>NZ_JCBAJB010000001.1:0-1182371 GCF_059766475.1 Enterobacter sp. SCRI0065 | reverse complement strand
AAACCGAGGTTTGTGCGAGCGTCTTCTGCCTTCGTTGCCCCGGTACCGCCTTGTGCAACAGATAGCGCAGTAGTAAGCCCTTTCAGCTCAGTGATATCGCTGTTTGCCCCCTTTCTGGCCAGTCCACCTATACCGGGGATCGTAACAGGGGTGCCGTTGATGGTTACGGTGATATTCTGGTTTGCTGAGGTAGTCGCGAATGTTTCCCACGCGCCAATATTCTCGTCATAGTCTTTGATGAGCTGAGACATCGCCTGAGCGAGTCCATCGACCGAGATATTGTCTGATACCAGAATGCCGTATTTCTGCCCGCTAAGAGCCGGGGACGCGGCTGGCGTTACCGTCAGGGACGTGGCGCTATACACAGATGAAATCTGGAACAACTGAACCGGATTTGACATGACGATAATCGTCTGGCCAGCGCGTACCTGGCTGGCGGGTGCTGTCCAGTTAGTGCCGGTGCCGGTTGCGGTATTTCCGTTTATAGCGATGGTGCCAGTGTTATAAAGCATGACTATCTCCAAAATAAGATTGATCGTTTTGAGCGATCAATAAATGAATATTGATCTGTTTTACCAATTTCGCTATTTGATTACCTGCACATAGAATGACCGGGGAATATTGACATGAACGATAAAAGGATTATTTATGAATAAGCTCTACGCAACTGCAATAATCATAACGACAGTGTTGCTGACTACCGGATGCGCGAGTAATACACCGCCCATTTGTTACAATGAGGCCGTGATAGCGAAGAACAGAGTTTCCATCCCTGTCTTCGGTGTCAGAAAGCCATTTAAAACAACAGAATACCTTTCCGGTGGAAGTTTTGCCTTTCAGTGGATGCCGCAGGAATCTTTTACCAAAACAACTGAATGCGACAGGTTTGGATATACTGAGTAAAAGTTAAATACCAAGTGAGTATTTGTAATACTGATCATACGGGGCGCAGTCTATATACATGACCTTTGTTCCGACCACCCATGGCCTAATCGTGAGGCTTACACTCCCAAGCGTTGACTGATAAACCTCGGTACTGTTAGTTCTCCACTTACCGTTAGTGCCAATCCCTGCCCCGGAACAGGTGTAATTTTGATACCCGTAGTTGGGATAAGAAGGGTCCTGCGGGATATACATAAAACTTGTGATGCCAGTTGTAACGGCAAGAGGCTGGTCAGATTCCATGTAAGACTGCGTTATAAACTTCGCATCAAGAGGCATGCAGTTATTATGCCAGACCATCACTCCGTCACGGTACATATAGAAACCAGCAGACGGGTTGGGAGGCAATACTTTTGAGAAGATGTATACGCGGGTTGGATACTGATTCTGAGCGGCATTAGCAAACTGCAAGCGATATGTACCACCGCTTTCAACCTGAGTGAAGAAAGACCGGCTCAAATTCCCCCCCTGATTGTTACGATTCCTGATAAAAACAATAATCCCGGCGCCCACTGGGACGCCGGTATCAATCGTCCTTGCCCCAGCCTCGATATCAATCACCTTACTCAATACGAAGGGGGTAAAGTCAGGTGCAAGCTTTACCGTTCTCACACCTGATGGATAATGATATAAAGCAAAGCCTGCATACGAGCTACTCGCACCTGACTTTGCCGTTGCAGTTACCACTAACCTCAATGGTATCGTAGTGTTCCATGAAAGCGTGTTGCCTGAGACTGAAGCAGTGATAGTGTTGTTTTGCTCATTATTCGCAAGGGTGTTATTCATTGCTGTAACGGCAAAGTCAAAACCAGCGGTGGCGTAAGTTTTGGTACCACTACCGTTAACAACAAGGTGATCTATCACGTAAGTAAAACCCATTGCATTCGTGGCATCAAAACTGGTTCCCTCGATAAACATCTGCATCATAACGGTTTACCCATTACCACCAGAGGCCGGTTTGAAGCGTCATAGAAAGCTATTCGGTCAGCCGTGATTTTGAGCTGCCCTCCACCCGTTCTGCCATTCATTTCAAGGGTCCCCCCTTTATCCAGTTTCCAGCCTGCCGAGCCGGCAACATAGTTATTGGACTGGATGTAGTTGCCGACTTTGGCGTTACTGATGGTGCCATCGCCTATCACCGTATCCCTGATAATCACCTGCCCGTTCTGAATAACAAACGGTAGCGTAACAGTAGCTCCGGCCTGATGAGTCACAGCGAAGCGATCAGCCAGGAAGATGACCTGTGACTGCATGCCGGACGATGTATTTTCCACGCCGATCCCCATCCCCGCGGCGTAATACTGGCCATTGCTGGAGACCCCAACCTTGATGTTATACATCGCTTTCAGATCACCATTAACGTTCGCTATGGCCTGAGCGTTAGTGGTGATCGCTGAAGTATGGCCATTGACGGTGGCCGTAATGCCGTTTACCTGCGTGGCCGTAGCCTGCTGGTAATCCGAGAAGGTCTGGTTCAGGTTATTGATGGATGCTTTGTTGCCGTTCACATCCGTCTGCAGGGCCAACAGCGAACGCGACGTGGCCTCCTTCTCGTTGACGATCACCTCATCAATACGGTCCAGTTGCGCGCTGTTACCGGCAACCGATGCCGACAGCGTTTTACGCGCGGCCACCTGCGCCAGGTTACCCTGGATAATCGCGATGGCTGAGTTCTTCACCCCACCCGTCATACCGTCCACAGACACGCTGATGCTGTCGATTCGCTGGCCCAGTGCGGCATCTTCTGTTGCCACCGTTTGCTCAAGCTGAGTCAGGGATGACGACACTTTCCCGACCGTACTGGAAAGCTCATTGACGCTGGTCTGAACCTCCCCGGTGTCCTGGGCATTTTTGGCGATCTCCTTCGCCTGTTGCTCAAGGTCATCGTTGGCCTGTTTGATATCGTTAACCATGCCAGCAATTTTTTCATTGCTGTCCACCGCGTTCTCGATCAGGTCTTTGAAGGTATCAGAGTCTTTAATTTCCTCTAGGATCACATCGGTGATGTCGGAAACATCGATGCTGGCTTGTCCTCGCACCCATTCTGTGTAACCTGATTCGTTGCCGCTGCGGTCCACCAGTTGCGCGCGGTACCAGAAAATCTGCCCAGCCTTAAGGCCCATCTGCTGATATTTGCGCTGCGGGTAAGGCACATCGGCCAGCAGCATGGGATCGTCTTCGGTACCGGTCAGGCTGTATTGAATTTCCGTCTTCAGCGTGTCGTCGGTATTCGCCGGGAATCCCCAGTTCAGCTCAATACCGAATACCACGTTTTCAGAAGCGATGAAGCCAACCGGCTGCGGTGGATTGCCCACTTTACCCGTCAGCGTTTTCTCTTTTGAATAGCCCCAGCCTGAGGATATTTCTGCGGCGTTGATTGCGCGCACGCGCACCAGGTAGCGTCCGGTATAAATCCCCGGAACGTCGAATGACGTGGTTGAGGTGCGGGGGACATTAACCCAGTTCCCTTCGTTGCGGCGCCACTGGGCTTCATAGGCGATAGCGTTCTGCGCCTGGTCCCAGCTCACGCGCATGGTTTCGATACTGATATTCTGCTGTACCACCGAGAAAGAGCTAATCACAATGTCAGCAGGCGATGACTGATTGCCTGGTGGAATGACGCTCATTGGTCGCTGGTCGATGATTGCTCCGGTATCGATACGAGCATATTTGTCCGGATCATGATTTGCCCCAGTGATGGTATAGGTCCCATCATCATTATCAGTGACACTAATCACCCGGTACTGTTGTGCATACAACTCGTCAGATTCAACAACCCGAGCAGACCGATTTTCGTATTGCCTGTTATGGCGTAGAAAACCGCACGGCTCAGGTAGTCCTCGTTGCGCTTACGGTTGCGGGAGGTTTTATCGGTCGGATCGAGAAGCGGCAGATATTTATTACCTGCATCCTTAACCGCTTCAGCACCCTTGCAGAAGTCCCGGTATTTCTTCCAGGCAGCAGAAGCCGCCCGGTGTTCTGGTCGAACCCAGGTGATGTCGTCGTTTGCCATATCAGAAAGTGGTGTCCATGGTGATTGAGTATGCTGGTTTCACGATCGGGTAATCCTTCACGATGAAGTACCCACCAGCGTCGTTAGGGTGATCGTTATCTGCTGACTTATCCGGCTCGCCGTTTGCAGCCCATATCTGCTGCTCAAGGCTCTCCGTGTAGACCGGACAGTTCTGGACGTTGACCAAATAGCGGCGCTCACCGTTGGCATTGCAGAACATGGCGTTCATCGAGTTGATGCGGTCTTTCACCGGCGGGTTGGCATCATCGACAATGACGCTGAATCCGGCGTCGTTAAGCTGCGCGATATCGGTCTTGCTGGCGTTCTGCGATTTACGGGAGTCGCCCGAGGCATCCGGATAGATATAAATCTCCCGGCTTTTCACATAGCGGCCATCTTCATAACGCCAGAACTCTTCCTGAATGCGCTTGATCATCGCTGGCGTGTCGTAAACTTTCACCAGCTCACGTACCGCGCGAGGCAAGCTGTTGCGCTTAACGTGAACAATCGCGGCCATTTTCCCCACGTTGAAGTCCATACCAATAAACAGTGGGTCGTTGTCCTGAATCTCGTCAGAACAGTTATTCAGCCTGCGGTTGAATGTGTGGTAAATAGTCCCGCTGTTCAGGTTGGTGAACTTGCCGCGGAGATAAGCCTGAATCAGCTCATCCGGATAAGAGCTCAGTAGTGACGGGATGTAATCAGGAGGCAGATTCTTTGCGTTGTCGAAGGTGCTGGCCTGGATTAGTCCGTAAAGTGCCACCAGCTCAGGTTTGTCACGTACCGCCTTCACGAACTGTTGATAGACGAACTTGAATCCCTCAGGCGTGGTCGTGACATCGATGCCGTTTCTCAGACCAGGAACGTTGTAACGCATGCGCGCGATGATTTTTCGCCAGGCCTGCTGGGCTTTGGCCGCCGCCATCACGTCCAGTTCGTCAACCATCGCATTACCGATTTTGAAACCGACTATCGAGCCTGGCTTTTCCATCGAGCGGCAGATTGTCGTTCCGCGGTAACGCCGTCCCTCGTAGAAGTGAACCTCTTTATTCCCCTCGTTGATTTTGACTGACAGCCCCCAGTCGAAAGCCACCTCTTCAATCGTCGGGTAGAAGATGTCACGAATCTGAGGATAGGTTGGCGCAAAGTAGCCCTGGTTGATTTTCGGGAACTCCCACATTCCCTTGCAGATGCCACCACAGCCTACCCAAGTCTTTCCCGACCCAAAACCGGCTACGTAAGCTTTGAATTTGTGCTGCATAGCGAGGAAGCGAGCCTGAGGAATGTTAAGTGTCGGGCTGATCCCCATCGTCTGCCCTCGCATCCACTACGTTGATATTGATTTGCACTGGTGTTGGTTCTTTATCATCGCCATCACCGGCAAGCTCTTTGCGGAGTTTCTCGACCTCCAGCAGCCGACGGTCGATTTCGATCTGCTGCACGCGCTGTGCGAACTCACTATCTGCCAGGCCAAGCCGCTTCATCACCGCTTCGAACATTCGTTCTCGGCTGATTGCTGTGATTTCGACGCCATTTTTGCCGACCTTCACACCTGAATAGGCGAGCCTGGAAGCAGCCGGGAGTTTACGTGTATCAGGAAAGTAAGGCTGGCCAATGCCGTCGCCGTTGCAGCGCGGGCATTGTGGGTTTGGCTCTTTGTTGTGGTCGTAACCGTAGCCGCCAGTGTCTTCTGGCTGCCTGGCTCCTTCTCGTCCTTCACCCTTAGCCAGCTCCTCATCAAACTCTACGGCATCGCGCCACTGATAATGGTGACCAAAGCCCCAGCAGTAACGGCATGCGCCGCGGCGATATTGCGAGAGCTGATTGGCATCAAAGGTGGCGAGCTGCCACATCTGCGCGAGCACGTCATCGGCACTACCAAGTGTGCGCGCAATGGAGGCTTTCTGCTGCTGCGCAATTGCCTGCGCAACCCTAGTTTTCCCTAGTAGCTCAGGTCCGATTTTGTCAGCATTCCGCTTGCTGTACCCCGCCCGGATAGCTGCCTGTGTGGCATTGTGATCCTTCAAGTACTCCGCAACAAAGCATCTTTGTAGTGCCGTTAATCCATCATCACCTACCAGCTCATCTGCGCACTTTTCCTTTTGCGCAGTGCGCAGTTTCTTCTGCGCAGGTTTTTGCGCACTTTGTACAGTTAGCTTTTTGATGTAACGGCGTGCGGTCGCATAATTCAGTCCCTGCGCTTCACACCATTCCTTCGGTGATACGTTGGTTTCGGCATGATCGGACAGGAACCGTTGCTGAAGCACGCCCCAGTCCGGTTTTGCCATTGTTTTCTCTATAACTGCAACTGTGGATGAATCTTTATCAAACGTGAGATGCGTGTATTATTTCTGTGCTGGCTACATTCATATAAATCAGAAGCAGGAATAGTTAATAATGATAAAGAAGTATTTATTTGGAGCTGTGCTGACATTAGCCGCCACATCTGCGGATGCTGGATGCTGGATGCTGGATGCTGGGTTGTAAACAATCTAACTGGCGTAGGTTCCCAACAATACAATCAATTTCAGTTCAAAAAAGACGGTTTCTCGGGAAAAGTATTTGTACTCAACATTGATAAAAACTCCCCATCCGTTACAGATAGCATCATGACCTATACAGTTTTAAGCCCAACTTCGATGTTAGGAACGTACAATATAGGCTTGGGAATGACTGTTCAGACATGGCAGATATCAACTGATGGCACTAAAGCTTTTATGACGCTTAACCGAACAAACTCTAGTAGCGCCTCGCAAGATGCTGTGGGATCCTTTGTAGGCGATATCAAAGCTAAATGTGACCCTCAGCAGTAACGGATGAATCTGCATCCCTCGTTTCTTCCTCGTACATATTGCATTCATGGGAAAGTATGTATTCCCATTACGATGAGTCAGTCCATGGTAATGGCAATAAAAAGCCCCTGCAGAGATGCAAGGGCTTTGGCATATGGTGCCGGGTGCCTCCCGGTGAGCCTTTGGGATAACCCCCATGACTCGCTGCTTCAGAAGTTCACGATGAGCCCTAGTGAAGAGGAGCTATCGGGTTACTTAGCCCCGCCGCTTAGGGGGATTCACCATAATCTCTATTCAATGTAAATTTTAAAACGGCCTGATAACCAAGAGGATCAAAGTGTCTTCAAAGGTCAGTAAGTTATATTTACAGGTATTTATTCACTGCACTTACAACTTCGTCATTAGTGAGTTCGCGGTCAGAAGCGACATAAATCTCAATATGATCCCCGGTTAATGAATGAACCCCGGAAAGCATTATTTTTAACGAAACTTCATCCCCGTTTGGGTACCTTCGCATGATGGCTGTAACAGGTTTGAGCACATTAACGACTTCAGCCTGCTGCGAATTGAAGAAGATCAAAACCTTTTTCATAAACTACCTCAATCCAGTCCTGCATCTGTTTTAAACAGGGGGCGCTTCTACTTGATAAATTGCAGATAGTTAGAAAAGGCCATGCTACCACATGGCCTTTGAAAGCATTGTTCATCGTGAAAATCAAAATAATCCGGAGCCACCCAGGAAAGCTAAGACTTCAAGATACCCAATACACCTGCCTGATGGACAATTCAGATGAGGTGGGCTGAGTGTATACATTATAAAAAAATACACACCCATTAAGAATGAGATGGTCGCACATGTGTTGTTTGACAGCACTTTTAAGTTCATATCGTGCCACATCACAGCACATTCAACTGCTTTTATGCATTATTTATCGATGTAACTATTATCAAGCCCACCCGATGAGGGCTTTGTAAGGGCTACTGGCGAACAATGTAGTCGTAACGTGAAACCCTCTTACCGTTTTGATTCATCACGTAGGCAACCTTAGCCTCTTTAAGGAAGATGTTCAGGTCCATGTCAGATACAGAAATGCTCTGCTGCCCCAGATTGAAACCAACCCTCAAGCCACAATGAATCTTTTCTTCGCCATCAAGTGACATCACTTTTACTATTAAAATGCTTCTTCTGGTCGTAGAAAAGCCCCGCTATTGCGAGGCTCTGCCTTCTTTGCAACCTATCGTCTGCTGCAATATGTCCGCTTTATAGCTTCATCGTGAATTCGCTAAAAAAAGCCGCTCGGATAGAGCGGCAGAAACAATTACCAGGGAATAAGATGAAGCATGATATCGATATTATAGCTCGCTTAAGATTCAGGATATGTAATTAAGAAATTTCTTAAGACATATATCAATGATTATTAGCAGACTCACTTTTGTAACGAAATGTGCATTCTTTCTGCAATTGCCACCCTCTAGAGACGATCAGATTTCCCTCTCTTGAGGGATTTTTTATCTTAAACACTGCTCACGCACATACGCCTGCAGTCCAGTCAGTTGTTTGGCGACGGTTTCGATTCGCTCTCTGAGGGTGAAATAATCCCGTTCAGCGGCGTCAGTAGGTCGGGGGCTGGCTGCATCATCCATGCTGGTGGGGCTGGCCGTTCCGTTCGTGGGACATTTTGCGTTGATGCGCAACCCACACTTGCCAGAGCTAACGCAGCGCTGCAGATCATTGAGCTTGGCTTTCGCATCAGCGAGTTCTCCTGTGTATTTGGCATCCAGTACAGCAAGATCTCGCTGACGTGTCTGCATGTCTTTGATGGTAGCGTTCACCAGGTTTAGATTTTCAGTGGCTTTATCACGCTGGCTTTTGTAGGTGATGGCATTGCCGCGATAATGGCTAACCGCCCATGCCATTGATACCAGCAGGAGAATGGCTACCGTGCAGATGATTGTAGTGAGACGGCTCATATATCCACTCCCCAGCAAGTTAGCGCGCTTTCCTGATCACGACGTTCTACCTGACCATAACAGCCGTTCTTCTGGCCTTTGGTTATTCGGCAGTCTCGACCACCATCTTTAATCCACCAACGAATCGCTTCGCATGCGCCTTTACGGTCGCCAGCATTAATCCGCTGATAGAACGTGGACGGAAAGCATTTACCGGGACCGATATTGTATGGGCAGAATGAAGCAATACCAACTTTCTGTGGTTCAGTGAGCGGCACTTTGATATTTCGATCCACCCATGCCAACGCTTTGTCACGCTCGACGGCGTTCACTTTCTTGCACTGGGATTCTGTTGCTTTCATCCCTTTAATGACTGGCTTGCCATCAATGACCGTTACACCGTGGCACAGTGACCACACTCCGCCAGGGTCTATGATGGCCACAAATACATTACCTTCTTTCTCACTAATGAACTGATCAAACAAAACCGGTGCTGATGCGCCAGCAGCAATCAGGGATATCATTGCAGCGCTAAGCTTCGCTTTGTTTCCCATCATTAACCTCGCGCGGCCTTACGCCGATCATCTTTAATTTTAAAATACAGGTTTGTCAGGTATGTCAGGAAACCGAAAAGAAGGCTGCCAAGCACGCCGATTGCAGCCCATTGCGATGGACTGACTTTATCGAGTATCTGAAACATCCAAAACCCAGCGTTCCCGGCTGATGCCCCGTAAGCAATACCAGTCGTTAGTTTATCCATGCGATACATACTCTCACCTCACTAAGTAGCGGGTGCGTAATTGAGGAAGTTAAAAGGCCGCCGGATGGCAGCATTTTGAAGATTAATTATGGTGTGATCAGATGGTCCGCCATCGAGGATTCGAACCCCGAACCACAGAGGTAGAAGCTCCGTGCTCTCTCCAATTGAGCTAATGGCGGAAAAAAATGACCAGTAGACATCACTGGTCAATGGGTCATGCAGTTGTCTCTGCGTAGCGGACCGAAGTCCGCGCGATGTAATTATTATATCGAGAGCATTATCAAATGCCTTCAAAAAGGTAGCACTTAAAATAGGACCTATACCAACCGGCAGGATAGCCCCCTTAATCCTTTAGGAATTTTCTTACTTCTTTAACTGTTTGGCTAAATCGCTCTTCCTCAAGCTCTACACCAATGGCTTTTCGTCCAAGCTGCAGCGCTGCTTTGAGTGTCGAACCTGACCCCATAAAGAAATCAGCGACTACATCGCCCGGCTGGCTGCTGGCATTGATAATTTGCTGCAGCATATCCGCAGGTTTTTCGCAGGGGTGTTTTCCTGGGTAGAACTGAACAGGTTTATGTGTCCAGACATCGGTATAAGGTACGGAAACAGAAACGGAGAAATGCCGCCGAAGGGATTTGTATTCCTCCAGCAACTCTGAATATTGTCGATTTAGACACTGCCATTCTTCCACCAGCTGGTGATGTGTCGTATCAAGTTCGTTACGCTGAAACTTCTCTTTTGCGATCCGCTCAAATAGCATCTGCAACTTGTGGTAGTCCACTTCGTTCGGCAGCTGCCACTGGCTAGCGCCGAACCAGTGGGACGCCATATTCTTCTTGCCAGTGGCATCGGCGATCTCTTTCGACGTAACCCCCAGCGCTTCGCGAGCATCGCGGAAGTACGAAATCAGTGGGCTCAGAACATGCTGTTTAAGCTCTCGTGATTTTTCCTCATAGCCACTGTCCTTCGGCTTGTATGGCCCCTGATAGTGTTCCGCGAAGAGTATTCTCTCTGTAGTTGGAAAATAGGAGCGCAAACTTTCTTTATTGCACCCATTCCACCTGCCTGAAGGTTTCGCCCAGATGATGTGGTTAAGCACTTTGAACCGCTCACGCATCATAATTTCGATATCGGCGGCGAGCCTATGGCCAGAAAACAGGTAAATGCTTCCAGCAGGCTTGAGTACTCGCCAGAACTGCGCTAGGCAAATATCCAGCCAGCGCAGATAGTCAGTGTCACCGTTCCACTGATTGTCCCATCCGTTCGGTTTAACTTTAAAGTAAGGCGGGTCGGTAACTATCAGATCGATGGAGTTATCGGGGAGTGAAGCAACATATTGAAGGCAATCAGCGTTGACTAATTCAGCACTGTTTATTTTTACAGTATTTTTCATAGATCAGTAAGCCGGTCTCTGGTAGGCTCACTCTGCTTTAGCGCTAAAGCGGTGGGCCTTGGTTCGCTTGTGACCTTCTACATGAGCAAATGGCTGGCCGGGTGCTACAACACCCACCAGCCGCCCATTCCCACAAAAAAAGCCCCCATCACTGGAGGCGCTTGTAACAACCAAATTGATATTCTGATAATCCAGCCAACACCAGCTGTGTGAGTATTAACTGGCAGCGTTCGCGGGTGAGGTGGGTATTCTGCGCTATCTCGCCAGCAGTAGCCGGCGCGTCGGCTAATTCATTTAAAACTGCTTTTGCTTCTTCTGTCATATCCAACTGATTTAGCATGTCTTTTTACCCTTTGTAATGGCGTGACATACAGATAACTCTGGTTGGAACGAACAGCAAGGTATCTTTGCGAGGGCATAAAAAAGCCCCACGGTGTAAACCGCAGGGCTGGAATTTTTTGCTAGTTCAACGAAGTCAGTAACCCATCGTTAGAGATAAATTAACACAGATTCGGGAAAAGTAAATAGCTTACGATAATATCGAGAGCTATTAAATAACCAACTATCTAGTTATCCGTTTTAGCTGTCCCTCTGCCCATGCCTCTTCGATATCGAATTTCGTGATCAACTGGTCGTAGAATGGTTTAACTGACTTTTTCCAGGTATCAAGCGTGATGGCATCAGTAATCAGGCAAACAGCCGCATGCGCCTCAGTTGAAGGAATACGCTCGAACCCTCTTCCACTACAACGCTTGCAATCAGTCAGGACCGGTACACCCTGTTGTTCGGTGAGCTTTTTGTTAACTGCTTTGCCGCGCCCCAGGCAGTCATTACATGCGCAACTCACGACCCGCTTCCCCTTACAACTTGTGCAAAGCACTTTGACTGTCTCGCGAATCTGGCGTTTTACCTCGAAATCACTCGGAGATTGCTTTAGGTCTTTTGCGAACTGTGGGAGTTTCATGGTGTAGTGCGATTTCATAGTGAAAACATCGGCCTCAATAAAGCCACTCCCTGAGCAGCAATCGCAATGTCTCACGCTGGCGGCGCTGCGCGAGTAGTCCTCGAAAGCAAATGTAGCCAACTGATGAATGACCAGCGGCTTAATTTTGGCATCGAGTTTCCTCAATGCGGCAATCTTGTCACATTTGGTCAGCGCGTATTCCACCAGCATTTCAATCGCCCTCTCCCGGTCGTGACTACTGATGCCCATCTTCCCAAGAAAAGCGCTGTAACCCATGGCGGCCCGCTCCTGGGTCATGCCCATGGCCGCCATAATATCCGTTCCGGTTAATGAGTCAGACGCAGTAGCTCGCGGAGAGTCGCTAATCATCGTCGATTTGGCGAAGTGATATTTGAGTGTATTTTCAAGATTCATGCGGTCCCCAATTCGGTAATGGTTAGTTCTAACTTCCCGCCTTTAACGATCGGCATTTTCACAACGCGATAATCCACAACCTGGCAGTCATCAAGCCAGAAACCAGCTTTGGTCAAAGCGTCGAATGCGGCTTTCTGGAGGTTATCCAGATCGCGGCGCCGGCGGTCGGGCATGTGGCACTCGATGCGGAGTTTGAGCGGTGCGGCCGTGCGGATATTCAGCTGACTATTGCGAATGATCATGGCCACTGAGTTCCGATAGGCAACGCCGTCTGCGCTGATATGCGTCCGACCGCGGTTATGCCGGTAATACCGATTGTTGCTCGGCGGCCAGGGTAAAGTTATCTGATATATATTCACTCTCACCCCCACATCTGGTTACGCCAGCGGCTATTCGGGCGCGCTGGTGAGTTTGATGTTGGCAGGTAAGCACTGACGGTCCAGGTGACATAATCCGGGTTTAGGCTGCGCTCAACACGCACGCCCCGCGCTTTATAGCGTTGTAGCAATTCGTCAGCCTGTTCGGTACTGCACTCGGTGTGGTGGAACCAGGTCTTCCTCATCCCCATCACCCCGCGAAGCCAATCAACTGCGCGGCGACATTTTCTGCGTCACTTTGGCTGTTGAAGGACATGGATAAAATCCACCGCCACAAAACATCGAGCGCAGCTTTATAAAGCTGCTGGAATTCGAGTTCGTCCATGTTGGCGAATGAGATGCTGCGGGGGTGTTTTCGGAGCGTACCGTCAGGAAGCTGGATGGCATCAAAGTGCCCTGCTTCGACGATCACCCAGGACCGGTACGCATCGAACGATTTGCACAAACTAATGCCGTTCGTGACACGCCGGCTTGCGATTTGCTCAAGATACTGTTCAGCGGCATCGATTAACGTCGTTTCATTCCCGGCGTATGACGCGAGAAATTTGGCGTAGCCGGTGATCAGCTTTCGCTCATTACTCGAGATAGCACCGCCGGCTGGCTCCCAGTATTCAAAACCGAGATTGAGGAGCGCGAAGAAACGCCGATGAAATGCCGGGTTACGGACACGTTTGAAATCAGCAACGAGAACATCGCCGAGACGGATTTTTGATTGCAGAATATCGCTGGTCTCGGGTGTGGCCGGGATCAGTATTCCTGTGTGGTGCTTAATGAGTTGTAATTCGAGCGCCATGGTTCTCTCCGTGGCGCATCAGGTATAGGTTGTTCAGGCCTATGAAGGAATAATATCAGACGGTGGGATAAGTCGATAGCCGAGGCGTGTAGCAAATTGCATAAACCCGTTGAGGGTAAAGATTTCTTCATCCTCAAGAAGAGGACGCAATGAAACCAATCCATTTACGCGATACACCAGATATCTTCCATCTGCCGGGAAGCTGTAAATAACTGCCTTATCGCCTCTTCTGACCACATCATACCATTGGTCATCCGCTGTAAAAGTACCGGTAATTCTCACTATTTCCTCCCTGAGCGACATATTGACGCAGTTAATAATTATCGGGAGCAATTCTGTTAACGCAACGAGCGATACTCTTTGAAATTGCCCCTTTAAAGTTTATGCGATCAATAAAACCACTCGTCCGCGCTTTCCCAAGTCTCCTGAACCAGACACTCAACTTCCTTTTTATCACCACCAAAAACTGTAAGGCCATCAGTACTCGCGCGCCTGATGGTTAGTTTGCAGTTTGTGAATTGTTTAGTCAGTCGCTTTTGTAGCTCAGTCTCCAACGCTGGTAAGGCTCCCTCTGGAAGTTTCTTCATGCGATCAATAGTTAACTCAACTTTCATTTTCCCTCCGCATTGAAATACTGTACATACGTACAGTGCATTTATAAACTTATCTTACGGTTTTTGCAAGGTTTCCTGACAGGAAGGTTTAAAAAATGAATTTCTAGGGTTAGGAAATAGTCGTTTAGGGATGATCTCAAACTGCATGGAGGAACTACATATTTATGATTTTCACGTCCACTTTGTGCCAGAAGCAGACATCACTATTACCCTGTTTCGTTAATAAACTAAGGCATATTGTCTCAGGAGGTTGGAAAAAGAAGCCCCGCGGATGCAGGGCATTCGATGGCGGGGACGAATTAATCGAAAACACCATTAATGACTGAAGTCACAATGGCCGTGCTTAAAGCAACAAGCACCAAATCATTACCAACGGCTCGCCATTCGTAGCCCGGGTAATATGGCAAATCGTTAATCATTGATGCTGGCAAAGTTTTCTTAGCAATACCTGGAGGCAATGGTTTACCTCGTACTACATTTTTAGCGATACCCGGCGGCAGCGCCTGATATCCAACAAGGCCATAATTTACAGCAAATGAGCGAGCTCGGGAGAAGCTGATGTCGGAGTCAACATGGTCTGGTTTGCCGTAGTTTTTGCGGTTTCCATGATCCTTATTAGACTTTTCATTACCCTGACCTTTGTTCCCATTGTCGGCGCTTTTTCCGCTGTTGCTATGGTTACCACTATTACCACTGTTACCGTGATTACCTCCGCCATTGCCTTGCCCACCTCCGCCATTACCGTTACCTGGGTTTGCAAAAACTGGTGCTGCAAGGACAGTGAGAGATATAACCGCCGCAAGTGCAGTTTTGATAGTGCGACGCTTAAACATGATATTTATTCCTTTAGGTTAGATACACACTTTGAAGATATGACAAGGCTATAACCTATACAATCTCATGATTTCTTATTTTTAAATATTTTCACATGAATTGTATAAACCTCATCTTTATGCGGGCTGATTTTCGGTCATTGGGTCTACGCTGCTTTTTTTGCGAGAGGATGTAGCGTTGTCTCTACATTTCCAATCTACATCGTCCCGTAGATCATGGATAGATTCAGTTACGAACCTTTTAAGTCTGTAGGCAATAAACACAACAAAATCTCCGCTTTTCGCTCTCAGCGGACCTTTCATTTAACTAAGAAACGAACGTTATATTTTCTCCTGGTTGACGCGGGATGAAAGCTCCTTATGACTCTCCTTTCGTTCACTATAACGGTCTGCAAGGTAGCCGGTTTGACCCTTGAGCAGCAGCGTGATTTTAAACAACTCTTCGGACACATCGACGATACGATCATACCAGGACGAAGGTTTCATTCGCCCATTCTCATCGAATTCCTGCCAGGCTTTAGCCACTGAGGACTGGTTGGGTATCGTGAACATCCGCATCCAGCGTCCAAGAATACGCATCTGGTTCACGGCGTTGAAGGACTGCGAACCGCCGCAGACCTGCATGACCGCCAGAGTTTTTCCCTGGGAAGGACGAACGGCCCCTTCGCTTAAAGGGATCCAGTCAATTTGTGCTTTCATCACCGCACTCATTGCCCCATGCCGCTCCGGGGAACTCCACACCATTCCGTCACACCACCGGACCAGACCGCGTAATTCGGTGACTTTAGGGTGTGTATCCGGGGCATCATCCGGAAGAGGCAAACCTGATGGGTTAAACAGCTTTATCTCTGCCCCCATCGCCGTCAGCAGGCGACCCGCTTCTTCTGCTGCAAAACGACTGTATGAGCGCTCTCTTACTGAGCCATACAAAAGCAGAATGCGTGGCGGCTCCTGGTGCTGCAGGCGTTCAGCAATCTGCTGATCGAAATAATCAGCTCTCAGTGCAGGTAAGTGTTCCATTTTTCTCCTCCGAGAAGTTTAGTGATTTAAAAATTAATACATATGATTTACCATATGTGTACTCTAAAGGGAACGGAGTAAAAAATGCTACAGCCTGTTCAGCTTTTTAAAATCCTGTCGGATGATACCCGCCTTGCCATTGTCATGCTTCTCAAGGAATCAGGGGAACTGTGCGTATGCGATATTTGCGCAGCGACCACAGAGTCACAGCCTAAAATTTCTCGCCACATGGCCATCCTCCGTGAGGCTGAACTGGTACTCGACCGCCGGGAAGGTAAATGGGTTCACTATCGCTTGTCCCCGCACATGCCGGCATGGGCCAGCGAGATGATAACGACGACATGGCACTGCTTACGCGACGATGTGCGGGGATGGCTAGAGAAATCCGCATGCACGTCATGCTGATAAATCACATATACATAAACATATATGAAGGGGGCTGAAATGTTTCTGGCAGGGAGTATATTTATACTGACGCTGGTCCTGGTCATCTGGCAGCCCAGAGGCCTCAACATTGGCTGGAGCGCGAGTATCGGAGCCTTACTGGCGCTGGGAACGGGGGTCATCCACATTGATGATATCCCCATCGTCTGGAATATCGTATGGAATGCAACCGCAGCATTCATTGCTGTGATCATCATCAGCCTGCTGCTCGATGAGTCCGGTTTCTTTGAATGGGCCGCACTTCATGTTTCCCGCTGGGGTAACGGGCGCGGCCGTCTGCTGTTTACCTGGATAGTTTTGCTCGGTGCTGCTGTTGCTGCACTGTTTGCTAACGATGGTGCTGCACTGATACTCACTCCGATTGTGATTGCGATGCTCCTCGCTCTGGGGTTCAGCCAGGGGGCGACGCTAGCCTTTGTCATGGCAGCTGGATTCATCGCGGATACTGCCAGCCTGCCGCTGATTGTCTCAAACCTGGTGAATATTGTTTCGGCGGATTTCTTTGGCCTGGGCTTCACCCAGTACGCCTCCGTAATGGTTCCTGTGAACCTGGCCGCTATTGCTGCCACACTGGTCATGCTGCATCTCTTTTTCCGCAGGGATATTCCGGCGACGTATGACGTTTCGCTGCTCAAGACACCTGCCAGTGCGATAAAGGATCCGGCAACCTTCAGGGCGGGCTGGGTTGTACTGTTATTGCTGCTTGTCGGTTTCTTTGTTCTTGAGCCTCTGGGGCTTCCTGTTAGTGCGATAGCGGCGGCTGGTGCAGCAGTGCTGTTTGTGGTGGCGAAAAGAGGGCATGCCATTAACACAGGGAAAGTCCTGCGCGGTGCGCCATGGCAGATCGTTATTTTCTCACTGGGCATGTACCTCGTGGTCTATGGCCTGCGCAATGCAGGGCTCACGGAGTACCTGTCTGGCGTGCTGAATCTGCTAGCAGACAAGGGGTTATGGACAGCGACGTTCGGCACTGGCTTCCTGACGGCCTTTCTCTCATCAGTGATGAACAATATGCCGACGGTGCTGATTGGCGCGCTGTCGATTGACGGGAGTACGGCGACCGGCGTCGTCAAAGAGGCAATGATTTATGCCAATGTGATTGGCTGCGATTTAGGCCCGAAAATCACCCCGATTGGCAGTCTGGCAACCCTGCTGTGGCTGCATGTGCTTGCCCAGAAAAATATGACGATCACCTGGGGATATTACTTCCGTACCGGCATTGTCATGACTATGCCTGTGTTGTTTGTCACTCTGGCCGCGCTGGCGTGGCGGCTCTCTGTCACTTTGTAATGAGATACTGATATGAGCAACATTACCATCTATCACAACCCGGCCTGTGGCACCTCTCGCAACACGCTGGAGATGATCCGTAACAGCGGCAACGAACCGACGATAATTTATTATCTCGATACGCCCCCGACCCGTGATGAGCTTATTAAACTTATTGCAGATATGGGAATTACTGTACGCACATTGCTGCGTAAGAATGTTGAACCTTATGAACGCCTGGGTCTGGATGAAGAGAAATTTAGTGATGAGCAGTTGATTGATTTCATGCTTCAAGATCCGATCTTGATTAATCGGCCGATAGTCGTTACACCGCTTGGCACTCGTCTTTGCCGCCCTTCAGAAATAGTGCTGGATATTCTACCGGAAGGTCAGAAAGGAGCGTTTACCAAAGAGGATGGCGAGAAGGTCATTGACGAATCGGGGAAGCGGGTTAAGTAATCTGTTCACTTTAAATTATCGGATGTCTGTTTACGCTATGCAGGCGTCCGCTTTTCGCTCATAGCAGACCATTTTTCGAGTAAAATATGCCGCAAACAAAGCGGCATTAAATGGATTATCATGCCGCTTGATCGCTTACGCATAACTCTGGCAGGTTTGCTTTAACCAAGGCCTCAGCAAACGGAGGCGGTACGGCGTTCCCGCATCGGGCCACCTGCTTATCCTTAGCATATTTCACACCACGGTAGTCACGGTCGATGATGTACCACTCAGGGAATCCCTGCGCCCGATATAGCTCAAGCGGTTGGAGCATGCGCATTCCGATATCGACTATCTTATAAATTACTCCATCGATTGTTACCAGACCTGTACTATCGGATCCGCAATACTCCTGCAGGAACTCGAGCGCCATCTGTGCGCGTGCCTCGTCGTAGCCTTTCATCGCGAGTGTCGTTTTGACTTCACCAACATGAAGGCCCCCAGCGGTTACTGCGGCAAGCCGGTTGAACCGGAGGAAGTAGTTAAAAGTACCCTTCTCTATCGCAATGGCTCACAGCTGGCGCGCAAAGAAAAAGAGTATTGCTCTGAGCGTTGTGCTTCGTACGACCAGATGGCCCACGAAAGCTAACGTAAAAGCCGCGCAAGGCGGCCCGTACGTCCGGTGACACCGACCAAAGTTACACCGGAAAACTAAACAAAACCAAAGTTCACCCAATGGGCGCTATCTCTGGCCCGGGGATCTTACATCCAAAAAAGAGGATCTCACATGGAATTTTTCTATGTAGTTAAAGCTACGCAGAAATCCGGCAAAGAAGACGCAGTGGTTTGGTTCACTGCGAAATCCGAAGCTCGCGCCAATCTGCAGCTCGATGTTGAGCTTGAAGATGCTGGTATTGAAACTGGACGGGGTAAGGATTACCAGAAACCGATCCGCACTGATTTCCCGGTCTATGACGACCTGCCGGAAGAAAACACAGTGGATTACACCTGGTGCAAGCGCTACGAACTGGATGAAGACCAGCGCACCTGGAAAGCGAAGTTACAGCGGGAAGAATCAACCCCGGTTAGTCACTTTGAAAAGGATGAATTACTTCGCCCGATAGCTCGTCTACGTCTACCACAACGCATCATTGCTCACCTGATTAATGACAACGAACTTAAAGAAATAAGCGAAGAGCAGCACATTCAGATCGGACAAATGGAGAATGACGAAACCAATCTCTTCGTCCAGAACCTTGTGCAAGCCATGGCTGCTGCTCCTGGCGTCAAAGAGCTTTCTGCCCATATAGAATGGAAACTTGTCCGGGCTATTAAAACCGTTTTCGACCTTGATCAGTTATATGCCACTGCCTCATTCGAAGACTTCATTAACGAGTGGATTAATGATGCAGACACTCGCAGCCTTACCGTAAGCAAATGGGCTCAAGACAAAAAGCCAGCGGCAGATTCCGTAGGAGAAAACACCACTTCAAAGACCCCTGAGCTGATCACCGTCGCCACGCTTCCACTACGTCAGCGGATCCTCGCGCAGTTTATTGCTGACGAATACGCCTACCACATCGATGCTGAACAGAAGAAAGCCATTCAACAACTCGAAATGGATGTTGATAACAGCTACGTGCAAAACATGCTCCTGGCCGCTGAGAATGTAGAGCCATTCAAAGCTGCCCACGAGCTCGACTTCTGGAAAGTAATTACCGCCCTTAAAACAATCTTTCCTGTAGATGGAAAACGTGTCGAGTTGTCGCTGGTAATCCAGTTCTTCAGAACCTGGTTCAACACAGACTATATTGATCGCGGCATTCTTGTACGCGAATGGGCAGTCGGCAACCGCATCAGCAATGTTCAGCGCACCGATTCCGGTACGAATGCCGATGGTGGTTATGACACCGACCGCGGCGAAGGTGCGCACCACTCACTGGACACTCTGGATCTGGAAATTGCCTGCGCCCTGCTACCGATGGACTTCAACCATCTGGAGATACCCGGCAGCATCCATCGTCGAGCCAAAGAAGTTGTGGCGAAAAAAGAAGAACCGTGGAAGTCATGGAGCGCCATCCTGCGCAATCAACCGGGCGTTCTGGCGGTAAACCGCGCGGCAATTTTTAACCTGATTCGCATCGCGCCAGAAAACATCCATCACACACCAGCAGCTCATCTTGAGTTCGTTAACCAGACGATGACGGCTGAATTCAATGCAGCGGTGAAACTCTTACCGATACCATCCCCCTCAGCAGACACCAAAGATCCGGGCGCTGACACTACAGAATTATCATGTGTCGATGAACAGGCATCTATCGAGCACATATTGCCGAAGTGGGTAAAAACCGACGAACAACATCTCGCTGTTGAGCAGGATGACTCTGCTGATACCCATTCCCTGCCGAAGTGGGCAAATACCGCCACCAGCCAACCACAGATCGAAAACCTCGGCAGCGGCGTGTTCTCCATCGATGGTCTGATGAATGAAAAACCAACAGAAAAAGATGACCGGTCATCTGTTAAAGAGGAGAACTTCAGCAATGAGCAGATGGAAAAGGCTCAGCCAGAGAAAGTCGAAATTAATGATGCGGTACCACCAGTCGAAGGCGCTGTTGCAGCTGATCCGCAAGCAAATATCGTAGCGCCGGCTGATGTGCTTGCCGCCGCGGCGCCAAGCCTCGCAAACCAGAATAAGGCGGATGTTAACCAAAAAGATGATTCAGCCAGCCAAAACAGCGATTTTGTAAACCAGAACGCGCCGGAACCGGTACAAAACGTGCCAGAAGTGAAACAGGCCGAACCAGAATATCCGGCTTACTTCGAACCGGGCCGCTATGAAGGGCTGCCAAATGACGTCTATCACGCGGCGAATGGCATCAGCTCGACGCAGGTTAAAGATGCGCGAGTGAGTCTGATGTATTTCAACGCGCGTCACGTAGCCAAAACCATCCCGCGAGCACCTTCCAAAGTATTGGATATGGGCAACCTTGTGCACGCACTGGCTCTTCAGCCTGAAAATCTGGATGAAGAATTCAGTGTTGAACCGTTGATTCCGGAGAGTGCCTTTACCACGACTGCAACACTTCGCGAGTTCATCGACACGTATAACGCCAGTCTGCCGGCACTGCTGAGCGCTGACGAAATTAAAGCCCTGCTGGAAGCGCACAACAGCACCCTGCCGCCCCAGGTCTCGCTTGGCGGATCGCTTGAAGAAACGGCTCAAAGTTACATGGCGCTGCCAGCTGAATTTCAGCGTATCGAAGCAGATCAGAAACAAACCGCCACGGCGATGAAAGCCTGCATCAAAGAATATAACTCCACCCTTCCATCGCAGGTGAAAACCAGCGGCAACCGCGATGCCTTGCTCGAGCAGCTGGCGATCGTCAATCCTGACCTGGTCGCACAGGAAGCACAGAAGCCGGCACCGTTGAAAGTGTCCGGTACCAAAGCTGACCTGATGCAGTCCGTGAAATCCGTTAAACAGGATGCCGTGTTTGCCGACGAACTGCTGGATGCATGGCGCAACAACCCGGGCGACAAGATTCTGGTGACGCGCCAGCAGCTGACGACCGCACTGGCCATCCAGTCGGCCCTTCTGGCCCACCCGACAGCCGGCATGCTACTACAGCACCCGAGCCGTGCAGTTGAGGTCAGCTACTTTGGCTTTGACGATGAAACCGGCCTGGAAGTGCGTGTCCGCCCTGACCTCGAGATCGAAATAGACGGAGTGCGTATTGGTGCTGACCTGAAAACCATCAGCATGTGGAACGTTAAGCAGGAAGGACTTCGCGCCAAACTTCACCGCGAAATCATCGACCGTGATTACCACCTGAGCGCTGCAATGTACTGCGAGACCGCAGGTCTGGATCAGTTCTTCTGGATTTTCGTCAACAAAGACGAGAACTACCACTGGATCGCCATCATCGAAGCATCCGCAGAACTGCTGGAACTGGGAATGCTCGAATACCGCAAATCGATGCGCGCTATCGCTACTGGCTTCGACACTGGCGAATGGCCATCGCCGATCACTGACGATTACACCGACGAACTGAACGACTTTGACCTGCGCCGTCTCGAAGCGTTGCGTTTGGCTTAATGGAGGATTTGACCATGCAAAATACAAATATCATCACAACAGAGCAGGCTCCAAACACCCTCTCTGCCAGCAACGCAGTATTCAATGTGCAGGCACTCGGCCAGTTAACCGCTTTCGCTGACCTAATGGCTCAGTCTGCTGTCACTGTTCCCAAGCATCTTGCGGGGAAACCTGCCGACTGTATGGCGATCGTCATGCAGGCCATGCAATGGGGAATGAATCCATATGCAGTGGCGCAGAAAACGCACCTGGTAAACGGCGTGTTGGGTTACGAAGCTCAATTGGTTAACGCAGTAATTTCAAGTTCCAGCGCCATCGTTGGTCGCTTCCATTATAAGTACGGCGGTGATTGGGAGCAGATTGCGGGACAAAAAGAAGGTCGCAATGAATTAGGCCTGTTTATCAAGGTTGGTGCAGTTCTGCGCGGTGAAGAGGACATTACCTGGGGTGAGCCTATTTACCTAGCGGATATCACCACACGTAACTCACCGCTTTGGAAGACAGCACCAAAGCAACAGATCGCATATCTGGCCGTTAAGTATTGGGCGCGACTCTACTGCCCTGAGGTGATCCTCGGCGTCTACAGTCCGGATGAAGTTGAGCAGCGTGCAGAGAGGGAAATTAATCCAGCACCGACAAGAGTAAGCCTCAGAAACCTATCAGGTGACAACGTAACAACCACTCACGCCGCTCAGGAATCGGCCGTCAACGTTGATATCCTGGCTGATGATTTCCGCGACCGCATCGATGCTGTACAGGACGTTGATAGCGCCAAAGCGTTACGGGTTGATATCGAAAGCGTAAAAGCCACGCTGGGTTCCGCCCTGTTCACCGAGCTAAAGAACAAAGCAGTGAAGCGTTACTACCTTGTGGACGCACGCAACAAAGTAGAAGCGGCAATCAATTCTCTGCCGCCTTCAGATGCTCCCGAAGCCACTGAGCGATTCGGGGAAGTTGAGCGAGTGCTGGCATCGGCTAAACGTCATCTGAGCGAAGAGCTACACGATCAGTTCAGAATCACTCTGGCGGATATGAAACCGGAATACGTGGCTTAGGGAGATCGGGAGGGGAAACCCTCCCTAAAGGAGACAATATGCGACTGATCAATCGAGGTAGTAGGCAATCCCCTTTGGCTCGCCAGGCATGTGACATCGCGCTCGCAGCCCACCAGCAACGTTACGGCGATTACGGGCGAAGCAAGATGAAAGAGACCTACACCGTGAGAGTTGAAGGTGTGAAAGTTTGGGTTGAAGTGGTGAATCGTAAGGCGAGCTATGTAGCTACAGCAATGACTGGCATGCGTCGGCTCCGTTCATTACCCGGTCAGGCCTCCTGATATCGGAATATCAATTGTTCTTAACCGGTATCTTTATACTGATGCCGGTTACCTGAGGTGAATGATGGCACAGGTAATATTTAACGAAGAGTGGGTGGTTGAGACCAGATTAACTGAAAGAACAGGGCTTACCGAAGGTCAGATCAAAAATTACCGTCTGAAGCTTTGGGTGGAAGGCGTGCATTTCAAGCATTTAACAGCGCTGGGTCAGACTGATAATGCCAAAGGATTGCTCTGGTACAACTACCCCAAGATTAATCAGTTAGTGCAGGAACTCTGATGAAATTTCCAACCGGTATTGAATTACACAACGGCAAAATACGCATCACTTTCACCTACCGCGGCATACGATGCCGCGAAGTTCTGCGTGGGTGGTTGGTCAGTAATAGCAATATAAAAAAAGCTGGCAACTTGAGAGCATTGATTGTCAGCGAAATCCAAATGGGCGCATTCGACTATGCCCAGCGATTCCCAGAATCAAAAGCGCTCAGCAAGTTCGGCACGACGAAGCGCATTAACAACTTCACTGAATTGTGCGACTTGTTCTGCGATTACAAGGCACTCGAGGTTTCAGCGGCTTCAATGCTCACAATTCGCTCGACGGTCAACACTCTCAGGAGGGTTGTGGGAAACAGCACACTTTTAGCCGATATTCAGAACGCCGACCTGCTCAACTACCGGCGGGAACTTCTGTTCGGTGAAGTCGTTAATCCCAGTATGCCAAATTATAAGAAACAGGGCCGATCGCCATCAAGGGTAAATACGCTCATAAACGTCCTGACAGAAATGTTAAAAATGGCTAACCGTAGCCAGTTCATCTCCCATGCTCCATACGAGGGCATACAGATGCTTAAGGTTTCAAAGCGATCACCTGACCCACTTAGCTTTGATGAGTATCATTCCTTTATTTCACACCTTTCTCTACATCATGCGCTCATCTGGACAATTGCCACTCATACAGGAATGCGGCATGGCGAACTATGTGCGCTTGCTTGGGAGGATGTCGACCTGAAGAATGGGGTAATCAATGTTTCGCGAAACCTTACTAGTAAAGGGTTATTCGTTCCGCCTAAAACTGATGCAGGGATCAGAAAAATAGCCTTGCTCAGATCCGCTCACGATGCATTAATTAAGCAGTTCAAAATAACTGGCGCCCTTCCCGCCCATTCAATCGAGTTTCATCACCGAGAGCATGGAAAAACTGAAAAACAAATCATCAGTCCGGTATTCGTCCCGACATCTCACTCGAAAAAAAAGACCGGTTACTTTTCCAAAAACTCGATATCCTATGGATGGAAACATGGTTTGCGGCGCGCAGGTATTAGAAGTCGCCATCCTTACCAGTCAAGGCATACGTATGCATGTTGGTCACTTTCTGCTGGTGCAAACCCTTCATTTATTGCCAGTCAGATGGGCCATGAAGATTCCAGGATGGTATATGAGGTTTATGCCAAGTGGATCGGCGACATGAATAGTGACCAGGTAGACATGATAAACAGCAAAATACTTACCGGTTTACCCCCATCACACCCCCAAGGGTCTTTTAAAGTGCATAAATTTGTTTAAAATCAATATAATAATCAAGTTAACTATAAATTTTCATGATTTATTGATCTGGCAAAACCTTCTCCCCTGTTTCATTCAAGATATATAGGTTACTCTTTTAATTACAGACTGTGGTTACAGTAGTAAGGAGACCTGTATGGCAAAATATCAAAACATGCTGGTGGCCATCGATCCTAATCAGGACGATCAACCGGCGTTACGGCGAGCTGTCTATTTACATCAACGGATTGGTGGCAAGATTAAAGCATTTCTGCCGATCTATGACTTCTCATACGAAATGACCACCCTTCTGTCGCCTGATGAGCGCACGGCTATGCGTCAGGGAGTGATAGGCCAGCGAACGGCCTGGATCCGAGAGCAGGCAAAATATTACCTTGATGCAGGCATTCCTATTGATATCAAAGTGGTGTGGCACAACCGCCCCTTCGAAGCCATCATTCAGGAAGTGATCGCTGGCGGTCATGACCTGCTGCTAAAAATGACCCACCAGCACGACAAGCTGGAATCCGTTATTTTCACGCCGACTGACTGGCATCTGCTACGTAAATGCCCATGTCCGGTGTGGATGGTAAAAGATCAGCCCTGGCCGGAAGGTGGCAGAGCGGTCGTGGCGGTCAACCTTGCCAGCGAAGAGGATTACCACAACGCTTTAAACGAAAAGCTGGTGAAAGAGACTATCCATCTGGCCGAGCAGGTAAACCATACCGAAGTGCATCTGGTAGGAGCTTACCCGGTTACGCCAATCAACATCGCCATCGAACTGCCTGAATTTGACCCGAGCGTTTATAACGACGCGATTCGCGGTCAGCATCTGCTGGCAATGAAAGCCTTACGCCAGAAATTCAGCATTGATGAGAAAATGACTCACGTTGAGAAAGGGCTGCCTGAAGAGGTTATTCCTGACTTAGCAGAGCACCTGCAAGCCGGTATTGTGGTGCTTGGTACGGTGGGTCGTACGGGCATTTCAGCGGCGTTTCTGGGCAATACCGCCGAGCAGGTTATCGATCATCTGCGCTGCGATCTGCTGGTCATTAAACCGGATCAGTATCAAACACCGGTTGAACTGGACGATGCCGAAGACGATTAACGCTTGAGTTTAGGCACAAAAAAAGCCGCCAAATGACTGGCGGCTTTTTGTTTGCATCAAACTTACAGCGCTTTCAGAATTGCATCCACGCTGGCTTTGGCATCGCCAAACAGCATGTGGGTGTTCTCTTTGTAGAACAGCGGGTTCTGCACCCCAGCATAGCCTGTGTTCATGGAGCGTTTGAAGACGATAACGTTTTGCGCCTTCCACACTTCCAGAACCGGCATCCCAGCGATTGGGCTGTTAGGATCATCCTGCGCAGCCGGGTTCACGGTATCGTTCGCACCAATGACTAACACGGTATCGGTATCAGAGAAATCATCGTTGATTTCATCCATTTCCAACACGATGTCATAAGGCACTTTTGCTTCTGCCAGCAGTACGTTCATGTGGCCAGGCAGACGCCCTGCTACCGGGTGAATACCAAAACGCACCTTGATGCCGCGCGCACGCAGCTTATCGGTAATTTCTGCTACCGGATACTGAGCCTGCGCCACCGCCATACCGTAGCCTGGAGTGATGATCACCGTATGCGAATTCTTCAGCATATCAGCGGTGTCTTCAGCAGTAATTTCGCGGTGCTCACCGACGTCATCTTCACCGGTAGAGGTTGCGCCGTCAGTACCAAATCCACCTGCAATCACGCTAAAGAACGAACGGTTCATCGCCTTACACATGATGTAAGACAGGATCGCACCTGAAGAGCCCACCAGCGCACCGGTCACGATCAGTAGGTCGTTGCTCAGCATAAAGCCTGCCGCCGCCGCTGCCCAGCCCGAGTAGGAGTTCAGCATGGAGACCACAACAGGCATGTCCGCGCCGCCGATAGACGCCACAAGATGCCAGCCAAACGCCAGCGCGATAATCGTCATCACCAGCAATGCCAGAACCTGCAAGCCGACGCTTTCGGTACGGACAAAGCTCACCAGCAGCAGGAATGAAACCACCAGCGCCGCGAGGTTCATTTTATGACGGTTTGGCAGCATCAGTGGTTTGGATGAAATCTTGCCGCGAAGCTTGCCGAACGCCACGATCGAACCGGTGAACGTCACCGCACCAATGAAGATGCCAAGGAACACTTCGGTGAGATGGATGTTCACCAGAATCGGCTCCATGCCCGGTTCGTGATACAGGTAGCTGTTAAAGCCCACCAGCACCGCTGCCAGACCGACAAAGCTGTGCAGAATCGCGACCAGCTCTGGCATCTCGGTCATCTCAACGCGTTTCGCCAGACGAATACCGATGGCACCACCGATAATCATGGCCACCAGGATCCACGCCACGTTACCCGTGTCTGGCCCGAAGATGGTCGCAATCAGGGCGATCGCCATACCGGCGATACCGAAGTGGTTACCACGTTGTGAAGTCTCGTGTTTAGAAAGCCCCGCCAGACTGCAAATAAACAGGATCGCAGCAACTATGTATGCAGCTGTAACTAATCCTCCAGACATATGCTACCCCTTAGCCTTTACGAAACATTTTCAGCATGCGCTGAGTCACGGTGAAACCACCGAAAATATTGATACTGGCGATCAGCACCGCGATAAAGCTCAGGAAGCTCACCCAGCCGCCGTGACCAATCTGCAGCAATGCGCCCACCACAATGATCCCTGAAATGGCGTTAGTCACCGACATCAGCGGAGTGTGCAGTGCGTGAGAAACGTTCCACACCACGTAGTAACCCACGACGCAAGAGAGCGCAAAGACGGTGAAATGACCCAGGAAATCTTTCGGCGCGACGTCTGCCAGCCAGCCGAACAGGATAATTGCCAGCGCCATGAAGGCATATTTGCGCCACGGAGAAACCGGTTTTGCGGGCTCTTTCGGCGCTGGCGCGGCTTTTGCTGCCGCCTGAGGCTGAGCAGAAACCTGAATCGGCGGCGCGGGCCAGGTGATTTCGCCATCACGAATCACCGTTACGCCGCGCACCACGACATCATCAAAATCAACCGTGACGTTGCCGTCTTTCTCTTTGCAGAGCAGCTTCAGCAGGTTAACGAGGTTAGTTCCGTACAGCTGAGAAGACTGGGTTGGCAGACGACCCGGCAGGTCGGTATACCCGATAATCTTCACACCGTTGGGGGTAGTGAAAATTTCATTTGGCACAGTGTATTCGCAGTTGCCGCCGTTTTGCGCTGCCAAATCGACAATCACGCTACCGGCTTTCATGGAATCGACCATTTCATGAGTGATCAGCTTAGGTGCTGGTTTACCCGGAATCAGCGCAGTGGTGACGATGATGTCCACATCTTTTGCTTGTGCTGCAAAGAGTTCCATTTCCGCTTTGATGAAGGCTTCGGACATCACCTTAGCGTAACCATCGCCGCTGCCCGCTTCCTCTTTAAAGTCCAGCTCAAGGAACTCGGCACCCATACTCTGCACCTGTTCTTTCACTTCCGGGCGAGTATCGAATGCACGAACAATTGCACCCAGGCTGTTCGCCGCGCCGATCGCCGCAAGGCCCGCGACGCCTGCACCAATCACCATGACTTTCGCAGGAGGCACTTTACCCGCGGCAGTAATTTGCCCGGTAAAGAAGCGACCAAACTCGTGGGCGGCCTCAACGATGGCGCGATAACCGGCAATGTTTGCCATCGAACTCAGTGCGTCCAGCGACTGGGCGCGAGAAATACGAGGGACAGAGTCCATCGCCATGACGGTCACGCCACGCGCCGCCAGTTTTTCCATCAGTTCTGGATTTTGCGCAGGCCAGACGAAGCTCACAAGCGTAGTACCCGGATTCAACAATGCAATTTCATGCTCTTCCGGTGCGTTAACCTTCAGAATAACGGGCGATTGCCAGATTTCTGAACCGTCGACGATTTCAGCGCCAACCTGAATAAACGCTTCGTCATCGAAGCTCGCCAGTTTGCCCGCGCCACTTTCAATGGCGACGGTGAATCCCAGTTTAAGCAGCTGCTCGACCGTTTTCGGCGTTGCGGCTACGCGGGTTTCATTGGCAAACCGTTCTTTTGGTACCCCAATACGCATAGTTTTCCCTTCCATCGGTGTTTGATGATGGTTTGTCGATAAATAACCGCGGTTAGCTCAGCTTACGTCATCTGCTGACACGCCGGATGAATAACCACGGAAAATAAAACAGTAACAAACTTTCTATAACCTACTGAAAATAGCGCCTGTGATCTACCGCCTGAAAACACTATTTATGACTTTATCTGTGAAAAATAAGCGATTGCCGTCTCTGACAGAGATATTTACCTTAATTTTATCGTCAGGGCCGATAAATAGCGCAAGCGAAGCGGTAAAAACATGATATAGCGCCATATTGGATCAAGCCATTAACATTAAATTAACTTGTAAAAGTCATATGCTTAATCAGTTTTACTGTTCAAATGCCTGTTTATTCGACATATCACTAAATGTTATCGAATTTGATCCTGCTGTTAGCACTGGCTGCGAAAAATGGCGCAGACAGCGACGGGTTTTAAATGCCATAATCGGCCACGATCTCAAATAAACAACAATACCAGTACCTGGTTTGCGCAAGGCGAAGGATTATTTTTATGAAGCTTAAGAACACTCTCCTGGCGTCCGCACTTCTTTCTGCGACCGCCCTGTCCGCTTATGCAGCGACAGAGTTAACGCCGGAGCAAGCGGCAGCGTTAAAACCTTACGACCGCGTCACTATTACCGGTCGTTTTAATGCCATTGGCGATGCAGTTCAGGCTGCTTCCCGCCGTGCTGACAAAGAAGGCGCTGCCTCTTTTTACGTCGTGGATACTTCCGATTATGGCAGCGGTGGCAACCTGCGCGTCATAGCCGATCTCTACAAAGACGATGCAGCGAAAGCCGATGCACCTAAAAACCGCGTGATTAACGGCATCACCGAATTACCTAAGGATCAGGCCATCGCGCTTGAACCTTTTGATACCGTCACCGTACAGGGTTTCTATCGCAGCCAGCCTGAAGTGAACGATGCCATCACTAAAGCAGCGAAAGGAAAAGGCGCGTCCTCTTTCTATATCGTTCGCCAGATTGATGCCAACCAGGGCGGCAACCAGCGTATTACCGCATTCCTGTACAAAGCCGATGCGAAAAAACGTGTTCTGCAAAGCCCGGATGCTATTCCGGCCAATTCAGAAGCTGGACGTGCAGCACTGGCAGCAGGCGGAGAAGCCGCGAAGCAGGTCGAAATTCCAGGCGTCGCGACCACGGCAACGCCAAGCTCCGACGTCGGTCGTTTCTTTGAAACGCAAACCACCAAAGGGGGTCGTTATACGGTCACCCTGCCGGATGGCGGAAAAATCGAAGAGCTGAACAAAACCACCGCTGCGCAGATGGTTCCTTTCGACAGCATCAAGTTCACCGGTAACTACGGCAATATGACCGAAGTCTCCTACCAGGTGGCGAAGCGCGCGCAGAAGAAAGGTGCGAAGTATTACCACATCACCCGCCAGTGGCAGGAACGGGGTAACAACGTGACGATCAGCGCTGACTTGTATAAGTAACCAAAACGATTTAACACAGGCGGCTAAATGCCGCCTTTTTTGTTACTTTTTTATGAATTTCTGCCCCACGTCATTGCATGCCTTCGCGACTCTCCGTAAAATCCCGCGCCTTAGTGTGATCCACCATTTTTATGCGCTTGTGCGAAATAATTATTCTGGATTTGGACCTTTCATAACAGGAAGCCAATGGAAAAGAAACTTGGCCTGAGTGCTTTAACTGCGCTCGTTTTAAGCTCCATGCTGGGTGCAGGCGTATTCAGTTTGCCGCAGAATATGGCGGAAGTCGCGAGCCCAGCGGCTCTGCTCATCGGTTGGGGGATCACCGGTGTTGGGATCTTATTACTGGCATTTGCCATGCTGCTACTCACGCGCATCCGACCGGACCTGGATGGCGGAATATTCACTTATGCCCGCGAAGGTTTTGGCGAACTGATTGGTTTTTGCTCCGCCTGGGGCTACTGGCTTTGCGCAGTAATCGCCAACGTTTCTTATCTGGTGATTGTCTTCTCCGCGTTGAGCTTCTTTACCGATACGCCGGAACTGCGCTTCTTTGGCGACGGTAATACCTGGCAATCTATTGTCGGGGCGTCTGTCCTGCTGTGGCTCGTCCATTGGCTGGTGTTACGCGGCGTTCAAACGGCGGCCAGCATTAATCTCGTTGCCACGATGGCCAAACTCATACCGCTCGGGCTGTTTATCATCCTGGCGTTTATCGCGTTTCGACTCGACGTATTTAGCCTCGACTTCACCGGCGTGGCGCTGGGTGTGCCGGTCTGGGAGCAGGTGAAAAACACGATGCTCATCACCCTGTGGGTCTTTATTGGGGTTGAAGGCGCAGTAGTGGTCTCTGCCCGAGCACGTAACAAACGTGACGTGGGTCGGGCCACGCTGTTGGCCGTCGTGGCCGCGCTGAGCGTCTATCTGCTGGTCACTCTGCTTTCCATCGGCGTGGTCGCCCGTCCTGAACTAGCCGGTATGCGTAACCCTTCGATGGCGGGGCTAATGGTTAAAATGATGGGCTCATGGGGCGATGTGGTCATTGCTGCGGGGCTAATCGTTTCCGTCTGTGGCGCTTATCTGAGCTGGACCATTATGGCGGCAGAAGTGCCGTTTCTGGCCGCAACGCATCAGGCATTCCCGCGTCTGTTCGCTCGACAGAATAAAAATAGCGCGCCTTCAGCATCACTCTGGTTAACCAACATTAGCGTACAGGTTTGCCTGGTGCTGATCTGGCTCACAGGGTCGGACTATAACACCCTGCTGACCATCGCCTCTGAGATGATTCTGGTACCCTATTTCCTGGTGGGAGCTTATCTGGTAAAAATAGCCACCCGTCCCGCGCACTACATGGTAGGTACGGGTGCATGCATTTACGGTCTATGGTTATTGTATGCCTCCGGGCCAATGCATCTGTTACTCTCCGTCGTGCTGTATGCCCCGGGGCTGCTGGTGTTTATGTATGCACGCCGTACGCATCAGCTTGAAAATACCCTGCTGCGCCGTGAAATGGCGTTGATTAGTCTGTTATTGGTCGCTGCCGTACCGGCAACGTGGATGTTAATGGGATAAGCGTCGTCTTTCCCAGTGTTGAACGGAAAAGGAAAACACGATGGGAAACGCGCAGCAACGCCCGATTCTAATTACCGGTGGAGGCCGACGCATCGGCCTCGCCCTTGCCCACCACTTTCTCAATCTTCGCCAGCCCGTGATCGTGAGCTACCGCAACGAGTATCCTTCCATTGAGGGATTACGCCAGGCGGGAGCGGTCTGTATTCAGGCAGATTTCTCATCGGATGAAGGCATTCTCGCCTTCGCGGAAACCGTAAAATCCACGACCAGTGGCCTGCGCGCCATCGTACACAATGCCAGCGCCTGGCTGGCAGAAAAACCCAGTACGCCGCTCAGCGAAACGCTTTCCTGTATGTTGCAGATCCACGTTCACGCCCCCTATCTGCTCAATCACGCATTGCAAGGATTGCTGCAAGGGCACGGGCACGCTGCGAGCGACATTATTCATTTCACCGACTACGTTGTAGAGCGCGGGAGCGACAAACACATCGCCTACGCGGCCAGCAAAGCCGCACTGGATAATATGACCCGCTCGTTCGCCCGTAAGCTGGCTCCAGAAGTGAAAGTGAACGCCATTGCGCCCTCGCTCATTCTGTTTAATGAACACGATGATGCCGAGTACCGTCAAAAGGCGCTGAATAAATCGCTGATGAAGATTGCTCCCGGCGAGAAAGAAGTGATCGATCTTATCGACTATCTGTTAACCAGCTGCTACGTCACAGGCCGCTCGTTTGGCGTCGACGGCGGTCGCTCTCTGAACTAAAACAGACGCGCCCTCACTTTTACCTTAACACTCAAAGAACAATACGAGCCGGAAGCCTGAATAACGGAACAGGGTTTATTTGAGAAAGATTAATGGCAGGTTAAGGTTGTGCGGTGTATGTTGGCATTTTTCGCGAAAACAGACGTGGTATGAATAAGATCGTTTACGTTGAGGATGAACCTGAAGTCGGCCAGCTTATTGCCGCCTACCTGGGTAAACACGATATGGATGTTATCGTTGAGCCACGCGGCGACCGAGGTGAAGAAGTGGTGCTGCGTGAGAAACCGGACCTGGTGCTTTTAGATATCATGCTCCCCGGCAAAGATGGTATGACGCTGTGTCGCGACCTCCGCGCCAAATGGGACGGTCCTATTGTGTTGCTGACGTCACTCGATAGCGACATGAACCACATTTTGTCGCTGGAGATGGGTGCGAACGATTACATCCTGAAAACCACTCCGCCTGCCGTATTGCTGGCCCGACTGCGCCTTCACCTGCGCCAGCGCGTGGCTGCCGATAGCCAAACCTCCTCCGCAGCATTGACGCCCTACAAAGCGATGCGCTTTGGCACCCTGTCGATCGACCCGGTCAATCGTCAGGTTCTGCTCTCGGGCACCGATATCGCGCTTTCTACCGCCGATTTCGATTTGCTGTGGGAACTGGCTACGCATGCCGGACAAATTATGGATCGCGATGCGCTGCTGAAAAACCTGCGTGGCGTAAGCTACGATGGTATGGATCGCAGCGTCGACGTTGCTATTTCGCGTCTGCGTAAAAAACTGCTCGATAATGCCACCGAACCCTACCGCATCAAAACCGTGCGTAATAAAGGCTATTTGTTCGCCCCTCACGCCTGGGAAACCTGATCAACCCGTCACCCGGATACCGACATGAAAAAGCTGTTCGTGCAGTTTTACCTTCTGCTGTTTGTCTGCTTTCTGGTGATGACCATGCTGGTCGGGCTGGTGTATAAATTCACCGCCGAGCGCGCGGGCAGACAATCGCTGGATGACCTGATGAAAAGCTCGCTCTATTTGATGCGCAGCGAGCTACGTGAAATCCCGCCGCATGACTGGGCGCGCACGCTGAAAGAGCTGGATCTGAACCTCTCGTTTAATATGCGTATTGAGCCACTGAAGAATTACAAACTGGATACACCCACCACTCAGCGCCTGCGCGATGGTGACATTGTGGCGCTGGACGATCAGTACACCTTTATTCAACGCATTCCGCGCAGCCACTATGTACTGGCGGTCGGGCCGGTCCCATATCTGTATTTTTTACATCAGATGCGGCTATTGGATTTAGCGCTGCTGGCGTTTATCGCCATCTCTCTGGCCTTTCCCGTGTTTATCTGGATGCGACCCCACTGGCAGGACATGCTGCGGCTTGAGGCCGCGGCACAGCGCTTTGGCGATGGACACCTCACAGAGCGGATCCATTTTGACAGCACCTCCAGCTTTGAGCGCTTAGGTGTAGCGTTTAACCAGATGGCCGATAACATCAACGCGCTGATTGTCAGTAAAAAACGGCTGATCGACGGTATTGCGCATGAACTCCGCACGCCGCTGGTGCGTCTGCGCTATCGTCTGGAGATGAGCGACAATCTCACCGAGACGGAATCCCAGGCGCTGAACCGTGATATTGAACAGCTAGAAGCGTTAATCGAAGAGCTGTTGACGTATGCACGTCTGGATCGCCCGCAAAATGAACTGAATCTCACCACGCCGAATCTGCCTGCCTGGTTCAAAGGCTATATCGACGACGTCCAGAGCGTTAACCCGCAACGTACGCTGCTGCGGGTTGACGACCCAGGGGATTACGGGGCGCTGGACATGCGTCTGATGGAGCGGGTGCTGGATAATCTCGTCAATAATGCGCTGCGCTACAGCAACCATACGCTGCGTATCCGATTGCAGCACAACGGCAGCCAGGCCAGTTTATCCGTAGAAGATGATGGTCCGGGTATCGCTTTAGACGAGCGCGAAAAGGTATTCGAACCCTTTGTGCGTCTCGACCCAAGCCGCGACCGCGCCACGGGCGGATGCGGGCTGGGTCTGGCCATTGTGCGCTCTATTGCCCAGGCAATGGGCGGACAGGTCAGTTGCGAGGCAAGCGATCTGGGTGGAACAAAATTTTGCTTTAGCTGGCCGGTGTACCATCATGTCACCCTGCCCACCTTAGTCTGACAACGTTGAATCGTCACCGGGCAGACACTGCAAATGTCCGTGACGAACGCCACGCTGGGCGATAACGTCATCAGCGAAATGCTGAACATCGCCCATATCGCCTTTCAGTACGGCAATCTCCAGACAATCATCGTGATTAATATGCACGTGCAGCGTTGCTACCGACAAATCATGGTGATGATGTTGAGTGGAGACAAGGCGGCGGGCTAAATCTCGCTTCTCGTGCTCATAAACGTAGGAAAGCACCGCGAATCCCTGGGTACCATGCTGCTGAGTCGCCTCCTGCGCCAGCGCGCTGCGCAGAATATCGCGTATGGCTTCTGAACGGTTGTTGTAACCTCGACGCTGGCTCAGGCTATCCAGCGTTTCGAGTAAATCGTCATCAAGAGTAATGGTCACTCGTTGCATATCGCGTGTTCCTTATACCGTCTCGCGGCGGCGTACGGGAAAAGCAGGAAGGACGGCGTTTTGTAGTACGCGCCCCGCATCAGATGAAAACGTCAATGTATTGCCAACAGCCTGTGTTTCAACAATCTGCCCCGCTTCCATCACCATTACCCGATGGCAAAAACGCTCGACCAGGCGCAAATCGTGAGTGATGAACAGACACGCCGTACCGAACTGTTGCTGGAGTTTTTTAAGCAGGCGGATAACGCCGGCCTGGAGGACCAAATCCAGATTTGAAACGGCCTCGTCAAGAATTAGCAGCTTAGGCTCAACGGCCATCGCCCTCGCCAGACATACGCGCTGGAGCTGGCCACCGCTAAGCTGCGGCGGTCGCTTGTGAAGAAGACTGTCATCCAGATCGACCGACTGGAGTAGCGCGCTGGCGCGGGCCAGTTGTTCTTTTTTGCTCAACGACAGCAGATGGCGCATTGGTTCACGCAGGATGTCACCTACCGTTTTACGCGGGTTCACCGCGCTGATGGAATCCTGAAATACCATCTGGATATCGCGACGAAATGCTTTTCGCTGCTTACGGTTAAGACTTGAAAGCGTTTCACCTTGCCAGAGCACATTGCCTTCTGTGGGCGATTCCAGCCCCACCAACAGGCGCGCCAGCGTGCTTTTTCCGCAGCCGCTACGTCCGAGCAATGCCACGGTTTCGCCTTGTTTGAGGTTCAGGGATACGTTGTTCAGCACCCGCTGAGACGAGGAATAGTGATGAGAAATGGCAGAGACACTGAGCAATGTCATGACGCTATCTCCATACCGTACAGCGCAAGATGTGCCGATACCAGGCGGCGCGTCACGTCATGCTCGGGGGCGCGAAACAGCGCTTCAGCCTCACCCTGCTCGACGATGACACCGCAGTCCATAACCGCCACCTCATCCGCCAGACGGGCGACGACGCCCATATCATGAGTGACCAGCAGCATTCCCGGCGAACGGGTGCGCATAATGCTGTCCAGCAGATCGAGTATTCGGGCCTGAGCGACCGCATCAAGATCGGTGGTGGGTTCATCAGCGATGATAAATGGAGCCTCACACAGCAATGCCAGCGCAATCATCATCCGCTGGAGCATGCCGCCGCTCATTTCAAACGGATAAAGCTTGAGGACTCGCGACGCATTCTCCAGCCCAACGGCATCCAGGGCGGCGATAAGTGTGGCATCGTCTGCCGGTTTGTTTAACGCCAGGCAGGTTTCGCGCGCATGCGTTGCCATGGTATGCAGCGGATTAAAGGCGCTTCGCGGATTTTGCATAATGGTCGCAACACTGATTCCGCGCAGCGAGTTGGGCGAAACCGGTTTGCCATCCGCCAGCAGTTGGCCTGTCGTCAGCCGTACGCCAGCGGGCAACACCCCAAGCGCTGCGGCGCAGGTCAGCGATTTACCACTGCCGCTACCGCCCACCAGCGCCAATACGCGTCCGCGTTTGAGGGTAAGCGACACACCGTTGACCAACGTGCGTTCGGCCTGGATGACAATATTTTGCAGTTCAATCTGTTGTGGCATCAGTGAGCATGCTCCGGGACCAGATGAGGATCGAGATGATCGCGCAGGGCGTCACCCACCAGATTAAAGGCCATCACGCTGATAAACAGCGCCAGCCCTGGCCACAGCATTTGTAACGGCTGGGTCCAGATATACTGGCGCGCATCGTTAATCATCACTCCCCATTCGGCGGTCGGCGCAGTCACGCCCAGCCCCAGGAATGACATGCCCGCGACGTGCAGCATCATATGACCAATATCCAGCGTGGCCAGCACGATTAGCGAGGGGATCGCAGCCCCGGTCAAATGGTCGAGAAAAACACGAATATGTCCCGCCCCGGAAAGCCGCGAGGCGAGCACAAACTCGCGCTGGCGCAGGGCAATCACCAGGCTTCGCACCATTCGTGCATACCAGGCCCAGTGTGACAGCGCAATCGCGATGATGACATTGGTCAACCCCGTCCCTAATACGCCGACGAGGAAAAACGAGAGAATGGAGGTTGGAAAGGTCATAAACATATCCGCCACGCGCATGGTGAGTTGGTCAACACGGCCACCAAGCAACCCCGCTGCGCCGCCAACGGTCATCCCTAATATCAACACCAACAACAGACAGGCCATAACCGATCCCAGCGATACACGGGTGGCCGCCAGCAGCCGAGAAAAAATATCGCGCCCCAGATGATCGGTGCCTAACCAGTGCTGCGCGTCTGGTGATAACAAACGTGCTGGCAAATTGATGGCTTGTGGATCGTAAGGCAACCACCACTGGCTGGTCAGGGCTATCAACGCCAGCAGAAGGATAATCACAAGAGCAAAGCGGACCGGCCAGCGGGAGGAACGGAAAAAATTCACGAATGCGCTCCTTCATGGCGGCGAACGCGCGGGTCGAGCGCGGCGTTAAGCACATCAACCGTCAGATTACAGAGCGCGAATACCACCACCATAATCAGCGTAAAACATTGAATGACCGGATAGTCTCGATTAAATATCGCCGAGACGGCATAGCGCCCAACGCCTGGCCAGGCAAAGATATTTTCAATAATCATCGTCCCGCCGATAAGCTCCCCGATATGCATTCCCACGGCGGTGATCATCGGCAGCGAAGCATTTCGCAAAATATGATGACGCTCAGTGTGCTTCTCGGTTAACCCTCTTAGCCGGGCCCAGGTCACGTGCCGCTGTCCAGCAATCTCCAACATGCTGGCGCGCAGCAAACGGGCGTTAATCGCCAGTGACATAAAGGCAATCGAGACAGCGGGCAGAATGAGATGCTGCCAGTCGCCGTAGCCCATCGCGGGTAGCCACTGGAGATAAACCGAGAAAAACATCACCAGTAAAAAAGCGAGCCAAAAGTTGGGCATCGACACGCCCAGAAATGAAATCAGACGCACGATAAAATCAGGAAGACGGTCGCGATGGCGAGCCGCCCAAATCCCCAGCGGCACGGAAGTCAGCAGGATCAGCACCAGCGCCGCCCCCGCCAGCAATAACGTGGCAGGGAGAAAGTGCATAACGTCATCCAGAACCGGACGCTGCGTCGCAAACGAGACGCCAAAATCAAGGTGTAACGCTTTCCACAGCCAGCTGCCGTACTGGACGACAAGCGGCTGATCCAACCCCAGCATAATACGTGTTGAAGCCACCATATCCGGAGTTGGGGGCAAATTCGACAGTCGCAAATAGTCCAGTGCCGGGTCGCCGGTCCCCAGACGCAACATCAGAAAGATAATCACCGAGGCGGCGAAAACCATCGGGATCAGAAGCGCAATACGCCGGAGAATGTAACGAAGCATCAGGGTTTCACCGGCTGGATCTGTTCAAACGGAATGTCTGACGCGATGGGCGCAAACGGTATTTTACCCAGTTCAGGTTTCGCGACGACCATCATTGAAACGTAGCTGATGGGCAGATACACCGCGTCGTTGTGCAGCCGCGTCAGAATGTCGCGATACAGCGACTGGCGTTGTACCTCATCAGTGGTGGACAACACCTCACCAATTTCTTTATCAATAACGGGCTTATCCGCCAGCCCCTGCTGGGCCTGGTAATCGGCGTGTGAAGGAACGCGCATTGAACTCATAAACGCATGCGGATCGTACGGAGCGCCCCAGGTGCGGTTAAATATCATGCCAAAACGACCATCACGCTGGCGAGCATAGATACTGCTCTCCTCTTCCCCCACCAGCGCAACGTCAACGCCCACCTGACGCATATCGGCCTGGATAATTTCTGCCATGGATTTACTCAGTGCATCGGTGCCGATATAGGCAAGTTCAATGCGAAGCGGCTGCCCCTTTTTTTCACGGATCACGTTGCCAGCCGACAGTAGCCAGCCGGCTTTTTCCAGCAGCGATTTTGCCTGCTGGGGATCGTACTGCCGCGGCTTGAGACCAATGTTGGCATACGGCACTGAAGACGCGAACAACGTATCCGCCACCTGCTGCGTGCCGTAAAGCGCATTCTCGATTAGCGACTTTTTATTGACCGCATGGTTCAGCGCTTCGCGCACCGCCAGCTCTTCGGTAGGCGCTTTGGCGGAATTCAGCGCCAGCATCACCGTTTCGATAGGCTGCGACAACTGGGTGCGGTAGGCAGGATTTTGGCTAAACCGCGCGAAGGTATCCAGCGGCACCAGTCCTTCGTTACCGTAAAGCAGGTCAACGTCACCGGTTTCGAAGGCTACCGCGCGGGTGGTGGGATCCGGTATAACCTTGACGGTTATCTGGCGAATCGTTGGTTTGGTTCCCCAGTAACGATCGTTGCGAACCAGCACGTCGTACTGATTGAGTCTGGACGCTTTCAATACCCACGGCCCGGTGCCAATCGGCGCTTTTATCCCGTTCATCGTCTCGTGATTTTTAAACTGCGACGGGGCAATAAAGCGGAAAGGACGCGGCAGCGCAAGTTCCTGCAGGAAGGGGTAATAGGCGCTTTTAAGCGTGATTTGCAGTTCGTTTTTGCTTAACGCTTTGACGTCCGTTATCTGATTGGTCAATTCCAGCCAGGCATGGCGCTGGCGATTATCCAGTACAGCGCGGAAATTCTCAGCCGCCGCCTGTGCATCAAATGCCTCACCATTTGAAAAAGTGACACCGTCACGAAGGGTAAAGGTCCAAATTTTTCCGTCCTTCGAACTTGTCCAGCTTGTGGCCAGCCACGGTTTTACCGATCCATCCACCTGATATTTCACCAGTGGTTCATACACCATGCTTTGGGCGAACATCTGGTTCGGCGTGTAGAGATGCGGGTTCAGCGGCCCCACATTGACAGGCCATGCGGTGGAAATCTCATCGGGTGCGGCATGCGCATATAACGACGCGCAGGCCAGCATCGCACAAACGGTGCGGCCAACTCTGGACAAAATAATGACCTCTAATCATGGGGGTATCAGGCACAAGCGTGTGACGATTCTAATAATTCATCATACTTTTAATGTGTCCTGGATCAATGGAGAGGCCGCAAGCGTTAATAAATATACAAAATCAATATGCATAAACTTTGATTAATAAGAATTCCATTACCCTGTTTGACCTAAGCCGCACGATAGTCTGACCCGGCAGAATGTGCTATACAGTAAGTATGTTGTAACTACTGAGCATTTTTATGGCGACTTACGATCTCATTGAGCGGCTGAACTCGACTTTCCGTCAGATTGAACAAGATCTGGCAACCCTGACCGAGCGTCTCAAAACGTGCCGCCTGCTCGCGGCTCGCGTATTCACACTGCCGGATGTCGCAAAAGGGAAAGAGCACGATGCGCTGGATACCATCGAGGTGAAGCAGCATATCGGAAAAGAAGCGCTGGATTTGACGCTCCAGCATTACCGCCATCTCTTTATTCAGCAGCAGTCGGAGAAACGCAGCAGTAAAGCTGCCGTGCGGTTGCCCGGCGTTATTTGCCTGCAGTGCGACTCGTCCTCTGTGGAAAAGATTCAGAGTCAGATCGCACATATTAATGCGCTAAAAAGCGCGTTTGAGAAGATCGTGACCGAAGAGTCCGGCCTCGCGCCGACCGCTCGCTTTGACTGGGTCCATCGTCAGTTACCGGGGCTCATCACCCTTAACGCCTATCGCTCATTGACGGTGCTGCACCAGCCCGCGACGCTGCGCTTTGGCTGGGCGAACAAACACATTATCAAGAATTTCACCCGCAACGATATCCTCCAGATGCTTGAAAAAAGCTTGCGAGCGCCGCGCACCGTCACGCCCTGGTCGCGTGAACAGTGGATAGAACGACTGGAGCAGGAGTATGAAAATATCGCGGCATTGCCTGCGGATACGCGGCTTAAAATTAAGCGTCCGGTGAAGGTTCAGCCCATCGCCCGCGTCTGGTATTCAGGACAGCAAAAGCAGGTGCAATACGCCTGCCCCACGCCGCTTATCGCCTTGTATGATGTCGACCAGGGTGCGATGGTGCCGGATATTGGCGAGTTATTGAATTACGATGCTGACAACATTCAGCATCGTTATAAACCGCAGGCGCAGCCGTTACGGTTAATCATTCCACGACTGCACCTGTATATTGCAGAGTAATTATGTGTGGCTACCGACCATCTCTTCCGGGCGGACCCAACTGTCAAATTCGGCTTCCGTCAGGTAGCCCAACGCCAATGCGGAGGCTTTCAGCGTCAGCCCCTCTTTATGCGCTTTTTTCGCAATTTCCGCCGCTTTGTCGTAGCCGATATGCGTATTAAGCGCGGTAACCAGCATTAGCGATTCGTTGAGAAGCTGGCTAATACGATCGCGATTCGGCTCAATGCCGAGCGCACAGTGCTCATTGAAGCTTTCCATCCCGTCGGCCAGCAAACGCACCGATTGCAGAACGTTATGGATAACCATTGGGCGATAGACGTTCAGCTCAAAGTTGCCGGACGCCCCGCCCATGTTAACCGCCACGTCGTTGCCCATCACCTGACAGCAAAGCATTGTCATGGCTTCACACTGGGTCGGATTCACTTTCCCCGGCATAATTGAACTCCCCGGCTCGTTTTCCGGAATACTGAGTTCCCCGATACCGCAGCGTGGTCCAGATGCCAGCCAGCGTACATCGTTAGCAATTTTCATCAGCGACGCCGCCAGTCCTTTTAGCGCGCCATGCGCATGGACCAGCGCATCGCAGGTGCCCAGTGCTTCAAATTTATTAGGCGCGGTGACGAAAGGTTGCCCGGTGATATCCGCCAGCTCTTTTGCCACGCGTACGGCGTATTCAGGATGGGTGTTTAGCCCCGTCCCCACCGCTGTACCACCCAGCGCCAGTTCAGACAAATGCGGCTGGCAATTCTCGATATGTCTGAGGTTGTGCTCAAGCATGGCTACCCAACCGGAAATCTCCTGACCAAGGGTCAGCGGAGTGGCATCCTGAAGATGGGTGCGGCCAATCTTGACGATATCGCCGAAGGCCTGTGATTTTTGATGAAGAGTAAGCTTTAGGGCGTCGAGTTGAGGGATCAGTTGTTCACGCAGGGCAACGATCGCCGCCACATGCATTGCGGTCGGAAACACGTCATTGGAACTTTGGCTTTTGTTGACGTCGTCGTTAGGATGAACCTTGCGTTCCATGCCGCGAACGCCGCCCAGCAGTTCACTCGCGCGGTTTGCCAACACTTCGTTCATGTTCATGTTGCTTTGCGTGCCGGAGCCGGTTTGCCAGATGGCGAGGGGGAATTCATCAGGGTGTTTGCCAGCCAACACCTCATCGGCGGCATGGATAATTGCCGTCGCCTTTTCCGCTGCCAGCAGTCCTAAATCCTGATTCACTTTTGCCGCCGCGCGTTTGGTCAGCGCCAGCGCGTGGATCAGCGAGACGGGCATTTTCTCGGTCGAAATGCGGAAATGCTCCAGCGAACGCTGGGTTTGCGCGCCCCATAGCTTATCGGCCGGGACGTCAATAGCGCCCATCGAGTCTTTCTCACTGCGATGCGTTGTCATTACTTTCTCCTTGATAAAAAGATGGGATTGCTCACATGCTTTAGGAATAAGTATTGATTGCTTCAAAAAAACGGTATGGCGCTTTGTGCGCTCTTTGATGTGCCGGGCAAAGCAGCGCCTTGCCCGGTTTTTTATACTACTTCACACAGGCCGAACACTGGGAAGACTGGATCTGTTTGAAGAAGTCGTTGCCCTTGTCATCCACCAGGATAAACGCCGGGAAGTCTTCCACTTCGATTTTCCAGATGGCTTCCATACCCAGTTCAGGATATTCCACACACTCCAGGCTCTTGATACTGCCCTGTGCCAACACCGCCGCCGGGCCACCAATGCTGCCAAGATAGAATCCGCCATGCTTATGGCAAGCGTCCGTCACCTGTTGGCTGCGGTTACCTTTTGCCAGCATGATCATGCTACCGCCGTTGGCCTGTAGCTGATCGACATAGGAATCCATGCGCCCTGCGGTAGTGGGGCCTAATGAACCTGAGGCATAGCCTTCTGGCGTTTTGGCCGGACCGGCGTAGTAAATAGGGTGATCTTTGATGTACTGCGGCAACCCTTCGCCGTTGTCCAGACGTTCCTGCAATTTAGCATGGGCAATATCGCGTCCGACAATGATCGTACCGTTGAGCGACAGACGCGTTGAAACCGGATACTGAGAAAGCTGCGCCAGGATTTCGCTCATCGGACGGTTCAGATCGACATGAACCGCTTCGCCCTCGCCTGCCTGACGAAGTTCCTCAGGGATGTATTTGCCTGGGTTATTTTCCAGCTTTTCGATCCAGATGCCGTCACGGTTGATCTTCGCTTTGATATTGCGATCCGCAGAGCATGACACGCCCATCCCCACCGGGCAGGAAGCGCCGTGGCGCGGCAGACGAATCACGCGGATATCATGGGCGAAGTATTTGCCGCCAAACTGTGCGCCAAGACCGAGGTTCTGCGCTTCAACCAGCAGCTCCTGCTCAAGCTGAATGTCGCGGAACGCCTGACCGTGCTCGTTACCTTCGGTTGGCAAAGCGTCATAGTATTTGGTCGACGCCAGTTTTACCGTCTTCAACGTGCTTTCCGCAGAGGTCCCACCGATGACAAAGGCAATGTGGTACGGCGGGCACGCGGCCGTTCCCAGGGTGCGCATTTTCTCAACCAGGTAGTTCTTCAATTTTGCCGGGGTGATGAGCGCCTTGGTCTCCTGATAGAGATAGGTTTTGTTGGCTGAACCGCCACCTTTCGCGATACAGAGGAATTTATACTCATCGCCATCCACGCTGTAGAGGTCAATCTGCGCAGGCAGGTTAGTACCGGTATTCACCTCTTTATACATATCCAGCGGGGCGTTTTGCGAATAGCGCAGGTTATCTTCGATGAAGGTGTTGTACACACCGTGCGCCAGAGCCGCTTCGTCACCACCGCCGGTCCAGACGCGCTGGCCTTTTTTACCGGTGATAATCGCGGTGCCGGTATCCTGGCAGGTTGGCAGAATGCCTTTCGCAGCGATATCGGAGTTACGCAGGAACTGCAACGCGACGTATTTGTCGTTTTCGCTGGCTTCTGGATCGCTCAGGATATCCGCCACCTGCTGCTGATGCGCCGGGCGCAGCATAAACGAAGCATCGTGGAAGGCGTGTTGTGCCAGTAGCGTCAACGCCTGTGGGTCGACTTTTAAGATCTCCTGCCCCTCAAACTCTGAGACAGAAACATGGTCGCGGGTTAACAGATAGTATTCGGTGTGATCCTGACCTAACGGGAAAGGATCCTGATAAAAGAAGGGTTTGTTCGACATTGTTCTCTCACTTACTGCGTAGGTCTGATTATTTAAGGGCAGATATTCCGTTTGCCCTGCTTAAAAGCGAGTTGGCTTATCCTACACAATTATTTAACAAAAACTGAGACTAGTACGACTTTTTATATGCGCAGGTTACTTCCGGGCGGTTTATTGCTTTAATACGCGCAGATAATTCCACATTTGAAACAGGGCTTGATAATGCAAAAACTCATCAACTCAGTGCAGAACTATGCCTGGGGAAGTCAAACTGCGTTAACGGATCTCTACGGGATCGCTAATCCAGATAATCTGCCAATGGCAGAACTGTGGATGGGCGCGCACCCAAAGAGCAGCTCAAAAATTGAAGATTCAACCGGTCAGGTACGCGCTTTACGCGACGTGATTGACGCGGACAAATCCGCGTTACTGGGCAAAAAGGTTGCCGATCGTTTTGGTGAACTGCCTTTCCTGTTTAAAGTATTGTGCGCCGATCAGCCACTCTCTATTCAGGTGCATCCTAACAAGAAAGCCTCTGAACGGGGCTTCGCCAAAGAGAATGCGGCGGGCATTCCGCTGGATGCCGCCGAACGTAACTACAAAGATCCTAACCACAAGCCGGAGCTGGTTTTTGCGCTCACCCCCTTCCTGGCGATGAACGCGTTCCGCGAGTTCTCCGAGATTGTGTCGTTACTACAGCCGGTCGCGGGTGCGCACAAGGCGATCGCCCACTTCCTCGAAAATCCGGATGCGGCAGGCCTGAGCCAGCTGTTCGCCTGCCTGCTCAACATGCAGGATGATGAGAAGTCGCACGCGCTGGCGGTACTGAAAGCCGCGCTCGCTAGCCAACAGGGCGAACCGTGGGAAACTATTCGCCTGATTGCCCAGTTCTATCCTGATGATAGCGGTCTGTTCTCTCCGCTGTTGCTGAACGTTATCAAGCTGAACCCAGGCGAGGCGATGTTCCTGTTCGCTGAAACCCCGCATGCCTATCTGCAAGGTGTGGCCCTGGAAGTGATGGCAAACTCGGATAACGTGCTTCGCGCGGGCCTGACGCCGAAATACATTGATATCCCTGAACTGGTCGCAAACGTAAAATTTGTGGCTAAACCGGCCGCAGAACTGCTGACGCAGCCGCTGAAAAACGGTGCTGAGCTCGACTTCCCTATTCCGGTCGACGATTTCGCATTTTCCCTGCACGATTTAAGCAGTGCCGAAACCGCCGTGAGTCAGGACAGCGCGGCTATCCTTTTCTGCGTAGAAGGCGAAGCGGTATTGAGCAAAGGTGAACAGCGTCTGGTGTTAAAACCCGGTGAATCCGCCTTCATCGCGGCGAATGAATCCCCGGTGAGCATGAGCGGCGTTGGCCGTGTTGCACGCGTTTTCAATAAGCTTTAACCACTTACTGAATTGTTTAACAACTCTTGCTAAGCTAGTTAAAGACTTTATACCACCAGGCGGTTTTTCCGCCTGGTTTCATTTTAGGGATAATCACGATGAAAAAATCGGTCGTAGCGGTTGGGGTTGTTGTTGCGTTAGGCCTGGTGTGGACAGGCGCATCCTGGTTCACTGGCAAGCAGCTTGAAAACCGCCTTGCAGAAATGGTCGCGCAGGCTAACAGCGAAATTAAACGTACCGCGCCAGAAGCCGGGCTGGAGTTGAGTTACCAGAATTATCAACGTGGCGTGTTCAAGAGCCATATGCAACTGGTGGTTAAACCGGTTGCTGGAACGGAAAACACCTGGCTGAAGGCCGGTCAAAGCGTAGTGCTGGACGAAGTCGTCGATCATGGCCCGTTCCCGCTGGCGCAGCTCAAGCATTTCAACCTGATACCTTCTATGGCATCGGTAAAATCGACGCTAGTGAATAACGACGCGACAAAACCGCTTTTCGATCTGGCGAAAAACGAATCCCCGTTCGTTATTGATACGCGTATCAGCTATGCCGGTGACACAAGTTCCGATATCGCCCTGAAAGCACTGAACTACGAAAAAGGCGATGAAAAAGTCGCCTTCAGCGGCGGTAATTTCAAAGTTGACGCCGATCGCGACGGCAAAGTTATCTCTTTGATCGGCAGCGCAGAAAGCGGTCTGGTAAATGCGGTTAACGAATACGATCAGAAGGTGCAATTGACCTTCAACAATCTGAAAGCTGACGGCAATAGCCGACTGACAAGTTTCGACGAACGCATCGGCGATCAGAAACTCACGCTCGATAAGCTGGCGATTGCCGTTGAAGGTAAAGAGATGGCCGTGCTCGAAGGCATGGACCTGGACGGAAAATCCGAGATCTCTAAAGATGGCAAAAGCGTTAATAGCCAGCTGGATTACACCTTAAAAAGCCTGAAAGTGCAGAGCCAGGATCTGGGTTCCGGCAAGTTGACCTTGAAAATCGGCAATATTGACGGTCAGGCGTGGCATCAGTTTAGCCAGCAATATCGCGCGCAAAGCCAGGCGCTGCTTGCGGATAAAGAGCTGATGACTACAAATCCTCTGCTGTACCAGCAAAAAGCATTGGACGCGTTGTTAAGTAACCTGCCGCTGCTGCTGAAAGGTGAGCCGGTCATTACCGTCGCGCCACTGAGCTGGAAAAACAGCAAAGGCGAAACCAACTTTAACCTGTCGCTGTTCCTGAAAGATCCTGCGACGGCGACTGGCGAAGCGCAAACGCTGGCACAGGAAGTGGATCGCAGCGTGAAATCGATCGACAGCAAGCTGACGATTCCGGTGGATATGGCGACAGAATTTATGACCCAGATAGCGAAGCTGGAAGGCTATAACGAAACCGATGCCGCGAAGCTGGCCAGCCAGCAGGTGAAAGGCATGGCGGCGATGGGCCAGATGTTCCGCATCACTACGCTTGAAGACAACGTTGTCGGCACAAGCCTTCAGTACGCTAACGGCCAGGTGACGCTTAACGGTCAGAAAATGCCGCTGGACGAGTTTGTTGGCATGTTTGGTATGCCGACGCTGGGCATGCCAGCACCGGCTGAACCTGCCGCGCCAGCGGTGCCAGCCGTTCCGCAGCAGTAACGTATCCAGCCCCTCACATTGAGGGGCTTTTTATTCTCGATGGTGTTGCTATTTAACCGTGACCAGTCTTGCGGATACGATTTGATGCCCTGCCTGTACGTCTGCTTTCTCAATACGTTGCATAATTCTGTCCGCCAGCGTGTACCCCATTTCGCGGGCCGGCGTCGTGGCCCAGACGATCGGTAAATCATCTAGCGCATTTTCCCCGACATCCGCAAACGCTCCCAGCGCAACCTGATGATCGAAGAACGTCTCCACCCCACCTTCTCCGCTTTGTCGCCCGGCACGGAGCAAACCGAACCACGCCCCCATCGCAATGATATCGTTATAGCAAATCACCGCGCTGATGGTTGGGCTGTTGCGCAGCAGCGCACCCATCGCTTCGGCGGCTTTCTTCTGGCTAGAATCACACTCCACCACCCACTCGCTGTGAAACGGTAAACCGTATTTGATTAACGTTGAACAGTATCCGCCGACACGTTCGGCGCGAGTAAGGGAAGAACTTTTACCGCCCAGCCAGGCGATGCGCTGATGACCCCGGCGAATAAGATGTTCGGTCAGCATTTGTGCCGCCTGCATATTATCGGGGCGAAGCGTATCGGCTTCATCGAGATAGCTCGCACGGGAGGCGAACACCAGCGGCACGCCTTTTTGGGCGGCGCGATCGCACAGTTCGCTACCTGCCCCAGAGGCACCCGCAATGATCACACCGTCGACCCCCTGCGTGAGTAACATGTCCAGACGCGAAAGCAGCTGGGCCGGTTCGCGGCCACCATGGAGCAAAAAGACCATCCGCCCCTGCGATTCCAGGGCTTCCGTCAGGCCAGCGGTTAATTCAGCGTAAAACGGCGAGGTGAGATCGCGCACAATCAAGCCGATAACGCCACTTTGCCCACCGCGCAACGACGCCGCCTGTCGGTTACGGACAAATCCCAGTTGCTCAACGGCCTCGTTAACCCGCTGCCCCGTGGCAGGGGAAATGCGCCCTTTCCCACTGAGAACCAGCGAAACGGTGCTAACGGAGACCCCGGCCGCAAGCGCGACGTCATTGATGGTGGTTTTCTTAGCGACAGACATTAAGGCGCGCAGCTCCCTGATATTCATTCCGGTAAAACGTTTTATCAATACGTTATCTTTATACTGCTAATTAAAGCATGAGAATGTGATTTGGCGCGCACTAAAATTTGGTAAAACGTTTTATCTTTCGCAGCATTGAAGCTGGTCAATCATGTTAACTATCAAGGAATCGTTTTATGACGGCGAAAGCAGCACAAAAAATATCGCTGTGGGAGTTTTTCCAGCAGTTGGGGAAAACCTTTATGTTGCCCGTGGCTTTACTCTCATTTTGCGGGATCATGCTGGGGATCGGCAGTTCACTAAGCAGTCACGATGTGGTGACGTTAATTCCTTTCCTGGGCCACCCTGTCCTGCAGGCGATCTTTGTCTGGATGAGCAAAGTCGGATCTTTCGCCTTTAGTTTCCTGCCAGTGATGTTCTGTATCGCGATTCCGCTAGGCCTGGCGCGCGAAAACAAAGGCGTCGCCGCATTTGCCGGTTTTGTCGGTTACGCGGTGATGAACCTGGCCGTTAACTTCTGGCTCACTGCGAAAGGCATTCTGCCAACAACCGACGCGGCCGTGCTGAAAGCCAACAATATTCAAAGCGTGCTGGGCATCCAGTCCATCGATACCGGGATCCTCGGCGCGGTAATCGCAGGTGTGATTATCTGGATGCTGCACGAGCGCTTCCACAACATCCGTCTGCCGGATGCGCTGGCCTTCTTCGGTGGCACCCGCTTTGTACCCATTGCTACTCTTTTCGTTATGGGTCTGTTCGGTCTGATTATTCCGCTGATTTGGCCTGTCTTTGCCATGGGAATCACCGGTATTGGTCGCATCATTAATAGCGCAGGTGATTTCGGTCCGATGATTTTCGGGACCGGCGAACGTCTACTGTTGCCGTTCGGTTTACAGCACATTCTGGTGGCGCTGATTCGCTTTACCGAAGCGGGCGGCACGATGGATGTCTGTGGTCACGACGTCAGTGGTGCGTTGACTATTTTCCAGGCACAGCTGAGCTGTCCGACGACGCACGGTTTCTCTGAAAGCGCCACGCGCTTCCTGTCACAGGGTAAGATGCCGGCCTTCTTCGGCGGCCTGCCAGGTGCTGCGCTGGCGATGTATCACTGCGCGCGTCCTGAAAACCGTCACAAAATTAAAGGCCTGTTGATCTCCGGTGTGATCGCCTGTGTGGTCGGCGGTACGACCGAACCGATCGAATTCCTGTTCCTGTTTGTGGCTCCAGTGCTGTATCTCATTCACGCCGTGCTGACGGGCCTGGGCTTTACCGTGATGGCTGTACTGGGCGTCACCATTGGTAACACCGACGGTAACGTGATTGACTTCGTGGTGTTCGGGATTCTGCACGGACTGTCGACCAAGTGGTATCTGGTGCCGGTTGTGGCGGCTATCTGGTTCGCGGTGTACTACGGTATCTTCCGCTTCGCTATCACCCGCTTTAACCTGAAAACGCCGGGCCGTGATGTGGAAACCGCCAGCAACGCTACGCAAGCGGTTGTTGGTACCGTGGGTAAGTCCGGCTACAACACCCCTGCGATTCTGGCGGCACTGGGTGGCGCGGATAATATTACCTCGCTGGACAACTGCATCACCCGCTTACGCCTGTCGGTTGATGATATGTCTAAAGTGGATACGAATGCGCTGAAGGCCAATCGCGCCATTGGCGTGGTACAGTTGAATCAGCATAACCTGCAGGTGGTCATTGGGCCGCAGGTTCAGTCGGTCAAAGATGAGCTATCGACACTGATGAGAACGGTCGAAGCCTGACGTCTCGCCCTCTTCTCAGGAAGGGGGCTTTTACTTTAAGGACGAGAATAATGTTCGATTTTTCAACCGTCGTGGATCGCCACGGCACCTGGTGTACTCAGTGGGATTACGTCGCCGATCGCTTCGGTGCTGACGATCTGCAGCCCTTCACCATCTCCGACATGGATTTTGCCACCGCACCCTGTATTACTGACGCGCTGCACCAGCGGATCAACCACGGCGTATTCGGCTATAGCCGCTGGAAAAACGACGAATTCCTCGCCGCCGTGGCGCACTGGTTCCAACAGCGCTTTACCAGCCGGATTGACACGAAATCCCTTGTGTACGGCCCTTCCGTGATTTACATGGTTTCTGAACTCATTCGGATCTGGTCTCGTCCCGGCGATGGTGTGGTGGTTCATACTCCCGCTTACGACGCGTTTTACAATGCGATAGAGGGCAATCAGCGCAAGGTGGTTCCCGTATCCATGGTGAAAAGCACGACGGGCTGGCAGTGCAACATGGAAGCGTTAGAAGCTGAGCTCGCGAAGCCAGAGAATAAAATGTTGCTCCTGTGCAGCCCCCAAAATCCGACGGGTAAAGTCTGGACGCGCCATGAGCTGCAAACCATGGCCGAACTGTGTGAGCGCCACAACGTCGCCGTCATCAGCGATGAGATCCATATGGATATGGTATGGGGCAGCCATCAGCATACTCCATGGAATGAAGTCGCCTGCGGCAAATGGGCGCTGCTCACTTCCGGCTCAAAGAGCTTTAATATTCCGGCGCTGACCGGGTCCTATGGCCTGATTGGCGATGATGAAAGCCGCGCAGCTTATCTGAGCGCGTTGAAAGGTCGTGACGGGCTCTCTTCCCCTTCCGTTCTGGCGCTAACGGCGCATATTGCCGCTTATCAGCAAGGCGAGCCGTGGCTTGACGCTCTGCGCGCTTATCTGGAAAGTAATCTTCACTATATTGCTGAAGAACTGAACCGCACTTTTCCGAAACTTAACTGGCAGCCGCCGGAAGCAACATACCTGGCCTGGATCGATCTCAGTCCTCTAAACATTGACGATAAAGCATTGCAAAAGGTGCTAATCGAACAGCAAAAAGTCGCCATCATGCCCGGATATACCTACGGCGTTGAAGGTCGTGGCTATGTGCGTCTCAATGCCGGATGCCCACGTAGCAAGCTTGAGCAAGGCGTACAGCGTCTGATTGCTGGGATCAACGCTCTACTGTAATTGATTTGCGCAATGGAATATTCCGTTGCGCAAATAGCTTTTTGCCTGCAAATGTTTTTATAATAGGCCGCACTTTAACCAGAAAAGAGTGCGACCATGATTGATACACGCCTACCATTAACCGATATCCACCGTCACCTTGATGGCAACATTCGTGCCCAAACCATTCTCGATCTTGGCCGCCAGTTTAATTTGGCCCTTCCCGCTCAAACAATTGAGTCGCTTATTCCCCATGTTCAGGTCACCGCAAACGAGCCGGATTTGGTCAGTTTTCTGAGCAAGCTGGACTGGGGCGTGAAAGTGCTGGCATCTGTGGATGCCTGTCGTCGCGTCGCATTTGAGAATATCGAAGATGCGGCCCGTAACGGCCTGCACTATGTTGAGCTGCGTTTTTCACCAGGCTACATGGCAATGACCCACAACCTGCCCGTGTCAGGTGTGGTTGAAGCGGTAATCGAAGGCGTACGCGAAGGGTGTAAAGCGTTTAATGTCCAGGCACGTCTGATTGGTATTATGAGCCGGACGTTTGGCGAATCGGCCTGTTTGCAGGAGCTGGACGCTTTACTGGCGCATCGCGACCACATCACCGCCGTCGATTTGGCTGGTGATGAGTTGGGCTTCCCGGGGAGCTTGTTCCTTTCCCACTTCAACCGGGCGCGTGACGCAGGCTGGCACATTACCGTGCATGCGGGTGAAGCGGCAGGTCCAGAAAGTATCTGGCAGGCCATTCGTGAACTGGGTGCCGAGCGTATCGGTCACGGCGTGAAGGCGATTGAAGATCCTGCGCTGATGGATTTCCTTGCCGAGCAGCGCATCGGGATCGAATCTTGCCTGACGTCCAATATCCAGACCAGCACAGTCGCCTCTCTGGCACAGCATCCGCTGAAGACGTTCCTCGAACATGGCGTTTTGGCCACACTCAATACCGACGACCCAGCCGTTCAGGGTGTGGACATCATTCACGAGTACAACGTGGCTGCACCACAAGCAGGTTTGAGCCGTGAACAGATTCGTCAGGCTCAGGTCAACGGTCTGGAAATTGCCTTCTTAACCCCAGCCGAGAAACAGGCGCTGCGCGAAAAAGTGGCGGGTTAACAGAAAAAAGGGCCGGCACACATTGCCGGCCCTTCTATTTTACGCCAGACAGAGCGTCGAGCGATGTTTGGCTGATTCAATACCCAGCTCAATCAGTTCCATAATCTGAATCGCCTGGCTTGCAGGAACCGGATTCTCTCCCGTACCATTCAGCGCATCGCGCACCCCTGCGTAATAGGCGGGATAATTACCCGGAATTGTCAGCCAGGTTTCTTGTACCTGCTCTTCACCCTCGACACGCGTTAACACGCCATCACGCATGTCGTAACCCCAGTCTTCCTGTGGCAGTCGCTCGCCGTTTTTCAGCCTGTCTTCCTGTGGATCCAAACCAAATTTAACGTAACTTCCACGGGTACCGTGAACGATGTAGCGCGCTGATTCAGCGGCTGCCAGCATAGTGCCGTGCAGGACAATACGACGCTGCGGATAGCTCAAAATGGCGTGGAAATAATCCGTTGCCTGTGCCCCTGGTCGTAACTGCGCCAAATCCACCGTCATGCTCACGGGCAGACCAAACAGGTTCACCGCTTGATCCAGCAGATGCGGTGCCAGATCGTACCAGACTCCGCTACCCGGGCCCGCCTGCTCGCGCCAGCGGTTACGCACCTGAGGACGGAAACGGTCAAAATGCGATTCAAAATAAGCCACTTCTCCCAACGTTCCGTCTGCAATCAACGCCTTAACCGTCAGGAAGTCGCTGTCCCAGCGACGGTTGTGAAAGACGGACAGCAGCCGACCCAGGCTTTTAGCCAGCGCATCCAGTTCCCGCGCCTGTGACAACGTCACCGTAAAGGGCTTATCAACCACAACATGCTTACCGGCTTCAAGCGCCGCTTTCGCCAGCGGGAAATGGGTGTCATTGGGTGTGGGAATGACGATGAGATCGATATTAGGATCGTCAAACAGGTGTTTCGGCTCCGAAACAACGGGAACGGCAGGCCAGTCCGCATGAACTTTCGACGCATCGCTGCTCGATACTGCTGCCAGTTCCATTCCCGGCGTACCCGCAATTAGCGGTGCATGAAACGTTTTACTGGCGTAACCATAACCAATTAATCCGACGCGGATCTTGTCACTCATGTTGCTGCCTCTTATCTGGGGATGCATTTATTTCACACTATCTGCAATACAGTCACAATAGCGTAATAACGTCCTTTTCAAAGCAAAATAGCATGACTCTCCATACATCTTGGTTACATTTATATAACCTACTGAATCTATGAATAGAAACCGATTCCTAAAGACTTGCCGTGACGTAGGCCACATTGTAAAATTCTCGGCATGTATTTATGGAAAAATCAAAAATAAGATCATGACGTCAATTATTAATCGAATCATTGAATTAGCAGGATGGGTTGTGTTGGGTGTTTCTGTTGTCTTGCTTGGCGTGGCAAGCCACATTGATAACTACCAGCCGCCCGAGCCTGTGACGGCATCGCAGGCAAAGTAATCCGGCCTTCAAAAAGAGTGACACATACTGTCAGTTGCTTATTGCCAGTGGTGTTAATCAGGGTTAACCTTCTTTTTCGGGCGTCATCCGACGCCTGATTTTCAACAAAGAAAACTCCTAATTTTACCGCACCGTCCGTGTGGCCAGTTTACGTCTTAATTTATCCGTTTATTATTCGACCGAATTACCCTACTGATATGAAGTACTTTTATATGGAAGCTTATTAAAATGACTGTTCAGGACTATTTATTAAAATTTCGCAAAATCAGTTCTCTCGAGAGCCTGGAAAAACTGTTCGACCATTTGAACTACACGCTGACCGATAATCAGGACATCATTAATATGTATCGTGCTGCCGATCATCGCCGCGCTGAACTGGTCTCTGGTGGACGCCTGTTCAACGTGGGCGAGGTTCCTAAGTCAGTTTGGCGCTACGTGCTATAAGACGATAGCCATACGCGCGAAATGTTATATACTCACGCCCCGGCAAATTGGCTGGATGACTTTTCGCGCAGACTTAGGGGAAATAATATGACCACATTGCCTGGAGAAAAAATCGGAGGCTGGTTACTCGCCCCGCTGGCCTGGTTACTGGTTGCATTGTTAAGCGCATCTCTCGCGCTGCTGCTTTATACCACCGCTCTGGTAACGCCTTACGCCTTAAAGAATCTGACATCACAGAGCACGCTTAATATTGCCTTGTGGTTTATCTCATTCGGTTTTGCAATTGCGATGTGGTACTACACGCTGTGGCTGAGTATTGCTTTCTTTAAGCGTCGCCGGTCTGTGCCGAAACATTATATTGTCTGGTTGCTTATTTCTGTGCTGTTGGCCATCAAGGCGTTTGCATTTACGCCTGTGTCCGACGGACTCGCCGTACGCCAACTGCTTTTCCCTCTGCTGGCAGCGGCACTCTTCGCACCCTACTTCCGCCGCTCGGCGCGCGTGAAGAAGACCTTTGTGAATCCGTAATAACCTTACAGTTATCCTGTTGTCGCCTGGTGCTGTTTAACCGATAATAGGCGGCTTTTTTATTTCAGGCTTGATAATGACTGACTACTTACTGCTCTTTGTCGGAACTGTGCTGGTTAACAACTTCGTGCTGGTGAAGTTCCTTGGGCTATGCCCGTTTATGGGTGTATCCAAAAAACTGGAAACGGCCATGGGAATGGGCCTGGCAACCACCTTTGTGATGACGCTGGCGTCTATTTGCGCCTGGTGGATTGACACCTGGATTCTGATCCCGCTGGGCTTGATCTATCTGCGCACCCTGGCCTTTATCCTGGTTATCGCCTTTGTGGTGCAGTTTACGGAGATGGTGGTACGCAAAACCAGCCCTGCGCTCTATCGCCTGCTGGGTATCTTCCTGCCGCTGATTACCACTAACTGTGCCGTATTGGGCGTAGCATTGCTCAACATCAACCTCGGGCATAATTTCCTGCAATCCGCGCTATACGGTTTTTCCGCCGCGGTAGGCTTCTCGCTGGTGATGGTCCTTTTCGCCTCTATTCGCGAACGTATGGTTGCTGCCGATATTCCTGCACCTTTCCGTGGCAATGCGATTGCGCTGGTGACAGCGGGTCTCATGTCTTTGGCGTTTATGGGCTTTAGCGGTCTGGTGAAGCTGTAATGAATGCAATCTGGATTGCCATTGCCTCCATCAGCGTGTTGGGGCTCTTTTTTGGCATCATTCTGGGATACGCCTCACGCCGTTTTGCGGTTGAGGGTGACCCTGTCGTCGAAAAAATCGATGACCTTCTTCCGCAAAGCCAGTGTGGTCAGTGCGGTTATCCTGGCTGCCGCCCTTATGCTGAAGCAGTAGGTTCACAGGGTGAAAAAATTAACCGCTGCGCGCCGGGTGGCGAAGCCGTGATGCTGAAAATTGCCACGTTGCTGAATGTCGATCCACAGCCTGTTGACGGCGACGAAAACGTACAAGAGCCAGCGCGTCTGCTGGCCGTTATTGACGAAGCCAACTGTATTGGCTGCACCAAATGTATTCAGGCGTGCCCGGTTGATGCGATCCTGGGCGCGACCCGCGCCATGCACACCGTGATGGCGGATTTGTGTACGGGCTGCAACCTCTGCGTTGACCCCTGCCCGACCCAGTGTATTGAGCTGCGTCCGGTCGAAGCGACTATTGATAGCTGGAAGTGGGATCTTCAAACCATTCCAGTACGCATAATTCCTGTGGAACACCATGCTTAAGTTATTTTCTGCGTTCAGAAAAGAGAAGATTTGGGAATTTGATGGCGGTATTCATCCGCCTGAAATGAAAACCCAGTCAAGCGGCACTCCGCTGCGTCAAATTCCGCTGGCAACGCGTTTTATTATGCCGCTGAAACAGCATATTGGCGCTGAAGGCGAACTGTGCGTGAAAGAAGGTGATTCTGTCCTGCGCGGCCAACCGTTGACCTTCGGGCACGGGCGTATGCTGCCCGTCCACGCACCCACATCCGGTAAGGTGGTGGCGATAGCCCCTCACACGGTAGCTCACCCTTCCGCGCTGGCTGAACTCAGCGTCATTATCGAACCGGATGGCGAAGACCGCTGGATCGAACGCGATGGCTGGAGCGACTATCGCGCGCATAGCCGCGAGACGCTCATCGAGCGCATTCATCAGTTTGGCGTCGCAGGTCTTGGCGGTGCAGGCTTCCCGACGGGGGCAAAACTGCAGGGTGGCGGCAATAAAATCCAGACGTTGATTATTAACGCCGCAGAGTGTGAGCCCTATATCACCGCCGACGACCGTCTGATGCAGGATTGCGCTGCGCAGATTGTTGAGGGTGTTCGTATCCTCGCGCATATTTTGCAACCACGCGAAGTATTGATCGGCATTGAGGATAATAAACCGCAGGCTATTTCAATGCTGCGTGCGGTGCTGGCGGGGAGTCATGATATTACCTTGCGCGTCATACCGACTAAATACCCTTCTGGCGGCGCGAAACAGCTTACCCAAATTTTAACCGGGAAGCAGGTACCACACGGCGGACGCTCTTCGGATATCGGTGTGCTGATGCAAAACGTGGGCACCGCCTATGCGGTGAAACGCGCAGTCGTCGATGGTGAACCGCTGACCGAACGAGTCGTGACCTTAACCGGTGAATCCGTTTCTCAGCCGGGCAACGTCTGGGCGCGACTGGGTACTCCGGTGCGTCATCTGCTGGATCAGGCCGGATTCTGCCCGACCAGCGAACAAATGGTCATTATGGGTGGCCCGTTGATGGGCTTCACGTTGCCGTGGCTTGATGTCCCGGTCGTTAAAATCACTAACTGTCTGCTCGCCCCTTCTGTCAGTGAAATGGGTGAGGAGCAGGAAGAAAAAGGGTGTATTCGTTGCAGTGCTTGCGCGGATGCCTGCCCGGCGGATCTGCTGCCTCAGCAATTATATTGGTTCAGTAAAGGCCAACAGCACGACAAAGCACAAGCTCATAATCTTGCCGACTGTATTGAATGCGGAGCCTGCGCCTGGGTTTGTCCAAGCAGCATTCCTCTTGTGCAATATTTCCGTCAGGAAAAAGCCGAGATCTACGCCATTTCGCTGGAAGATAAACGCGCTGCCGAGGCAAAAGCGCGTTTTGAAGCTCGTCAGGCGCGCCTTGAGCGTGAGAAAGCCGCGCGTCAGGAACGTCATAAGCAGGCTGCGGTTCAACCCGATGAGAAAGATCAGGATGCAATCAAGGCGGCTCTGGCGCGCGTTCGCGAGAAAAAGGCATCAGCCACCGAGGCGGTGATTATTCCCGCTGGCGCGAAACCTGATAACAGTGACGTGATTGCCGCACGAGAAGCCCGTAAAGCACAGGCCCGCGCTCGCCAGGCAGAAAAAGCACACAGCGAACAGCCCGAGGCGGTCGTTGATCCACGCAAAGCCGCGGTTGAAGCCGCAATCGCTCGCGCTAAAGCACGAAAAGCGGCACAGCAGGAAGAAAAACCGGCTGTCGCAACCGTTGATCCGCGCAAAGCCGCCGTAGAAGCCGCCATTGCCCGTGCAAAAGCGCGTAAAGCCGCGCAACAGGAAGCCGAACCCGCAGCAAATGATGACCCACGCAAAGCCGCAGTCGCTGCGGCGATTGCGCGTGTACAGGCAAAGAAAGCCGCACAGCAAGCCGTAAACGAGGATTAAATGGTTTTCAGAATCGCAAGTTCCCCTTATACCCATAACCAGCGTCAGACATCGCGCATCATGATGCTGGTCTGCCTCGCGGCGTTACCCGGTATCGCCGCCCAGTTCTGGTTTTTTGGCTGGGGGACACTTTTTCAAATCATCCTTGGTTGCGTGAGCGCTCTGAGTGCCGAAGCACTGGTGCTTAAGCTACGCAAAATGCCCGTTCCCCGTATTCTGGCTGATAATTCTGCGCTGCTGACCGGCCTGCTGCTGGCGATCAGTATTCCGCCTTTTGCCCCGTGGTGGATGGTGGTCCTGGGTACCGTTTTCGCCGTGATCATTGCTAAACAGCTTTACGGTGGCCTGGGGCATAATCCGTTTAACCCAGCCATGATCGGCTATGTGGTTTTGCTTATCTCTTTCCCGGTCCAGATGACCAGTTGGCTGCCGCCGCACGACATTGCGACAACCGTGCCTGGCTTTATGGATGCCTTACAGGTGATCTTCACCGGGCATACCGCCACAGGCGCAGATATGGCGACGTTGCGAATGGGGATTGATGGCATCAGTCAGGCGACTCCGCTTGATACCTTCAAAACATCGCTTCACGCTGGTCATAGCCTTGAGCAGATCATGCAGTATCCGATATACAGCGGCATGCTGGCAGGTGCTGGCTGGCAGTGGGTCAACCTTGCCTACCTCCTGGGCGGCGTGTTCTTGCTGTGGCAAAAAGCGATACGCTGGCATATCCCGGTAAGTTTCCTGTTGACGCTGGCTATCTGCGCTACGCTGGGCTGGGCATTCTCCACAGAACCTCTGGCAAGCCCGCAGATGCATTTACTCTCTGGTGCCACCATGCTGGGCGCGTTCTTTATTCTGACCGACCCGGTAACGGCCTCCACAACCAACCGTGGGCGTCTGATTTTTGGCGCGCTGGCGGGTCTGCTGGTGTGGCTAATTCGTAGCTTTGGTGGCTATCCGGACGGCGTAGCCTTTGCCGTCCTGCTTGCTAATATCACCGTGCCGCTCATTGATTACTACACGCGTCCTCGCGCGTACGGTCACCGCTAAGGACTCGCCATGTTGAAAACAATGCAAAAACACGGCGTAACGCTGGCGATTTTCGCCGCAGTCCTGACAGGACTGACTGCGCTGGTAAATGAACTGACCAAATCAACCATTGATGAGCAAGCGGCTAAGCAGCAAAAGGCGCTTTTTGATCAGGTTATCCCATCGGACCTTTACGATAATAATTTGCAAGAAAGCTGTTTTGTCGTTCAGGCGCCACAGTTGGGCAAAGGCGATCATCGTATTTTTATCGCGCGTAAGGGCAATACCGCCGTTGGCGCAGTGATGGAAGCCACCGCGCCAGACGGCTACTCCGGCGCAATTCAACTGCTGGTTGGCACTGATTTTTCCGGAACAGTGCTGGGTACGCGCGTCACTGAGCATCGCGAAACGCCGGGTCTTGGCGATAAAATAGAAGTTCGCCTGAGCGACTGGATTTTACACTTTGCTGGAAAAGTCATTCACGGCGAAGACGACGCGGCCTTTGCGGTCAAAAAAGATGGCGGGGAGTTCGACCAGTTTACCGGTGCGACAATCACCCCACGCGCGGTGGTCAATGCCGTAAAACGTGCCGGATTGTATGCTGAAACGCTGCCGGCACAACTCGACACACTTCCGGCCTGTGAGGAGTAATGATGAGCCAGGTTAAAGACGTTATTGTTCAGGGGCTGTGGAAGAACAACTCCGCGCTGGTGCAGTTGCTGGGGATGTGTCCGCTGCTGGCGGTGACGTCAACCGCCACCAACGCACTGGGTCTTGGTCTTGCCACCACGCTGGTTCTGACCCTGACAAACTTGTCTATTTCCGCGCTGCGCCGCTGGACGCCGTCGGAAATCCGCATCCCTATTTACGTCATGATTATCGCCTCGGTGGTGAGCATCGTGCAGATGCTGATCAACGCCTACGCCTTTGGTCTGTATCAGTCGCTCGGGATCTTTATCCCACTGATCGTAACCAACTGTATTGTCGTGGGCCGCGCCGAAGCTTTTGCGGTGAAAAACGACCCACTGATCTCCGCGCTGGACGGCTTTGCTATCGGTATGGGGGCGACCTGTGCCATGTTCGTGCTGGGTTCTCTACGTGAAATTCTCGGTAATGGTACGCTGTTTGATGGCGCAGATGCCCTACTCGGAGGCTGGGCAAAAGTGTTACGCATCGAGGTTTTCCATACCGATACGCCGTTTTTGTTAGCCATGCTGCCCCCCGGCGCATTTATTGGCCTTGGCATGATGCTGGCGGTAAAATACCTCATTGATGAGAAACGCAAGCGCCGCGCTGCCGAGCGTACCGTGCAGGATGGGATGCCAGAGAAAGCCTCATGAACAAAGAAAAACGCCTCGAAATTTTGACCCGTCTACGTGATAACAACCCTCACCCAACGACGGAGCTGAATTTTAACTCTCCATTTGAGCTGCTTATTGCGGTGCTGCTTTCGGCTCAAGCCACCGACGTCAGCGTAAACAAAGCGACGGCCAAACTCTATCCGATAGCCAACACGCCGCAGTCGATGCTGGAATTAGGCGTCGATGGCGTTAAGTCCTATATCAAAACTATCGGTCTGTTTAACAGCAAAGCTGAGAACGTCATCAAAACCTGCCGTATGCTGTTAGAGTTGCATAACGGTGAAGTCCCGGAAGACAGAGCCGCGCTGGAAGCCCTACCCGGCGTGGGGCGTAAAACGGCGAACGTAGTGCTGAATACTGCCTTTGGATGGCCGACAATCGCCGTGGATACGCATATTTTTCGCGTATCTAACCGGACACACTTTGCACCGGGTAAAAACGTTGAACAGGTTGAAGAGCGACTGCTAAAAGTCGTTCCTGCTGAGTTTAAAGTCGACTGCCATCACTGGCTGATCCTGCATGGAAGATATACCTGTATTGCGCGAAAACCGCGCTGCGGTTCGTGCATCATTGAAGACTTATGCGAGTTCAAAGATAAAACCGACCTCTAGTTTCCCTGCCCACCGCCTCCTTTCCCGTTCTTTTTGAAGGTGTATCTGTAACACCTTCTTTTGACCATTATTTATCCGCAACAACCCGCTTCTTAAGGGGTGATTATTCGGTAACCCATCGACTGAACAGGTTAATAGTTTTTTCGTCAGCGAAAATTTCTATACATTTGTGATAGAGATCACTCTGATAACGCGATGTTGAAATATTGTTGTCAAAACCCTTCCAACACCTTGCGCGCACAAGCATTTATCGAACGGTGGCGACACATTAAACCACTCTATTTTAGGATCATAGGCTATATCACTACCACAAAGAGCATGTAGCAGAACATATCGCCAAACAGGGTATTGCACGGACACTTAGCAGTGAAAAAAACCATCATTTCACCCGTTGTGAGATTTAACGCTAAATAACATTTAAATGTTCCGAGCATTATACCAGCATGGATATATGTAACAGATTATTACAAACGTATTGCCAGAAGGCCCAGGATAGTGAACATTACCCGCCGTTTCCCCTCCCAATATAACTATAAGGCGTATGGGCTCCGGCCATTGCGCTATGAACACCCCCGTTAATATGGGATGTAAAAAAAGAGGTATAAGTGTCTACTGCAAACCAAAAACCAACAGATGAAAGCATCAGTATGAATGCTTTCAAACAACCTAAAGCGTTCTATCTCATCTTCTCAATCGAGTTATGGGAACGCTTTGGTTATTACGGCCTGCAAGGGATTATGGCTGTTTACCTGGTTAAACAACTGGGTATGTCCGAAGCGGATTCCATTACGCTGTTCTCCTCTTTTAGTGCACTGGTCTACGGTCTGGTCGCTGTTGGCGGCTGGCTGGGTGATAAAGTTCTGGGTACCAAACGCGTTATCATGCTTGGTGCTATCGTTCTGGCGATTGGTTATGCACTGGTCGCGTGGTCGGGTCATGATGCTGGCGTTGTTTACATGGGTATGGCAACCATCGCTGTAGGTAACGGGCTGTTCAAAGCAAACCCGTCGTCTCTGCTGTCTACCTGCTACAACAAAGATGACCCGCGTCTGGACGGTGCTTTCACCATGTACTACATGTCGGTGAATATCGGTTCATTCTTCTCTATGCTGGCCACCCCATGGTTGGCCGCGAAATTCGGCTGGAGCGTCGCGTTCTCGCTCTCCGTCGTAGGTATGCTGATTACCGTAGTCAACTTTGCTTTCTGTAAGAAGTGGGTTAAAGATTACGGTTCCAAACCTGACTTCGAACCTGTTCACATCGGTAAGCTGCTGGCAACTATCGTTGGCGTCGTGATTCTTGCGGCGGCGGCTACCTGGCTGCTGCACAACCAGGGCGTTGCTCGTGCCGTTCTGGGCCTGGTTGCACTGGGCATCATCTGCATCTTCGCTAAAGAAGCGTTTGCTATGCATGGCGCAGCGCGTCGCAAGATGATTGTGGCCTTCATTCTGATGTTGCAGGCGATTGTCTTCTTCGTGCTGTACAGCCAGATGCCAACGTCTCTGAACTTCTTCGCCATTCGTAACGTTGAGCACTCTATCCTGGGTCTCGCGTTTGAACCGGAGCAGTATCAGGCGCTGAACCCGTTCTGGATCATGATTGGTAGCCCAATTCTGGCCGCTATCTATAACAAGATGGGCGACCGTCTGCCAATGCCACACAAATTTGCTATCGGTATGGTGCTGTGCTCAGGCGCATTCCTCGTCCTGCCGCTGGGTGCTAAATTTGCAACTGACGCCGGTATCGTCTCCGTTAACTGGCTGATTCTGAGCTACGCGCTGCAGTCTATCGGCGAGCTGATGATCTCCGGTCTGGGTCTGGCGATGGTTGCACAGCTGGTTCCACAGCGCCTGATGGGCTTTATCATGGGTAGCTGGTTCCTGACGACTGCGGGTGCTGCACTTATCGCGGGTAAGATTGCAAACCTGATGGCTGTTCCAGAAAACGTGACCGATCCATTGGTCTCGCTGGAAGTGTACGGTCGCGTATTCATGCAAATCGGTATTGCTACCGCGGTTATCGCTGTCCTGATGCTGCTGACTGCACCGAAACTGAATCGTATGACTCAGGACGACGACAACGATGTTAAGGCGACAGATACCGCCACTGCATAATTGTTATCGGGAAACGACTGAAGAGAAGCCGCTAACTGTGCGTTAGTGGCTTTTTTTTTATCCTGCGCCGCACTAACATAATCAGAACCTCAGCAAAAAGGAGTTACCGATGAAACTGTTCTACAAACCGGGCGCCTGCTCTCTGGCTTGTCATATCACGCTGCGTGAAAGCGGCAAAGATTTTACGCTGGATAGCGTAGATTTGATGAAAAAACGTCTGGAGAACGGCGAAGACTTTTTCGCTATCAACCCGAAAGGACAGGTTCCGGCCCTGGTATTAGACGACGCGACGTTGCTTACGGAAGGCGTGGCAATCATGCAGTACCTTGCTGACTCTGTACCCGATCGCCAGCTGCTGGCACCTACTGGCAGCATATCGCGTTACAAGACGCTGGAATGGCTCAACTACATTGCCACTGAACTGCACAAAGGCTTTACGCCACTGTTCCGTCCGGATACGCCTGAAGAGTACAAGCCGACCGTTCGTGCGCTGCTTGAGAAAAAGCTGCAGTACATTAACGAGTCGCTGAAAGATGACCAATGGATTTGCGGTCAGCGTTTCACTATTGCGGATGCCTATCTGTTTACCGTGCTGCGCTGGGCGCGTGCGGTTAAACTGAATATGGAAGGGTTGAGCCATATAGAATCCTATATGGAACGCGTCGCCGCACGCCCTGCGGTTGCGGCATCGCTTAAGGCAGAAAACCTGAGCTAAGCACAGGCCTGAAAAAAAGGGCGTGGTATCCCACGCCCCTTCACACTTTTGTTTTGATTACTTCCAGCAGATAAGGCAGTAATTCTTTTTACCGCGACGCAGCAGCGTGTATCGGCCAAACAGGCGATCGCCGTCAACGAAGGTGTACTCCGGATCGGACTGTTTTTCACCATTGATGGTGATGGCGTTAGACGCGATAGTCTTACGTGCCTGACCGCGAGACGGTTGCAGCTCGGAATCTACCAGCGCTTGCATCAGGTCAGCACCCTTTTCCATCTCAACCATCGGCACGCCATCCTGGGCTAACTGTTCAAAGTCCGCTTCACTCAGATCGCTCAGTGTACCGTTGAACAGACTCGCCGTAATGCGTTTCGCCGCAGCCAGACCCTCTTCACCGTGTACCAGTTTAGTGACCATATCGGCCAGCACGTACTGCGCACGTGGTGCTTTACCGCTGTTTTTGTCTTCTTCTTCCAGGGCGTTGATTTCTTCAATGTCCATGAAGGTGAAGAATTTCAGGAAGCGATAGACGTCGGCATCCGCGGTGTTAATCCAGAACTGGTAGAATTTGTACGGGCTGGTCTTTTTAGGATCAAGCCATACCGCGCCGCCTTCGGTTTTACCGAATTTGGTGCCATCCGCTTTGGTGATCAATGGGACGGTCAGGCCGAAGACCTGATTCTGATGCAGACGACGGGTCAAATCGATACCGGAAGTGATGTTACCCCACTGGTCAGATCCCCCAATCTGCAGCGCCACACCGTGCAGTTCATTCAAACAGGCAAAGTCATAACCCTGGAGCAGGTTATAAGAAAACTCGGTAAAGGAGATGCCCTGATCGTCACGGTTCAGACGCTGCTTCACCGCTTCTTTGTTGATCATCTGATTGACGGAGAAGTGCTTACCGATGTCACGCAGGAAGGTCAGCACGTTCATGCCACCAAACCAGTCGTAGTTATTCGCAGCAATGGCTGAGTTTTCGCCACAATCGAAGTCGAGGAACGGCGCAACCTGCTTGCGAATCTTGTCCACCCACTCCTGCACGGTATCTTCCGTATTCAGTTTACGCTCGGCGGCTTTAAAGCTTGGGTCACCAATCAGACCGGTCGCACCACCCACCAGCGCGACAGGCTTGTGACCCATCTCCTGGAAGCGTTTCAGGCATAACAAGGGAACAAGATGCCCCAAATGCAAGCTGTCAGCGGTGGGATCGAAGCCGCAATAAAGCGCGATCGGGCCTTGCGCCAGTCGCTCTGATAACGCTTCTTCGTCCGTCACCTGGGCCACAAGGCCCCGCTCTTGCAATTGTTTAATCAAGTTACTGCTTGCCATCAAATTCTCCATGTATAAACGACTGCACCTCTGTCGGTACACGACTTTTCGCCAGTGCGAAAGGTACATAGAATAAAGGGCTGACACCGGTAGCGCCAGCGCTTAACACAACAAATTTCGGGGATTAGGGAGCTAGCCGGTCGATTTTCCACGCGTCGTTGTCGCGCTGGTATAAAAAGCGGTCATGTAGACGGTGTTCGCCGCCCTGCCAGAATTCCATCTGTTCGATTGGAATACGGAATCCGCCCCAGAAGCTGGGAAGCGGGACTTCGCCCTGCTGGAATTTTTGCTTAAGCTCGAGGAATTTGCTCTCAAGAATACCGCGCGCAGAAATGCGACTTGATTGTTTAGACACCCACGCGCCAATTTGGCTGTCACGTGGACGACTATGGAAATACTTGAGCACTTCCAGCGTGGAGAGACGTTCAACCTTGCCGGTCACCATCACCTGACGTTCCAGCATGTGCCAGGGAAACAACAGGCTGATGCGCGGATTTTTCTCAAGATGATGCGCCTTACGGCTGCCAAGGTTGGTGTAAAACACCAGTCCTTTTTCGTCGTAATGCTTGAGCAGGACAATGCGTTGGAATGGCTGACCATTCTCATCAACCGTCGCGACAACCATCGCCGTTGGGTCGGCTAATTTTGCTTCACAGGCCTGTTTCAGCCAGCGTTCAAAAAGCACCAGCGGTTCTGCAGGAAGATCCTGGCGACGCAGGCCGCCTTTGGTGTATTCACGGCGCAGATGCGCGATTTGCTGCAATTCATCGTTATCTGACATGACGTTAGCTGAGATTAAGATTGGGTGACGCTATTGTGCGCCGCCCCTTTGAAAATCTCAACGCTTCGGATTCTGTAGCTCGCAATTGTTCAACACTATGCTGTCGCGCTTGTACACCGTCGCGCTGTCACCTTTTGACCAGAAAACATAGATACCGTCGGTGTAGCGAGTGCCAGACGCAGATATCCCTTGTTGCAGGGTTATCAGTTTATTGTCGTAAACAAAGCTGGCTTCCTGACGCGGATTATTCAACTTAACGGTCAGCGGCTTTTCATCGCAACGATATTCCAGCGCATCGGTCTGCATACGCTCAACAAACTGGTTGTAGTAGCTACAGCCTGTCAGCAAGAGAGGGACAAAAGTAAGAAGAAGTTTTTTCATGGGTCTGTTCCGAAGACTATCCTGGTCCTGGAGGGCGACACTGCCCTCCTGTATTCCTTTAGATAGTAACGTCCAGACCCGACGTTGAATTTCAGTTAACTCTGATTATGCCGAGGATTTGCCGGAAAAATGGCACCGATAACGCTGGCTTCACGCGCACCGGTTACAGACGGTAAATTACCCGGTAATCCTGCAACCGTCCGCCAGGCAAGCCACGCAAAAGCCAACGCTTCCATATCGTCGCCGCTAATCCCGGCTTCATCAGTGGTTGCCACCTCAATACCTGGCAGCAAACCGGCCAAACGCGCCATCACCAGCGGGTTGCGGCTTCCGCCACCGCACACCAGCAGCCGCTCACACCCGCCACTTAACAAAACTTGCTCAGAGATGGTTATCGCAGTCAACTCCGCCAGCGTCGCCTGTACATCCTGAGGGGCCAGCGCCGGGAATTGCCCTAATTGGCGCTCAAGCCAGCCCACGTTAAAATACTCGCGCCCGGTACTCTTTGGCGCGGGTGCCGCAAAATAGGGATCGCTGAGCATGGACTGCAACAGTGGAATAATGACTTTCCCCTCGCTCGCCCACTGCGCATCTTTATCATAAGGTTTGCCGCACTGACGCCAGATCCAGGCATCCATCAGCATATTCCCCGGCCCGGTATCGAATCCACGCACCGGTTGACCAGGAATAAGCATGGATAAGTTCGCAATCCCACCAATATTCAAAACCATTCGTCGCTCAAGCGGATGGGCCAACAGCGCCTGATGAAAGGCTGGCACGAGCGGTGCGCCCTGTCCACCCAACGCTATGTCGCGACGGCGGAAATCGCCAACGACCGTGACACCGGTTTTAGCCACGATCTGATTATTGTCGCCAATTTGTAGAGTATGCGGTGCGTCGCCGGTTGGCTCATGCCATACGGTCTGACCATGACAACCAATCGCTACCACGTCCTGAGGTAAGAGATGTTCTTGATCCATTAGCGCTTGCACCGCATCGGCGAAAAGCGCGCCAAGCTGGACATCCAGTCGTCCAAACTGCGACAGCGTGAGCTGCTGTCCCTGACAAATGCCAAGAATAGCGTCTTTCAGCTCGACAGGAATCGGCCAAACCAGACTCGCCTGCTGTGCCACCATATTTTCATCAATGGCGGCAAGGACCACATCGACTCCATCAAGACTGGTGCCGGACATCACACCTATGTAGCGACCCGATTTCATGCGCTTTCCTTAAGTTGCGTGGGCTATTAGCAATCACTCCATCATAAACAGATACGCATTGCTATGACGCGATAATATTTTTTAACAATGTCAGAGGCGTAACAGACATTCCCGTTTGTTTATGTCTCGTTAAGTTAAATTCAAGTACAATTTTCCTATTGTTAGTGCAAAGATATGATCTATGGCGGTCTATGCCATATAATTTAGCCATACGGATGCTCAGATTGAGCGTTTTGCGTAAACAGGAGATTCAAATGATTTTACGTGTACTGGGCGTTTCGCTGATTGGATTGACGCTGGCTGGCTGTGTAAATAACGACTCACTTTCCGGCGACGTTTATACGGCTTCTGAAGCCAAACAAGTTCAAAACGTCACTTACGGTACCATTGTTAACGCCCGCCCGGTTCAAATCCAGGGTGGTGATGACAACAACGTGATCGGCGCAATTGGCGGTGCAGTACTGGGCGGCTTCCTGGGTAACACCGTTGGCGGTGGCTCCGGTCGTTCTCTGGCAACCGCAGCAGGCGCTGTAGCCGGTGGCGTTGCCGGTCAGGGTGTTCAGGGTGCCGTGAACAAAACCCAGGGCGTGGAGCTTGAGATTCGTAAAGACGACGGCAACACCATCATGGTTGTTCAGAAACAGGGTAGCACCCGCTTCTCAGCCGGTCAGCGTGTTGTGCTGGCAAGCAACGGTAGCCAGGTAACTGTTTCACCTCGTTAATATTCTTAATAATGTGGCCCCTCTTGTAGGGGCCACATTACTTCATTTAATTATAAGTTTTGTGATTGTTTTTTCATTTCGCATTCATCACGCCAATCATTAATAATATTTAAGTTTGTTCCCGCGCAAAGTATTTTATTCGCAAAGCCTGTATTCTACGTAATCACCCTTTCCTTTTTAATAACTGATTAATTATTAAAAACACTTATGATTTTGATGCGTCGCCCCCTGGTTAACCGGTATCTTTACTTTTGCCTGACCTGCTTGATTTTCTACTGGTTTTCACACACGCTATTGACAAAAATAGTGGTGTTTGCGCCTGCCTTCTCGCCAATATTATTCCCAACGCTCACCACTTTTTTACTCGTATTTCAGCTATTTATTGCCTGCTTTATGGCAATGAAATACTGGTGTGACAGAAGGCGGTTGTATTTGCTGGCTATTGCGTTTGCCTTTGTAGGCTCTACGGTCCTGATGGTCGGCACGCTCAACTGCTTCCCGGCGTGGCTTACATTAGATGGTATTAACGTCATTAAATACAACGATGCAATGATTTTTTACATGATGCGCAACATCATGATTGCATTATTGATAACGCTTGCAGCGGTGTTATATACGGTTCGTCATCACCCATTAAGCCGAATGACACAAAACCTTATCATTGGCGGATTATTTATATTCACGCTCGTTATGATCGTTCTCGCATGGCTCTACTCAAGTCACAGCATGCTGCTGACGCTTGATCTTGTCGATAATGAATCCAGACAATTTATGGTGCTGTGGAGCCAGGTAATCAATATTATTCTGATTATCCTGTGGGTGATGACATTAATAACGCTGCTGGTCATTACGCGTCTGCGTAACCTTTTTTGGGTAAGCGGAAGTTTCTTGTGCGTCTGCTATATCATTACTTTAGTGACGCTTTTGTCTTCCGATTCTGTTGAAGGATTTGCATGGTACAGCTCTCGTCTATTTGAAACTCTGTCCACGCTACTGCTCATCCTCACCTTACTTTACGACGTTTTTAGCCTGTATCGCGAATCTCACCAGAAATACCAGCAGTCTTATCAAAATTCGATTCGTGACGCGCTAACGCGCCTTTACAATCGCAGCTATTTTTACGAGACACTTAACCATGTGTTAAGCACGACGTCCGCGAATAAACCCGTTTCGGTGATTGTTAGCGATCTCGACTACTTCAAGCGAATTAACGATAACTACGGGCATCTTCAGGGCGATAAAGTACTGCAATTTGTTGCCAATCTACTGATGGATTCAGTTCGCCCGCAGGATATCGCCGCGCGCATTGGCGGTGAGGAATTTGTCTTACTGCTTGTGAACACCCCATCTGAAGCCGCAGGACAGGTGGCCGAGCGTATTCGGGTTAGTCTGAGTGAATTTAATCGTGACACTACCGACGGACAGTTACCGGAACCCATCACCATCAGCATGGGCGTGTTTACCGCCATGTCGTCAGACGTAAGCGCAGAAGAGTGTGTTGAACGTGCGGACAAAGCGATGTATCAGGCAAAAGAGACGGGACGAAATCGCGTCGTTATCTATCAGTAAAAAAAGCCTTGCGGGTGCAAGGCTTGTTTATGGCGTTAGTCGCGCGACTGTAACTCACTGATATTATGCTCAAGACGAGCTATCATGCCAATAAGCTGCTCGAGCTCCGCAGGGGAAATGCCAGACAGGATCTCTCCTCGCGTCTTGCTGATAACGGCTTCCATCTCGGTAATGATGGGTGCTGCCTTCTCCGTGAGCTTGATACGTTTTGCGCGGCGATCGCTGGCGCAGGTTTGACGGGATATGAGCCCCTTCTCTTCTAACTGATCGAGCGTGCGCACCAGAGAGGGCTGCTCAATACCGATCGCTTTTGCCAGTTGAATCTGCGACTGGTCGGGCGGTAGCTGATGGATGTTATGCAGCGTAACCCAATGCGTCTGCGTCAATTCCAGAGGTTTCAGGCGATGGTCAATCAGAGCACGCCAGACGCGTACCAACCTTGCCAGATCAGAACCTAGTGGCGATTCCAATTTCATCTCCTTATAATTAGCTTGCTAAGTTATTATGCTGATTTTAGACTAGTGTGCAGTATTTATAATGTCAAAACAAATGCAATACTGCATTCACTGGTATTCAAACTTTGATTTACACTTAATCCAGACACTTCATCGTGTTAAGGCAAGCCATCGTGACCCACTCTCCACTGCAAAGGATCTCTGCTCGTGAAGTTTCCGAATAGCGCCACGGGGTTTCCCCTTCAGGACCTGATTGTCGGTGCATCAGTCTATTTTCCTCCCCTGTTCAAGGCGGTCATGCTGGGCTTTCTGATCTGGCTCGTCGCGCATCGCTTGCTCCGCGACTGGATGTATTCCGGCGAGGTCTGGCATCCGATGCTGATGGATCTTTCTTTGTTTACTCTTTCCGTGTGCCTTGGCCTGGTTTTACTGATCGCGTGGTGAATATGTCGCTTAAAACGATTAAATACTTTTCTACACTCGTCGTGTTTGCACTGGCGCTGATTGCCGGCTGGTGGCTGTGGAATTTTTACATGCAATCCCCCTGGACGCGCGACGGTAAAATTCGCGCTGAACAGGTCAGCATCACGCCGCAAGTCTCCGGTAGCATCACCGCCCTTCTTATTAAAGATAATCAGTTCGTTAAAGAAGGTGATGTTTTATTTCGCATTGACGATACGCCTTTTCATATCGCCTTACTCAATGCCCAGGCTCAGCTTGCGAAAGCGCAGTCGGATCTGGCAAAAGCGAATAACGAAGCAAACCGCCGCCGCCATCTTTCTCAAAACTACATTTCTGCGGAAGATTTGGATACCGCCAATATTAATGTGAAGGCTATGCAGGCAGGCGTCGAGGTGGCAGAAGCCACGCTCAAGCAGGCTCAGTGGCAGTTGACGCAAACCGTGGTCAAAGCCCCGGTTGACGGTTGGGTGACCAATCTTTCGACCCGAACGGGAAATTACGCCACCACTGGACAACCCATTTTCGCCCTGGTGGATAGCCACTCTTTCTACGTTGTCGGCTATTTCGAAGAGACCAAACTGCGTCATATTCAGGTGGGCGCTCCTGCGCAAATCACGCTCTACAGTGGTTCTAAAAGGTTACAGGGTCACGTATCCAGTATTGGACGCGCTATTTACGACCAAAGCGTTGAAACGGATTCAGGACTGGTACCGGATATAAAGCCTAACGTCCCGTGGGTACGCCTGGCGCAACGGGTCCCGGTTCGGGTCGAGTTTGACAACCTGCCTGACAATATTACCCTCGTCTCTGGCACGACCTGCACCGTCTCAATCGGACCGCGCTGATGAATTTGCCTGCTGTCTCCTGGCGCAATGTGCCCTGGTTCAAAGCGACGCGAGCGCAGTGGCGTTATGCCCTGCGCAACGGCATCGCAATGTGCCTTGCCCTTACGGTGGCTTATTATCTGAATCTGGATGAGCCTTACTGGGCCATGACGTCGGCCGCGGTGGTGAGTTTCCCGACCGTTGGCGGCGTTATCAGTAAAAGTCTGGGACGTATAGCAGGGAGCCTTCTTGGGGCGACGGCGGCATTAATGATTGCCGGGCATACGCTTAACGATCCCTGGCTGTTTTTACTTAGCATGGCCGCGTGGCTCGGGTTTTGTACCTGGGCCTGCGCGCATTTCACCAATAATGTGGCTTACGCCTTTCAGCTCGCGGGCTATACCGCTGCGATCATTGCCTTCCCGGTCGTCAACATCCTCGATACTACCGAGCTTTGGGATATTGCTCAGGCGCGGGTATGCGAAGTGATTATCGGTATCCTCTGCGGCGGCGTGATGATGATGATTTTGCCGAGCACCTCAGATGGCACCACGCTCATCTCGGCCTTAAAAACCATGCATACGCGCCTGCTGGAACACGCCAGCCTGCTCTGGCAGCCGGATACGAACGACGCCATTCGTCTGGCTCACGAAAAAGTCATCGGGCAAATTTTAACGATGAACCTGCTGCGTATTCAGGCTTTCTGGAGCCACTATCGTTTTCGTCGTCAAAACAACCTGCTGAATTATCTGCTTCATCAGCAACTGAGGATGACCAGTGCTATCTCAAGCCTGCGCAGGATGCTGCTTAACTGGCCAAACCCGCCGGAACATACCCGAACGGTAATCGAAAATCTGCTCGCTGCGTTGGCGCGCCCTCAGACCGATCTCTACACGGTAGCCCGCATCATCGCCCCGCTGGCTCCTGAAGATGAATTTGACTATCGCCACCGCGCCTTCTGGCTACGCCTGCAGTATTTTTGCCGTTTATATCTTCGCAGCAGTCGCTGGATAAGAGCGGTTGAGAATGCCACGCCCATTACTGAATTTACCGTTCCGCATAGCCCGGCGCTGGCAAGACATACCGATAATCTTGAAGCCGTATGGAGTGGTTTTCGCACTTTCTGCGCGCTGATGCTGGTTGGCGCATGGAGTATTACCACGCAGTGGGAGTCGGGCTCAGCAGCATTAACGCTGGCAGCCATCAGTTGCGTACTCTATTCCGTCGTCGCGTCACCTTATCACTCCCTGACATTATTGCTTCGCACGCTGATTCTGCTTTCACTGTTTAGTTTTGTGGTGAAATTCGGGCTGATGGTGCAGATAACCGATCTTTGGCAGTTTCTGCTATTCCTTTTCCCGCTGCTCACCACCATGCAGTTGCTGAAGTTACAGATGCCGAAGCTGGCTGGATTATGGGGACAGCTGATAGTCTTTATGGGTTCGTTTATCTCCGTGACAAACCCGCCCGTGTACGACTTTGCTGATTTCCTGAACGACAATCTGGCGAAAATAGTGGGTGTGGGGCTGGCCTGGTTAGCCTTTGCCGTGCTTCGCCCAGGCTCCGACGCGCGAAAAAGCCGTCGTCATATACGCGAACTGCGCCGGGGATTTGTCGATCAGCTCAGTCGAAAGCCTCACCTGCGAGAAGATGAATACGAATCGCTGGTTTATCACCATGTCAGCCAGTTGAACAACAGTCAGGACTCGCTTTCTCGCCGCTGGCTGCTGCGCTGGGGGGTTGTGTTGCTGAATTGCTCGCATGTTGTCTGGCAGCTTCGCGTATGGCAAACGCGTTCAGATCCGCTTTCGCAGGTGCGTGATGTGTGTATTGCGTTACTGAGAAATGTGATGAGCGAACGCGGCGTTCAGCAGCGTTCGCTTGAGGTCACGCTGAATGAACTCCAGCGGATTTGCGATACCCTCGCGCGCCATCACCTCCCGGCCGCGCGCGATTTAGCCTCGATTATCTGGCGCTTGCACTGTTCGCTCTCTCAGCTAGAACAAGCGCCACCGCCGGGTACGATTACCGATCAGATAACGCCACACGCATAACGCGCGCCTCCGCCACCCAGTGGTTTAGGCTGGTCGGACAAATTATCGCCTCCGACATGGACCATCAGCGCTTTGCCTTTCACTTCTGCCAACTTTTTCAGACGCGGCGCGACGACAGGTTCCGTGGCTTTGCCATCGTTATTAACCACCAGCACGGGAAGATCACCGGTATGACCCATACCTTCCGGGCCTTCATGCTTACCGGTTTTATGCGGGTCTAAATGGCCGCCCGCAGCTTCAGCTGCCGATGCTTTGCCCTCTTTCAACGCAGGCTGACAGCTACCCTTTGCGTGGACATGAAAACCATGTTCGCCGGGAGGAAGAGCTTTGAGATGAGGAGTAAATTCCAGTCCTTTATCGGTTTCAGTGATGCTCACGGTCCCGATGGACTGACCTATCCCCTGAGAGGTGACGAGGTTCATTTCTACTTCGTCGCTGGCTGCCTGCGCACCTGCGCAAACAACCAGCGTGACTATTGCCAGAGCAAAACGCTTCATTTGACCTCCGCTGGTTATTTTTTGCCCATTAAGTTTATACCAGGGACAGAGATTTCACCGGAAAGTCAGCTGAAAGCGCGATTATGGCACGTCGTAACCCAGTGCGGCTTTACGAATACGGAACCATTGCTGGCGGGTCATCTGCAATTCTTCTGCGGCAATCGCAGACCGAACGCGCTCGATTTTCCCGGAGCCAATAATGGGCAGCGGTTTTGACGGCAACCGCATTATCCACGCGTACACCACCTGCTCAATGCTCTCGGCATTAAGCTCTCGTGCCACGGTTTGCAGTTCATCACGTAATGGCTGGAAAGCATCATCATTGAACAGACGACCACCGCCGAGGCAAGACCATGCCATAGGGCGAATGCGCAACTGCTGCAGCTGATCGAGCGTACCATCAAGCAGTAGCGGTTGATGAACAGGCGAGATCTCAACCTGATTGGTTGCCAGGGTAAACGGCAGGCGGGACTGTAATAGCGCAAACTGCGCCGGCGTAAAGTTAGAAACACCAAAGTGGCGCACTTTTCCGCTCTGATGCAGGCTTAAGAACGCTTCGGCAACATCGTCGGCATCCATCAGCGGATCGGGTCGATGGATCAAAAGCAGGTCAAGACGATCGGTGGCAAGATTGACCAGCGACTGCTCAGCACTTTTGATGATGTGGCTGCTGTCGGTAATGTAATGTCCGAGGGCATGTTCTGGATTGGCCGTGGTGGCAATTCCGCACTTGGTGACGATCTCCAGGCGCTCGCGCAGCGCGGGAGCAAGCTTCATCGCCTCACCGAACGCGGCTTCGCAAAGGTAACCGCCGTAGATATCGGCATGGTCGACCGTGGTGATACCGAGATCCAGATGTTCCTCAATAAAACTCACCAGCTGGCGCGGGGACATATTCCAGTCCATTAAGCGCCAGTAACCCATAACAAAACGTGAAAACTCTGGGCCCTGTGGCGCAAGGGCAATACGCTGAACCATAACAATTTCCTCAAGGAAGTGATGTTATGAGTATACGCATTTGCACCGCTAAAACAGTGAAGGTTGCTGCGGTTCTTCGGTTTCAGCCGCTCTGTTCGCGCGTAATTTACGCAATAAGCGCTGCTTACACAGGCGAATGACATCCTGCTTTTGCGTGTCGCTCATATTTTGCCAGTTAAAACGCTCATCCCGGCTTCTGAAACAGCCACGACAGAAACCGCGCTCATCAGACTGGCAAATACCCCGGCACGGGCTCTGGATGGGGAAAAACTCCAGTTGCTCTGCCACATATACCTCCAGAAACCGAATCTCATCTACAGTGAAGACGCTAAACACCCTGCGCGCAAGGGATATAGCACACAAATGTGTCATTAAGGTTTCACTAATCTTCACTCCCTATACTCGCCACATTACCAAAATTAACGGTTATTTGATGATGCGGTCTTTTAAAAAGTTACAATGTAACGATATTTATTTTACGCTGGGATGTGCTCTCTTCTTCACGGTATTGAACGCTCTGTTTATTCAACGTAGTTGGGCAATCATTTCACCCAATCATTTTCACGACTTGCTTTTTGCGGCATCGGTTCCACTGGTATTGTTTTGTGGCTGGGTGATTATATTTAGCCTGCTCAATATCCCGCTGCTGCGAAAGCCACTGTTTATTCTGTTAACCATGGGATGTGCCGGTGCAACATACTTTATGTACACCTATGGCGCGGTTATCGATCAGAATATGCTGGTTAACGTCTTCGAAACCAATTCTCAGGAAGCCACTGCGCTGGTCACCCCGCAAATGCTGCTGTGGATTGCGATCGCGGGGATCATTCCCTCTATTGTACTGCTGCTGGTTCGGGTTCGTTCCGGAACCTGGTGGCACACGCTTCTCCTGCGGTTCGCCGCCATTCTGGGCGCGTTACTGGTGATTATTCTGGTCGCGTCTGTTTTCTATAAAGATTACGCATCGCTGTTTCGTAATAACAAAAGCATTGTCAAAATGGTAACGCCTGCGAACTACGTCAGCGCGCTTATGAAATACAGTAAAGCCCGCTGGTTTGCAGGCGATCAAACGCTGATTCGCATGGGTGAAGATGCCCATAAGGGGCCGGTTATTTTGGGCCAGAATAAGAAAACCGTTCTGGTGTTGGTGGTTGGCGAAGCCTCCCGAGCGGCTAACTATTCGCTTAACGGATATTCACGCGAAACGAATCCTCAGTTGCAAAAACAGGACATGATTAACTTTCCACAGGCGTCGTCATGCGGCACGGAAACTGCCGTTTCGCTTCCCTGCATGTTCTCCGGTATGCCGCGTAAAAAATACGATGCCGATCTCGCGCGCCATCAGGAAGGTCTGCTTGATGTGCTGGCGCACGCTGGGGTTAACCTTTTGTGGCGAGAAAATGACGGTGGCTGTAAAGGAGCCTGCAATCGTATCCCGCACACCGATATGACGCAGTGGAACCTCAACCAGTACTGTAAAGACAAGTCTTGTATTGATGAGGTCAATCTCCATCGTCTCGATAATGTGCTGGATGGGCTAAAGCAAGATTCCGTGCTGGTTATTCACCTGATGGGCAGCCACGGGCCGGCCTATTATCAGCGCTATCCGCAGGAATATCGTAAATTTACCCCGACTTGCGATACCAACCAGATTCAAGATTGTACCCATCAGGCGCTCATCAACACTTATGACAACACCGTTCTTTATACGGATAGCGTGGTGAGTAAAACGATTGATGCGCTCAAGGCCCGTGAGGCCACCATGAACACCGCGCTTATCTATCTTTCCGACCACGGTGAATCACTGGGCGAGAACGGACTTTATTTGCACGGGACGCCTTATATGCTGGCACCAGAACAGCAGACGCATATTCCGTTTATGTTCTGGCTATCCCCAGATTATGTGAAAAACTATCGCGTCAACGCGTCGTGCCTGCAAAATCAAGCGGCGAAAACAGCGGTCTCGCAGGATAATTTATACTCCACCGTACTGGGCATGATGAATGTGAAATCAACAGTTTATCAACCTGAGATGGATATATTAACGACATGTCGTTCATCATGACGCTTGCATTAGACCGACTGGTCTATTAGAGTGTCGACATGAGCAGAAACACAGAACACGATACACGCGAACATCTTCTGGCGACCGGCGAGCATCTTTGTATGCATCGCGGGTTTACCGGCATGGGCCTGAGCGAACTATTAAAAACCGCTGAGGTCCCTAAGGGTTCGTTTTATCATTACTTTCGCTCCAAAGAGGCCTTTGGTGTGGCAATGCTGGAGCGGCACTATGCCAGTTACCACCAGCGCCTCGCGATCCACTTTGCCAGCGGCGAAGGAAGCTACCGGGATCGTGTTCTCAATTACTATCAGGAAACGCTGAGACAGTTTTGCCAACAGGGCATCATCAGCGGTTGCCTGACCGTTAAACTGTCTGCCGAAGTGTGCGATTTGTCTGAAGATATGCGCACCGCGATGGACAAGGGGGCGAGTGGCGTCATTGCCTTGCTGGCCCAGGCGCTGGATGAAGGCCGAGCTGAACACACGCTGACCTTCAACGGCGATTCGCTCACTCAGGCGCAGGTTCTCTATGCGCTCTGGTTAGGAGCCAATCTGCAAGCCAAAATCTCTCGCAGCGCGGTACCGCTTGAAAGCGCACTGACGCATGTGAAGAACAGTATTACGACGCCTGGCGTTTAACAGGCGTTTTTATTTATTTAATCACTAGACGACCGGTCTACTCAGGAGTCACGATGTCCGCAGAACAATTATTTACCCCACTGAAAATCGGTGCGGTTACTGCACCCAACCGCGTATTGATGGCCCCCCTCACCCGTCTGCGCAGCATTGAGCCTGGTGATATCCCAACACCGTTAATGGGCGAATACTATCGTCAGCGCGCAAGCTCTGGCCTGATTATCTCTGAGGCTACTCAGATTTCCGCCCAGGCAAAAGGTTACGCTGGCGCGCCGGGTCTGCACAGCCAGGAACAAATCGCGGCGTGGAAAAAAATCACTGCCGGTGTACATGCTGAAGACGGCCGCATTGCGGTACAGCTGTGGCACACCGGTCGTATCTCCCATCACAGCATTCAGCCCGGCGGCGAAGCGCCTGTTTCTGCATCCGCTCTGAATGCAGGAACGCGCACCTCTTTACGTGATGAGAATGGCCACGCGATTCGCGTGGACACTTCCACACCACGTGCGTTGGAATTGAACGAAATTCCTGGCATTGTGAACGATTTCCGTCAGGCGGTTGCCAATGCACGTGAAGCAGGCTTCGACCTGGTTGAGCTGCACTCAGCCCATGGCTATCTGCTGCACCAGTTCCTCTCACCGTCCTCTAACCAACGTACAGACCAGTATGGCGGCAGCGTAGAAAACCGCGCACGCCTGGTACTGGAAGTGGTTGATGCAGTTTGTCAGGAGTGGAGCCCGGATCGTATTGGTATTCGTGTATCACCGATCGGATCTTTCCAGAACGTTGATAACGGCCCGAACGAAGAAGCCGATGCACTGTATCTGATTGAAGAACTGGCCAAGCGCGGCATTGCCTATCTGCACATGTCCGAACCTGACTGGGCGGGCGGTGCGCCGTATTCTGATGCGTTCCGTGAGAAAGTACGTGCACGTTTCCAGGGTGTGATCATCGGTGCGGGTGCTTATACCCCAGAGAAAGCAGAAGACTTGATCAGCAAAGGTTTGATCGACGCGGTTGCGTTTGGTCGTGATTACATTGCCAATCCAGATCTCGTTGCTCGTCTGGAACGCAAAACGGTGCTGAATCCACAGCGTCCTGAAAGCTTCTACGGCGGCGGCGCTGAAGGTTACACAGACTACCCTTCCTTATAATCCCTTCTTTGCTCATTGATAGCGGCGATGATTCGCCGCTATACTAAAACATCGTTTCTGTTCAAAAAGATAAGCCATTGAGTTGGTTAAGAGGAAATTATGCGCCTACTTCACACCATGCTGCGCGTTGGCGACCTGCAACGTTCTATCGATTTCTACACTAACGTTTTGGGTATGCAGCTTCTGCGAACCAGCGAAAATCCAGAATACAAATATTCTCTGGCGTTCGTTGGTTACGGCCCGGAAAGTCAGGAAGCGGTTATCGAACTGACCTACAACTGGGATGTTGATAGCTACGAACTGGGTACCGCGTATGGCCATATCGCACTCGAAGTGGATAATGCCGCTGATGCGTGCGAACGCATTCGCAGTAATGGCGGCAACGTCACGCGCGAAGCCGGCCCGGTTAAAGGCGGCTCCACCGTAATCGCCTTCGTTGAAGATCCCGATGGCTACAAAATCGAGCTGATCGAAGCCAAAGACGCGGGTCGCGGTCTGGGCAATTAATCCCTCCGGGCGCGTCATGCGCCCGTTGTTTTACTGCATCCCCTCTCAAAATTTGCCATAATACGCTCTGCTTTTTTTCCCCTTGTAAGAGACCCTGATGTCCGATAACGCTCAACTTACCGGTCTGTGCGACCGTTTTCGTGGTTTTTATCCTGTTGTTATTGATGTTGAAACGGCAGGATTTAACGCTAAAACCGATGCGCTGCTTGAGATTGCCGCCATCACGCTGAAAATGGATGAACAGGGCTGGCTTACACCGGACACCACGCTGCATTTCCATGTTGACCCTTTTGAAGGTGCCAATCTTCAACCTGAAGCGCTTGCCTTTAACGGTATCGATCCGAACAACCCGCTGCGCGGCGCGGTCAGTGAATATGACGCTCTGCACGCCATCTTTAAAATGGTGCGCAAAGGAATGAAGGACAGCAATTGCAATCGCGCGATCATGGTGGCCCATAATGCGACCTTCGATCACAGCTTTGTGATGGCGGCGTCAGAACGCGCGTCGCTGAAACGCAATCCGTTCCACCCCTTCGTCACCTTTGATACTGCGGCATTAAGCGGACTGGCACTGGGACAAACGGTATTGTCAAAAGCCTGCATCACTGCCGGTATAGAATTTGATGGTACGCAAGCCCACTCGGCGCTGTACGATACTGAACGCACCGCGGAATTATTCTGTGAAATTGTTAACCGCTGGAAGCGACTGGGTGGTTGGCCGCTGCCCATTGGCGAGAGCGAGGAATAAAAAAAGCGACCAGATACTGGTCGCTTTTTTTGTCTGAGGCAAAGCACTTATTCAGCGTCTGGCTCTTCAGATTTATACTTTGCAGCGGTTTCTTTGATCAACTGCTGCAGTTCACCGCGCTGATACATTTCAATCAGAATGTCGCAACCGCCAACCAGTTCACCGTCAACCCACAGTTGTGGGAAGGTCGGCCAGTTGGCGTATTTTGGCATTTCAGCACGAATATCTGGGTTCTGCAGGATATCAACGTAAGCAAAACGCTCACCGCATGCGGAGAGAGCCTGAACCGCTTGTGCAGAGAAGCCACAGCTTGGCAGCTTCGGGGAACCTTTCATGTACAGGAGAATCGGGTTTTCAGCGACCTGTTGCTGGATTTTTTCTATAGTAGTGCTCATGTTTTGCTTCCTTATACTTCTGTTACGGCAATCGTCTGACATTGTAGCGGTTCAGACTGATATCGGAAAATAACATTTTCGTTACGTCTTATTATTTTATCGCGTGTCGGCATAAGTTGCATTGCTAATGTAGCTTAGCCCTGTTTTGTCCGTGGTTTTGTTTATCGTGTGAGCAAAAGCGCTTCAGTTTGGTGAAATTATTTGCACTTGCTCGCGAAACCCCATTTTAGATTGAAAAAGAGTCTTAACTTCTCGCCGTTAGATAGATTAGAATCGACAGGCTTTGTAAATCACACGCAGGTATTATTGATGGCCTGCTTCAACCAGGGGACTGCCCAGTGGCGCGGATAAATAAATTCTCGATCACGCTCTGTGCTTTACTGTTTACAACACTCTCATTCACGCCGTTGGCTAGCGCCTCCGAACAGGCGCGGCATTCGGCTGTACAAAAATCTCATCTGGCGAAAACCACAGAACCTAAGAAAAAAAGCGCCAGCAAGAAAGAAAAGAAAAAAACACCGACTCACAAGCAGCAAACCGTCTCAAAAAAATCCAGCAAACCTGCTACAAAAACCACTCGTAAAACATCGCACACCGCCTCTAGCACTCTGAAAGAAAAATGCACCGTTCGTAAAGGCCATAAATCAAACTGCCTCAAGGTCAGCAAAACGGCGAAGCTTTCCGAAGTGCATAAAGTCCGCGTGCAGAAAGCGCAAAAAACAGCGATGAATAAACTGATGGGCCAAATTGGCAAGCCTTACCATTGGGGTGGCACATCACCGCGTACCGGCTTTGATTGCAGCGGTCTGGTTTATTACGCTTATAAAGATCTGGTTAAATTCCGAATCCCTCGCACCGCAAATGAAATGTACCACTTGCGCGATGCCGCCTCAGTCAACCGTGGTGAGCTGGAAAGCGGCGATCTGGTCTTCTTCCGTACGCAGGGTCGCGGCACTGCCGATCACGTTGGCGTTTATGTCGGCAACGGAAAATTCATCCAGTCCCCGCGTAGTGGACAAGATATCCAGATTACCTCTCTCAGCGAAGATTACTGGGTTCGCCATTACGTTGGTGCCCGCCGCGTGATGACCCCTAAAACCATTCGCTAATCCCTGCCCTGCCGCACTGTCGGCAGGGTAAGTTCCTCTTTTGCATGCCCTTTCAATTTGCTACTCTACCCTTGCATTTTATATGGTTATTAATGCGCCAAATATAATAAGGAGAGAAGCAATGTCGTTCGAATTACCTGCATTACCGTATGCAAAAGACGCCCTGGCCCCGCACATTTCGGCGGAGACCCTGGAATACCATTACGGCAAACATCATCAGACGTATGTCACTAATCTAAACAACCTGATCAAAGACACCGATTTCCAGGGCAAAACGCTGGAAGAGATCGTACGTACTTCAGAGGCGGGCATTTTTAATAACGCCGCTCAGGTGTGGAACCATACGTTTTACTGGCACTGCCTGGCACCAAATGCCGGTGGCGAACCCACTGGCGAACTGGCGACAGCCATTAACGCAGCATTTGGCAGCTTTGCTGATTTTAAAGCGAAGTTTACCGACGCGGCGATTAAGAACTTTGGTTCTGGCTGGACGTGGCTGGTGAAAGAAGCTGATGGCAAACTGGCTATCGTTTCGACTTCAAACGCGGGCACCCCGCTCACCACCACTGCTACACCGCTGATGACCGTTGATGTGTGGGAACACGCTTATTACATCGACTACCGTAACGCACGCCCTAACTACCTTGAGCACTTCTGGGCTCTGGTAAACTGGGAATTTGTGGCGAAAAACTTCGCGGCATAAAAAGACACGCAGAAGGTTAACCCTTCTGCGTTTTTTAATCACTCCGTCGCACAGGCTGGTTCCGGCTGTTTACGACCGGACAGTACAACCAACAGTAAACCGAGTGCGGCGATAATCGCCCCCATCACCGGCACAAAGCTATACCCCAGCCCGCCAGAAATCACGGCGCCACCCGCCGCTGCACCCAAAGCATTACCCAGGTTAAACGCCCCAATATTGACTGAGGAAGAAAGCCCCGGCGCTTCGTGTGCTACGCGCATCACGCGCATCTGTAATGGCGGGACAACGGCAAACGTCGCAGCGCCCCATATGACCATCGCAATCGCAGCACCAAACTCATTTCGCGCCAGCCAAGGAATGGCGATCATGATGACGATAAGCAAGGTCAGAAAACCTTTCAGCGTACCGCTAACAGAACGGTCTGCCAGCTTGCCACCCAAATAGTTGCCAATTGAAAAACCGACGCCAATCAGCACCAGCATTCCCGTGACAAAGGCCGGCGTCGCATGCGTAATGTCATGCAGAACAGGCGAGATGTAGGTGTACAGAGTGAACATGGCGCCCGCACCCAGTACCGTGGTCAGCAACGCGGACAACACCTGAGGACGAAGCAAAACCGACAGCTCTTTACGCACGTCAGGACGCTCACCGGCTCCTCCTTTAGGCAGAGAGAAGAACAGTGCCACCATCGCCACCACGCCCAGCAGGGCTGTCGCCATGAAAGACATTCGCCAGCCAATGGTCTCACCCATCCATGTTGCTGCCGGCACGCCACCAATATTCGCGATCGTCAGGCCCATAAACATGGTTGCGACCGCACTGGCCTGCTTATGTTTAGGCACCACGCTTGCGGCCACGACCGAACCCAGACCAAAGAATGCACCATGGTTCAGGCTGGTCAAAATGCGCGACAGCATCAGCGTGGTGTAGTCCGGTGAGAGCGCAGAGAGCACATTTCCCAGCGTGAAAATAGCCATCAAGAAGATCAGCGCGTTGCGACGCCCACGATGCGAAAGCAGCAGCGTCATCAATGGCGCACCAATCATTACGCCAATGGCATAAGCGCTGATAAGCATACCCGCGGCAGGAATAGAAACATCCACACCTTTGGCAATTACCGGCAGCAGTCCCATAGGGGAAAATTCAGTGGTGCCGATGCCAAAAGCGCCAATCGCCAGGGACAACAGAGGAAAGTTGATTTTCATTCATTAACTCCGGATGCCGTGTCTTTACGCGACACAGAACAAATATGCCGAAAGCATGACATCAATCACAAAAAATAAGAAGTTAACAAAATAGCAAAAGATTATTGCAGAGGGAGTAACAATGGCGGGGAGAAAGCGAGGGAGAACGCTCTCCCCCGTTTGAATCAGTGCAGTATTGCCGTAAAGCTTGCCGCAACAATCAAAGCCAGCACGATGAAAGTGGTGGTTAGCGAAAACTTAAGATCGGTATTCATCAATTTTTCTCCTTTTAATCCCCACATGAAAAGTGAGCTTGCTCATTTTTACACAGTTTATCCCAAAAATCTTCCTGGATTTAGACTGATAAGTGTTTTTACGCTTCCCCTTTTCATCAAGATAAGACAAAATTCCACGCTAAATTTATAAGCGTACCGGCCACTGACCCCCTCCTGACGTCCTGTGTCGTTTTCCCGGCGTATCGCAATTCACTTTGCGAGATAAGGGTGAGAGAAGGCAAACGTTTACCTCTCAATTTTTCAGGAGCTTAGGATATGGTCTGGAGTGACAGCTAATGGCAACGATTAAAGATGTAGCGAAACGCGCAAACGTTTCCACTACAACCGTATCACATGTAATTAACAAAACTCGTTTTGTAGCAGAAGAGACGCGCAACGCCGTTTGGGCAGCGATTAAAGAGCTGCACTACTCTCCTAGCGCCGTGGCGCGCAGCCTTAAGGTCAACCACACCAAATCAATTGGTTTGCTGGCGACCAGTAGCGAAGCGGCCTATTTTGCCGAGATAATCGAAGCAGTAGAGAAAAACTGCTTCCAGAAGGGCTATACCTTGATTCTGGGTAATGCCTGGAATAGTCAGGAAAAACAACGGGCTTACTTGTCCATGATGGCGCAAAAACGCGTAGACGGTTTGCTGGTTATGTGTTCCGAATATCCTGAATCCGTACTCTCGATGCTCGAAGAGTACCGTCATATCCCGATGGTCGTCATGGACTGGGGTGATACGCGCGCTGATTTCACCGATTCCGTCAACGACAACGCTTTTGAAGGCGGATATATGGCGGGTCGCTACCTGATTGAACGCGGCCATCGCGAAATCGGCGTTATTCCGGGTCCGCTTGAGCGCAACACCGGTGCCGGTCGTCTGGCGGGCTTCATGAAGGCGATGGAAGAAGCATTGATCGCCGTTCCAGAAAACTGGATCGTTCAGGGCGATTTTGAACCAGAATCGGGTTATCGCGCCATGCAGCAAATCGTCTCCCAACCGCATCGCCCTACTGCCGTATTCTGCGGCGGCGATATCATGGCGATGGGTGCGCTTTGCGCCGCTGACGAGCTGGGACTGCGTGTGCCGCAGGATATTTCAGTGATCGGGTATGATAACGTGCGCAACGCTCGTTTCTTTACCCCGGCGTTGACCACCATTCATCAGCCAAAAGATTCGCTGGGTGAAACGGCGTTCAATATGTTGATGGACAGAATCGTCAGCAAACGCGAAGAGTCGCAGTCCATCGAAGTGCATCCGCGCCTGATTGAACGCCGCTCGGTCGCCGATGGTCCATTCCGCGACTACCGCCGCTAATCTTTTCTGCGGGGCCGGTTATTCCGGCTCCCGCAGCCATTCCTTGTTTAGCGTTTCACTATCCCCCAGATAATCCAGCAGCCAGGCGAGCGCAGGCGACATGTCGTTTTGCTGCCAGGTCAGGCAACACGCCGCATCCGGGAAGGGGTTCTCCAGCGTCAACGCCACCCATTGTCCGTTGTCTATTCGCGGTTGGGCAAAATGTACAGGCACCATACCCACGCACAATCCCGCTGAGAGGCAGGTTGCCGATGACTCCCAGTCAGGCGCAACGACGCGTCGCTGATTGTCCAGCAGCCAGGTGATACGCTTTGGCAGTGAGCGGGAGGTATCCTCAAGCACCAGCGAAGGCCAGTTGCGCAACGTATCGTCGCTCAATGGCCCAGCCATCGTGGCCAAAGGATGGTGGCTCGCCACTACGCAGGTCCAGCTCAACGTGCCCATATCGCGAAACGTATAACGTCCCCCGACGGGGATGGCCTGGGTCGCCCCGATGGCCATTTCGACTCGCCCATCCGATAGCGCATCCCACACCCCGTTAAAAACTTCCTGGGAAACACGCAGCTCCACGTCTGAGAAATGCCGATAGAAATCGACAATCATCTGTCGGGTACGTTCAGGCTTAACAATATTATCCACAGCAATAGAAAGATGCCCGCGCCAGCCGTTGGCAATCTGCTGGCACTGCTCACGGGTGATCATCATTTTTTTGATAACAGATCGGCCTTCCTTTAAAAACCATGCCCCGGCAGGCGTCAGAACGACATCGCGATGACGTCGTTCAAACAGTGTCACCGCCAGCCATTCCTCAAGCTGGCGCACGGTATAACTGATCGCTGACGGGACGCGATGCAACTCCTGCGCCGCACTGCTAAAGCTGCCGTTACGCGCGACGGCATCGACCACTTCAAGGGAATATTCAGACCACATTTTCTGCCTACAAATATTTTGAATGCACCAGACAAATATTAGCGTTTCACAAGGGGGATTGCACTCCCTACACTCTGCGCCAAAGAACACCTGCCCTGATTAGGAAAAAAATAATGCAACCTGGAAAAGGATTTATGGTCTGGCTCGCTGGCTTAAGCGTGCTGGGCTTTTTAGCGACCGATATGTACCTCCCCGCCTTCGCAGCGATGCAGGCAGATTTACAGACGCCTGCCGCTGCCATTAGTGCCAGCCTGAGCTTGTTCCTGGCAGGCTTTGCGTTTGCCCAACTTCTGTGGGGGCCGCTCTCCGATCGCTATGGCCGAAAGCCAATTTTGCTGCTGGGTCTGACCATTTTTGCCCTGAGCAGTTTAGGCATGTTGTGGGTCCGTGACGCAACCTGGCTGCTGGTGCTGCGCTTCATTCAGGCCTTTGGCGTATGCGCAGCCGCAGTGACCTGGCAGGCGCTGGTAACCGATTACTATCCGGCTTCGCGCGTGAACCGAATCTTTGCCACCATCATGCCGCTGGTTGGCCTTTCACCCGCCCTTGCGCCGCTGCTGGGCAGCTGGATCCTGGTCCACTTTGACTGGCAGGCGATCTTCGCCACGCTGTTTATTATTACCCTGATCTTGATGATTCCGGCGTTCTCGCTAAAACCGGCTCAGCCGAAAGTCGCCGACCCCGAGGAATCGCGCGTCACCTTTATGTCGCTGCTGCGCTCACGCGACTATCGCGGTAATGTGCTGATTTATGCCGCCTGCTCAGCGAGCTTCTTTGCCTGGCTCACCGGTTCACCGTTTATCTTGCACGATATGGGCTACAGCCCTGCGGTTATTGGTCTGAGCTACGTTCCGCAAACCATCGCTTTTTTGGTGGGTGGCTATGGCTGTCGCGCGGCGCTGCAAAAATGGCAGGGACAACAAATGCTACCGTGGCTACTGGTACTTTATGCATTGAGCGTGGTTGCGACCTTTGCCGTTGGTTTTATTCCCCATGTTGCCCTGGCAGAGATTCTTATTCCCTTCTGCATTATGGCCGTCGCAAACGGTGCCATTTATCCTATCGTGGTTGCCCAGGCTTTACGTCCGTTCCCGCACGCAACCGGTAGAGCCGCCGCCCTGCAAAATACCCTGCAACTGGGCCTGTGCTTCCTGGCAAGTTTGATTGTCTCGGCTCTCATTGCCACTCCACTGATGACCACCACCAGCGTGATGCTGGTTACCGTGGCGCTGGCAGCGCTGGGTTATCGCCTGCAATCCACCGTAAAAAAGCAAAGTGATGACGGTACACAACCAGAATCATCGCAGGCATAGTGGCGCACGCAATTATGTGAAAAACCGGTGATTAGGATGCTAACAATTTTCAGTTGAATGACAGATTTTTGAGGCTTATACTAAATTCGGTTCATATAAATACGATAAATATTATGTGTTAACGGGAGCCGGAGTGCTCCCGTTTTACCATGGATGGATTTTCGGCAAGGGTTTTCTCCCTTCCTCTGTTCTACGTCGGATACTAGCCTCGCGGGTAATCCCGTGAGATTTCTCACAAACCATAAAAAGCGGCTACGCTGTTTGAAGGTTCTGATCACATCAGGTGATGGAGAAGCTATGAGTTCATCGTGTATAGAAGAAGTCAGCATTCGGGACGATAATTGGTCACGAATCGTCAGTGAATTATTGAGTCGAGCAGGCGTCACCATTAACGGTCCTGCCCCTTCGGATATCCAGGTAAAACACCCCGATTTTTTTAAGCGCGTTTTACAGGAAGGTTCCCTGGGGCTGGGAGAAAGCTACATGGATGGCTGGTGGGAATGCGAGCAGTTGGATGTTTTTTTCAACACCGTTCTGCGCGCCGGGCTTGAAAATCAACTGCCCCGGCATCTCAAAGATACGCTGCGTATCGCCTCCGCTCGCCTGTTAAATCTGCAAAGTAAAAAGCGTGCCTGGATTGTTGGCAAGGAACATTACGACCTGGGTAACGATCTTTTCACGCGCATGCTTGACCCGTTAATGCAATATTCCTGCGCCTACTGGAAAGAGGCCTCCACACTTGAAGAGGCGCAGCAGGCCAAACTGCGTCTGATTTGCGAAAAGCTTCAATTGCAGCCCGGTATGCGCGTACTGGACATTGGTTGCGGTTGGGGTGGGCTGGCCTGGTTTATGGCTAAAAATTACGGCGTTGGCGTGGTGGGCGTGACGATTTCAGCCGAGCAACAGAAGATGGCGCAAGAGCGCTGCGAAGGGCTGGATGTGACCATTCTTCTGCAAGACTATCGCGACCTGCATGACCAGTTCGATCGTATTGTATCGGTCGGAATGTTCGAGCACGTGGGGCCGAAAAACTACAATACCTATTTCAACGTTGCAGACCGCAACCTCAAGCCCGACGGGGTTTTCCTGCTGCACACCATAGGTTCCAAAAAAACCGACCATACCGTCGATCCGTGGATCAACAAATACATCTTCCCGAACGGTTGTTTACCGTCAGTGCGCCAGATCGCGAAGGCCAGCGAGCCGCATTTCGTGATGGAAGACTGGCATAACTTTGGTGCAGATTACGATACGACGCTGATGGCATGGCATGCTCGCTTTCAGACTGCCTGGCCTGAGATTGCCGACAACTATTCTGAGCGTTTTAAAAGAATGTTTAGTTATTATCTGAACGCCTGTGCTGGTGCTTTCCGCGCCCGCGATATTCAGCTTTGGCAGGTAGTATTCAGCCGAGGGATTGAAAACGGACTGCGCGTTACGCGCTAAGAAGCCGCCCCGGGAAGCCGGGGCGACGTTTATTATTCTTCAGATCCGAGCTTTAATGCCGCTTCTTTTGCCGCCAGCACGCGTTCAACGGTATCCACGACCGCCTGAGTTTGCGGATCGATTTCAATATTGATGCGATGGCCCAGTTTTTTAGTGCCGAGCGTGGTGCGCTGTAATGTTTCAGGAATTAAATGCACGCAGAAACGGGTTGGTGTCACTTCGCCAACCGTCAAACTGATACCATCAATGCCAATAAATCCTTTATACAGGATGTATTTCATGAGCGTTGGATCCTGAACCTTAAACCAGATTTGGCGGTTATTTTCAGAGGTCAGAATTTTTGATATCTCGGCGGTCGTCATAATATGGCCCGACATTAAATGCCCGCCAATTTCGTCGCTAAACTTCGCCGCACGCTCAACGTTAACCGTATCGCCTTCCACCAGCTCACCGAGGTTGGTGATGCGCAGCGTCTCTTTCATCAGGTCAAAGCTAATGCGATTACCGTCGATCCCGGTAACCGTCAAACAACAACCGTTGTGCGCAACCGATGCTCCCGTTTCCAGCCCATCGAGCATATATTCCGGCAGCTCGACAACGTGGGTACGGAAATTAGGTTTTTCATCAATGGACACCAGTTTTGCTGTGCCCTGCACAATACCAGTAAACATGCTAACAACTCCTGTATTTTCCGGACGGCGATAACACCGTTTAATCCCATCACAATAACAGTTGGAAATACAGGTTGCCAGTGGAGCACATTTTCTGGCGATTTTTTCACTAGATAATCGGGGAAACCCCGCTACAATAGCTGGAATTCCCTCTGTATTTTCTTCTTGCTGCCAGTTACGGCGGCTTTTTTAGTCCCTCAAATAACAACAATATGAAAGGTGTTCACGTGCAGAAGTACATGATTGAAGCGCGTCAGTTATTAGCGTTAGCAATACCGGTAATCATCGCGCAGGTTGCTCAAACTTCAATGGGTTTCGTCGATACGGTCATGGCCGGCGGCTATAGCGCCACCGATATGGCCGCCGTCGCCATCGGCACTTCGATCTGGTTGCCGGCGATCCTTTTTGGTCACGGACTGCTGCTGGCATTAACGCCCGTCGTTGCGCAAATGAATGGTTCTGGTCGACGCGAGCGTATCGCTCACCAGATTCGCCAGGGGTTCTGGCTGGCGGGTTTCGTCTCCATTCTGATCATGGTAGTGCTGTGGAATGCGGGCTATATCATCCGCTCCATGGATAACATCGACCCGGCATTGGCCGATAAAGCCGTAGGCTATCTGCGCGCACTGCTGTGGGGCGCTCCGGGCTATTTATTCTTCCAGGTCGCGCGTAACCAGTGCGAAGGGTTGGCAAAAACGAAGCCTGGCATGGTGATGGGTTTTATCGGATTGCTGGTTAACATCCCGGTCAATTACATCTTTATTTACGGTCACTTTGGCATGCCTGAACTGGGCGGCGTCGGCTGTGGCGTGGCCACGGCGGCCGTGTATTGGGTGATGTTCTTTAGCATGATTTCCTACGTGAAGCGTGCGCGATCCATGCGCGATATTCGTAACGAATCACGTTTCAGCAGGCCGGACATGGCTGTTTTAAAACGCCTGACCCAGCTTGGCTTGCCTATCGCGCTGGCCCTGTTTTTTGAAGTGACGTTATTCGCGGTTGTCGCTCTGCTGGTGTCGCCACTGGGTATTGTCGATGTAGCCGGTCACCAGATTGCCCTGAACTTTAGTTCGCTGATGTTCGTACTGCCTATGTCGCTGGCGGCTGCGGTCACCATCCGCGTGGGCTATCGTCTGGGACAGGGCTCGACGCTCGATGCGCAAACGGCCGCGCGCACCGGTCTGGGTGTCGGCGTGTGTATGGCGGTGTGTACGGCGATCTTCACCGTCACCCTGCGCGAACACATCGCCCTGCTCTACAATGACAATCCGGAAGTCATCACCCTGGCGTCTCAGCTGATGCTGCTGGCGGCGGTGTACCAGATCTCAGACTCCATTCAGGTGATTGGCAGCGGTATTCTTCGCGGGTATAAAGATACGCGTTCGATCTTCTTCATTACCTTTACCGCGTACTGGGTGCTCGGCCTGCCAACCGGCTACGTGCTGGCGCTCACCGATCTGGTGGTTGATCGTATGGGCCCGGCCGGATTCTGGATGGGCTTTATCATCGGCTTAACCTCTGCCGCCATCCTGATGATGCTTCGTATGCGTTTCCTGCAGCGTCAACCGTCCAGCATCATTTTGCAGCGCGCCGCACGTTAATCCCTTGGTAGCCGCCTGCGTGCGGCTACTTTCTCTCCAGTTTGCGCGGGAATGAAGCAATCGCGTGAAAAGAGTAAGAAAATTGCGATTTCCCTCTTGCCTCATCCCGCGGCTGCCGCTAATATTCGTCCCCGTTGTCCCAGACAACACGTTGCGTTCATAGCTCAGTTGGTTAGAGCACCACCTTGACATGGTGGGGGTCGTTGGTTCGAGTCCAATTGAACGCACCATTCTGCGTCCGTAGCTCAGTTGGTTAGAGCACCACCTTGACATGGTGGGGGTCGGTGGTTCGAGTCCACTCGGACGCACCATTTCAGCTCTGAAATGGTGCGAATTTCTCTTCATCCCATTCTGATTTTCAATCCTGACACTCTCCCTTATTTGCTCATTGCCCAGTTTCTACCACAATTATCCTGCATGGCTTTTATCTCCCATGGATTCGGTAAAAAAAACAGCGGGTAAAAACTCTATGAAACAGATCGCGATTGTCGGCGCAGGGCCGACGGGTATTTACACCCTTTTTTCTCTGCTGAAAAACGACACGCCACTTTCCGTCACGGTCTTTGAGCAAGCCAATGAGGCTGGCGTGGGTATGCCCTACAGCGATGAAGATAACTCCCGAATGATGCTGGCCAACATCGCCAGTATCGAAATTCCGCCCATTTTCATCACCTATCTTGATTGGCTGCGCAATCAAAGCGAGGCCCATCTGGCGCGCTACGGCGTGCAGAAAGCGTCCCTACACGACAGACAATTCCTGCCGCGCATTTTGCTCGGTGAGTATTTCCGCAATCGGTTTTTGGCCCTTCTTGAGCAGGCCAAAAAACAAGGATTTGAGGTTAACGTCCGGGAATCCTGCCAGGTTATCGACGTACAGGCCACCCCCGAGGGAGCATGCGTGTGGACCGCAGGTCATGCCGAACCCGAACCGTTTGGGCTGGCCGTTATCGCCACCGGTCACGTCTGGCCTGAAGAGGACACCACGCCGCGCGCCTTCTTCCCAAGCCCATGGTCCGGGCTGATGGAGGCAAAAATCAGCGCCTGCCGCGTCGGTATCATGGGGACTTCTCTTAGCGGGCTAGACGCAGCAATGGCCGTGGTCATCCAACACGGTGAATTCACTGAGCGCGAGGGCGAACCTACCCACTTCCGACTGGATGAAGGCAGCGAGGCGCTTAAAATTGTTCTGATGTCCCGCTCGGGCATCCTTCCGGAAGCCGATTTTTACTGCCCTATCCCCTACGAGCCGTTAACCCTCGTCACGGAACAGGCGATAGAGGCGGAAATAGAGAAAGGATCAGAAGGCTTACTCGACCGTATCTTCGGCCTGGTCGTGCGCGAGCTTGAGTTGGCCGACCCGCAGTGGTGCCAGACGATGGCGTTAAACACCCTTGATGCTGACAGCATTCGTGACGCATGGTTTGCCGACCGGCAACAGCACGGTCCTTTTCGCTGGGCGGTATCAAACCTTGATGAAGTGGAGCGTAACAAGCGCGACAGGCGGACGGTGCCGTGGCGTTATACCGTCCTGCGCCTGCACGAGGCCGTGCAAGAAATTGTGCCTCACCTCAGCGAGCAGGACCGGGAACGCTTTAATCATGGGCTGGCACGCGTATTTATCGACAACTATGCCGCCATTCCTTCCCAGTCTATCCGCAGACTACTGGCCCTGCGCGAGGCGGGTATCATTAGCATTCTTGAGCTTGGCAACGATTATGAAATGGCACTCAAAGAGGATCGGACGGTGATTAATGCCCGGGGCGAGACCTGGACCTTCGATACGTTTATCGACGCGCGCGGTCAGAAACCGCTTAAAACCAAAGATCTGCCGTTCCCTACGCTTCGTAAACAGCTCGAATCTGCCGGAGAAGATATTCCAGACGTTGGCGATGATTACACCCTGCTTGAGCCTGAATACCTTCGAGGTCGCATTGCCTTTGGCGCGTTACCTTACCTGATGCATGACCAACCTTTTGTTCAGGGACTGGTGGTCAGTGCAGAAATCGGGGAAGCAATAGCCAAAGCGGCGATAATGCCAGCTACGCGTGCGCGCAGACGATTGCCGTTTATTGAAGACTGATAAGATTCAGGGCGGGATATCCCGCCCTTTACGCGACGATTTATTCGAAGAAAACGCCCGGATTATCAGACAGCGAAATAAAGGTTTTACTGTCTTTATCCAGCGCACGAATGTCGCCGCTTTCAATATCGTAAACCCAGCCGTGCAGACGGATGGTGTTGTTACGCAGGCCTACCGCCACCGAAGGGTGGGTTTTGATGTTGCTCAATTGAGCAAACACGTTTTCCTGGACCATGGCGTTAACTTTGTCCGTCGGATTGTCCCAGCTTTTATTTTCCACCACCGCTTTTGCCGCATCGGAATAGCGCAGCCAATGTGACACCGCTGGCATAGGGTCCAGATTCGCGTTATCAGCAATCGCCTTCATGGCACCACAGTTAGAGTGACCGCAAATCACAATGTCGGTAACACCCAGCGCCACGACGGCGTATTCGATGGTAGCCGACACGCCACCGGGTTCTGGCCCGAAAGGCGGCACGATATTGCCAGCATTACGAATGACAAAGAGCTGTCCCGGATCTTGCTGCGTCACCAGTTCAGGAACCAGACGGCTGTCAGAGCAGGAGATGAACAGCGCTTTGGGATTCTGGCTGGAGGCTAAGCTGCGAAAAAGCTCTTTACGTTGCGGAAAAATCTCTTTTTGAAAGCTGAGAAAACCTTCAATGATATGTTGCATAGCAGTGTCTCTTTTTCTGTTTTAGTGTAGGCATGATCGGGATCACACTCTTAAAGTTTAACTACCGCGCTACATTTCAGACAAGCAATATATTTTTGTCCTGAATCCAGCATCAGGTCTGACATAAAACGATCGTTGCCGCTCCTTTGAATCGTTAATTGATCAGTATGGCAGGGATTATCCTTACGTGCGGCGATGTTCATCCGGCGATATTTTTGCCCTATAATGTTTCTACAGCAAAAACGAACCAAGCAGGTAAATGATGGAAATTGATCTCGAGAATCTGGTGTTTAGCGGACTGGATGAAGCCGAAGAGCGTAATGCGGAACGTCTGGAAGATGCGGATAAAAAAGCGCAAGCCGTGATCGCTGATGACGACTGCGGCGATGCCTGCAAGATCTAAATGCGAACCTCTGCACCGTGCATTGCGCCCGGTGCTTTTCCTCTTTGCGCCTTAAATTTCCGGCGTCTTTTTGAAGCCCGTCAGCATCAGTATCAGGCTTTCCTGCGAAGAGCCGGGTTCAAACTGATAGTGATTCCCCTGACGATCCCCGCCGATATACCATGAAATTTCGGTTTTCCCCTGAGCCAAAGCCTTGCGCACCGCTTTATCAACATCGACCATCCGATATTCACGCTTGTTGTCGAGATAGAGCACGGCATCTGATTTGTAAGTACAGGCCGGACGCGTTTTCCACGTCACGCTCGCGCCGTTCCAGTCATTGCTGGCCGGATAGAAGAAGATCTGATCGGCACCGTTTGTTTCAACCTTGCCACCGTAAATACGCACACGATACTTAAACAAGGCAGAATCCTGCCCGGCAGGCTGGGCTGGGATGGTAAATTTCACCAGTGACAGGGTTTCCGTGTTTGCGGTTCGGCCTCCGTTTTGCCAGTTATCCTGCACCAGCAGCGCTTGCGGAGCGGGTATTCGGGTATCCGGTTCAACGCTACTCAACCACACGCTCTCTTTTGCCTGGGAAAAGCCGTAAGGCACATTGGTTCCGCAGTCCATCCCGCGATTCATGCAAAAATCAGTCATGAAGCGAGCGCCCTCTTCCGTCCAGCCGTTCATAAAATCAGCATGTGCTGTGTAAAGGCTTCCCCAGTTTTCTTCACGTTCGTCGCCATGCATGGTGGGATCGAGAGAAAGCTGGGCTTTGCCCGTATCCAAAGCGGTTATCCCCGGGATCACGTAGGCAATATTCATGTTAACGGTTGGGATTTTGACCGGAAACGCCGACGGGCATTCCCCATGACTATCGTAGGTGGCATTTGCCAGGCCATGAGCCGGCTTAAGGTTTATGCCGTCCCAGCAGTTGGGGAACTGAATACCGATATTAAACTGCACGGCGTCCTTCGCTTTTCGCAGACCGCAGATTTCCCCCGTCTTATTGCTGTAGCCCTTACCGTTAGCGCATAAGAAGGTGATATGAGGATTGGGTTTAACGCCGTGATGATCGCCCGCCAGCAACGCCAGTCCGGCCGGGAAAGGGTGCAGAGGATTAAGCTCGACGTTCGACGCCTGATAATAGGTTTTCTGATAGGCCGGTTTTACCACCGTTCCGTCGGGCAACCGCAGCGAGGGTGACCAATAGGCCGAGCTATCGGCTTTGTTATCGCAGGTGGTATCAGGCTTTGCGCGCAATGACGCGTTGGATGAGCTGGCGTCGGTATGGGTATTGCCGAAGAAATCATGCAGCATCGCATGGTCAGGCATACCAAACATCATGATGGCATCATCCCCCAGATTGTGGCTATACGCACATACCACATGCGCCTGAGGGCCAGCGTGTGCCTGTAATGCCGTGAAAAATAATAGAGAAGAAAATGTCGCTAGTGTGGTCCGTTTCATCAGTGGCTCCCGTGTTCAAGGGCCACATTGGTACCAAAATTAACCTCTTCTACCGAGATGTTTGCCGCGTACTTTTCCGCTCATCAGGGCTTTACAGAGCCCAGGCACAGCTCGTTCCAGTAGGTGACGCGCGTGTGGCGCAGCTCAGCGTGGTGTTTTGTCATGGAACCACTCCGGATCAATGTTCGCCACATCCACGCCGTACAAGCTGGCAATCGGCAGAACGGATTCAATAACACGTTGCGCACTGTTCTCTGCGCGCTCTGATTTACCAACAAAAAACCGCCGTAACGTATTTATCCAGTTTTGCATGATGACCTCTCCTCATCTCTCTGCTCAATCTGAGTAAATCACGCTCCTCGCCCTGCGCGAAATATCATTATCGGCAGACGATTTCTGTTAACCGCAAAAGCCTTCTTTTCCGCTACTTGCTGGTAACACATTGTTCACTAATATCTTTTTGCATATAGCAAAGAACTTTTTCTTATTTGGCGAGGGAGAACGCTTATGGGAGCGTAACGGAACAAAACAAAAACGACGGGATATCTGAGGGAACTATGGCTACACACAAAAAGTATCATCATCAACTCGCACTGGCGCTGGGATTACTGACTGCAGGTGGGATTCTGTCCGCTCAGGCACAGGCAGACCAACTGGCTGATATCAAAGCGGCTGGCGTCGTAAAGGTCGCCACATTTGATGCCAATCCGCCGTTCGGCTCTATAGATGCGAAAACGCATGACATCGTCGGGTATGACGTCGATTTCGCAAAAGCGTTGGCCAAAAAATTAGGCGTTAAGCTGGAGCTGGTGGCGACTAACCCGGCAAACCGTATTCCGCTTCTGCAATCAGGTAAAGCCGATCTTATCGTTGCCGATATCACCATCACCCCAGAACGCGCGCAGGTCATCGATTTTTCCACGCCGTATTTTGTCACCGGCCAACAGTTCCTGGTCCCGGCAAAATCGGCAGATAAGCTGGACGACTATAGCAAGGCTCGCATTGGTGCAGTAAAAGGCACTACCGGTGAGCAGGCGCTGCATCAGCGCTTCCCGCAGTCTCGCGTGCTCTCCTACGATGATATCCCACTGGCGTTGACCGCGCTGCGTAACGGCAACGTTCAGGCGATCACCCAGGACAGCACGATCCTGGCGGGCCTGCTGGCTCAGGCTCCGGATAAAGCCAACTTCAAAATTCTTCCGGACCTGTTGAGTAAAGAAGAGATCGGCGTAGGCGTAAAAAAAGGGGAAACCTCCCTGCTCAAGGTGGTTAACGACGAGTTGGTAAATCTTGAGAAAACCGGCGAAGCCGCCAGGATTTACGACGTCTGGTTTGGCCCACAAACCCAATCTCCGCAACCCCGCGCCTTTACAATAGAAGCCCAGTAAGATGCTCTCAGGTTTATTCTCACGCTCCGCGGCCCGTGCCGCGGATTTTTCACATCTGGACCAGGCAAGCGTTGAGTTTCGCGACGTCGTGAAAAGCTTTGGCGATCACCGCGTCCTGGACGGCGTCAATCTCAGTATCTCCCCCGGCGAAGTGGTGGCGATCCTGGGTCCATCCGGTTCCGGTAAATCCACGTTAATCCGCTTAATCAATCAGCTTGAATCACTCAACGGCGGCGAAATCCTGATCGACGGTAAACCCACCGGGCAACTTAACCGTGCGGCGTTACGTCAGCTTCGAAGCCGCGTCGGGTTTGTATTCCAGCAGTTTAATCTCTACGCCCACCTTACGGCGCGCCAGAATATCTCGTTGGCTTTGGAGCATGTCCACGGCTGGCCCCCTCAGCAGGCGCAGGAACGTGCGCTAACGCTACTGGAAAAGGTCGGTATGCTGGAAAAGGCCGAACATTTCCCGGCTGAGCTTTCCGGTGGACAACAACAGCGGGTCGCTATCGCCCGGGCGCTGGCGTCCTCTCCGCAAATCATCCTGTTTGATGAGCCGACTTCCGCGCTGGATCCCGAGATGATTGGTGAAGTGCTGTTCGTCATGAAGGCATTGGCCCACAGTGGTATTACCATGATTGTGGTCACGCATGAGATGCAGTTTGCCCGCGAAATTGCCGACCGGATCGTATTTATCGACGGCGGACAGATTCTGGAAACCGCGCCACCAGAGCAGTTTTTTCACCATCCTGCGCATCCGCGCGCGCGGCGTTTTCTGCAAAAGGTGCTGAACCCACTGCATCAGGAGCAGCCATAATGCCCGCGCTCGACTGGCAAGGAGTGCTAACCGGGCAACCCTTGCAGTGGATCCTCTCCGGTTTTTTGACCACCTTATGGGTAACGCTCGCCGGGATAATTATCGCCAGCGTCTTTGCCATTCTGTTTTTGCTGTTGCGCCTGGCGGGCGGTAAAACCGGTCACGCCATAGTGTCCATATGGGTCTCGGTGTTTCGAAATACGCCGTTACTGGTTCAGTTACTATTCTGGTATTTTGCCGCGTGGAATGGGCTACCTGTGGCTTTTCGCGATGTCATCAACGCCGATCACGCCTGGTCTATTCTGCCGGGCGATGTCTGGTGGTTTACGCCCGAGTTTCTGTGCTCTGCCTGGGGTTTGGGCGTTTTCACCTCTGCGTTTCTCATCGAAGAGATCGAATCTGGACTCCACGCCGTTTCAAACGGGCAACGACAGGCCGCGCTGGCACAAGGCTTTTCGGCCTGGCGTCTGTTTCGCTACATTTTGCTGCCACAAGGGCTCGCTAACGCCTGGCAGCCGGTTGTCGGGCAATATCTGAATCTGATGAAGCTCTCTTCGCTTGCCAGCGGGATTGGCTTTGCCGAACTGACCTATCAGGTGCGGCAAATCGAAAGCTATAACGCTCATGCGCTTGAGGCGTTTACCGTTGGCACGGTGCTTTACCTGCTGACCGGTATCGCGCTGGGACTCGTGCTCGTGAAGCTCGGGCCCTCAACGCAAAAAGGTCGCCAACGGAGGGTAAACGCATGATCACAGGATTCACCGTCATTACCGACAATCTGGATTATCTGCTGTGGGGAAGGATGTCCGCAGGCCAGCCTGGTGGCGTACTGCTGACGTTATTGATGGCACTGGGAGCCGCCGTGCTGGCGCTGCCTGGCGGTATTGTACTGGCCAGTCTTGCCTGGCGTTATCCGGGCTGGGTGCGTAAAACGTTATTCTTGTGGGCTGAGTTGATTCGCGGTATTCCGCTTATCTTCGTCATCTTCTGGATGTGGTATCTGCTGCCACTCATGACCGGCGCGGATTTACCGGGCGCGCTCACCGTCACGCTGGCGCTGGCATGGTTTACGGCAGCGGCCGTGATGCACTCGGTGCTGGCGGGTCTGCGGGCCTTGCCCACAGGGCAATACGAAGCGGCGTTGACGCAGGGATTTGGCACGCAGCAAACGCTGTGGTTGATCCTGTTACCTCAGGTATTGCGCAATATTTTGCCGTCGCTGCTGGGGATCTTTATCAACTTGCTGAAGGACACGTCGCTGGCGTTTATTGTTAACGTGCCGGAACTGACGACCGTCGCAGGCCAGGTAAACAACCGGGTACAGATTTACCCGGTGGCCATCTTTATCTTTACCGGTGTCGTTTACTATCTACTCTGTTGTTCTCTTGAGCAGATAGCCAAACGCTGGCGGCCTAGCCAGCCAGCGCTTTAACCACCGTTATCATAGCTTCAGTGGTCAGCTCACTGCGCGCCACGCGCTGGTTCGCCAGCGCGGTACGCAGCACGCCCGCAATAACAATATGCTTTGGCTCCTGCCCTAAATCACGCATCTCAAGCACCACCTTTCCGACCACCCGGCACATCTCCTGGTAAAGCGCTTCGTCTTTAGTCACATTGCCCATTGTTATCACTCCATTGCTTCAAACAAGCAGCATAAATGATTCATAGGCCGGATACAAAAAAGAAGCCCGGCGAGAACCTCGCCGGGCTTTAGCAAAGAAATCAGCAGATTAGTTATTAACAGGGATCACAGCGCCTTTGTATTTGGTGCGGATCCAGTCCTGAATTTCTTTAGAGTGCAGCACGTCCACCAGCGCCACGATGTCTTTCTTCTTCTCGTCGCCGCGATGAACAGTAATGATATTGGCATACGGGTTGTTTTCACCGCTCTCTACGGCAATCGGATCGTGAACCGGGTCCAGACCTGCATCAATCGCGTAGTTGGCGTTAATCACCACGGCTGCTCCCTCATCGTTGTTGTACATCTGCGGCAACAGCGCAGCTTCAACGTTTGGCGTAAATTGCAGTTTTTTCGGGTTCTCAATGATATCGCTAATGCGCGCGGTCACTTTATCGATGCCCGGCTTCAGCTTAATCACACCCTCTTTTTCGAAGATAGAGAGAATACGGCCTTCTTCAGATACCGCATCGCGCATGATGATTTTGCCGCCTTCCGGCAGGTCCTTCAGCGATTTATACTTCTTGGAGTAAATTCCAATCGGCTCGATGTGAATCGCACCTGCACTGACGAAATCGTAATCTTTATCGCCAGCATGATCCTTCAGTACGCTGTTCAGATACGGGATGTGCTGGAAATAGTTGGCATCGATGTCGCGGCCCGCCAGCGCGGTATTTGGCAGAATGTAATCCTGGAACGGTTTGATCTCCAGATCGATACCCTGCTTCGCCAGAATCGGTTTCGCCTGTTCCAGAATTTCGGCATGCGGCGTGTTGGATGCGCCCACAGTCAGCGTATCAGCCCATGAAGCAAAGCTCAGGGCGCTCAGGGTTGCGGCGGCAATCAATGTCAGTGTTTTTTTCATGATGTGTGTTCCTGTGAATTATGGGTATTTATCGTTTATCTAACAGTGAAGTAATGACATCGCCGCAGAACTGGATAATGAAAACGATGATCAAAATCGTCACCGTCGCCACCAGCGTGACATCACCATGGTTGCGCTGGAATCCTTCCAGATAAGCCAGATTTCCCAAACCGCCGGCCCCAATCACCCCTGCCATTGCGCTGTAGCTCACCAGTGCAATCAACGTCACCGTAATGCCTGATACCAGTGCAGGTGAGGATTCCGGCAGCAAAACCCGAAAAATTAACGTACTTAACCGTGCGCCCATGGAGCGCGTCGCTTCGATCACCCCTTTGTCCACTTCGCGCAGGGCAATCTCTACCAGGCGAGCGTAGAACGGTGCGGCACCCACGATCAGCGCGGGCAGCGCCGCGTTCGCACCCAGAATGGTGCCGACGATAGTTTTGGTAAACGGAATCAACAGCACGATCAGAATGATGAACGGAATAGAACGGAACACGTTCACCACAATGGAGATCACGCTATACAAAGTGCGATTATGAAACAGCCCACCGCGTGCCGTTAAAAACAGCGCTAATCCCAGCGCAATACCCAATACAAAGGTTGCGATACCGGAAAGCGCGGTCATATAAAGGGTTTCGAGCGTCGCGGCCCACAGTTGGTCCCACTTCAGATGCGGGAAGAGATTCTCAGCCATGCTTAATTACCTCACCATCAATATCGCTGTGCTTCAGGTCGGCGAGGATATTGTTCAATTGTTCTTCCGTTGCCACCACGTGTAGCCAGAGCTGGCCGAATACGCCGTGCGCGGTTTGGGTCATTTTGCCGTGTAAAATGTTAAACGGCAGGCCGTAACGCAGGGTCAGTTCGCCCACAATCGGCCTATGGGTGCTGTGCCCGGTAAACGTCAATTTGATGACCGTGCCTTCGAGTTCGTTTGCCAGTTCCGGGTTGAAGGCTTCTTCCTCGTGATACTGACTGACCTGGCGCACAAACTGCTGGGTGATCGGTTTTTGTGGATGGGTAAAGACGTTCAGGACATCGCCCTCCTCCACGACTTTGCCGTCTTCCATCACCGCCACGCGATCGCAAATTTTGCGCACCACGTGCATCTCGTGCGTAATCAGCACGATGGTTAATTTGAACCGACGGTTGATATCAAGCAGCAGATCCAGAATTTGATCGGTAGTCTGCGGATCCAGCGCGGAGGTGGCTTCGTCACACAGCAGCACGTCCGGATTGTTCGCCAGTGCACGGGCAATACCCACGCGCTGCTTCTGACCGCCGCTAAGCTGTGACGGGTAGGCGTGTTCACGCCCCTTCAGCCCAACCAGCTCCACAAGCTCAGCCACCCGAGCCTTGATTTTGGCTTTCGGCACGCCCGCGATTTGCATGGAAAACGCGATATTCTCGGTTACCGTACGCGACCACAGCAGGTTGAAGTGTTGAAAAACCATGCTAATTTTCAGTCGCGCCTGGCGTAATGCTTCACCTTTTGCCGCTGAGATATCCTGGCCATTAATGGTCACGTTGCCAGAGGTCGGTTTTTCCAGGCCGTTGAGCAGACGAATTAAGGTACTTTTACCCGCGCCGCTGTAGCCAATAATTCCGTATATCTGTCCCTGCTCGATCGTCAAATTGACGTTATCAACGGCAGTCAGCGCCACTTTTCCGTTGTCAAAAATCTTCGAAATATTCCTGAGAACAATCATTATTTTACTTATCCGTTACGCATATAGCGGTTTAGCAGTATGGATGTCCAAACGATAGTAAACAGACGTTATCATGATTTAAATGAACAAAATAGTCTTACTTATAACCACAGTGAATATACGGCGTGGCGACTGGGCGCAGGACGATTAGCTTATTTTCAGTAATGATTATCTGCGCGATGCATATACGGCGGGGTGAGAGGGGCTAATACGGTCGTTTTTGCAGCATTTTATGCGTACATAGACATCCCTCCATCTGGAGCACTTTACGGCTTGCAGTCCTTACTGCCGAAATAGTCATTTATATTACTTTCCGTTCTAACAACCAGTGAAACGTTCTTTATTGAGAATTTTTCATAGTTCTATCATCCAGCCATGTCCTTAATCAGGGAAAATACCATGGCAATTTATCACTCCGTCACTGAACTCATCGGCCATACGCCGCTTATCCAGTTGCACAAGCTCGATGCAGGCCCGTGCTCGCTGTTTCTGAAACTTGAAAACCAAAACCCCGGCGGCTCTATTAAAGATCGCGTGGCGCTGTCAATGATTGATGAAGCCGAACGACAAGGCCTGCTGGCGCCGGGCGGGACGATTATCGAAGCGACGGCCGGGAACACCGGCCTCGGGCTGGCGCTGATTGCAGCGCAAAAAGGCTATGCATTGATTCTGGTCGTACCCGACAAAATGAGCCGCGAGAAAATCTTCCACCTGCGCGCGCTGGGAGCGCAGGTGGTGCTGACCCGTTCCGATGTGAACAAGGGCCATCCGGCTTATTATCAGGATTACGCCACCCGCCTGGCGAAAGAACTCCCCGGCGCTTTTTATATCGATCAGTTTAATAACAAGGCCAATCCGCTGGCGCACAGCACCACCACCGCCCCGGAACTGTTCGAACAGCTCGAAGGACACATTGATGCGATTGTGGTTGGCGTCGGTTCGGGTGGAACGCTGGGCGGACTCCAGACCTGGTTTGCTGAACATTCACCGCATACTGAATTCGTGCTGGCCGATCCCGCAGGTTCAGTACTGGCCGATCAGGTCGAATCCGGACGGTATAAGGAAGCAGGCTCCTGGCTGGTTGAGGGTATCGGCGAAGACTTTATTCCTCCACTTGCGCATATCGAAGGCGTGCAGCAGGCGTATCGCATCACCGACCGGGAGGCGTTTACCACCGCTCGCGACCTGCTGAAAACCGAAGGCATTCTTGCAGGATCCTCCAGCGGTACGCTGCTTGCCGCCGCCCTGCGCTACTGCCAGGCGCAAACCACGCCAAAACGCGTGGTGACCTTCGCCTGTGACAGCGGCAACAAATACCTGTCCAAAATGTTCAACGATGACTGGATGCGCCAGCAAGGGCTTATCACCCGCCCGCAAACGGGCGATCTCTCTGATTATATCGCCCTTCGCCACGATGAAGGCGCGACTGTCACCGCCGCGCCTGATGACACGCTCGCGACCGTATTAGCGCGAATGCGCCTGTATGACATTTCTCAGCTACCGGTGCTGGATAACGGCAAGGTGGTCGGCATCGTGGACGAATGGGATCTGGTCAGCCATATCGCAGGCAACGGAGCGCGTTTCGCCCTGCCCGTTACGCAGGCCATGACCCGAGGCGTCGACGTTCTCGATAAAAGCGCGTCGGAAAGCGAGCTAAAACCGATTTTCGCTCGGGGACAGGTGGCGGTGATTAATGACCGCGATCGTTTCCTCGGCCTGATTACGCGCAGCGATGTCCTCACCGTCTGGCGCAACCGTCTACAACAATAAGGAGAGCACCATGAAATCACTGGCAACATTAAGCGTACACAGCGGCGAGTTTAACGATGCACACGGGGCCGTTATGCCGCCGATCTATGCCACCTCGACGTTTGCGCAACCTTCGCCTGGCGAACATACCGGCTATGAATATTCCCGTAGCGGCAACCCCACCCGTCACGCGCTGGAAACGGCGATTGCCAAGCTGGAAAGCGGGACGCGCGGTTACGCGTTTGCGTCCGGGCTGGCGGCCATTTCCACCGTGCTGGAACTGCTGGATAAGGATAGCCACATCGTCGCCATTGACGATGTGTACGGCGGAACGTATCGCCTGATTGAAAACGTGCGCAAGCGCAGCGCCGGTTTACAGGTCAGTTGGGTGAAGCCGGGCAATCTGGATGCGCTCGAAGCGGCCATCCGCCCGGAAACCCGGATGATCTGGGTTGAAACGCCGACCAACCCGCTGCTGAAACTCGCGGACCTCGCGGCCATTGCCGATATTGCACGTCGCCATCGCATCATTAGCGTGGCGGATAACACGTTCGCTTCACCGGTCGTTCACCGCCCCCTTGAGTTTGGCTTCGATATCGTGGTCCATTCTGCGACCAAGTATCTTAATGGTCACTCCGATGTGGTGGCAGGTCTTGCGGTCGTGGGCGATAACCCTGCGCTGGCGGAACAATTAGGATATCTGCAAAACGCGATTGGTGGCGTGCTGGATCCCTTTAGTAGCTTCCTGACCTTACGCGGTATTCGTACCCTCGCGCTTCGCGTAGAAAAACACAGTGCCAATGCTCTGACTATCGCCCGGTGGCTGGAGCAGCACCCGCAGATTGATAAAGTGTGGTTCCCGTGGCTGGAGTCTCATCCGCAATACCCGCTGGCTCGCACCCAGATGGCACTGCCTGGTGGGATGATTTCTGTGGTCGTGAAAGGCGATGCGCAACGGGCTACACAGATTATCCGTAAGCTCAAACTGTTTACCCTTGCCGAAAGTTTGGGTGGCGTCGAGAGTCTGGTGAGTCAACCTTTCAGCATGACGCATGCCTCTATTCCGCTTGAGCAACGACTGGCAAACGGCATTGTTGCGCAACTGATTCGTTTCTCTGTCGGAATAGAGGATGAGAACGACCTGATCGCCGACCTCGAACAAGCGCTCAGATAATAAGCAAAATGCGGCAGGCAGGACGCCTGTCGCGATAAGATGCAATTCTACCTTAACGCCTTGATAACAACCTGAATGTTAAAATCCATTGATTATTTTTGAAACGCTGTTTTCATTTTCCTTTTGCCTAACAATCAGCGTATAATGCGCGCCTAATCCCTGGTGAATGGTTTCAGCGCTTGGACTATAAAAAACAACGTACAACTTCTTCTCTCCTCCGTTGGGCTGAAACTCAGGCACACTTTCTTCTGCACGCTCATTTGATGTCACCTATCCTTAGTGCGTGCCACTTAAAATTTCGCAACACAGGTTTGACTCCGCGGCAGTGCGCCCCCGGAGCGAGATTCCCATATCCTTCCCAACTTAAAGACTAAGACTGTCATGAAAAAGACGAAAATTGTTTGCACTATCGGCCCGAAAACCGAATCTGAAGAGATGCTGAGCAAAATGCTGGACGCCGGCATGAACGTAATGCGTCTGAACTTCTCTCACGGCGATTATGCTGAACACGGTCAGCGCATTAAGAATTTGCGCAACGTGGTGAGCAAGACCGGTAAGAAAGCCGCCATCTTGCTGGATACCAAAGGTCCAGAAATCCGCACCATCAAACTGGAAGGCGGCAATGACGTCTCCCTGAAAGCGGGCCAGACCTTCACTTTCACCACTGACAAAACCGTTGTCGGTAACAGCGACATCGTTGCGGTCACCTACGAAGGTTTCACCAGCGATCTGTCCGTTGGCAACACCGTACTGGTGGATGACGGCCTGATCGGCATGGAAGTCACCGCTATCGAAGGCAAAAACGTTGTTTGTAAAGTGCTGAACAACGGCGACCTGGGCGAAAACAAAGGCGTTAACCTGCCGGGCGTTTCCATCGCGCTGCCAGCACTGGCTGAAAAAGACAAACAAGACCTGATCTTCGGCTGCGAACAAGGCGTTGACTTTGTTGCTGCGTCCTTTATCCGTAAGCGTTCTGACGTGGTTGAAATCCGTGAGCACCTGAAGGCGCACGGTGGCGAGAAGATCCAGATCATCTGCAAAATTGAAAACCAGGAAGGCCTGAACAACTTCGACGAAATCCTCGAAGCCTCAGACGGCATCATGGTTGCGCGTGGCGACCTGGGTGTTGAAATCCCGGTTGAAGAAGTTATCTTCGCGCAGAAGATGATGATCGAGAAATGTGTTCGCGCGCGTAAAGTGGTTATCACCGCAACGCAGATGCTGGACTCAATGATCAAAAACCCACGTCCAACCCGCGCTGAAGCAGGCGACGTTGCGAACGCCATCATTGACGGTACCGATGCCGTCATGCTGTCTGGCGAATCCGCTAAAGGTAAATACCCGCTGGAAGCCGTGACTATCATGGCAACCATCTGCGAACGTACTGACCGCGTGATGACCAGCCGTCTGGATAACAACAACGACAGCCGTAAACTGCGCATCACCGAAGCCGTATGCCGCAGCGCAGTTGAAACCGCTGAAAAACTGGAAGCGCCTCTGATTGTTGTGGCAACCCAGGGTGGTAAATCTGCTAAAGCTGTTCGTAAATACTTCCCAAGCTCAACGATCCTGGCACTGACCACTAACGAAACGACTGCTCGCCAACTGGTACTGAGCAAAGGCGTGGTCCCACACCTGGTAAAAGAAATCGCGTCTACCGATGATTTCTACCGTCTGGGTAAAGAAGTTGCCCTGCAGTTGGTTGATCGTGGTCTGGCTCAGAAAGGCGACGTTGTTGTGATGGTTTCTGGTGCTCTGGTACCAAGTGGAACCACTAATACGGTTTCTGTTCACGTCCTGTAATCATTATCAAACGAATTAATTTTGATAAAAGCGCCCTCTGGGCGCTTTTTTATTTGTGTCATTCGCCAACTTTATTGAAAAAGCAAATCGAGTTTTTCTATTTAAGAGAGAATTATCTAAGATGATTCCGATGAAAAATGTCTTTTTTAACATGGCTTTTTTACTAAATAGGCCGGATTCGTTGCTTCTTTGAGCGAACGATCAAAAATAGGGGCATTCCCATCAAAAAAATATTCTCAACCTAAAAAACTTTGTGTAATACTTGTAACGCTACATGGAGATTAACTCAATCTAGAGGGTATTAATAATGAATCGTACTAAACTGGTACTGGGCGCGGTAATCCTGGCTTCTACTATGCTGGCTGGTTGTTCTAGCAATGCTAAAATCGACCAACTGTCTTCTGACGTTCAGACTCTGAACGCTAAAGTTGACCAGCTGAGCAACGACGTGAACGCAATGCGTTCTGACGTTCAGGCTGCTAAAGACGACGCAGCACGCGCTAACCAGCGTCTGGACAACCAGGCTACTAAATACCGTAAGTAATAGTACCTGTTAATAAAATGGCGCACATTGTGCGCCATTTTTTTTGCCTCTCTAAAACCCTTATTGCGTTACCACTTCCCTATCATCTTCATTGACCGCTACAGACGCACGGTTGTTCTGAACCGACAGCACAGGCACATTGGCCGACGTTCCGCTTCCAGCCGCGCCAGGAACCGGGATCCCTGCTCTACGTGACAGCGCCTTATCAATGAGCGTCTTATCACTCTCTTCCTGCGATACAAACGAAGCAAAGCCCGGAGTATGTGCAATTGGCGAGATTTGCGGGTTTTCACCTTCGACCTGTGCCAGCGGCCGATGAACCTCAACGTAGCGTTTGCCGTCCGGCTCAATCGAGAATTTAACCGGCTCGTTGATGATCTGTACGCGCGTTCCCACGCGTGCCTGTTCAAACAGTGCTTTGATATCCGGCGCGTTCATCCGCATGCAACCGGAACTCACGCGTAACCCGACACTGTCCGGCGCGCTGGTCCCATGTATAAGATATTCCCCATTCCCTATGCCCAAGCGTAACGCAAAGCGACCCAGCGGGTTGTTAGGGCCCGCAGGGACCACAGGCGGTAATTTGATACCATTAGCGAGTGAACGCGCTCTGATGCCCGCTGTAGGCGTCCAGGTTGGATTAGGGATTTTCTGACTCACCCGCGTGGTGCTGACCGGCGTTTCCAGTCCGAGCTGCCCGATACCTAGTGGGTATACCTGGACGATATTTTCGCCGGGAGGGAAATAGTACAGCCGCAGTTCAGCAAGATTGACCACGATCCCTTCGCGCGGGGTGTCAGGAAGCAGCATTTGCGATGGGATCGTAATCACCGTGCCGGGAGCCGGATAGACCGGCGCAATCGTATTATTGGTTTCGAGGATGAGCTGTGCCGCCGTATTAAAACGCCGGGCAATAGCCTGTAAATTTTTGTCCCCTTCCTGAATCGCGTAGGTTTGATTCTGACCGATCAGGCGACTACCCGCTGGCGGCAACGGGTAATCCATCGCGCTGGCAGAATTAAGGCCAGCGAAAGAGCTCAAAAGCAGGAGTGTAATGAGAGACGCGCGCTTCATGCTGATATTCCTTATTCACTGACTGAACGCCAGAAAGCTGAAAAACCAGCGAGGCGGGAACCGCCTCGCGAAACAGAATGAGAGCTGTCTATGTAGTCTAGCTAATGTTGGCGGCTTTGGCGCGAATTGCACGGATCATCGCTTCTAGCCCCTGGGATCGCGAGGGGGTGAGGTGTTGGGTTAGCGCCATCTTTTCAAACCATGGACGCACATCGAACGCCACAATATCCTGAGCGGACATCTGGTGATACAGAATAAAAACAATCGCCACGAGTCCTTTAACGATCGCGGCATCGCTATCGCCTTGCAGTTCAATAACGCCATCATCATTCTGGCGCATCACAATCCAGACCTGACTCTGGCACCCCTGAATCAGATTATCCGGGCTACGCGACGCATCGCTGAGTTCCGGCAGGCGCTGCCCCAGTTCAATAATGTACAGGTATTTTTCTTCCCAGTTGGCGCAACGTGTGAAGTTACGCAACAGTTTATCTCTGTCCGGCAACGCGGCCATGTCTTGCCTCTCTCTTAACCCAGCAGATGATGAATGCGCTTAAGCCCCGTCACCAGCCTGTCGACCTCTTCCGTCGTGTTATACATCACCAGAGACGCGCGACACATGGCCGGGACCTGGTAAAACGCCATCAGCGGCATTGCGCAATGATGCCCGGTACGCACGGCAACGCCGTAATTATCAAGGAAACTCCCCACGTCATAGGCGTGATGTTTACCCAAATTAAAGGCTATCACACCTTTGCGGTCATCCGGACCGAATAGCGTCAGGTCCGGCACGCTGGCCAGTTCCGTCAGCGCATAGCGCATCAACTGCTGTTCATACTCAGCAATCGCCTCCAGCCCAATGGCGGTAACATAGTCAATCGCCGCCCCCAGTCCGATAATTCCACCGGTATTCGGTGTGCCGGCTTCGAAGCGCCATGGCGCTTTGGCATAAGTTGTACCCTGCGTCAGGCTGACGGTCGCGATCATCGAACCGCCCCCTTCCCACGGCGGCATAGCCTGTAGGATGTCTTCCTTCACGTACAGCACGCCAATCCCGGTTGGGCCATACAGCTTGTGTCCGGAGAAGACGTAAAAATCGCAGTCCATCGCTTGTACATCAATGGTGTGATGCATCACCGCCTGCGCGCCGTCCACTAACACTTTTGCTCCCGCCTGATGAGACCTGGCAATAATGTCAGCCAGCGGGTTTTCGGTACCCAGTACGTTTGAGATCTGAGTCACCGCCACCAGTCGCGTACGCTCGTCCAGCAAGGCGTCAAGCGCATCCAGTTGCAACGTCCCATCGTCATTCAGGGGGATTACGCGCAGCTGTGCGCCCACGCGCTCGCAGAGCATCTGCCACGGCACGATGTTCGCGTGGTGTTCCATCTGAGTGATGATGATGTTGTCACCCGCATGGACCTGCGCATTGCCCCAGCTGTTGGCGACCAGATTGATGCCTTCCGTCGTACCGCGGACAAAGACCAGCTCTTCGGGCGAGCGGGCATTGAGAAAGGCTGCCATCCGCGTGCGCACGTTTTCCATGCGCTGGGTCGCTTCCGCGCTCAGGGTGTGGATCCCCCGATGCACGGCCGCGTAACCGTGGCGATAGAACTCCGCTTCAGCGTCGATCACCTGATTCGGCTTTTGGGCGCTGGCGGCGCTGTCGAGATACGCCAGCGGCAGACCGTTGACTTCGCGGGTCAGAACAGGAAAATCCGCCCGCACATTCTCTACGGGAAAACTCATGCTTCGCCTCCCGGCAAACGCTGACCAATGCGCGCCAGCACCTGCTGTTTTAACGTTTCGTCGCGTAGCGCTTCAGTGAGCTCGGCGGCAAAGGCGTAAATTATCATCTTCTGCGCAGCCTGTTTGTCGATACCACGCGATCGCAGGTAGAACATCTGCTCATCGTCGATGCGCCCTACCGTCGCGCCGTGGCTGCACTTCACATCATCAGCGTAGATTTCCAGCTGCGGTTTGGTGTCGACTTCCGATAAACGACCTAACAGCAGGTTGTTGTTGGTCATCTGCCCATCAGTTTTGATGGCGTGTTGCGCCACGTTGATCAGCCCGTTGAATACCGCGCGGCCTTTGTCGTTAACAATGATTTTGTGCATCTGACGGCTGTTGCAGTAGCCTTTGTTGTGCTCAAGCCAGGTGCGCGTATCGCAGACTTCGGATTTGACCGGCATCGCCAGGCTATTGATCCGAAGCGTAGTATTCTCGCCGTTCAACTGGGTGCTGGTGTTGTGACGCAGCACCGCCCCGCCAAGCAGGAAGCTATGGCTGAAGGCCGCTGCATCCGCTGCCATAAAAATGTCGTTATGGGCAAAGTGGTGACAAGCAGGATTCTCAAACACCAGCTTGATATGGTGCAACTGCGCGTTTGCCGCCACGTTCATCGTCAAGCGTGCGCCGGTAAAATGCTTAAGTTCATTGAGGCTGACGTAATGTTCGACGATCGTCGCCTCAGCACCTTCGGCCAGTTCGACATGATGGCGATAATGCGCCGTATTCACCTCTTCGCCGTCCAGTCCCTGCGTGATATGTAGCAGCAGCAATGGCTTCGCAGGGCGTTGATTGCGATTGACTCGAATATGCGTTACCCCCGACGCCAGGCTTTCTGTCAGATGCAAGAAAACTTCGGGCTGCACGGCAGGAGGCAACGACGCACGATGGTCGTTAATCTCGACCTCAAAGCCGCTTCCTTCGGTACTGTCGCTCATGTCAGGGCGGTACTGACCATCGACAAACACCAGGCGCACGGCATCCATCGTCAACGCCAGCGCATCGCGCTGTGCGCGGCTAACATCCGCCGGACGCGTCACGAATCGGCTGTTAAGCAAACCGTCCAGCGGCGTGTATTTCCAGTTTTCATGCTTGCGGGTTGGAAGGCCCAAACGCAACATATGTTGCAGGTGCTGCTGCGCCTGCTCACAGCGCGCTTCCCCCTGCGTTTCAAACAGGCGATGCCACTCCTGGAGTGCGTTACTGCTGTTCGGTAAGCCAGCCATAGCCCTGCTCCTCCAGCTGTTTGACCAGGGTGAAATCACCGGACTTCACGATGCGCCCCTGATACAGCACATGGACGTAATCCGGTTTGATATAGTCCAGAATACGTTGATAGTGGGTGACGATAATGAACGAGCGCTTGCCGTCGCGCAGGGAGTTCACGCCGTCTGCAACAATTTTCAGGGCATCAATATCCAGCCCGGAGTCAGTTTCATCCAGAATGCACAGCTCGGGCTCCAGCACTGCCATTTGCAGAATGTCGTTCCGCTTTTTCTCACCGCCGGAGAAGCCTACGTTGACCGAACGGGTCAGCAAATCTTCCGGCATTTTGAGCAGCTTGATCTTCTCTTCCATCAGATCCTGAAAATCAAAGCGATCGAGTTCTTCTTCGCCACGATATTTACGCACCGCGTTCAGCGAGGTTTGCAGGAAAAACTGATTGCTGACGCCCGGTATTTCAACCGGGTACTGGAAGGCCATAAAGATCCCTTCACCCGCACGGTCTTCCGGTGAGAGTTCCAGTAAATCTTTGCCTTTAAATTCGACCGAGCCACCGACAACTTCATAGTCTTCGCGGCCCGCCAGCGTCGCGGAAAGCGTACTTTTGCCGGAACCGTTCGGCCCCATAATCGCATGCACCTCTCCCGGGCGAACGTCGATGTTCAGCCCGCGAAGGATCGCTTTATCTTCCACACTGACCTGTAAATCTTTAATGCTTAACATGTGCTTTCCTTAATCCTTAACCGACGCTGTGTTCGAGGCTAATCGCCAACAATTTTTGGGCTTCAACGGCGAATTCCAGCGGCAGTTCAGAGAACACATCCTTGCAGAAGCCGTTCACAATCATTGAGATTGCATCTTCCTCGCTGATCCCGCGTTGCAGGCAGTAGAACAGCTGATCTTCGCCGATGCGCGAGGTGGTAGCCTCGTGCTCAAGCTGGGCGGTGTTATTGCGACATTCAACGTACGGGAAGGTGTGTGCGCCGCAGTCGGTACCGATCAACATCGAATCACACTGGGTAAAGTTACGCGCGTTGGTGGCCGTCGGCATGATTTTAACCAGACCGCGATAGCTGTTCTGGCTGTGTCCGGCGGAAATGCCCTTTGAGATGATCGTTGATTTGGTGTTCTTGCCAATGTGGATCATCTTGGTGCCGGTGTCGGCCTGCTGATACCCGCTGGTGAGCGCGACGGAGTAAAACTCACCAATCGAGTTATCGCCACGCAGAATACAGCTTGGGTATTTCCAGGTAATGGCTGAACCGGTTTCCGACTGGGTCCAGGACATTTTGCTATTTTCGCCTTCGCAAAGCGCGCGCTTGGTGACGAAGTTCAAAATGCCGCCGGTATTCCCATCACCCGGGAACCAGTTCTGTACCGTGGAGTATTTCACCTCGGCGTCTTTATGGATGATGACTTCCACCACCGCCGCGTGCAGCTGGTAGCTGTCGCGAACTGGGGCGGAGCAACCTTCGATGTAGCTGACGTAGCTACCCTCGTCGGCCACCAGAATGGTGCGCTCAAACTGACCGGTTTTTTCTGCGTTAATACGGAAATAGGTGGAAAGCTCCATCGGGCAACGCACGCCTTTCGGGATGTAGATAAACGTTCCGTCGGAGGCCACCGCCGCATTAAGCGCCGCAAAGAAGTTGTCGTTGCTGGGCACCACGGTACCAATGTATTTTTTCACCAGATCAGGATGATCGTGAATCGCCTCGCCAAAGGAACAGAAGATAATGCCCTGCTCGGCCAGCTTGCCGCGATAGGTCGTAGCCACGGACACGGAGTCAAAAATGGCATCGACCGCCACCTCACGACCTTCACGTACCGGCACGCCGAGCTGTTCGAACGCGTCTTCAACCTCTTTGCTCAAAAACGCGTTCGCGCCCGTCTGCTGTACTGCGCCAGGCTGTGAAGCACAGGTGTCATCACAACTGCCGCAGGATGGCGCGGAATAATAGCTGTAATCCTGATAGTCCAGGTGTTTGTAATGTGCTTTTAGCCAATGCGGCTCTTCCATCTCCAGCCACGCGCGAAACGCGCTCAGGCGAAACTCGAGCATCCATTCTGGCTCGTTACGTTTTGCCGAGATAGCGCGGACAACGTCTTCGTTGATGCCCTTCGCCAGCTCGTCGGTTTGTAACTGAGTGAAGAACCCCTCTTTGTAATTGAGGTGTCCGCCGCTCCAGGTATTTACATCGTCAGTTGCTTCAGTATTACGAGACATAGTACCGCCTATACCCCAAAGCTTTCGCCGCAGCCGCATTCGTTCTGGGCTTTCGGGTTGTTGAATTTAAACAGCTGGTTTAAGCCTTCACGCACGTAGTCGACTTCAGTTCCGTCGATAAACGGCATCGCCTGCAATGCCACGTAAAGCTTCGCGCCGTCGGTTTCAAATATCAGATCGTCTTTTTCACGTTCCGTCACCGTATCCAGCACGTAACCGAATCCGGCGCAACCGGTCTGCTTGACGCCTAAACGCAGGCCAATGATTTCAGGTTTTTTGGCCACCAGCTCGTGGATATGCGCTGCCGCTGCTGGCGTCAGCGATAGACCGCGCCATGTAAAATCTGCGGGGTTAAAGGTTTCTGACTGCAATTCCATAGGTCCACCTCATCGATTAAGCCGCTAAGGGCATATCACCATGTTAGTGATAACGATTATCAGTACAACCCCCTGACAGCAGGGGCTTTCCGCTTAACCGCCCTTTTTGGCTACTTTCATTAAGCATAGACCCTGACGCGCAAGGCAGGAGAGATGGATGTTATTGTTCAATGCATTGATTAATAATGGGTAAAAATAAATTAGCGCCTGCAATGAGTTAACGTGAATAAGATGCATTGGTAATGCCTATTTTTATAATCGGAAATAGGCTTTTTATCAGATAACACTGAAACAGGACCATGGGACGAGCGTGTTGTCATTCAGGCGCTAGAATTGGTATGACACTAAAGGAGATAACTATGTCATCACATGATTTTGAGAATGAAGCCGATCGCCTGGCAAACAAAGCGTTTAATAAAGCTGATGAACTCGCGGGTGAAGCCCAATCCCAGTTTGGTGATGCAGTGGATTCACCTAAACATCAGATCAAAGGTGCCGCGCGTAAATACGCCGCCAAAGCTTCTGATGTGGCGGATGATGTCTCTGAAAGGGTTCGTGATAACCCGCTGACTGGGTTGATGGCGGCTGGTGCAATCGGCCTGATTATTGGCCTGCTGGTTGGGCGAAAATAGTCGAACGTTACTGTGGCCCGCAAGGGCCTTTTTTATATCCCTGCCTCATGGAACGATACCGCAAAGCCCTGCTCTCTCCAGTGATCCAGCTGCTCCTGCTGACGTGCCGTTGGGGACTTACCTGTCCAGACAAAGATTTTTTGGCCGGGGAATAGCTCAGGACGTGGAGAATCGATCGGTTCCGCCAGCACGTCAATATGCCATCCTTTATGAGAAAGGCGTGCAGCTTCCAGCCACAGACGCGTACGATCGTCACACTCCCACCCGATTAACAGCGCATCCTTCCCGGGCTTTTTCCGCGATTCCACCAGCCGAGCAGCGGCAAGTTCAATCAGCACGCCGTCTAACAGGCTTGCCATATGGCGAACGGTGTTTTGATCGTGGCTCATTCGCTGGCGAACCGGCACAAGAATGTTATCGATAAGGGCTTCAACAGAATGCTCGCGGCGCATATCGGCAAGCCTGGCGCGCAGCCTGGCGGGGCTGGCAGTGCGTATGGCCAGCATCATCTCTTCCTGAGAGGATGCCCAGCCGCTCTGAGTCATGACATCCGGCGTGGTCAGCAGGTCTTTCACCTTGCCTACGGACACGCCGCTCTTCATCAGGCGTTTGATTTCTTCAATACGTAGAATATCTTCATCGTCAAACTGACGATGGCCGCCTTCGCTACGCTGGGGTTTAAACAATCCATAGCGTCGCTGCCAGGCACGAAGCGTAACGGGGTTAATCCCGCATCGTTCGGCGACTTCACCGATACTGTAATAGGCCATTAATTCCCTCACGCTTAAGACGTCCATACGACAACAAGCTTACCTTATCAGATTGTACAACTAAAATGTATAACTAAGAACCGGTCCGAGAGCAAGAGTCTGTTCATCGAACCGGCGAATTGTTTAAACATTGTTGTACAATTTTTAAAGCCGCGTGCAGCCTGCGCGAAGGGGAAAGTGAAGAGTTTTACAAATCGAATTTCTTATCCGGCCAGGCAATTTGCGGGATACCGCCGAGCCTTGGGCTGGCAAAAAGATGCCCCTGAAACTCGCAAATCCCGGCAGCTTCAAGCCACATCCACTCCTCGGCCTTTTCTACGCCAACGGCGCAAAACTGAATCTCCAGTGAAGAACAGCATTTGATAATGGCCTGAATAATGGCCTGCCGTGGCCCGCTTTTGTGGACATCCGCCACCAGTTCGCGGTTAATTTTGATGCGGTCCGGCTGGAACTGCGCCAGCAGCCATAGCCCCGCAAAGCCGGCACCAAAGTGGTCGATCGCCACGCTAATACCCGCGCTTTTGAGCTGTCTCACTGCGCCCTGAAAATCGGCGAACTGCGAAATAATTTCGCTTTCGGTGAATTCGATAATGATTTGCTCAGGCACCAGGCCGTTAGCTTCGATTTCACTCAGCAGGAAGCGGACGGCGTTGGGCACGTTGACCAGCGTCATCGGCAGCAGGTTCAGAGAGAGCGTTTGTCCTTGAAGGCCCAGCGCGCTGGCCATTGAAAGCGCGACCTGCTTGCTTTTCAGGTCTGCCTCGTAGATATCTTCGTCCGCCAGCGCCTCAAAGTACGCCTCTGGTGAGTCTCCCGACGGCGTGCGAATCAACGCCTCCCAGGAGACAACGGCCTGGGAAAAGGGGTCAACAATAGGCTGAAAAGCAAAGCTGCAGTCAGCGCCCTGCGCGATAACCACCGGCTGTCGGGAAAGCGCGCTCTCTTCTGGCACAAAATCCCACGAATCGGCGGCTGGGATTTCAAAATAGTTTTCTTTTTCAGTCGCCTGAACAAAGGTGCGGAAGAACTGCAGGGCACGATCGTTGTAGGTCAGCTGAAAACGGGTTGTCCCCTTATCCAGCACCTGCTGAAGCACCTCTTCCCTGTCGTAGTGGCGAAGATCAAAAAGCTCCATCCCGGCATTACCGAACCGCCGATGCGGGCCGTGGTCATGAAGCAACTCCACCACATTGGAGTGGCGCGGATCGCTGCAAATATGCTGGTAAATCGTGTTTACGCTCTCTTCTGGCCCTTCAAGCAGCTGGAAGAAATGCGTTCCGTTGAACAATAAAATCCCGGTGACGTCCGAGTGCCGATTCATGCGATTTGCTGCATTAACCATTTCTTCCAGAGCTTTAACTGGAACGTTCGCGCAGATATGGCTGCGGTAAATAATGGTTGTGAGCATGATTTTCCAGAGTTACAGGGTAGGCCACACGAACAAACAATGCGGATAGCTTCTTTTATAGCACATTTCAGGCATAACAATTAATTTACAGTTCAATGATTTGGATGTCTCAGAGTCACTTTTCTGACACTTGTACAATCCGGAGCGTCATATCTATCTTGTACAATATATTCTTTGACAATTTCACATTAGAACCATCCAATAACGCCATGATTTATCTATAAATTTAACTTAATCGTTAAAAATAAGCAAAATATTGTACATTTTTGATGTACAGATTTTAAAAAACCGTATACCTTATTTGTAACGTGAGTGATTACAAAATTTTACAGGAGCGAAACATGCGCCAGAATGGATATCAGCCGGATGCCGCCGCTGCAATAGCACAGTACTTTGACAAGGCGTCTCTCCCTACGCAGCAGGAAACGCTAGGCCAGGTAGTCGTAGAGATCCTCCGCGACGGACGCAGCCTGAATCGTAAAACGCTATGCACCAAGCTGTTAGGTCGCCTTGAAGGGGCGTCGGGCCATGAAGAGGAGCAACATTATCAGATGCTTATCGGTCTGCTTTTCGATCGCTGAGGTTTGCACAATTTAAACGATGACCTGGGCATGCAGCCAACAGAACGAGGGAATATTTTGGCTCACAGACCAGGCTATCAGGGATGCGGGTATGAATAGAAGTCACGTAGATAAAATGGTTGACGAGCTTATTGGTGAGGCCGTTCTTTCTCTGTTGAAAGAGAATGGCCCCATCAATACGCATGCCTTAGTGCAAAGATTACGGAGCATGAGAATTCACGAGAAGGATCCCGAGCGGCAGGAAGCCATTTCAGCGGTTATTGCTGAAATAAGCGACAGTACTGATGGCGCATTTAAGCATTACAAAGCAGTGCAACACAGCGTGCCGCGAGAAGGAGCTCGTACCATGAACAATGACAACGTTGTTCCTCTATTTGGCAATGGAAAGCCAGCAGATCCAAAAAAAATACATTAACAGCAACCCTTAACCTAACCGTCACGGTGAGAATGATGCGACAGAATATTCAGGTTCAACCCGAGTTCAATACAGCCATTTTTGATAGCGCAATGTCAGAATACTTCCGCACGGCTGGCGATCGTTTTGCCGATGAATCTGCGATTTTTTCTACCGCGGTAAACGGTGTCCTGGCCTCGGACGGGCATCTGTCAAATAAAGGCATTATTTTATGGCTGATCCAGGCGCTCGAAGTCACGGATGACGTTGTCCAGGCCGATGTGATCCGCAAAACCCTGGAAATTGTTGTTGGCTACACTGTGGATGATATCTAATCGGCAAACGCTATGATGGCTCCCTCAACGTGTCATCGTCATATGTGACGAGCATCGTGACGATGACACGCGCAGTATCACAATAAACCCTGTTATATCAATGAAATGAATGTTTGGCATGAATTCTGCTTAGAACATGCTTTCGAGACTGGTTCCCAGTTAACTCTCCGTTCATTTCTTAACAGGTCTGTTATTGATGAAAAAAATCGCCAGCGTCTGCCCCTACTGCGGTGCAGGCTGTAAATTAAATCTCGTTGTTGAAAGCAATCGTATTATCCGCGCCGAAGCCGCCGACGGTGTGACCAATCAGGGCACACTGTGCCTGAAGGGCTTTTACGGTTGGGATTTCCTTAACGACACCCGCCTCCTCACCCCTCGCCTCACCCAGCCGATGATTCGTTACCATAAAGGTGAAAAGTTCACGCCGGTCACCTGGGAAGAAGCCATTCGCTACACCGCTAACAAGCTGAGTGCGATTAAAGAGCAACACGGTTCGCGCGCCATCATGACGACCGGATCGTCACGCGGAACGGGCAACGAAACCAACTACGTGATGCAAAAATTCGCCCGCGCGGTGCTCAAAACGAACAATGTGGATTGCTGCGCTCGCGTGTGTCACGGCCCGTCAGTGGCAGGTTTGCAGGAAACGCTCGGCAACGGCGCGATGAGCAACTCCATCAACGATATCGAAAACTCAAAATGCCTGCTGGTGTTTGGTTATAACTGCGCGGACTCGCACCCTATCGTGGCGCGACGTGTGATTAAAGCCCGCCAGAATGGCGCAAAGATCATCGTGTGCGATCCGCGTCGCATTGAAACCGCGCGCATCGCCGATCAGCATCTCCAGCTGAAGAACGGCAGCAACATGGCACTGGTGAATGCGTTTGGTTACGTTCTATTGGAAGAAGAGCTATACGACAAAAACTACGTGGCGCGTTTTGCCGATGGCCTGGAAACCTACCGTCAGATAGTCAAAGATTATGCACCTGAGAAAGTGGAACATCTGACCGGCGTTTCGGCGCGGGACGTGCGTCAGGCGATGCGCACCTTTGCAGCGGCACCGTCTGCCACCGTGATGTGGGGAATGGGCGTCACCCAGTTTGGGCAGGCTGTCGATGTGGTGAAAGGACTGTCGAGCCTGGCGCTGCTGACGGGCAACCTTGGCCGCCCTGCCGTTGGCGTCGGTCCGGTTCGCGGGCAAAACAACGTCCAGGGTGCTTGCGATATGGGCGTCCTGCCGAATATGTTCCCAGGCTACCAGGACGTCACCGATCCCGATGCGCGTCAGAAATTCGCCGACGCGTGGGGGATTGACGTCAGCACTATGGATGACCAGGTTGGCACCCGCATCACCGAAGTTCCACATCTGGCGCTCGAAGGCAAAGTCAAAGCCTACTACATCATGGGCGAGGATCCGCTTCAAACCGAGGCCGATTTAGGCCTGGTACGCAGCGGCTTCGAGGCGCTCGATTTTGTCGTCGTACAAGACATCTTTATGACCAAAACGGCTGAAGTGGCAGACGTGCTATTGCCTGCCACCTCCTGGGGCGAACATGGCGGCGTCTTTACCTGTGCCGATCGCGGCTTCCAGCGTTTTGGTAAAGCCATTGATGCCAGCGGCAACGTGAAGCGCGACTGGGAGATAATCAGCCTGCTGGCAACGGCGATGGGCTACCCGATGCACTACGATTCAAACCAGCAGATCTGGGATGAAATGCGCGATCTATGCCCGCTGTTTTACGGCGTTACTTACGAGAAAATGGGCGATATGGGTCATATCCAATGGCCATGCCCGACGTTGGATCACCCCGGCACGCCATACCTGTACAAAGATAACCAGTTCGATACGCCTAACGGCAAAGGCCAGCTGTTCGCCGCGCCGTGGCGCGCGCCGGCAGAAGTGCCGGATGCAGATTATCCACTGATATTATGTACCGTGCGCGAAGTGGGCCATTACTCGTGTCGCTCCATGACCGGCAACTGTGCCGCGCTGCAAAGCCTGGCCGATGAACCGGGCCGCGTGCAGATGCACCCAACCGATGCCGAGAAGATGGGCATCGACGACGGTCAACTGGTGTGGGTGCGTTCGCGTCGCGGGAAAGTCATTACCCGCGCCAGCATCAGTGAACGTATTAACCCGGGCGCGGTATACATGACCTATCAGTGGTGGATTGGTGCCTGTAACGAATTGACGCAGGATAATCTCGACCCGACGTCCAAAACGCCAGAAACCAAATACTGTGCGGTAAAGATTGAGGCGATAGACGATCAGCGCTGGGCGGAAGACTATGCAGCCTCGGCGTATCAGTCGATGAAAACGCGGTTAATTAGTGCGGTGAACGTATAAATGCAAAAGAGGCTCGCTGATGCGAGCCTCTTTGTTTAGCGGCGTCACTTGGAACGGCAACGATCTAAATAGCGCCTAAATTCATTTAGGTGAGTTTGTCTTTCCCCCAGCATTGTCAGGAACGTTAATAACTGGCGATCGTTATTCAGATTAAATTGGTTCATCACCCTGATTTTATGGGCTGACACTGTTTTCGGCGATATCATGAGTTCCCTGCCAATTTCCACGGCGGATCGCCCGCTGAGGAAAGGTGCCATCACGCGTACCTGCTGAGGCGTTAACATTTTGTGCTTACACCCTGAGCATGGGAATTTCGGCAGATAATAATCTACATGTTGAATATTTTCCCATGCCCGCAGGATTTTATACCTTGCCGCCGCCAGTGGCATTCGCTTCGGGATGATAATAATATCCCCGAAGCAGGAAGGAAATGCTGCGTAGGTTTCATCAGCTTCGTCAATAAAGCCAATAATTATTCCTTTCCGCCGATGTAAAAACTCAGGATGGCAAATAAATCGCTCGCCCTGCGATAATGCCATCGCAATCACATCAGCCCGTGCAATACTCTCCTGCGTGAAGTTGAGCAACAGTTGAATATTGTCTCCAAACCGCGATTGAAACAGTTCCTCCATAAATAATGCCAGGCCGTGCCGGTACGTTGCTTCAGGTTCTTTTATCAAAATAGCGATCATATAAAACCAACAATACGATTACTGATAGGTGAAGTTAACGTTCATGACCGAGGTAAAGGTCCCGGCGACGGCACTGCCTTCTGGCGTAAACATCCGCGCCGACAGCGGGAAGGTTGTACTGCGCGTACTGGTATCGACATTGACCTGCATCGTGCTGTTGACCGCATAAACCGTATTATGGTCACGGCTGGCGATACGCAGCGCAACGTTACTGCTGGTGCCGCTGTTTTTCCACGCCGTGCTATCCTGCGCGTCAGCCGTTCCCGTCATGGCTGCCGTGATTTTGCTGGTGCCAGCAGGACAGTCTTTCACCAGCAGATCGAAATCTGTCCAGCTCCCCCCTTCCCCGGCGGTTTGCACGTCCCGGCGCTGGATCGAGCCCAGTTCCACCGTTTTGTTGACCGTCCCAGTGTCGACCGTGCACGGGCTGGCGACGACATTTCCTGACATCGTCATAGAGGCATCTGCATGGCTGTAAAGCGGAACAGCCCATAGCGCGCATAAGAGAATCATTAAGCCGTTCTTCATTACGTTACTCCCTGCCGCTTACTGATAGGTGAAGCTGGCGGTGACCACAGCACTGATAGTGCCGGGGGCTACGCCACCGTTTTGGGTGTAAGCGCGGGTGCGCAGATGGTAGCTATAGGCATTATTGGCAATAATGCCGGTATACGTTTTGCCGTTACCAAATTGATCGCCGCTTGACCCTTGTAACTGCACCGCGATGTTAGTTGCCGTTCCCGTGTTCTTATACATATCCGCCGGATTACTGCTGTCCGCCGTGCCGTGGAAGGTGATTAACACCTTAGTGGTTCCCGCTGGGCAGTTGACCAGATTTACATCAAATGCAACCCAGTCCGTAGCGGTTCCCGCCGCCTGCAACGCTGAGGCCTGAATATTCTGACCGAGATCGATACTTTTCGTAATACTGTCGCTTTTTACTTCACAGGGTGCAGCTATCACATTACCAGTTATATTTAACGTCACCGGATCCCCTGCGTCTGCAACGTGGCTTGCCAGCATCAGGCCAAACGTCACCCCAGCGATAATCATTAATTTCACCATTTTTTAATTCCTATATTATTTATTGATAGGTTAAATCAAGGGTCGCTGATGCGTTAGCTTTGCCTGTGGCGACGCTGGATTTAGTCTGATAATAGCGCGCCGTAATTGGGAAAGTTTCCTGCCCACCGGACGATTGCTTCAGCACAATACGGTTATTTAACACTAACGGTGAACCGTTATATAACAACTGCACGCCAACCCCTTGTGCCACATCCGCATTTCCCTGGCCGGTTAAGGCTAAGACACTGGTGGTGCTGACGTCCGGGTTTTGCGCACCTTGCAGCGTCACGTTAATATTGGCTCCAGCGTCACAGTTTAGGCCCAGATTTTGGGTGTTTTGGGCACCGGAGGGAATTGTTCCTACCGAGGTGCCGAACTTTGAGGCCAATATATCACCAATTGGGAAGTTTAAATTTGGTGTTGTTAAGGAGCAGGCCACCGGAATAATGGTGTTATTCCCCATACCCACTTCTTCGGTATACATCACGTTCGCGATACTGGCCTTTGCCAAAGCACCCATTGTTATGGCTCCAGCCCCCACACTCCCAGAACTTGTTTTTACTAATTCCGCAACTATCCCAAAACTAATAATTATATAAGCATTCCCATTCTGAAATTGGTCATATGGAAATATTTTCCCATTGGCGTCGTTATATAATCTTAAGCCAATGCCAGGGACATTTGTTGCATATACACCGGTTATGCTCGTAGACGTCGTAAAGCGAGACAACTCCCAGCGATATGTCCAAGTTGTATCACAACCAAAAAGTGTCGTACCTCCCGACCAGGGACCAGTACTTGAACTCGCAACAACTGTACCGATCGGCGTATCCCGCTGTACAATTACGTTGCCGAAATTAAAACTCTTAGTTTGATAACTGGTACCCGAAGCAAAACCACATGCAGCATTAGCTATTTGCAAAGAAAAAAACATGAGCGCAATCGTCATCAATACTTTGTTAATTGCTCTGTTTAACATATTAATCCTTATTACTCACAGGGGGAATGCAGTACTGTTTAATTACAAAGACCTTGAGCCAGAATAACCCCATAATTACCAGTTTTTTCTTTCAGGGAGTATTGAAATGAGCACACTCTATCTGCATTATTTCCCCATTTGGCAATGATCTTGCCCTCGGATTGCATTCCGGTAAGATAAATTTGGCCGGCATCCCCCATAATAAATTGTCTGGAATTGTTACCGTTAAGACTGATAATGGATCCAAACGGTACAGGCTTACCGTTCTTCTTTATTAGAGTCATGACTACCCGCAACCCAACATTCGCCACATAATCCGCCTTCACAATCGCGCCACGCGTAGGAATAACTGTCTTATTGGTCAATTCCAGCTCCACGTCATCCGGCAGAGTATCGGTCATCAGCGCCACATCGTTTTTACGGTACGGCGTCAGGTTGCTGACGGTGGTGTAGCCACGCCAGTCGGTTTTTGCCCCGCTCAGGTTCTGGATACTCACCCCTTTCGCGCCCGGCGCTTTCACCAGCACGTTGGTTTCACCCAGCGCCTGGGAGAAGGTCACGCCATTTTCGTGCGCTAAAATCCCGCCCTGTAAGCCGTAGTTCAGACGATCGCTGTCTTTGTCATAACCATAGCCCGCCGTCACTTCGCCGTAGGTGCCTTTATAATCGCCGTTGGCGTTGCCGGTATAGCCCACATCGTTGGTGCCATAGCCCTGCTGCACGTTCCAGCTCAGGGCGTTGTTCTCCAGCACCGTGCCGTTCACGCCAACCGAGTGGGTGGTGCCATTATTCTTACTGCTGTTCATGCTGTAGTTAGCCCAGGTGCGCGGCAAGAATTTCTCCAGCGGCACGCTGATGTTAAACGCCAGCTGCTGATCCTTGTCGTAGCTCGTGGTTTTACCGTAGCTGTCGGTACTGCCGTTTTTGCTGTAGGTATAGGTCACGCCGTAACTGATGCTTTCCCACGAGTTGTTATACCCGGCGCTGTACGACTCCATGGTTTTACCGGAATTCCAGTAATCCTCTTTCACCGCACTTAACATCATCGAACCGAGGTTCTGACCGATGTTCTGACTCATGGTCAGCTCCATGCGGTTGCGGCGACGGTCCTGTAACGCGCGGCTGTCACCGTAGGAATCCAGCACTTCCTGCATGCCGTAGTAACCACTGGTCGAATAGCGATAACCGGCGATAGCGAAGTTCGTCCCCGTGTCGACAAAGTTCTTGCTGTAGCGAATACGCCACGACTGTCCGCTGCTTTTTTCCTGGTCTTTGGGCGTTGACCACGCCTGGGTCACGTCGGTTGAAAACGCACCGAAATCACCCATATTTTTACCCACACCAGCCGCAATCGACTGATACTTGCTCGATTCCTGCAACCCGCCGTAGAGGGTAAAACCGTGTGGCAGACCATATATCCCGGTCATCTGCCCGAACGGTGTTTTATCAACGTCGCTGTTATAAGAACGATACTGACCGCCGGTCAGCGCATACTTGAATCGCCCTTCGCGCTGGAGCACCGGTAACGAGGCGAACGCCACGGTAAAGTGCTGCTCGCTGCCGTCGCTTTCCTTAATGGTAACGTCGAGATCCCCTGCGCCGCCCGTCGGGTACATATCGTTAATTTCAAACGCACCCGGGGAAACATAGCTTTGGTAAATCTGGTAGCCGTTCTGGCGAATAATCACCTGCGCGTTGGTGCGGGCAATCCCACGCACCACTGGGGCGTAACCTTTTAATGAGTCCGGCATCATGTCGTCGTCAGAGGCCAGCTGCGCGCCGCGAAACGGCATACTGTCGAAAATATCCGCCGGTGCAGAGCTGTCCCCGGTGGTCAGCTGTGCCCTGAGGGGAATAATCGCCCGCTGCGCATAGGTGTAAACCGTGTCCCACTTAGCGTTACCGCTGCTGTCGCGATTCCAGGTAGTGTAATTCCGCAACCGCCATGGACCGATATTCACGCCCGGACGCAGGTTCGCATACTGGCTGTTGGTATCGCTGCCGTTGCCGTTACGCGCCCAGTTATTAGAGCCACTCAGGCTGTAGTTCAGCATCGCGGCGGTAATACCTTCGTCCCACATTTCAGGTGGGACATAGCCGCGCGCCTGCGGTGAAAGGGCCGCCTGCGGAATACTAATGTTCAGACGCTGTGCGCTAAACAAAAATTCAGCCGAAGCCTGCGGAATGGCCGCCAGTCTGGCGCATTTGCCGTCCGCAGACAGATCAGGGAACAGCTCGGTTTTTACGCCCCAGGCTTTTAGCTGCTCAACGCTCAGGCAGGGCTGGAGCGACTCTTCACCATCCGTTCCTTTTTGTGCGGCGAACTCAATCGCACGCGTGTCCACAACCTGATCGCCAAGTACCACATCCACGCGATAGGTGCCGGGCAGCTGTGAGCCGGATTCAAAGGCTGAAAGGTCTGCACCCTTCATACCCGGGTTATCCAGCTCGATCAGTTCAGGGTTAAAATAATCGCGCGCGTGGGCGGAATGCGAGACACCCGCCAAAATAAACGCTACCAAACAGGCCAGTTTTGCAGGTTTGAATTTTTTTCCCTGCGTTGTGCTATTCATCAAAAACTTACTCCGCCGTGATAAAAACTGTAGTGTCCTTATTCAGTTGCGATATTAAATGCTGGCGTTATGCACGGTTCCCGTACCGCCGTAATCGTTAATAATTTTGAAGGTCACCGCCCCGCCGCTTACCGCTTTCGGCAAATCGAAACGTGCCGAGGCGCCCGGCAGGACATAGCTCACCGCTTCCAGCTTTTTGCCGCTGACATTAATTTCATTGAAGTTCATCACGAAACTGGTTGGGTTCGTCACCTGAATTTGGTTCCCGGCGCGCTGCCAGGTTAATTTGTCCGCCTGCTCTTCTGGTAGCGTGCCTTTTAAACCTGCCGGACGGTAAATCAGCTTAATTCGCGTTTTCACCGCAATCTGTAACGTATTATCTTTTGCGGGCGCCGCAGGAATGGCTTTAATATTCAGCCAATATAAGGATTCTTTATCCTGCGGTAAGGCACCGGTCATCACGATGCGCTCGACATTCTGCTGATCTTTGTCCAGACGATATAAAGGCGGCGTGACGATAAAAGGAGCTTTCTCAGCCCCCCCATTTGGCGTTTCTACCCACGACTGAATCAAATACGGCGTCGTGTCCGGGTTATTCACGCTAATAGAGGATTCCTTTTTATTGCCGTCATAAATAACACGCGTGCCGCCGATAATCACACCAGCGTTGGCTGCGGTTATTCCCGCAGAAAATGCCACACAGGCAATTAAAGTTTTGCTCAGGAAGTTCATTCTATACCTCGATAAAAAAAGGGGCCGGCAGGCTGGCCCCAGTCGTTTTCCGGCCAGGAAAATTAGTTATATACAACAGAGAAGTTAGCCACAGAATTTGCCGGGCCCGCGGTCACGGTATCAACGGTAGATTTGTACTGGGCGAAGAAGTCCAGAGTGTTATCAGCAGCAGAAGTCAGCGTGTAGCTGTAACCGTTAGAACCGTGCAGTGGCAGCTGAGCTTTGTCAGCGGTCATCAGGTTGATAGCTACGCCAGTTGCGGCGCCTGCTACGGTGCTGTCGATAGCCAGAAGAGCAGAGTTAGACGCTTCCGGCTTACCGTCAAAACGTACAGCTGCAGAGGTTACCGTTTCTGGGCAGTCTTTCAGTACGATATTGAACTTGGTTGCAGCAGTCACGTCGCCAGCAGCAGCAAATTCAGATTTATTATATTTGCCCAGTTCAACGGTTTGGTTCTGAGAACCGACGTCTACGGTACACGCTGCGTCCAGAATTTCACCATTGAAGTTCACGGTGCCAGCAGCAGCAAACGCGTTGGACATAGACAGAGCAGCAGTAGCAACGATAACAGCAACGATAATATTCTTTTTCATGAAACAATTTCCTTAATTAACTTTATTGATAACCGAAACTCAGGCAGCAACATCCACATGACTATATAGTCATTTATTGTGTGCCAAATATTTCTTTTCCAGGGTGCAATAAACAGACGCAAAGCATCACTTTGTAACTTTGTTTTGTCATATTTATTTGCTGGAGTGAAATTTATAGGGTTTTTCTGATTAACTCAAACCCTTTGCAAGCCAACTGTAGACTTTGTTATTAACAATTAGTCAACACGGTGCGTTCCGCTATTGCAAGCCACATATACACTTATTAAAAATTTGTTAACCTAGTAGTCTACTATGACACCAATATTACATTTATTTTCTCAAAACCTAAAAACATAATCCACAGAAAATATTATCCATAAAATATCAATGACGCATTGAGTAAACTATGAATACAAAAATGTCGGCAGGAGATCTCCTGCTGAGCGAATCTGCGCAGGCCATTAAACCCATCGCTGATATCGCGCATCTGATTGAAAATATCGAACCTTTCTGCGAGCCGTTCAAGGCTAAAAAAGGCGAAATTCTACGATATGGCATTCGTGGCAAAAGAACATGTTATTTATTGCATGAAGGAAGCGTAACGTTAAACCGTCGCGGCGACGGTATGGTGATGAACTCTGAAAAATCAGTCTTTATTCTTGGCGTCAGCAATCAACTTTCGCAAACGGAAAATCTTTATATTCGGGTGACGGAAAATGCCAGAATGAGTCGTCTGTCGCTGGAGCGATTCAATCTTGTTATTGAGAGCTGCAACGTCTGGCAGAGCCTGTGTAAGCTACTGGTCTATACCGCGTCGCGTATCTATGACCATAGCTCTGCTATTTCGCAGATGTCGTCCTACGAAATTATTCGCTTTCAGCTCCAGGAGTTAATGAGGGAGTCCGAGCAAACGCGCTGTAGCATCACCGCAGCCAATTACATTTTGAGTCGGACCTATCTTTCACGAAGCGGCGTTATGCGCATCATCGCCACTTTACGTGATGCAGGCTGTATCACGTTGGAGCGTGGCGTTCTCGTTCGTATCGATTCACTTCCGTTAAAGTATTAATCATGGGTGACAAGATTCTTCGCGTTTCTGCAAAAAAAAGGTGACGGTTTATCAGAAACACTATACTTCCCTTCATCATGAACTTGTTCTCGAAAGGGAAATGTGACATGTCAAAGACCCTGACGCCGTCGTTTATTACGCGCACCTCAGATTTTGCCCAAACTCTGGTCGAGCATCTCCAGCGGGAGGCGATCGTAAAACAGATCCTTCCCCGTCGCCGTCTGAGCTTGAAAGTGGGTAATGAATGGTATTGTTATTTAATATTGAAAGGCCGGGCCTTTGTTCATCGCCAGAGCGACGATACGGCGATTATGTCCTTTTCCGCGCCAGGGCTTATCGGGACTGCCAACATGACCGAAATGAAGATAGACGGCTATATAAAAACCCTGACGCTGTGTGAAATCGGGATTCTTCCGCTGGATAAAGCCTGCGAGGTCATCGACAAGCACGCGCTCTGGGAAGTGCTGGCAAAACATATGATGGTGGTCTCCGGTAAACTTTTCCTATTCAATCAGCAACTCACTGCCCCGACTTCGTATGAAATAGTTCGAGAGCAACTGTTAGTATTGCTCAGCGAGGATGCCAGCCTGCGGGAAAACATCACCGCCGAGCACTATATCAGAGGGAAGACTAACCTTTCACGCAGCGGCGTTATGCGCATTCTTGCTGCGTTACGGGAGGGGGGTTATATCGAGATAAATCGAGGTATTTTGCAGAAGGTCAACATGCTGCCTGAAAAGTTCTGAACGCAATGTTGCTGAGCAAACATTAAAGGATGCTCAACAGGGAAAAGAGGTGGTTCTACGCCGCACTTAACTCATCAACAGCAGGCAAGACAGATCATAACCGCATAAAAATCTTAAGCTGTATCACCCCAGTTGTCTCACTGTTAGAAATAAGGCTCGCAACGCGAGCCTCTTGTTTGAGCTACTCTTTACGTTGCTCTTCGGCCTCGACCTCACGATACCAACGAGGATGGTGTTTTTTCGCCCAGCGGCGACTCACCTTCCCTTCGATCATCCCTTTAATCGATCCCTTCACCCAGAACGCCATATACATATGAATAAGGATCGCATGAATCAAAATAATTGCCGACGTGGCGTGGATTAACAGGCTCCAGCGCACCAGCTTAATCGGGAAGTAGTGAGCAAAGTACGGACGCCAGATAATCACGCCCGTTGCCAGCAGCACAAAAATCATGCTCATGATGGTCCAGAACATCATTTTCTGCCCGGCGTTATATTTGCCGACGTTCGCCACCTTATGCTCGTTGCCTTTCAGCACCTCAACGATGCCCTTAATCCAGGGAAGATCCTGTTTATCCGGGATATTGTGATGAACAAAGCGTACAAACATAAACATCAGGGCAAAGAAGATCAGCACGCCGAAAAACGGGTGCAGAATACGCCCCATTTGCGGCGTGCCGAAAGTTTCCGTTAGCCACTGAAGCGTTGGGAAAAACAGCGCAATACCGGAAAGCGACACCAGGAAGAAGCAAATCACCACCGTCCAGTGACACGCGCGATCGATAAACCTGGTGCGCAGGATCATTTTGCTCTTACTCATGATCGTTCTCCTCTTCGTCATCGTCCGTCTCTTTGTTTGGCCCCACGCCGATATAGTGATAAATCAGCCCGGCAAAGGTGACGATGAATCCGGCCGCCGACAGCGGTTTGAGAATGCCCTTCCACAGGTTGACCGGTACGTCGATTTTCGGATCGTTCGGCAGGTTGTGATAAAGATCCGGCTGGTCGGCATGGTGCAGAACATACATCACATGCGTACCGCCTACCCCCTGCGGGTTGTAGACGCCCGCATTGGCATAACCGCGTTTTTTAAGCTGCGCCACGCGCGCGTCACCCATCTCGAGCATCTCTTTTTTGCTGCCGAAATGAATCGCTCCGGTCGGGCAGGTTTTCACACAGGCCGGTTCCTGACCGACGCTGACGCGGTCTACGCACAACGTACATTTGTAGACCCGATTATCGTCGGGGTTCAGGCGTGGAATATTGAACGGGCAGCCGGCGATGCAATAGCCGCAGCCAATACAGTGATCGGACTGAAAATCTACAATCCCGTTGGCGTACTGGATAATGGCCCCGGCTGACGGACAAGCCTTGAGGCAGCCCGGATCCGCGCAGTGCATACAGCCGTCCTTGCGGATCAGCCACTCCAGCTTGTTGTTCTGCGTGGTTTCGCTAAAGCGCATCACTGTCCAGGACTTGGCGCTCAAATCCATCGGGTTATCGTATACGCCTTCACACACGCCCACTTCGTCGCGAATATCATTCCATTCTGAACAGGCCACCTGACAACCTTTACAGCCGATACAGGTGGACACATCAATCAGCTTGGCGACTTCCGTTTTGAAATCCCGCGCCTGCGGGGGCGGCGTGAAGCCGTTGGTGGCCGAACGTTTGATAATATCTTGTGATTGCATAGACATACGTGGCCTCCCTTACGCCTTCTCGATGTCGACTAAAAACGCCTTGTATTCCGGCGTTTGCGAGTTGGCGTCGCCCACGGATGGCGTCAACGTATTAGCCAGGAATCCTTTACGCGTCGCGCCCTCAAAGCCCCAGTGGCACGGAATGCCGACGGTATTGACTTTGCGACCGTCGATCGTCAGGGTTTGCAGGCGTTTGGTCACCACCGCTTTGGCTTTGATGTAACCGCGCTTCGACATCACTTTCACCTCATCCCCGGCAGCAATGCCCTTCTCCTGTGCCAGCGCTTCGCCAATCTCAATAAACTGGTCCGGCTGAGCGATAGCGTTCAGGCGCGAATGTTTAGTCCAGTGACGGAATAGCTCGGTGATGGAATAGGTGGTGGCGACGTAGGGGAACTCGTCCGCTTTGCCCATGTTGGGCAAGTCTTCTTTAAACACGCGCGCAACGGGGCTTGAGATCACGTCTGGATGCAGCGGATTGGTGCCAATCGGCGACTCTATCGGTTCGTAGTGCTCCGGGAACGGGCCGTCATTCATCTTGTCGATGGAGAAGAGGCGCGCCACGCCTTCCGGGTTCATGATAAATGGCCCGACGTTACTGCCCGGTGCCGAGGCGTTATAGTCCGCCACGTCCTGACCCGTCCATTTTTTGCCATCCCAGTGCAGTAGCGCTCGTTTACTGTCCCAGGGTTGACCGGCAGGATCGGCAGAGGCGCGGTTATACAGGATGCGACGGTTTGCCGGCCATGACCACGCCCAGCCTGGCGTACAGCCCAGTCCGTATGGATCGCTGTTATCGCGGTTCGCCATCTGATTACCCTGCTCGGTCCAGCTTCCACAGTACACCCAGCAGAAACTGCTGGTGCTGCCATCGTCACGCAGTTGCGCAAAACTGTTGAGCTGCTGACCTTTCTTCGCAACCAACTGACCCTGGTCATCAAAGAGATCCACCAGCGCCGTGCCGTTAGCTTCGCGAGCGATCTCTTCCGGATGCGGATCGCGCGGATTTTTGTAGTTCCACGACATATTCAGCACCGGAGCAGGATTTGCCCCGCCTTCAGCCTGATACAGTTCACGCAGGCGCATGAACAAGCGGCCCAGAATTTTACCATCGTGCATCGCTTCACCCGGTGGCTCGGCCGCCGCCCAGTGCCATTGCAGCCAGCGCCCGGAGTTGGCAATCGACCCGTCTTCTTCTGCAAAGCAGGACGACGGCAGACGGAAGACTTCGGTCTGAATATCCGCTGGGTTGACGTCGTTCATTTCGCCGTGATGCTGCCAGAAGGTGGAGGACTCGGTGACCAGCGGATCGATAACCACCATGTATTTCAGCTTCGAAAGCGCGCGGGACGATTTGTTTTTATCCGGGAACGCCGCCAGCGGGTTAAACCCCTGCACGATGTAGCCGTTGATTTTACCCTCAAGCATTAACTTGGCCTGGGTCATAACGTCATACAGACGATCCCATTTCGGTAGCCAGTCGTAGCCCCAGTTATTGTCAGCCGTGGCGTGCTCGCCCCAGAAGCTTTTCATCATGCTGATGAAGAACTTCGGCGTATTTTGCCAGTAGTTGACCTCATTCAGGCCCAGAGATGGCGGAGTGATCTGTGAAATATAGGTCTGATAATCCGGCTGTTTTTCAGACGGTAGCGGCATATAGCCCGGCAGATTGGTCGAGAGCAAACCCAAATCGGTATAGCCCTGAATATTAGAGTGGCCGCGCAGCGCGTTAACACCCCCGCCCGCCATGCCAATATTACCCAGCAGCAGCTGTAGCATTGCTGCCGCACGGATGATCTGCGCACCCGCCGAATGGTGCGTCCAGCCCAGCGCGTACAAAATCGTCGCCGTGCGATCCGGCACGCTGGTGCTGGCGAGGATCTCACAGATACGGTTGAAATCATCAATCGAGGTTCCGCAAAGACGGTTGACCATCTCCGGCGTGTAGCGATCAACGTGGTTTTTCAGCAAATTCCAGACGCAGCGAGGATGGCTGAGCGTGTCATCACGCAGTGCGTTACCCTGCTCGTCCAGTTGATAGCACCAGCTCGATTTATCGTACTGGCGCTTGTCGGCGTCGTAGCCGCTGAATAATCCGTCATCGAAAGCGTAGTCTTCGCGAACGATCAGCCCGGCGTTGGTATAGGCGAGGACGTATTCGTGCTGGATAGCGTTATGCTCGATAAGGTATCGGATGGCCCCCAGCAGGAAGGCGGTATCGGAACCAGCGCGAATGGGGGCATACAGATCGGCCACCGCCGCGCTGCGGTTGAAACGAGGATCGACCACCACCACCGTGGCGTCGTTTTTGGTTTGCGCTTCAATCACCCATTTAAAACCGACCGGGTGAGCCTCGGCGGCATTACCGCCCATGATCAGCACCACGTTGGCGTTTTTAATGTCGACCCAGTTATTGGTCATCGCACCGCGGCCAAAAGTGGGTGCCAGCGCGGCAACGGTGGGGCCATGGCAAAGACGAGCCTGGCAGTCGATCGCCACCATGCCCAGCGCGCGGGCAAATTTGCCGTCAAGAATACCGGTTTCATTACTGGCTGCCGACGAGCACAGCATACCCGTGGTAGTCCAGCGGTTGACCGTTAGCCCTTGTGGGTTTGTCTCGATAAAATTGGCATCGCGATCGGCCTTCATCAGACGAGCAATGCGCTCGATAGCATCGTCCCAGGAGATGCGCTGCCATTTGTCCGAGCCCGGCGCACGATATTCGGGATAAAGCAGGCGATTATCGCTGTGAATATAATCCAGCACCCCTGCCCCTTTCGGGCACAGCGAGCCGCGACTGACCGGATGATCCGAGTCGCCTTCGACGTGATAAATACGTTGTCTGACGTTTTTGGCATCGTCGCCGAGGCTATACATGATCATGCCGCAACCAACGGAGCAATATGTACAGTTATTACGCGTCTCTTTTGCTTTTAAGAGTTTGTATTGACGTGTTTCCGCCTGAGCGGAAAAAGATGATAAGAATCCGAGAGATGCAACAGTTGTTCCTGCCATACCGCCCGCGCAGATCTTAAAGAACTGCCTCCGGCTAAACTCCATGTATCCTCCAGCTTAAACTTAAGACATGAAAAGGGACGGAGATTATAGGGTTATTAGACGGGATAAACCATTATCCATTTGTGGTTATATAACGGTCATCACTTAGGCTACATAAATAAAAAAAGGCCGCAGAGGCGGCCTATTTACAAGGTTCAACAATCAATGGACGTGAACGCCCAACCGCCAGGCAAAGTAGATCTCTTCTTTAAGTTCCATCGAAGAGAGCGAGAGCAAATCGGCAAACTCCAGTTCAAGCTGCTTGAGCTTTTTCAGATACTGTGCCGGAGAAAGATTGCTCTTATCGCGACGTAAAAATTCCACTGCCAGCTTGGTTGGGCTTAATTCGGTATCCATAATATCCTCGTTGATGGTTAAAACCTGACCAGTATAGCACTTTTCACTGGCCGATTTTTGACCAAAAACAAAACATATCCGATGTTGCCCCCCGCTTTAAACTACCGCCGTCGTCAGACGCGACGAGCAGCACAGGCGTTCCTGCTCATCAAAAATATCAATTTGCCACACCTGATGACGCCCGCCAGCATGAAGAGCACGACATACACCGCGTACACGTCCGCTACGGACAGAACGGATATGGTTGGCGTTAACTTCAAGCCCCACCACTTTTTGCTCCCCTTCCGTACACAGATAACCGGCCACCGAGCCCAGCGTCTCGGCCAGCACCACGGACGCGCCGCCGTGCAGCAGGCCAAACGGTTGATGCGTGCGACTGTCTACCGGCATGGTTGCTTCGATATCGTTTTCACCGATTCGGCTGAACTGGATATCCAGCAGACCAACCATATTTCCTTCGCCCATCGCATTGAGCGCCTGTAGCGTCACTGCTCTTTTCCAGATCATCCAATAATCTCCAGTAAAGCCTGTAAGGGATGGCGTACACCGCTGCCTTCAACGCGCTTCACCTGGCTACGGCAGGAATACCCCGTTGCCAGACAGCGGTTTCGCGGCAGACGTTGCATCGCCTGGTGCCAGGACAGCTCGTATATCCCGAGCGAGTTGGCGTGATTTTTTACTTCATGCCCGTAGGTTCCTGCCATCCCGCAGCAGCCGACGCTGACGTTTTCAAGCTTCGCGCCAAAGCGGGCGAAAATGGAGGCCCACTGGGCGGTGGCGGCGGGTAGCGCAGTCACTTCGGTGCAATGACCAAACAGATACCAGGATTCTCCGCTCACGTCGTTCGTGACAGCGGTCTGCAACGCGGCAGGTAACCACTCGTGCACCAGCATCACGTGGAATTCCCCACGCTTGTCGCCCAATGCCTGCTTGTACTCATCGCGATAGCACAGCACCAGCGCCGGATCGACGCCGACCATTGGCATGCCGAGCTGCGCCACCCGGTTGAGGAAATCAGACGTTTTCTGCGCGGTTTTCGCGAAGCGGTTGAGGAAACCTTTAATGTGCTGAGCCTTACCGTTCGGCGAGAAAGGCAGCACCACCGGCTGATAACCCACTCGCTCCACTAAACGCACAAAATCGGCAACAACTTGCGCATCGTAGTAGCTGGTAAAAGGATCCTGCACCACCAGCACGGTTTTCGCTTTTTGCTCATCGCTCATTGCTTCAAGCTGTTCCAGCGTCATATTTGCGGAACGGTGCCCCACCAGCTCGCGCTGTAAAGACGGCGTAGAGAGCAGCGGCAGATCGACCATACCGATATGTTTCTGAGACAGCTTGCGCACCAGCGGCTGATTGATAAAGAAGTTAAACGTTTTTGGCGCACGAGCCATTAGCGGGGCGTAGGTCTCAACGGTTGCCACCAGATGATCGCGCATCGGGCGCAGATAACGCGAGTGATACAGCTGCAAGAAGCGCGAGCGGAACTCCGGTACGTCGATTTTGATGGGGCATTGCGTGGAGCAGGCTTTACAGGCCAGACAGCCGGACATCGCCTCCTTCACCTCGTGTGAAAAATCGTATTCGCCCTTTCTTGCATGCCAGCTATTTCGTGAACGCTCGATCAGGGCGCGCAGGCTGGCGCGTTTTTCTGGCAGATCGCTTTCCAGTTTCAGCGGATCGACGCCGCGATCGGCCAACAGTCGCAGCCATTCGCGTACCAGCGTGGCGCGCCCTTTCGGGGAGTGAATGCGATTGCTGGTGATTTTCATCGACGGACACATCGGGCTGTTCACATCGAAGTTAAAGCACAATCCGTTCCCGTTACACTCCATCGCCCCGCGCCACGATGAACGCACCGAAATGGGGATCTGCCTGTCGAAAGTGCCGCGCTTCACGGCATCGACCTGCATCATCGGATCGTCAACGCCCGCTGGCGGACAAATCTTGCCGGGGTTAAGACGGTTATCGGGATCGAATGCGGCTTTCACTTTGCGTAGTTCGCCAAAAAGCTGCTCGCCAAAGAAAGCCGGGCTGTATTCAGCGCGGAAACCTTTCCCGTGTTCCCCCCACAGCAAGCCACCGTATTTCGCCGTGAGGGCTACCACGTCGTCGGAAATCCGCTTCATCAGGATCTCCTGCTGCGGATCGCACATGTCCAGCGCCGGGCGAACGTGCAGCACGCCCGCATCCACGTGGCCAAACATGCCGTAACTCAAGCCGTGGGAATCCAGCAGCGCGCGGAACTCAACGATGTAATCCGCCAGATGTTCCGGCGGTACGCAGGTATCTTCCGCAAACGGGATCGGTTTTGCCGTGCCTTTGGCATTCCCCAGCAGACCGACCGCTTTCTTACGCATCGCGTAGATGCGCTCGATACCGGAAAGATCGTTGCACAGCTGCCAGCCTATCACGCCGCCTTCTCCCCGGACGATGAGCTCGTCCAGACGATGGCACAACGACGACACCTGACTTTCAATAAGCTCAGCGTCATCGCCCGCAAATTCAACGATGTTTAGCCCCAGCATCTCTTTATCGGGTACATCGGTAATCAGCTCGCTGACCGAGTGCCAGACGATATCCTCTCGCGCCAGGTTCAGTACCTTGGAATCGACCGTTTCTACCGACAGCGCGCGGGCATCCACCATAAAGGGTGCATTACGCAGGGCGGAATCAAAGGAGTTATATTTGACGTTGACCAGGCGGCGCACTTTTGGCAGACGGGTGATATCCAGACGCGCTTCGGTGACAAAAGCCAGCGTGCCTTCAGAACCGGTCAGAATGCGCGTTAAGTCAAATTCGCTCATGTCGTCATTAAAGACATGACGCAAATCGTACCCGGTCAGGAAACGGTTGAGTTTCGGGAACTTATCGATAATCAACTGACGGTTTTCGCGACAGCTTTCCAGCACGGTGCGATAAATGCGTCCTGACGTGGTGTTCTCGTCACCGAGCGTTTCGGCAAGCGCAACCGGCATCGGGCGCGTATCAAGAATATCGCCCCCCAGCAATACCGCACGCACGCCCATGACGTGATCGGACGTTTTGCCGTAGACCAGCGACCCCTGCCCGGAGGCATCGGTGTTGATCATCCCCCCAAGCGTGGCGCGGTTGCTGGTTGACAGCTCAGGCGCAAAGAAATAACCGTACGGTTTAAGGAACTGGTTTAGCTGGTCTTTAATCACGCCCGCTTCTACGCGCACCCAACCCTCTTCAGGATTGATCTCAATGATGCGGTTCATATAGCGCGACATATCGATGATGATGCCCTGGTTCAGGGCCTGACCATTGGTCCCCGTCCCGCCACCGCGCGGGGTGAAGATTAACGACGCGAAGCGCTCCTGCGAAGCCAGACGGGCTAGCAGCGCCACATCAGCGGTTGATCGAGGGAAAACGACGGCATCAGGAAGTAGCTGGTAGATGCTGTTATCGGTCGCCATCGTCAGCCTGTCGGCATAGCTTGTGGCGGTATCACCTGTAAAACCTTGTTGCTCCAGTGCCTGCAAATAATTCAGCACCAGCTGAACGACGCCGGGTGCCTGAGAAATCAGTGGGATCATTACTGTCGACCCTAATTAGTGTTGTGGGAATCGTTTGCGTTGTATAACAAAAGTTTTATCACATTTTTTTCTTATACGCTCAGCAGAATTACAGGCAAAATCCGCCTGTCAAAAATCGCAGGAATCACTAATGATTAGTAAGACGCGGTTTTATGTTCCCGCCAGCCTGGCTGGTGTCATCTAAGGAAGTTTCATTTATGGTCAATCTTCGTCAGCCCAGGGATGTTGCGCAAATTTTGCTGTCGGTGCTGTTTTTAGCAATCATGATTATTGCGTGTCTGTGGATTGTTCGCCCTTTTGTTCTGGGATTCGCCTGGGCCGGTACGGTGGTGGTCGCCACCTGGCCTCTGCTGTTACGTTTGCAGAAACTGTTGTTTGGCCGCCGCGCGCTCGCCGTGCTGGTCATGACATTACTGCTTTTCTTAGTCTTCATTATTCCTATCGCCCTGCTGGTGAATAGCCTGGTGGATACCAGTGGGCCGGTGATTCGCGCCATCTCCAGTGGTGATATGACCCTTCCCGATCTGGCCTGGTTAAACAGTATTCCTGTTGTCGGCGCCAAACTCTATAGCGGCTGGCACAGCCTGCTGGAGATGGGCGGCAGCGCCATTATGGCGAAAGTGCGCCCGTATATCGGCACCACGACAACCTGGTTTGTGGGGCAAGCGGCGCACATTGGTCGCTTTATGATGCACTGTACGCTGATGCTGCTTTTCAGCGCCCTGCTGTACTGGCGGGGTGAACAAGTGGCGCTGGGCATCCGTCATTTCGCAACGCGCCTTGCGGGGCCGCGCGGTGATGCTGCTGTTCTGCTGGCGGCACAAGCGGTACGTGCCGTTGCGCTCGGCGTGGTGGTCACCGCACTGGTGCAGGCGGTTCTCGGCGGGATTGGTCTGGCGATTACGGGCGTGCCTTACGCTACCATTTTTACCGTCATCATGATTCTGACCTGCCTGGCGCAGCTTGGGCCATTACTGGTGCTGATCCCGTGCATTATCTGGCTCTACTGGACGGGTGATACCACCTGGGGGACGGTGCTGCTGGTGTGGAGCTGCGTGGTCGGTACGATGGATAACGTTATCCGCCCGATGCTGATTCGCATGGGCGCAGACTTGCCGTTGATTCTGATTCTGTCGGGCGTCATCGGCGGGTTGATTGCGTTCGGCATGATCGGCTTGTTTATCGGTCCCGTATTGCTGGCCGTTACCTGGCGTCTGTTCTCTGCATGGGTACATGAAATCCCACCGCCAGCGACCGATCCGGACGTGGTGCTTCACGAACTCGAAACGCTGCAAGATAAGAACAAGCAATAGGCCTGAATCAGGCGGGGGAACCCGCCTGATACTTAAGCGGTACTTATCAATATATTTACTGAACTCTGGTCCGACCCGCAATTCTTCCGCTGAGTCCCTCATTCTTCTCACATAATCTTCACGCCTCTTAAAGTATTGAGACGAATCTTATCGACGCAAAAAGGGAGCATGCCTACTATTAGGTCACGGTTATGAATCAACACGTTGATTTATAAGCATGGAAATCCCCTGAGTGAAACAACGAATTGCTGTGTGTAGTCTTTGCCCTTCTCCCACGAAGGGCTTTTTTTTATGGTTTTTTTGAGCGCACTTGCATTATCCATGCTATGTACAGGTCTTAAACACCAGGTGCAACTCCTGAAGCTTTTTATTAAAGGCGTTATTAGCGACTATCATTACGCGTTCTCATAATTCACTATTCTTATTTTTAATACTAACGTATTCATTATTTAAATAATTGTTTATTGGTTCTGAGGTGCTAACATACCCGCATCGAATGGAGGGTTATAACCATGTTTCATGAACCTGTAAGATATGATGCGATTAAAGAGGGTGGATTAAGACGTTTAACGTTGGGAGAAATTAATTTAGCCAGTTCTCTTTTCGGTTTCAGTATTCACTATCATCAGGTATGGATTCACCTGGAGAGCTATTTACCATTTAATCTTCAGTCAGCCAAAACCGCGATGACGCCAAACGGAGAAATGTGGTTCAGAGAGGAAACCTATGAAGATGACTTTTCAATGCCTCTCAAACACAAGATTGAAGAACAACATTTATTCATGCACGAAATGATGCACGTTTGGCAGCATCAGAGAGGTATGTGGGTACGAACTCGAGGCGCATTTTCATGGGCTGCTGATTATAGCTATAGTCTGGATCAATCTAATTTACTTGATTACAGTTTAGAACAACAGGCTTCATTAGTCAGTGATTACTGGTTAGTCAGGACTTACGGGTCTTACAACAATACTTATCTGATACAGCTCAGAGATTATGACTGCTCAAAAACAGACAGTGAGTTTTTAACGAAATATGAAGACATATTAGGTGATATTCTACTATGAAAAAACCTTTACTTCTCATCCCCTTTCTTCTCGCTTTGGCAGGTTGTCCCGGTAAGGATGGTGGAAAAATGAGTGAGTGGAAACCCATTTACATTGAAGGAGATCGCGTATGCTTCAGTGTTAACAAAGATGACTTGCTAACCCGTTACAAAATTTTTACTAACGGAAAAGCCTACGAGGATATCCTCTCCAATGCCAATGTAAATTTCTACTATCCGCAAACCTGTTTTAATATAACGTTCAAAAAAGGCGTCATGTATGGTGCAAGCTATACATTAAATTTTAAAAATTACTATTACACTTTCATTATTGATAATGAAAATAAAATTATTGGCCTAGGGAGATAATCATGTCATTACCCGCTTATTTATTTCTATACGATGAAAATGGAATACTCGTTAATGGCGACTGTAAAGTTTTAGGCCGCGAAGGTGCGACAGAAATCATGAGCAGCAGTTACGGTGTGAGTCAGCCTGTCGACCCCCACACTGGAAGAATGGGTGGAACCCGGCAACATGATGCGTTTACGCTTCATAAACAAATCGATAAAGTCAGCCCTTATCTGGCCATCTGCGTTTGTGAAGGTCGACGATTACAAAAAGCGGAAGTTCGGTATTATGAAATTGCCGAATCTGGCATCGAGCGTGAAGTTTACAGAGTGACCATGGACAGCGTTGTGGTGATGTATGCCCGCGCAAATCACACCTATATTCCGGGCTCTCGTTCCGCAAATATGATTGAGTCTGTCGGCATTCGCTATACCGGCATCGAATGGTTCTATCCACAAGGCATGATTAAGTACAGCGACGCATGGAGCCGACAAGCACCGGCGCAGAATCAGAATGCCAGATAAGCGAAAACCACCTCACTCCCACCATCATATTAGTCAGGAGTGAGGTTTACTCAGATTTACTTATTCAGTTCCGCCAGGCTCAGCCAGGTTTGCACCACGGTATCTGGGTTCAGAGATAAACTATCAATCCCTTCTTCCATCAGCCATGCGGCAAAATCTTCATGGTCGGACGGACCCTGACCGCAAATCCCAACGTATTTGCCCTGTTTCTTCGCGGCGCGGATAGACATCGACAGCAGCGCTTTCACCGCGTCGTTACGTTCATCGAACAGCTCGGAAACCACGCCAGAGTCGCGATCCAGACCCAGCGTGAGCTGCGTCATATCGTTGGAGCCGATAGAGAAGCCATCGAAGTGTTCCAGGAACTGCTCTGCCAGCAGGGCATTGGATGGGATCTCACACATCATGATGATTTTAAGCCCGTTCTCGCCGCGCTTCAGACCCTGACGAGCTAACTCCTCGACCACCGCTTTCGCCTGGTCCACGGTACGGACGAACGGTACCATGATCTCCACGTTAGTCAGACCCATCTCGTTGCGCACGCGTTTTACGGCGTCACATTCGAGCGCAAAGCAGTCGCGGAAGCTGTCAGCAACGTAGCGTCCGGCTCCACGGAAGCCCAGCATCGGGTTTTCTTCTTCCGGTTCGTAGCGCTCACCACCGACCAGGTTCGCGTATTCGTTGGACTTAAAGTCCGATAGACGCACGATGACTCGTTTCGGGTAGAACGCCGCACCCAGCGTGGCGATCCCTTCGGTAAGGCGACCGACATAGAACTCTTTCGGTGAGTCGTAGCCCTTCATCATTTCGCGAATTTCTTTCTGAATCGCGGCATCCTGGTCGTCAAACTCCAGCAGCGCGCGAGGATGCACCCCGATCATACGGTTGATGATGAATTCCAGACGCGCCAGACCGACGCCCTCGTTTGGCAGACAGGCGAAATCAAACGCCCGATCCGGGTTACCGACGTTCATCATGATCTTCAGCGGCAGATCGGGCATGGTGTCTACGCTGGAGCTTTTCACGCTAAAGTCGAGGATATCGGCGTAAACATAACCGGTATCACCTTCAGCGCAGGAGACCGTGACTTTCTCGTCTTCCTTCATCCGTTCGGTCGCATCGCCACAGCCGACCACGGCGGGAATGCCCAGTTCACGGGCGATGATCGCCGCGTGACAGGTACGGCCGCCACGGTTTGTGACAATCGCGGCCGCTTTTTTCATGATCGGTTCCCAGTCCGGGTCGGTCATGTCGGTGACCAGCACGTCGCCCGGCTGAATGCGGTGCATTTCGCTGATATCGTGAATCACTTTCACCGCACCCGCGCCGATGCGATGACCGATGGCGCGACCTTCCGCCACGATTTTACCCTGCGCATGCAACGTGTAACGCTCCATGACCTGACCACGAGAACGGACGGTTTCCGGACGTGCCTGCACGATGAACAGCTTACCGGTATGGCCATCTTTCGCCCACTCGATATCCATGGGGCGGCCGTAGTGTTTCTCAATCTGCACCGCCTGCTTCGCCAGTTCCTGCACTTCGGCATCGGTCAGCGAGAAGTGATCGCGTTGTTCCTGCGGCACATCCTCAATAGTGACCTGTTTACCGTGCTCCTGGTTCGGGGCATAAATCATGCGGATTTTTTTCGAGCCCATCGTGCGACGAACAATCGACGGACGATTGGCCGCCAGCGTCGGCTTGTGCACGTAGAATTCATCAGGATTAACCGCGCCCTGTACGACCATTTCACCCAGACCCCATGCGGAGGTGATGAACACCACCTGGTCAAATCCGGATTCAGTATCAATGGAGAACATCACGCCGGAGGAGGCAACGTCGGAACGCACCATACGCTGCACGCCAGCAGAAAGCGCGACGCCGCGATGGTCATAGCCCTGGTGCACACGATAGGAAATCGCACGGTCGTTGAACAATGAAGCAAACACATGCTTCACCGCCACCAGCACCGCGTCATAGCCCTGCACGTTGAGGAAGGTTTCCTGTTGGCCCGCAAAAGAGGCGTCCGGCATGTCTTCTGCCGTTGCTGAAGAGCGCACGGCAAACGAGGCGTCAGCATCATCGGCAGAAAGCTGGTTGTAGGCTTCGTGAATCGCTTTTTCCAGTTCCGGCTGGAAAGGTGTGTCGATAATCCACTGGCGGATCTGGGTACCGGCTTTGGAAAGCTCGGTGACATCGTCGATGTCCGTTTTGTCCAGCAGGTCATAAATGCGCTGGTTTACACCGCTCTGGTCTAAAAAATAGTTAAACGCATCGGCGGTTGTGGCAAACCCATTCGGCACGGAAACACCCATACCGGACAGATTTGTAATCATTTCACCCAGGGAGGCATTTTTGCCTCCAACTCTGTCTACATCATTCATGCCGAGTTGGTTATACCAAAGCACCAGCGGTGACGAGCCATTGTTGGACATCGAAACAATCCTTTTGTGATATTTGATCGGAGTAAGAAACACCTGACTTCGTATTTATACTGGCATATTTATGCCCAGCAAAAAAACGGTGAATCGTGTAAGCACTTTTATTTTTCGACTTTTCGGACACTTTCCCATCAGTGCCTAACTCGATGATTCCTATAGATTCCTCTAAAAACCCTCAAACTAAAGCGACTATTCGAAAAATGAAATCCACTTTTCATTAAAATTAAAAACACCATTTCATTTATAATTAAGATAAGTTCTTTGCTGTGGTTTTTACTTTTTTAATTTATGCTTTCAGTCAATTAGCTACAATATTCAGGGTGGATAAAATGGATAATGCTGTCGATCGCCACGTTTTTTATATTTCTGATGGTACGGCAATCACCGCCGAAGTCCTCGGCCATGCGGTCATGTCGCAATTCCCGGTGGCGATAAACAGCATCACGCTGCCGTTTGTGGAAAACGAAAGCCGCGCTAAAGCGGTCAAAGAGCAAATTGATGCCATTTATCAACAAAGCGGCGTGCGACCGTTGGTGTTTTATTCCATTGTTATTCCCGAAATTCGCACCATTATTTTGCAAAGTGAAGGGTTCTGTCAGGATATCGTCCAGGCGCTGGTTGCCCCGTTACAGGGCGAGTTAAAGCTGGACCCCACGCCAATTGCCCATCGAACACACGGCCTTAATCCAGGTAACCTGATTAAATACGACGCGCGTATCGCCGCGATTGATTACACCCTCGCCCACGATGATGGCATTTCAATGCGTAATCTCGATCAGGCACAGGTGATATTGCTGGGCGTCTCACGCTGCGGTAAAACCCCGACCAGCCTCTACCTGGCGATGCAGTTTGGTATTCGGGCGGCAAACTACCCCTTTATTGCCGATGATATGGATAATCTTATACTGCCTGCGGCGCTGAAACCGTTGCAGCACAAGCTGTTTGGTCTGACCATTAATCCGGAGCGACTTGCCGCCATTCGTGAAGAGCGTCGTGAAAACAGCCGCTACGCCTCAATGCGCCAGTGCCGGATGGAAGTCTCTGAAGTCGAGGCCTTATACCGTAAAAACCAGATCCCCTGGCTCAACAGTACCAACTATTCCGTTGAGGAAATCGCCACTAAGATCCTCGACATCATGGGGCTGAACCGTCGTATGTACTAATATGCTAGTACGATAATTCATTTTCAGTTATGATCGCTTTCACTCTCGGGGCCGCATTGCCCCGAACTTGAAATCAGCAGGGATTGGTTTAAGGTGATGCCCATCACTTCCGGTAGTCTGCCGATGAAGCAAAAAATTTCTGAGACATTCCATGAATAAAACCGATGAACTTCGCACGGCGCGTATCGAAAGCCTGGTCACGCCCGCAGAACTGGCGCAGCGGCATCCTGTTTCCGCGAGCGTTGCGGAACATGTGACCGCATCCCGCCGTCGCATTGAAAAAATCCTCAACGGTGAAGATCGCCGTTTGTTGGTGGTTATTGGGCCATGCTCCATTCACGATCTCGATGCTGCAATGGACTATGCGAAGCGCCTTAAGGTGTTGCGCGATAAGCATCAGGACCGCCTTGAAATCGTGATGCGTACCTATTTTGAGAAGCCACGCACCGTGGTGGGCTGGAAAGGATTAATTTCCGATCCGGATTTGAACGGTAGCTATCGCGTGAATCACGGGATTGAGCTGGCGCGCAAGCTGTTACTTCAGGTCAACGAGCTTGGCGTCCCGACCGCGACGGAATTCCTTGATATGGTGACCGGGCAATTTATTGCCGATCTGATCAGCTGGGGCGCGATTGGCGCACGTACCACCGAAAGCCAGATCCATCGCGAGATGGCCTCTGCGCTCTCCTGCCCGGTCGGCTTTAAGAATGGCACCGACGGGAATACGCATATCGCCGTAGACGCCATTCGTGCCGCACGCGCCAGCCATATGTTCCTCTCGCCGGATAAAAACGGCCAGATGACCATCTATCAAACCAGCGGTAACCCTTTCGGGCATATCATTATGCGCGGCGGCAAAAAGCCGAACTATCATGCAGAGGACATCGCTGCTGCCTGCGATACGTTGCATGAGTTCGACCTGCCGGAGCATCTGGTGGTGGACTTCAGCCACGGCAATTGCCAGAAACAGCACCGCCGTCAACTGGACGTTTGCGACGAAATCTGCCAGCAGATCCGCAGTGGTTCAACAGCCGTTGCCGGGATCATGGCAGAAAGCTTCCTGAAGGAAGGCACGCAAAAAGTCGTCGCCGGGCAACCCATCACTTACGGCCAGTCGATTACTGACCCTTGTCTGAGTTGGGAAGATAGCGAACTGCTGCTGGATAAACTGGCGGCGGCGGTGGAGAGCCGATTTTAATTTAAATACCTGCCGGGCGGCGGTTTCGCCTTACCCGGCCTGTCGTTCGCAGTTCATACCGAATCCCCAAATTTGATCCCGTCACAATATTTTCACAAAAATACTTGCCGTAATTTTCCAGTTTATTGATAATGATTATCATTGTTAAATTGATTGTCATTTATAAACATTATGTCACGTACGGATAACAGCGCGGCAACGCCAATAAAAACAAACACAATACCTGCTCCAGCCGATCGCCGCATTGACAGCAAAAGTCTGCTTGGCGACGAGGGACGGGTGATCATCGAGCATGACGGCCAACTGTATTTGCTGCGCCAGACACATGCCGGAAAACTCATTCTGACTAAATAAACACTTTATTCTTCGCCAGCCACCCAGGTCATCCCCAGGCAGCCAGCACTTTCGATTTCCACATGGAGAGTTGCTATGCCATACCTGCATTCCGCGCCATTGCGCCCATCCCTGCTGGCGCTGGCGATTGTCAGCGCCCTACCTGCCGCCGCCTTTGCTGCTGACGATATTACCGTCACCGCGACGGGCAACGCCCGCAGCGCCTTTGAAGCACCGATGATGGTAAGCGTCATTGAGGCGACCGACCCTGAAAACCAAACCGCCAGCTCTGCCGCCGATCTTCTGCGTAGGGTACCGGGGATCACCCTGGATGGCTCCGGGCGGACTAATGGGCAGGATGTGAATCTGCGTGGTTACGATCGCCGCGGGGTGTTGATTCTGGTTGACGGTGTTCGTCAGGGAACCGATACCGGCCACCTTAACAGCACATTTCTCGATCCGGCATTGATCAAGCGTATCGAGGTGGTACGCGGTCCTTCTGCCTTGCTGTACGGCAGCGGCGCACTGGGCGGCGTGATTTCCTACGATACGGTCGATGCGAAGGATTTGCTCGACGTGGGTAAAAACAGCGGGTTCCGCGTATTTGGCACCGGTGCCACGGGCGATCACAGCATTGGCATGGGAGCCAGCGCCTTTGGTCGCACCGATACGCTGGATGGTCTGTTGTCTTGGTCCAGCCGCGATCGCGGTGATTTACGTCAAAGTGACGGCAGCACCGCGCCAAACGACGAGTCCATTAGCAATATGCTGGCGAAAGGAAGCTGGAAGATCGATAGCGCCCAGACGCTGGGCGGTTCATTGCGCTACTACAATAATGCATCGCAGGAACCTAAAAACCCGCAAACCATCGAGGCCTCGGACAGCAGCAATCCGATGACAGACCGTTCTACCATCCAGCGTGATGCTCAATTGACCTACGGTATCGCGCCAGAGGGCAACGACTGGCTGGACGCGGATGCAAAAGTCTACTGGTCCGAAGCGCGTATCAATGCGCAGAACGTTGATAACAGCGGAGAGTTCCGCAAGCAGACCACCACAGGCGCAAAAGTAGAAAACCGCACCCGTCTTTTCACTGATTCTTTCGCTTCTCACCTGCTGTCCTACGGCGGTGAATATTATCGCCAGGAGCAAAATCCAGGCGGTGCAACCACGGGCTTCCCGGACGCTAAAATCGACTTCAGTTCCGGCTGGTTGCAGGACGAAATCACCCTGCGCGATCTGCCGATCACCTTGCTTGGCGGCACGCGCTACGACAACTATCGCGGCAGCAGCGACGGCTACGACGATGTGGATGCAACCAGGTGGTCTTCGCGCGCGGGCTTAACCGTCAGTCCGACCGACTGGCTGATGCTGTTTGGATCTTACGCCCAGGCGTTCCGCGCCCCAACGATGGGCGAGATGTACAACGACGCTAAGCACTTCTCCATCGGGAGCTTCTACACCAACTACTGGGTACCAAACCCGAACTTGCGTCCAGAAACCAACGAAACGCAGGAAGTTGGTTTTGGCCTGCGCTTTGACGACCTGATGCTGGCTAACGATGCGCTGGAGTTCAAAGCGAGTTACTTCGATACCAAAGCGAAAGACTACATTTCTACCACGGTCGACTTTGCCGCCGCGACCACCATGTCCTATAACGTACCGAACGCCAAAATCTGGGGCTGGGACATGATGGCGAAATACTCTGCCGATCTGTTCAGCCTGGACATGGCCTATAACCGCACGCGTGGAAAAGATACCGATACCGGCGAGTTTATTTCCAGCATTAACCCGGACACCGTCACCAGCAAACTGAACGTACCGGTTGCGCAAAGCGGCTTCTCCGTAGGTTGGATCGGTACCTTTATGGATCGTTCGACGCACATCAGCAGCAGCTACAGCAAACAGCCGGGCTATGCGGTGAACGATTTTTACGTGAGCTATCAGGGCCAGGAGCAACTTAAAGGTGTCACGACTACGCTTGTGCTGGGCAACGCCTTCGACAAAGAGTACTGGTCACCGCAGGGCATCCCGCAGGATGGCCGCAACGGTAAGATTTTCGTGAGTTATCAGTGGTAATCCCCTTGCCCCGGTTCGCCGGGGCGCTGACATCTGGAAGGAAAAACAATGAATCACTACACACGCTGGCGTGAGCTTAAAGACGAAAACCCGGGTAAATATGCGCGTGACATCGCCGGGTTAATGAACATCAGCGAGGCTGAATTGACCTTCGCGCGCGTGGGTCACGATGCGTGGCGTTTGCGCGGCGACATTCGCGAGATCCTCGGCGCACTGGAAGCCGTCGGCGAAACCAAGTGTATTTGCCGTAATGAATATGCGGTTCATGAACAGGTCGGGACCTTTACCAATCAGCACCTTAACGGCCACGCTGGGCTGGTGCTCAATCCTCGCGCGCTGGATTTGCGCCTGTTTCTAAACCAGTGGGCAAGCGTATTTCACATCAGCGAAGCCACAGCGCGCGGCGAAAAACAGAGTATTCAATTCTTCGACCATCAGGGCGATGCGCTGCTGAAGGTCTACGCGACCGACAATACCGACCTTTCTGGCTGGGGCGAGGTGCTGACGCGCTTTATCATCGCCGATAATTCACCGCTGGAACTGAAAGCCGCAGAAGCCGTCACAAATGCGGACGCCGCCGATGCCGTGACGGTGGACAAAGAGTGGCGGGCCATGACCGATGTGCATCAGTTCTTTAGCCTGCTGAAACGCCACAACCTGAGCCGCCAGCAGGCATTCAGCCTGGTGGGCGATGACCTGGCCTGCAAGGTAGATAATAGTGCGCTGGCGCAGTTGCTGACGACCGCGCGTCAGGATGGCAACGAGATAATGGTTTTCGTGGGCAACCGCGGCTGTGTGCAGATTTTTACCGGCGTCATTGAAAAACTGGTTCCGATGAAGGGCTGGCTGAATATCTTCAATCCAACCTTTACCCTGCATCTGCTGGAAGAGACGGTTGCTGAAACCTGGGTCACGCGTAAACCAACGGCCGAGGGTCACGTTACCAGTCTTGAGCTCTTTGCGGCCGACGGGACACAGATTGCCCAACTGTACGGTCAGCGTACCGAAGGCGAACCCGAGCAGACGCAGTGGCGCGCGCAGATTGATGCCCTGACGCCAAAAGGGCTGGCCGCATGAGAACACTGCTTGCCCTGATTGCCGCATTGCCATTGGCTACCTTTGCTGCGCCGCAAGAAAAAATTGTGTCGTTGGGCGGTGACGTGACCGAGATAGTCTATGCCCTGGGCGCAGAATCGTCTCTGGTCGCCCGCGATAGCACTAGCCTCTGGCCACAACAGGTCTCTGCGCTGCCGGACGTAGGTTATTTACGCCAGCTCAACGCTGAAGGGATCCTGGCGATGCGTCCGACGCTGGTGCTGGCGAGTGCGCAAGCGCAGCCTTCGCTGGCGCTCAAACAGGTCGAGCAAAGCAACATCAAGGTGGTGACCGTTCCTGGCAGCCACGATCTCAGGGCGATCGACGAGAAGGTGCGCATCGTCGCGCTGGCAACCCATCGCGTGGAACAAGGTGAAACGTTGCGCACCGTCTTGCGTCAGGAAATAGCGAAGCTGCCTTCGCCGCCGCTGAACAAGCGTGTGTTGTTCATTCTTAGCCACGGCGGAATGAACGCAATGGCGGCTGGCCAGCAAACCGCGGCGGATGTCGCGATTCATGCAGCCGGATTGCAAAATGCGATGCAAGGCTTTTCGCGTTACCAGCCGCTGTCCCAGGAGGGCGTTATTGCCAGCCAGCCGGATCTGGTGGTGATTTCTCACGCTGGCGTAAAGGCGATGGGAGGAGAAGCAAACCTGTGGAAATTACCGGGGCTGGCGCAAACGCCAGCAGGTCGTCATCAGCAGGTACTCCTGATTGATGATATGGCCTTACTCGGTTTCAGTATTCGCACACCTCAGGCTATTCAGCAGTTGCGTGAGAAAGCGGAGCAACTCCCCTGATGTCCCGTCGCATCACCCTTTCGTTGTGGATGCTGGCATTGCTGCTGGCGCTGATGACGCTTCTGGCTACCGGTTTTGGCGCACTGCGTCTGCCGGTCAGCCTGCTGTGGAATCACAGCGATGGAGCACTACGGCAAATTTGGCTCACCATTCGGCTGCCGCGCGTGCTGCTGGCCCTGGTCATTGGCGGCTCGCTGGCGCTGGCGGGCTGCGTGATGCAGGGCCTTTTTCGCAATCCACTCGCCGATCCCGGTTTGCTTGGGATCAGCAGCGGGGCAGCGTGTGCCGTTGCGCTTTGGGTGGTGTTGCCGGTGTCGTTACCGGCGCTGTTGATGCTATACGCACCTATGCTGGCGGCCTTTCTCGGCGCTCTCGCCGCCACGGTGGTCATTTTTTTGCTCAGCCAGCAACGGAACGGGTCGTTGTCGCGCCTGCTTTTAGTCGGCATTGCAATTAATGCGCTATGTGGTGCGGCGGTGGGCGTTATGTCGTGGATCAGCAACGATGCCCAGCTCCGGCAGCTGTCGCTGTGGGGCATGGGCAGCCTGGGATCGGCACAGTGGTCAACGCTGCTGGCGGTCACTTCACTGATGATCCCAACGGTGTTGATTATCTGGCGTTTAGCCGCAGCGCTTAACCTGATGCAGCTAGGTGACGAAGAAGCCCATTATCTTGGCGTGGACGTTCGCGTGGTTCAACGCATTTTATTAGTGTGCAGCGCGCTGCTGGTCGCATCCGCCGTGGCCGTGAGCGGCGTCATCGGTTTTATTGGCCTGGTGGTACCGCATCTGATGCGCATGTGGCTGGGCTCGGATCATCGCGCGGCGATCCCCGGCTCGGTTCTGGCGGGCGCTTTTTTGCTGTTGATTGCCGACACAATTGCGCGGACGGTGGTCGCCCCCGCCGAAATGCCAGTGGGTCTGTTGACCAGTCTTCTTGGCGTACCGTGGTTCCTGTGGCTTATTTTCCGACAAGGTGGGCAACGTGGCTGAACAATTTTTCGCACAGGATCTGACGTATCACGCAGCTGGCAGAGCGGTAATTTGTGATGTGTCGCTGACTCTGTCAAAAGGGGAGCTGGTGGCGTTGATTGGCCCCAACGGTGCCGGTAAATCCACATTATTGCGGCTATTAACCGGCTTCCTTAAACCTGATTCTGGACGCTGTACGCTTGAGGGCAAACCTCTAGATAACTGGAACACGCAGACACTTTCGCGTCATCGCGCGGTTATGCGTCAGCAAACGCAGCTCGGTTTCGACTGGCAGGTTGAGGCCGTTATCGGCATGGGCCGTTCACCCTGGACTCAGCGGCCAGAATCATCGGTTATTTATCAGCTCATGCAGATGACGGGTTGCCTGCCGCTGGCAGGACGGCAATACGCCGCGCTTTCAGGCGGTGAACAGCAGCGCGTGCAGCTTGCCCGCGCCCTGGCGCAACTGTGGTGCGACGGCGGTCCGCGCGGCTGGCTTTTCCTGGATGAACCCACATCGGCGCTGGATCTCTACCACCAGCAGCATTTGCTACGATTGTTGAAATCCTTAACCTCGCAGGGAAATCTCCACGTTTGCGTAGTGCTGCACGATTTAAATCTGGCCGCGCTGTGGGCCGATCGAATCGTGCTGCTCCATGAAGGTTGCATTGTTTCGCAAGGTGCGCCGGAGAAAGTGTTACAGGCCGATGACCTGGCACGCTGGTACGGTGCTCAGGTTCACGTCGGCCTGCATCCTGCGCATCACACTCCGCAGGTTTTCCTTGCCCCTTAACTCGAACAACTCACCTCAAGCCGCTTACCCCAGTCCGGCGGACGGCTGACGTAGTCATCGTTGCGATCGGCAAAGGGCGTTATCAGCGCGGCATGCAGGCGATGCAGTTCAGCGTAATTGCCCTGCTCTGCCTCGCTAATCGCCCGCTGGGCCAGCCAGTTACGCAGCACCATTGCCGGATTAACCGCATTCATCTGCTCCTGGCGCGCGGCATCATCAATGCCTTCTTTCTGCAAACGTTCACGATAGGTCGCAAACCAGTTATCAAAGGCCTGTCTGTCGATAAACTCATCGCGCAGCGGCGAAGACGACATGTGTTGTTCAGTTTGGCCCAGCATACGGAAGGTGCGGGTATAGTCGCTACCCTCACCAGCCATCAGCGAGAATAGCCCATTCAGAATATCGTTATCGCCCTTCTCCTGCGTCACCAGACCAAGCTTACGACGCATCAGCTTGCCGTACGCTTGCAGCAGAACATCCTGATATAAATCTAACGCATCATTGAGCGCTTCTACGTCGATAAACGGCGATAAAGACTGTGCCAGACGCTGAAGATTCCACAGCCCCACGGCAGGCTGATTTTCGAAGCTATAACGCCCCTGGTAGTCCGAGTGGTTACAGATGTAACCCGGCTGAAAATCATCCAGAAAACCGTAAGGACCGTAATCCATGGTCAGCCCGAGAATGGACATGTTGTCAGTATTCATCACGCCATGAGCAAAGCCGACCGTTTGCCAACTGGCGATTAAGGACGCAGTACGCGTGACAACGTCACGGAACCAGAGGATGTACTTATCGGCATCGTCTTTCCACTGCGCCCAGTGGTGATTGATCACAAAGTCCGCCAGCTGGCGCACCTTATCCGGTTCGCGACGATAGTAGAAATGTTCAAAATGGCCAAAGCGTACGTGGCTTTGCGCAATGCGCATGAGCATTGCCCCCTGCTCCAGGGTTTCGCGCGCCACCTGCGTATCGCTGGTCACAATGGATAATGCGCGCGTGGTGGGGATCCCCAGCGCATGCATCGCTTCGGATGCCAGCGCTTCACGGATTGTCGAGCGTAAGACGGCGCGACCGTCACCCATACGCGAGTAGGGTGTCAGACCCGCGCCTTTCAGATGCCAGTCGACGGTTTGCCCGTTCGCGAGACGTTGTTCGCCCAGCAGGATCCCTCGACCATCGCCAAGTTGCCCGGCCCACGAGCCGAACTGATGCCCGCTGTAAACCTGTGCCAGCGGCTGCATACAGGGTAATAAGGCTTCGCCGCCCCATACGCCAGCGCCGCTGGACGGCTGGAACAATGTCGAAGGCACGCCTAGCTCATCCGCCAGGCCATTGTTTTGCCAGATTAAACGGGCATTGATTAGCGGTGTTGGGTTGAGCTCAGTATAAAAACCGGGTAGTTCATCATGCCAGTGGGCAGTAAAAGACAGGGTCATAAGTCCTCCTGTCTATAGTGTAGAGGGTTTACCCGTCGTTAAACACGGGTGAATACAAGGGTTATCCCTGAACCAGAGAAGTGACGCGTTCAGCCGTGACGGCGGACCACAGATTCCCCTGCATGGCACCAAAGTTGAAGAGTGAAACACGCTGTAAGATGTCTTCATCATCCACCCCGGCCACCATCACTGACAGGCAGTAAGGCGAGATTTGCGAAAGGATGGCGCGCATAAAGGGTTCAAATGAAAATTCGGTGACGCGCTGATGGATAAAGCCTTTGTCCATCATGACACGTTTGAACAGCCCATCGAAAATGGCTTTATTGGATGCCCCACCCGCACCGTAGTTGGCCAATACCATCGGGAACTGGATGGTCATCCTCGCCAACAACGGATCGTCTTTACCGTTATTTAAACCGGGAAAATTCTCATTAACAGTAAACTCAAGAAATGGATACCGATCTAATATTGAAACAACGTTCCCATCGGTTAATAGGAACTCTACTATTACCGGGGAAATATTTATCCAGGCGATAAGCTGATGCTGAATGAAGAAAAGTTTGCAGGCATCCAGCAATACCAGTTTTTCCTGGAACAGGGTTAACTCATCTTGCGTGGAAAGATGCGGAGTGACCAGTTCCGTGGGAATGCGGACGTCCGCGCCCACACTAACAAAGTTAGCTAAAATTTCTAAACCTTTTAACTCCCCAACACTATTTCTGGTAGGGAGTAATAACAGTTCAGATTGATAAGGATTATTCAGGCTGACAATCATAGCGCCCGCCCCACATTAATGATGATGTTTTGCATCCTGGAGCAATTGCTAAAACAATTCAACTTTATTGATTTTAATAAGATTAATTTCATTCTTTCCTTTTTAATTTTCAGATTTATCCATCAATCTAAAATAATCTTATCCTGGTTATTCAATAATAGCCAGTTTTAGCGAAAACAGGCACTTACATTACAAATTTATATACGGCGAGCCTGCCAGAAATTTTTTCGCCAGTAGACGTTATCCAGCGATGAACGCATCACGCCACGACTCGTAGAAGCGTGAATAAACTGATTATCGGTGTCATAAATGCCGACATGCAGACCGCTTTCACCCGATCCTGTTTTGAAAAACACTAAATCGCCGGGGAGTAAATCGTCTTTATCTATTTCGGTACCGAGTTCTGCCTGCTTACGTGTTTCACGCGGAAGTTGCAGATCGAACTTGTCGCGGAACGTCATCAGCACAAAGCCGGAACAATCCACACCGCCACGGCTCATACCACCATAGCGATACGGCGTACCGCGCCAGTTCCGCAACTGATCGTTGAGGTTAGCAATAACGGTAATTGAATCAGATAGCCGTGAGTTTGGCGGCGGCGCTCGATGGCTGCTGCATCCTGCAAGAGTAAGCATGCCCACCAGTATTAACCAGAATCGCATTTCAGACGAATCCTCTGCTTTTTATATCCTTTCCGTAATTTAGCCTGTGATTACGCAAGCTTGCAAGAAACGGTTATTCCTGAGCAGTAGAAATCAACATTCTATGACCTTCGATGTCCAGTCGGCGAAAGGCCATTCCATAGGCGCAGGCGAGATTGGGTGGCGTCAGCACGTCATCGCGCGGACCGCTCGCGAGTAGTTTCCCCCGCGCTAAAAGCCAGACTCGATGAGCATGACGAAGCGTGTGGTTTAAATCATGGCTACTCATCACCACGGCAATGCCTTTGCGGGAGAGGTCGCTCAGAATTTTATCCAGAGCGGCTTGCTGGGCAACATCCAGGCCGCTGGTTGGCTCGTCCAGCAGCAACAGACGTCCATGAGGATTACCGACAGGATGAATTTGTAAAATGACCGCGGCGAGCCGCACGCGCTGCCACTCGCCACCAGAGAGCTGGTTCGCACCGCGCGCCAGTTTATCGTCCAGACCTAGCGCGCCAGTGACATCCTCAAGCAAAGAAGACTGCCCTTTATCATGCTGATGCAACGTCAGATAATGCCAGACCGGCATGGCAAACGGCGGGACTTGCTGCTGAACCAGATAACTGCGCCGGTGTGCAAGCGATACAGAAGGCCACTCATAAAGCGAGCGCCCCTCCAGCAGGATTTCACCCTCGCCTGTCGTCAACCCCGCCATACGGGCCAACAACGTGCTTTTACCCGCACCGTTAGGCCCTACCAGATGAAGAATCTCACCTGTGTTCACCTGCGCAGAAATGGCTTCCAGTCGGCCTTTATCAGCAACCGCTGTCAGTTGCATCAGCATGGTCATTACTTCGCCAGCGCCAGCTTAATGGCTTCCATGACGATCGGGTCTTCTGGAGTCATGTCTGGAGAAAAGCGTTGTACGACCTGACCATCACGACCAATCAGGAATTTTTCGAAATTCCACAGGATATCGTCTGGATAGAGCGGCGCGCGACCTTTGCTGGCCAAGCGTTCATAAAAACCACTGCTCTCAGGGGCAACCGCAGTGGGTGCAGCAGCGATCAGTTTTTTATAAAGCGGGTGACGGTTCTCGCCGTTCACATCAATTTTACTGAACAGGGGGAATGTCACACCATAGGTGGTGCTACAGAAGGTTTTAATCTCCTCTTCGCTACCCGGCTCCTGACCCAGGAACTGATTGCACGGGAATCCCAGCACAACCAGTCCATCATTCTCCCAGGCCTTCTGAATGTTTTCCAACTGCTCATATTGTGACGTCAGCCCGCACTTGGATGCCACGTTAACCACCAGCAGGACCTTACCTTCGTAGCCTTCCAGCGTAGTTTGCTTACCGTCGATGGTTGTCACTTCAGTTTTCAGGATTTCGGATTGCATAGCTTCCCCTTAGTTTGTCTTACGGTTGAGCGGATCTTAATGTCCGGCCTTTAATAGTAGCCAGATAAAGACTGGCGCGCCGAGCGTTGCGGTAACTACGCCGATAGGCAGTTCAGCGGCGGTGAGCGCCAGGCGAGCAATAATATCGGCAATGAGCAAGGTCGCTGCTCCGGCAATTGCCGATGCAGGTAATAATGTACGATGGTCAGTTATGCCGCACAGTCGCAACATATGCGGAATCACAAGCCCGATAAAACCGATTGCACCCGCCAGCGCGACGCTCACGCCCACCATCCAGCCAATCGCCATCACCAGGACGTTGCGCCAAAAGGCGATGGATAAGCCCAACTGGCGAGCGGAAGTTTCGCCTAAGGCCAGCATGTTTAATGGTTTAGCCTGTAGGCAAGCCCATAGGATCGTCGGAATGAGCAACACCATCAACCAGCCTTGTCGCCAGTCGACGCCACCAAAACCGCCCATCATCCAGTACATCAACTGGCGCAGATCGAAAGACGTTGAGAAGTAAACTGCCCACGTCATGAGCGCGCTACAGATAATCCCCAACGCGACGCCAGCCAGCAGCAACCGGCTGGTCGATAAATGTCGGCGGGCAAAACGAAGCAATATAACGGTGATCAACAATGCGCCAGCGATGGCACTGATGCTAACACCTAAAACCGACAGTTCGCCCTGCCCCAACATCACTGCCGCGATAAGACCCACGCCTGCGCCGTTAGAGACGCCGAGAAGCCCAGGCTCGGCGAGTGGGTTTTCAAACAACGCCTGCATCATGGTGCCGCACAGAGCCAATGCAGCTCCGACCAGCACCACGGCCATCGTGCGCGGCAGTCGAATTTGCCACACGAACAGTTTGCCTTGTTCACTCAACCAATTTTCGGGACCAATCCACCGATCGCCCGCGCAAAGGCTCACCGCAACGGCGGCGAAAAGTGACAACAGGAGTAACAGCATCCAGCGCAGCTCGGAACGATGTTGATGACGGGAAAAATCAGGCATGGTCTTCGTTTTCGGATGAGAGATGTAGTTGATTTTACGGTGGGTATGCCAGAGCGCAAAGAAAAAAGGCCGCGATTGCGGCCTTTTTAGTTAGTTCAGATTACTCTGGTTTGGGCGTTGCGTTTTCGACACGGCTTTTTAACTTCTGACCGGGTCTGAAGGTCACCACGCGGCGTGCTGTAATGGGAATATCTTCCCCCGTCTTCGGGTTACGGCCCGGACGTTGGTTTTTGTCACGCAAATCAAAATTACCAAAACCGGAGAGTTTTACCTGTTCACCGTTTTCCAGAGCACGACGGATCTCTTCGAAAAACAGCTCTACCAGCTCTTTGGCATCCCGTTTGCTAAGCCCAAGCTTATCAAACAGATATTCTGACATTTCAGCTTTTGTAAGCGCCATAGGTTCAATCCCTCAATGATGCCTGGAATCGCTCTTTTAATGCCTCTACACATTTGGCGACGGTAGCGGCAATCTCCTCTTCTTCGAGTGTACGGCTGGTATCCTGAAGGATAAGGCTAATAGCGAGGCTCTTAGAACCTTCTGCTACGCCCTTGCCGCGGTACACGTCAAATAAGTTTACGCCAACTACCTGATTTACGCCAACTTTCTTACATTCGGCCAAAATATCCCCTGCTGGCACGTTTTCTGCCACCACAACAGCGATATCGCGACGGTTCGCCGGGAAGCGAGAAACGTCCTGAGCCTGAGGCACCACGCGGTCTGCGACCCCGTTCCACTCCAGCTCAAACACCATGGTGCGGCCATTGAGGTCGAATTTGCGTTCCAGTTCTGGATGAACAACGCCAATGAAACCAACGCGTTTACCGTGTAAATAAATGGCAGCACTTTGGCCCGGATGCAAGGCAGGAATCGCTTCGGCACGAAATTCGATTTCAGATAATTTACCGGTCAGATCGAGAATTGACTCCAGATCGCCTTTCATATCGTAGAAATCAACGCTGTTTTTCGTTAGATCCCAATGTTCTTCATGACGGTTGCCACAAATAGCACCTGCCAGCATCACATCCTGACGAATACCCAGATTGGCCTGAGTATCCGGTACAAAACGCAGACCGGATTCAAAAATACGCACACGGCTCTGCTGGCGATTCTGGTTATAAACGATGGTGCCAAGCAGACCGGTCCACAGTGAAAGACGCATTGCTGACATTTCGCTGGAGATTGGATTTGGTAAAATCAGTGCTTCGTCGCCTGGATGGATCAACTGTTGCAGTTTCGGATCGACGAAACTATAGGTGATCACTTCCTGGTAGCCTTTATCATTGAGCAAGGTTTTAACACGCTTTAAAGACAAGTCTGATTCACGGTGCGTACCCATGACCAGGCCTGCTTGTACCGGCTCGTCAGGAATGTTGTTGTAACCGTAGACACGGGCAACCTCTTCCACCAGATCTTCTTCGATTTCCATATCGAAACGCCAGCCTGGCGCAACGGCCTGCCACTCATCCTGACCTTCGGTCACATCGCAACCCAGGCGACGCAGAATGTCGCTTACCTGCGCATCTGCAATGTGATGGCCAATCAGACGATCCAGTTTGCTGCGACGCAACGTAATCGTGGCACGCTTAGGCAGCGTCGCTTCATTTGTCACGTCGATAACCGGACCCGCTTCACCACCACAAATATCGATGAGTAAACGTGTCGCACGTTCCATGGCTTTGTACTGCAATTCAGGATCAACGCCGCGCTCATAGCGGTGGGAGGCATCGGTGTGCAGGCCATGACGGCGCGCGCGACCGGTGATTGACAGTGGGCTGAAGAACGCACATTCCAGCAGAACGTTCTGCGTTTCATCATTCACACCGGAATGTTCGCCACCGAAGATACCGCCCATCGCCAGGGCTTTGTTGTGATCGGCGATCACCAGCGTATCTGCGTTCAGCTTGGCTTCACTGCCGTCCAGCAGAACCAGGGTTTCACCCTCTTTTGCCATGCGGACGACGATCCCTCCTTCGATGCGATCTTTATCGAAAGCATGCATTGGTTGGCCCAGTTCCAGCAGAACGAAATTGGTGACGTCAACCACGGCATCAATAGAGCGGATCCCACAACGACGTAATTTCTCTTTCATCCACAGTGGCGTTGGTGCTTTAACATTAATGCCTTTCACTACGCGACCAAGGTAGCGCGGGCAAGCATCAGCAGCGTCGACCTGAATCGGCAAGGTGTCGTTAATGGTCGCTTCAACCGGGACGATTTCTGGCGCATTCAGTTCAGTCTGGTTCAGCACGGCAACGTCACGTGCAACACCGATGATACCTAAACAGTCGGCACGGTTCGGCGTCACGCTGATTTCGATGGTATTGTCATCGAGCTTCAGGTATTCACGGATATCGGTACCGATCGGCGCATCAGTTGGCAGTTCAATGATGCCAGCATGATCGTCAGAAATACCCAGCTCAGAAAACGAGCACAGCATACCTTCAGACGGCTCACCGCGCAGTTTCGCGGCTTTGATTTTGAAATCGCCAGGCAAAACGGCACCCACCGTTGCCACAGCCACTTTCAGCCCCTGACGACAGTTTGGCGCGCCACAAACAATATCAAGCAGGCGGTCACCGCCGACGTTGACCTTTGTGACACGCAGTTTGTCTGCGTTCGGATGCTGACCACACTCAACCACTTCACCAACGACGACGCCATTGAAGGCGCCTGAGACAGGCTCAACGCCATCAACTTCCAGACCCGCCATCGTGATTTGGTTAGAAAGCGCTTCACTGTCGAGAGTCGTGTTAACCCATTCGCGTAACCACAGTTCACTGAATTTCATTATTCTTTCCTGCCCTTATTTAAACTGTTTGAGGAAACGCAGATCGTTTTCGAAGAAGGCGCGCAAATCGGTTACGCCATAACGCAGCATGGTCAGACGCTCCATCCCCATACCAAAAGCGAAGCCGGAGTAAACTTCTGGATCGATACCGACATTACGCAGAACGTTTGGATGCACCATGCCGCAGCCGAGTACTTCCAGCCATTTACCGTTTTTACCCATTACGTCTACTTCAGCAGAAGGCTCGGTGAACGGGAAATAGGAAGGACGGAAACGAACCTGCAGATCTTCTTCAAAGAAGTTATTCAGGAAGTCGTGCAGCGTGCCTTTCAGGTTGGTAAAGCTAATATTTTTATCGACGATCAGACCTTCCATCTGATGGAACATCGGGGTGTGAGTTTGGTCATAGTCGTTACGATAAACACGGCCCGGCGCAATGATGCGGATCGGCGGCTCTTGCTCTTTCATGGTACGAATCTGCACGCCGGAGGTCTGAGTACGCAGCAGACGGGTGGCATCAAACCAGAAGGTGTCGTGATCGGCGCGTGCCGGGTGATGACCTGGGATATTCAGCGCATCAAAGTTATGATAATCATCTTCGATTTCCGGGCCTGTCGCCACGGTAAAGCCAAGCTCACCGAAGAAGCTTTCAATACGGTCAATAGTACGAGTGACCGGATGCAGCCCACCGTTCTCGATACGACGGCCCGGCAGGGACACATCGATGGTTTCCTGAGCAAGACGGGCGTTCAGCGCGGCATTTTCTAAATCGTTTTTGCGGGCGTTAAGCGCTTGCTGAACCTGCTCTTTTGCTTCGTTAATGACCGCGCCAGCGGCTGGACGCTCTTCCGGCGGCAGCTCCCGCAGGGTGGTCATTTGAAGGGTCAAATGCCCTTTTTTGCCCAGATATTCGACGCGAACATTGTCTAATGCGGCAACATCTGACGCCTGGTTAATGGCGGCCGTTGCATTGGCAACCAGCTCTGCGAGATGTGACATGGTTTTCCTCGTTATGTGGCGATATTCATAAGCGGTAGAAACAAAAAAAGCCTCCATCAGGAGGCTTTCTGGCGCTGTTTTTCGTTTCATCTTTCACGCGCTAGCCTCCTGAACTCAGGTGCTAAAGTAAAAGAAGAAGCGGAAAATAGCAGCATTCATGCTTGCGTTACCTTGTGTGGTCGATACCGTAAGAGCTTATTGGAAAGGCTCAACGGGAAAAAGTCAATATTTTGATAATCTTGAAACAAAAGAGGGAGCTAAGCCCCCTCTTTCAACTGGCTTATGCCAGTGCTGCTTTCGCTTTTTCGACAAGAGCGGTGAACGCTAATTTGTCGAATACTGCGATGTCAGCCAGAATCTTACGGTCAATTTCAACAGAGGCTTTTTTCAGGCCGTTGATGAATTTGCTGTAAGAAATACCGTTCTGACGTGCTGCTGCGTTGATACGCGCAATCCACAGTTGACGGAACTGACGCTTACGTTGACGACGGTCACGATAAGCATACTGACCAGCTTTGATAACAGCCTGGAAGGCAACGCGGTATACGCGTGAACGCGCACCGTAGTAGCCTTTGGCTTGTTTCAAAATTTTCTTGTGACGTGCACGGGCAACTACACCACGTTTTACGCGAGCCATATGTGCTCTCCTGTATCGATTCTAATTAAAAAGTTAAAAAAACGTTAACGACTTATGCGTACGGAAGGCACGCGATAACCAGACCCAAATCGCCTTTAGAAACCATGGCTTTTGGACGCAGGTGACGTTTACGCTTGGTAGCTTTTTTAGTCAGAATGTGACGCAGGTTAGCACGCTTGTGTTTAAAGCCACCTTTACCGGTTTTTTTAAAACGCTTAGCAGCACCGCGTACGGTCTTAATTTTTGGCATTTTAATAACTTCCACTTCGCATTGTTAATAAACGAAACGTAGGCGAACAAAACCTGTGAAGCCCGAAGGCTCCACAGCTCTTGCTACTTGAAGGCCTTACTGTTTCTTCTTAGGAGCGAGCACCATGATCATCTGGCGGCCTTCGATCTTCGATGGGAAGGATTCGACCACTGCCAGTTCACTCAGATCGTCACGGACGCGATTAAGCACTTCCATACCAATCTGCTGGTGAGCCATCTCACGACCGCGGAAACGCAGTGTGATCTTAGCTTTATCACCCTCTTCCAGAAAGCGTACCAGGCTGCGGAGTTTTACCTGGTAATCGCCATCGTCGGTGCCAGGTCGGAATTTGATTTCCTTAACCTGAATAACTTTTTGCTTTTTCTTCTGTTCCTTAGAAGACTTGCTCTTTTCATAGAGGAATTTGCCGTAATCCATGATACGACAAACTGGCGGCTCGGCGTTAGGGCTGATTTCGACTAAGTCTACTCCGGATTCTTCTGCTTTTTCCAGAGCTTCTCTCAGACTCACAATACCAAGCTGCTCGCCTTCCAGACCTGTTAAGCGAACTTCTTGCGCGCGAATTTCGCTATTAATACGATTCGGGCGCGCCGTTTGAACTCGTTTTCCGCCTTTAATACCTTATACCTCCAGTTGTTGAAGACTGCGGCTGCGAATTTCTAGTCGCAGCTTCTCAATCACTTCATTTACGTCCAGGCTGCCCAAGTCTTTACCACGGCGGGTGCGAACGGCAACTTTGCCAGATTCCACCTCTTTATCACCGCAGACCAACATGTAAGGGACACGACGTAATGTGTGCTCACGGATTTTAAAGCCAATCTTCTCATTTCTCAAGTCCGCTTTTACGCGAATTCCCGCATTTTGTAATTTCTGCGTCAATTCTTTAACGTAATCGGCCTGAGAATCGGTAATATTCATGACCACAACCTGCACTGGCGCGAGCCAGGTTGGGAAGAAGCCAGCGAACTCTTCAGTCAAAATACCGATGAAGCGTTCGATTGAACCCAAAATTGCACGGTGAATCATCACCGGCACCTGACGCTCGTTGTCTTCGCCAACATAAGAGGCGCTTAAACGCTGCGGCAGAGAGAAGTCCAGCTGTACCGTTCCGCACTGCCATGCGCGATCGAGGCAGTCATACAGAGTAAATTCAATTTTCGGACCGTAGAACGCGCCTTCACCCAGTTGATATTCAAACGGGATGTTGTTCTCTTCCAGCGCGACTGCCAGATCCGCTTCAGCACGATCCCAGGTCTCGTCGCTACCGATACGTTTTTCGGGACGCGTTGAGAGTTTGACGACGATTTTCTCGAAGCCAAAAGTGCTGTACATATCATAGACCATACGAATACAGGCGTTAACTTCTTCACGCACCTGCTCTTCAGTACAGAAAATATGGGCATCATCCTGAGTAAAGCCACGTACACGCATCAGACCATGCAGCGCGCCTGACGGCTCGTTACGATGGCAGCTACCAAATTCAGCCATACGCAATGGCAGATCGCGGTACGATTTCAGACCCTGATTAAAGATCTGAACATGACCCGGGCAGTTCATTGGCTTGATGCAGTATTCACGGTTTTCAGAAGACGTGGTGAACATCGCATCTTTGTAGTTGTCCCAGTGGCCGGTTTTTTCCCACAGCACACGGTCCATCATGAACGGGCCTTTCACTTCCTGATACTGGTACTCTTTAAGCTTAGAGCGTACAAAAGTTTCCAGTTCACGGAAGATAGTCCAGCCATCGTTATGCCAGAACACCATACCCGGTGCTTCTTCCTGCATATGATACAGGTCAAGCTGTTTACCGATTTTACGGTGGTCACGCTTCGCGGCCTCTTCCAGACGAACCAGATAGGCGCTCAGGGCTTTTTTATCTGCCCACGCGGTACCATAAATACGCTGCAACATCTTATTGTTGCTGTCGCCACGCCAGTAGGCGCCTGCGATCTTCATCAGTTTGAAGTGATGGCAGAAACGCATATTCGGCACGTGCGGTCCACGACACATATCGACGTATTCTTCATGATGATACAAGCCGGGCTTGTCATCATGCGCGATATTCTCATCAAGAATAGACACTTTATAGTTCTCGCCACGTTTCACGAAGGTTTCACGCGCTTCGTGCCAACTGACTTTTTTCTTGATGACGTCGTAGTTCGTTTCGGCGAGCTCGTGCATACGTTTTTCGAGCGCGTCGATGTCTTCCTGGGTCAGCGTATGGTCAAGGTCAACGTCATAGTAGAAACCGTTGTCGATAACCGGGCCAATCGCCATTTTGGTGTGAGGCCAAAGCTGCTTGATAGCATGACCCAACAGGTGCGCACAGGAGTGACGAATAATCTCAAGACCGTCTTCATCTTTTGCGGTGATGATGGACAATTTTGCATCGTTTTCGATCACATCGGAGGCATCAACCAGTTCACCATTTACACGGCCAGCGATGGTGGCTTTTGCCAGGCCTGGACCAATGTCCAGCGCAACATCCATCGGGCTAACGGCGTGGTCGTAATGGCGTTGACTGCCATCAGGAAGAGTAATTACAGGCATTTTATATCCTTATTTGCAGTGATGCCCCACACATAAGAGCATATACAAAGAAAATAATTGTTTTTTAACAGTAGATTACGAAACCATCTGACCAACAATCGTCAAATTGGCTCGCCATCGTCCACGGAATCGAAATCAGACAAAATCCAATTTACGATCGGCTTGGTGATGGTAACACTAATAAAAGGGTGAATGCATCCCCGGCAGCCAGATTGAGTCTCTACAACTTTTGTATGAGTTAACGGAGTTTCGCGTTCCGACGCTCGCAATCGCACTTTGCTGAGCTATCCTTGAACAGGTCCTTACACGTCACAGGGGCAATATATGAACGTATCCAGTAGAACTGTCGTTGTATTGAATTTACTTTCTGCCGCCGGCCTGGTGATGATTCTGGCCGATAAATTCCATTGGTTCTAAACACAATGGGTTACACCGCATAACCGCATTTGGTAGACTCTGACTATCAACTGACGAGGGACAGGGTTATGCCGTCAAAACGCTTTGCTAAAAAACACTGGAAGATGGTGGTGCTGTTAATTTCCATCTGCGGCGCGATGCTGCTATTACGTTGGGCTGCAATGATCTGGGGCTAGGTCGCAATTAGCCATCACAAACCGCCGATATACGATATAGCGTTCATGCGTTAAATTTGAATACATTTACACTGATTTAAAAAAGAAAAACCGGAACGACAGTATCCGGTTTTTTTTATAGGCAATTATAAGCACAATAATTAACGTTGACCAACGTGATCAGGACCATTCACCCGCAACCAGTTTATGCACATCAAATGCATCATTCATTGATTGTCCGGTAGATTGAGAGCCTGGTGCGATGTTAGAGCCGGCTTCAACATCAGAGGCATGAGTGATGCCGATGGCATCGGGGGTATTACTGGCAGGTGGCGTCACTGAATCAGCAGCAAAAACACCAAATGACAGTGCTGAAAGCACCATTGCTGCTGCAGCAGTTTTAATTTTTTTCATAATTATTCTTCTCTGTCTTAATTAATGCAGAACGACTTAAGGCAATTATCTGCCTGTGCGTTAAGTGTAGATCTGGATCACACTTCTGCATAGTCAATTTATTTATCAATTTGTGTCAAATAAACTGATTATTTAAATGAATGTGCAATTATGAAGAAAGTATGGAGACAGTTGTTGAATATATATTTTAAAACGCTGTTTAATATTAAATAGCACGAGTTGCTAAGATTTTAAAAATGGGTCGGTAATTCCCGACCCGCTTTTATTACATCTTATAACCTAAGGAAATCGTGGTTCTGCGGTCGGTATTTTCCGGGGCAGATGCCGGTGGTGACGAGTTCCAGGTCACGTTGTAAGCGACTTTCAGACCAAAGTGTTCGTTGATCGCGACGTTCAGCGCAGTCTCAGAGTTCAGCGTTGTATCATCAGCACCAAATACGGAAACGCCTTGGGTGAATTTTGCAGTATCGGTAAATTGCCAAGCGTAGGTGCCTGAAGCATAACCCAACGGTTGCGTTTTTGTATCGCCATCAGTGTATTCATCGTAACGAACACCTGGACCAAATTCGAAACGGAAGCTGTGCACTGGCCCATTCAGGAACTGGCGACCATAACCCGTAGTGAATACGTCACGCTGGCGATAGCCATTGTAGCGGTCAGTTAACCAGCTTGCCTGACCGAAAAGGTAATCATAATCGGTCATGTTGTAACGGCTACGTCCGCCCACTGCATACTTCTCAGAAGAACGCTCGTCGTTAGATGACGTATTGCTCGCATTACCCCACAGTGACCAGGCCGTCGTGTTGCCGTACCAGGTCATGGTGGTATCTGCGGTCAAAGAGGAGCTTTTGGTATTACCAGATTGCGCCAGGTAACCCGCGTTAAGATTACCTTCAAACGGTTTTTGTGCAGTGGAGGGGTCATCCATGACAGTAAAAACGGTGTCATCAGCGGCTGCATACATCGAGGCAAACACGCCTCCCGCCAGCATCATTGCGGCGGGTACTGTCTTCAAGAGCTTCATTTATAAAGGAGTCCGTACAACAAAAAAAGAGACCATCACGGTCTCGGAAACTTTCTTGAGGATCAATGACAAGGCATCCTTAGAAAGGTAACAAATTATAAAAAGGCTCATATAACATAGCAATGATTTCTTATTTCATTTTTTGAATAAGAACGATCTTAAACCGTCTTTTATTACATATTAAAAAAACACGACTTATGTAAATATTCACATGAAAAATCATACTGTTATTTACTTTCCCTTCCGGTAGATTGGTGCCAGGCTTAAGGCAATCCATGCTAAAAGGAGGTAATGATGGTTTCTATTTACACACTTACGCTCTCCCCTTCCCTGGACAGCGCCACTCAAACCGCACAGATTTACCCCGAGGGCAAACTCCGTTGCACCTCGCCAGTTTTCGAACCCGGCGGCGGCGGTATCAACGTCGCTCGCGCAATTACGTTTCTTGGTGGTAAAGCTACAGCGATCTTTCCTGCCGGTGGTGCCACGGGTGAGCACCTTGTTTCACTGCTGACAGACGAACGTATCGCAGTGGATACCGTTATCGCGAAGGACTGGACCCGGCAAAACTTGCATGTCCACGTCGATTCCAGCGGTGAGCAATATCGTTTTGTTATGCCAGGTGCCACGCTGAATGATGATGAATTCCGCCAGCTTGAAGAAAAAGTTATGGCCATTGAAAGCGGTTCGATACTGGTCATTAGCGGCAGTCTCCCACCGGGAGTGAAAACGGAGAAATTAACCGGGCTGATTCGCGCCGCACAGCAAAAAGGGCTGAGATGTATTGTTGATAGCTCAGGCGAGGCGCTGGTTGCCGCCCTCGAGTCGGGCAATCTGGAACTTATCAAACCGAACCAAAAAGAGCTCAGCGCGTTGGTGAACCGTGAATTAAGCCAGCCGGATGATGTCCGCTCAGCCGCGCAGGAACTGGTACGCAGCGGAAAAGTCCGCCGCGTAGTCGTTTCTCTGGGGCCGCAAGGTGCATTAGCAGTCGATGAGACAGGCTCGGTTCAGGTTGTTCCACCACCGATGAAAAGTCAAAGTACGGTAGGTGCCGGTGACAGCATGGTCGGAGCCATGACGTTAAAGCTGGCCGAAGGCGCAACGCTTCTGGAAATGACACGTTACGGCGTCGCCGCCGGTAGCGCTGCCACCATTAATAAAGGTACGCGGTTGTGCTCTCATGCCGACACGCAGAAAATCATCGCTTATCTCTCCCAGCCGTGACCGTCATTTCCCCCTCAGCGTGAGGGGGAAATGCTCATTAAGTCGCCAAACTGGCGCAATCGACTATGCTAAGAAAACTTTCATGATAACAACGAGGTGAATTATGAGCAGTGGTGACATCACCCGCTATGTGGTAATCGTCAAATTTCATGAAGACTCGCTCACCGAACTTAACGAGGTGACGAACCATCTCACTCGCGGCGGCTTTCTACTCACGCTGAGTGACGAAGAAGGCAACGTACACGATCTTGGCACCAATACCTTTGGGTTGATTAGTGCCCTGAGTCCAGATGATGTCAAAACGCTTGCCAGCGGGCTGGTAGAGAGTGCGACAGGTAAAAATGCGGATATTCACGTGAGTACCTGGGAAGAGTGGCAAAAAAGAGAACAATAAGTGCCCTGTAGGGATCCAATCGGCTCAGGTGTGCGTTAGCTCGTATTATTGAACGACGGTTATGCGTTAACTTCATGATCTGGCAGACAACATGGGAGAGTCATCATGTGGCAGGCTATCAGTCATCTTTTACGTGAGCAACTGGGCGAAGGCGAAATTGAACTTCGTAACGAACTGCCAGGCGGAGAGATCCACGCCGCATGGCATGTACGCTACGCGGGTCGTGACTTCTTCGTAAAATGTGATGAGCGGGAGCTGCTTCCCATCTTCACTGCCGAAGCCGATCAGCTGGAATTACTGTCGCGCAGCAAGACGGTCTCGGTACCGCAAGTTTGGGCGCTGGGCAGCGATCGTGACTACAGTTTTCTGGTGATGGATTATCTCCCTGCCCGTCCACTGGACGCCCATAACGCCTTCATCCTGGGCCAACAAATTGCACGCCTCCACCAGTGGAGCGATCAGCCGCAATTTGGTCTCGACTTTGATAACGACCTCTCTACGACGCCGCAGCCTAATGCCTGGCAGCGCCGCTGGTCTACCTTCTTTGCCGAGCAACGCATCGGATGGCAGTTAGAACTGGCGGCTGAAAAAGGTCTGGAATTTGGCAATATAGATGCGATTGTTGAGCATGTTCAGCAGCGTCTGTCTTCGCATCAGCCGCAACCCTCCCTGCTGCATGGAGACCTGTGGTCGGGCAACTGCGCTTTAGGGCCGAACGGACCCTATATTTTTGATCCTGCCTGCTACTGGGGAGACCGGGAATGCGATCTTGCCATGTTGCCGCTCCATCCCGAACAACCGCCGCAGATCTATGATGGCTATCAGTCGGTTTCGCCGCTGCCATCTGGTTTTCTGGAGCGACAGCCTGTCTACCAATTGTATACGCTGTTTAACCGGGCGATTCTCTTTGGAGGGGAACATCTGGTCAACGCGCAACGCGCGCTGGAAAGGGTTTTAGCGGCATAACGGTCGATACGGGTGACTCCACGTCACCCGTTTTAATCTTAGATAAAACCCAGTAACGAGAAGAAGAAGTAACCGCCTACGATAATAATGACCGGCAGGACATACAGCGGGAATATTTGCAGGAAAATGGTGTGATGCGGCACCACAATCCGCGATTCGATCTGTTCGCGCGACAAGCCCTCTGGGCCCTTCGCTTTCTCAAGAATCAGCTGATCTTCTACCCCTTCGCGCAGGAAGCGGGTCTGGCGACTCATGCGTGCCCCGGATGCTTGTAGCGCCAGAGCAATAAAAATAAATGCGTAGATAACCCAAAAAACAATGTTCTGTTTTTGATGAAAATCGGGCGTGGGTGAGTTAAACCAGAATACATTAAGAAATGGCGTATTAAAGCGCATCATCTCAATCATAACATGAGCGAAATCGAGCATAACCGCATTAATCCCTGCCTGTTTTTCACTGTGATCGTACATAAATTTAAGTACAGAAATCAGAGTAGAAATCACAGCCGGAATAAAAATCACCCAACCGGCAATGCGTTTTAGCACTGCTACGCGTCCAGCTTGTTGATACGTCATCAGTTCCCCTTCATAAAGACGCTTTCTTTGTGCCTAAGTCTACCTGCTGGTCATCATTTTCGCCCGATCTTTAAAGGCGATATGCTAAATTGCTCCTCATACTGAGTCATAACTTCTACTGTATCTCAACGAAAGGAGACGTCGACATGTCGACCCCGCGCCAAATTGTTGCTGCTATTTTCGATATGGATGGATTACTGATCGATTCCGAGCCCCTCTGGGATCGTGCTGAACTGGATGTCATGGCAAGCCTTGGCGTAGACATTAGCCGTCGTGACGAACTTCCCGATACGCTGGGGCTACGGATTGATATGGTGGTTGAGCTTTGGTTCGCCCACCAACCGTGGGACGGCCCGAGCCGGCAGGAAGTCACCGACCGCATTATCAGCCGGGCAATTGCTCTCGTAGAAGAAAACCGTCCGTTAATGCCTGGCGCACGTGAAGCCATTGCCCTTTGCAAGGCTCAGGGCCTGAAAGTAGGCCTGGCGTCAGCTTCTCCGCTGCAAATGCTGGAAAAGGTACTGGCGATGTTTGAACTGCAGGATAGCTTCGACGCGCTGGCCTCAGCCGAAAAACTGCCCTACAGCAAGCCACATCCGCAGGTCTATATGGATTGTGCCGCTAAATTAGGCGTGGATACGCTGGCCTGCGTCGCGCTGGAAGATTCCGTCAACGGGATGATTGCGTCCAAGGCTGCACGAATGCGATCCATCGTCGTGCCAGAGGAAGAAGGTCAGAAAGATCCGCGCTTTGCCCTCGCGAACGTTAAGCTGGTTACGCTTGAAGATTTGACCGTCGAGCACCTTTTCGGCGCTTAACATCGGGATCGGGCAACGCCACGTTGCCCGAAAACATGACCGCCATAATATTTTTAAAACATCATTTCATTTCCATTTGTATTTCCCGCTCACGCCTTCTATCCTTACCTTCAGAATGACAATAACCCTACACTCTGAGGTATATATGATACTGGACGCCTTTAGTCTCTCGGGAAAAGTGGCCATCGTAACGGGTTGCGATACCGGTCTAGGCCAGGGGATGACGCTGGGTCTTGCCCAGGCGGGATGTGACATCGTTGGCGTGAATCGTAAGATCCCTGAAGAAACCGCCACCCGCGTCAAAGCGTTGGGTAGACGTTTCATGGCGATTCAGGCCGATCTCAGCAGGCAAGACGCCATTGATGATATCGTCGCAAAGACGGTGGCAGAGATGGGTCGCGTCGATATTCTGGTCAATAACGCGGGAACCATTCGACGGGAAGATGCCCTGTCGTTCAGTGAAAAAAACTGGGATGACGTTATCAACCTCAACCTGAAATCTGTCTTTTTCCTCTCTCAGGCCGTAGCGCGCCAGTTCATCGCACAAGGTGCAGGCGGCAAGATTATTAATATCGCCTCCATGCTCTCATTCCAGGGCGGGATTCGCGTGCCCTCTTATACTGCGTCCAAAAGCGGTGTGCTTGGAATAACGCGCCTGCTGGCAAACGAGTGGGCAACGCACGGGATTAACGTCAACGCGATAGCGCCTGGCTATATGGCGACCAATAATACGCAGCAATTGCGAGATGACGAGCAGCGCAGTAAAGAGATATTGGATCGCATTCCAGCCGCGCGCTGGGGAACGCCGGAAGACCTCCAGGGCCCGGTTGTTTTTCTGGCTTCGTCGGCTTCTGATTACGTGAATGGTTATACATTAGCCGTCGATGGCGGCTGGCTGGCGAGATAACGCCACTTTGTGACAAAGAGTTACACCGTAACCTCTTCCGCCTACTGTATAAAAAACCTATACTGTATGAATTGACAGTTTCGTGGGTTTTATCATGACGGCGGAAGGCCACCTCCTTTTTTCTATTGCCTGCGCAGTGTTTGCTAAAAACGCTGAGCTTACCCCTGTTCTGGCACAGGGCGACTGGTGGCATATTGTTCCTTCTGCGGTTCTGACCTGCTTACTTCCGGATATCGATCACCCTAAGTCGTTTCTCGGACAGCGGCTGAAATGGATAGCAAAGCCCATCGCCCGAGCCTTTGGTCATCGCGGATTCACTCACAGCCTGCTGGCGGTGTTTGCGCTGCTCACCCTCTTCTACTTGAAAGTACCGGAAAGCTGGATTGTTCCTGCCGATGCGATACAAGGAATGGTGCTTGGCTACCTGAGCCACATCCTGGCGGATATGCTTACGCCTGCTGGCGTCCCGCTGCTCTGGCCCTGCCGTTGGCGTTTTCGCTTTCCGATCCTGGCTCCGCAAAAAGGCAACCAGCTAGAGCGCGTATTGTGTATGGCGCTTTTTGCTTACGCCGTCTGGATGCCGCAAACGTTGCCCGAAAATGGTGCAGTCCGCTGGTCATCACAGATGATCAATTCGCTGCAAATGCAGTTCGATCGTTTTATTAATCACCAGATTGAACATTAAACCTACAAAACAATCACATTCGTCATAATCAATTCCATTTGGATATAAGCGCGACATCACACTTCTGCTAACCTTGCGCCAACATGATCGGAATATACCGATCGGATAATAAATCGGGAGAACGGGGATGAACTTTCCACTAATCGCGAACATCGTGGTGTTCGTTGTCTTGCTATTGCTGCTGGCGCAGACGCGTCACAAGCAGTGGAGTCTGGCAAAAAAAGTACTGGTTGGCCTGGTGATGGGCGTCGTCTTTGGTCTGGCATTACAGGCTATTTACGGTTCTGATAATCCCGTCCTGAAAGATTCCATTCAGTGGTTCAACGTGGTCGGTAACGGCTATGTACAATTGCTGCAAATGATCGTTATGCCGCTGGTCTTTGCCTCTATTTTGAGTGCAGTTGCCCGTCTGCATAATGCGTCGCAGCTCGGTAAAATCAGCTTCCTGACCATTGGAACCCTGCTGTTCACCACGCTGATTTCTGCGCTGGTCGGTGTGCTGGTCACCAACCTGTTTGGCCTGACTGCTGAAGGGCTGGTCCAGGGCACCGCTGAAACCGCGCGTCTGACGGCGATTGAAACCAACTATGCAAGCAAAGTCGCCGATCTGAGCGTACCGCAGCTACTGCTCTCCTTCGTACCGAAGAACCCGTTTGCCGACCTGACCGGTGCAAACCCTACGTCTATTATTAGCGTGGTCATTTTTGCTGCATTCCTGGGTGTCGCCGCGCTGAAACTGCTGAAGGATGATGCGCCTAAAGGCCAGCGTGTCCTGACCGCTATCGACACGCTGCAAAGCTGGGTAATGAAGCTGGTTCGTCTGGTCATGCAATTGACGCCGTACGGTGTACTGGCGCTGATGACTAAAGTGGTGGCCGGTTCTAACCTGCAAGACATCATTAAGCTGGGCAGCTTCGTCATTGCGTCTTATTTGGGTCTGGGCATTATGTTCGTGGTACACGGCATTCTGTTGGGCGTGAATGGCGTTAGCCCACTGAAATACTTCCGTAAGGTCTGGCCGGTTCTGACGTTCGCGTTCACCAGCCGCTCCAGTGCCGCATCGATCCCTCTGAATGTCGAAGCGCAAACGCGTCGTCTGGGTGTACCAGAATCTATCGCCAGCTTCTCTGCTTCTTTTGGCGCCACGATTGGTCAGAACGGTTGCGCGGGTCTTTATCCGGCGATGCTGGCCGTGATGGTCGCCCCGACCGTTGGGATTAATCCACTGGATCCGGTATGGATTGCTACCCTGGTCGGTATTGTTACCGTTAGCTCCGCAGGCGTTGCGGGTGTCGGCGGCGGTGCAACCTTTGCCGCACTGATCGTCTTGCCTGCGATGGGTCTGCCGGTGACTCTGGTTGCGCTGCTGATCTCCGTTGAGCCGCTCATCGACATGGGTCGTACCGCGCTTAACGTCAGTGGTTCTATGACTGCCGGTACGCTGACCAGCCAGTGGCTGAAGCAGACCGACAAAACGATTCTCGACAGCGACGAAAACGCCGAGCTGGCGCATCGTTAATTGCTGCAAAAACAAAAAAACCGCTTTCGAGCGGTTTTTTTATGTCTGCTATTCCTGAATATCGTCATCCTGACGGATTTGCATCGCCCAACGCTGCGCCGCTTCCGCGACGGTAAATGTAGGCGAGCGCTCAAAATTTTCGCCCCGCAGGACGAACGCTACATATTTCCCGCGCAGCTGCCAGACGTCGCGAAAGCCATCCACTTTCAGGGCGTGAGCGGGCGGCGCAGGTTCGACGCGAGGCACGTAGCTAATAACAGGACGGTTTTGTTGACGATACGATTTCATAAGCGACTGGTTCACTAAAGCAAATTCTGGAAACAGGAAATTCCTATCATAGCCGATCCCGGCCCCGCACGTCGCGCTTCGCATCGCCCTCACCGTGCCTTTCGCGCACCGTCGTTGTGAAAACTCTCACTTTGCCCGCCATCAAACCACATTGTTCTATAGTTAGTAGGCTTTTACGCAACAACGACCGATTTCAGCAATGAAAACAGGAGACGAGTGCAATGTCGAAAAAAGATAAGACCCATCAACCCCATCAATCACCTATTCATGGCACCGAGGAATCTCAACCCGGCATGGACTCGCTCGCCCCGGAGGATGGTTCCCATCGCCCCGCGCCAGAACCTACCGCGCCTGGTGAACAACCGACGGCACCGGGAAGTCTAAAATCACCGGACACCGGCAATGACAAACTCAAGTCATTAGAGAATCACCGCAAAGGCAGCGAAGGTTTTGCCCTCACCACCAACCAGGGCGTGCGCATTGCCGACGACCAAAATTCGCTTCGTGCGGGTAATCGCGGCCCGACGCTGCTCGAAGATTTTATCCTGCGGGAAAAAATCACCCATTTTGACCACGAGCGCATACCGGAACGTATCGTTCATGCTCGCGGCTCCGCTGCCCACGGTTATTTCCAGCCTTATAAGAGCCTGAGCGACGTCACGAAAGCGGTTTTCCTCTCCGACCCGGATAAGATAACGCCGGTCTTCGTGCGTTTTTCTACCGTCCAGGGGGGAGCAGGATCGGCGGATACGGTGCGTGATATTCGCGGTTTCGCGACAAAGTTTTATACCGATGAAGGGATCTTCGACCTCGTAGGCAACAACACGCCGGTTTTCTTCATTCAGGATGCGCATAAGTTCCCGGATTTTGTCCACGCCGTTAAACCGGAACCGCACTGGGCCATTCCGCAGGGCCAAAGCGCACATGACACCTTCTGGGACTATGTTTCGCTACAGCCTGAAACGCTGCATAACGTGATGTGGGCCATGTCCGATCGCGGGATCCCGCGCAGCTATCGCACGATGGAAGGATTTGGCATTCATACCTTCCGCCTGATCAACGCCGAAGGCAAAGCCACGTTTGTCCGTTTCCACTGGAAACCCGTTGCCGGGAAAGCCTCGCTGGTATGGGATGAGGCGCAAAAATTGACCGGCCGCGATCCTGACTTCCACCGTCGCGAACTGTGGGAATCCATCGAGGCGGGTGATTACCCGGAATATGAACTCGGATTCCAGTTAATTCCTGAAGAGGACGAATTCAAATTCGATTTCGACCTGCTTGATCCCACCAAACTCATCCCTGAAGAGCTGGTTCCAGTGCAACTGGTGGGCAAAATGGTGCTCAACCGCAACCCGGATAACTTCTTTGCTGAAAACGAACAGGTGGCGTTCCATCCCGGACATATTGTGCCGGGGCTTGATTTCACTAACGATCCGCTGTTACAGGGACGCCTGTTCTCCTATACCGACACGCAAATTAGCCGTCTCGGCGGGCCAAACTTCCACGAAATCCCGATCAATCGCCCGACCTGCCCTTACCATAATTTCCAGCGTGACGGCATGCATCGTCAGGATATCGACACCAACCCAGCGAACTACGAGCCTAACTCTATCAACGATAACTGGCCGCGCGAAACGCCGCCAGGACCCAAACGCGGCGGTTTTGAGTCCTATCAGGAGCGGGTTGAAGGCACAAAAATTCGCGAGCGCAGCCCGTCGTTTGGCGAATATTACGCCCACCCTCGCCTGTTCTGGCAAAGCCAGACGCCGGTTGAGCAGCAGCACATTATTGGCGCGTTCAGTTTTGAGCTAGGCAAAGTGGTACGGACCTATATCCGTGAACGCGTTGTTGATCAGCTGGTGCATATCGATATCAAACTCGCGCAAAGCGTGGCGGATAATCTGGGGATTGCCCTGACGGACGAGCAACGTCATACCGCACCGCCGAAAGAGGTCAACGGCCTTAAAAAAGATCCTTCGCTCAGCCTGTATGCCGTACCGGGCGGATCGATTAAAGGTCGCGTGGTGGCCGTATTGCTCAACGACACCACCAAATCCAGCGACCTGTTGGCTATCCTTCAGGCGCTTAAAGCCAAAGGCGTCCATGCAAAACTGCTGTATTCACGCATGGGTGAAGTGAAAGCTGACGATGGAACCGTTGTGCCGATTGCGGGGACTTTTGCCGGTGCGCCGTCGCTCACCGTAGATGCGGTGCTGGTCCCTTGCGGAGATATAAAAAGCCTGCTCGGGAACGGCGATGCTGCCTATTACCTGCTCGAAGCCTATAAGCACCTGAAACCTATCGCGCTTGCGGGCGATGCACGCCAGTTTAAAACGCTGTTGAAGGTGGCCGATCAAGGCGAGGAAGGTATCATAGAGGGCGATAGCGCAGACGGGTCGTTTATGGACGAACTGTTCGATCTGCTTGCCGCACACCGCGTATGGTCGCGCAGCAGTAAGATCGCTGCAATCCCGGCCTAAACATAACCCGGGAGGCGATTTCGCCTCCCGGGTTATTCACTTTCACAAATCTCTGAAGGTCCCCAAACGATACCCTCGCTCGGCAATCGCGTACTTTAGCGATGCTGACGTCAGCACGTCCAGTTCTGCCAGACGCGGCCAGCAATAGGCGCTTTTACGCACCGTATTGTCGACAAACGCCGGATGAGCCATCACTTCAAACGATCTTTCACCGCGCGCCGTAGAGGCATCCAGCACCTGCAAAAACAGCGCTTCACCGATCTCGTCACCGTAAAAATCACTGCTGTAGCCGTCAGTGGTAGGCGCGTCGCTAAGCGTCAGTTCATGCAACGCCAGCGCCTGGCGGTCAACGCGCATCGCCACCCCTTTGCGGGCCGCAAACGCGGCGACCAAAGGGAAAATTGCCGGGATCATATGCACATGGTGATGGCTGTCGATATGCGTAGGCTCACGCCCAAAGAGATCGACAAAACGGTTAAACTGGCAATCCAGTTCGCGCGCAATCTCCTCAAGCGGCAGAGCACCACGCTCAGCCATCTCCCAAATCCATTTACCAAACAGGCCATCACGCGTCAGACCTGGCATTAACGTGAGCGGCATGCCCAGCGTTAACACAAAGTGCATGCCGACACCCAACTCCGGCAGTGTGCGGCTCAGCGCCGCGGCATGTTCAATCGCTTCGCCATTCACCAGCGCGGTGGTCGATGTCACCACTCCGTGGCGACAAGCTTCGACAATGCCGTAGTTTTGCCCTTTTGACAGGCCAAAATCGTCGGCATTTACGATCAGCAGATTTTCCATCTCGTTCCCTCTTAGCGATGTTCGCGTTTGAGCTTCTCGGTTGTCGCCGCAAAGTTAGGCAGCCATTTTTCATGCGCCAGAATCATCTCTCGCGCCAGCAATTCTGCATCGCGGTCGGAATGGACCAGTGGGCTCAGATTAAGCGCCAGCAGGACATCATTAAACTCACCGCTCAGCGCCGCGTGGCTTGCCGCGACTTCAAAACCTTTAATAGTGTGAATAAGACCCATCACTTTTTCATCAAAATGCGTGATGCGAGGATGCGGCTTCGCCCCATCGCGGCCCAGGATACAGGTCATCTCCACCGCCCAGTCCGCTGGGATGTTATCAATATGACCGTAGTGCGGCACGTTCACATAATGTTCGGCCTGTTTGTCGTTGTAAATGGCGTTGATCACTTCACAGGCAGCATCCGAGTAGTACGCCCCGCCGCGCTGCTCAAGCTCTTTCGGTTTGACGTTCAGGTCAGGGTTTTTATACAAATCGAACAGCTGCTTTTCCACCTTTTGCACAACTTGCGCGCGCGCGCCGCCCTTGTAGTATTCGCCCATTTCGATAGCCAACATCTCTTTCTGCTTGAAGTAGTAAAGCAGGTAAGAACACGGCAGCAAATTGAGCGAACGAATCAGGCCTTCGCTGAACGGCAGGTCAAAGATATTTTTCACCGAGCCTGCGGTGAGTCGGCCAGAGGCCACACCATCCAGCAGCTCGGCAAAGCGCGATTCGCCATTAACCAGGACGTCTTTGATAAAGACCATGTGATTCAGGCCAAACAGATCGATAGCGAGATCGTCGCTGTCGGACAGTGCGAGTACGTCGCTGATAAACATCTTCATGCCAATCGGGATATTACAAACGCCGATAAAGCGTTTAAAACCCGTGTGGCGATACACGGCTTCCGTGACCATCCCGGCCGGGTTGGTAAAGTTGATGACCCAGGCGTTCGGGCAAATTTCTTCGACATCTTTGATAATGTCAAAAATCACCGGAATGGTACGCAAACCTTTAAACAGGCCGCCTGCACCGTTGGTTTCCTGGCCCAGATAGCCGTGGCTCAGCGGGATACGCTCATCCAGCTCACGGGCTTTTAGCTGCCCGACGCGCAGCTGGGTTGTCACAAAGTCAGCATCTTTCAGTGCCTGACGGCGATCCAGAGTTTTGTAGACGGTTAGCGGAACGCCCGCTTTTTTAACCATTCGCTGGCAGAGATCGAAAATAATATCGAGTTTCTCTTGGCCCTCTTCAACGTCTACCAGCCATAATTCGCTGACCGGCAGTTCGTGATAACGTTTAAGAAACCCTTCCAGAAGTTCCGGGGTATAACTGCTGCCACCACCAATGGTCACGATTTTTAATTTCTGTTGCATAGTATCTCCCTTAGCGTATCAGGTTAACCGCCTGCAAAGTATAGCGTTCCGTTCCCGCTATTTTGGGCAAGCGCTTATGTCAATATTCATAGGCGGATAACACCGCCTGAATTTAATTTATTACGGTCAGATTTTTTCGATAACTGTTCGGAGTGAATGAGGTAAACCTTTTAAAGGTTTTAATAAACAGGCTCGGACTGCTGTAACCCGACTCGTAGGCAATATCGGTTATCGAATAATTTGTAATTTCCAGCTGTTTTTTAGCAAAGTTAATGCGAATGCCATTAATAATTTGCACCGGGGTTTTCTGATAATACCGCTGGGTGGCGCGCGTGAGATATTCCTGTGATTTACCCGACAGGGCGATCATATTTTCCAGCGCATTATCGCCAAACTGTATTTTTTCATGCATCAATTCAACGGTGCCACGAAGCCATTGCGGAATATCGTCGATAACCTGCTGTTCATCACGATGATGGCGCAGGCGGTTCATCACATAGAACGTCACCGTTTCAATAAACTCGTCAAATTCGCTGTCACGAAAGTTAAGTGAGGCAATAACCGTTTCAATCCACGTGAGGAATTCAGTCTTGATGCGATAAACCTGCGAGGCCACAAAGCAGAACGGCACCAGCGGCAGGTAATGTTTTTCGAAGAAACGTCGGCTTACGCCCACGTTGAGAATGCGCGTAGCGCCAAATTCGTAAAAACTCTGGTGGTAGGAACCCATCGGGAGGAACACAAAGTCACCGCGCTCCAGTAAGACCCGTTTGCCGTTGATTTCCTGGTAGTAGCGTCCGGTCAACACAATCGTGAATTCGTAGTAGTCATGCTGATGCAAGCCACTCGCGCTTTCCGTCTTGTTGTAGATAACCACATGAAAATTCTTGCCGTTAAACAACTGCTGCTCAAGTGCGGTTTTGATTTCCATCGTGTTGACCTCCTGTAACCTGACCTAGGGCATCTTCTCGTGAAGCTCAATCAACTCTGCTACCAGCTCGCGTGCCAGCATGGAGGTCATCAGATGATCCTGCGCATGCACCAGTACCAGGCTAACCTTCATCTTACCCTCACCCTGATCGCTTTCGATAAGTTTTGTCTGCACCAGATGAGCCTCATTCAGCGCCGTGCGGGATTGCGCCATCATGGTTTTTGCCGCCTCAAAATCGCCCTGCTTCGCCTGTTTGAGCGCAGCATACGCCAGACTGCGTGCCTGTCCGGAATTAATAATGAGCCCCATCACCACTTCTTCTAGATCGTTCTCGGCGGCCTCTTCTGCCACGATGGTATCCAAATCAAACATCTTGTCTCTCCTTTTGAGTGGCGCGGGTTTCCCCGCGCCGAGCAATCTTAGAATTTCAGGGCGAGCGCGATCTCTTCTTCGCTCTCTTCTTCATCAATGACGGTTTGCGCTTTGTTGGCGAGAGCCACAAATGGCATGTAGAGCAGTGTTGCAACACCCAGGTTGAATATCGCCAGCAAGAATGCCGCGACGCTACCGTTGGTGTTAAAGAACGCCCCCAGGCCTGCCGGCATGGTCCACGGCGCGATGTTGGTCACCGGCGGAATGATACCCAGATAGTAGGCCGTCAGGGTTATCCCAGCCAGCAGCGGTTGAATCACAATGAAAGGAATAAACAGCACCGGGTTCATGATGATTGGCAAACCAAACAAGATTGGCTCATTAATCTGGAAGATGCCTGACGGCAGCGCCAGCTTAGCCACCTGACGATGGTCTGCGCGACGAGAGGTAATAAAGATGGCAATAATCAGACCCAGCGTCGCCCCGGTACCGCCCAGGAAGATGTAAGAGTCGAGCATCGGTTTTGCCCACACGTGGAAGGTTTTACCCGCCGCCAGCGCCGCGTCAACGGAGCCGTACTGCTGATACAGCTGGACGTTTTCCAGCGCCCATGGGGTCATAATACCGCTGTCCAGGGCCGCCAGGGCCAGAGAGCCATGTACGCCGAAGAACCACAGCAGCGAGGTGAAAATGACGTATGCCCAACCAACCACGCCGCCCATCGACGCCAGCGGCGTAGAAATGGAATCCATGATGATCTGGTGGAAGTTCGTGCCCCAATTCGACAGTGCCCAGGCAATCGTCCCCATAATAGAGAGAATAATAAAGCCAGGAATCAGTGCAGAAAACGAACGTGAGACCGATTCTGGAACGCTATCCGGTAAACGAATAACCCAGTTACGGCGAACAATAAAGGTGAACATCTCAGCAACCACCAACCCGATAACAATACCGGATATAATGTTTGCCCCACCTAACCAGTTTGCCCCTACGGCATAGGCTTCACCCACGCTATAAGGTGTGACGGTCATAAACGCCGCCACCGATAATAATCCGGCGGCCAGTGGATCCACTTTCCGTTCTTCAGCCAGCGCCATTCCGATGAAGAAAGGCGCCATCAGCGACATAATACCCAACGTACCGTTGTATACGTTGCCGCCGATGGCTTTAAAGCCATTGAGGGTTTCAATGGTAGAAGCATCTAAACGAATTCCTAATGAATAGAAAAAGGAACCATCCCCAAAGCTCAGAAAAACGTTGTTGATTAAAACGAACATTGCCCCAGCCAACGTTAACGGCATAACCTTAATAAAACCGTTTTTGATGGCATTAACATGCGGCTGCTTTCCTATTTTAACAGCAAAAGGAAGGAGTACCTTTTCAAGTGAATTGATGACTCTACTCATAGGAAATTACCCTTAAATGCCGCAATAAAATATTGCGGCGTAAGTGTGTGAAATAACTCTTTGACGGGAAAAATAAAATAATTAATTAGCGGCGGCTTTTTTAATTGATGCGACCGCAGCTTTAAGCACACCTAAACCATCGATTTTGCCGTACAGCGCAGAGTCGATCACTTCAACCGGTTTGTTCGGTAATAAACGTTGAATTTCTGGCAGCATATAAGCAATTTGCGGCCCGAGTAATACGACGTCTGCATTGGGGCCTTTTTCGCCCGCCAGTGTTTCAGGAAACGCTTCGATCACCACAGGAACTTCATACTTCTCGGCTTGAGCACGCATTTTTGAGACGAGTAACGACGTTGACATGCCAGCAGAGCAAAACAGATAGATATGTTTCTTTTCCATAGCAACTTCCCTCTTGTATGACCACCCACTATCACCAGCTTGACGCCTGCGGGTGCTACATTTGTTTGTCATTGCAATCGAGTATACGGCATGGGGCGGGGAGGTGATAATTCGCCGTTAATCGAAATAGTCTCTCCTTGACCTGTCGTTTTGACTGCCTTCACATTTTATGTAAATAATTCGCGCAAATAAATAAGATTCGTCAATACATAAAAAAACCGGCCACAAGGCCGGTTCGTTTACTCATCAGGCAAAAGGATTATTGTGCTTTCGGTGCCTGCGGATCGGTATCGTACTCAGCACAGCTCTGATAGCCAGAGTTAACGACGTGTCCCGTATCGTCGAGCGCCACGAAGTAAGTCTCTGCTTTACCATCACGTTGACCCAGGATGTAGGTCTGGCAGGTACCGCGTGCGTGAATCATGGTGACTTCTGAAGAAGGTTTACCCGCGACCTGCGCAACCTGCGCACGGCTCATGCCTTTCTTCACGTCTTTAACTACCGGCTGCGAAAATTGATCTTTAGTACGATCGTAAGCTGTACAACCCGCCAGCATAGTTAATACCGCCGCTGCACTTAGTAATCCCGCTACTTTCTTGTTCATATTCCGTCCTCTTGTTTTTCAGCGTGTTATCTAAGCATGGGACAAAATGTTCTTTTCATCAACTTTGAGTGCGAAGCGGCAGGATTTTCGGAAAATTCTAATAAAACAACGTTAAGGCGCTCCATCACCCTAATTTGCCCCGCTCGAAACGGTGATCCTTGTCGTTTTACGCCCAAAAGGGTAGTTTTAACCCATCACTCATTCTTCTCGTTTTTGCATATGGAGGGCGTAATGGCTCTGCAACAAGAGATTATTCAAACCCTGGGCGTCAAGCCTGCGATTGATGAAAACAATGAAATTCGCCGCAGCATCGATTTTTTAAAAGACTACCTTAAAACTTATCCTTTTCTGAAGTCGCTGGTATTAGGCATCAGCGGCGGCCAGGACTCTACGCTGACGGGTAAACTGTGTCAGCAGGCTATTACTGAGCTGCGCCAGGAAACGGGCGACGATTCGCTACAGTTTATTGCCGTGCGTCTTCCTTTTGGTGTACAGGCTGACGAACAGGATTGCCAGGACGCCATTGCGTTTATCCAACCCGATCGCGTTCTCACCGTTAACATTAAAGGTGCCGTGCTCGCCAGTGAGCAGGCCCTGCGTGAAGCGGGCATTGAGCTGAGTGATTTTGTCCGTGGCAATGAAAAAGCCCGCGAACGCATGAAAGCCCAATACAGCATTGCGGGTATGACTAAAGGCGTCGTGGTCGGCACTGACCACGCGGCTGAAGCGGTTACGGGCTTCTTCACCAAATACGGCGACGGTGGTACGGACATCAACCCTATCTATCGCCTGAACAAACGTCAGGGGAAAAAGCTGCTGGCTGCACTCGGTTGCCCGGAACATCTTTATCAGAAAGCGCCAACCGCAGATTTAGAAGACGATCGCCCTTCTCTGCCGGACGAAGCAGCCCTCGGTGTAACCTACGACAACATTGATGATTACCTCGAAGGCAAAAAGCTTGATGACAGTATCGCCCGCACTATTGAAGGCTGGTATCTGAAAACTGAACACAAGCGTCGCCCACCGATCACCATCTTTGATGATTTCTGGAAACGATAAGAGTGTCTAAAAGGGCGAAGCACCCCGCTTCGCCTCTTTTTTAACCACCCCACACCTGCTACACTGTATACCTAAACAGTATCTGGAGTTTTTTGTGAGCAGGCGTCAATCTGCCCCGCGTCTGGAATTTGAAGCGGCGGCCATCTACGAATATCCCGAACATTTGCGTCCCTGGCTTGAAGCACTGCCAAAGCAGCCCGGTGTCTATTTCTTTCATGGTGAAAGCGACGCGATGCCGCTCTATATCGGCAAAAGCGTGAACATTCGCAGTCGCGTTTTATCTCATCTGCGCACGCCCGACGAAGCGGCGATGCTGCGCCAGTCGCGCCGTATTACCTGGATGCAAACCGCAGGTGAGCTGGGCGCATTGCTGCTGGAAGCGCGGTTGATAAAAGAACAACAGCCGCTGTTTAATAAACGCTTACGCCGTAATCGACAACTGTGCTCACTGCAAATATCTGACGGCAAACCGCAGGTCGTTTATGCCCGCGAGGTGGATTTCTCACAGGCTTCGGGTCTGCACGGGCTTTTTGCAAACCGCCGGGCGGCACTGCAAACGTTGCAGACTCTCGCCGATGAACAGCGCCTTTGCTACGGTCTTTTGGGGCTGGAGTCGCTGACGCATGGACGCGGCTGCTTCCGCTCAGCGCTCAAGCGTTGCGCCGGTGCCTGCTGCGGCAAGGAGAGCGTGGAGGATCACCAGAAACGTCTGGTAGAGGGGCTTGCGGCCATCAGCGTCACCTGCTGGCCGTGGGACGGCGCCATCGCGCTAAAAGAGTCCAGTAGCGAACTGACGCACTATCACATTATTCACAACTGGCTGTGGCTGGGTGCCGTCGAAACGATAAGTGACGCGTCCGAACTGATGCGAACACCCGCCGGTTTCGATCATGACGGTTACAAAATCCTCTGCAAACCGCTCCTCACCGGCAAGTATGAAATCATCGTGCTTAGTGCCCGGGAAGCCAGGTAATTTCGCTGAACAGCAGCGTGCCTTCGGATTCCAGTAAGCGTAACGTGTGAATACCATCCTGCCAGCTGGCACCCTGGTCGGCTGTCAGCAGCTTTTCCCCTAATTGCCAGGCGCCGCTCAGCACAAACACCACCCCGCCGCGCGAGGCGAACGTAGTAAAGGTGCGATCGGCAACGCGCACTTTCGCCCGACAGTGCTCTCGTCTGGTCAAGATATTGAAGTCCATCGACATCCGTCCATCGGTCAATTTAGCCTTCACAGGATGATCGCCCGCAAAGCTAAACGGCTGATGCCGCTTTAGCGTGTGGCAGAACGTTTGACCTGCGTCCAGCGTCACTTCGCCGCCTTCAATAAGGGTGATAACCCGATCGACCCCAGGAAAAAGAGAAAATTCGCCGTTGCTGGCGATAGAAGCAATACTGGCACGCCAGTGAAAATCACGCGTTGCAGAGGGAAAACAACAAATTTCTCGCGTCTCGCCTGCGCCATTGCGCCAAAGATTCACCGGCATTTTGCGGATATCAAAAAAGTCCATCACCACTCCTGAAAGGCACAGCTCGCGCCAGGGCGGCATGATAAATAATGCCGCTGTCTTGATTGTTATCGTTGGGTAACCACAGACGTATTATCGGCAGCAAGCGAGGGGGCCTTAGCATGACGTTGAAAAAAACACTAACGCCATGACTCCCTTCAGAATTTACTTAACCGACCACAGGAGCATACCGTGCTGGTAGCGGGTGACAAGAGGGCTTGAAAGAAAAAACCGCCGGACCTGTCCACAGCGATTGCGCTTTCGTGAACAGGCTTCCGGCGGTCTTGATAGAGTGTGCTGGTTACTCAGCAGCAGGAGCCATTTTACCTTCCGGCGCTGGACGTTCTGTCAGACGCTTCTCAAAATTGGCATTAAACTGTTTTTTCTGTTCCGGCGTCAGAATGTTGTAGATTTTATTCTGCGATTCCATACGGGCCAGCATGCCCGCTTTGTGCTGCTCGGCCATTTTGTCGATCTGCGCTTCAGCTTTGGCTTTATCGAAGCTGTCGCTGGCGATGAGGTCGTGCATGGCGCGGCGTTCTTCCAGCGGCGGACGCTTCATCTGGTCACGCTGGCTTTTCATGATGTCACGAACCTGCTGCTTCTGAGCATCCGTCAGGTTCAGGTCTTTAAACATCATGTCATGATGCGGACCCGGCTTGCCTTTATGATGCATCATCATTTTGCCTTCGGTCGGCGCGGCGGTGGTCGTGGCGGTATCCGCTGCAAACGCCATGCTGGTAGCGCCCAAAGCCAGGGTAGAAGCAACAAACAGTGCAGTTAATTTACGCATAATATTTTGTCCTTACTTTTCAGTTATTCTTCGGCGCTATGCCGTGTTGACGAGATTAACTTTACGGGGTTTATCGTCAATTAGTCAGAGCAACGGTAAAACAATGAAAGTGTAAAAAACAATTTATCGCCAAATATGGAGAAATTAAGGATAAAGCGTGGAGAGTTGAAACTAAAATAGACAAGACGATGATTTTATAGAGATTATGAAGAAGTATAAACTGACGCGGATTAATAATAAAGCAATTAACCAGGAATAATCCGTAAAGAATTGGCGATCGCCATCATGGTTAAGAAAATAATATTGTCTCCTCCCTCTCTAAAAGAGAGAGAGGAGCCCTGTCAGGTTAATTTTTCAAGCATTAACCCTGCGCGCAGGCCAAAGGCGACCAACGGATTGGGGAACAACACATACTCGGTCGTTTTCTGTACCACGTACCGCTCGTCGCCATCTTCGGCCAGCAGGACGCCCTGCCTGAACGGCGTGAAGTTAAGCGTATGGGCGGCCATATGCAGCTTAAACGCCTCGCTACGGCGAGTGATTTGCTGCACCACGCGATAGCGCTCTACCGGCTGATGATGGGGCTCAGGTGCCACGCCTGAGAGCAGCGCGCGCAAGGCGAGATGCGTGGGCGAAAAGCGTGACAAATCGTTTTGCCCGAACGGGAGTGCTTTACCCAGCTCCAGCGTACAAGCAAGCGCCGCAAAATGTTCGCAGGTAAAATGGGTAAACGTCCCGCCTGGCGACTGATGAAAGACCAGCGCCTCAAGCCCCACATCGCCCAGCCACGTCAGGAACGACTCATCCCACGGCTGGTTGCGCTGCGGCATGACGCCAAAGCGAACATGGTATGAAGCGCGAATGGCGGTATGCAGATCAAGATGCCATCGGTCCGGGCCTGCTTTGGCATAAAAAGCCCCGACCTCCTGTTCCAGTTCCTGAACTCGCGCGGTCTCTTCACTCTGAGGAAACTGAGAGACGCGTCCGCCAAACATCCGGTTGATATCGCTTTGCATATAGCGCTTGTTTTGCGAAAGCGCCGGAGGATTACCCAGAATCACCAGCACCCGACAGCGCAAGGTGATACTTCCCTCAAACAGCGCATGTAACAGCAAATCGACAATCTCAACCGGTGCGGTTTCATTCCCGTGGATACCAGAGGAAAGCACCAGCGAACGATCGCTCTTTTCAAACGGCGTCAGCTCCAGGATGCCCCGCCCTAACCAACGCCAGTGAAACGTTGCGCCTTCGCCCTCTTGCTGCGCGGGGCGTTCACCTGCCAGCGTCAGTGCCAGAAAATTCTCCATACTTTCTCCCTAGCGCTGGAACGGGTAAACCGATCCCAGTTGCAGAATCGTGGTTAAATCATCCAGCGCCTCGCGACCTTCCCGCAGCAGTTGGGGATCAACCAGGTCGGCCTGCGTCAGGCGATCGCGGTAGTAGCGATCAACCCAATCGTTGAGCGTAGAAAACAGGGCATCGTTCATCATGACGGCAGGATTGACCGCCCGCATTTCGTCCTGCGTTAGCACCACACGCAGACGTAAACAGGCCGGGCCGCCGCCATTGGCCATGCTTTCGCGCAGATCAAACACGCGAAGCTCGGCGATCGGGTTATCGCCATTGACCAGTTCAGTGAGATAGCGCCACACGCCCTCGTGGTTGCGGGACTCTTGCGGTAGCACCAGCAGCATGGTGCCGTCATCACGGCTGAGCAGTTGACTGTTAAAGAGGTAGGTTTCCACCGCATCCTGCACGCTGACCGCGTCGGTGGGTACCTGAACAGGCATGAAGCCCGGAACACGTTCCTGCAAGGTTGCGAGCAGCTTATCCTGATGCGCAAACGCCTGTTGATGGCAAAACAGCACCTGGCGATTGGATACCGCAATCACATCATTATGGAACACGCCCTGATCGATAACCTGCGGGTTTTGCTGAGCAAAGATAATCTGCCCCGGATTAACCTGGTTAAGACGCGCAACGGCCTGACTGGCTGCCAGCGTCTGGCGCGCCGGGTAGCGCACCGGTGCGCCGTGTCCGCTTTCATCACGACCGTAGATAAAAAGCTGCGTAGCCGGTTCGCCGTAATCGCCACCCAGACGGTTATGGTTGGCGGCACCTTCATCGCCAAACATGGCAACCTGCGGCAGCGCATCATGCACGCTGAAATGGGCCTCGTTGTTGAAAATGGCACGCAATACACGTTCAGTGGTCACGGCTTCTGTTGCGCGATGGAATTTATTGTTTAGGTTTGCCACCGTCAGATGCACTTTGCCATCCAGCGTGTCTGCCGACGGTGCCACCGTCGCGGCATTCGCCACCCACATTGAAGAAGCAGAGCTGGCAGCAGAGAGGAGATGTGGCACCTGGGTTCCAGCTTTTTCGACGACCTGCTCATCGCTACCGCTAAACCCCAACTGGCGCAGCACCGCCACGTTCGGGCGCTCCTGCGGTGGAATGACCGCCTGCGGAAATCCCGCATCGGCCAGCGCCTTCATTTTCTGAAGCCCCTGCTTAGCCGCCAGCCTGGGATTCGAGACCTGAAAACGGTGCTTCGTCGAGGCCTCGTTGCCAAACGACAGTCCGGCGTAATGGTGGGTTAACCCCACCAGCCCGTCAAAGTTGACTTCACGCGCTTTCATGACGATTCCCCTGAGTGAAATCCAGCCCCGGATTGAGCGTTTCAGGCAGCGTGAGTGAGGATGTCTCAAGGCTCGCCATCGGCCATGCGCAGTAATCTGCCGCATACCACGCGCTGGCCCGATGATTCCCCGACGCGCCCACACCGCCAAAAGGTGCCGTGCTTGCCGCGCCGGTCAGCGGTTTGTTCCAGTTGACGATACCGGCCCTGGCTTCGAGGAGCAGTTGTTCAAATTTCTCGCGGTTGGGTGAAATTAACCCGCTCGACAGGCCGAAGCGCGTGTTATTCGCCATCGCGATCGCACCGTCGAAATCATCATAACGCCAGACACACAGCAGTGGCCCAAAGGTCTCTTCGTCCGGAACGTGATTCGCATTGCTCATATCAATAATACCCGGCGTCAGGAGCGACGTACCGGGCTGAATCAGTCGCGGCTCCAGCAGGCTTTTGGCCCCGCGCGCGACATGTTCCTGCCAGGCATTGATCACGTTGTTCGCCGCCTGTTCAGAAATTAGCCCACCCATGAACGGCTGCGGATTGGCATCCCACTCGGCCGGGACCAGGCGCGAGCTGACTTCCACCAGTCGAGCTAAAAACGCATCGCCCTGCGCGCCGCGCTTTACCAGTAAACGACGCGCGCAGGTGCAGCGCTGCCCGGCTGTCACAAAGGCCGATTGAATAGTCAAATGGACCGATGCGTCAATATCGTCTGGATCTTCAACGATCAGCGGGTTGTTGCCGCCCATCTCCAGCGCGAGGATTTTTTCCGGCTGCCCTGCCAACTGGCGATGCAGTTGATAACCCGTGCCCGCACTGCCGGTAAACAGCAGGCCATCGAGATCGGTCAACGCGCTCAGCGCCTGACCCGTTTCTCGCCCGCCCTGCACCAGGTTAAGGACGCCCGCTGGTAATCCCGCCTGTTCCCACAGTTTGACCACCGCCTCACCGCTCCACGGCGTAAGTTCACTTGGCTTGAAAACAACGGTATTCCCCGCCAGCAGCGCGGGCACGATGTGTCCGTTTGGCAAATGACCCGGGAAGTTATACGGGCCGAATACTGCCAATACGCCGTGAGGGCGATGACGTAAGGTCGCGGCACCATCGGCCATATCGGTGTGCTGCTCGCCGGTACGGGTGTGATACGCCTTCACCGAAATGCCGACTTTGTTAATCATCGCGGTGATTTCGGTTGTAGCCTCCCAGCGTGGTTTGCCGGTTTCCCGGGCAATGATCGTCGTCAATTCGGTTTTGTTGGTTTCGAGCAGTGCAGCGAATTTCTCAACGATTGCCTGACGCGCGGAAAACGGCAGTTTTGCCCAGGCCGGAAACGCCTGTCTTGCCGCTTTGCTGGCCTGCTCAACCTGGGCTGCGCTCGCGTCAAACCCTTGCCATAACGTCTCTTTTCCAACCGGATTGCATTTAACGCGTCGCTCACCTTCGCCAGTTACCCAGTCGCCATTAATCCATAAACTCATGCTGTTTTCTCCTCGGGGCAAAGTCGCACCAGGCGAACCGTATCGCCTGCGCTGCATTTCAGGGCATCCAGTTGGGCTGCGGTCAGCACCAGACGTTCGCCATTCGGGTTTGCGTTAATGAGCATCGCGCGGAAATGATTGTACTCTTCATTAGCAACCAGACAGGCAGGCCATTCACCCGGTGCTGGCTGCCCTTCAACGACCGTCACCAGCCGACTTTTGCGGATCGCCCGCACGCGGTCTACGTCACACTCAAGCGTCGGGCCACCGTCAAAAATATCGACGTAGTTACGATAGCGGAACCCTTCTTTCTCCAGCACTGCGCGCGCCGGGGCCGTCTGCGGATGCACTTCTCCGATCACCGCCTGCGCCTCTGGACTCAGAAAATGGGTATAGATAGGGTGTTTAGGCATCAGCTCAGCGATAAAAGACTTTTGCCCGGTACCGCACAGGTAGTCTGCGCGGCTGAACTCCATCGAGAAGAAACGCTCACCGAGGCTTTCCCAGAACGGGGAATACCCCGTCTCGTCGATCACCCCACGCATCTCTGCCACCACTTTCTCGTTAAAGCGATCGCGGAAGGCGGCCATAAACATAAAGCGCGATTTGGAGAGCAGATAGCCGTTGCCCTCTTTGCGCCAGTCGGGATCGAGGAACAACGTGCAGAGCTCGCTGCTGCCGGTATGATCGTTACTCAGGATGAGGGTTGGCAGCGCGTTATAAACGTTCAGCTCTTTCGAGGCGTGAACCAGCGTGCCGACGCGATAATTGTACCAGGGGTCGTTCAGGCCCACCGCCACTTCGATGGCGCAGATCCCCACCACGGTTCCCGTTTCACACTCTTCCAGAACAAAGACGTATCCTTGTTCGCTTTTCGGCAACGTCCCTTGCCAGGTTTGCAGGGCGCGCTCAATACGCGCCGACAGCGTTTTTTCATCGGCCGGAAGCGAGGTCAGCCCACCTCCGGTTTTACCTGCAAGCTGCATGAGCCCGGCGATATCGCCACGCTCAACGGGACGGATGACCATCATGATGACACCCCGGACTTCACGTTTTCACAGGCCAGCACAAAGCGGTCCAGGCCGGTGGAGACCTCTTCAGCGCTCACGATCAGCGCCGGAGCGAATCGCACCACGTTGGCACCCGCAATCAGTACCATCACGCCTGCTTTTGCAGCTTCCTGTGAGATAAGTTTAGCTTTTCCGGCAAATTCAGCGGTGAGTTCACAGCCAATTAATAGCCCCAGGCCACGAATTTCCTTGAACATACCGGTTTTAGCGTTGATGGCATTCAGACGTTCAACGAACCAGTCGTGGCGCTGCTTCACGCCGTTCAGAACCTCCGGCGTGTTAATAATATCCAGCACTTGCCCCGCCACCGCCGAGGCCAACGGATTGCCGCCGTAAGTGGTGCCATGCGTCCCCACGGTCATCACGCTGGCGCATTTATCCGTGGTCAAGATGGCCCCCACAGGGAAACCGCCGCCCAGCGCTTTCGCGGTAGACAATACGTCTGGCGTCACGCCGTAATACATGTAGGCATACAGCTCACCAGTGCGGCCCACGCCGGTTTGAACTTCGTCAAAAATCAGCAGCGCATTATGGCGATCGCACAGTTCGCGCAGCCCCTGCAGGAAGGTTTTATCCGCAGGAACCACGCCGCCCTCACCCTGCATCGGTTCAACGATAACCGCGCAGGTGGTGTCATCAATCAGCTCGCTGGCAGATTGCAGATCGTTGTAAACCGCGTGACGAATATCCGGCGGCAATGGCGCGAAATCTTGAGAATACGCCGGCTGGCCGCCCGCGCTCACGGTAAACAGGGTGCGTCCGTGGAAGGCATTTTTGAACGCCACAATACCGCTTTTCTGGGGGCCAAAATGGTCGTGAGCATACTTACGCGCCAGCTTTAGCGCGGCTTCGTTGGCTTCTGCACCAGAGTTACAGAAGAACACCTTCTCGGCGAAAGTCGCGTCGATGAGCTTTTTAGCCAGACGTAAAACCGGCTCATTCGTGAAGCCATTACCGGTATGCCAGAACTTCGCGGCCTGGTCGTTCAACGCCTGACGTAACGCGGGATGCGCGTGACCCAGCGCATTCACCGCAATACCTCCTGCAAAATCGATATACTCTTTGCCCTGCTGATCCCACAGGCGCGAGCCTTCACCACGTACCGGAATAAAAGCCGCCGGAGCGTAAACCGGCATCATCCAATCATCAAAATTTTCACGCGTCATTGACAGAGACATAGCGACCTCATCCGGTAAATAAATAGTTATTCAAATGTTAAATAATTGAGTGTTTGCACTGTGAATGTAGATTGCAGAGTTCGTGCCAGCCAGCGATAAAAATGCATAAACGGGTTGAGGTGACGGAATATCAACAGCTTAGGATATGGAGTTATTCACTGTTACTGCATATTAAGTGAATATTTTCACGGTAAGCGGCAGTTTGCCGCAGGAAAAATAGAAATATTATGCACAAGCCAAATATAATTCTGGATTTGTGATCGCTCGCGAAATTTACCCTCCCTTCACGCCCCTTTTAAGGGCATTGCGCTCGAGAATGGTGCAAATATTGCACCGTTAACCTTATCTGTTGCAGTTATTGGTCATCCCAGATAACAGATGACGCAAATTCTGCTACCATCCATGCACTATTTACCTGGAATTGGCAGCGACTATGAAATTTGTCTCTTTTAATATCAACGGCCTGCGCGCCCGCCCTCATCAACTTGAAGCCATCGTTGAGCAACATCAGCCAGATGTTATCGGTCTTCAGGAGACAAAAGTTCACGACGATATGTTCCCACTCGAAGACGTGGCGAAGCTGGGCTATAACGTCTTTTATCACGGGCAAAAAGGTCACTACGGCGTCGCGCTGCTGACCAAAGAAACCCCCATTTCCGTACGCCGTGGCTTCCCGGGTGACGACGGCGAAGCACAGCGTCGCATTATCATGGCGGAACTCCCGTCCCCACTGGGTAATATCACCGTGATTAACGGCTACTTCCCGCAGGGCGAAAGCCGCGACCACCCAACGAAATTCCCCGCTAAGGCGAAGTTTTACCAGGATTTGCAGGACTACCTGACCACCGAGCTGAAAAAAGAGAACCCGGTGCTTATCATGGGTGATGTGAACATCAGCCCAACCGATCTGGATATCGGCATTGGTGAGGACAGCCGCAAACGCTGGCTGCGTACCGGCAAATGCTCCTTCCTGCCGGAAGAGCGCGAGTGGATGCAGCGCCTCCAGGATTGGGGTCTTGTGGATACCTTCCGCGCCGCCCATCCTGACACTCAGGATCGCTTCTCGTGGTTTGATTACCGCTCAAAAGGCTTCGACGATAACCGCGGCCTGCGTATCGATTTGCTGCTGGCAAGCGCCCCGCTGGCGGAACGCTGCATTGAAACCGGTATTGACTACGATATCCGCAGCATGGAAAAACCGTCTGACCACGCGCCGGTTTGGGCAAAATTCAAACTGTAAGCCTCCGTGAAATATCAAAAAATCCTTTTCCTGTGCGCCCTGTTGGGCGCATTTGCTTTTCTCATCGCGCTCATGCCGTCCGGGCTGTTTTCCCTTGATTCAGTCAAAACGCATCGGCTGGCGCTGATGGCCTACGTTGAACATTCTCCCGCGCAAAGCGCTGCGCTTTATTTCGGGGTCTACGTGGCGGTTTCAGCGTTATCCATTCCGGGAGCGGCTATTCTGACGCTGCTTGGTGGCGCGCTATTTGGCCTGTGGCAAGGAACGTTACTGGTCTCGTTTGCCTCAACGCTAGGGGCGACGCTGGCAATGCTAACCAGCCGATATTTGCTGCGCGACGGGGTGCAACGGCGTTTTACCGTTCAGATGAAAACCGTCAACGACGGCGTAAATCGTGACGGGGCATTTTATCTTTTCGCCTTACGCCTGATGCCGCTGTTCCCCTTCTTTTTAGTCAACTTGCTGTCCGGATTAACGTCCCTGAGCCTTCGCCGTTACTGGTGGGTGAGCCAGGTGGCGATGCTGCCCGCCACGGTGATTTTCCTCAATGCCGGACGCGAGATGGGTAAACTCAACTCGCTGCGCGATATTCTGTCGCCGGGGATGCTTATCGCCTTTACACTGCTAGGGATATTGCCGCTGACCGCCCGCTGGCTGTTATCTCGCTACTTTCACACCTCGCATTAACAGGGAGGCATTATGCGCCACGCGCGTTTTTGCATATTTCTGACCGGGCTGCTGCTGACCGCGCCCGCGCTGGCTGCCAGTGACTGGCAAACGATTAAAAGCGAAGCTAAAGGTCAGACCGTCTGGTTTAACGCCTGGGGTGGCGACCCGGCAGTCAATCGCTATCTCGACGGGGTGAGTCGGGAGGTGAAAAGCCATTACGATATTACCCTCAACGTCGTCCATCTGGCAGATGCGGCTGACGCGGTAAAAAGGATCCAGACCGAAGCCGCCGCAGGGCGTAGCACTAAAGGTTCTGTTGATTTGCTGTGGGTGAATGGCGAAAACTTTCGCACCCTGAAAGAGGCCAATCTACTGCAAACCGGCTGGGCGCACATGCTGCCGAACTGGCGCTATGTCGATATCCGCAAACCCGTGAGCGAAGATTTTGCCCTCCCGACCGACGGGGCAGAATCACCCTGGGGCGGCGCGCAGCTTACCTTTATCGGGCGCAAGGCGAGTATGCCCGTGCCATTCTCCGATCCCGCGACCTTGCTCGACTACGCGCAACACCATCCTGGCAAAATCACCTATCCGCGCCCGCCAGACTTTACCGGCACGGCGTTTCTGGAACAGCTCCTGCTCACGCTAACCGCAAACCCGGAGCAACTTAAAAACCCACCGGACAGCAAAACCTTTGCCAGCGTCACCGCGCCGCTGTGGAATTACCTCGACACGCTTCATCCACTGCTGTGGCGTAACGGGAAAGATTTCCCGCCCTCGCCCGCGCGAATGGACACCTTGCTCGCCGCCGACAGCCTGAATATGTCACTGACCTTTAATCCGGCACATGCGCAACAAAAAGTCGCCAGCGGTGAACTTCCTGTCGACAGCTATAGCTTTGGCTTTGCCAACGGGACAATCGGTAATGTCCATTTCGTTGCCATTCCGGCTAACAGTAGCGCCAGCGCAGGGGCAAAGGTCGTCGCGAATTTCCTGTTATCGCCGCAGGCCCAAATCAGTAAGGCAGACCCGAAAATCTGGGGCGACCCCAGCGTGCTGGACCCGGATAAACTCCCGGCAGACGACGCTGCCCGTCTTCGCCGGTTTATCCCTGAAGGCCTGCCAAATATGTTGCCAGAACCACACGCGGCCTGGGTCAATGCGCTGGAGCAAGAATGGCTGCGTCGCTACGGCACCCACTAAGCTGGCTGGTGGGAATGGCGATGGCCGCCATTTATCTGCCACTCATTCCCGCGGGAATCATGCTGATCGTCCCGGCGTTTTCAGCGGCGGATTGGCTATCCCTCTTAAACGATCCCCAACTTACGCAGGCGCTGATCGCCACGCTGGTGTCGACGGTTATCGCAACCGTCGGGTCGCTTGCTATTGCCCTGTGCGTTGTGGCGGCACTCTGGCCCGGCAAACGCTGGCGTCAATTGAGCGCTCGCCTGCCGTGGCTGCTGGCCATCCCTCACGTGGCGTTCGCCACCAGCGTGCTGTTAACGTTTGCAGAAGGCGGCGCTTTTTATCGTCTGTGTAGCGCGTGTTCCCCCCTGCTCGATCGCTACGGTATCGGGCTTGGGCTGACGCTCGCCGTGAAAGAGAGCGCTTTTGTGCTGTGGGCCATCTATGCCGTATTACCGGAAAGCGGGTTGGCGCAAAAGATGGTAGTCCTGAGAACGCTGGGTTATTCGCGCCTTCAGGGAATGTGCTGGCTGGTGTTACCCGCTATCGCCCCGGTACTCGGGGCAGTGATGCTCGCCGTTGTAGCCTGGTCATTGTCGGTGGTAGACGTTGCGATCATTCTGGGGCCGGGGAATCCGCCTACGCTCGCCGTGTTAGCCTGGCAGTGGCTGAGCCAGGGCGATGCGGAACAGCAACTGAAAGGAACGCTGTTGTGCCTGATGTTATTGCTGCTATTGGCACTGTTTGCCGGGATCGGGTTTGGCCTGTGGAAAATCTGGCGGCAAACCCTTCCCTCGGTTTCAGGCATTCGGCACCCCACAAGGCCGCCCGTCGTTGGGGTCGCATTAGGCTGGTTATTGCCGTTCGCGGGGCTGATGTGCGCAGCAATCTTGCTGGTGCTGGCACAAACGCGGAAGTTCGATTTCACTTCGTTTAACGCCAGCCTGTCCCTGGGGCTGCTCTCAAGCCTGATTGCCCTGATGATTATCCTTATCTGGCTGGAATGGGGTCCGGCGCGCGGTGCGCGGTGGGTATGGCTGCCGCTGGCGCTCCCGGCTCTGCCGCTGGTTGCGGGACAATATACTCTGGCGCTACATCTGGGTTTTGACGGTAGCTATCTCGCCGTGCTGTGGGGACATTTACTATGGGTGCTGCCCTGGATGCTGCTGGTCCTCCAGCCGGCCTGGCGTCGGCTCGATCCGCGTCTGATACTCACGGCGAAAACCCTTGGTCTGCGTCAAAGCAAAATATTCTGGTTAATTAAATGCCCGCTGCTGTTGCGTCCGATCCTGATGGCCTTTGCCACGGGATTTTCAGTCAGTATGGCGCAATACCTGCCCACACAGTGGTTGGGTGCCGGGCGATACCCTACGCTCACCACTGAAGCCGTGGCACTCAGCAGCGGTGGCAGCCCGGCTATACTGGCGAATACCGCGCTGGAATTGCTCGCGCTGACAGCGGCGCTATTTGGCCTCGCAGCCGTATTATCCCGACTGGCAGGTCATTTCCGAAAAGGATTACGTTAATGTTAAGCGTCCGCCATCTTTCCCTGTCTCCTCTTTTACGCGAGGTGAATTTCAGCGTACCGCCAGGAGAAATCGTCACCTTGATGGGGCCGTCCGGCAGCGGGAAATCGACGCTATTTGCGTGGATGGTTGGGGCGCTTTCGACTGATTTTCGCGCTCATGGTGAACTGTGGCTTAACGATCGTCGCTGTGATGCGTTACCCGTAGAGCAACGCGGTATTGGCATTTTGTTTCAGGATGCGCTGCTATTCGATCACTTCAGCGTCGGGCAAAACCTGCTGCTGGCCCTTCCCGCGCATATCAAGGGCAAGGAACGTCGTGGGCAGGTTGAAGCCGCGCTTAGCTCAGCGGGGTTAACCGGTTTCTTCGCCAGCGATCCGGCCACGCTTTCCGGCGGTGAACGCGCACGCATCAGCCTGCTGCGTGCGCTGCTGGCGCAACCTCAGGCGTTGCTGTTAGACGAGCCGTTCAATCGCCTGGATAAACCGCTGCGGGCACGTTTTCGGGACTGGGTGTTCACGCAAGTTCGCGAACGACACATTCCCGTGGTGCTGGTCACACACGATGAAGATGACATTCCAGCCAACGGACGTGTGATTCACCTGTCCGACTGGCATTAATTCATGTGCCAACGCAAAGAATTCTGCTTAGGGGAAGACGAAAATGGCGCACCTTTTTCTTAACGTCAGATTTTTCGATGAAACGTGTTTCTCACCTGACTGCGCTGGCCCTTGCGATGGGTCTCGCCTCCTTCACCTCTTTTGCAGCCGATATGCCGCAATCCCTTACGCTTGAACAGCTGCAACAACAGCACGGCGCGGCGATCGACACGCGCGCCAGCGCGTTCTATAACGGCTGGCCACAAACGCTGAGCGGCACCTCCGGGCATGAACCCGCCGCACTCAATCTGTCCGCCAGTTGGCTGAGCGAGATGAGCGATGCTCAGCTTTCCGCCTGGGCACATCAGCACAACCTTACCCCGACATCCACCATCGCGCTGTACGGCAACGATGCTGAAAACCAGGCGGTAAAAGCACGACTGACCAAAGCTGGCTATCAGCACGTATCTGCGTTGGGCGGTGCACTGCAACATGCCGATCGCCTGCAACGCCTGCCCCATTTTGAACAGCTGGTCTACCCACAGTGGATCCATCAGCTTTCGCAGGGTAAACCGGTTGTTGCCGCCCCAGCGGGCGAGTATAAGCTCATTGAAGCCGCCTGGGGCGCGCCGAAATTCTACCTGTTGAACCATATTCCGGGTGCCGGATATATCGACACCAATGAGGTTGAAAGCGAACCGCTTTGGAACAAAGTCTCTGACGATAAGCTCAAAGCGATGCTGGCAAAACACGGTATTCGTCACGATACCACCGTGATCCTGTACGGTCGCGATGTCTACGCCGCCGCGCGCGTGGCACAAATAATGCTCTACGCGGGCGTGAAGGACGTGCGCATCCTGGACGGTGGCTGGAAAGCGTGGTCCGCTGCCGGTTTACCGGTCGAGCGTGGCATGCCCGCCGAGGTGAAACCGGCGAACGATTTTGGTGCTCCCCTTCCTGGCCAACCGCAGCTGATGGTCGATATGGAACAGGCGCGCGGCATGCTTCATCGTAAAGATGCCTCTCTGGTCAGCATTCGTTCATGGCCGGAGTTTATCGGTGAAACCAGCGGCTATAGCTATATCAAACCCAAAGGCGAAATCGCGGGGGCTCGCTGGGGCCACGCGGGCAGCGACGCCACCCATATGGAAGATTTCCATAATCCGGACGGCACCATGCGCAGCGCTGAGGATATCGCGGCGATGTGGAAGCAATGGAATATTCTGCCCAATCAGCACGTCGCTTTTTACTGCGGCACCGGCTGGCGCGCGTCAGAAACCTTTATGTACGCTCGCGCCATGGGCTGGCAAAATGTCGCCGTTTACGACGGTGGCTGGTACGAATGGAGCAGCCATCCGCAAAATCCGATCACCACCGGTCCGATTGTGCCCATCAAAACGCTTTAATGTTTAAGCGCCTTTAAGGTTTGATATCCGCTCCAGATGCGCGTTGTGGTGGTAAGCCAACACAACGCGCCAAAGATCCAGGCGAAAACCGCAAAGTACGAGGGGAACAGACAGGATAAAACAAACAGCAGGATCGTCTCAGTCCCTTCCGTGATGCCATCCAAATAGTAAAACGACTTGTGCGCATAGCCCGGATTATCGATATCGTGTTTTGCCCCAAGCGCAGCAAACGCCAGGAAACTGCTCCCCGTACCGATAAACGCAAACAGCAACCACACGGCCGCGAGCGCGTTTTCCACCGGAGCAGCGAGAGCAAAGCCAAACGGCACCAGCGCATAGAACAGAAAATCGAGAGAAATATCCAGGAACCCACCCGCGTCGGACAACCCTCGTCGGCGTGCTAACGCCCCGTCCAGCCCGTCGAAGAGGCGATTGGTAACGATTGCCACCAGCGCCGCCGAATACCAGCCCAGCGCCAGAAAAGGCAGCGCCAGCACGCCAACGGCAAACCCTGCCAGGGTTAATCCATCAGGCGTGATCGAGGGTTTATCGAGCGCGCAGGCCAGACGATTGAGTGCCGGTTTGATGCGCGGATGCAGATGACGGTCAAGCATGTGGTTTTCCTTTCAACGCGTCGCAAAGCCCCTGTGCGGGGATATCCAGCGCGGCATTAAAGCGGGCAGATAAGTTCTGAAAGGCAATCAGCGCCGTCATTTCGGTAATCGTCTCATCGCAGTAATACTGTTTTAGGTCGGTTTTAACGGCCTCACTCACCTGCGGCGGCGTCGCCGTGGTGGCTTCGGCGTAAGCCAGTGCAGCGCGTTCTTCTGCGCTAAACAACGTGGATTCCTGCCACTGGCTGACGGCCTGCACTTTATCCAGCGCACCGCAGCGCTCGGCCAGGCGCAGGCTGTTGGCGTCAATACAAAACGCGCAGTGGCACAGTTGGGACACGCGCGTCATCAGGAGCGAACGCAGCACCGGGCTAAGTCGCGCTTGTCGACGTTCAAGAAAACCGACAAATAGCGCCACCAGCCAGAAAAGGCGCGGCATGCGCCCCCACCAACGTATTGGATTAAGCACCGCACCAAAATGTTTTTTCTGCATCGCGGCGATGGGTTTGACACTGACGGGAAGGGATTCGACGGGCTGCACCCAGGCGGATGTTTCTTTCACCTGATTCTCCTGATGGCTGGACTCTTTGAAAGCGCACGATAATATGTCGTTTTTCGCTATCAATTATTGACGACCATGCTGAAAACTATCGATGTTGTTGCCGCTATTATTGAGCAGGACGGCAAAATTCTGCTGGCGCAGCGGCCAAAACATGCCGATCAGCCAGGAATGTGGGAGTTTGCCGGTGGCAAAGTGGAGGCCGGAGAAACGCAGCCCGAAGCGCTGGTACGCGAATTGCGCGAAGAATTAGGCATTGAGGCGCAGCCTGAGCGTTATATTGCCAGCCACCAGCGGGAAGTGTCGCAACGCCTGATCAATTTGCATGCCTGGTATGTGCCCACCTTTAGCGGCACGCTTACCGCGCTGCATCACAGTGAACTGGTATGGTGTACGCCGCAAGAGGCCTTTGCCTACCCTTTGGCCCCTGCGGATATTCCTCTGCTGGACGCTTTTATTCTTTTACGCGCCGCCAGACCAGCGGGTTAGTGCTGATGGTGCGCTCGTCGCGCTGACACTGCAATAACACGCCATCGGCTTTCACCACCGCCCCTTCTGAATAATTTTGATCCTGATAAATACAGCATTGATTGCACGGCTGCGCGCGTTGGCCGCTAGAGCTGAACACCTCTGGGGGAATATTCACATCCACATCCGGGCGGATCCGGTCCGCCTGAGCGCCAGTGGACAAAAATGCAAATAGCGCGGCGATAAGATAACGATGCATAGACGACTCTTCCTGTTATGTCCTGATAATGACTATAACGGTAAATCGGGGCTAAACCTTTAATTTCTCCCGTCATCGTTTTTAGTTATGACTCGCCGCCGATAATGAATTTCCCTTTCAGCGTGAATTTCTACTTGCCTCACAAAGCGGTACGGGTGGTATAGTCGAAAAAGACTGCAAATCGCTTACACAACACACATAAAATATTATAAGAGGTTCTTATATCTATGGATCAGGCACGCTCTCTGGAATCATTTCTGTCCCACGTTCAACAACGCGACCCGCATCAGAGCGAGTTTGCGCAGGCCGTCCGCGAAGTCATGACCACGCTGTGGCCATTTCTTGAAGAAAACCCGCGTTATCGTCAAATGTCCTTGCTGGAACGTCTGGTTGAACCCGAGCGTGTCATTCAGTTCCGTGTCGTCTGGGTAGACGATCGTAATCAGGTGCAGGTAAACCGCGCGTGGCGCGTACAGTTTAGTTCTGCCATCGGCCCCTTTAAGGGCGGCATGCGTTTCCACCCTTCCGTAAACTTATCGATCCTGAAATTCCTCGGCTTTGAGCAGACGTTTAAAAACGCACTGACCACGCTGCCCATGGGCGGCGGCAAAGGCGGGAGTGATTTTGACCCGAAAGGCAAAAGCGAAGGTGAAGTGATGCGCTTCTGTCAGGCGCTGATGACGGAACTGTATCGCCATCTCGGGCCTGACACCGACGTGCCTGCGGGCGATATCGGCGTGGGCGGCAGTGAAGTCGGCTTTATGGCGGGGATGATGAAGAAACTCTCCAACAACAGCGCCTGCGTGTTCACTGGCAAAGGTCTCTCTTTCGGCGGCAGCTTGATTCGCCCGGAAGCGACCGGCTATGGTCTGGTGTACTTCACCGCGGCGATGCTCAAACGGCATGGTCTGGGCTTTGAAGGCATGCGCGTGGCGGTTTCCGGCTCCGGCAACGTGGCGCAATACGCGATTGAAAAAGCGATGGAGCTTGGCGCGCGCGTCGTCACAGCGTCCGACTCCAGCGGTACGGTGGTGGATGAAGCCGGTTTCACGACCGAAAAACTGGCGCGTCTGTGCGAAATCAAAGCCAGCCGAGACGGTCGCGTGGCGGATTATGCTCGCGAGTTTGGCCTGTGCTATCTGGAAGGCAAGCAGCCGTGGTCCGTACCGGTGGATATCGCTCTGCCTTGCGCGACGCAAAACGAGCTGGATGTGGAAGCCGCACAGGTGCTCATTGCCAACGGGGTTAAGGCCGTCGCCGAAGGCGCGAATATGCCAACGACTATCGAAGCCACCGATCTGTTCCTTGAGGCTGGCGTACTGTTTGCACCGGGTAAAGCAGCGAACGCTGGCGGCGTGGCAACATCCGGGCTGGAGATGGCGCAAAACGCCGCGCGTCTGGGCTGGAAAGCCGAGAAGGTGGATGCGCGTCTGCATCACATCATGCTGGATATTCACCATTCATGCGTTGAGTATGGCGGAGAAGCGAAGCAAACCAACTACGTGCGTGGGGCGAACATCGCCGGGTTTGTGAAGGTGGCCGATGCGATGATCGGGCAAGGTGTGATTTAAGGTTACCATCGTGCGGTCGGATGCCCTCTTCCACAGGAAGAGGGCGAAATTGGGCGTGTCAGGCCGCACTTTTCTTCTTTTTAAACGGTTTTTTCTTGTCGCCACCGCCCGGTGCCACCATCCCTCGGAACTGCTTCACTGGCGTGCTGCGCGCCTGGTTAATCAGGTCGAATAGCGTCCCGACCAGCGGGTGCATAAAGTCCTGATAGCGGCACTGTTTCTCACTGATTTGCGTCAAAACCGACTCCCAGTGCGCCGTCATGTCCGGTCGTGTCGCCATCTCCGGCAGGGAGTGAATCAATGCCCTTCCAGGATCCGTTGAGTGAATGTAGCGGCCTTTTTTAATCAAGAATCCACGCTTGAACAGCAGTTCGATAATCCCCGCGCGCGTTGCTTCTGTGCCCAGTCCGTCGGTCGCACGGAGGATCTTTTTCAGATCTTTATCCTGCACAAAACGGGCGATCCCGGTCATGGCAGATAGCAGCGTCGCATCGGTAAAGTGGCGCGGCGGCTGAGTTTGTCGCTCAACCACTTCCCCTTTTTCGCACAGCAACTCATCATCTTTCGCGACCACCGGCAGCGGCGTGCCGTCGTTCTCTTCGTCGCGTTCCTTGTTACCGAGCAGCGTGCGCCAACCGGCTTCCGCGAGGAACCGGGCTTTGGCGACAAACTTCGCTTTGGCAATTTCCAGCTCAATAACGCATTTGCGGAACATGGCATCGGGGCAGAACTGCATCAGATACTGGCGAGCGACCAGGTTGTACACCTTCGATTCGTTCTCTGTCAGATTGACCGAACTATTACGCGCCGTGGGGATAATCGCGTGGTGGGCATCGACCTTTTTATCGTCCCAGCAGCGGTTGCGAATATCCGGATTGACTACCGGCTGCGGCAAGAGATCGGAGGTATGTACCGCGATAGCATTGAGCACCGCATGGCGGCCAGCAAAATGCTCTTCCGGCAGATAGCGGCTGTCGGAACGCGGATAGGTAATGAGCTTGTGGGTTTCGTAGAGTTTCTGGCAAATATCAAGCACGTTCTGGGCGCTCATGCCATAGCGTCTACCCGCCTCAATCTGCAACGCGGAGAGCGAAAACGGCAGAGGCGCGGGTTCTGATTCCCGTTTATCGTTATAGCTGGTGACGATAGCAGGCTGTCCGCCAATGCGGTTGACCACATGGTCAGCCAGCGGGCGATGCAGCAGACGCCCTTCCTCGTCCTGATAAGGTTCGCAGGCTTCACTCGGCTGCCAGACGGCGACAAATCGCTCGTCTTTCGGCGTCACGATATGTGCCTTCACCTCAAAGAAATCCTTGGCAACGAAGTTTTCAATGTCTTCATCGCGACGCACCACCATCCCCAGCACCGGGGTTTGCACACGCCCGACGGACAATACGCCCTGGTATCCGGCGTTGCGCCCCAGAATGGTATAGGCGCGGGTCATGTTGATGCCGTAAAGCCAGTCGGCGCGAGCACGGGCCAGCGCGGAGACGCACAGCGGAATAAAGTCATTGTTAGAGCGCAGTCGGGAAATCGCCCGCTCGACTGCCTGCGGGTTGAGGTCGTTTATCAAACAACGCTGGACCTGCTTGCGCTTTTCCGCCGCCAGCTCCAGATAATCGAGAACCTCATCAACCAGCAGTTGCCCTTCACGATCCGGGTCACCGGCGTGAACAATCTCTTGCGCCTCATGCAGAAAACGTTTGATGACGTTGAGCTGTTTGGTGACCGAAGGCCGCGGCTGTAAACGCCACTTTTCCGGCACTATAGGCAAGTCGTTAAGGTTCCAGCGCGCGTAGCGGCTGTCGTAGACGTCCGGCTGCGCCTGTTCGAGCAGGTGGCCGATACACCAGGTGACGACCTGCCCGTTTCCGCACTCGATAAAGCCGTCACCTTTGCGATGCGGCTTGGGTAGCACATCGGCAATGGCTCGGGCCAGACTCGGTTTTTCCGCAATATACAACCGCATCGAATTAACGAATCTCAACCATAGGACGACCGCCGCGCGCGGTGACAAGCTCACCAATCGCCGTCAGCGTGATGCCGTATTCCGCCGCGGTGGCTTTCACCTCTGCTTCGGCTTCTGGCGTAACGGCCAGCAGCAGGCCGCCGGAAGTTTGCGGATCGCACAGGAGATCGCGCCATTCGGCTGGCATGTCGCCCATCAGGTGACCATAACTGGCAAAGTTACGCTGCGTGCCGCCGGGAACCGCACCCTGAGCAATGTACTCCTCAACGCCCGGCAGTTTTGGAATGTCCTGATACCAGACCTGCGCCTGTACGCCTGCGCCCTGGCACACTTCACTCAGATGGCCCAGCAGACCAAAACCGGTGACGTCGGTCATCGCCTTCACACCGTCGATATTGGCGAACGCGGCACCCGCGAGGTTCATCTGGCACATCACTTCCGTCGCCAGGCCCACATGTTCTGGCTTGAGCAGCGATTTTTTCTCGGCGGTCGTTAACACGCCGATACCCAGCGGCTTGGTCAGGAACAGCTTGCAGCCGGGCTGCGCAGTACTGTTACGCTTGATGCGCTCGGTCGGCACCACGCCGGTAACGGCGAGACCAAAGATAGGCTCAGGCGCGTCAATGGAGTGACCGCCCGCCAGGGCGATACCCGCCTGCTGGCAAGCGAAGCGACCGCCTTCAATCACCTCACGGGCAATTTCTGGCGCCAGGGTATTGATAGGCCAGCCCAGGATCGCGATCGCCATGATCGGTTTGCCGCCCATCGCGAAAATGTCACTGATGGCGTTGGTCGCCGCAATGCGCCCGAAATCAAACGGGCTGTCGACTATCGGCATAAAGAAATCGGTGGTGCTGATAATGCTGGTGCCATTACCTAAATCGTACACCGCCGCATCGTCACGCGTTTCGTTGCCGACAAGCAGGTTCGGGTCGACAAACTTCGCCTGTTCGCTGTGCAGGATGGTTTCCAGCACCTTAGGGGAAATTTTACAACCGCAACCTGCTCCGTGACTGTATTGCGTTAAACGAATGGTTTGCTCGCTCATGGACATCTCCTTTTATTGCTATCGCGCTATGGTAGCGCTCATTCCTTAAAGAGGTAAGTATGACAGTCTGAATTCTGCCGCGTTTGCGCAGAATCCAGACAGTGTAGTGTGATTATCAGAAATGGGTGACAAACGGCGCGGTATCCGGCACGGAAACCGTTGTCGATGCTTTCAGCTGAGGGGTGCCAAGATACAGGAAGCCGACGATTTTATCGTGCTGGCCGCAGGATAGTCCTTCGCGGACCACCGGGCTTTCGGTCAGCGGGCCGGTGCGCCAGACACCGTTAAAACCTTGCGCCGCCGCGGCCATTTGCATCGCCATGACCGCGCAGCCTGCCGACATCTCTTGCTCCCATACCGGCACTTTATGATCTGGCTGGCATTTTGCCACCACGGCGATGATCATCGGCGCGCGAAACGGCGCATTGCGCGCTTTATCTATCGCCTTCTCGTCCTGGGAGGCAGCGATGGCCCCTTTCTCAAGCAAAGCGCTGAAGCGATCGCGCCCAGCACCGTCAATAATAAAGAAATGCCACGGTTGCAATGTGCCATGGTCCGGGGCTCGCATTCCGGCACGCAGAATGTTTTCCAGCTGTTCGCCAGCGGGCGCAGGCTCGGCCAGGCGAGAAGCGCTACGACGGTTAACAAGCAATTCAAGTGCGTCCATTGGTTAACTCCTGTCTTCAAATTTACTCACAAAATTAACACGGCGGCAGATTTTGTTACAGCGCAGTGGCCGATTCCTGCTGACAAGTGGCGGTTGGGTCATTACGATAACCCCACATTGCCGTCCAGTCGCGACGGAGACCGTACTTTTCTGGTTAGGGAGAATACATGCGAACCCTTTGGCGAATTATTGCCGGTTTCTTTAAATGGACGTGGCGAGTGCTCAACTTCGTCCGCGACCTGGTGATGAATCTGTTTTTCATCCTGCTGGTTCTGGTTTGCGCGGGCATCTGGATGCACATCAGCAGCAGTAACCAGGCGCAACATTCTGAGCGCGGTGCGTTGCTGCTGGATATCGCAGGCGTAATCGTTGATAAGCCATCCACCAGCAATCGTCTGGGCGTGATTGGACGTCAGCTGTTTGGCGCCACTTCCGATCGCCTACAGGAAAACTCCCTGTTCGATATTGTCGAGACGATTCGTCAGGCCAAAGACGATCGCAACATTACCGGGATCGTGCTCGATCTGAAAAACTTTGCCGGCGCAGATCAGCCTTCAATGCAGTACATCGGCAAAGCGCTGCGCGAATTTCGTGACAGCGGCAAACCGGTCATTGCGGTTGGCGATAGCTACAGCCAGGGACAATATTATCTGGCAAGCTTTGCCAACAAAATTTGGCTCTCCCCGCAGGGTACGGTCGATCTACACGGTTTTGCGACCAACGGCCTGTATTACAAATCGCTTCTCGATAAGCTGAAAGTCACCACCCACGTCTTCCGAGTCGGTACGTATAAATCGGCTGTAGAGCCGTTTATCCGCGATGATATGTCGCCTGCTGCCCGTGAAGCGGATAGCCGCTGGATTGGCGAGCTGTGGCAAAACTATCTCAGCACCGTGGCGGCAAATCGTCAGATTACCCCTGAGCAGGTTTTCCCTGGCGCGCAGGCTTTGCTTGCCGGGCTGCAAAAGACAGACGGCGACACCGCGAAATACGCGCTCGACAACAAGCTGGTGGATGTTCTTGGTTCCAGCGCGGAGATCGAAAAAGCGCTGACTAAGCAGTTTGGCTGGAGCAAAGAGGATAAGAATTACAGCGCGATTAGCCTCTATGATTACACGCCGAAAAAACCAAGCGATGTCGGCGATAGCATTGCCGTGGTCTTTGCCAACGGCGCGATCATGGACGGTGAAGAAACCCCTGGCAACGTCGGCGGGGATACCACAGCGTCCCAGATTCGCGATGCACGTCTCGACCCGAAAGTGAAAGCGATTGTCCTTCGCGTCAATAGTCCTGGCGGCAGCGTGAGTGCGTCTGAGGTGATCCGCGCCGAGCTGGCTGCGGCACGCGCGGCGGGTAAACCGGTGGTCGTGTCGATGGGCGGTATGGCGGCATCCGGTGGGTATTGGATTTCCACTCCAGCCAACTACATCGTCGCAAACCCAAGCACGTTGACGGGCTCTATCGGCATCTTCGGGGTGATCAATACGGTTGAAAACAGCCTGGATTACCTGGGTGTGCATACCGATGGCGTGGCAACGTCGCCACTGGCCGATGTGTCTATCACCAAATCTCTGCCGCCAGAAGTGTCGCAGATGATGCAGCTCACCATTGAGAATGGCTACAAGCGCTTTATCACGCTGGTGGCAGAATCGCGTAAGTCAACGCCGGAGCAGATTGACAAAATTGCTCAGGGCCACGTCTGGACCGGTCAGGATGCGAAAAACAACGGTCTGGTCGATAGCCTTGGTGATTTCGATGACGCCGTGGCGAAAGCCGCCGAGATTGCGAAGCTGAAGCAGTGGCATATCGAATATTACCAGGATGAACCGACGTTCTTCGACATGCTGATGAATGGTATGTCCGGTTCCGTCCGCGCTGCGCTGCCGCAGGCGATACAGGCGTATCTGCCTGCACCTGTTGCCAGCGCGGCGAGCGTTATTAAAACGGAAAGCGACAAACTTGCCGTCTTCAACGATCCGCAAAATCGTTACGCATTTTGCCTGACCTGCGGCTCCGTACGCTGAACCTGTCCCCTCTTCTTGTGAAGAGGGGATTTTTCTTTGAAGCACAAGAACAGATAATCATGCAGAAGAAATCAATCTACGTGGCCTATACCGGCGGTACTATCGGTATGCAGCGCTCCGAAAATGGCTATGTCCCGGTATCCGGTCACCTACAGCGCCAGCTTGCGCTGATGCCAGAATTCCATCGCCCTGAAATGCCTGACTTCACCATCCACGAGTACGATCCCCTCATGGACTCGTCCGATATGACGCCAGAAGACTGGCAGCACATTGCAGACGATATAAAAGCCCATTACGACGATTACGATGGTTTTGTCATTTTGCACGGCACGGACACTATGGCGTTTACCGCTTCCGCGCTCTCCTTCATGCTGGAGAATCTGGGTAAGCCGGTCATCGTCACCGGGTCACAAATCCCACTGGCTGAACTGCGTTCAGACGGGCAAATAAATTTGCTTAACTCCTTGTACATCGCCGCAAATTACCCGATTAACGAAGTCACACTGTTCTTCAATAATCGCCTGTATCGCGGCAACCGTACGACCAAAGCCCACGCCGATGGTTTCGATGCTTTTGCCTCGCCAAACCTGCAACCGCTGCTTGAAGCGGGGATTCACATTCGTCGTCTTGGAACACCGCCGGCTCCGCATACCTCTGGTGAGTTAATCGTTCATCCGATTACCCCTCAACCGATTGGTGTGGTCACAATTTATCCGGGCATTTCTGCTGATGTGGTGCGCAACTTCCTGCGTCAGCCCGTTAAAGCGCTGATCCTGCGCTCCTACGGCGTCGGTAATGCTCCGCAGAACGGCGAGTTCCTGAAAGAACTGCAGGAAGCCAGCTCGCGTGGCATTCTGGTGATAAACCTGACGCAGTGTATGTCCGGCAAGGTCAATATGGGCGGCTACGCTACCGGCAATGCGCTGGCGCATGCGGGAGTGATCAGCGGCTACGACATGACCGTCGAGGCGACTCTGACTAAACTTCACTATTTACTGAGCCAGAATCTGGATGTGCAGGCAATGCGCAATGCCATGATGCAAAACCTGCGCGGCGAACTGACGCCAGACGAATAAGGAGTTATTGATGACGCAACGTGCTCTGCTGTTGGTCGATCTGCAAAATGATTTTTGCGCAGGCGGTTCGCTGGCGGTTGCCGAAGGCGATAGCACCGTCGATGTGGCGAATACGCTGATAGCCTGGTGTAAGGCGCGTGGTGAAGCGGTTGTCGCAAGCCAGGACTGGCATCCGGCAAACCACGGCAGCTTTGCCAGCCAGCATAACGTTGAGGCGTTCACGCAGGGTAAACTTGACGGTCTGGACCAAACGTTCTGGCCCGATCACTGCGTTCAGCAAACCGAAGGCGCGGCGCTCCACCCATTGTTGAATCAACAGGCGATTGATGCGGTGTTCCATAAAGGTGAAAATCCACTTATCGACAGCTACAGCGCATTCTTCGATAATGAGCACCGGCAAAAAACCGCCCTCGATGATTGGCTGCGTCATCATGAGATCAATGAACTTATCGTGATGGGGCTGGCGACGGATTATTGTGTGAAGTTCACCGTACTTGATGCGTTGAAACTCGGCTATACCGTGAATGTGATTACCGACGGTTGCCGTGGTGTGAACCTTCACCCACAAGACAGCGTGCAAGCGTTTATGGACATGTCCGTTGCCGGTGCCACGCTGTTTACGCTGGCCGACTGGCAAGAAACGCAGGCGTGAATACTTAATGAGTTGTAACAGGCAGGAGAGGACAATCTGATGGCTTTTATCCCCAAAAATTACGCCCGGCTGGAAGTCGGTTACCGGGAAAAGGCGCTTAAACTGTTTCCGTGGGTCTGCGGACGATGTTCTCGTGAGTTTGTGTATTCAAACCTTCGCGAACTGACCGTGCATCATATCGATCACGATCACTCCAATAACCCGGAAGATGGCAGCAACTGGGAGATGTTGTGCCTGTTCTGTCACGATCATGAGCACTCCAAATATACCGAAGCCGATCTGTATGGCTCAACGGTTATCGCGGGAGACGACGCGCAGAAGAGTGTGGGCGAAGCAACCTACAACCCGTTCGCCAACTTAAAGTCGATGATTAATAAGAAATAAGCCCCGATTTCAATCCCTCCTGCAACGTCCGTTCAGGAGGGATTGGCAAAATCAGGATTTAAACGTTGCAATCGGTTTGGGTGAAATACCAAAATCTTCCTTCAGCTCGCGCTTGCTTTTCATCACCATCTGCCCGCGCGTGTCGATAGTCATATGCTGGGCGTCGGTGTTATTGCGCGCCTGCCATAACATCACCAGTTGTAAACTGTTCTCTTTTTGTTCCGTCGTCAGCGCCACACCATCGGGCCATTTTCCCAGCTCAACGGCTGTCACCAGGCGCTGATACACTTCCGGCGTCATGCTGTTCATCATGTCATCAATATTCATGATTTGTCCCGTTCAAAGGAATAATTTGCTGAATCGATTATTCAACCTTTAGTCTGGTCACCATTTTCGTCATCAGAGAAGCTCATTGATGCGGAATTGACGCAGAAACGTTCACCCGTCGGTTGCGGGCCATCCGGGAATACATGCCCGAGATGCGCATCGCAGTTTCCGCAGCGAATTTCGGTACGCTGCATGCCGTGGGTGGTGTCGGTTAGATAGCGAATCGCATCCTCACTGACTGGCTCGTAAAAGCTCGGCCAACCACATCCTGAATCAAATTTAGTTTGCGAGTTAAACAGCGGGGCATCACACACCAGGCAATGGTAAACACCATCCCGCTTATTGTGCAGCAAACGCCCGGTGAATGGGGGTTCAGTCCCGTGATTCTGCGTCACGTAGAACTGCATTTCAGTCAGATTTTTTTTCAGTTCATCAGAGTTACGTTGATTCGACATAGGCTCACATCTCACTATTGAAGCAGACAACATTTATCGCGAATTCTAACAAAACATTAACACTGAAGCGTGAACTTTTGTTCTAAACTTATCCGTTGCGGTATGGCGGTCGGGCAATTGTGATCAGTTTCACATTTTTATCTTGATGGCCCTTTAAAATTCCGGGCGCAGCCCCCATGTGGTTGCTAGCTCAAAGGGAAAGTGAGGCGGTCAGTCGCACAAAGGTTATGCGCAGGATTGATTTGTCGCAATGATTGACACGATTCCGCTTGACGCTGCGTAAGGTTTTTGTAATTTTACAGGCAACCTTTTATTCACTAACAAATAGCTGGTGGAATATATGACTATCAAAGTAGGTATCAACGGTTTTGGCCGTATCGGCCGTATTGTTTTCCGTGCTGCTCAGGAACGTTCTGACATCGAGATCGTTGCAATCAACGACCTGTTAGACGCTGACTACATGGCTTACATGCTGAAGTACGACTCAACTCATGGTCGTTTCAACGGCACTGTAGAAGTCAAAGACGGCCACCTGGTTGTTAACGGCAAAACTATCCGTGTTACCGCAGAACGTGACCCGGCTAATCTGAAGTGGAACGAAGTTAACGTTGACGTTGTTGCTGAAGCAACTGGTCTGTTCCTGACCGACGAAACTGCTCGTAAACACATCACCGCTGGTGCGAAGAAAGTTGTTCTGACTGGTCCTTCCAAAGACAACACCCCGATGTTCGTTAAAGGCGCAAACTTCGAGAAGTATGCTGGCCAGGATATCGTTTCTAACGCATCTTGCACCACTAACTGCCTGGCACCACTGGCTAAAGTTATCAACGACAACTTCGGTATCGTTGAAGGCCTGATGACCACTGTTCACGCAACCACCGCGACTCAGAAAACTGTTGACGGCCCGTCTCACAAAGACTGGCGCGGCGGCCGTGGCGCGGCTCAGAACATCATCCCTTCATCTACCGGTGCTGCTAAAGCAGTAGGTATCGTTCTGCCAGAACTGAATGGCAAACTGACCGGTATGGCGTTCCGCGTTCCAACTCCTAACGTTTCTGTAGTTGACCTGACCGTTCGTCTGGAAAAAGCTGCTTCTTATGAAGAAATTAAGAAAGCAATCAAAGCTGCTTCCGAAGGCGCAATGAAAGGCGTTCTGGGTTACACCGAAGACGACGTTGTTTCTACCGATTTCAACGGCGAAGTGTGCACTTCCGTGTTCGATGCTAAAGCTGGTATCGCACTGAACGACAACTTCGTGAAACTGGTTTCCTGGTACGACAACGAAACCGGCTATTCTAATAAAGTACTGGACCTGATCGCTCACATCTCCAAATAAGTTGAGATGAGAATCTGATCCAAAAAGGCGACTTCGGTCGCCTTTTTTATTGCCTTAAAGACAGAGGATTGCGTAATGATTAATAAAATTTTTGCACTTCCGGTAGTCGAACAACTTACTCCTGTACTCTCGCGCCGCCAGATTGATGAAGCCGACGTTATCGTCGTCGATCACCTACGTGTGAAAGCATCCGTCGCGCTTAACGGCGCTCATCTGCTCTCATGGAAGCCTGAAGGTGAAGAAGAAGGCCTGTGGTTGAGCGATGCGACGTCATTCAAAAAAGGCGCAGCCATTCGCGGCGGCGTTCCGATTTGCTGGCCGTGGTTTGGCCCGGCGGCTCAGCAAGGTTTACCGGCTCACGGTTTCGCCCGTAACCAGCAGTGGACGCTGAAAGCACATAATGAAGACGACAATGGTGCGGTGCTGACCTTTGAACTGCAGGCTAACGATGAAACCCGCGCGCTCTGGCCGCATGATTTCACCCTGTATGCTCGCTTCAAGTTGGGAAAAACCTGTGAAATTGAGCTGGAAGCCCACGGTGAGTTTGAAACCCACTCTGCGCTGCACACCTATTTCAACGTCGGAAATATCAACGACGTGAAAGTCAGCGGTCTTGGCGATACCTTCATCGATAAAGTCGATAATGCCAAAGAAGGCAAACTGAGCGATGGCGTGCAAACCTTCCCGGACCGTACCGACCGCGTTTATCTGAACCCAGAAGCCTGCAGCGTGATCCACGATGCTTCTCTCAGTCGCGCGATTAACGTCGTCCACCAGCATCACAGTAACGTGGTTGGCTGGAACCCCGGTCCTGCGCTGTCCGTCAGCATGGCTGATGTGCCGGATGAAGGCTACAAAACGTTTGTGTGCGTTGAAACGGCCTGCGTAACGGCATCGCAAAAAGCAAGCGTTGAGAAACCGTCACGTCTGGGACAGACGATCAGCATCGCTAAACGCTGATCCTCTCGCCCTGCCCTCTCCTCAAAAAGGAGAGGGACTAAACGAGCCCATTTACACAACGTCTAGCGGGGTTTTACGTCCAGGCGCTGGAAAAGCATTATCCAGTTTTACAACGTCTTCTGGCGTTAGCGCGATATCCAGCGCGGCCCTGTTTTCCTTTACGTGCGCAATCGACCCCGCTTTGGGTATAGCGATAACGCCTTCATGGCTAATCACCCAGGCCAGTAAAATTTGTGCGGCACTTGCATGATGCTGAAGGGCAATCTCATTGACCACGGGATGATTCAGCAACCCCGAGCGTAAACGTCCAGCTTGCGCCAGCGGGCAGTAGGCCATCACCGGCATCGACTGTTGCTGACACCAGGGCAGCAAATCGTATTCAATTCCGCGCGAAGCCAGATGATACAGCACCTGATTGGTTGCGCAGGCCGATCCACCCTCAACGCCCCACAGTTCCTGCATATCTTCATAGTCCAGATTCGACACACCCCAGCGGCCAATCTTGCCTTGCTGTTGAAGTTTTTCCATCAGGTAGACGGTTTCATCCAGCCCAAAATTGCCCCGCCAGTGCAGCAGGTAGAGATCGATATGTTCAGTTCCCAGGCGACGAAGGCTGGCATCACAGGCGGCGATACCTTTTTGCCCGCCCGCATTCCATGGATACACTTTAGAAACCAGATAGACGTTGTCGCGCCGTCCTTTTATTGCCGCACCAACGACTTCTTCCGCGCCGCCGTCGGCATACATTTCTGCGGTATCAATAAGCGTCAGCCCGAGATCAATGCCCGCTCGCAGGGCGTTCACTTCATCCTGACGTTGACTGGCTTTTTCGCCCATATACCAGGTTCCCTGACCGATAGCCGGTTGGGTAAAACGCTCAGCAAAGGTCACAGTTTTTATGCTCATACGGCTCTCCTGTTTTGGTTGCACAACCGTAAAACAAACGGGGCGCAAGCGCCCCGTTGTGATGCACAAAATGCACTGTGTAAGTGCACTATCAGAAACTGTAAGTCACACCTGTTGAGAACAGTCCGGTCCAGGATTTGTCGACCATTGGGCTGTCTTTGATCTCATCACCCAGACGGGTGTAGCGCGTGGCCGCGTAGACATTCCAGTCGCTGGCAAACTTGTAGCTTGCGGTCAGTTCCAGATACGGGTTCCAGCTGTCATCAGCATCATAGCGCTTCAGCCCACTCCGGCGGGATTCATCTCCCGATACCCCGTAATAGTAGTCATTTTGATTTTCACTGCTGTATTCCACACCAATACCCGGCGTTAACGTCAGGCCGCCGTTGGTGTAACGATAGAGCCAGGCCACATCACCGACAAACCCATTGCTGTTATCCAGCACGTCTGCGGCCAGCGCGGTACGCAAGAAACCATATTGGGTATTATGAACGTAAGAAAGACCCGCCATGGCGGTGCTTCTACGTTTGTCGAGTTGACGCAGCGCGTGGCTGTCGCTGTCGCCTGGTTTGAAGTGCAGTGGCGAGTAGTACGCCATCACAGATAGCTTATCGGTTTGATCGTTCCATAAGTAGTAACCGCCACCCAAGCCACGGAACCAGAATTTATCACCTTCGTAGGTAACAACCGGTACCGGATAGAGATCGCGATCGTACTGTTTGTACGGGCTATTGATCACGCCGACGCCAGCGCCTACCGACCATTGATTGGCCGCGCTCGCGGTGCTCACTGAGGTGGCGATGAGTACGCCCAATGCCAGAAGTTTGAGTTTGGTCACAATCCGTTCTTTCCTGTAGTCAAATAATCAGCGGGTGAAGTGTAACCGCCCTTTCCTGACATCCCAAAATTTTTTGCCTGCTAATGAGTTTATTAAACCTGATATTTTTAACTTTTCAGATGACAGGAAACTTTCAGCGCTGTGACACCAGCGTGAAAGTGTGAGGATTGGCTTATATCAACAGTGGTTTTTTTTGGATGAGTTATTGATATGTCATTGAAATTACATTTTGCAGGCATGCAAGTTTTGCAAATGCCATCTACGCTTAATTTTAAGAAGATGAATTCCTGAATACCCCCCGCGTTTCCTGGCTTTTAACCTGGCACACGGGTTGCTGCTCTGGCAGTGAGGTGAGACGGATCCCTCTTCCGGGAGCCCCTACTATTCATACGAACGGCTCTCTTCCTGTGCTAAAAAACGAAAGGACGGCATGCCATGAATATATTCGATCACTATCGCCAGCGTTATGAAGCTGCCAAGGACGAAGAGTTCACACTGCAGGAGTTTCTTGCCGTTTGTCGGCAAGATCGCAGTGCCTATGCCAATGCGGCAGAACGGCTATTGATGGCTATCGGTGAGCCAAATATGGTCGATACCGCTCTGGAACCACGGCTTTCCCGTCTTTTTTCGAATCGCGTTGTTGCTCGCTATCCTGCTTTTGAAGAATTTTACGGCATGGAAGATGCCATTGAGCAAATTGTCTCTTATCTGAAACACGCCGCTCAAGGGCTGGAAGAGAAGAAGCAGATCCTTTATTTGCTGGGCCCGGTAGGCGGCGGTAAATCGTCGCTGGCAGAGCGTTTAAAAGCGTTGATGCAGCGTGTGCCGATTTACGTATTGAGCGCCAACGGCGAGCGTAGCCCGGTTAACGATCACCCGTTGTGTCTGTTTAATCCTCAGGAAGATGCGCAAATTCTGGAAAAAGAGTTTGGCGTTCCGCGCCGCTATTTGGGCACCATCATGTCGCCCTGGGCGGCAAAACGTCTGCACGAATTCGGCGGTGACATCACCAAGTTCCGCGTGGTGAAAGTCTGGCCTTCGATTCTGGAACAGATTGCGATTGCGAAAACTGAGCCTGGTGATGAAAACAACCAGGATATCTCCGCGCTGGTCGGTAAGGTCGATATTCGTAAACTGGAACACCATGCGCAAAACGATCCAGATGCCTACGGTTATTCCGGTGCATTGTGCCGTGCAAACCAGGGCGTAATGGAATTCGTCGAAATGTTTAAAGCGCCAATTAAGGTGCTGCACCCCCTGCTGACCGCCACTCAGGAAGGGAACTATAACGGGACGGAAGGTATCTCTGCCCTGCCGTTTAACGGGATTATCCTGGCGCACTCGAACGAATCTGAGTGGGTCACCTTCCGTAACAACAAGAACAACGAGGCGTTCCTTGACCGCGTGTACATCGTCAAAGTGCCTTATTGCCTGCGCATCTCTGAAGAGATCAAAATTTACGAAAAACTGCTTAACCACAGTGAGCTGGTCCATGCGCCTTGTGCCCCAGGAACACTGGAAACGCTCTCGCGCTTCTCCATTTTGTCGCGCCTGAAAGAGCCAGAAAACTCCAGCATCTATTCCAAGATGCGAGTCTATGACGGTGAAAGCCTGAAGGACACCGACCCAAAAGCGAAGTCATATCAGGAGTATCGTGATTACGCCGGGGTCGATGAAGGGATGAACGGGTTGTCCACACGTTTCGCGTTCAAAATCCTCTCCCGCGTGTTCAACTTTGACCATGCAGAAGTGGCAGCCAACCCGGTGCATCTTTTCTACGTACTGGAACAACAAATCGAGCGCGAGCAGTTCCCGCAAGAGCTGGCTGAACGTTATCTGGAGTTCCTCAAAGGCTATCTGATCCCGAAATACGCCGAGTTCATCGGCAAAGAGATCCAGACGGCGTATTTGGAATCTTACTCCGAATACGGGCAGAACATTTTTGACCGTTACGTCACTTACGCCGACTTCTGGATTCAGGATCAGGAGTACCGCGACCCGGATACCGGACAGCTGTTTGACCGTGAATCCCTGAATGCGGAACTGGAAAAAATTGAGAAGCCTGCTGGGATTAGTAATCCAAAAGACTTCCGTAACGAGATAGTCAACTTTGTGCTGCGCGCCAGAGCGCACAACAGCGGGCGTAACCCGAACTGGACCAGCTACGAAAAACTGCGCACGGTTATTGAGAAGAAAATGTTCTCCAATACCGAGGAGCTGCTGCCGGTCATTTCGTTTAATGCCAAAACCTCTACCGACGAGCAGAAAAAGCACGACGATTTTGTCGACCGTATGATGGAAAAAGGCTATACCCGCAAACAGGTTCGCCTGCTGTGCGAATGGTACCTGCGTGTGCGTAAATCATCATAAAACAGAGGCCCGGTAGGCTTGCGCTTGCCGGGCCAACAACGATAGTGAAAGTTGGCAAATGCAGTACGGGGGGCATATGACCTGGTTTATTGACCGGCGTCTTAACGGCAAAAACAAGAGCACGGTGAACCGCCAGCGCTTCTTGCGCCGTTATAAAGCGCAAATTAAACAGTCGATCTCCGAGGCCATCAACAAACGTTCGGTGACCGATGTCGATAGCGGGGAATCCGTTTCTATCCCGACGGATGATATTAGCGAACCGATGTTCCATCAGGGGCGCGGCGGCCTGCGCCATCGCGTACATCCTGGTAACGATCATTTTGTGCAAAACGACCGGATTGAGCGTCCACAGGGCGGTGGCGGTGGTTCCGGAAGCGGACAAGGCCAGGCGAGTCAGGATGGTGAAGGCCAGGATGAGTTCGTCTTTCAAATATCGAAAGATGAGTATCTCGACCTGCTCTTTGAAGATCTTGCGTTGCCTAACCTGAAACAGAATCAGCAACGCCAGATGACAGAATATAAAACCCACCGCGCGGGTTATACCGCTAACGGTGTTCCGGCCAATATTAGCGTAGTGCGTTCCTTGCAGAATTCGCTCGCTCGCCGTACGGCCATGACCGCCGGTAAACGTCGCGAACTGCGCGAACTGGAAGTCAGCCTTAAAACGGTCGAAAACAGCGAACCCGCGCAGTTGCTAGAAGAAGAACGCCTGCGTAAAGAGATTGCCGAACTGCGGGCTAAGATCGAGCGAGTGCCGTTTATTGACACTTTCGATCTGCGTTATAAGAACTACGAAAAACGCCCGGAACCTTCCAGTCAGGCCGTGATGTTCTGCCTGATGGACGTATCCGGCTCAATGGACCAGACCACAAAAGATATGGCGAAACGTTTTTATATTCTGCTCTATCTGTTCCTGAGCAGAACCTATAAGAACGTCGATGTCGTCTATATTCGCCATCACACACAGGCGAAAGAAGTCGATGAGCACGAATTTTTCTACTCACAGGAAACGGGTGGGACTATCGTCTCCAGCGCGCTGAAGCTAATGGATGAAGTGGTGAAAGAACGCTATGACCCGGCGCAGTGGAATATCTATGCGGCACAGGCGTCCGATGGCGACAACTGGGCCGATGATTCACCGCTGTGTCACGAGATTCTGGCGAAGAAAATTTTGCCCGTGGTGCGTTATTACAGCTATATCGAAATTACTCGCCGTGCCCATCAAACGCTATGGCGTGAGTATGAACACTTACAGACAATGTTCGACAACTTTGCAATGCAGCATATCCGCGATCAGGATGATATTTATCCGGTATTCCGGGAACTGTTCCACAAGCAATCCAGCACCAGTAACAGCTGATTAAAACCGCCAGTTCCTGGCTGGCGGTTTTATCCGTTATTCACATTAACAATATCGCGGTGACGGTGTATCAGCATCGTTCTGTTTCGCCCAGTCTGTTTGCCTTGATACAAAGCCATATCTGCTCTCTCCAGAACGTCTCTCAATACCTCACCTCGCTGGATTTTAGTTAATCCGGCCGTAAAGGTTATTTTAAGCGTATGTTCTCCGGCTATGATTTCGGTTTCCGCAATCATTTTTCTGACTCTTTCCGCTGCAATCGACGCCGCATTATCATTATCCGCCCGCAACAAAATAATAAATTCCTCACCGCCATAACGGTATACTGGTTCAGATTTACGAACGTTATTTTCAAGGTTTAACGCCAGCGAGCGCAGCACGGCATCGCCGGTTAAATGACCATAGGTATCATTAATATTTTTAAAGTGATCAATATCCAACAGTAAAAGATATAACCCGTCCTCACTTTGCTCTAGCACTCGATTATCAAACGACTCATCCAACATTCGTCGTAATGGCAACCCCGTCAGCGCATCGTAACAAGTGCGTGATTGTACAAGATGGACTTTGTAACGATTAAGGGAAGCAGTAAAGCCCAGTAGTGCAGTCTCGAAACGATCGTAGACTCCGGCATCGTTTGTCTGATATAGGATTGAATTTACTAAAGTTAGGCAGGCATGATGAACCGCAATATGTGTTTTATTGATATCCAGAAGGAAACTGGCATCACCCCGCTCCTCTTTTAGTTTTTCATTTATCCACAATCCAAACTCACACTGATTATGTGCATCGCAGCACGTTATTTCTGGCAGTTCAATATCACGTACAGCAATAAACCGCAGTATATTCACCAGCCACTTAAAATGGGCATCTGTCGCATTATTTAATCCATGGACCGTATCATCGATCTCCTGAAATCGGGTATTCAATTTAACCTCTCCATCGCTATTTCTTGTGCGGCGAAAAGAATACCATTCCGGAATTATAGTTATGTAAAGCAGAGAAAATTAACCCTATGTTCTGTATGCCTATCAGGAGATCAAATTCCTTTTGCCCAGAATATTCTGCACGCTTCAACGAATGTTGTATCAATAGAAGAATTCACGATACCCCCTGCCGCAGGAAAGACGTCAGGCGGGTCTTTGGCGACGGGTTCGTCGGAAAGTTAGCGGTACTTTTCAAGCAGCATCACGGAGATAACGATAATCATCGCAATGGTAAAAAACGATGACGAGATAAGCAGCGTTTCAACAAACATTTGATCGTTCATCATGTACCCCCTTATGTCACGTTTAGCCTTTTTACCCCTGTCAGATGACAGTGAAATGACATTATCTGGCCAGGGGAATGAAAAAATCCGTGCTGCTAACCTTTTATAACCAACACAGCAATCCGCTGATTGATCAGTTGCTAAATTAATTTCAGGCAAGCGTCCAAAAAAGAGCAACATTGAGATAAAAGTCTGTTTACTTACGCCTTAACGCGTAAAGTAAGCAGGCTTACTTTTTTTGGCAAGGATACCTTCATGTTTGACCCTACCCTTTTGATTCTTCTGGCATTGGCTGCACTTGGTTTTGTCAGCCATAACACCACCGTTGCTATTTCGATCCTGGTGTTAATTATCGTGCGCGTTACGCCGTTAAATACCTTTTTCCCGTGGATAGAAAAACAAGGCCTGACCATCGGGATTATTATTCTGACTATCGGCGTCATGGCACCGATCGCCAGCGGCACGCTACCTGCCTCTACGCTCCTGCATTCGTTCGTTAACTGGAAGTCATTAATCGCCATCGCCGTCGGTGTGTTTGTTTCGTGGCTGGGCGGACGTGGCGTAACGTTAATGAGCAGTCAACCGTCACTGGTGGCGGGTTTACTGGTGGGAACCGTGCTGGGCGTCGCCTTGTTTCGCGGCGTGCCCGTTGGCCCGCTTATCGCGGCTGGGCTGGTGTCGCTGTTTATTGGGAAGTCGTAGCAAGATTTGCGACATAGCGAGCAGGCGTTTGTCCCAGCCCTTTCTTGAACATCGTGATAAAGGCGGTGGTGGAGTCATAACCGAGCGACTGTGCCACCTGCTGCACCGATTTACCGCCAATCAGCAGTTGTAAGGCCACGATAAGCTGGAGCTGATGCCGCCAGCGGCGAAAGCTGAGTCCGGTTTCCTTCACCACCAGGCGCGCCAGGTTACGCTCGCTCATAGCAAAACGTTGCGCCCACTGGGTGAGCGTTTGCCACACGGCGGGCTCTTCGGCCATGGTTTCGCTCATCAATCGTATTTTGGGATGGGGTGAAACGGGGAGTTGCAGCTGTTCTTGTGGCTGTTGCGGCAATTCATCAAAGAGGACGCCCACCAGCCTTGATGTCGCGTCGAGGCGCAGCTGTCCAACCGTTTTGCTCGCCAGAGTCAGGATAAGCTCGCGCACTAGCGGAGAGATTTTCAACGTACAGCAATGCTCAGGAAGCGTGACAGCACCCGGTTCGATAAACAGAAAACAGAGCTGCGCGCTCGGCGTGGCTTTGTTGCTGTGCGGCACCTGACCGGGTATCCAGACCGCATACTGTGGTGGAACCATTAGCATCGCGTTTTCCACTTCGCAGGTGATGGCTCCCCGCAGCGCCAGAATGAGCTGGCCTTTGCGGTGTTGGTGCAGCGGAATACGTTGTTCGTCTTCCACCACGCGAATGCGAAATGCCACGGCGGCATCGTTTTGACTATCGGGATCGTAGCCGTCCAGTCCCAGACCCATCATAAATTTGTCCGATTTTAGCGATAAACTGTCATTTTAGCTTGATTCCAACCGCGATGAAAACGGGTATGGTGTGCGCTCATTACGATGTAAGAGAAAATAATGACTACTGCGACTTCTTCAGGCAAAGATCGGATGCTGCTCATTGCAGGCATTTTGATGATTGCCACCACGCTTCGCGTGACCTTCACCGGCGCGGCACCGCTGCTGGACACCATTCGCCACGACTATGGCCTGACGACGGCGCAGACGGGTCTGTTGACTACCCTACCGCTGTTGGCCTTTGCTCTGATTTCTCCGCTGGCGGCCGGTACTGCCCGCCGTATCGGCATGGAACGCAGCTTGTTTCTCGCTCTGCTGATTATCTGCGTGGGGATTGGCCTTCGCTCCCTGCCGTCATCCACCTTCTTGTTTACCGGCACAGCAGTGATTGGCTGCGGTATTGCACTTGGTAACGTCCTGCTGCCGGGGCTGATAAAACGTGATTTCCCCCGACAAGTGGCAAAATTAACCGGTGCCTATTCGCTCACGATGGGCGCGGCGGCGGCACTGGGTTCTGCGTTGATTGTTCCTCTGGCACTAAGCGGCGCGGGATGGCATAACGCCTTGCTGATGCTAATGGTCTTTCCAGCCCTGGCCCTGCTGCTGTGGCTGCCCCAGTGGCGGCAGACGCATGCGGCCTCGCTCAGCGGTGCCCGAGCATTACATAACCGCGGGATTTGGAAATCGTCTCTTGCCTGGCAGGTCACGTTGTTTTTGGGAATCAACTCACTGATTTACTACGTCATTATCGGCTGGCTTCCGGCTATTCTTCTCAGCCACGGTTACAGCGAAACGCAGGCAGGTTCAATGCACGGCCTGTTGCAGCTGGCGACCGCCGCGCCGGGGCTGGCAGTACCGCTTATACTGCATCGAATGAAAGATCAGCGGAGTATCGCAGGATTGGCGGCAATGATGTGTGCGGTGAGCGCTGCGGGGCTCTGGCTTGTGCCAGGCCAGGCGGTGCTATGGACGCTTATCTTTGGCTTTGGTTCGGGCGCAACGATGATACTGGGCCTGACGTTTATCGGGCTGCGCGCTAATTCAGCGCATCAGGCCGCGGCACTGTCGGGGATGGCGCAATCGGTGGGGTATTTACTGGCAGCCTGCGGCCCGCCGCTGATGGGGAAAATTCATGATACGGCGGGCGACTGGCGTATTCCGCTGATTTTCTGCGCAATTGCCGCAGTGATCATGGCTGTGTGCGGCATGCTTGCCGGGCGCGATCGGGAGATCGCGCAGGGCTAAGCATACGGCAGGCCGCAAGGTCTGCCTTTTTATCCGCGCGCGGCGCGGAGCAGTGCATGAACTAATGGCACGGGTCGCCCGTTGAGTGCCCCACGCTCATGCTGGAAAAGCGTCGCCACAAAGAACGGATGCGTAATAAGTTCTACCGCGCGAATATCGCCCTGTTCGTCCCAACCGGTTACTCGCATATCCCCGTTTTCCAGTTCATGAGCAAATTCAGACGAAACACCGTAGTTGCAATGATAGCCTTCTTCGATTTCCACTCTGCCATACGCCTTTGCAATCAGCGTGTTGGCTCGCAGTTCAATGGTGTCGGTCTTTTCAACCAGCGAGCATGCTAGCGGTGCGATCACCATTCTACCCTCGCTATCCGTTTCAGCATGCCCGGCATCGTTCCAGCCCAACACATTACGCGCGTATTCAATCAACGCATGCTGGAACCCACCGCAGGTGCCCAGGAACGGGATACTATTTTCACGCGCATAACGCACGGCGATAAACGCACCGTCGACATTTTGATAAGGACTTGCCGGAACTAGCCAGATGGCGTCATAACCAACCAGATCTTCCGGGCTTGTCAGCTCGGGAGTCGCAATCCAGTCGTAGTCAGCCGTGATGTCGAGCACCGCAGCAGCGTCGTCTATCGCTAAAGGGATGGCCTGATGAGCAATGACGTCAGGGTTGAAATCACCGACGAGAGCAATGCGAAGCGTATCTTTTACCGGGGAGAGTTCCATGAGAGGTTCCGTATGCCAGAGAATTATCAGATAACATAAGGAACCTCAGCCTACCGATCTTTTGCAGGTATCACAATACCTTAAATTGGGTGGGCAAAAATCCGATGTTATAGTGTTAGCGTATTTCCCCCTGCCCGGATCGATAAAAACGTCATGAAAACCAAAATTTTGGTCAGCGCCTGCCTGATGGGGCACAAAGTCCGTTACAACGGCCGCGAAAAAGCACGTATTACTGCAACGTTAGCTCGCTGGCAGAGTGAGCAAAGACTGGTGACGCACTGCCCTGAGCTGGCCGCAGGACTGGCGGTTCCACGTTTACCCGCAGAGATTGTTGGGGGCTCGGGGACTGAGGTCATGACCGATTGCGCCCGTATTCTGGAAAGCGACGGCAGCGACGTGACCGCACATTATCAACTCGCGGCCTGGCTTGCGTTACGCGCCGCACTTGAGTCAGGCTGCAGCGTAGCGTTGCTGACGGACGGCAGCCCAACCTGTGGAAGCGAATTAATTTACGACGGCAGCTTTAGCGGACAGAAACGCACGGGGATGGGGGTTGCTGCAGCCCTGTTACGCGAGCACGGTATTGCGGTATTTTCCGATAACCAGCTTCCAGAACTGATTGCCTGGATGGAGGACAAAGAATGATTCAATGCAAACGCGCCTATGACCCTGCCGAAAGAGACGATGGATACCGAATTCTGGTCGATAAACTCTGGCCACGTGGCATAAAGAAAACAGATTTAGCGTGCGATGAATGGTGTAAAGCGCTTACGCCTTCCACGGAATTGCGCAAGGCGTATCACGGCGAGGTGATTGACTTTGCTACCTTCAGCAAAAGCTATCGTGACGAACTGGCTCAGCACCAGGCAGAGGGTGAGCGGATCGCTGCATTGGCAAAAGCGCAGACGGTTACGCTACTCTATGGCGCAAAAAACACCGAGCAGAATCACGCTCTGGTATTAGCCGACTGGCTGCGCAATTTGTCGATTAACTGATGGTGAGTTCTTCAATAATTTGCGGGGCTTCATCAGGTGTCAGCGGCATCAAATGCTCGGGGCGAATAAAAGCGAAGCCGTGCTGGTTATCCACGGAATAAACATCACCGGTGACCAGCCAAAGCGCGCGGTCCGCCGTAGCAGGCAGCTCCGTCATGACGCCGTTGACCGGGTTCAATAAACGCATACCCGGTTGGCAAAGTTCAAAAAGCTCAACTGACTTGCCGATATTACGACGTCCGGCCGACGTGCGGGCACCCACGATCATCGCCAGGCTACCCGGTTTTAACTGGAACATACTTCTCTCACGCAATGAACAGCCACAAAGGCTAAGATAATTCTTAGTGAGAAGTGTATCGCAGTCAGCCTCCTGATGTCACCTGGCAGGCGCGGGATGATCGCGTCGGAACAGATCCCACTCTTCAATGACCTCCCCGTTCGGCAGCTTGCACTCGGTCCGCACACCCTGAGGGCTTTGGACCGGAACCCGTTCTCCGCCTTTCTTCACGCAATAGACCGCAGCAGGGTTGGCCATGCCGATTTGAGGAGGTTTCGGCGCTTCAGGCGGCGTTGAACAGGCGGCTAATGGCAGAGCCATCGCCAACAGCAGATATCGCATTGTTATGTCCTTATCAATTCAGAGAAGGACAAGAGTAACCAGTCGACGACGCTTTCTCCATGATTTCTCCATCAATCCTGCACTTTTTAGCCCTATAGTAGCCGCGTTCTCGATTGACCAGAGAACATCATTCCGTAATCAAGATGTACTTGCCCCGGACTCAACTACGGGGCTTTTTTCCCGCCGGTTTTACCAGGCACGATGCAGGATATATGAAATTCCCGCTATTCGTGTTTTACTATACCTCACTGTCGAAAACTTCAGCATAACATGCAGATACTGGCGTCTTCTGCATGGGAGTCAACCCGCGTCATGTCGGATATTATTCTTGCCCGTGTTTCAGAAACCCTCGCAACTGAACAGTCACTTGAAAGTCTGGTACGTCAGCTACTGGAAATGCTTGAGATTGTCACCGATATGGAATCGACCTATCTGACGAAAGTCGATATCAACGCGCGATTGCAGCACATCTTGTATGCCCGCAACAGTAAGCAGATGCAAATCCCAGAAGGATTAAGCGTGCCGTGGGGTGACACATTGTGTAAACGCGCTATCGATAGCCGCTGTTTTTTTAGCGATGCGGCCGCTGAACATTGGGCAGATTGCGATGCGGCAAAGACGCTCGGAATTACGACCTACATGAGTATTCCCATTCACCTCGCTGACGGCTCTCTGTACGGAACACTGTGTGCAACCAGCACCGAGAAAAAATCGTTGAGCCCGCGCGGCGAGCAGGTCCTCCAGCTGTTTGCCAGTCTTATCGCCCAATATATTCAGAAAGAATCGCTGATGATGCAGCTTCGTGAAGCGAACGCTGCGTTGATTGCGCACTCATACACCGATGCGCTGACGGGCTTGCCTAATCGCCGCGCTATCTTCGACAATCTCGCCACCCTCTTTTCGCTGGCGCGACACCTCAAACGCCATGCCATCATCGCCTATATCGACCTTGACGACTTTAAGCTGATTAACGATCGCTATGGTCATGAAGCGGGTGACCGGTTCCTGATTGAAGTGGGAAGACGCCTGACCGGCGGTCAGGCGGAGGATGAGATTGTCGGCCGTCTTGGTGGCGATGAGTTTATGGTCGCCTGTTTGAGCAAAAACGACATTGAGGCAGATAGCACCCAGATTAACGTCATCAAAACGCAGATTAGTGCTTCCATTGCGGGGGAATATTGGCTGGGTAATGTCCATCTCATTTATCCTGGTGCCAGTTTAGGCGTCGTCGCCGTTGACCCAACCAGCATTGATGCCGACAGCGCATTACGAATGGCAGATACTGCAATGTACCAGGATAAAAAAGGTAAATGCAAAACGCGCTTTCTCCCCGTGGATTAACCTCGTACACTCTGCTCGCAAGAAAACTCACAAGGTGATGCTATGAGGATCGGAATTATTTTCCCGGTCGTTATCTTTATAACGGCAGTGGTTTTTTTAACGTGGTTTTTTGTCGGCGGTTACGCCGCGCCGGGGGCATAAATGAGAAAGACAACGATCATTATGTTGATTATCGCCGTTGTGGCGGTTGCGGGGAGCCAGCTAGGCTGGTGGTGATCCCTGAAAGTAAAAAGGCCGCCATTCGGCAGCCTTTTTTGATACTTAGCGAGCTTAGCTTTTGATTTTTCTGTAGATAAACAGAACGACCAATGCGCCAATTACCGCCACGGCGAAACTACCGAAGTTAAAGCCATCGACCTTACCAAATCCAAGCAAGGTGCTGATCCAGCCGCCAACAACGGCACCGACAACCCCCAGAATGACCGTTACGAAGAACCCGCCGCCATCTTTGCCCGGCATGATCCACTTCGCCAGAATACCCGCAATAAGCCCAAAGATAATCCAGGATAAAATTCCCATAGTCTTCCTCTCTATATGGTTTTAGTCATTAAATCAACGACACAGAAAAGGATAGCACAGGATCTGAGAAAGGAAATTTGTGATAGGCATCACAAAGACTGTTTGCACACTTTATCAACAATAAAAAATATCACGTCACACAAAAGATGGGGTTGCATCTTTAGTTGAGAAAGATTATCTTTCTCAACACTGAATAGTTGAGCAAAACACTCAGGTATTCAGTACGACATTGCTCACATTGCTTCCAGTATTTCTTGCCCACTTTATAGTGGGCTTTTTTTTGTGAACGCCGCCACTGCGTGGCAATGGGTGGCAAACCAAGCAAATTGACTAAACGTTCCGTTCGGCAAGAACGTCAGGCTGTTCAGCTGCGACGGATTCGCCTGTATTTATTCTGATATCCCCTCTTGGTCTGGAGAGTAAGACTTTAATAAATTCAACATAAGAAACCGGCCTGCCAAAATAATAACCCTGCAACAGAGTGATTTTATTACGGTTCAGGTACTCAAGCTGCTCCTTTGTTTCAACACCTTCAGCCACAATATTTAGTGACATTTTTCTGGCAAGTTCGATCACACAGTCGAGCAATATCGTCGAGTCTTTTTGATCTGATACCCGGCTAACAAAACTTTTATCGATCTTGATGTAGTCGATAGCGAGCTCATTCAGACAAGAAAGCCCTGAATACCCGGTCCCAAAATCATCCAGGGCGATCACAAAACCTTCGCTATGCAGTTTATTTAAGTTCTCGACAAGGTGGGGATTCTCCGTCAACGGCTCTCTTTCCGTCACTTCGAGCACTAATTTGACGCTTTTACCCTCGAAACCTTTCTGAAAGATATGGCAGTCGCCGGTAAACGAGGCGGAGTTGATATGTCCGGCGCTAACGTTAATTCCAATGTGAAATTCATCAGGGAGTTTCGATAGTAGTGGCTTCATCTGTTTCACGACCTGAGTCATCAGGTTTTGTGTAAGAGGAATAATAAGCCCACTCTTTTCTGCAATCGGAATAAATACGTTAGGCGGAATAAGACCCGACTCAGGATGTTTCCATCTGGCAAGCACTTCGACCCCACAGATAGCTCCTGTTAAGCCATTCACCACCGGCTGGTAAAACGGCACAATTTCGCCTTTCATAATGGCTTTACGTAAGTCATCTTCGAAAGAGGTATTTTTCCCCAGATAGCGGCGCATCAAGATACCTACCGCACAGGACAGAAATAAAATCATCAATAGCAGCCCCCAGCCCTGCTGGAGTAGCCGAGTCAAATTAAAAAAATGCGCAGGCTGATACTCAATGGTAAATGGATAATGCGGCGAAACTCGCTGCGCTAACGTTGCTGCATCCGTATTCAGCGTGGAGACATCCCCCGCGTGCTGTAGCATTTTATCGCCAACCACCAGGGCAAGATTGAGCTCGTTTGTCGCAGCCGGCAGAGCATCTCGCAAATGTGCATCGCTAATACTGACGATCACCCGTCCTCCTGGGGTAGGCGTTTGCAGCACGAGTACCGGAAGATTGTTATAAAGCATTGCACCCGAAAGCAGTGCAAGCTTCGAATACGGTAATGTCGCCAGGTTTTTAATTAATACGCCATTGCCGGGTAGAGACGTACACATGACCTGATCGTTCTCCATAATCATAATGGCTCGCAGATGTGGCCTGAGCGCCGCCTCGGTTCCCAGGTCCAACTGCCCACGACTTGTGCACCCTTCCGTTGCAACATGTTCAGCGGTAGTGGTCGCACCGGAGGCTTCATCGAGCATTGCCTCTATTCCTTTTGCCGCGTTTTCAGCCGTCGCCGACGTATTGATTGTCGCCAGATACCATAATTGCCAGTTAATAATCAGCGCACCGATAACGAAAAGAATAACGGCGCTGCAAAGAGATAAGATGGAGTTGCGCACAATTTTTCCTTAAAAAGAAAAAAAGCTTCACGTTTAGAGAGAATTAGACGAGAACCTAATTCAACTTTTGACAGGGATAATTTGAGAGTAGCTGAGTTTGGAGGGATTTCATTACTACGAAAGAATGGAGAAAATAAATCCCCAGAATACGAAAAACCGCCCTAAGGCGGTTAGCAGAAGAAGGGAAACTCAATGCTGGGTGAACTCCCCTGCACTATGTTTGGGCCCTAATCGTCCTGCTTCAATTAAGATTTCTTCGATCAGCTCTTCGAGACATTCTCTTCCGTGGTGGTCGCAAAGGAGATGCACCTGTCGAGAAATCTCGTCAGTTTTCATGCCATCGCACAATGCTGATTTCAGCATTATCGATGCCCATCGTTTGGCCTCAGAATGAGTCAACATAACGCCTCCCGCTGTGGATTACCTCTCTAAGCGTAGCTGTTGGGAAGTGAATCGTCCTGATTTTACGCCTGCAAAGTGCAACACACTTTTACAGGCGTAACAGCACAGACCGAAAATTCATAACCGTATCTGCACATCAATCTCATTAGCAAAAAAAACGGGAACCCACAGGCTCCCGTTCTTGTTTAACCCAGAGACTGGATTACATGTTCGCGATAATCGCGTCGCCAAACTCTGAACATTTCAGTAGCTTAGCGTCTTCCATCAGACGTTCGAAATCGTAAGTGACGGTTTTCGCATTGATAGCGCCTTCCATCCCTTTAACAATTAAGTCAGCCGCTTCGAACCATTCCATGTGACGGAGCATCATTTCAGCCGACAGGATGATGGAACCTGGGTTTACTTTATCCTGACCTGCATACTTCGGTGCAGTGCCGTGGGTGGCTTCAAACAGCGCGCATTCATCACCAATGTTTGCACCTGGAGCAATACCGATACCGCCAACCTGCGCCGCCAGGGCGTCGGAAATGTAGTCACCGTTCAGGTTCATACACGCGATAACGTCATACTCAGCAGGACGCAGCAGGATCTGTTGCAGGAACGCATCGGCGATGACATCTTTAATGATGATCTCTTTGCCGGTGTTCGGGTTCTTAATTTTCTGCCACGGCCCGCCATCGATTAGCTCACCGCCGAATTCTTCGGTCGCCAACTGGTAGCCCCAGTCTTTGAACGCGCCTTCGGTGAACTTCATGATGTTGCCTTTGTGAACAATAGTCACAGAGTCACGATCGTTGGTGATGGCGTATTCGATCGCTGCGCGAACCAGGCGTTTGGTGCCGTCTTCGGAGCATGGTTTGATACCGATGCCGCAATGTTCAGGGAAGCGAATTTTCTTCACGCCCATCTCTTCGCGCAGGAATTTAATCACTTTTTCTGCATCAGCAGAGTCCGCTTTCCATTCGATACCGGCGTAGATGTCTTCGGAGTTTTCACGGAAGATAACCATGTCGGTCAATTCAGGACGTTTAACCGGGCTTGGAGTCCCCTGGTAATAACGCACCGGGCGCAGACAAACATACAGATCCAGTTCCTGACGCAGAGCCACGTTCAGGGAGCGAATACCGCCGCCGACCGGAGTGGTCAGTGGGCCTTTGATGGCTACACGGTAGTCACGAATCAGGTCCAGCGTTTCTGCTGGCAGCCAAACGTCCTGGCCGTAAACTTGAGTAGATTTTTCACCGGTGTAAATTTCCATCCAGGAAATTTTACGCTCGCCTTTATAGGCTTTCTCAACAGCGGCATCAACCACTTTCAGCATAGCTGGAGTCACGTCTACACCGATACCGTCACCTTCGATGAACGGGATTACCGGATTGTGTGGAACGTTAAGCTTGCCGTTTTGCAGGGTGATCTTTTTACCTTCCGCCGGAACAACTACTTTGCTTTCCATTAACCTCTCCTTCGGGCGCTTCTGGTTGTTACTGATCTTATGTTAATAATTTGTAATGAGCCGTCCGATAGTACCTGAATGTCCGGCCCCATGAAAGGCATTCGTTATTAGGCTATAATGCTGCAATTAAAAACGTCTGAAAACACCATGAAGAAAACTTCTTTTAGAAATCACCGGGTTGAGCGATTCAGCTCACAACAACCTGCCAGCAAACCGCAACAACACCTGCCAAAACGGGTGATTCTGTTCAATAAACCCTACGATGTTTTGCCGCAGTTCACGGACGAGGCTGGACGCACCACGCTGAAAGATTTTATCCCGGTACAAGGCGTATACGCCGCAGGTCGCCTTGACCGCGACAGCGAAGGGCTGATGGTTCTGACCAATGACGGCACGTTGCAGGCAAAACTCACTCAGCCGGGTAAACGCACCGGTAAAATCTATTACGTTCAGGTGGAAGGCCAACCGACAGAGGAAGCGCTGACCGCGCTGCGTCATGGCGTCATACTCAATGACGGTCCAACGCTGCCAGCAGGCGTCGACGTTGTGGAGCAACCGGATTGGTTATGGCCACGCAATCCGCCCATTCGCGAACGCAAAGCCATCCCAACCGCCTGGTTGAAAATCACCCTCTATGAAGGCCGTAACCGCCAGGTTCGTCGAATGACGGCCCACGTTGGCTTCCCTACCCTGCGACTGATTCGTTATGCCATGGGCAACTACACTCTGGACTCCCTTGGCAACGGCGAGTGGCGGGATGCAACAGAATAAGGAAAAATGATGTTTAAACCTCACGTAACGGTTGCCACTCTTGTTCACGCTCAGGGTAAATTCCTGGTCGTTGAAGAGACGATAAACGGTAAAGCGCTGTGGAATCAGCCCGCCGGACACCTTGAAGCGGACGAAACGCTGGTCCAGGCGGCCCGACGCGAACTATGGGAAGAGACCGGTATTCATGCCGAGCCTCAGCACTTCGTGCGAATGCATCAGTGGATTGCCCCGGACCGCACGCCCTTCCTGCGTTTTTTATTTGTCGTTGAACTTAGCGAAATGTGCGCCACTGAGCCGCACGACGACGATATCGATCGCTGCCTGTGGGTCACCGCAGAAGAGATCCTGAATGCGCCAAACCTACGCTCTGCGCTAGTTGCCGAAAGTATTCGTTGCTACCAGACTGGCGGCCGCTTGCCGCTTGAGGTCATCGGCGAATTTAACTGGCCGTTTACAGAGGGTGCCAACGATGGGGGCGCGTGATAGAATACGCCGCCTTTAAGTTCAATGTCGTGAGTATTCCATGTCAGATAACAGCCAGAAAAAAGTAATCGTCGGCATGTCCGGCGGTGTCGATTCTTCCGTTTCCGCCTACCTGTTACAGCAACAGGGTTATAAGGTGGAGGGCCTGTTCATGAAGAACTGGGAGGAAGACGATGGCGAGGAATACTGTACGGCTGCTGCGGACCTCGCGGATGCGCAGGCCGTGTGCGATAAGCTTGGCATTGAACTGCACACCGTCAACTTTGCCGCAGAATACTGGGATAACGTATTTGAGCTTTTCCTCGCTGAATACAAAGCGGGACGTACCCCAAACCCGGATATCCTGTGTAACAAAGAGATCAAATTTAAAGCCTTCCTTGAGTTCGCTGCTGAAGATCTGGGCGCTGACTATATCGCGACCGGTCACTACGTGCGTCGTGCAGATGTTGATGGCAAAAGCCAGCTGCTGCGCGGCCTTGATGGCAACAAGGATCAGAGCTACTTCCTCTACACACTCGGTCACGAGCAAATCGCCCAGAGTCTGTTCCCGGTCGGCGAGTTGGAAAAACCTGAAGTGCGTAAAATCGCAGAAGAACTCGACCTTATTACTGCGAAGAAAAAAGACTCCACCGGCATCTGTTTCATCGGTGAGCGCAAATTCCGCGAATTCCTGGGACGTTATCTCCCGGCGCAACCGGGTAAAATTATTACCGTGGATGGCGACGATGTGGGTGAACATCAGGGTCTGATGTACCACACGCTCGGCCAGCGTAAAGGATTGGGCATTGGCGGCACCAAAGAAGGCAGCGAAGATCCGTGGTACGTTGTCGACAAAGATGTTGAAAACAATATTCTGATCGTTGCTCAGGGTCATGAACATCCGCGCTTGATGTCCGAAGGACTTATCGCGCAGCAGTTGCACTGGGTCGATCGCGAACCGTTTACCGGCACCCTGCGCTGTACGGTCAAAACCCGCTATCGTCAGACCGATATTCCGTGCACCGTAACGGCACTGGATGATGATCGTATTGAGGTTCGTTTCGATGAGCCTGTTTCTGCCGTCACGCCTGGTCAATCCGCGGTATTCTACAGCGGTGAAATCTGCCTGGGTGGCGGCATCATTGAACAACGTCTGCCGCTGGCGACGGTTTAAACGATTACACACCAAAAGGAGCACGTGTGGCGAAGAATTATTATGACATCACCCTGGCGCTGGCCGGTATTTGCCAGTCTGCTCGTCTGGTGCAACAGTTAGCGCATCAGGGTCATTGCGACGCTGACGCGCTGCACGTTTCGCTTAACAGCGTTATCGATTTAAACCCAGGGTCCACGCTGGGCGTGTTCGGTGGCAGTGAAACGAATCTTCGCCTCGGTCTTGAAACGCTGCTGGGCGTGCTGAACGCCAGCAACCGTCAGGGCCTGAATGCAGAATTAACGCGTTACACCCTTAGCCTGATGGTGCTGGAGCGTAAGCTCAACGGCGTAAAAGGCGCGATGGGCACACTCGGCGATCGCATCGACGGGTTACAACGCCAGCTCGACCATTTTGACCTACAGTCAGAAACGTTGTTGAGTGCCATGGCAGCTATCTATGTTGACGTGATTAGCCCGCTTGGGCCGCGTATTCAGGTCACTGGTTCCCCTGCCGTACTGCAAAGCCCGCAGGTACAGGCGAAAGTTCGAGCCTCATTGCTGGCAGGTATTCGTGCTGCTGTACTGTGGCATCAGGTTGGCGGTGGCCGACTGCAGTTAATGTTTTCTCGAAATCGCCTGACCGCTCAGGCAAAACAAATTCTTGCTCATTGTTAACCTCCCGGAGTTGCGAATTATGGAATTATCCTCACTGACCGCCGTTTCCCCTGTTGATGGACGTTACGGCGACAAAGTCAGCGCGCTGCGCGGGATTTTCAGCGAATATGGTCTGCTGAAATTCCGTGTACAAGTTGAAGTACGCTGGCTGCAAAAACTGGCCGCGCACGCAGCAATCAAGGAAGTTCCTGCTTTTGCTGCCGAGGCAAACGATTACCTCGATAAAATCGTGGCGGAATTTAGTGAAGAAGATGCCGCACGCATTAAAACCATTGAGCGTACCACCAACCATGACGTTAAAGCGGTTGAGTATTTCCTGAAAGAAAAAGTGGCAAGCGTACCGGCGCTTCACGCTGTTTCTGAGTTCATCCACTTCGCGTGTACTTCCGAAGATATCAACAACCTTTCTCACGCGCTGATGCTCTCCACCGCACGTCAGGAAGTGGTGCTGCCTTACTGGCGCAAAATCATCGACGCGGTAAAAGATCTGTCCGTGCAGTATCGCGACATTCCGCTGCTTTCTCGTACCCATGGCCAGCCAGCCACCCCGTCAACGATGGGTAAAGAGATGGCGAACGTGGCCTACCGCATGGAACGTCAGTTCCGCCAGCTGGAGCAGGTTGAGATCCTTGGCAAAATCAACGGTGCAGTGGGTAACTATAACGCCCACATCGCGGCTTATCCGGAAGTAGACTGGCATCAGTTCAGCGAAGCGTTCGTGACCTCTTTAAGCATTCAGTGGAACCCATACACCACGCAAATCGAGCCGCACGATTACATTGCTGAGCTGTTTGATTGCATCGCCCGATTCAACACCATCCTGATCGATTTCGATCGTGACGTGTGGGGCTACGTGGCGCTCAACCACTTCAAGCAGAAAACCATTGCAGGTGAGATTGGTTCTTCTACGATGCCGCATAAAGTGAACCCGATTGACTTTGAAAACTCTGAAGGCAACCTGGGTCTGGCGAACGCCATGCTGCAACATATGGCCAGCAAACTGCCGGTTTCACGCTGGCAGCGCGATCTCACCGATTCCACCGTTCTGCGCAACCTGGGTGTAGGTCTCGGTTACTCTCTGATCGCTTACCAGTCCACACTGAAAGGCGTGAGCAAACTGGAAGTGAACCGCGATCGCCTGCTGGACGAACTGGATCACAACTGGGAAGTGTTGGCTGAGCCGATTCAGACAGTGATGCGCCGCTACGGTATCGAGAAGCCGTATGAAAAACTGAAAGAGCTGACCCGTGGTAAACGCGTTGACGCCGAAGGCATGAAGCAGTTTATCGACAGCCTGGAAATGCCTGAAGAAGAGAAAACGCGCCTGAAGGCGATGACGCCAGCAAACTACATTGGCCGTGCTATCACCATGGTTGATGAGTTGAAGTAATCGCAATTCCCCTCTTTCCGCCAGGAAAGAGGGTTCCTTCCTTCCCGGTTTAGTTAATGTTTATCCCCAAAACACCATAATCAGCGTTAAACTATTCATACCATTAATTTTAGGGAGAAGAGATGATGCGCGTATTGGTTGTTGAGGATAATGCATTGCTACGTCACCACCTGAAAGTTCAGCTTCAGGAGTTAGGCCATCAGGTGGACGATGCGGAAGACGCAAAGGAAGCCGATTATTATCTCAATGAGCACATACCGGATATCGCCATCGTCGATTTAGGGCTCCCTGACGAAGATGGTCTGTCTTTGATCCGCCGCTGGCGTAGTCACGACGTTTCTCTGCCCGTTTTAGTCTTGACCGCGCGTGAAGGCTGGCAGGATAAAGTCGAAGTGCTGAGTGCAGGCGCTGATGATTACGTGACCAAGCCTTTTCATATTGAAGAAGTAGCGGCCCGCATGCAGGCGCTGATGCGCCGAAACAGCGGCCTGGCCTCTCAGGTTATTTCGCTTCCCCCTTTCCAGGTCGATCTTTCTCGTCGTGAATTCTCCATCAACGACGAGGTGATAAAGCTGACCGCTTTCGAATACACCATTATGGAAACGTTGATTCGTAACAGTGGCAAAGTGGTGAGCAAAGATTCTCTGATGCTCCAGCTCTATCCAGATGCGGAACTGCGTGAGAGTCATACCATTGATGTATTAATGGGACGTTTACGTAAAAAAATTCAGGCGCAGCATCCTCAGGAAGTGATCACCACCGTGCGAGGTCAGGGCTACCTGTTCGAACTACGCTAAATGAAAAAAATCCTTCGCCATTTCTTGCCGCTGTCGCTGCGGGTTCGCTTTTTACTGGCAACCGCAGCGGTGGTGCTGATCATGTCGCTGGCCTACGGCATGGTGGCGCTGGTCGGGTATAGCGTCAGCTTCGATAAAACCACCTTTCGGCTGCTGCGTGGAGAGAGCAATCTCTTCTATACGCTTGCCAAATGGGAAGATAATCATATCACCGTGGAAATGCCGGAAAATCTTGACCGTCAAAGTCCCACGATGGCACTCATTTATAATGAGAAAGGTCAGTTACTGTGGGCCCAACGACACGTACCCTGGCTGGAAAAACGGATCCGCCCGGAATGGCTCAAGACCAACGGTTTTCATGAAATTGAATCCGATCTGAACGCCACCAGCTCGCTGCTCGGAAACGATCGGTCGATGCAGCGTCAGCTCGAAGAGATCCGCGAAGATGACGATGACACCGAGATGACCCATTCGGTGGCAATCAATCTCTACCCTGCCACCCTTGATATGCCGCAGCTGACCATCGTGGTGGTCGATACCATCCCCGTGGAGCTTAAACGCTCCTACATGGTCTGGAACTGGTTTGTCTATGTTCTGGCGGCGAATCTATTGCTGGTGATCCCGCTACTGTGGATGGCGGCATGGTGGAGCCTGCGTCCGATAGAGTCACTGGCAAAAGAAGTACGCGAACTGGAAGAGCATAATCGCGACGAGCTCAATCCAGAGACCACACGCGAGCTGACAAGCCTGGTACGCAACCTCAATCGCCTGTTGAAAAGCGAGCGCGAGCGTTACGACAAATACCGCACCACACTTACCGATTTAACTCACAGCCTAAAGACCCCGCTGGCAGTGATGCAAAGCACCCTTCGCTCGATGCGTAGCTCAAAGTTATCCGTAGACGATGCCGAGCCGGTGATGCTGGAGCAAATCAGCCGTATTTCACAGCAAATCGGTTACTACCTGCATCGCGCCAGTATGCGCTCGGGCAGTGAACTGTTGAGCCGCGAACTCCACCCAGTCGCACCGCTGTTGGATAGCCTCACCTCTGCGCTGAATAAAGTTTATCAGCGTAAAGGGGTGAATATTAGTCTCGATATTTCACCGGAAATTAGTTTTGTCGGTGAGAAAAACGACTTTATGGAAGTGATGGGCAACCTGCTGGACAACGCCTGCAAATATTGCCTGGAATTTGTTGAGGTCTCCGCGCGCCTGACGGACGAAGAGTTGCATATTATTGTCGAAGACGATGGGCCTGGCATTCCAAAAAATAAGCGCGACGTGGTGTTCGATCGTGGGCAACGCGCAGACACGCTGCGTCCTGGCCAGGGCGTTGGGCTTTCTGTCGCGCAAGAGATTGTGGAGCAGTACGACGGCAGGATTGAAACCAGCGACAGTCTGCTGGGTGGCGCCCGGATGGAGGCCATTTTTGGCCGCCAACACCCCTCATCCGACGATAGTTAGCGTCGAATGTGAAAAAAGCGATATTCACGCACGCAGGCTCGTGAGCTTCCGTTATAATCCGACTCAGTAAGAGCCTGCGGAAATAAATAATATGGAATATCACGTAACACTGAACTGGCCCGACTTTATCGAACGCTATTGGCAGAAACGGCCAGTGGTTCTAAAGCGCGGCATCAGCAATTTTGTCGATCCTATTTCACCAGATGAACTGGCGGGACTGGCAATGGAAAACGAAGTGGACAGCCGCCTGGTGAGTCATCAGGATGGTAAATGGCAGGTGAGCCATGGTCCGTTCGAAAGCTATGACCATCTTGGTGAGAACAACTGGTCGTTACTGGTTCAGGCCGTTAACCACTGGCATGAACCTACCGCAGCCCTGATGCATCCCTTCCGTGCCCTGCCTGACTGGCGCATGGATGACCTGATGATCTCCTTCTCCGTTCCGGGTGGTGGCGTGGGTCCACATCTGGATCAGTACGATGTGTTTATCATTCAGGGCACTGGCCGCCGCCGCTGGCGTGTAGGCGAGAAAGTGCCGATGAAACAGCATTGTCCGCATCCTGATCTACTCCAGGTCGACCCGTTCGAAGGCATTATCGACGAAGAGATGGAGCCGGGCGATATTCTGTATATTCCGCCAGGATTCCCGCATGAAGGGTATTCTCTGGAAAACTCGCTGAATTATTCTGTCGGTTTCCGCGCGCCAAGCGGACGCGAGATGATCAGCGGCTTTGCCGATTACGTGCTGCAACGCGAGTTGGGCAGCCATCGCTATAGCGATCCTGACGTTCCTTCGCGCGAACACCCAGCCGATATTCTGCCGCAAGAGCTCGATAAACTGCGTGAGATGATGCTGGGTCTGATCAACGAACCCGAACATTTCAGACAGTGGTTTGGCGAGTTTGTTAGCCAGTCCCGTCACGAACTGGACGTGGCACCAGCAGAGCCGCCGTACCAACCCGATGAAATTTACGACGCGCTACAGCAGGGTGATTCCCTGGTGCGTCTGGGTGGTTTACGCGTGCTGCGTATTGGCGATGATATTTTCGTTAATGGTGAAAAACTCGATTCGCCGCATCGCCCGGCGCTCGAAGCCCTGGCAAGCCATATGGTATTAAACGCTGAAACGTTTGGTGATGCGTTAGAAGATCCGTCTTTCCTGGCCATGCTTGCTGCGCTGGTGAATAGCGGTTACTGGTTCTTCGAAGATTAAGTGTTACGTTAACGCCGGGCGGCATTTTGTTTGCCCGGCGTTTCTCCTACTGCTTCGCCGTTAGCTCCGCGATACGCACAATCACTTTTACCGCTTTTTCCATGCCTTCCAGCGTCACAAACTCATGCTTGCCATGGTAGTTGTAACCGCCGGTGAACAGGTTCGGACACGGTAGCCCCATAAAGGAAAGCTGCGAGCCGTCAGTGCCGCCGCGAATGGGTTTTAGCTGTGGCTCGATATCACAATCTCGCATCGCCTGCTGAGCAATATCCAGAATATGCGGATGCTCCATCACCTTTTCGCGCATATTGTAGTAGCTGTCTTCAATGATAAGCTCAATGTAGCAATCCGGATGCAGCCCTTTACCGACCTTTTTGGCGATTTCCATCATCTTGCGCTTGCGCGCTTCAAAGGCTTTACGATCGAAATCGCGAACGATGTAGTGCATTTGCGCACTGTCCACGGTGCCTTTGATGCTGGTCAGATGATAAAACCCTTCGTAGCCTTCCGTCTGCTCTGGACTTTCTTCTGCCGGAACCTCCGCATGAATACGCGCGGCCAAGGAAAGCGCATTGACCATAACGCCTTTCGCCGATCCCGGATGGACGTTGTTACCGACAATTTTGATGGTGATTGACGCCGCGTTAAAGTTCTCGAACTCCAGTTCGCCCACGCCGCCACCGTCAACGGTATACGCCCACTTCGCATTAAACGCTTCGACATCGAAATGTTTCGCGCCCTTGCCTACTTCTTCGTCCGGCGTAAATGCCACACGGATGTCGCCATGCGGGACATCTTTCGCTTTTATGACAGCGAGTGCCGTCATGATCTCCGCGACGCCCGCTTTATCATCTGCGCCCAATAACGTTTTGCCGTCGGTGGTGATCAGCGTCTGACCTAGCAGCTGATGCAGTACCGGGAACATCACCGGGGATAACACTTCATCGCCAATACCCAGCGCGATATCGCCTCCACGATAATTTTCAACAATCTGCGGGTTCACATTCTTTCCGCTGAAATCAGGTGAGGTATCCACGTGCGAGATAAAACCAATCGCCGGGATCGTGCCCTCGACGTTCGCCGGTAGCGTCCCCATCACAGTGCCTTTCTCGCTTAAGGTCACGTTGGTTAGGCCAAGCTCTTCCAGCTGTTCTTTTAACAGATTTAAAAGCTTCCATTGACCTTCGGTGCTCGGCACCTGCCTGACACCCGCTTTAGATTGGGTATCCAGCGAAACGTACTGTAAAAAACGCTCAAGTAATTTATCCATACAGCCACCCTCACTTTTTGTGACAACATTATCATTAAGCATCAAAACCCAAATATTGCGTCAGGTCACTTTTATCCCGTAAACGAGAATATTTTCGATTATGTCGTCAGCCGTTAATAAATGTAGCTTATGAATCAGTCACAAGGATTGGCGATTTAAGTGGTTTGCCGTAGAATGTCCGCCCTCATCACGAGTCACCAAGGTGGTTACGCACAAACCCCGCTTTCGGTAATCCGTCCGAAGCGTTTATATGGGACTGAGCCAAAAATTGAATACACAACCGGGTACATTGTCGCCGTTAGTGCAACTTGCGGGGATCCGTAAAAGTTTTGATGGCAAGACCGTCATTTCCGATCTTAATCTGACCATCAACAACGGTGAGTTTCTGACGCTGCTAGGCCCCTCTGGCTGCGGAAAGACGACAGTACTTCGCCTTATCGCCGGGCTCGAAAACGTCGATAAAGGCCATATTCATCTCGAAAGCCAGAACATTACGGATGTTCCCGCCGAGCATCGTCACGTCAATACTGTCTTTCAAAGTTACGCCCTCTTCCCGCACATGACCGTCTTCGAAAACGTTGCCTTTGGTCTGCGGATGCAGAAAACGCCACAGGAACAGATCGCGCCCCGCGTCACCGAAGCGCTACGCATGGTGCAGCTCGACGACTTTGCACAACGTAAACCCCATCAACTTTCAGGTGGCCAGCAGCAGCGCGTGGCCATTGCTCGCGCAGTGGTGAACAAACCTCGCCTGTTGTTACTCGATGAATCGCTTTCTGCTCTGGATTACAAACTGCGCAAACAGATGCAGAACGAACTGAAGGCGTTGCAGCGTAAGCTCGGTATTACTTTTGTATTCGTCACCCACGATCAGGAAGAAGCGCTGACCATGTCCGATCGTATTGTGGTGATGCGCGATGGCAAAATTGAGCAGGACGGCACGCCGCGAGAAATTTACGAAGAGCCCAAAAACCTGTTTGTCGCCGGCTTTATCGGCGAGATCAATCTTTTCAACGCCACGGTAATTGAACGCCTGGATGAGCAACGCGTGCGCGCCAGTGTGGAAGGCCGTGAGTGCAATATCACCGTGACATTCCCGGTCGAGAAGGGACAAAAACTGAATGTGTTACTGCGCCCGGAAGATCTGCGCGTCGAAGAAATCCATGACAATCTCGAGGCGGAAGGTCTGATTGGCTACATTCGCGAACGTAACTACAAAGGCATGACGCTGGAATCGGTTGTTGAGCTGGAAAACGGCAAGATGGTCATCGTCAGCGAGTTCTTCAATGAAGATGACCCGGACTTTGACCACCCGCTCGATCAGAAAATGGTCGTTAACTGGGTAGAAAGCTGGGAGGTCGTACTGGCTGATGAAGAACACCAGTAAGTTCCAGAATGTGGTGATCGCCACTATCGTCGGTTGGCTTGTGTTATTTGTTTTTCTTCCCAACCTGATGATCATCGTCACCAGTTTTTTGACCCGTGACAACGATAACTTCGTCAAGCTGGTCTTTACGCTGGATAACTACGCGCGCCTGCTGGACCCGCTCTATTTTGAGGTGCTGCTCCACTCGCTCAACATGGCAGTCATTGCCACCACGGCCTGCCTGGTGCTGGGTTATCCTTTTGCATGGTTTTTGGCACGCTTGCCGCAAAAAATCCGTCCACTGCTGCTTTTTTTGCTGATTGTCCCCTTCTGGACTAACTCGCTGATACGCATTTACGGCCTGAAAATTTTCCTCAGTACAAAGGGCTACCTCAACGAGTTCCTGCTGTGGCTGGGCGTGATTGATACCCCCGTGCGTATCATGTATACCCCCAGCGCCGTCATTATTGGCCTGGTGTATATCCTGCTGCCCTTTATGGTGATGCCGCTCTATTCCAGCATTGAGAAACTCGATAAACCGCTACTGGAAGCCGCGAAAGATTTAGGTGCCAGCAAGCTGCAAACGTTTCTTCGCATTATCATTCCATTAACGATGCCGGGCATTATCGCCGGATGTTTACTGGTGATGCTGCCTGCGATGGGGTTATTTTACGTGTCCGATCTGATGGGTGGGGCAAAGAATCTGCTTATCGGTAACGTGATTAAGAGTCAGTTCCTGAATATTCGCGACTGGCCGTTTGGTGCAGCCACCAGCATTACCCTGACGGTAGTGATGGGTCTGATGCTGCTCGTCTATTGGCGCGCGGCGCGTCTGCTGAACAAGAAGGTAGAACTCGAATGATCGGTCGACTGCTTCGCGGCGGTTTTATGACCGCTATTTACGCCTGGCTGTATATTCCGATCATTATTTTGATCGTGAACTCGTTTAACAGTGCCCGTTTTGGAATTAACTGGCAGGGCTTTACCACCAAATGGTATAGCCTGCTGATGAACAACGACAGCCTGCTACAGGCGGCGCAGCACTCGCTGACGATGGCCATTTTCTCGGCGACCTTTGCGACGCTGATAGGTTCGCTGACCGCCGTGGCGCTGTACCGCTATCGTTTTCGCGGGAAACCCTTCGTCAGCGGAATGCTGTTCGTGGTGATGATGTCCCCGGATATCGTGATGGCGATTTCGCTACTGGTGCTTTTTATGCTGCTGGGTATTCAGCTTGGATTCTGGTCCCTACTGTTCTCCCACATCACCTTCTGCCTGCCGTTTGTCGTGGTGACGGTGTATTCGCGCCTCAAAGGGTTTGACGTGCGGATGCTGGAAGCAGCTAAAGATTTGGGTGCCAGTGAAATCACTATTTTGCGCAAAATTATCCTGCCTCTGGCGTTGCCCGCCGTCGCTGCGGGCTGGCTGCTGAGCTTTACCTTGTCGATGGATGATGTTGTGGTCTCGTCCTTCGTTACCGGTCCTGGCTATGAAATTCTGCCGTTGAAGATCTATTCCATGGTGAAAGTCGGCGTCTCACCGGAGGTGAACGCGCTGGCAACGATTCTGTTGGTGTTATCGCTGGTTCTGGTCATCGCCAGCCAGCTTATTGCTCGTGATAAAACGAAATCTCAGGGGACGTTAAAATGAAAAAATGGTCACGCCACCTGCTCGCGGCAGGCGCTCTTGCAATGGGAATCAGCGCTGCGCACGCGGACGACAGCAAAACGCTCTACTTCTATAACTGGACCGAGTATGTGCCGCCAGGGCTGCTGGAACAGTTCACCAAAGAGACCGGTATTAAGGTGATTTATTCGACCTACGAGTCGAACGAAACCATGTACGCCAAGCTCAAAACCTACAAAGACGGTGCCTACGATCTGGTGGTGCCTTCCACCTATTTCGTCGATAAAATGCGCAAAGAGGGGATGATTCAGAAGATCGATAAAACGAAGCTGACCCACTTCAATAACCTCGATCCAGAAATGCTGAACAAGCCGTTCGACCCCAATAACGACTACTCTATCCCCTACATTTGGGGTGCGACGGCGATTGGGGTGAACAGCGATGAGATTGACCCGACATCGGTCACCAGCTGGGCCGATCTGTGGAAGCCGGAATATAAAGGCAGCCTGCTGTTAACCGACGACGCGCGCGAAGTGTTCCAGATGGCGCTGCGTAAGCTAGGTTATTCCGGCAATACCACCGATCCGAAAGAAATTGAAGCGGCATACAATGAGCTGAAGAAGCTGATGCCGAACGTGGCGGCGTTTAACTCCGATAACCCGGCAAACCCGTATATGGAAGGCGAAGTTAATCTGGGAATGGTGTGGAATGGTTCAGCTTATGTCGCACGTCAGGCAGGTACGCCGCTGCAAGTTGTCTGGCCTAAAGAAGGCGGGATCTTCTGGATGGACAGCCTGGCGATTCCTTCCAACGCTAAAAACGTCGATGGCGCGTTAAAACTGATGAACTTCCTGCTGCGCCCGGACGTGGCGAAACAGGTAGCAGAAACCATCGGCTATCCAACGCCAAATCTGGCAGCGCGTAAGTTGCTCAGCCCGGAAGTAGCGAACGATAAGTCGCTGTACCCCGATGCAGAAACCGTGAAGAAAGGTGAATGGCAGAACGATGTAGGTGACGCGAGCCGTCTTTACGAAGAGTATTATCAGAAATTAAAAGCAGGACGTTAATCCGTTCACTGTTCACAGGCCGGGCAAACAAACATGCCGCCCGGCCTGTGAGCCACCTTCTTAAAGCCCTTTCAGCAGTTTCTCGACAAACTCCGGCACCACTTCACTCGCCAGACCGTACTGCTTCTCTTCAAATTCGCTACCAACCTGGCTGGGTTCAAGGTTGAGTTCAACCGTATGCGCACCGTGCAGCTTCGCCTCGTGCACGAAACCAGCGGCCGGATAGACATGCCCGGAGGTGCCAATCGCGATAAACACGTCAGCCATCGCCAGCGCACCGTAGATATCATCCATACCCAGCGGCATTTCGCCAAACCAGACCACGTGCGGGCGCAGCGGCGACGGGAACTGACAGCAGTGACACTTGTCATCCGCGGTGATATCGCCGGTCCAGTCCAGCACCTGCCCGCTCCACGCACAGCGTACTTTCAGCAGTTCGCCGTGCATATGGATGACATTGCGGTTCCCGGCACGCTCGTGCAGGTTGTCGATATTCTGCGTCACCAGCAGGAAACGGTCGCCCAGCTCTTGCTCAAGCTTTGCCAGCGCAAGATGTGCGGCGTTCGGCTCAATTTCAGGTGACTGTAGCTGGCGGCGACGCGCGTTGTAAAACGACTGTACCAGCTCGGGATTACGCGCGAAGCCTTCTGGCGTCGCGACATCTTCCACACGGTGTTCTTCCCACAGGCCGTCCGCCGCGCGGAAGGTGCGAATGCCGGACTCCGCAGAAATTCCCGCGCCTGTCAGAACGACCACTCTTGGTTTTTCCATCCCTTCTGGCATCACCCTGTCTCTGAAAAATATCCGCTGGCGTAAACGTTCACGCAGGCGGCGTTTAGTTTTGCGAAAACGGCCCAGTCGACCTAACCGACGCGACAGCATAGTCACCTCTTATTGTTAGCGGGTGAGATGAAGGAAGGCCGCACCGCGCATTCCCCCAGCATCCCCATGACGCGCACGTTCTATACGCGGTACGCGAGCGACCGGCAACAAATGTCGAGGCAAACGCCCGGATAGCTGTTCCGTAATCGCCGTAAAGTTCGATAATCCACCGCCGATCACCAGTAAATCGGGATCGACAATGGTCAGAATATTACCTAAACACACCGCCAGCAGATCGAGATAGCGTTCGACGTGTTCTCGTGCCAGCTCATCGCCCTGTTCCCACAACGTGATGATTTGCGGTGCCTCAAGTTTTTGATGATAGAAGTGTTCGTAAAGCCATGCAAATCCACGGCCAGAGAGATAATTCTCAATGCAACCATGCTGCCCACAACCGCATCGCGTTAACGGAAAATCGCGTCCAACAACCTCAAGTGCATCCACCGGTAGACGAATATGACCAAATTCGCCGGTAATATAACTGCGCCCGGTAATGGGTTTGCCGTTCACAATAATACCGCCGCCTACGCCCGTACCGAGAATAAGCCCCATAACCAGCGGATAGTGGCGAAACTCGTCGTCCCAGGCTTCTGAGAGGGCAAAACAGTTAGCATCGTTATCGAGACGCACGTCGCGCTCAAGCAGCGCGGAGAGATCCGCACGAAGGGGCTTGCCGCTGGCAGCGGGGACGTTGGCGGCGTACAGCGTACCTTCGTCGGTTTCCGGCATGCCGGGAATGCCAATGCCGACCGTACCCTTCACGCCGAAGCGGGCATCCGCTTGTGCAACAAGCGTGGTAATGGCTGTTAAAAATTCGTCGTAGCTTTCGCGCGGCGTGGGAACGCGAGTTTCCCACTGAAGTTTGAGATTTTCATCAAACGCGCCGAGCGCAATTTTGGTGCCGCCAATATCAAATCCATAATACATATGCATTCCTCTTTCTGACATAGCGGCCTCACGACCGCTATGTCATGACGTAATTACTGGCCACTCAATACCCTCGCCGGATCAATTCGGCTAGCGCGACGCGCCGGATACCAGCTTGCCAGCAGACTCAGTAAAAGTGCTGTAACCAGCACATAAATAACATCCAGCCAGTGCAATTCAGACGGCAGGAAGTCAATAAAATAGATATCACCCGACAAGAACTGGTGACCAATAAGCTTTTCAATTCCGTTGATGATAGGCGTCAGTTGCAATGAAACCACCACGCCAATCACCACGCCGCACAGGCTGCCAAACAGCCCCGCCAGCAGACCGTACCAGACGAAAATGGCACGAATAAGACCGTCTTTCGCGCCTAACGTGCGCAGTACCGCAATGTCGCCGCTCTTGTCTTTCACCGCCATCACCAGCGTGGAAACGATGTTGAAACAGGCCACGCCAATCACCAGTACCATCGCCAGATACATAATGGCGCGGATCATCTGAATATCGCGATACATGTAGCCGTAGGTGCCGATCCAGCTCTTGATGTAAACATAGCTGTTAGTCACTTCACCCGCGTCACGCACCAGCTTATTGGCGTTGAAGACATCGTTCACCTTAATCGCAATACCGGTGACGCTGTTGCCCATATCCAGATACTGTCGCGCGTCGTCCAGCGGCACCATCGCGAAGCTGTGATCGAGCTGGCCGCTCAGTTGCAAAATACCGGTGACGTGTAAACGCACCCGTTTTGGCTGCTGAAGTTTATGGTCAGCACTGGCATTTGGGATCATGATAGAAACCCAGTCGCCCTGCTTCACCTTCAGCGCATCAGCAACGCCTTTTCCGATAATAATTTGCTGCTCGCCCGCTTTGAAATCAGCCCAGGCGTTATTCTGCACAAACTGCGGGAGCGCACTCAAACGCGCCTCCTGCTCGGGGTTGACGCCTTTGACCTGAATGGCGCGCAGATTTGCCCCGCTTTCGACCAGCCCAGTGAAGTTAATGTACGGTGCGGCAGCGGCAATTCCGGGGACCTTTTCTACGTTTGTCAGCGCCTCGTTCCAGTTTTTCCACGGCTGGTTGACGGGTTCAATTTCACCGTGCGGCACCACGGCCAGAATACGATTATTCAGCTCACGCTCGAATCCGTTCATGGCGCTAAGGCCCACGATCAGAACGGCCACGCCCAGCGCAATACCCACGGTAGAAATGATTGAAATCAGCGACACCATGCCGCCACGACGACGGCCCCGGCTAAAGCGTAAGCCGATGAGTAACGATAACGGTGACGCCATTACTCGGCTCCCATCAGCGTCAGTTCCGCCGTCAAACGACCGTCACGCATCTCAAGCTGACGGCTCATCCGCCCCGCCAGTTGTAAATCGTGCGTTACCACCAGGAATGCCGTGCCCTGAGAAGCGTTCAGCTCGCCAAGCAGCTGGAAAATACTGTCGGCGTTTCGTGCATCCAGGTTACCGGTCGGTTCGTCCGCCAGCACCAGACGCGGGTTGTTCACCAATGCACGGGCAATTGCCACACGCTGACGTTCACCCCCGGAGAGCTCCGAAGGACGGTGATTACCGCGATGGCCTAAGCCCACCGCTTTGAGCATATCGCTGGCGCGGGTGTTAATCTCCGCCGGTTTCTTTTTGCCGATCAGCAGCGGCATCGCCACGTTTTCAAGTGCGGTGAAGTCCGGCAGCAAATGGTGGAACTGATAGATAAAGCCCAGCTCGCGGTTACGCAATTCGGCCTTTGCGGTAGAAGACATTGAGCTTAAAGGCGTACCGGAGAAAATGACATCGCCAGCGGTTGGCGTATCCAGACCGCCCAGCAGATGCAGCAGCGTACTTTTACCGGAGCCGGAGCTGCCGACAATCGCCATCATCTCACCTTCACCCACGCTGAAACTGACCTCATGCAGAACATCGGTCTGCACATTGCCTTCCTGATAGCGCTTGGACAGGTTGTCGCATTGCAACAGGATCTTATTCATAACGTAAAGCCTCAGCGGGTTGAGTGGCGGCAGCGCGCCATGAAGGATAAAGCGTAGAAAGCAGCGCAATGGCCATCGCGACCAGCGCAATACCAACAACCTGTAGCGGCTCAATCGCGACCGGCAGCGCCGCGCCATCGAGCAGGATACCGATGATCGGCATTAAATTATTTAACTGGCTGGCAAGCAATGCCCCCAGCACAGCGCCGAGTAGCGCGCCGATAATCCCGGCACTGGCTCCCTGCACCATAAATACCGCCATAATCTGGCGCGGCGTCAGGCCCTGGGTTTGCAGGATAGCCACCTCGCCCTGCTTCTCCATCACCATCAGCCCCAGAGAGGTGATGATGTTAAACGCAGCAACGGCCACGATCAGGCTCAGCAGAAGGCCCATCATGTTCTTTTCCATACGCACGGCCTGGAACAACTCGCCTTTGCGGTCGCGCCAGTCCTGCCATTTTGTACCCTCAGGTAATTTTTGCTGGCTCAGTACATCCACTTTTAAGGGTTCATTGAGCCATAAACGCCAGCCGCTGATATTCCCCAGTGGATAACGCATCAGACGCGAGGCATCCTGAATGTTGACCAGCATTTGATAACCATCGACTTCGCTATTGGCGGCAAACGTGCCAATCACATTGAACAGACGCTGGCTCGGCAAACGCCCCATCGGCGTAAACTGGCTGGCAGACGGCACCATCACGCGCAGCTGATCGCCCCGATTGACACCCAGTTGTCCGGCAAGCTGCTCGCCCAGAATGACGTTGTACTTGCCCGCTTCAAGATCGGTCTGTTTAACGTTGACCAGATACGGCGTTAGCGGATCTTTTTGCGCCGGGTCGATACCCAACATCACGCCCACCGAAACGCTGCGCGCGCTTTGCAGCACCACATCTCCAGTGGTCAGCGGTGCAATACGGTTCACACCTTGCAGTTTTACTGCGCTTGCGGGCAGCTGTTGCGGATTGATCGAGCCGTTGGCAGATGAGAGGACCGCCTGCGGCATCAGCCCCAGGATATTGTTTTGCAGCTCGCGCTCGAAGCCATTCATCACGGAAAGCACCGTGACCAGCGCCATCACGCCAAGCGTAATACCGATAGTGGAAAGCCAGGAGACAAAGCGACCGAAGCGGTCCGCGGCGCGCCCACGCATGTAGCGTAAGCCTATAAAGAGTGCGACAGGTTGATACATGAAATCCGTCTGGTTGCTGATAGCAGACCCACGAGTATATAAGCGAATCCGTAAAGCGTAAATGACTGAAACCGTAAGCTTTGGTAATGACTTTTCCGAAAAAACAATAAAAATCATCACACTAATCCCAATATAGAGGGCACGGAACGGCAGTGTACCCTCCACCTTTTCTGAAAAACGTCCTGATACAGACTCTTACTGATTACATCCCCGTCCGGTTCGCCCAGGATCAACGTTTCGTTTATGGCAAAACAGGTATCCGGTACCGATGAAACAAAAAGCATTATGGATTAATCAGATAAAAGGGCTTTGCATCTGCCTGGTGGTCATTTATCACTCGGTGATCACCTTCTATCCCCACCTCGACGGGCTACAGCTCCCGCTCTCAGGCTTGCTCGCCAAATGCTGGGTCTATTTCAATCTCTATCTCGCGCCGTTTCGTATGCCGGTGTTTTTCTTTATTTCTGGCTATTTGATCCGCCGCTACATTGATGAAGTTGGCTGGCGAACGAGCCTGGATAAAAGGATCTGGAGCATTCTTTGGGTGCTGGTGCTATGGGGTATATTGCAATGGCAAGCGTTGAGTCATATCAATGCCTGGCTGGCACCCGATCGCGAGTTAGCCACTGCGTCTAACGCGGCATACGCCGATTCCATCACTGGCTTTATTCGCGGCATGCTCACGGCCAGTACCAGCCTGTGGTATCTGTACGCCCTGCTGGTCTACTTTACGCTGTGTAAATTGCTGAGCCGCTGGAAGCTGCCGATGTTGGGTCTCCTGGCGCTGGCAAGTGTTGCCATCAACTTCCTGCCGTTACCGTGGTGGGGGATGAACAGCGTGGTGCGTAATATGATCTACTACAGCCTGGGCGCATGGTACGGCGCGCAGTTGATGGAGTGGATGAAGGGCATGAGCATTCGTCGCAGCGGGTTGCCGATCATCGCTTTTGGTTTGATGTCGATCGTACTGTGGTTTGCCAACGTTCCCCTGCTGCTTTCGCTGCTGTCGATTTTGCTGATCATGAAGCTATTTTACAGCGTTGAGCAGCGTTATGCCGTGCGCCCTAACAATCTGCTGAACGTGGTCGGTTCGAATACGATAGCCATTTACACCACGCACCGAATTTTAATTGAGTGCTTCAGCCTGTTTTTGATCGGCGAACTCAATGCCGCCTGGTGGCCGGTGTGGGCAGAATTGACGCTTATCCTGGTCTATCCGTTTGTCAGCCTGCTGATTTGCACGCTAGTGGGGCTTGGCGCGCGCAAAGTCTCCAGCGCATTGTTTGGCGACGTTTTCTTCACCCCCCCAGCCCGTTTAGCGCCGGTTCAGGCCACGCGTTAACCCCCTTCTCGCCCCCACTTTGGGGGCGACGTTACGCTCCGTGCGGTTACGGTTTGCTAATACAAAACGATCGAGGATAATAAAGACATTGCGTATCAGTGATATGCCCCAATACTGTTGGTATATCCATAAGAGATCCTGACATAGCCATGCCTGAACAATATCGTTATTCCCTGCCCGACAAAGCGGGCGACCAGCGCCAGCTAGGTGAACTGACGGGTGCAGCCTGCGCCACGCTCGTTGCGGAAATCGCGGAGCGTCATCCAGGTCCGGTGGTGCTTGTCGCCCCCGATATGCAAAATGCACTGCGTCTGCATGATGAAATTCGCCAGTTTACCGATAGTCTGGTGTTCAATCTTGCCGACTGGGAAACGCTGCCTTACGACAGCTTCTCCCCGCACCAGGAGATTATCTCCTCGCGCCTGTCCACGCTGTATCAACTGCCCTCCATGCAGCGCGGTGTGCTGATTGTCCCGGTCAATACGCTGATGCAGCGTGTTTGCCCACACAGTTATCTGCACGGCCACGCGCTGGTGATGAAAAAAGGCCAGCGCTTGTCTCGCGACGCCCTACGCTCGCAGTTAGATAGCGCCGGTTATCGCCATGTTGATCAGGTGATGGAGCACGGCGAGTACGCCACACGCGGCGCGCTGCTGGATCTTTATCCGATGGGTAGCGACAGGCCATACCGCCTCGATTTCTTCGATGATGAAATCGACAGTCTGCGCGTCTTTGACGCCGACACTCAGCGCACGCTAGAAGAAGTTGAAGCCATTAATTTGCTGCCGGCACATGAGTTCCCGACCGATAAAACTGCCATTGAACTGTTCCGCAGCCAGTGGCGCGATAAGTTCGATGTGAAGCGGGATGCCGAACATATTTATCAGCAGGTGAGCAAAGGTACGCTCCCTGCCGGGATTGAGTATTGGCAGCCGCTGTTCTTTAGCGAGCCACTCCCCGCCCTGTTTAGCTATTTCCCGGCCAAAACACTGATTGTGAATACCGGCGATCTGGAAGCCAGCGCCACTCGTTTTGAGAACGAAACCCGCGCCCGTTACGAGAATCGCGGCGTGGATCCTATGCGTCCGTTGCTGCCACCGGAGCAGCTTTGGCTGCGAACCGATGCGCTATTTTCAGAGCTAAAAAAATGGCCGCGCATTCAGCTCAAAACGGAAAACCTGCCGGATAAAGCAGCGAATACTAATCTGGCATTTCACAAGCTGCCCGATCTCTCGGTTCAGGCACAGCAAAAATCGCCGCTGGATAACCTGCGCAAGTTTCTTGAGTCCTTTACCGGTCCGGTCATTTTCTCGGTGGAGAGCGAAGGCCGCCGCGAGGCGCTTGGCGAACTGCTGAGCCGTATTAAAGTGTCGCCAAAACGCATTTTACGTCTCGACGAAGCGGCCGATAACGGGCGCTACCTGATGATTGGCGCTGCCGAGCACGGTTTTATTGACGAGCTGAATAACCGGGCATTGATTTGCGAGAGCGATCTGCTGGGTGAGCGCGTGGCGCGCCGCCGTCAGGATAGCCGCCGCACCATCAACCCGGACACGCTCATCCGCAATCTGGCAGAGCTGCACGTAGGTCAGCCGATTGTCCACCTTGAACACGGGGTGGGACGCTATGCGGGAATGACGACCCTGGAAACGGGCGGCATTAAGGCCGAGTACCTGATGCTGACTTATTCCGGCGACGCGAAACTCTATGTTCCCGTGTCGTCCCTGCACCTGATCAGCCGATATGCGGGCGGTGCGGAAGAGAACGCGCCGCTGCACAGATTAGGTGGAGACGTCTGGGCGCGCGCGCGGCAGAAAGCCGCAGAAAAAGTCCGCGATGTCGCCGCCGAGCTGCTGGATATTTACGCCCAGCGCGCAGCAAAATCTGGCTTTGCCTTCAAGCATGATAAAGAACAGTATCAGCTGTTCTGCGATACCTTCCCGTTCGAAACCACGCCGGATCAAGCTCAGGCCATTAACGCCGTGCTCAGCGATATGTGTCAGCCGCTGGCAATGGATCGCCTGGTGTGTGGTGACGTGGGCTTTGGTAAAACCGAAGTGGCGATGCGCGCGACCTTCCTCGCCGTCGAAAATAATAAGCAGGTTGCTGTGCTGGTGCCGACCACTCTGCTTGCCCAGCAGCACTACGATAACTTCCGCGATCGCTTTGCGAACTGGCCGGTTCGTATCGAGATGCTGTCACGTTTTCGCAGCGCCAAAGAGCAGGCGCTGATCCTGGAGCAAGCCAGCGAAGGCAAAATCGATATACTGATTGGCACTCACAAACTGCTGCAAAGCGACGTGAAGTGGCGAGATTTAGGTTTACTGATTGTCGATGAAGAGCATCGCTTTGGCGTGCGTCACAAAGAGCGCATTAAAGCGATGCGTGCCGACGTGGATATCCTGACGCTGACTGCGACGCCGATTCCGCGAACGCTCAACATGGCCATGAGCGGCATGCGCGATTTGTCGATTATCGCTACCCCGCCAGCACGTCGTCTGGCGGTCAAAACCTTCGTGCGCGAGTACGACAGCCTGGTGGTTCGCGAGGCCATTCTTCGTGAAGTTCTGCGCGGCGGTCAGGTTTATTATCTCTTCAACGATGTTGAAAACATCCAGAAAGCCGCCGATAAGCTTGCGGAGCTGGTGCCCGAAGCGCGAATTGCCATCGGTCACGGGCAGATGCGCGAGCGCGAGCTTGAACGAGTGATGAACGATTTCCACCACCAGCGTTTCAACGTGCTGGTGTGCACCACGATTATCGAAACCGGGATTGATATTCCGACAGCGAATACCATCATCATCGAACGCGCGGACCACTTCGGTCTGGCGCAGCTTCACCAGTTGCGTGGTCGCGTGGGACGTTCGCATCACCAGGCCTACGCCTGGCTGATGACCCCGCATCCAAAGTCCATGACCACCGATGCGCAAAAGCGTCTGGAGGCCATTGCCTCGCTGGAAGATCTGGGTGCAGGCTTCGCGCTGGCGACGCACGATCTGGAGATCCGCGGAGCAGGTGAACTGCTGGGCGAAGATCAGAGTGGATCGATGGAAACCATCGGCTTCTCGCTGTACATGGAGCTGCTGGAAAACGCCGTTGATGCACTGAAAGCCGGACGTGAGCCGTCTCTGGAAGATCTCACCAGCCAGCAAACAGAAGTTGAGCTGCGTATGCCTTCCCTGTTACCGGATGATTTTATCCCGGACGTGAACACGCGCCTGTCGTTCTATAAGCGTATTGCCAGTGCTAAAAAAGAGACTGAGCTGGAAGAGCTTAGAGTTGAGCTTATCGATCGCTTCGGCCTGCTGCCGGATCCGGCGCGCAACCTCCTCGATATTGCACGTCTTCGCCAACAGGCGCAGAAGCTCGGCATTCGTAAACTGGAAGGTAACGATAAAGGCGGCATGATTGAGTTCGCTGAGAAAAATCATGTCGACCCGATGTGGTTAATTGGTCTGCTGCAAAAACAACCACAGCATTTCCGTCTGGATGGCCCGACGCGCCTGAAATTCACTCAGGAACTCACCGATCGCAAAACGCGGATGGAATGGGTTCGCAACTTCATGCGTCAACTTGAAGAAAACGCGATAGCGTAGCGTTATTGCCGGGCGGCACTCGCTTTCCCGGCCATTCCGTCTGAGCATAATTTACAAACTCTTTGCAATTGGCATCGACTTCCCGACACGTCCATCCATCATACTTATCAATTAACTATTTATATAACAATAACCTTATTGTTGCTATGGACATGGGTGATAATGATGACTCTGCGTTTTACACACTGGATAGCGCTCCTGGCGCTTGTCGGAAGCATAGCGATTGCACTTCCCGCTCGCGCCAATACCTGGCCCCTTCCCCCTGCCGGTAGCCGGTTAGTGGGCGAAAACCGTTTTCATGTCGTTGAAAATAACGGTGGGTCGCTGGAAGCGATTGCGAAAAAATATAATGTGGGTTTCCTTGCACTGTTACAGGCTAATCCGGGCGTTGATCCCTACGTGCCGCGCGCAGGTAGTGTGCTGACTATTCCGCTTCAAACCCTGCTGCCGGATGCGCCACGCGAAGGTCTGGTGATTAACCTGGCCGAACTGCGTCTTTATTATTATCCACCGGGTAAAAATGAAGTGACGGTGTATCCGATTGGCATTGGCCAGTTAGGTGGCGACACGTTGACGCCTACGATGGTGACGACCGTATCAGACAAACGAGCCAATCCAACCTGGACACCGACCGCCAATATTCGTGCCCGCTATAAAGCGCAGGGGATTGATTTACCCGCCGTGGTGCCTGCCGGTCCGGATAACCCAATGGGCCACCACGCCATTCGCCTTGCAGCCTACGGTGGCGTTTATCTTTTGCATGGAACCAATGCTGATTTCGGCATCGGAATGCGCGTGAGTTCAGGCTGCATCCGCCTGCGCGACGGCGATATCGAGGCGCTGTTCCGCGTCATTACGCCGGGAACGAAGGTCAACATCATCAATACGCCGATTAAAGTTTCTGAGGAGCCGGGTGGAAAACGTCTGGTGGAAATACATCAACCGCTGTCCAAGAACCTTGGCGACGATCCGCAGACTTTGCCTATTACGCTTACCGCTGCGATGCAAACTTTCAAAGCTGGCGCTGATGGAGTGGTAATGGAAAGCGCCATGGAGGCTCGCTCAGGAATGCCAGTCGACGTCACGCAACATCATAAAACCGCTCAGCAATCCCTTTAAGAACGGCTGAGACAAAAACGCCCTGCTCAACTGAGCAGGGCGTTTTTATTGCAGTGGCATATCTGAGGGTCGTGCAAAACTTATTTGTAAATAACAGCGGTACCGTGAAGGGTGTTAGGACCGGTGACCGATGTGATACGGAATGATTTCGCGCCCATTTGTTCCGCTTTTTGCGCCAGCTGATCTTCCAGCGAACCGAGGTTGGTACCCGCGTTAGCAGAAATGGTACCGACTTTATGCTGATCGGCTGGAGCGGACTGGACTTCTACCGCAGCGAAGCTTGCAAAAGAAAGTGAACTAAGAACAGCGGCAGCGATGAGGGTTTTAACGTTTTTCATGAGTATTTACCTTTAAACAGACGTATCAGGAAGTCGTAAGTTATTTACTTAACGATCGATAGGTAAATGATAGATGTGATCTGCATCACACGTCAATATGATTTTATAATGATCGTTAAATTAATTTTAAATCCCTTAAATTTCATACCCATATGATTATTTTATTTTAACGAAATCAGTGCTGGTCGCGGGTTGCTATTATTTTTATAATGGTCATTCAACAAACCATTAGAGGTACAACGGCCCATGACAACCGACGTAACGAGTTGCACGAAGAAAAGCCGTGGCCGACCAAAGGTGTTCGACAGGGATGCGGCGCTTGATAAGGCCATGACATTATTCTGGCAGCATGGCTATGAAGCCACTTCACTGTCCGATCTGGTAGAAGCGACGGGAGCTAAAGCCCCAACGCTCTATGCAGAATTTACCAATAAAGAAGGCCTGTTCAGGGCTGTACTTGATCGCTACATCGCCCGTTTTGCGGCGAAGCATGAAGCCCAGCTTTTTTGTGAAGAGAAAACCGTAGAGCAGGCATTGCAAGATTACTTCGCGACGGTTGCGGCATGCTTTACCAGCAAAGACACGCCGGCGGGCTGCTTTATGATCAATACTTCCGCTACGCTCGCGGCATCTTCAAAAGGGATCGCGAATACCGTGAAATCCCGCCATGCGATGCAGGAAGAGACGCTGACTACGTTTCTCCGCCATCGCCAACAGCGGGGCGAGATCCCAGCACACTGCAACCCTGAACGGCTGGCACAGTATTTAAGCTGTATTCTTCAGGGCATGTCGATTAGCGCCCGTGAAGGGGCAACTCTGGAAAAACTGCAAAACATTACCGCCACCACGCTTCGTCTGTGGCCTGAATTATTGAAAAACTAAGATATATCCCCAGAAATGAGATTTAGCCTATTTAACAATAGGCTAAACCTTTCTCGTAACGCGTCTCGTTTGCTACTCTTAAACAAAGATAATTGCGCTGCTAATGATTAGCGGCCATTTATAAGAGAAAAGTTAACCAACGCATACGGAAGGAAAATAAAATGATTTTGCTATTACCATTATTCAAGGTGCTAATAGTCATTACATTGTTATTTGGTCTCTGGGTTATCTGTGGTGGTTCAGTACTGTTTGCATTTATCTCAATACTGATTACAGGATTTCTCTTCCTGCGCCAGCGCAACGTATTCGACCTATAACAATGATATTACAGCAAAAAAAGGCTCCTCAGCCTGAGCGATTGAGGAGCCGAATGTAAAGCACATCTTTCTTCACACCTTGTTATTCAGTACCAGCTGGCCATTGCCATCCAGTGGAATCTGGGTGCCGGGATCTTTATCCATACGGATTTTTCCCTTCTGCTCGCCAATCTTATACGTCACATCGTACCCCAGCATTTTTTCTGATTTGTCATACACCGTTTTACAGCGCTGCTGCGTCGTGGTGTAAGTATCGCCATCCTGCATTGCGCCCTGCACCTGATTACCGGCATAGCCGCCACCTAAGGCACCGACAACGGTCGCAACGTCTTTACCGCGACCACCGCCGAACTGATGGCCGATCACGCCACCCGCAACGGCACCGAGCACAGAACCCGCAATACGGTTTTCATCCTGAACAGGGCGTCGATGAGTGACCGCAACGTTACGGCATTCCTGACGCGGCGTTTTAATCGATTCTTTAATCGGGGTGGCTGAGACCACCTGAGCGTACTGCGGGCTGCGATCGAACGCATTTAGACTGGCAACCGCCGCTACGCCCAGCGCAGCAGCAACGCCAATCCCTATACCCGCCAACATTGATTTATTCACGGGACTTCCTCCTTTGTTGCTATTGGTAACAATTTTGCAATCAAAGCAAGAGATCGACTATCAGAATAACGCTCAAAAATAGCGGCATACGATAAGAAAAACCGCGTTTAGGAAGACTCCTAAGCGCTCAGGGGAACGATGACAGCATGATATGCTAAAAGCCCTTCCAGGCGATCTGGAAGGGCCGAAGGATTAGTGCAGTTTGAGGCGCGGGCGAATCACACGGTTAATACTGCCCACCAGCATCATCAGGCCAGTTTTGAAGTAACCATGCAACGCCACCTGGTGCATACGGTACAGAGAGATGTACACAAAGCGCGCGATGCGCCCTTCTACCATCATCGATCCGCGCATCAGGTTACCCATCAGGCTGCCTACGGTGGAGAAGTTAGACAGCGAAACCAGAGAACCATGGTCCTTGTAGACGTATGATTTCAGTGGCTTACCTTTGGTCTGCGCCAGAATGTTATGCAGCGCAAGGCTTGCCATCTGGTGTGCTGCCTGAGCGCGTGGCGGTACAAACCCGCCTTCAGGACGGGCACAGGACGCACAGTCACCGATAGCAAAAATATCCGCATCGCGCGTGGTTTGCAGAGTCGGTTCAACCACCAGCTGATTGATCCGGTTGGTTTCAAGCCCGCCAATTTCTTTCATGAAATCAGGCGCTTTGATACCCGCAGCCCAAACCATCAGGTCAGCTTCTATATACTCACCGCCTTTAGTGTGCAGACCACCAGCGTCGGCGCTGGTGACCATAGTTTGCGTCAGTACGCGTACGCCCATCTTAGTCAGTTCATTGTGCGCGGCGCCAGAAATGCGTGGCGGCAGGGCTGGCAGAATACGTTCACCTGCCTCAACCAGCGTCACGTTCAGCGCGTCGTTGGTCAGCCCTTTGTAACCGTAGCTGTGCAATTGTTTGACGGCATTATGCAGCTCTGCTGAAAGCTCCACACCCGTCGCACCACCGCCAACAATAGCGATATTGACCTTACCGTTCGCACCCAGATTATTGGAATATTTCAGGAACAGATTTAGCATTTCCTGATGGAAGCGACGTGCCTGATGCGGATTATCGAGGAAGATACAGTGATCTTTGACGCCTGGCGTATTGAAGTCGTTAGAGGTACTCCCCAGCGCCATCACCAGCGTGTCGTACGCAAGCTTACGTTCCGGGACCAGTAACTCGCCCTTCTCATCACGCAATTCTGCCAGCGTAATCGTCTTGCTTTCGCGGTTGATGTCCATGACCGAACCCAGCTGGAACTGGAAATCATGATTACGCGCATGCGCCAGATAGCTCAGGGCATCGACACCTTCATCCAGCGAACCGGTTGCCACTTCATGCAACAGCGGTTTCCAAAGATGGCTATGGTTGCGGTCAACCAGCGTAATCTTCGCTTTTTTGCCACGACCGAGCTTCTTCCCGAGTTGAGTGGCCAGCTCCAGCCCACCCGCACCGCCGCCTACAATCACTATCTTTTTCAATGGCGTAGTCAATGTGACCCCCTCAAATTATTAACCAATTGTTAATTAAAAGTTATAAAAATAACCCTTAATTAACAACAGGTTACAGCACTGAAACCATTCAGGTGCATTGAGAATACCACGCACGGCGCATTGGTCATACCAAAATTGATATGAATCAAGTTTTGATGATTTAATTTTGTACAAGTGTAGCAAAGAGAAAGCCCGGCAAGCCTGCGCCGCCGGGCCAGAAGAGTGGTATGCGAGGTTAACCCAACGTTTTGAAAGCTTTGATGCGCTGTAGATGCACAGAGATATTCTTGAATTTGTGAGTCTGCTCTTCGTCCCAGACGATTTCATAATAATGATGAAGGAACTCAGCCGCGCGGTGGCTGTTCAGCGCCTCATCCTGACGAGAGAGAATCACCATGCAGCGGTCACGATTTTTCTCACGGAAATTACTGACGCATTTCGTCGCGATATCAGCGTACTCTTCCGGACGATCGATCTTGCCTTCCATGTTCTCTTCCGGGAACAGGTTAGGATTGAACACCACCTGACGGATATCGCAGAGAAAACCGATCCGCTCCGCCCAATACCCGCCCAGACCCACGCCACAAATCAGGGGGCGTTCGTCAACGTTAAGCTGCAGCATTTTGTCGACTTCCTTGAGCAGATGCTGCATATCATGTTTCGGATGGCGCGTACTGTAGCTAATCAGCCGTACATCAGGGTCGATGAACTGCAGTTGCAGCACCTTCTCATGGTTACCAGGACTGTTCGAGTCAAAACCGTGCAAATAAATGATCATTGTTTCCTCGTCACATTACGCCTTCTGAGAGGGGTTATTGGCCCGCTTTATGAGCCTGCCAGCGCTCATTGAGTGCCTCAAGCTGTGCATTCACCGTCTTCCAGCGAGCCGTGTTCATCAGCTCCTGACGACCAAATGAACCTTTATGATACAATTGTGTAACACGCTCAGCATTGATCGGCGACAGGTTATCTAACACGCTAACTGCACCTTTACGATTATTACAGACCAGGATCATATCGCAACCTGCATCCAGGGAGGCTTGCCCGCGCTCCGCGTAACTGCCCATGATCGCGGCCCCTTCCATCGACAAATCGTCAGAGAAAATCACGCCGTTAAAACCAAGCTCCTGGCGCAAAACGGTTTTTAGCCAGTGCGATGATCCGCTGGCAGGACGAGGATCAACGTCGCTGTAAATCACATGCGCAGGCATGATCGCGTCAAGTTTGTTATCGGTAATCAGCGAGCGGAATACCGACATATCTTTTGCACGGATAACCTCTTCTGGACGCGGATCGCGTGGCGTCTCCTTATGCGAATCGGCGGTCACCGCGCCGTGTCCCGGGAAATGTTTACCCGTCGTTTTCATCCCGGCGGCATGCATACCGTCGATAAAGCGCGTTGCCATGGCCAGGGCGATTTGCGGGTCCTCATGATATGAACGCTCGCCAATGGCGGCGCTGATATGCCCCACGTCCAGCACTGGTGCAAAGCTGATGTCGATATCCATGGCGATCATTTCACTGGCCATCAGCCAGCCAGCATCCTGTGCCAGTTTTCCGCCTTCATCTGTGCCCATGAGCGCCGCAAAAGACTGCGCGGCGGGAAGCAGGGTAAATCCATCACGGAAGCGCTGAACGCGCCCACCTTCCTGATCCACCGCCACCACCAGACGATGATGCGACGCTTCACGAATTTGGCGAACCAGCTCGCGCAACTGCTCCGGGTCATGATAGTTGCGGGTAAACAGGATCAGGCCACCCACCAACGGATGCGCCAGAATCTCGCGCTCTACCGCATCCAGTTCATACCCTTCAACATCCAACATTACTGGACCCACACGAACCTCTCTTATCCTTTAGTTTGTAACTGACGCCAGACGTCATCTGCCAGCGCGATAAATTGTTTGTCACCTGATTGCCGCAGGCGCAGTTCATACCAGCCCGCCATCATCATCAATACCCAGGGCCGCCAGCGTTGCACCTGACGCATAAGCTGTTGGGGTTGCATCGCAGCGGTCTGCGCATACGCACGTACCAATTCCTGACGCGCCGCTTCCGTTGAACACCAAACGGCGGCCAGTTCGAGAGCGACATCGCCATCTCCCGCATATTCCCAGTCAATCAGCCTGTCCCCAACGGCGGAATGTACAATGTTTCCGGCATGGACATCCATGTGAACGGGGACCAGCCGCAACGAACGCGGTTCACCACGTCGACGTAGACGTTTTAGCATCGATAACCAAAACGGCGAGCGTCTGTGCGGCGCAGCCTGGAGCCAGTAATATTCCAGCAAGGGAGACAACGTTATCCGCCATCCGAGCCGAGACTGACGGTGCAAATGATACAGCACGGCTGCAAGGGTTTGCGCATCGGGAAGCACGGTTTTTACCTCACCGGCAAGATACTCGACGGCCATCCAACCCGTTTTAAAGAAGCACGGTTTAGGCACGACATCGGCGGGAAGACGCTTGAGCGCAAGGTACTGACGGCGAAAATGGAAGGCAGGCGCAGCAGTATCATACTGCTGGCGTAGAACCAGATGATGATCGCCCTGCGCAATGATGCAACTCGCTCCGCTAAGCCCGGCATGGGCTTGCGGCGCGATAAGGCGATATTGCGGGAAAAAGCGTGACAGAATGTCTTCACGCGTCAGGCTATTGCTGTTGAACGGCACCTTTACCTGACCAGATAATCTCACCTGTCTGAACCAGCATAAGCTGCATTTGCAGCGCTGGCGTATTCACGTTGCCCGTGGCGTTGGAATAGAGTACGTACTGCGCCCCGACGTTACGCGCGATACCGATAGCTTTGCTGCGTGAACCCAAACTATCCTGCGCCGAGAGGCCTAACTGCTGCTTCGCGACCGCCAGTTGTTGTGCAGACACCAGCGTAAATTTGCCATTGTTCGCCAGCGCATTGCGTAGCGTTTCCGTGGCCTCACCTGCATTAAGCGATCCATTGGTGCGGTTATTCACACTGTCCACCAGCAGCACGCTACCTGCGGTTACGCCTTGTGCCTGAAGCATTTTACCGACCATCGGTTGCATAGCACCGTTCCAGTCATAATGACGGACGCGTGGTGTCGGTTGCGCCGTTTGATCCTGATGTTCAACCGGGCCAGGCTGCGCAGGAATAGTCGGAACGGAAGGCACCGTTGGTACCGGTTGTGTCGGCTGCACGGGCTGTTCAGTGCCCGGTTTTGCTTCATCTACCGGTGCTGGTTGTTGATCCGTACGGGTAATACACCCGGTCAGGAACAACGCAAATGCCGTAACGAGCGCGTAACGGCTGAAATTCTTAATCAAGGTTCACCCCTTCCTTACAAATAAAGATAAAGTCTGACCTTATGCGCACCCAGATAGTTAGCGCTGCCGTATAGCTTAACCGACGAATTGGCCGGAATAATGACGGTGCGCGGCACTTCAAGTGGGTGCATTTCGAGGCCTCTTACGTCATACCAATAAAAACGATAGTGGACGGTGACAGGCTCCTGTCTTTCGTTATAGAGCGTTGAGGACGCCGACGGCTGGATTTCACTGATCGTCAGCGTAGGTGCTTCTGCGGTGATCCCCGCGGCCAGTACCGACGACTCCATCACCAACGTTTGTTCATCACTGACAGGAATGGCAGGACGCGAGCTACAGCCCGTCATCACAATGGCCAGTGCCAGTAAAGCAATACGCCCTCTTTGCATATTAAAGACCTTTATGCGCCAGCATCGGTCCCAGCGGACGACCGCCCAGGAGATGCATATGGATATGATAAACTTCCTGACCACCGTGAAGATTACAGTTCATGATCAAACGGTAACCCTCTTTCGCGATCCCTTCCTGCTCGGCGATTTTCGCCGCTACCGTCAGCATACGACCTAACGCCACTTCATGCTCGGGTTTCACGTCATTCACGGTAGGAATCAGAATATTGGGAATGATAAGGATGTGTGTCGGTGCCTGCGGTGAAATGTCACGGAAAGCCGTAACCAGTTCATCCTGATACACGATATCCGACGGAATTTCGCGGCGGATAATTTTGCTGAAAATGGTCTCTTCTGCCATGACGTTTTCCTTTTATGTTTGATCTGGCGTGGCGTGCCGGGCGTAGACATAAATGCTGCATTTAACGCCGTGACGCGATTCAAGAGTATGAGCGAGTTTCTCCTGTCCTTTCAACCTTATCCCTCGATTTCTTTCCTTATCGTGCATTTGCTGCTCGGAGAGTGACCATCCCTACCCTTTAGCCTGAGTGAAACATAATTTCATTTGAACTGGTTACATCTGTTTACATGGTGAATCCTAATGCGTATATTTCGCATTTGCATTTTCATGCGCATTTTACACATAGAAATGACCTTCGACCGTTTACGGGACCGAGGCACTTTATTCACTAATCATTCAGAAAGGGTTTGATGATGTCTTTCATTAATCACACCAGGGATGGGCAACGTCAGCCTGCCGCAACACCTTCGTTGCTGGCAGCCTGCATTGCTATGGCATTGATGCCGACCGCAAGTTTCGCCGCACCAACCACCGAAGATACGCTTATCGTCGACGGTTCATCTCAGTCAGACTCTTCTAATGAAGCTCACGATTACAGCGTAAAAACAACGACCGTTGGGACCAAGATGCAAATGGTCCAGCGCGATATCCCTCAGTCCGTCACTATTGTGAGCCAACAGCGCATGGCAGACCAGCAGTTGCAGACGCTGGGTGACGTGATGGACAACACCATGGGGATCAGTAAAAGCACGGCCGACTCCGATCGCAGCAGCTATTACTCGCGTGGTTTTGAAATCGATAACTACATGCTCGACGGCATCCCAACCTATTTCGAGTCTCGCTGGAATCTGGGTGATGCCCTTTCTGATACAGCCCTTTATGAGCGTGTAGAAGTGGTTCGTGGTGCGAACGGCCTGATGACCGGGACAGGGAACCCTTCTGCCGCTATCAATATGGTGCGTAAACACGCCACCAGCCGTGAATTCAAAGGCAATCTTTCTGCTGAATACGGTAGCTGGAATAAACAACGCTACGTCATGGATATGCAAGGCCCGTTGACCGACGATGGCAATGTGCGCGCCCGTATCGTGGCGGGTTATCAGGATAATGACTCCTGGCTGGATAACTACAACCAAAAGAAAACCTTCTTCTCCGGGATTGTTGATGCCGATCTGGGCGACATGACCTCACTGTCTGCCGGTTACGAATATCAGCGCATCGACGTGAATAACCAGACCTGGGGCGGATTACCGCGCTGGAATACCGATGGCAGCGTAAGACACTACGATCGTGCGCACAGCACCGCTCCCGACTGGGCCTACAATGACAAAGAATTCAATAAGTTCTTCGTCACCATGAAACAGCGCTTCGCCGAAAAATGGCAGGCCACCTTAAATGCGATGCACACCGAAGCGAAGTTTGACAGCAAAGCGATGTACCTTGATGCCTATGTTGATAAAAGCACCGGCATGCTGGCGGGCCCATACGCAAACTATGGCCCTGACTATGCTTACGTAGGCGGGACGGGCTGGAACAGCGGTAAGCGTAAAGTCGATGCGGTCGATCTGTTCGCTGACGGCGGTTACGATCTGTTCGATCGCCAGCATACGGTGATGATCGGTGCCAGCTACAGCCGCCAAACGAACCGCTATACCAACTCATGGGCAAACGTCTTCCCTGACGAACTGGGCAGTTTCTACGATTACAATGGCAACTTCCCGGAGACTAACTGGGGCTCTCAGGCTCTCGCTCAGGATGACAAAACCTATATGAAGTCGCTGTACGCCGCGACGCGTATCTCCCTCGCCGATCCGCTGCACCTGATCCTTGGCGCTCGCTACACTAACTGGCGCGTGGACACCATGACCTATGGCATGGAGAAAAATCACACGACGCCTTACGCCGGCCTGGTCTATGACATCGATGATAACTGGTCAGCCTATGGCAGCTATACCTCCATTTTCCAGCCGCAGAACTACCGTGACAGCTCGGGTGCCTACCTCGCGCCCATCACCGGTAACAACTACGAAGTGGGTTTGAAATCTGACTGGATGAACAGCCGTCTGACCACCACGCTGTCTGTATTCCGTATTGAGCAGGATAATGTGGCACAAAGCACTGGCCGTGTTATCCAGGGTTCGAGTGATATTGCCTACGAAGGCGTTGATGGTACCGTCAGTAAAGGCGTGGAATTTGAAATCAACGGCGCGTTGACCGATAACTGGCAGATGACCTTTGGGGCCACGCGCTACGTAGCGGAAGATAGCGACGGCAAGGACGTTAATCCGTACCTGCCACGGACGTCGGTGAAGTTGTTTACCAGCTATCGTCTGCCTGCATTGCCTGAGCTAACCGTTGGCGGCGGCGTTAACTGGCAGAACCGGGTCTATAGCGATGTCGCGACACCGTATGGCACGTGGCGTGCTGAGCAAGGAAGTTACGCGCTGGTTGATCTGTTTACCCGCTACCAGGTAACTAAGAACTTCTCGTTGCAGGGCAACCTTAATAACCTGTTCGATAAGACCTATGATACCAACGTGCAGGGTTCACTGGTTTACGGCGATCCACGCAACGTTAGCGTGACCGCCAGCTATCAGTTCTGATTCTTCGCCATCATGACAAAGGGAGCCTCACGGCTCCCTTTCTATTTCAGATGTAAAAAAGGCAGCCATTCGGCTGCCTTAGTCTCCCCAGGTCACAACTTAGTTGCTGCGGATGTATTCATCCATTTCTGTTTTCAGGTTATCGGATTTCGTTCCGAAGATTGCCTGAACACCAGAACCTGCAACAACTACGCCCGCTGCGCCCAGTTTTTTCAAGCCAGGTTGGTCAACTTTCGCAACATCAGCAACACTGACACGCAGACGAGTGATACAGGCGTCCAGGTTAGTGATGTTTTCTTTGCCGCCAAACGCTGCGATCAGAGCCGGAGCCATTTCGCTGGTAGACGTCGCTTTTACGTCGTCGGTAGCATCTTCACGACCTGGCGTTTTCAGGTCCAGTGCTTTGATAAGCACACGGAAGATGGTGTAGTACGCTACTGCGTAGCCCGCACCAACGATAGGGAACAGCCACAGTTTGCTGCTGTTACCAGAAAGCACGATGAAGTCGATCAGACCGTGCGAGAAGGATGTACCGTCGCGCATACCCAGCAGAATACAAATTGGGAATGCCAGGCCAGCCAGAACCGCATGGATAACGTACAGGATCGGCGCAACGAACATGAAGGAGAACTCGATCGGCTCGGTGATACCGGTCAGGAACGAGGTCAACGCTGCGGAGATCATGATACCGCCCACTTTTGCACGGTTCTCTGGTTTAGCAGAGTGCCAGATGGCAATCGCAGCCGCTGGCAGACCATACATTTTGAACAGGAAGCCACCAGACAGTTTGCCCGCAGTTGGGTCACCAGCCATGTAACGTGGGATATCACCGTGGAATACCTGACCTGCTGCGTTGGTGTATTCACCAATCTGCATCTGGAAAGGAACGTTCCAGATGTGGTGCAGACCAAACGGCACCAGGCAACGTTCAACGAAACCGTAGATACCGAACGCCACGACCGGGTTCTGGTATGCAGCCCACTGAGAGAAGGTCTGGATAGCGGAACCAATCGGTGGCCAGATGAAGGACAGCACGATGCCGGTGAAGATCGCAGCCAAACCAGAAATGATCGGTACGAAACGCTTGCCCGCGAAGAAGCCCAGATACTCAGGCAGCTTGATGCGATAGAAGCGGTTGAACATATAGGCTGCAATCGCACCAGATATGATACCGCCCAGAACACCGGTATCAGCCAGGTGTTTCGCCGCGATTTCTTCAGCCGGTAAATGCAGCACCAGTGGCGCGACCACAGCCATGGTTTTCACCATGATGCCGTAAGCAACCACAGACGCCAACGCAGATACGCCGTCGTTATTGGTAAAGCCCAGTGCCACACCGATGGCAAAAATCAGCGGCATGTTAGCAAAAACAGAACCGCCTGCTTCGGCCATCACGTGTGAAACTACGGCTGGTAGCCAGCTGAAATTAGCAGAACCGACGCCCAGCAGGATACCTGCGATAGGCAGTACGGATACTGGCAGCATCAGCGATTTACCGACCTTTTGCAGGTTAGCAAATGCATTCTTAAACATATTGAGAGTGCTCCTGAGTATTTGTGCTTTTTTTTTACGCTTTCACGCATTGGCACGGGGGGAGAACCGCGCCGTGGACAGAGCATCTAAGCGCTCTTTATTTATTACACAGGGTAAAATAATTCCCTGTGACTTTGTTTGACGGCTATCACGTTTCAGCTTCAGGCGGTCGAAAAACTTTCAGTTATTTACAAAAAGCATGTCTGGATGTGTCTAAATCCACCGTCACCGCCCCAAATAAGGCGGTGAACTTTACTCGCTTTAACTATTAATTACGAGCCTAAAAAAAACAGGTGAATCAGACAGATTGCAGGCGGGCGGGGTCGATGTGGAAAAGACTGGCGAAGTTTTCAGTGGTGGCGCGCGCCAGCTCTTCGAGGCTGACACCTTTGAGTACGGCCATATACTCAGCCACATCTCTCGTCATGGCCGGCTGGTTTTCTTTACCGCGATGCGGCACCGGTGCCAGATACGGAGAATCGGTTTCCACCAGCATACGATCGAGAGGAACATAACGCGCCGCTTCACGAAGCTGTTCGGCATTACGGAACGTCACGATCCCCGAAAACGAGATATAAAAGCCCATATCAAGTAGCTTACCCGCCGTTTCTCTGTCTTCTGTAAAACAGTGTAGTACGCCACCACAATCCGTCACCTTTTCTTCCTCAAGGATAGCCAGCGTATCGGCACGTGCGTCGCGGGTGTGGACGATGACGGGTTTATTCAGCTCGCGTCCAATGCGGATATGATGACGGAAAGACGCTTGCTGACGGGTTTTCGTTTCCGGCGTGTAAAAATAATCCAGCCCCGTTTCACCCATCGCCACAACGCCCTGCTCTGCGGCCATGAGACGCAAATCGTCGACGTTATACTCTTCGTCCTGATTCAAGGGATGCACGCCGCAGGAAAAGACCACGTTATCCCGCTCGCCCACCAGCTCACGCATCGAGCGGTATCCCGGTAAAGTGGTGGCTACCGCCAGGCAAAACTTCACATCGCGCGCGGCGGCCTTTGCCAGCACATCGTCCACGTCTTTGTGCAGAGATTGATAATCCAGGCCATCAAGATGGCAGTGTGAGTCGACTAAAAACATAATGTCTCTCTCAGAGATGGGAAGCAGGCTGTATTGCGCCTGGTTGCAGGTAATGTTCGATACGCAGTAATTGGTCGGTCAGTAATAGCTCTCGATTGAGTCCGGTAACGGTCAAAAGCTGTTCGCGACAGAGGCATACATCGTGAAGAATTGCGCGCAGCGTTGCGCCTGAAAGACGGTTTGCCAGCGTGTTGACCAGCGTCCACACATCAGCATTGCTAAGCTGTGTTGCCCCCTGCTGGAGCTTGAGTGCATCCAGCAGCAGTGAGGCGAGCCAGTGCAAACGCATGCCCACCTGATCATGATTAAGGGCGGTCAGTAACCCGAGCCAGTCACCGCTATCCAGAGTGTGACTCAGGGCAGCACAAAGCTGAGTTCTCTGTGCCCAGTTTCCCTGTTGAAGCAGGTCTAGTGCGGCAGCCGGCGCCCCGCTGCTTAAGCGTAATGCCGTCAACGCCTCTTCTTGTGACACCGTCACTTCTCGTTGAATCCAGGTAAGCGACCAGGATTCATGTGGAGGTGAAAGATGATGCAGCCGGCAACGGCTGCGTAGCGTGGCAAGCAGTCGGCCCGGTTCACGACAGGACATGAAAAACCAGGTATTAACCGGTGGCTCTTCAAGGGTCTTTAATAGCGCATTGGCTGCGGCTTCGGTCAGAAGCGCCGCATCGTTTAACCACACGACCTTTGCCCCACCTAGACGTGCGTGTTCATACAGTTTTTCACTGACCTCACGAACGGCATCAATACCCAGGGTGCTTTTCCCTTTCTCAGGCTCAAGCGTGTAGAAATCTGGATGTGTTCCAGCCTGCATCAGCTGGCAGCCGCGGCATTTCCCGCAGCTTTTATGTCCTTCAGGCTGCTGACACATCAGAAAACGCGTCATGGCGTAAATCAGCGCATCGTCACCCATTCCGGGTAGCGCCTGAATAAGTAACGCATGATGCCCCCGACCGGCCTGATAGCTTTTCATCAGCTGATCAAAGTGCGGACGCAACCATGGGTACCATTTCATGCCTGTTGCTCCTGCAACCATTGTGCGATGGTTTCGCGAATAGAGCGGGTAACATCTTCGAGCGACTGAGTCGCATCAACCGTGCGGATAGTGCTATCCGTCGCGGCCAGTTCCAGATAACGCGCACGGGTGCGGTTAAAGAAATCCATCGACTCTTGCTCAATACGATCAAGATCGCCGCGCGCGCGCGCGCGTTTGAGGCCCACCTCCGGCGTGACGTCCAGATAGAGCGTCAGGTCAGGACGGAAATTACCCAGTACAGCATCACGCAGCGTTGCCAGCATCGTCTGATCGATACCCCGTCCACCGCCCTGATAGGCCTGGGTCGATAAATCGTGACGATCGCCGATCACCCATTTACCCTCGGCCAAAGCAGGTTTAATGACGGTTTCAACCAGTTGCACACGTGCGGCATAAAACATCAGCACTTCTGCTTTGTCATTAATCACTTCGTCGCCGACGGATTTAATATCCAGCACCAGGCTTCTTAGCTTTTCAGCCAACTGAGTACCACCCGGTTCGCGGGTGAAAACCATCTCAGCGATGCCCAGCTCTTTGAGCGTGTCGACCACAACATTACGTGCTGTGGTTTTCCCGGCGCCTTCCAGCCCCTCAATGACGATGTAATTACTGCGCATTTTTTTCCTTAAGTGCTTTCAGATAGTCCTGAACAGAGCGATTGTGGCTGGCAAGGTTGGTGTTAAAGGTGTGCCCACCTTTACCATCGGCCACAAAGTAGAGATACGGTGTCTTGGCCGGATGCGCGGTGGCATCCAGCGAGGCCTGACTCGGCGTGGCAATAGGCCCCGGCGGCAAGCCGTTAATCACGTAGGTATTATACGCTGTTGGCGTCTCGAGATCCTTACGAGAGATCTTCCCGACATAGTTCTCACCCATCCCGTAAATAACCGTCGGGTCAGTTTGTAAACGCATGCCGATGCGCAGGCGGTTAATAAAGACTGATGCGACCCGATCGCGTTCATGCGCGACAGCGGTCTCCTTCTCGATAATAGAGGCCATAGTAACGAACTGATTCTGATCTTTATAAGGCAGCCCCTCGGCACGTCCTTCCCAGGCACTATCAACCGCGGCTACCATTTTTTTGTGAGCGCGTTTCAGAATGGCAACGTCCGTCGTACCGGCGGTATACATCCAGGTGTCAGGCCAGAACCAACCTTCGACCCATTCGGGATGCTCCAGCTTCAGGACATCTGCGACCGTCGCATAGCTGTCATCCTTCAGGGTATGCTTAATATAAGGTGCATCACGAAGCTGTTTCAGGTAATCGCTTAAGCGCATCCCTTCCACAAATCGCAGCGGGAACTGTGCCTCTTTGCCGCTTTCAAGCAGCTCCAGCATTTCACGTACCGTCATGCCTGGCGTGAAGCGGTAGGTCCCGGCTTTAAAATGCGAAAGCTCTGGCTGAACACGCAGCAACCATTGCAGTACGCGTGGACGGTTAATCACCTTATCGCTGTAAAGCTGTTCACCCAATGCCAGACGGCCAGTGCCTGCTTTCAGCGTGAAGACTGTTTCTTCTTTTATCAGGATTTTGCTGTTCGCCATCTGACGAACCTTCCACATTCCCACCCCGCCGGCAATACCCAGCACAACGATGAGGAGAAGAACAAAGCGCAACATTTTTTTCATGACTATCCAGTTTGCTCACAGAGTGGGGCTAAAAACGAGTACAACTCACGCGATGACCAGGCGTGTTTACCATAAGCACGTACCGGCACGACGGGCATGAGCGCGTTGCAAATGACAACCTCATCGGCTGTCAACAACGCCGCTTCGCCCACGGTAGTTTCGACAACGCGAAAACCGGAGTGTGCCAGATGCTGTAAACAAAACTGCCGCATGATGCCATTCACGCCTGCCTGATCGAGTCGAGGAGTGAAGACATCGTTACCCTGTCGCCACAATAAATTTGCCGCACAGCATTCCGTAATGAACCCTTCGCTGTCAAGAACCAGCGCCTCGTCCGCTTCTGACTGCTCAAGATGAGTACGAATGAGAACCTGCTCAAGCCGATTAAGATGTTTTATCCCCGCAAGCATAGGGTTCCGACCCAGGCGCACAGGGCTAAGTGCCAGAGAGATCCCTTCAGTTTGCCAGCGGTCATAATGCGAAGGATAGGTAGAAACGCTGAGAATTCGTGTCGGCTGGTGGCAACTGGCTCCGCTATATCCGCGCCCGCCGCTGCCACGGCTAATAATCACTTTTAGTACGCCGCGTGGATTCCCCGATGCCATTGCACGCATTTCATTTTCGAGTTCAACCCAATGCACAAAGGGGATCAGCAGTGTTTCGCATGCGATCTGCAAGCGCTGAAGATGAGCGGCGAGTAAGCACACATCACCGCCAATGATTCGCGCGGTGGTAAAGCAGCCATCGCCAAACTGGACTGCCCTGTCGTTTGCGGGAAGAGAGTCCTGCTTATGGCCATTAATTAAGAACATGGTGGCTCCTTTTGCATGACCAAATAGTTTGGCAGGGTGAATTATGCAGAACAAGGGAAAAAAACCGAATAAAAAAAGGCCCGACAAGCGGACCTTTTTAGCTAGCGTGACGCGCAGTTCAACTCAGACCTTTTTAAAGATCAAAGAGCCGTTAGTACCGCCGAAGCCAAAGGAGTTACACAGTGTGTATTCCAGACCGCTGACCTGACGAGCCTCGTGTGGAACGAAGTCCAGATCGCAACCTTCATCCGGGTTATCCAGGTTGATGGTTGGCGGAACAGCCTGATCGCGGAGCGCCAGAATGGAGTAGATTGATTCTACTGCACCCGCTGCACCCAACAGGTGACCGGTCATGGATTTAGTGGAGCTCACCATAATGCGGTTTGCAGCATCACCAAATACAGACTTAACGGCCTGAGTTTCAGCTTTATCGCCCGCAGGGGTCGACGTGCCGTGGGCGTTAACGTAGCCAATCTGGCCCGGCTCGATACCCGCATCACGGATAGCGTTCACCATCGCCAGTGCGGCACCCGCACCATCTTCCGGTGGAGACGTCATGTGGTACGCATCGCTACTCATGCCGAAACCGATGATTTCAGCATAAATTTTCGCACCGCGTTTTTTCGCGTGTTCGTACTCTTCAAGCACGATCATGCCAGCACCGTCACCCAGAACGAAACCATCACGGTCTTTATCCCACGGACGGCTCGCGGCTTGAGGGTTGTCGTTACGGGTAGACAGCGCACGCGCTGCACCGAAACCACCTACACCCAGCGGGGTACTGGCTTTTTCAGCACCACCTGCAACCATCGCATCCGCATCGCCATATGCGATAATGCGCGCAGCCTGACCGATGTTATGCACACCAGAAGTACAGGCAGTCGCGATAGAAATACTTGGGCCACGCAGGCCGAACATGATGGTCAAATGACCCGCCACCATGTTAACAATCGTGGACGGAACGAAGAATGGGCTAATCTTACGTGGGCCACCATTGACCAAAGAGGTATGGTTTTCCTCGATTAGACCAAGACCGCCAATCCCGGAGCCAATAGCGGCACCAATACGGGTTGCGTTTTCTTCCGTTATTTCAAGGCCAGAATCCTGCATGGCCTGAATGCCAGCGACAATTCCATATTGAATGAAAGCATCCATCTTGCGTTGTTCTTTACGCGAGATGAAATCTTCACAGTTAAAATCCTTTACTAAGCCAGCAAATTTCGTTGCATAGGCGCTAGTATCGAAATGGTCGATTAGGCTGATGCCGCTCTGACCGGCAAGGAGAGCTTTCCAGGTGGACTCTACGGTATTGCCGACAGGAGACAACATGCCAAGTCCGGTCACAACTACACGACGCTTAGACACGTATGTCCTCCAGGGAGGGATAAATAAAAGAGATGGGTGAAAAGAAAAAGATAAAACTCAGGCGGTCGAATGACCGCCTGGAGATGTTCACTTACGCCTGGTGACCGTTGATGTAATCAATGGCAGCCTGAACGGTGGTGATTTTCTCAGCTTCTTCGTCTGGAATCTCAGTGTCAAACTCTTCTTCCAGAGCCATTACCAGCTCAACGGTGTCAAGAGAATCTGCGCCCAGGTCTTCAACGAAGGAAGCGGAGTTCACAACTTCTTCCTGCTTAACGCCCAGCTGCTCGCCAATAATTTTCTTAACGCGTTCTTCGATAGTGCTCATACTCTTAAATTTCCTATCAAAACTCGCTTTCGCGATGGTTTTCGTAGTGTATAAAATGTTGAAAAATTTGCAACTAAATCTCGGCAGATCGTACCACGATTTTGCGTTATTCTGAGGCCATTCACCCTAATAACGCAAATATTTTCGATCGTGATTAAACCATGTACATTCCGCCGTTGACGTGGAGAGTCTCACCAGTGATGTAACTCGCTTCGTCAGAGGCTAAAAATGCAACCGCACTGGCGATCTCTTTAGGGTCGCCAAGACGGCCCGCAGGAACAGCCGCCAGCGTACCCGCACGCTGATCTTCAGTCAGCGCACGTGTCATGTCCGTTTCAATAAAGCCCGGAGCAACAACGTTGACAGTAATGCCGCGAGACGCGATTTCACGCGCCAACGACTTACTGAAACCAATCAGACCCGCTTTCGCCGCAGCGTAGTTTGCCTGACCAGCATTTCCCATGGTACCAACCACGGAACCAATAGTGATAATACGACCATGACGCTTTTTCATCATAGCTCGCATTACCGCTTTTGACAGACGGAATACAGATGACAGGTTGGTTTCGATAATATCGTCCCACTCTTCATCTTTCATTCGCATCAGCAGGTTGTCGCGAGTGATACCGGCATTATTTACCAAAATATCGACTTCGCCAAACTCTGCACGAATATTTTGCAGAACAGATTCGATAGATGCAGGATCGGTCACATTCAGCACCAGACCCTTGCCGTTCTCACCCAAATATTCGCTAATGGCTTTTGCACCGCTTTCACTGGTTGCCGTACCGACAACTTTCGCGCCACGCGCGACAAGTGTTTCAGCGATTGCACGTCCGATACCGCGGCTTGCACCCGTTACCAGCGCGATTTTTCCTTCAAAACTCATGGCTTTCCTCTTTTATTGCGAGAGTGCCGCTGACAGCGCTTCTGGCTCGTTAATGGCCGATGCTGTCAGGGTGTCAACAATACGCTTCGTCAGACCGGTCAGCACTTTTCCTGGGCCGGCTTCATAAAGATGCTCAACGCCCTGCGAGGCCATAAACTCAACGGTTTTGGTCCATTGCACTGGGCTATAAAGCTGGCGAACCAGCGCGTCACGAATGGCTTCTGGCGCGGTTTCACATTTCACGTCAACGTTATTCACTACAGGAATCGTTGGCGTGCTGAAAGTCATTTTTTGCAGCTCAACGGCCAGCTTCTCTGCTGCGGGTTTCATCAACGCACAGTGGGACGGTACACTGACAGGCAGCGGCAGCGCGCGTTTGGCGCCAGCGGCTTTACACGCTGCACCAGCACGTTCAACGGCTTCTTTGTTGCCCGCGATAACCACCTGGCCCGGAGAGTTAAAGTTGACCGGAGAAACCACCTGGCCTTCTGCCGAATCTTCACACGCTTTCGCAATCGAAGCATCGTCCAGACCGATAATAGCAGACATCGCACCTGTACCTTCCGGCACCGCTTCCTGCATGAATTTACCGCGCATTTCGACCAGGCGTACAGCGTCTGCAAAGGCAATGACGCCCGCACAAACCAGCGCAGAATATTCTCCCAGACTGTGACCCGCCAACAGCACTGGTGCTTTCCCGCCCTGTTGCTGCCACACACGCCACAGCGCAACGGAAGCCGTAAGCAGCGCAGGTTGCGTCTGCCAGGTTTTGTTCAGCTCTTCTGCTGGCCCTTGCTGCGTCAACGTCCAAAGATCATAACCCAGCGCATCAGAAGCTTCACGGAAAGTCTCTTCGATAATAGGGTAGTTTGCCGCTAAACCAGACAACATCCCAACCGCCTGAGAACCCTGACCTGGGAATACGAAAGCAAATTGCGTCATTTTTAATCCTTAATTAGAAACGAACCAGCGCAGAACCCCAGGTGAAACCGCCACCAAAGGCCTCAAGCAAGACCAGTTGGCCTCGTTTAATTCGTCCATCGCGTACCGCTTCATCAAATGCGCAAGGTACCGATGCCGCAGAAGTGTTGCCATGACGATCGAGCGTCACCACCACGTTATCCATCGACATACCCAGCTTTTTCGCCGTGGCGCTAATAATACGCAGGTTCGCCTGATGCGGAACCAGCCAGTCGAGCGCCGAGCGATCCAGATTGTTGGCTTCGAGCGTCTCATCAACAATGTGCGCCAGTTCGGTCACGGCCACTTTGAAGACTTCGTTGCCTGCCATTGTCAGGAAGATGGAGTTATCTGGGTTCACGCGATCGGCATTTGGCAGCGTCAGCAATTCGCCGTAGCTCCCGTCAGCATGCAAGTGCGTGGAGATGATGCCCTGCTCTTCTGACTGACCTAACAGTACAGCGCCAGCGCCATCACCAAAAATAATAATCGTGCCGCGATCTTCTGGGTTACAGGTGCGTGCAAGCACGTCTGCGCCAATCACCAGCGCATATTTAACGGCACCGGATTTCACATACTGATCGGCAATGCTCAGCGCATAGGTAAAACCTGCGCATGCAGCAGCAACGTCAAACGCCGGGCAGCCTTTAATACCCAACATGCCCTGAATCTGGCAGGCAGCGCTCGGGAACGCATGCGTTGAAGAGGTGGTCGCAACAACAATCAGACCAATATCTTCTTTATCAACGCCAGCCATGTCCAGAGCCTGGAGACCCGCTTCGTAACCCATCGTAGCAACAGTTTCGTTTGGCGCGGCGATGCGACGTTCACGGATACCTGTGCGCGTGACAATCCACTCGTCAGATGTATCTACCATTTTTTCCAGATCGGCGTTACTACGCACTTGTTTTGGCAGGAAACTGCCGGTACCTAAAATCTTCGTATACATGTACGCTCAGTCACTTTTTGCTAATACAGATTCCAGGCGAGCGGCAATCCGCTGGGGGACTTGTCGCTGCACCGCCTGCACTGCCTGTTCAATGGCGACGGCAAACGCTCGCTGATTGGCAGCACCATGACTCTTAATCACCGTGCCGCGCAATCCTAACAGACAGGCGCCATTATACTGGTCGGGGTTGAGGTGACTGAATCGCCGCATCAGGCTTTTTTGCACCCACCGCTTTAATAAAATCAGCCACCAGGACGTTTTTTTACCTTCATTCTGCGATTTGAGCAGCGAAAGGAACATCCTCACGACCCCTTCCATCGTTTTTAACGTCACGTTGCCAGTAAAACCATCACAAACCAGAACATCAGTCTTGCCGGTCAACAATTCATTGGCTTCAAGATAACCAATATAGTTGATCGAGGGTACGGATTTTAGCAATTCTGCTGCATCGCGAATGCTATCCAGACCCTTGGTCTCTTCTTCACCGATGTTAAGCAACGCCACGCGGGGATTTGGGATACCGACCACTTCTTCTGCCAGCACCGAGCCCATCACGGCAAACTGGGCCAACATCGTACTATCACAGTCGACGTTAGCCCCCAAATCAAGCACCACGGTTTTGCCCTTTTGTTGATGCGGCAGAACCGTCACCAGCGCAGGGCGCTCAATACCATCAATGGGTTTGAGCATTAATTTAGCCAGGCCCATCAACGCACCGGTATTACCGGCGCTGACGCAGGCCTCTGCCCGCCCTTCTTTTACCAATTCCAGCGCGATACGCATTGAGCTTCCGCGACTATTGCGGATCGCATGCGACGGCCGGGCATCACTGGCAATAACTGACTGCGCAGGAATAATCTGCAGACGCGAACGTTGTTCGAAGTCAGCTTTTGCGAGTAATGGCGTGATTGCGTCGGGATTGCCGACTAAAAGAAGTGTGAGTTGCGAATTAGAATTCAGTGCCTGCAATGCTGCAGGCACTGTCACGGAAGGCCCGAAATCTCCTCCCATGACATCTAACGCCAGGGTTAGACGTGTCAAGGTATCTTCGCTGCCTGGTTTGGTGTATTCCCCGCTTTCGCGGGGAAATCCTCACTAAGCCTCATCACGCTTTCGCGTGATTACTTAGTGATTACCTTGCGGCCACGGTAGAAACCGTCGGCAGTGATGTGGTGACGCAGGTGTTGCTCACCAGAAGTCTTGTCTACAGACAGGCTGGTAACTGCAGTCAGCGCGTCATGGGAACGACGCATGCCACGTTTGGAACGGGTTGGTTTGTTCTGTTGTACGGCCATGGACCTTACTCCTTAATTACTTACGCTTTAAACTGGCTAATACGGCAAATGGGTTTGGCTTTTGCGCTTCTTCAGGCAATTCACCAAAGACCATGTCCGCCTCGGACACTTCACAGTGTTCAGAATCATGCACCGGGACTACCGGCAAGGCGAGGATCACTTCATCCTCTACCACTGCAAGCAGATCGATTTCACCGAATTCGTTAACCTCAATCGGTTCATACGCTCCCGGGAGTGCCTCAGCCTGCTCGTCTGAACGAACCGGACTGAAACAATATGTTGTGTGGACATGACGTATGATCGGTTTCCCGCAACGCTGGCATTCGAGCGTTACCGTCACCTTTGCATCACCGGTTAAAACGGCAAGGCGCTGGTTATCGATAGCGAACGATATGGAGCATTCAATATCAGTGTCCACACTGACCACAGATGCGGCGATACGCTCAGCCTGATCACGAGTATAAATACCTTCGTAATCGAGGCGTTTTTGAGCCGTACGAACCGGATCAAGAGTCAGGGGTAATTTTACCTTTTGCATAGGGCGCGCATATTAACTTTGTAACGTCATAGAGTCAAAGAAAAAGGCAACCAGAGCTGCCTTTTGCCAATTATTCGCACACATTGCGGCCTGTAGTTTAAAATGGCTGGCATCGATACGCTATATCTGGTGATAAAAATATGCAAAATCTCATCCTTGCTTCCACTTCGCCCTACCGCCGAGCGCTGCTAGAGAAACTGGGCATACCGTTCGAATGCGCTGCACCTGTCACTGACGAAACGCCACAACCTGCTGAATCGCCACGCCATTTGGTTTTGCGTCTCGCGCAAGAAAAAGCACAAAGTCTTGCCAAACGTTATCCCAATCATCTGATTATAGGTTCTGATCAGGTGTGCGTATTGGATGGTGAAATCACCGGAAAGCCACACAGCGAGGAAAATGCGCGCCTGCAATTAATGAAAGCACGCGGTTCTATCGTGACCTTCTATACCGGATTGGCACTTTATAACTCCGCTACGGGCCATCTACAAACCGAGTGTGAACCCTTCGACGTGCACTTCCGCCATCTTAGCGAACAGGAAATTGATGATTACGTGCGTAAAGAGCGCCCGCTGAACTGCGCTGGCAGCTTTAAAAGTGAGGGGTTGGGCATCGCGTTATTTGAAAAGCTGGACGGTCGCGATCCTAATACGCTGGTCGGATTGCCGTTAATTGCCCTGTGCCAAATGCTACGCCGGGAAGATTTCAATCCGTTGATGGTCTGATGTGATAGGCCGGGTAAGCGCAATGTCACCCGGCCTGAGTTTACCCGCGTAAAACGTTAAGACAGCGCTTTAACTGTTTATCCAGTGGCGCTTCCACGCGCATGACTTCGCCCGTTCCAGGATGGGTGAATTTCAGTGCTGCGGCATGGAGAAACAGGCGAGATAACCCGGTTCTGGCCAGCTGCTTATCAAATTCACGATCGCCATAACGGTCGTCAAACGCAATCGGATGACCCGCATGTTGCGTGTGGACGCGAATCTGATGCGTACGCCCGGTCACCGGACTACAGCGTACGAGCGTGGCAAACTCGTAGCGCTCTTCCACTTTAAAACGCGTCTCCGAAGGCTTGCCTTCGCTGTTAACGCGCACAATACGCTCACCGCTTTGCAAAATATTTTTCAGCAAGGGTGCCTGCACGACTTTCACATGGGATTGCCATTGACCGCGCACTAACGCCAGATAATCTTTTTGCATGCCTTTTTCGCGCAACTGCTCGTGCAAAGAACGTAAAGCAGAACGTTTTTTTGCTACCAGCAATATGCCGGAAGTATCACGGTCAAGACGATGCACCAGCTCAAGGAAGCGGGCTTCCGGGCGCAACGCGCGAAGACCTTCGATAACGCCAAAGCTTAAACCACTGCCGCCATGCACCGCCGTGCCAGAGGGTTTATTCAGCACCAGAATATGATCGTCTTCATACAAGATGGCATCCGTTAGCGCAGCGACTTTGTTCAGATGCGGCGACACCGTCTCCTCTTCGCGTTCAGCAACACGGACTGGGGGGATACGCACTTCATCGCCTGCTTCCAGTTTGTACTCTGGCTTCACGCGTTTTTTGTTTACCCGCACCTCGCCCTTACGCAAGATGCGATAAATCATACTCTTTGGAACACCTTTTAAATGGGTGCGCAAAAAGTTGTCGATTCGTTGCCCCGCGTCATCATCTGCGATAGCAACCATTTTTACGGATGGAGTCTCTGTTTTCATGGTTGGCGATTCTAAATATCGTCACGCATTAGCGCCACTCATTTTTCTATGCTTATATTTACTTCTGCCCGGCTTGCTTTCTCTTTACGCAATCGATTTGGTGGTTTATGAATCAATCACCTCATCAGAAGTGAAGAAACTGTGAGTAACCGGGTGATAATTGGTAAAAGTCATCTTGCTATAACCGGGTTAGCAATGGAATAATGAAGTCGTTTTCCGTGTTAAATCCGGGTTTTGTAAGGATAACAACGGAATGACCCATTTTGTCTGACCGATCATCCACGCAGCAATGGCGTAAGACGTATTGATCTTTCAGACAGTTAGCGGGCTGCGGGTTGCAGTACTTACCGGTAAATGGAATCTTCTCTGGAGAGTGTTCCGAGGCTGTTCCCCTGATAATCGCGCGGTGTTTTCGTATGAAACACAGGCAACCGACACTTTGCGCCTCTTAAGCGAGCGACAACCGTGAGGTTGGCGACGTCAATAGTCACGAGGCCATCGGTTCATACCCCGGAAAGCGTCACCTTGCCCGCAGCTTAGTCGTCAATGTAAGAATAATGAGTAAGTTACGATGAAAAGAATGTTAATCAACGCAACTCAGCAAGAAGAGTTGCGTGTCGCCCTTGTGGATGGGCAGCGTCTGTACGATCTGGATATCGAAAGTCCTGGACACGAACAGAAAAAAGCGAACATTTACAAAGGTAAAATCACCCGCATTGAACCAAGTCTTGAAGCCGCTTTCGTCGATTATGGCGCTGAGCGTCACGGTTTCCTGCCTCTTAAAGAAATTGCCCGCGAATATTTCCCTTCTAACTACAACTCCCATGGTCGTCCGAACATCAAAGATGTGCTGCGCGAAGGCCAGGAAGTCATTGTTCAGATTGATAAAGAAGAACGCGGCAATAAAGGTGCTGCGCTAACTACCTTTATCAGCCTGGCGGGAAGCTATCTGGTACTGATGCCAAACAACCCGCGTGCGGGTGGTATCTCTCGCCGCATTGAAGGCGATGACCGTACCGAGCTGAAAGAAGCGTTGGCAAGCCTTGAACTCCCTGAAGGCATGGGCTTAATTGTCCGTACCGCAGGCGTAGGCAAATCTGCCGAAGCGTTGCAGTGGGACTTAGGGTTCCGTCTGAAGCACTGGGAAGCTATCCAGAAAGCAGCAGAAAACCGCCCTGCTCCGTTCCTGATTCACCAGGAAAGCAACGTTATCGTTCGTGCTTTCCGTGATTACCTGCGTCAGGACATTGGCGAAATTCTGATTGATAACCCGAAAGTGCTTGAGCTGGCTCGCCAGCATATCGCCGCATTGGGTCGTCCAGACTTCACCAGCAAAATCAAACTGTACACCGGCGAAATCCCGTTGTTCAGCCACTATCAAATTGAGTCGCAAATCGAATCTGCCTTCCAGCGTGAAGTGCGTCTTCCCTCTGGCGGCTCTATCGTTATCGATTCAACCGAAGCGCTGACCGCTATCGACATCAACTCCGCACGCGCAACCCGCGGCGGTGATATCGAAGAAACGGCCTTCAATACCAATCTGGAAGCAGCAGACGAGATTGCTCGTCAGTTACGTTTGCGTGACCTGGGTGGCTTGATCGTTATCGACTTTATCGACATGACGCCAGTACGCCACCAGCGTGCGGTTGAAAACCGTCTGCGTGAAGCCGTCCGTCAGGATCGCGCACGTATCCAGATCAGCCACATTTCTCGTTTTGGTCTGCTGGAAATGTCGCGTCAGCGTCTTAGCCCGTCACTGGGTGAATCCAGCCATCACGTTTGCCCGCGCTGTAGCGGTACTGGCACCGTGCGTGATAACGAATCTCTGTCGCTCTCAATCCTGCGCCTCATCGAAGAAGAAGCCCTGAAAGAGAACACCAAAGAAGTTCACGCCATCGTTCCGGTTCCTGTTGCATCCTACCTGCTGAACGAAAAACGTGCAGCAGTGAGTGCTATTGAAGCGCGTCAGGGTGGCGTGCGTTGTATCGTCGTGCCAAACGATCAGATGCAAACGCCGCACTACTCCGTACTGCGCGTGCGTAAAGGCGAAGAGACATCAACGCTCAGCTACCTGCTGCCTAAGCTGCATGAAGAAGAGATGGCAATGCCATCTGATGAAGAACCTGCTGAACGTAAACTTCCTGAGCAGCCTGCTCTGGCCACCTTCATAATGCCTGAAGCGCCACCAGAACCTGTTATTGAAAAAACAGCTACTAAACCTGTAGAGCAGAAAGCGCCAACGGGCGATAAACCAGGGTCGACTGAACCTGGTCTGCTGAGCCGTTTCTTTAGTGCGCTGAAGAAAATGTTCGCTGGTGAAGAAGTCCAACCGGAACAGCCGAAGGTTGTGCCGAAAGAAGAGAAACAAGAACGTCAGCAGGATCGCCGTAAGCGTCAGAACAATCGCCGCGATCGTAACGACCGTAATGACCGCCGTGACAACCGCGATAATCGTGACAATCGCGATAATCGTGACAACCGTTCGGACAATAACGAAGGTCGTGAAACACGCGAAGACAACCGTCGCAATCGTCGCGAAAAACCGCAGCAGAATGCGGAAAACCGCGAAGTTCGTCAACCGGTCAGCGATGCTGCTGAAAAACCGGCACAGCAAGACGAACAGCAACCGCGTCGTGAACGTAACCGTCGTCGTAACGATGATAAGCGTCAGGCACAACAGCCAGAAGTTAAGCCAGTTGTTCTTGAAGAGCAGCCAGAGCAGGAAATCGAACAGGAAGAACGTGTCCAGGTGATGCCGCGCCGTAAGCAGCGTCAACTGTCGCAGAAAGTCCGCTATGAATCAGAGCAGACTGAACAAGCGCCTGTCGAGATCCCTGAGCCTACGGTTCAAGTCGAGCAGAACAAGCAACTGGCGAAACTGGATCTGCCTGCTGTTGTTGAAACAGCACCTGAGCAGGACGACCACAGTGAAGCACGTGACAACAACGGAATGCCGCGTCGCTCCCGTCGTTCTCCACGTCATCTGCGCGTCAGCGGCCAGCGTCGTCGTCGTTATCGTGACGAGCGTTATCCGACCCAATCTCCAATGCCAATGACAGTGGCCTGCGCGTCACCAGAAATGGCATCGGGTAAAGTGTGGATCCGCTACCCTGTTGCTCGTGTTCAGGATCAGCCGTTTGAAGAGCTGAATAATGCTCCTGAGAACGTTGAGACTATTGCTGTTGCACCGGTAGACATCGCTGAGGCTGTTACCGTTGTTGAGCCGCAAGCTGTGGTCATTGAGCCGCAGGCGGTTGAAACGGTTGCGGTTGAAACCACGCATCCTGAAGTGATTGCTGCCCCGGTTGATGCTCAACCTGAGGTCATCGCACAGGAAGATACTGTCGTTGCTGAGAAAGTCGCTGAAGCGGCCGAGCCTGCTGCGCCGGTTGAAGCGGCAACGGAAGACGTTGTTGAAGCGATCGCTGAGGTTGAGGTTGAAGTTGAAGCTGTACCACAAGCCGAAACAGAAACTGAAGAGCCCGCCCCGGTCGTTGTCGAGCAACTGGAGCCGGAAGTGAAGCCGCAGCCTGTCATTGCAGCAGTCGTTGAAAGACATAACGCGACAGCACCGATGACGCGTGCGCCAGCCCCGGAATACGAGCCAGAAACCCCGCGTCAAAGCGACTGGGTACGCCCTGCGTTCGATTTCGACGGCAAAGGTTCAGCGGGTGGTCACAGTGCAACGCATCAGGCGACTGCACCAGCAACCCGTCCTCAACCAGCTGAGTAAATCACTGGCATAGTGAAAAGCCGACCTAAATGGTCGGCTTTTTTATTATGGCCTCTCCGGCTTTCGCATTCCGGATATTTGCGGCATCACCTCTCGCATCATCTCCAGAAACCGCCGTAATCGCGCGGGATAATAGCGAGACCACGGATAAACAAGATGCACCGGTAGCGGCGCGGGCTGCCATTCAGGTAACACGTGCACCAGCCTGCCTTCACGGATATCCTCCTCTACCGTCCAGCTTGATACTGCCGCCACGCCGAGCCCTGTCAGGGCCGTGTTTCGTGCGACATACAAACTGTCAGTACTCAAACGAGGCGAAATCGCCACGCGCTCGGGCTGCAATGAGGCATCCTCGAACAGATCGATATGCTGGCGATAAAACGTATTGAGTGCAATCCACGGCAGTGCGTTCAGATCCTGTGGGTGGATGATAGGGGCAAATTGCGATAACAACGCGGGCGAGGCCACGACGCAGCGCGGGACTTCCGCCAGCAATACCGAAACGGTAGCGGGATCGATCTCGGCTCCTACGCGGATCGCGCAGTCAATGTTATCGCTAAGAAAATCGACCGATTTATCATTAAGCATCCATTCGACGCTAAGATTCGGATAACGTTGTAAAAAGTGCGTCAGCGGTGAAAGAAGCTGTTCCTGGCCGAAAGCATGCGGCGCGCGCACGCGAAGCGTTCCGACCGGCTCCTCTTCCGACTTTCCTACCTCATCTTCAAGCGCCAGCCAGCTGTCAATCACACGCCTGGCGTGCTGATAGCAACGTTCACCGTCATCCGTTAGCTTCGTGGCGTGTGTGGTTCTCAGCAACAAACGTACGTCGAGTAATGACTCAAGAGACTGTAAACGTCGGCTGACCGTCGCCTGTGTCGTATTCATTTGTCTTGCCGCTGCCGACAATGACCCGGATTCCACGATACGAACAAATGTCCGCATCAGTTCCACCCTGTCTATACGCTCGGTTCTTTTCATTTTTATCATTGCTATACGTTTAACGTATAGGCGTTTTACCATCTCGCTGGCTACCGGAACAAGGTGAAATGCGAAAAAATAGCCTTACTCCAAGAATGAGGCATACCTAATGAACACACACACATCCACTCAGGCCGTTAGCCGTTGGGTCATTTTCATCCTCGCCATGGGGGCGGGATTCAGCGTGGCATCCATTTATTACGCTCAACCCCTTTTACCGTTAATGGGCGCGGATCTGCATCTGGGCATCGAAGGCATGGGCCTGGTCCCTACGCTTACCCAGGCGGGCTATGCTCTCGGTATTCTGTTCCTGTTACCGCTCGGGGACCGTCACGATCGCCGAACGTTGATTCTGATAAAAAGCGCTGCGCTGTCCCTGTTTCTGCTGGGCTGTAGCCTGACCGGTCAGCTTCACGCTCTGCTGCTGGCAAGTTTACTGATCGGTATGGCGGCAACAATGGCGCAGGATATCGTTCCGGCTGCGGCCATCCTTGCTCCTGAAGGACAGCAGGGCAAAACCGTTGGAACGGTGATGACCGGTTTGCTGCTGGGGATTTTACTTTCTCGTACCGTTAGCGGCGTCGTGGGCGAAGCGTTTGGCTGGCGCGTGATGTATCAACTGGCCGCGGTCAGTATTGCGTTCATCGGTGTGGTGATGTGGGCTGTTTTACCGCGCTTCGCGGTTCATTCCACGCTGAGCTATCCGGCACTCATGCGTTCAATGGAGCATCTGTGGCGTCGCTATCCTGCGCTGCGTCGCGCCGCGCTGGCTCAGGGTTTCCTGTCTATTGCTTTTAGCGCGTTCTGGTCCACCCTGGCGGTGATGCTGCTCGAACGTTATCACCTCGGCAGCGCCGTCGCAGGCGCATTCGGCATCGCCGGTGCGGCTGGTGCGCTCGCGGCCCCTCTGGCCGGTGGGTTGGCCGATAAACTGGGCGCAGGTAAAGTCACGCAGATGGGTGCGGCTCTGGTCACCGTTTCGTTCGCCCTGATGTTTTTGATGCCCGCTCTGGGAACTCACGGGCAGTTAATGTTGATAGCGCTTTCGGCGGTGGGATTTGATCTTGGCCTGCAATCCAGCCTGGTCGCACATCAAAATCTGGTTTATAGCCTGGAGCCGCAGGCTCGTGGACGCCTTAACGCCCTGCTCTTTACCATGGTTTTCATTGGCATGGCATTGGGCTCAGCGCTGGGAAGCAAAGTGTATACGCTGATAGGCTGGCCTGGCGTGGTCATGCTTGCCACAGTGTGTGGTGCCATTGCCCTGATGATTCGATTCATTGAAAGCGCACGCGTTTCGAATGCCGAAGCGCAAAATATCTAAAAAAAAGCCCAATCCGGAACCCGGATTGGGCAGACAAAACATATCCAGTTTCCAGACATGTTCTAAGAGGTCAAATTTGTTACTTATTAAGCTGGAACAGAGACATACCCTGCATGTCGGTGAAGGCTTTATAAGATGCCTGCAACGCAGCTTGTTGCATTGTGTAAGACGAGATCACTTCGTTCCAGTCAACGTCAACCAGATCGCTCATTTGCTGAGTCAGACCAAGCGAGCGGTCATCTCCCAATGCATCCAGTTTATCCAGCTCGTTCAATTTAGTTCCCAGGTCGGCACGAACGGTCAGCACGTTATCCAGAGAATTACGCAAGCCCCGGTTGGCCTGATCGATACTGGCGGTAAACGCATCGGCTTTAGTCTGATCGCCTTCGACAGGCACATTGAGCGCCGCGATTGCACTATCCAGAATTTTAAACAGATTCGATTCACCCATCGTGCCGTCAGGTTCAGCAGTAGCATTACTGGTAAAATTGTCAAAAACAGAATCACCCGTATGGCTAACCTGCATATTACGCGCGGAGTCAACCTGCTGGGTAATGGGTTTATCGCCACCAATATAGTTGCCCGTGGTCGCATCAAACGCCGCGGCCTCGGTTTTAAAACCAGCAAAAATAGAGCGTCCGTTACCGTCGGTGCTGTTTGCCAGGTTCATCAGCTGATCGCGAATACCCTGCAAATCGGTTGCCAGAGAAGCACGGTCATCATCGCTCAACGTTCCATTACCCGCGTTAACGATTTTTTCCTGGGCACTTTGAATGGCCGTCGTCACCTGCTTCAGCACGTTCTCTTCCAGCGATACTTTCGTGGTGGCAAAGGTACGCGCCAGTTCAAACTGGCTATTTTGCGCCTGAGCCTGAGAAAGCACTACCGACTGTGACGCCGCGATAGGATCATCAGACGGGCGGTTCACACGCTGACCGGTGGACATCTGCTCGCCCAAAGACATCCATTTACTCTGAGAGTCAGTGATGCCACGCATATTCTGCTGATACATCATTTGAGTACTAATACGCATTGTTCACCCCGTCCTTAACGAATGTTGATGAGCGCATCAAACAGCGTGCTTGCCGTCTGCAGCACCTGCGCATTCGCCAGGTAGTACTGTTGATAACGCTGCAAGTTGCCATACTCTTCGTCGAGATTAACCCCGGAGATGGATTGCTGTTGGTTAGTTAACTGCGTCACCACGTTATCTTTGGTTGCGCTACTGGTTTTCAATGAGGCGGTCGTGCTGCCCACGGTACTGACCAGAGAAGCATATGCATCGTTAAAGGTTTTATTGCCGCCAACCACTTTGCTGCTTTGCAGATCCAGCAAAGCCTTACCGTTCGTGTTGTCGCTTTCGCCGCTATCCGCAGCAGAAGCCATCGCCAGTTTGGATTCGTCGCTGATCGCCACATCCATATTGACGATAACGTCGACAACGGGCTTAACCGTAAAGCTGTCTTTGGTATTCGCACCCGCGCTGACGTTGACCTTCAAACCATCGAAAGTCATATCGCCGTTGCCATCGGGAACGACGTCAAAACTGGTCTTGTCAGAAAGACGGGTCACCGTCCAGCCCGTCGCACTTTTTTCAAGCTTATAATCGGTCGCCTGAACTTTGCTGCTATCGGTTACCGTCGCGGTGACAGAGGCAGTACCGCTGTTTTTGGTATTACTGACCACAGCTGGAGAACCAAAGTCGAACAATGCTTTACCCTGATCGCCATTCGCATCAAAGCCCTGCACGTGCTGCTTGTTCATCGCATCAGCAAAGGAGAGCGCGAGCTGGTTTAGCGTATTACGTGCTTTATCCAGGTCTTGCGTACGGAAAGAGATCAACCCGCCCAGAGAACCGGTAGTCAGCTGTTTTTCCGGAATTTCAATATTCCCACTGACGTTATCCACATACGCGACGGTCGTACGAGAAGGATCGGCGCTGGATTTCACGGCGGCCAACTCGCTGGCAGAACTGCCCTGAACCAGAGAATAGCCATTCGCGATAGAAATGTTGTATGTGCCGCTGTCCTGTACGGACACTTCCACACCCACAATTTTGTTCAACTCGCTCACCAGCTGATCGCGTTGATCGAGCAGGTTATTCGGTGACGTACCCGCGCCCACGCCGGTCAGACGTGAAATCTGATCGTTGAGATTAGCAATCTGCTTCGCGTAAGCGTTAATTTGATCGACGCTGGTCGAAATAGCGGTGTTGACCTGCGAATCCTGGTCACGCAGATACTGGTCAGTCGTCTTAAATTGATTGACCAGACCGTCGGCTTTGCCCAACACCGTCTGGCGAGCCGCAGGATCTTCTGCATTGCTCACCAGCGTTTGCAGGCTAGTGAAGAAGCCCTGTAGCGTGGTAGAAAGCGAGTTGGTCTTATCAGACAGCACGTCGTCAATTTTTGACATCTGCTGATAACGTGTCGTCAGCCCGCTGCTCTGGGTCTGCGCTGCGCGCAGCTGATTGGTGATGAACGAATCATACTCACGCTGTACGCCTGAAACGTACACGCCGTTGCCAACCCAACCGCCGCCTGTCAACGTACTGTTCGATGCACCTAGCACCGTGGTCTGGCGCGTATACCCTGCCACGTTATAACTGGAAATATTGTTACTGACAGTATTCAGTGCCGACTGCGCCGCACTGAGGCCACTCATGGCGCTGTTAATCAAACTGGACATTGAGGTTCCTTTTAAACTTTCAGACACGAGTCCTGATAAGGATTATCGACAGCGGTAGCACAAACTTGAGTCTTTAGAACAGATTTTCGAGATCGGTGCTGTAGGCCTTACTGACCTTCTCACCCATTGCCTTAAGTTGTTGAATCATGCTGGTCAGCTTGCGGGCATATTGAGGGTCAGTGGCATAGCCTGCATTTTGCAGTGCCTGAGCGCCCTGCTCTGGCGTCGATGCCTGTGTCACCGCGGCATAGCGCGGGTTTCGGCTTAACAGGCCGACATAATCTGACAGCGCTTCCAGATAGGAGCTGTACACGCGGAATTTGGCCTTAACCTTAACGGCAGCGCCATTTTCATACTCCGTCGTGGTGATTTCTGTCGTCGGCCCTTTCCAGCCTGACGACGCTTTAACACCAAAAATGTTAAAGCTCGGATCGCCATTTTCACGTCGAATTTGTCGCTGACCCCACCCCGATTCCAGCGCCGCCTGCGCCAGAATAAGATGATGCGGAACGCCGCTTTGCTCACTCGCAAGACGTGCGGGCAGCGAAAGCTGCGCCAGAAAATCTTTGCTGTCGCCGGACAGCGGCTCATCGTTGCTTTCCGCTGGCTTCGGCATCGCCTTGCGAACCATTTGCGTCAGCGCCTGATTCTGATAGCTGGCCACCGTCTCGAGGTCAAACTTCATCGGCACCTGCTGCGGCTGGTCTTCAGGCGGCACACCTTGTGCCGCCTGCATCTGTTTGACGATCATCTCGGCAAGGCCAAGGCCTTTACCTGATGTCATCTGCTGCGCAATCTGCTGGTCATACATGCTGGTGTAGAGTCGCGTAGAATCACTGCTGAACATGCCATCTTTCGGCAGCGCCTCGCGCATGCTTTTCAGCATCATCTGCACAAACATCCCTTCCACCTGACGGGCGACCGGGCGGAGGTTTGCCGCCGGGTCTTTACCTGCTTTGGTTTTCAGTTCATTGAGCGACTGGGCATCCCATGCCGCGCTTGTCATCAGCTTGCTATCGCCCAGCATTAGATGATTTCCAGTTTGGCGCGCAGGCATCCCGCGCTTTGCATGGATTGCAGAATCGACATCAAATCCATCGGCGTCGCGCCCAGCGCATTCAGCGCCCGAACGACGTTGTTCAGATTCGCGCTCGACCGTACGCTTTGCAGCGAGCCGCCGCTTTGACGGAGATCGATCTGGGTCTGCGGGGTCACAACCGTCTGCCCGCCACCAAACGGCGTATCCGGCTGGCTTACGTTAGCAGAACGGTTCACGCTGATAGACAGATTGCCCTGAGCCACCGCACAGCTGTCCAGTGTCACCTCACGGTTCATGACCACAGAACCTGTACGTGAGTTGATGATAACTTTGGCATCCTGGAGCGGAACGTTGATTTCCATATTCTGGATATCGGCCAGCATACGCACCTGGTTACTGCCACCGCTGGAGGTTTTAATCTGCACGGTACGCGCATCCAGCGCCGTGGCGCTGCCAAACCCACGGCTGCGGTTGATGGTATCGGCAATCTGCTGCGCCATCGTGAAGTCATCGTTGTTCAGCTGCAGGTTAATGGTATTGCCTGTACCAAACTGGGTCGGTAACTCACGTTCAATGATGGCACCATTGGTGATACGCCCGCCGTTCAGCTGGTTCACCTGCACGCTGCTGCCACCCGCGGAAGCCCCTGCACCGCCGACCAGAATGTTACCCTGGGCCAGTGCATAAACCTGGCTATCTACCCCTTTTAAAGGGGTCATCAGCAGCGTACCACCGCGCAGGCTTTTGGCATTACCCATGGAAGACACCACCACGTCAATGGTTTGCCCCTGACGCGAAAACGCTGGATAGGATGCGGTGACCATGACTGCCGCCACGTTTTTCAGCTGCATGTTGGTCCCGGTTGGTACGGTGATACCGAGCTGGGAAAGCATGTTGTTCAAGCTTTGCGTCGTGAACGGCGTCTGGGTCGTCTGGTCACCCGTGCCGTCCAGCCCCACTACCAGGCCATAACCAATCAAGGAGTTTTCTCGTACGCCCTGTACGCTGGTGAGATCGCGAATACGGTCAGCCTGGGCGTAGGTTGCCAGCAGGACCAACGCCACTGCGAAGATGGATTTAAACATGGTTCACCTCGCTTACATCGGCGATAGATTAAGGAAGAAGCGCTGCAACCAACCCATATTCTGCGCTTCGTTGATGTAGCCGTTGCCGACGTACTCAATGCGCGCATCCGCCACCTGAGTGGACGGTACGGTGTTGGTGCCACTGATGGTGCGAGGGTTAACCACACCGGAGAAGCGAATGAATTCAGTGCCCTGGTTGATGGCGATCTGTTTTTCACCCACTACGTGTAAATTGCCGTTCGCCAGTACCTGGTCAACGGTGACCGTCAGCGTACCGCTAAAGGTGTTGCTGGCATTCGCGCCGCCTTTACCATTAAAGGTATTGCCGCCAGAGGCTTCCACATCGGCGCGGGCATTGCCAAACAGCCCTTGCAGATAACGCGGAACCGTATCGAAGCCAAAGTTAGTTTTGCCATCGCGGCTGGCATTCGCAGAGGAACTTTTGCTCGCGCTGACGTTTTCTTGCAGCACGATAGTTAACGTATCGCCAATGTTACGTGGGCGACGGTCTTCAAACAGCGGCTGATAACCATAGTTGATCGGCTGCGCGGTCTGGAAAATTGAGCCGTTTACCACAGGCGCCGGGCCTGGAACGGGTTGGGCGGTAGTCGCACCCTGCACCAAAGGTTTTGACGGGATCAAGGCGCAACCGCTGAGGGTAACGGCCAGAACAGTCACTATCGGATAACGAATCGCCGCGTTTTTTTGCATTGCCTTTATCTTCGAAAACAGGGAGCCGGTGCGGCGATTACCGCACCGGGCTACACCTTAAAGTTGCGTCAGTTTTTGCAGCATCTGGTCGGTCGTCGACACTGCTTTACTGTTAATTTCATACGCGCGCTGAACCTGGATCATATTCACCAGCTCTTCTGCCACGTTGACGTTAGAGGTTTCGACATACCCCTGATACAGCAAGCCTGCACCGTTCAAACCTGGGGTGCTTTCGTTCGGCGCACCGGAGGACTGTGTTTCGATGTACAGGTTCTCACCGATACTTTCCAGACCGGTGTCGTTCATGAAGGTGGTCAGGTTAAGCTGCCCAACCTGGACAGGCGCGGCCTGGCCCTGTTGCGTCACGCTGACCACACCATCACGCCCAATCGTAATGCTCAGGGAGTTCGCCGGAACGGTAATCGCAGGCTGCACCTGGAAACCGCCCGCCGTGACCAGTTGACCATTCTGATCGACCTGGAAAGAGCCATCGCGAGTATAGGCAGAAGTGCCGTCAGGCAACTGCACCTGGAAGAACCCCTGGCCTTTGATCGCCACGTCTTTGCTGTTGTTGGTCTGAGACAGGTTGCCCTGGCTGTGCAGACGCTCGGTCGCCACCGGGCGTACGCCGGTACCAATTTGCAGGCCTGAAGGCAGCGTGGTCTGCTCAGAGGACTGAGCCCCTGGCTGACGGATGGTTTGGTACAGTAAATCTTCGAAGACGGCGCGCTGGCGCTTAAAACCATTGGTGCTGACGTTCGCCAGGTTGTTGGCGATGACGTCCATATTGGTTTGCTGCGCGTCGAGACCCGTTTTCGCAATCCATAAAGAACTGATCATAATTAGTCCTGTTAACTCATAGCCAGCAGTTGGTTAGCTTTCGCCGCGTTTTCATCCACGCCGGTAATCACCTTCATCTGCATCTCAAAACGCCGGGCGCTGGCGATCATGTCGGTCATTGCTTCAACCGGCTTGACGTTACTGCCTTCCAGCACGCCAGACATCACACGAATGCTCGGGTCAGCCTGTAGGGTTGCGCCACGCGTAGTCTGTGCCGCCTGGGTCAGACGGAACATCCCATCATCACCACGCATCACTTCTTTGCCTTCGGCTTTGACCAGTTTCAGACGGCCTACAGGTGCCACGGTATTCGGTGGATCGCCTGGATTCAGTGCCGAAATGGTCCCGTCTGCGGCGATGGTGATTTCCGAACCTTCTGGCACCGTCAGTGGACCTGCTTCACCAATCACAGGATGTCCCTGAATCGTTAACTGGCCCGCAGCATCAACCTGAATGTTACCGTTACGGGTATAACCTTCGGAGCCGTCAGCGGTTTGCACCGCCAGCCAACCATCCTGCTGAAGGGCAACATCCAGCGGGCGAGAGGTGTAGTCCATCTGACCTGGGGTCATATCGGCACCGGGCGTAGAGGCAATAACCAGCGTACGCGTCGGTAAGGTCAGCCCTTCGACCGGTACGGCGCGCAGAGCATTAAGCTGCGCACGAAAGCCCGGCGTAGAGGCGTTTGCCAGGTTGCTGGCGGTGACCGCCTGCTGATTCATCGTCTGACTGGCTGCACCCATCGCGGTGTATATTGCGTGATCCATGACAACATCCCGTTAAACGATTAACGCAGGTTAACCAGCGTGTTGAGGATCTGATCCTGGGTTTTGATGGTCTGCGCGTTCGACTGATAGTTACGCTGTGCGACGATCATGTTTACCAGCTCTTTGCTCAGGTCAACGTTAGAGGCTTCCAGCGCGCCGTTAGTCAACGAACCGAAGTTACCGGTGCCCGCCGTACCCAGCAGCGCTACGCCAGAGGACTGCGTTGCAGACCAGACGTTGTCACCTTCAGATTGCAGACCTTCGTTGTTGGCGAAGTTCGCCATCACGATCTGGCCCAGAACCTGATTCTGCTCGTTCGAGTAGTTACCCACTACAGTGCCATCGTCGTTAATCTGATAGCTCACCAGGTCACCCGGCTTGTAACCGTTTTGATTGGTCGCCACCACGTTGTTTGCGCCGGTGTTCTGCTGCATTGAGTTCTGGAAGCTCAGGGAGAACGTTGCCGCAGTTGCACCACTCACGGCACCCGTGGTGATGTTGATAGCGGGAGTGGCGTTCGCGGTTGTGCTCAGCACACCAGCGCCATTGTAGTTATATATGCCTGCCAGATTACCGTTATTATCAAAACTCATCTGCGCGGCTTTTGTCGCCGTGGAGTTTGCTACGCTGCCATCCTGGGTATAAAGATCCCATTTGTTGTCTGCTGTTTTCACATAGTAGACATACATGTTATGGGCGTTACCCTGGGTGTCGAAGACGGTGACGGTCCCTTTTTTGTTGTAGGTATCCGTGTTAGTCGCATCGAAAGCGGCGGTCTGCACATCATCCGTGGAGTTCAGGTTGATCTGCTGGGTCGCAGTGGTGGTCGCTTTTGCCGCCATCAGCGTGTTCGGGATGGTAATTGCCTGCGGGTTGGCACCGGTCTGAATCGTCGGTGGTGTACCTGCCGTCGGGTAACCCGTCAACTGCAAACCCTGCATGTTAACCAGAGTACGGTTTTCGTCCAGTTTGAACTGACCGTTACGGCTGTAAAACACGGAGCCGTTGCTATCGGTCATACGGAAGAAACCATTCTGGCTGATCGCCACGTCCAGACCACGACCGGTGTTGGTGGTGGTGCCATCGGTAAAGTCCTGAGTGATACCCGCGACTTTAACGCCCAGGCCCACTTTGGAACCGGCAAACATATCGGCAAAAGAAGCAGAACCCGATTTGAAACCATAGGTCGCGGAGTTGGCAATGTTGTTGCCAATAACGTCCAGGTTGGTGGCCGCAGCATTCAGGCCGCTGACCGCTTGAGAAAAGGCCATGACTTACTCCTGATAAATTAAATAATTTGGCGAACTTCGTCGAGTGTGGTGGTACCAGAAGTACCCAAGTCCAGTTTGTTACCGTCGCTGCTGCGAATCACGCCCTGAACCAGTGCGAACTGCAGTGGTTGAGCCACCAGCTGATTCGTACCGCTGCTAGCGGAAATCGCCACTTTATAAGAACCATTTGGCGCAGTGGTCCCGTCAGTAAGCGAACCATCCCAGGTAAAGGTATGAACGCCCGCTTTCAGCTCACCAATATCAATGGTGCGCACCACGGTGCCGTCTTTATTGGTGATCGTTGCCGTCACTTTGTCCGCCGCCTGCTGCAGTTCAACGCCAAACGGGGTCGTGGTGGTAGTGCTGGAACCATCGGTGGTGCTGGTCCCTGCCAAAATGGTGGTACCTGGAATCATCACGCCGTGGCCAATCAGATTACTGGCCTGTAGGGACTGGCTATTGTCGATTTGGCCCGACACCGCACCCAGTGTGGTATTAAGCTTCTCGATGCCGCTAACGGTACTGATCTGCGCAAGCTGCGTAGTCAGTTCGTTGTTCTGCATCGGGTTAGTCGGATCCTGGTTCTTAAGCTGGGCAACCAGCAGCGTTAAAAAGCTGCCTTGCAGGTCGGATGCACTGTTTCCGGTCAGGGAGCTGGAGCCGGTTGAGGTGCTAGTGTTACTGACGCCGGTGTTAGTCCGGTCGTTCACATTGACGGCAATGGACATACGTGTCTCCTTTACTGGCCGAGAGTGAGCGTTTTGAGCATCATGCTCTTGACGGTATTAAGCACTTCGACGTTTGCCTGATAGCTGCGGGATGCTGACATGGTGTTCACCATTTCGCCTACCACGTCGACGTTCGGCATCTTCACGTAGCCGCTCGCATCGGCCAGCGGGTTGCCGGGTTCGTACACCAGTTTGTCCGGTGCCTGGCTCTCTACCACATCGGAGACTTTCACGCCGCCCGTTGCCGCTCCCGGCGCAGCATTGACCTGAAAGACCACCTGTTTTGCACGGTATGGCTGACCATCTGGTCCGGTTACGCTGTCGGCGTTGGCCAGGTTACTGGCGGCGACGTTCAGACGTTGGGACTGTGCGGTGAGTGCCGAACCGGCGATATCGAAGATATTGAGTAAGGCCATAACTTAGTTGCCACCCTGCAGAACGGTCTGCATGCCTTTAATTTGTCCACCGAGAACCGTCAGCCCCATCTGATACTGCAGGCTGTTGTCGGCAAACTGGGTTCGCTCCCGGTCCATATCGACGGTATTGCCGTCAAGGGATGGCTGATCGGGGATGCGGTAAAGTAAATCGGTAGACGGCGCAGTCATCGTCTGGGCGGGAATATGGCGTGAAGACGTCAGCGTCAGAGCGACACCCGTACCTTCGGCTCTTCCACGCTCCATCACTTTTTTAAGTTCACTGGAAAAATCAATATCGCGCGCCTGATACCCGGGGGTATCCGCGTTCGCGATATTGGCGGACAGAATCTCCTGCCGCTGGGCGCGCAGGTTGAGCGCTTCCTGTTGAAAACGTAACGAGGCGTCGAGTTTATCGAGCATGTCTCCTCCGCTGAAGGCGAAATTTCAGCAGGTAGCTTAAATCTCAACCCGTGTGCGTTATCGACGGAATAAGCGCAAAATGCGTCGCTATTTATTGCGTTGATGAGATTCCACTACGGGTAGAATCCTGTTAAATCCAGAAACCGCGGGAATTTGAGATGCTGACGTTTAAAAATGCCCTTGCTGCAACCCTACTGTTTTTAAGCCCTTTCGCTCACGCCGAGGATCTTAATACTCAGTTGACGGCATTTTTCGCGCAGCGTCTTGCAGGATTTAGCGATGAGGTCACGGTCAAAGTCCGTACACAGCCGAACCTTCTCCCTTCCTGCGAGCAGCCCTCGTTCAGCGTGAGCGGTAATACCAGTCTGTGGGGCAACGTCAACGTCCTGGCGCGCTGTGCCAATGAAAAACGCTATTTACAGGTTGCGGTGCAGGCGACGGGCAATTATGTTGTCGCCGCGCAATCTATTGCTCGCGGCACTATTTTACAACCTGGCAGCGTGGCGCTTAAACGCGGTCGTTTAGACCAACTTCCGCCGCGGACTATGCTGGATATTAACCAGGCTCAAGATTCCGTCAGCTTGCGCGATCTGGCACCGGGTCAAGCGGTACAACTGTCCATGCTTCGCCAGGCATGGCGTGTTAAAGCGGGACAGCGCGTCATGGTGATTGCCAACGGTGATGGCTTTAGCGTGAATGGCGAAGGCAAAGCGCTGAACAACGCTGCCGTGGCCCAAAATGCCCGCGTAAGAATGTCCTCAGGCCAGGTGGTGAGTGGGACGGTCGGTTCTGATGGGAATATTCTGATTAACCTATAATCTTTTTAAAGATTTCGCGGCGACTGCCGATAAATAATCAACAAATGATGATGTCAGGCGCCAACGCCGCGAACCCTCTATGAGGACAATACAATGAGCATTGATCGTACATCGCCCCTAAAACCGGTTAGCACTGTACAACCTCGTGAAACGAACGATATCCCAGCGCCGAAAACGCGTCTGGAAAAATCGTCTACAGCGAACAGTACCAGCGTCACGCTCAGTGATGCACAGTCCAAACTGATGCAACCTGGCACCAACGACATCAATATGGAACGCGTTGAAGCGCTGAAAACCGCCATTCGTAACGGCGAGTTGAAAATGGACACCAGCAAAATTGCTGATGCGCTGATCCAGGAAACAAAAAGTTTCTTAACTGAGTAAATAACCGTATGAGTCGACTGTCAGAAATACTGGATCAAATGACGGTAGTCCTGAACGACCTGAAGACGGTAATGGATGCCGAGCAACAACAGTTGTCCGTGGGTCATGTCAGCGGCAGCGCTTTACAGCGTATTACTGAAGATAAAAGCTCGCTGCTGGCAACCCTGGATTACCTGGAGCAACAACGTCGTGCGGAGCAAGACCCGCGACCCAGCGCCAATGGCGATATCGTCCAGCGCTGGCAGGTTATTACGGAAAAAACTCAGCATCTTCGCGATCTTAACCAGCACAACGGCTGGTTGCTGGAAGGACAAATTGAGCGTAACCAGCAGGCCATTGAGGTGTTAAAACCCCATCAGGAACCTGGGCTGTATGGCGCAAATGGTCAGACATCCAGTTCGCGTAGCGGCGGGAAGAAGATTTCAATTTAATTGCTAACGCGATTAGAGAGGTTATGGGGAGCACCATCTGGTGACTCCCCTTCAGTTGTTTATGCAGTACGGCGAGCGAACTCTTTCACTTTAAAACCTAACGCGGCAAGCGTCGCGAAATAAGCCACAATCCCCACTGCCACAACCGCCATCAGCCGCAGCAGACGATACAGCATCGTACCTTGCGACCATTCCGGCATGACGTACATCATCCCTACCAGCGCAGCAGCCATCACGACCACAGCGATAACCAAACGAACCAGGAAGCTCATCCAGCCCGGTTGCGGGGTAAAAATCTTTTGCTTACGCAACTGCCAGTACAGTAACCCGGCATTCAGGCATGCGCCCAGACCAATCGACAGGGATAACCCGGCATGCTTCAGCGGACCGATAAACACCAGGTTCATCAGCTGCGTCACAATAAGCGTCACGATGGCAATTTTGACCGGCGTTTTAATGTCCTGGCGAGAATAGAACCCAGGTGCCAGCACCTTCACCACAATTAAACCCATCAGCCCCACGGAATAAGCCACCAGCGCGCGCTGGGTCATCAAGGCGTCAAAGGCGCTAAATTTGCCGTACTGGAAAAGTGAAACCGTCAGCGGCTTGGCCAAAATGCCTAACGCAACGGCGCTGGGTAACGCCAGCAGAAAACACAAACGTAAACCCCAATCCATCAGGCGGCAGTATTCATCGTGATTGCCGCTGGCAAAGCTTCGCGACAGCGACGGCAGCAATATCGTCCCCAGCGCCACGCCCAGTACGCCCGAGGGGAACTCCATCAATCGGTCAGCGTAGTACATCCAGGACACCGAACCCGACACCAGGAAGGAGGCGAAGATGGTATTGATGATAAGCGAGATCTGACTAACGGACACCCCAAGGATAGCGGGCCCCATCTGCTTGATGACTCGCATAGCACCCGCGTCACGGAAATTAATTCGCGGCAAAACCAACATCCCAATCTTCTTGAGATGCGGCAGTTGATAGGCCAGCTGTAATACGCCGCCAACGGTCACCGCCCACGCCAGCGCCAGCACCGGAGGGTTAAAATGCGGAGCCGCAAACAGGGCAAACCCTATCATGCTGACGTTTAAAAACGTTGGCGCAAAGGCGGGCACCGAAAAACGGTTCCAGGTATTCAGGATTGCCCCGACCAGCGAAGCCAGTGAGATCAGCAGAATATACGGAAAGGTAATACGCAGAAGTTGCGACGTGAGGGCAAATTTATCGGCTGAATCAGCAAATCCCGGTGCCGTGACCATGATAACCCAGGGTGCCGCCAGCATCCCCACCACCGTCACTATCGCCAGTGCAAGCGTCAACAGGCCCGAGACATACGAAACGAACACGCGAGTGGCATCTTCGCCCTGCTTACTTTTGTACTCTGCCAGAATAGGCACAAATGCCTGAGAAAATGCGCCTTCAGCAAAAATACGGCGTAGCAGGTTGGGTAATTTGAATGCCACAAAGAAGGCGTCAGTGGCCATACCTGCGCCAAAAACTCTTGCCACAATCGCGTCGCGCGCAAAACCCAGCACGCGAGAAAACATGGTCATCGAGCTGACTGCCGCCAGCGATTTTAATAAGTTCATTAACGTGAATTTCCACAACCACACGGCAAAACGCCTGCAATGCAGGCGTTAAAAGAAGCGCTTAGTCTACCCATATTTAAGCGAATTACTATCGGCAGATGTTACGGCCGGTTATTCGCTCATCGCCTCTCGCCACAGCTTTTCGACGACACGCTGGGCCATAATTGCCTGCTCGCCGGCCGTTTCAGGAACTGTCTGATTTTGCACACATTCAATAAAATGACGAACGCAGCCAACGAAACCGCGTTGCTCCAGAGTACTTTGCCATCCCGGAATCGGGCGAACGATCACCCCTTCTCCTTTTTCTTCGCGCCATTCGCGCATATCGGTGACATCGTATAACGCGCCGTCCGTGACCGCCTGGACCACTTCACGCTGGCTACCCGCCCGTCGATGCATGCTGGTTGTCACCTGCAAATGGTCAACCCCAAAATGGTGCTCGGCATAGACCATTTCACCTTGATCGTTCGTTTGTAAGGTACCACTTTTGAGCTGCGCGCTCCCACCAGACAGCCATAGCGCGGTATCCACCACGTGGAGATAGTCGTCCAGCAGGGTAAAGCGCAGATCGTTAGGGCCAATGCTGTCGGTACGATGTTTATCCATTCGCAACGAGACGGCACCGCCGAGCTGGGCTTTTAAATCTTGATAGCGCGGAGCGAAACGGCGGTTAAAACCCACCATCAGCGTCAAATTCCTGCGCTCGGCCAGTTCAATTAACCGTTCAGCGTCTTGCACGTTTTCAGCCAGCGGTTTATCCACACAAACGTGGACGCCCGCGTTCAGTAACGCAGTGACAACCTGGTAATGTGTCGATGTAGAGGTGTGCACAAAGACCGCATCGCACTCGCGAGCCAGATCGAGCAGCGACGCCGCATAGGGCATTCGCCACGTTTCGCAGATCTGCAACGCCTTCGCGCGGGTGGGCGACCATGCGCAGTGCAGCGTCCAGTCGGTTGCTGCGCCCAATACCGGCAGCCAGGCTTTTTGGGCTATACCACCAAGCCCGACAACGCCAACACGTAGTTTTGTCACGGTTAATCTCCTAAATGCGCGAGTAAAGCATCCAGACGCTGCTTTAGCTCTGCAACGTCGTTTTCCAGCGCCTCGACGCGCGCAGCCAGCGCGGGGGCATTCTCGGGAGTCGTCGCCTCGGCCTCACTCACCAGCGTTTCAACATCGCCGCTGAAAAGGTGCATAAAGCGGCTTTCGCGTTTACCTGGCTCACGGGCCAGGCGCAGGACAAAAGGTCCATCTTCCCGACTGGCAAGCGCCTCTAACGTCTGCTCGACCTCCTGCATATCACTGAACTCGTGCATTCTGGAAGCCCGAGAGCGCAATTCTCCCGGCGTTTGTGCGCCCCGCAGCAGCAAGGTGGTGATAATCGCGACTTCGGCGGCGTTGAGCTTCAGCGCGCCAAACTCGGAATTACAAAAACGTTGTTCATACTTAGTGACGCGATTCCCGAACCCGCTGACGGTGCGCAGATAGTGTCGTTTAACCAGCGCGTCCAGTTGTTCCTGCACGTCATGCTCGCTGAGATTCACTACTGGCTCACGATTTGATTTTTGGTTACACGCCATCGTCACCGCATTGACCGAAAGGGGATATTGCTCTGGCGTGGTGACCTGTTTTTCCAGCAGGCAGCCAATAACGCGCGCTTCGGTGGCAGTTAACTGATAGTTCATCTTTTCTCCTTAACGACCTGCGGTCCATTCTTTGGTGATTAACGCCGTCAGCACGTGGTCACGCCATTCGCCGTCGATGAGAAGGTAATCTTTGGCATAACCTTCTTTTTCAAATCCAAGCCGCGTCAGCAAATCGCCGCTACGCTGATTGTGCGGCATATAATTAGCCATAATGCGATGGATATGCTGCGTACGCTGCATATAGCGTATCGCCGACGTCAGCGCCTCAAACATTAAGCCCTGCCCTTGCCATTTTTGACCTATCGAATAGCCCAGATAGCAGGCGTGAAACGATCCGCGCACCACGTTAGAAAAGTTGGCGATACCGATAATTTCTTTTTCCTCAGGATCCAGCAGCGCAAAATAATAGGCGGTCCCTTGCTTATGGAATTCTGCGATCATGTTGAGTCGAGCCTGCCAGCCAGAAGGATAGCAGTGGCTCTCGTCGCGCACGGGTTCCCAGGGTTTTAAAAACTGGCGATTCTCGGCGTAATAATCCGCCAGACGCCAGGCATCACGCTCATGCACCAGACGAACGACCAGTCTGTCTGTTGTCAGGCGTACTTTTGGCACATTATTGCGATAGCCAAACATCGATACCACTCCTTCCCGTCACTTCTGTTCTACCCGTTATCTTTACTATACCTGCGCCAGTGCCTTCTGTGAAAACAGTGACATACCATTTTCTGCTCATTTCACAAAAATCGATGAAAATGCTGAATCAAACCCTCTTCTTGATAAAAAAATATTGTCGCTGGAGATATGGGAAAAAGTGCGGCGACACCGCAGAATATTAGCCTGCTCACCTTTTTCAACGCGAATGAACAAGCGTATTTTTCCCTGGAGGGAAAATGTCCCGCGTATCACAGGCCCGAAACCTGGGTAAATACTTTCTGTTAGTGGATAACATGCTGGTTGTACTCGGCTTTTTTGTCGTATTCCCGCTGATCTCAATTCGCTTTGTCGATCAAATGGGCTGGGCGGCATTAATGGTCGGTATTGCGCTGGGATTACGTCAGTTTGTTCAGCAGGGATTAGGGGTATTTGGCGGTGCCATTGCCGACCGCTTTGGTGCAAAACCGATGATTGTCACCGGTATGCTGTTGCGTGCCGCGGGATTCGCGACGATGGGGATTGCACACGATCCCTGGCTGTTGTGGTTTTCCTGCTTTCTTTCGGGGCTTGGCGGTACGCTGTTCGATCCTCCGCGCACCGCCCTGGTTGTCAAGCTGATCCGTCCTCGTCAACGCGGTCGTTTTTTCTCTCTGCTGATGATGCAGGACAGCGCTGGCGCGGTGATTGGCGCACTGCTCGGAAGCTGGCTTCTGCAATATGACTTCCGGCTGGTCTGTGCTACCGGCGCGGCGCTGTTCATTCTGTGCGCAGGGTTTAACGCCTGGCTGCTGCCAGCCTGGAAACTCTCCACGGTGAAAGCCCCGGTGCGTGAAGGGCTGGGGCGCGTATTAGCCGATAAACGCTTTGTCACTTATGTCCTCACGCTGACGGGCTACTACATGCTGGCGGTGCAGGTCATGCTGATGCTGCCGATTATGGTTAACGATATCGCGGGCACTCCGGCGGCCGTGAAATGGATGTACGCGATTGAAGCCTGCCTGTCGCTGACGTTGCTCTATCCCATCGCGCGCTGGAGTGAAAAGCGTTTTCGCCTTGAACATCGCTTGATGGCCGGACTCCTGCTGATGACGCTCAGCATGATGCCGATTGGGTTAGTGGGTACGCTCCAGCAGCTCTTTGTCCTGATTAGCACCTTCTATATTGGGTCAATCATTGCCGAGCCCGCACGTGAAACACTGGGCGCAAGTCTTGCCGATCCCCGTGCGCGCGGCAGTTATATGGGGTTCAGCCGCCTGGGATTAGCCCTGGGCGGCGCATTAGGTTATGCCGGTGGCGGATGGCTTTTCGATGCCGGTAAAGCGATGAATCAGCCGGAATTGCCGTGGGTGATGCTCGGCGTTGTAGGCTTCATCACCCTGCTTGCGCTGTGGTGGCAATTTAGTGCGAAACGAAGCGCCAGCGGCATGCTTGAGCCAGGGGCTTGATTTGAAACATGCTTTTTTCTCCGCCATACTGAAGACTGATGGTCAACACATGGAGGAGAAACGTGAAGCTCTATATCTACGATCACTGCCCGTTCTGCCTAAAAGCCCGTATGATTTTCGGGCTGAAGAACCTCCCTATTGAGCTGGTTACGCTGCTCAATGACGATGAAGCCACCCCGACCCGCATGATTGGCAAAAAAATGGCACCCATTCTGCAAAAGGACGATAGCCGCTATCTCCCTGAAAGCATGGATATTGTGCATTATGTCGACAAACTGGATGGCAAGCCGCTCCTGACGGGAAAACCCAATCCCGCTATCGCCGACTGGCTGCGCAAGGTGAATGGCTATGTCAATCGTCTCTTGATTCCACGATTCGCGAAAGGCGCTTTCGATGAGTTTGCCACGCCCCAGGCGCGCGACTATTTTGTGAAGAAAAAAGAGGCGGCTATCGGCAGCTTTGACGAGCACCTTTCCCATACTGCGGGGCTGGTGAAAAATATCAGCGACGATTTACGCGCCCTCGATAAACTGATCGTCAAGCCTAACGCGGTCAACGGGGAACTCTCCGAGGACGATATTCATCTGTTCCCGATACTGCGAAACCTGACGCTGGTTTCCGGGATAACCTGGCCGTCGCGCGTAGCCGATTACCGCGACAATATGGCTAAGCAGACGCAAATCAATCTACTCTCATCTCAGGCTACCTAAGGCCTTCGGGGGTGGGAGGACTCTCCTGCCCCTTTCATTATCAGCTTTTTCTGCTGGTCTCGGGATTATCCGACTGACATACTGACGCATCAGGACAGATGCGCCGATATCATGTTGAGGAACCCCATGAAAAAAATCGTTATTGCTGCGGCACTCATTGTCAGCGGCCTGCTGGTGGGTTGTAACCAGTTGACTCAGTACACCGTCAGCGAGCAGGAAATTAATCAGGCGCTGGAAAAACATAACAATTTCTCGAAAGATATTGGTGTACCCGGCGTGGCCGATGCCCATATCGTTCTGAATAATCTCGTCAGCCAGATTGGACGTGAAGAGCCTAACAAAGTCATGCTCTCTGGCGATGCCAGTCTGGATATGAACTCCCTGTTCGGCAGTCAGAAGGCGAACATCAAGCTGAAGCTCAAAGCGCTACCGGTCTTCAATAAAGAAAAAGGGGCGATTTATCTGCAGGAGATGGAAGTTGTCGATGCCGAAGTCACACCGGAAAAAATGAAGCCGGTGCTTCAGACGCTGATGCCTTACCTCAATCAGTCGCTGCGCAATTACTTCAATCAGCAGCCTGCTTATATTCTCAGCGAGGATAAAAGTCAGGGCGAGGCGCTAGCGAAGAAATACGCGAAAGGTATTGAGGTGAAGCCAGGCCAAATCATCATCCCGTTCACTGACTAATCCGATGGGCGCGACGGCGCCCTTCTTTCTGTACAAAAGTTTTTGCACAAAAGTGTGCAAACGAAAACGTTTCCGCATATGATTTGTGTCCGGCAAAAACAGCCATCCTTATGACTGATTCCTGATAAGCCGGAGCATATCAATGACTGCACACCCCCAGGTTCTCAAAATCCGCCGCCCAGACGACTGGCATATCCATTTGCGCGATGGCGACATGCTTAAAACCGTCGTTCCTTACACCAGTGAAATCTATGGCCGTGCGATCGTGATGCCTAACCTGGCACCGCCAGTCACCACCGTTGATGCTGCTATTGCCTATCGTCAGCGCATTCTTGATGCCGTTCCCGCCGGGCATGACTTTACGCCGCTCATGACCTGCTATCTGACCGATTCACTCGATCCGAACGAAGTGGAACGTGGCTTTAATGAAGGTGTGTTTACCGCCGCCAAACTCTATCCAGCCAATGCGACCACTAACTCAAGCCACGGCGTAACCAGCATTGACGCCATCATGCCCGTTCTGGAGCGCATGGAAAAACTGGGGATGCCGCTGCTGATCCACGGCGAAGTCACCCATGCCGACATCGATATCTTCGACCGTGAAGCGCGTTTTATCGACACGGTGATGGAGCCGCTGCGCCAGCGTCTGCCCGGACTGAAAGTCGTCTTTGAACACATCACGACGAAAGATGCCGCGGAATACGTGCGTGACGGGAACGACCTGCTTGCCGCCACGATTACGCCCCAACATTTGATGTTCAATCGTAACCACATGCTGGTGGGTGGCGTGCGCCCGCATCTGTACTGCCTGCCTATCCTCAAACGTAATATTCATCAGCAGGCGCTACGCGAGCTGGTTGCCAGTGGCTTTACGCGCGCGTTCCTGGGAACCGACTCCGCCCCGCACGCTCGTCATCGCAAAGAAGCAAGCTGTGGCTGTGCTGGTTGTTTCAATGCACCTACGGCGCTGGCGAGCTACGCTACCGTTTTTGAAGAGATGAATGCCTTAGCGCATTTTGAAGCGTTTTGCTCACTGAATGGCCCGCGTTTCTACAGCCTGCCAGTGAATGAAACCTTTATCGAACTTGAACGTAAGCCAAGCCTGGTAGAAGAATCTATCGCGCTGACTGACGACACGCTGATCCCCTTCCTGGCGGGCGAAACCGTCAACTGGACGATAAAACGCTAAAAAGTGATTGCTCCTTGTTGTAAGTTTTATGATATGCCTGTATAAATAAACAGTACATTACACAGGGGGCAATTATGCGTATTGAAGTGACCGTCGCCAAAACTACCGTATTACCCGCTGGCGCGCTGGACGCGCTTGCTGGGGAATTATCCCGCCGCATTAACAACTCTTTTCCCGATCGTGATGGAGCCGTAACGGTGCGCTACGCTACAGCCAACAACCTTTCTGTCATCGGTGCAGCCAAAGACGATAAAGATCGCATCAGCGAAATTCTTCAGGAAACCTGGGAAAGCGCCGACGACTGGTTTATCACAGATTAATTATTGCTCCCTCATTGTTTTTTTTCGCCGGGTCGCCCCGGCTTTTTTTTTATAGAATTTAAATTAAGTTCAAATTAATTGCCCATCTTCTTAAAAAAAGATGAATAAGATGGCGGTTTACTGTTCAAAGAATCCTAAAAAGCACAAAAATGTGTTGCTACCTGTTTATTTTCCCTTCGTAACGGTTATTTATTGATATACTGAAATTGCTTCAGAAAAACAGCATGGAACCTCACAGTCGTTGTCTTTTAACACGCAATAAGGGGTTACGATGGAAAAGAATAATGAAGTCATCCAGACCCATCCACTCGTCGGTTGGGACATCAGTACCGTAGACAGCTATGACGCACTCATGTTGCGTTTGCACTACCAGACCCCAAATCAACCAGCTCGTGAAGACGCAGAAGTTGGACAGACACTGTGGCTTACCACAGATGTTGCACGTCAGTTTATTTCTATTTTAGAAGCAGGTATTGCAAAAATAGAATCTGGCGACTACCAGGCAAATGAGTATCGTCGGCATTAAGATAATGCCCAACATTCACTCAGCGGGCACCCTTGTGGTGCCTCATTTATTTCTTCCTTGAACAACGCCTCCATCTTAATTACTCTGCTAACTAAAGCGCTGATTTAAGAGATCCTTATGAAATACGATTTAATCATTATTGGCAGCGGATCCGTGGGTTCTGCGGCAGGCTATTACGCAACGCAAGCCGGTTTGAACGTTTTGATGATTGACGCTCACCTTCCGCCTCATTCTGATGGCAGCCACCATGGCGACACTCGGCTTATTCGCCACGCTTACGGAGAAGGTGAACGCTACGTCCCGCTTGTGCTCAGGGCGCAAACGCTCTGGGACGAATTATCCGCCTTAAGCGAAGACCCTATCTTTGAGCGTACCGGCGTCGTCAATCTTGGTCCGGCCAACTCAGAGTTTCTGGCGAACGTCGAACAGAGCGCACGGCAATACCATCTGGACGTCGAGCGTCTGGAGGCAGGTGCCATCATGAAACGCTGGCCGGAAATCGTTGTCCCAACCGATTACATTGGCTTATACGAAGCGAACTCAGGGGTACTGCACTGCGAAACGGCAATCAAAACCTGGGTCGCCCTTGCCGAACAAGCAGGGTGCGCGCAATTATTTAACTGCCCCGTGGAGACCATTACCCATCACGCTGACGGCGTGACGGTGCAGACTCCGGAAGGTCCGTTTACCGCGTCTCGCCTGCTGATCAGCGCCGGCACCTGGGTAACAAAGCTACTGCCAGACTTGCCAATTCAGCCCGTTCGCAAAGTCTTCTCCTGGTTCCAGGCCGATGGACGATACAGCACCCAGAATAAATTCCCGGCTTTCACCGGAAAATTGCCTGACGGGGATCAGTTCTACGGCTTCCCTTCTGAAAAAGACGCGTTGAAAATTGGCAAACATAACGGTGGGCAAAACATCCATTCGCCAGAAGAACGTAAGCCATTTGGTGCCTATCCGAGCGATGGTTCCGAGGCCTTTAACTTCTTACGTAACGTCCTGCCGGGTATTGGCGGGTTGCTGCATGGTGCGGCTTGCACCTATGACAATACACCTGATGAAGATTTTATTATCGATACGCTACCCGGGCATGACAATACGCTGCTGATTACCGGATTGAGCGGCCATGGTTTCAAATTTGCATCAGTACTGGGCGAAATTGCCGCGCAGTTTGCACAAGGGATTGCTCCGACGTTTGATCTCACCCCCTTCTCGCTTTCACGTTTTCGTGGATAATGCCCCCGTCTGGCTCCGTTCATCCGGAGCCTTTGTCTTTTAAAAGTAAATGGAAAATATGCGCAGGATTTTTGATTACCTCATCAACAATATTCGGGAGCACTTGATGCTCTATATATTGCTTTGGTGTTTACTGGCAATCATCGACATTATTTACATTGTATTTTTCTGAAAATGCCACCTGACGTTAATTGACATTACTTTATAAAAACTGAATTCATTAGCAAATTATTTGAATCCCCTCCCCGTCGCAGCAGCCCTCATCTTCCTCCACTACAAGCTTTTTTGCACGAAGGCATTGAATTACATCCCGCAATCCTTTTCAATAAAATTGAAATACAATATGTAATAATCCTTATCGTTAAAAATCAGTTGCAATAATGTTTCTCACAGGCCATTTTTACCTTCTCTTTAATTGGTGATGGTCATCTTTATGCAATTGCGTAATTCTTCTGCACGCTATGGGATAATATCCATGTTACTACACTGGTTAATCGCCTTAGTAGTATACGGGATGTTTGGCCTTGGGCTTTGGATGGTCACATTAAGCTATTATGACGGCTGGTATCACCAGGCGCCTGAACTGCATAAAAGCATCGGCATTTTATTGATGATGGCGCTCGTTGTTCGCGTGGTATGGCGCTTTATTTCGCCGCCACCGCCTGCACAGAAAACCCACAGCGCTTTCACGCGGGTCAGCGCGGTGGGCGCTCATATTGCGCTTTACTCCCTGTTATTTTCCATTTTGATCAGCGGATATCTTATTTCCACAGCCGATGGTAAACCGATCAGCGTATTTGGCCTGTTCGACATTCCCGCCACACTGACCGACGCGGGTTCGCAGGCAGATTTGGCCGGCACGATTCATTTTTGGCTCGCCTGGAGCGTAGTCATTCTTTCTGTACTGCATGGGCTCGCTGCCTTTAAACATCATTTCATCGATAAAGACGACACGCTAAAGCGCATGCTGGGCCGATCGTCCATTGACTCTGGAGCATAAAATGAAAAAACGCCTGTTGGGTATCGCATTAGGTTCACTGTTATTCACCACCGGTTCTGCCGTTGCCGCTGATTACAAAATTGATAAAGAAGGCCAGCATGCTTTTGTGAATTTTCGCATTCAGCATTTGGGTTACAGCTGGCTGTACGGCACGTTTAAAGATTTCGATGGAACCTTCAGCTTTGACGAAAAAAATCCCGCAGCGGACAAAGTCAATGTCACCATTAATACCAACAGCCTGGACACAAACCATGCTGAGCGCGATAAACATTTGCGCAGCGCCGAATTCCTCAACGTCGCCAAATTCCCGCAGGCTACCTTTGCCTCAACCGAAGTGAAAAAAGACGGTGACGATCTTGATATTACCGGCAATTTGACGCTGAACGGCGTGACGAAACCGGTCACACTTGAGGCAAAACTCATCGGTCAGGGTGACGATCCGTGGGGCGGGAAACGAGCGGGCTTTGAAGCCGCGGGCAAAATTCGCCTGAAAGATTTCAATATCACCACCGATTTAGGACCGGCATCGCAGGAAGTGGATTTGATCATTTCTGTCGAAGGCGTGCAGCAGAAGTAATTTGAAATCACCCGGTACGCAACGTGCTACCGGGTGTTGATTCGCGCTTATTCCGGGTCTGGAATACCCAGTTTGGTATTTAATCGACCGCGCGATTTATTAAAGATCTTATTGCCGTTTTCGCGCCCAGCCCGACGGCGACGCTGTTCCTCTTCAGGCAACACGCTCTCTTCGCTACACAATTCGCTACAGCAGCCGTTGTATTTTTCCGCACACACCGGACACTGGATAAACAGAAGATGGCAGCCATCGTTCTTACAATTGGTGTGTGTATCACAAGGCGTTCCGCATTGATGACAATGGGCAATCACGTCTTCTGAGATGCGCTCCCCCATCCGCTCGTCAAAGACAAAGTTCTTACCGATAAAACGCACCGGTAAACCCTGTTCACGGGCACGGCGCGCGTATTCGATGATTCCACCCTCAATGTGCCAGACCTTGTTAAAGCCGCTGTGTTTCATCCAGGCACTGGCCTTTTCACAGCGGATCCCACCGGTGCAGTACATCACGATTTTTTTGTCTTTGTGCTCCTGCATCATCTCAACCGCTTTTGGCAACTGCTCGCGGAAGGTATCTGCCGGGATTTCTAGCGCGTTCTCGAAATGTCCCACTTCGTATTCGTAGTGATTACGCATATCAATAAACACCACGTCCGGATCGTCGAGCATGGTATTCACTTCTGCTGCTTTCAGGTATTCACCGACATCACCGGCGTTGAACGTCGGATCGTCAATACCATCGGCGACAATGCGCTCACGCACCTTCATACGCAGCACCCAGAAAGATTTCCCGTCATCATCTAAGGCGATATTAAGACGTAAATCGTTAAACGCCGGGTCAAAGGCGTACAGGAAATCGCGGAACGCGTCGACATTGCTCTCAGGCACGCTAATCTGTGCGTTGATACCTTCATGGGCAAGGTAAACACGACCAAATACCTTCAGCGTTTCAAAGGCTTTATAGAGTATGTCGCGCGTTGCTTGAGGGTCAGCAATAGTAAAATATTTGTAGAACGAGATGGTTGTGCGCGGTTCGGTTTCTGCCAACATGCGCGCTTTCAACATCTCATTCGATACACGGTTATGTAACACTGGCATGGTGTACGGTTCCTGCAATCGTGAAGAGAATGAAAATCGGGCAGCATCATATAGCAAACAATGCGAATTTACATCCCCACATTTTGCGCTACATTTCCCTTAATGAAATAATTTTGTAATAACAATCGCTGCATTAATGCTCAGTTCGCATTCATTGATTTTGGTTATGATTCAAAAAAATGTGAGAATGCAGGTTATAGGACGAACGAATACAGGAACGTTATGACTCATTTACCTAAATTTTCAACGGAGCTGCTTCACCCGCGCTATTGGCCCACCTGGTGTGGTATCGGCTTGTTGTGGTTACTTGTCCAACTCCCCTATCCTGTCATCTATCGCCTTGGTTGCGGTCTTGGCACGCTTGCTCACCGCTTTATGAAGCGCCGCGTTAACATCGCCAACCGCAATCTGGAACTGTGCTTCCCGCAGATGGACACGATCGAACGTCGTAAGCTAGTCATTGAAAATTTCCAGTCCGTCGGCATGGGCCTGATGGAAACGGGTATGGCCTGGTTCTGGAATGATAAGCGCATGGCGCGCTGGTTTGAGGTGACGGGTACCGGCATGGAACCGATAAACACCCTGCAAGCACAAAAAACGGGCGTCCTGCTAATCGGCATACATTTTCTGACGCTTGAGATCGGCGCGCGGATGTTTGGTATGCAGACGCCGGGAATTGGCGTTTATCGCCCGAACGACAACCCGGTTATCGACCTGTTGCAAACGCGAGGACGGATGCGGTCCAACAAAGGCATGATCGACCGCAAAGATCTCAAAGGGATGATCCGTGCCCTGAAGAACGGCGAAGTCATCTGGTATGCCCCGGATCACGACTATGGTCCGCAATCCAGCGTGTTTGTGCCGTTCTTTGCCGTTGAGAAAGCAGCGACGACCACGGGAACCTGGATCCTGACCCGTACGTCAAAGGCCGCTGTCGTGCCTTTTGTGCCACGGCGTAAGCCCGACGGGAAAGGCTATGAGCTGATAATGCTTGAGCCTACCCTCGCCCCACCGCTTGATGATGCTGAAACCACGGCAAGATGGATGAACAACGTGATCGAACAATGCATCATGCTTGCCCCGGACCAGTACATGTGGCTCCATCGCCGCTTTAAAACCCGCCCAGAAGGCATGCCTTCACGCTATTAATCGTTGATCCGGCGGCCACAAAGCCGCCCGCAATTTAGCTTTAAAAGCCCTCTCACATTGCGGCAATCATAACGCAGGCGCATAATTAGCAGGCTTATTACCTCTATTATTGTTTTGCGGATAGTTATGTCACCCTCAGATGCCCCCATAAACTGGAAACGTAACCTCACGGTTGCCTGGCTTGGATGCTTTCTTACCGGTGCCGGATTTAGCCTGGTCATGCCTTTCTTGCCGTTATACGTCGAACAGCTTGGCGTGACGGGCCATAGCGCGCTGAATATGTGGTCCGGTTTGGTGTTCAGTATCACCTTCCTGTTTTCCGCTATTGCCTCACCGTTTTGGGGTGGGCTTGCCGATCGCAAAGGGCGCAAGATCATGCTGCTGCGTTCCGCGTTGGGTATGGCAATCATTATGGTCCTGATGGGATTTGCGCAAAATATCTGGCAATTCTTAATCCTGCGCGCGCTTCTTGGTTTATTAGGCGGATTTGTGCCTAATGCTAACGCTCTTATTGCCACCCAAATCCCGCGCCATAAAAGCGGTTGGGCGCTAGGAACCTTGTCGACAGGCGGCGTGAGCGGTGCACTGCTGGGGCCGCTAGCAGGGGGTTTGATGGCGGACAGCTATGGCTTGCGTCCCGTATTCTTCATTACCGCCAGCGTGCTTTTTGCCTGTTTTCTGCTGACCTGGTTCTGCATCCGGGAAGAATTTACCCCGGTCCCCAAAAAAGAGATGCTGCATGCGCGACAAGTCATCGGTTCGCTAAAAAACCCGAAACTGGTCCTCAGTCTGTTCGTGACGACAATGATTATCCAGGTCGCGACCGGTTCCATCGCACCTATTCTCACGCTTTACGTGCGCGACCTGGCAGGTAACGTCAATAATATTGCCTTTATCAGCGGTCTTATCGCGTCTGTCCCTGGCGTTGCCGCCTTGCTCAGCGCACCGCGTTTAGGCAAGCTTGGCGATCGAATTGGCCCGGAAAAAATCCTGATTGCGGCATTAGTGTTTTCGGTTTTACTGTTGATCCCCATGTCGCTGGTGCAGTCGCCCTGGCAGCTTGGACTGCTGCGTTTTCTGCTTGGCGCTGCCGATGGCGCACTGCTCCCGGCGGTACAAACGCTGCTGGTTTACAACTCGACGAACCAGATTGCCGGGCGAATATTCAGCTATAACCAGTCATTTCGCGACATCGGTAACGTCACGGGGCCACTCGTTGGGGCAGGCATTTCTGCAAGCTTTGGATTTCGTGCGGTATTCATTGTCACGGCCAGCGTGGTCTTGTTTAACGCGTTCTACTCCTGGCGAAGCATTGCGCGAGCCTCACGTCCCGCACGTTTGCAAGGTGATGATAAAAATATCACGCTGCGTGAATAAGCCATCAGCACGACCACTTATTGGCGCATTCATACTTGCAAAACCACAGAATCAGCTATTCTTTCCCTGAACACTACTGAGAATCACAGGGAGACACCGATGACTATGTACGCCACGCTGGAAGAAGCTATTGATGCCGCTCGTGAAGAGTTCCTGGCAAACAGTCCCGGGATCGAAGAAGAAGACGCGGATGTCCAACAACTCAATATCCAAAAGTATGTCCTGCAGGACGGCGATATTATGTGGCAGGCTGAGTTTTTTGTAGACGACACCGAACCCGGCGAATGTCTGCCGCTCCTTAGTGGTGAAGGCGCTCAGGCTGTTTTCGACGGTGACTACGATGAAATTGAACTGCGTCAGGAGTGGTTAGAAGAAAATACCCTGCACGAGTGGGATGAAGGTGAGTTTCAGCTTGAGCCCCCACTGGATACTGAAGAGGGACAAGCCGCAGCGGATGAGTGGGACGAACGCTAATCAGGCCCTACTCGTAGGGGCCATGCTGGGCGTCGATAGGAAGCAGTAACGTATCAAAAACCAGCGAGAAGGGTAAGTCGAGCACCGTGAGGTAACGCCACGCGGAGTCCCGAACATCCCATTGTACGCCGGGATAATATTGGTTGCCGTGACCCTGACCGGGAATGGTACGACTGATAATGCTGCCACATCCGCTGAGCAACAGCGACATCGTGACCACAATGAGTATTCTCATTTATACCTCGTGTAAAAAAATACCGGCCGAATGGCCGGTATTTTCACTTTCGTTCGGCTTACTTCGCCTTCAGCGCCTGAGGATTTAGTTTCAGGTCCGCATAGTAGTTAACCCACGAAGAGTATCTCTCCGGAGCTGACCAGACACGGTAGTGTAAGCGAGACAGCGTCACCGGATCGCTAAGAAGCACCAAACGACGGTCGCGACTGAGTTTTTCTGGCGTTTCATTTAGCGCCTGCTCAACGTGACGATCGCGAGCGATCTCCAGCACGTGGCTGGCACGGTGACGAGCGGTGGCCATTGCGGTAGCCAGGGCGTTAAACGACGGATTAAATACCGCGTGTAAAAAGCCATCTTCCAGCGAACGATTGCGGTTCATCGCCAGGTACTTGTCGGTATCGACCAGTACCTGCGGCGGAGAATACTCCTCCGGGATCAGGAACAGCTTCCAGCGTTTAGTACGCAAGCCCATCGTCGAACGACTTGAAATCACGGACACAAACGGCGACAGAATCAGCGAGAAGACAATCGGCGCCAGCCAGAACAGGAAGCGCAGATCGAGCCACGCCATACCCGCCGCCCACACCAGACCGAGCAACATTTGCGAACCATGACGCTTAAACGCTTCGCTCCACGGCGTGGAGTCATCGTCACGCTGCGGCGAGTTCCAGACCACTTCCCAGCCCAGGAACGCGCTCACCACAAAGACCGTGTGGAACAGCATACGTACCGGCGCCAGCAGGACAGAGAACAGCACTTCAAGCAGCAGAGAAAGCGTGACACGGCAGAACCCGCCATACTCCTTCGAGCCTTTGCACCAAATTAAAATGATGCTCAGCAGCTTAGGCAGGAACAGCAGAATCATGGTGGAGGCAAACAGCGCAATCGCCAGTTCAGGACGCCACTGCGGCCACACCGGGAACAGCTGGCGCGGTTGCAGGAAGTACTGTGGCTCCGTCAGGGCATGCACAACCTGTAACGCAGTGGACAGCGCCAGGAACATAAACCAGAGCGGTGCAGAGAGATAAGACATTACGCCCGTCAGGAACACCGCACGGTGAACCGGATGCATCCCTTTCACAAGGAACAGACGGAAGTTCATCAGGTTACCATGACACCAGCGACGGTCGCGCTTGAGTTCATCCAGCAGGTTCGGTGGCAATTCCTCATAAGAACCCGGCAGATCGTAGGCAATCCATACGCCCCATCCGGCACGACGCATCAGCGCCGCCTCTACAAAGTCATGCGACAGAATAGAACCCGCAAATGAGCCCTCGCCCGGCAGCGGAGCCAACGCACAATGCTCGATAAACGGCTGCACGCGGATAATCGCGTTGTGACCCCAGTAGTGGGATTCACCCAACTGCCAGAAGTGCAGACCAGCCGTAAACAGCGGCCCGTATACGCGCGTGGCAAACTGCTGGCAGCGCGCGTACAGCGTGTCCATACCGGAAGCTTTTGGCGAAGACTGGATGATCCCGGCATTCGGGTTCGCTTCCATTAAACGCACCAGCCCGGTCAGACACTCACCGGTCATCACCGAGTCTGCATCCAGCACCACCATGTAGCTGTACTGATTGCCCCAGCGACGGCAGAAGTCATCAATGTTGCCGCTTTTACGCTTCACACGACGGCGACGGCGACGGTAGAAAATCTGACCTTCGCCCTGCACTTCTGCGATGAGTTCCATCCACGCTTTTTGCTCAGCAACACAGATATCCGGGTTGTAGCTATCGCTCAGGATATAAACGTCAAAGTGCGCCGCGTTCCCGGTCGCCTTTACCGACTCCCAGGTGGCACGCAGTCCCGCAAATACGCGGTCAACGTCTTCGTTACAGATAGGCATAATCAGCGCAGTACGATGCTCAGGATTGAGGGGTTCATCCCCGACCGTTGAGGCTGAAATGCTGTATTTGTCACGTCCCATCAGCAATTGCAGGAAGCCCATCAGCGCGGTCCAGAAACCGGCCGAGACCCAGCAGAAGAGAACCGCAAATAGCAGAAGGATTCCACTTTGCAGGATATAAGGCAGCAACTGCATGAATGAAACCCACAGATTCTGCCCTACCATATCGGCAGGGTTAATCATCGCCCAGCCCTGATAAGGCAGGATGGTTTTCATGTACCAGGTGGCGACAACGGTTTGCGCCAGCGTTAGCACCAGCAGGGTATAACGGCGGATAGTCCCGACGGTACGCCATTTCTGCTCATTGGCCTGCTGCTCTTTCGTCAAACGAGACAAATAGCGCGGCGTGACTTCACGCCCGCGCAGACGATCCCAAAAGCGACCCACCGGGTTGGTGCGCCACGGATCCGGGAACATCGAAGAACGCGTCGCTTTCGGCATTGCCTGAAGCTGCGCGCGGCCTTCATCGTCTTTGATCAGTTGCCCTTCTGCCAGCGAGTCTGGCCATGCCTGCTCCAGACGCGCTTTTACTGACCCAAGCGGGGTGTCATCATCACGAGTAAACTGATGATGTTCACCATCCAGCGCGGTATGAACCGCGCGGATGTCGCTCGCAGGCAGTGCCGCTTTTTCCGTTTCCGTCAGCGGCATGGCATCGATGTATTCAGTTGTATTATTCATTAGCAGGTAGCTGATAGCTCCAGGTTTCACTCAGCGGCTGATCGGCATTGACCAGCGCAGCACGCATTTCAGTGGTCTGTTTCGCATCTTTCACTTTCACGCGCAGCGTTAAGCGCCACCCTTTCGTCACCGGGTTGTAACGCACGGTGCTTTCAACAATTTCACCATTGTCGCCAATGCTGGTCTGCGCGGTAACAGGCGTGTCCGGCGTCAGTTTTTTCATATCCTGACCCGTGAAATCCACGACAAATGCGACCGTGCCATCAGGCTGACGAATAAGATTAGACTGCTTCACATCACCGGTTGAACGACGCGTTTGCATGACATACGCATTGTCCGGCGCATGCAACTTATCTTCGTCGCGGCTGAAGTTGATGGTGTATTTGAAGTTCATCTCTTTACCAGGTTCCGGAAGCTGATCCGGCGTCCAGTAAGCGACGATGTTGTCATTGGTTTCATCGTTGGTTGGAATTTCCACCAGCTCAACTTTACCTTTGCCCCAATCACCTTTCGGCGTTACCCACGCGCTTGGACGCAGATCGTAACGATCGTCCAGATCTTCAAAGCGTGAGAACTGACGGCCGCGCTGTAGCAAACCAAAGCCCTGCGGGTTTTCCATCGCAAAGCTGCTAACGGCCAGATGTTTCGGGTTGTTCAGCGGACGCCAGATCCATTCACCGTTGCCGGCATGAATAGACAGACCGTTGGAATCATGCAGTTCCGGACGGAAGTTAGTCGTCGGAGAAGGCTGGTTTGGCCCAAACAGGAACATACTGGTTAACGGTGCTACGCCCAGTTTACCCACTTTATCGCGCAGATAGATTTTAGACTGCACGTCAATGACCGAGTCACGGCCAGGGATAATGACAAAGCGATACGCACCCGTTGCGCGCGGGGAATCCAGCAAGGCGTAGATCGTTAAACGCTTATCGGTTGGTTTTGGACGCTCAATCCAGAACTCACGAAAACGCGGGAACTCTTCGCCAGACGGCAACGCGGTATCAATCGCCAGACCGCGAGCGGAAAGACCATAAACCTGGCCAGAACCGATTACGCGGAAATAGCTGGCACCGAGCATGCTGACGATTTCGTCGTTTTTATCTTTACTGTTAATGGGATAAAGCACTTTAAAGCCTGCAAAACCCAGGTCTTTAACCGTGTCTTTATCGTGCTGCACATCGCCAAAATTAAAATAATCCGGGTTGTACTTGATCTTACGTACCGCAGTCGCCGTCACTTCATTGATGGCCACCGGGGTGTCGAAGTACATACCCTGATGATAGAACTCAAGCTTGAACGGGGTTTTAATATTGTTCCAGTACGCTTTATCGTGATTGAACTGGATCTGCTGATAGTCCGCATATTTCATATCGCGGAAGACGGAGGGCAGGTTACTTTTAGGCGCCTCGTAGCTCTTACCAGCCATCGATTTAGCCTGTTTTGCGACGTCATCGATGGTAAAAGACCAAGCCGATGAGGTATACAGGGACAACAACACTGCCGCACCCAACCAACGCATTTTCATCATTTTTGATTTATGTTTCATAATAAGTAAGCACTTCCCCCTTTGTGTGCTTAATTCGATCCGATCCATTTTACTGGAATTTCAGGCAATCCGACAACATTATCACCGCTTTGTTCAGCTCGCTGGCTCATGGATTAAGCAAGTGACATACCCTCATTTCACTTTGCGTGCTTATCCTGGAGACAGGGTGTCGGTCTTGGTGTAGGGTTGCCTTCGAATGTAACCACTATTGGTCTTAGGGATAAGACGAAAAGTCTGAGAAAGCGCAAAGTTAAATGACCACTGCACCCACTCAACGTGAATATTTCCTCGACTCGATCCGGGCATGGCTGATGCTATTGGGGATCCCATTTCACATCTCATTGATTTACTCAAGTCACACCTGGCATGTCAACAGTATAGAGCCGTCATGGTGGTTGACGCTGTTTAACGATTTTATTCATTCTTTCCGGATGCAGGTGTTCTTTGTGATATCCGGATATTTTTCCTACATGCTATTTCTGCGCTATCCGCTTAAACGATGGTGGAAAGTACGCGTAGAGCGTGTTGGTATCCCAATGCTCACCGCCATTCCGCTGCTGACGCTGCCTCAGTTTATGATGCTGCAATATGTAAAAGGCAAAGCAGAGAATTGGCCTAATCTGAGCTTCTATGAAAAATACAACACGCTGGTCTGGGAGCTGATTTCACATCTGTGGTTCTTGCTGGTACTGGTGGTCATGACCACGGTAAGCCTGTGGGTCTTTAGCCGGTTGCGCCGCCATTTGAGCCGCCACCATGAGCCCCATCTTGCGAATGTGACTTACACGAAGCTGTCGCTGATTTTCCTGCTGCTGGGTATTGCTTATGGCGTGATACGTCGCACGCTGTTTATTGTCTATCCCCCCATTCTCAGCGACGGGCTGTTTAACTTCGTTGTGATGCAAACCTTGTTCTACATTCCGTTCTTTATGCTCGGTGCCCTCGCCTTTATCTCCCCGAAGCTCAAAGCGCTGTTCACTACCCCGTCATGGGGATGTACCGTGGGTTCCGTGCTGGCATTTATCGCCTATCTGCTGAATCAGCGTTACGGTAGCGGTGACGCGTGGATGTATGAAACGGAGAGCGTGATTACCATGCTGCTGGGGCTGTGGATGGTCAATGTGGTGTTTGCCCTGGGGCATCGCCTGCTGAACTTTAAATCGAAACGTGTGACATATTTCGTTAATGCATCACTGTTTATCTATCTGGTGCATCATCCGTTGACGCTCTTCTTTGGAGCCTATATCACCCCGCATATTCACTCTAATACGCTGGGGTTTATCACCGGTCTGGTGTTTGTGATTGGTATTGCGGTCGTGCTGTATGAAATTCATCTGCGCATTCCGCTGCTGCGTTTCCTTTTCTCCGGTAAACCGCAGAACAAAGCCGAAAGCATCAAACCTGCACACTAGTTCTCTTCGCGCCGGGTGACTCCGGCGCGTTTACAATAACCACTCCACCGGTAGCCAATAAGCAAGACGCACCAGCACTCGCTGCCAAAAACGGGTTGCAGGCTCTTTTTCGAGCACGATCGCTTTCCCCTCTTTATGCTCTACCCACGTCAGGCGTCCACGTTTGTTCAGCCGGATCTGCCAGGCCTCTTGATGACGACTCTTCAAAAAGCGTCCATGAATCAATTGCGCCAGCGTTTCACTTTCAATCACGAATCCCATTTCTGTATTCAGCATCGTAGAGCGCGGGTCAAAGTTTAACGAACCGATAAACACTTTATTCCCATCGATGCTGAACGTTTTGGCGTGCAGGCTGGAGCCAGAATTCCCCGTCAATCCGCGATCGCGGACCCCAGGCACAAAATCCTGAGTCGGCTTGAGCTCGTATAACTCAATACCGTGACGCAGCAATTTTTTGCGCCAGCGGGCATAACCGGCATGTACTACAGCCACGTCGTTTGCCGCCAATGAATTGGTGAGAATAGCCACTTTGACACCTTTCCTCACCATATTCAGCAGCAACGCGACGCCTGCGCGCGTCGGCACAAAATAAGACGAGATGATATCAATTTGCTCAACCGGAGAGCCCATCACATCCATCAAGCGCTGCGGCAGGAGTGAATGACGCCCTGCCTTGCCCAGCCCTTTGCGCGGGTCGTCACTGAGTAATCGAGTTTGCGCCCAAATCAACGGCAGCTCCCGCGCCTCTAACCGGGTGATAAATTCGCTACTCTCCAGCTTTTTGAGATAACGCTGCGTCATGGGATCTTGATACCACGCATCCGGTGGCTGGATCCGCGCTTCTATTTCTTCTTCCGACAGTTCCAGCACCTGCTTGAGCGTCGAGACACAGGCACTTTCCCAGTAGCGTTCAAAGTCATTGGCGACATCCGCCACGACGGGACCAACCGCCATGACATCCAGATCGGAAAAGAGTGGCTCTTTGCCTGCCCCAAAATAGGCATCACCCACGTTTCTGCCGCCAACGATCGTCACTTCATCATCGACGGTGAAACTTTTATTGTGCATACGACGATTCAGGCGGGCGAAATCAGTCAGATAACCCAGCGCGCGCAGGGAGCGAAACGAAAAGGGATTGAATAACCGAACATCAATATTGGGATGGGCATCCAGCAGGCGCAGGATTTCATCGAGGCCCTGCGTGTTGTTGTCGTCAAGTAAGAGCCTGACGCGCACGCCGCGCGTGGCCGCAGACAGCAGGACGGAAAACAGCAGCCGCCCCGACATATCATTTTCCCAAATGTAATATTGCACATCCAGCGTCGTCTCAGCCATTTCCGCCAGCCGATAGCGGCAGGCGAAAGCGTCGAGACTGTCATCAAGAGGAAGGAGTCCGCATAAACCGGGGTGTTCAGCGTTAACGGGCGCAATAGCGCGCCCGAGCCGCGTTTTATGCGTCGGTGTCTTGTCCACGTTGGGTAAGCAGTCGCTGATATAGCCGGGCATTTTCTTCGTCATAGCAAACAAAGTATACCCGCTCCGGTAAACGACGTCGGGTGAGATAATCCGAAACCGTGTTGATAGCGATTTCTGCCGCCGTGGCGCGAGGGAAACCATAGGCCCCCGTACTGATGGCCGGAAACGCGACAGTAGTATAGCTGTTCGCGGCAGCCAAATTCAGGCTGTTGCGATAGGCATCTTCCAGAACCCGCGCTTCATGGTGATCTCCACCCTGCCACACGGGGCCCACGGCATGGATAACCGCCTTTGCCGGGAGATCGCCTGCCAGCGTAATGACCGCATGCCCAGGAGCGCATTCACCCTGTTGCTGCCGGACAACTTTGCAGGCTTCGAGCAGCTGCGGTCCGGCGGCGCGATGTATTGCGCCATCCACGCCTCCACCACCCATTAGCGATGAATTGGCGGCATTCACAATCACGTCCACGTGCTGGGTCGTGATATCCCCGAGCACAACTTCAATTTGCGGTTTCATCTATACCCTCTACTACCCGCCTTTTTATTAAGTGTATAGCAGTGGCGTTGGTGTGAAAAAGGGATTGTTGGAAAAGCTCTCCCATACGGAACGGGAGAGCGTTTGATTAGCGGTAATCGATTTGCACCACGGCTAATGATTTCTCTGGATTGATATACTTCATGCTGACCGTCACCACATCTGGAAACGCGTTGTAACCATTAAGCGCGTCGCGATAGCTGATGTGACTGGTTTTGATTTTGCCTTCATGTGGACAAGAGATGGCTAATTGCTGCTGTCTGGGGCTAATTTGGCAAGGGTCCTCGACGATCGCCCCGCGAAAATGAATAACGCCCCCGTTCACAATAGTGGCAGCTGAGGCAGATGAAAGGGTAGTTGCGACAACAAAACCTACGCCTGTGATTATTTTTGCTATGGACGTTGCCATCGGTTGGCTCCTCAATGAGAAATCATCCCTGAGGGTGTCGTGCTTTCCTTATTAACATCATAGAAACATTCACCGAGAATCGCCAAATAACTCAATATATTGATTTCACGAATATTTCATTCGGAAGTCGGCCACTGTTGCGATAGATGAAGCGATTTCCCGTCCGACACGGTAACAACAATTTTCACCGAGTCCTGTGGGCCAATATTTAAACTGAGTCGCGACAAATCAATGGGCTGATTAGCGGGTATAGAAAGCGTATTTCTCTGCTGCGACGTACTTTGTCCACCCTGCCCTTCGCGTGAGGAGAGAATTTGAACCTGACAAACGCACGACTCCGTCAGAACAACCTGAGGAATAATGGTCGTCATGTTTCCTTCATGCGATGTTTTAAAGGTAATTTGGCTGGACAGCGCGGCGAGGAGTAATAAGGTGTGCATGATCAACTCCCGAAATAAAACAGGGCATATGCCCTGTTTTTTTATAGTACAGATTGAGTATTAGTACTGATGCGCAGTTGCGTTGTTGCCGAAACCAACCTGATGCACAGTTACAGTGGATCCGGACGCTGTCTGGTCTACTGCCGCGCCGTTGCCGCCGCCGAACTGTTTAACAGTCATAGTGGAGTCTTTGCTATTCCACTGGTCAAGAGTTGCGCTGTTACCAAAGCCTTTCTGCAGCAGGTCAATAGTACTGTCATCAGAACCTTGTCCAACATCAGCACCGTTACCGCCACCGTGCTGAGTAATAGTCAGGTCAGAATTTTTAGCGTCAGTTTGCAGGGCAACCGCTGAGTTGCCGCCACCGTACTGGTAAATGCTCAGAGTTGAGTTAGGGCCACTGTTACCGCCACCCCAACCGCCACCACCACCACCGCCGTATTGTGGAACCGCACCAGCCAGAGCACTGCCAGAAACAAAGATTGCTGCAATTGCTGCCACTTTAAAAAGTTTCATGGTAAACCCCCATCGGATTGATATAAGTCGTCGTAAATAGTTAGCGTTGAATAACGCGAATGGCCATTTGCGACTGTCTCTGAACTACAACTGCTGTTTTTTGCGTACCATACTGCGTAATATTCGCTCTGTTACCCGAGCCTTTCTGGATAATCATTGCGGTATTACCAAAAGCCTCCTGCTTAATACTCGCATCATTACCGTTACCGGTCTGATCGATATAAGCCAGGTTATAAGTCCCTGATTGATCAACTTTCGCTCTATTGTTCCCACCTTCCTGAGAAACAACTGACAGTAGTTTAGAACCGCCCTGACGAACCTCAGCGTTATTACCCACGCCTTGTTGACCAATAATGGCTGCCTGATTATATGAAGACTTACTTAATTCATTAACCGCGAAGTTATATTCCGAATTTGCCAAATCCGGACCTGCCGCGATTGATAACCCAGGCGCACCCAGTAATGTTAACATCACAAATAACGTTCTGTTTTTCATGTTGTCACCTGGACCTGGTCTAAAATTAAAAGCTCGTTGTTAACGCGATTCGTTTTTTGTTAACGCTGCGTTACGGTGAAGATTATGTCGACGGAAACAATTTAAATATCTCACCCGCGAGTGTTATTTTTATTTTACGTGTCACCTCAAAGTATTAATTAATGCCAAAAAACACTGCAATCAGCGTGAGTTAGTTTTTTTAATAAATATTTCCTGTCGAGTTGAACATAATCGTCAGGTGGGTTGCTGGCCCCCGCCGTTTGCGATGTCTGAGGTTGTCGTGATGCAACCATGTGACAAGGCCGTCACAACAGGCTCGATTTCTTAAGACGAACCCACCAGGCGGCTATGGCTTAGATATTTTGACAGACTCATACCTGTAGCACTCACGACTTTAATAATCAATAACAATAAATATCAACAAGATATAATAATTTGTATGATTTTTAAAATGTGTGCACAGTTATTACCATGTACAACTTTTTTATCATTAACAAACAATTCCCACACTCAATATTCACAAATTAATATTGATTTTTACATCCTGTTACATGATTAACACTTGCTTTAAAATTCGTAATAGCTAGATTGAAATCAGTAGGACGAAGTATTTTTATATTTACCTCCTCTCTGGAGGTTATGATTGGTTTTTACACACAGCAGTGCAACATCTGTCAGTACTTCTGGTGTCTTCTTATATAACGAGGAGGCAGCTGCCGGGTGTTAAAAAAAGTGGGGTTTCATCATGTTTAATGAAGTCCATAGTTTACATAGTCATACATTACTGTTGATCACTAAACCTTCTTTACAAGCGACAGCATTATTACAGCATTTAAAGCAATCTCTATCACTGAACGGGAAATTGCATAATATTCAACGTTCTTTTGATGATATTGCTGCTGGCAGTATCATTCTTTTCGATATGATGGAAGCTGATAAAAAGCTTATCCACTACTGGCAGGACAACTTTAGCAGGAAAAACAATAATATCCGCGCGCTATTATTGAATACCCCTGATGAGTACCCCTTCCGAGATATTGAAAGCTGGCCACATATTAATGGCGTCTTTTACGTCACCGAAGACGAGACGCGCGTAGTGGAGGGGTTGCAAGGTATTTTACGAGGAGAATGTTATTTCTCGCAAAAACTTGCCAGCTATCTCATTACTCACTCCGGTAATTATCGCTATAACAGTTCAGAGTCCGCTTTGCTCACTCATCGTGAAAAAGAGATTCTGAATAAATTACGCATTGGTTCTTCAAACATTGAAATCGCCCGTTCGTTATTTATCAGCGAAAATACAGTCAAGACACATCTTTATAATCTTTTCAAGAAGATAGCTGTTAAAAATAGGACTCAGGCTGTTTCATGGGCAAACGATAACCTCAGGCGTTAACAACATGAAACGCAAGTTAAGTTGGATCGCGGCGGCAGGTTTCCTGCTTGCTGCCGGGAACCTACACGCTGTTGAAGTGGAAGTTCCCGGATTGTTAACCGACCATACTGTCTCATCTATCGGCCACGATTTTTACCGAGCGTTCAGCGACAAATGGGAAAGTGATTATCCTGGCAACTTAACAATCAATGAAAGGCCCAGTGCACGGTGGGGAAGTTGGATAACAATAACGGTCAATCAGGACGTTATTTACCAGACCTTTTTATTCCCAACGAAACGAGACTTCGATAAGAACATCAGTTATGCGCTGGAACAAACAGAAGAAGCGGTAAATCGTCTGCAAATCGATAAGGCTCTGTTGAGCACTGGCGATTTAGCAAAAGATGAATTCTAGCTACATCTACTCTCCGGAGGCTGTAATGCGTCTCGCACACACAGTTATTTCATTAATGTTGATTGCTCCCCTGAGCTGGGCCGGGAACATGACTTTCCAGTTCCGTAATCCTAACTTCGGTGGCAACCCAAATAATGGGGCATTCATGCTTAATGAAGCCCAGGCCCAAAACTCCTACAAAGATCCCAGTTTTAAAGATGATTTTGGTATTGAAACCCCGTCTGCACTGGATAACTTTACCCAAGCCATTCAGTCGCAAATATTAGGCGGCTTATTAACCAATATTAATACCGGCAAACCGGGTCGTATGGTCACTAACGATTATATTGTCGATATTGCGAATAAAGATGGGCAATTGCAGTTGAACGTTACCGATCGGAAAACGGGTAAAACGTCCACGATCCAGGTTTCGGGTCTGGCTTCTAACTCAACAGACTTTTAAACAACATCGAGATAAGGACAATAATCATGCAGCGCTTTCTGATACTTGTTGCAGTGTGCTTATTGAGCGGTTGTTTAACTGCTCCACCCAAAGAAGCTGCGAAACCGACGTTAATGCCTCGGGCACAGAGTTATCGTGATTTGACGCATTTGCCTATGCCAACAGGAAAGATTTTCGTCTCGGTTTACAACATTCAGGACGAAACAGGACAGTTTAAACCGTATCCGGCAAGTAACTTCTCTACGGCAGTGCCACAAAGTGCCACCGCTATGCTGGTCACCGCGCTTAAGGATTCGCGCTGGTTTATTCCGCTGGAACGTCAAGGACTGCAAAACCTGCTGAACGAACGTAAAATCATTCGTGCAGCCCAGGAAAACGGCACGGTTGGCGTGAATAACCGCGTACCATTGCAATCGCTCGTGGCGGCTAACGTTATGGTTGAAGGGTCGATAATTGGTTACGAAAGTAACGTGAAATCTGGTGGTGTCGGTGCACGTTACTTTGGTATCGGCGCAGATACGCAATATCAACTCGATCAAATCGCCGTCAACCTGCGCGTTGTGAATGTCAGTACGGGTGAGGTGCTTTCCTCGGTAACCACCAGCAAAACCATTCTTTCGTATGAGGTTCAGGCCGGTGTATTCCGCTTCATTGATTATCAGCGTCTGCTGGAAGGTGAAATTGGATATACCTCGAACGAACCGGTCATGATGTGCCTGATGTCAGCCATTGAAACAGGGGTAATCTTCCTGATTAACGATGGTATCGATCGCGGACTGTGGGATCTGCAGAATAAGAATGAAGTGAAAAATGAGGTACTGGTAAAATACCGTGAAATGTCGGTACCTCCAGAATCCTGATAAGACGCATCGAAAAAAGCGAGACCTTTTGGCCTCGCTTTTTTATTTGCTTAATACCGTGACGGTCTCGGTTTTCTCACGCCGTGCAGCCAGCCAAAGCCCGCTGTTTTTCATCGCGTAGCCAAACACCAGACCCAATGCCAGCGAGGGAACAACCAGCCTCCAGTCCCCCTGCCCTGCAAACGTCGCGCAGGCACCAATAAAGGTTCCCGGTACAAACGAGAGCAGCAGGTGTTTAGCCTGGATGCACATCAGAAATGCCACCACACCCGTCATGATGTAGCCCAGTATTTCCAGGTGCGGTGCAAGCGCGCTACCGTGCATGATAATCAATGCCCAGACCACCCCGCTCATCATGGTGCAGGCGGAGATAAACAGCCCCTTCACACCTCCCTGAGGGCAGGCAAAATAGGCCGTACAGCCGAGAAAGCCCGCCCAGCTGAGCAATCCTAGAGACACAGCAACCCATCCCCAAATTCCGGAGAGAATGCCTGTGGTTATTGCAATAGAAAGTAGAATGTTCATGGCGCGCATCTTATCAGAAAGGCGCCATTTAAATGAGATCACGAGCACATTTTGTGCAAGTTGAAATGTATCGTTGCATTAAAAGTGTGATTTAAATCACTCCTCATTCTCTTCCTGTAGATCGTCCCACATCGCCGCAATGGCATCACGGGTCAGTGGCGCCATAGTGCGCCAGAAAGGAGACGTTGCGTGCGCTTCGATTTTGCCCAGGAAGGTCCCGCACCATGGCAGCAAATACTCCGCAAAGAGCGTTTCAAGCGCTTCGCTTTCATCTTCTTCTGAATGATCTTCAATCCAGGAGGCCGCCAGCAGCAATGTACCAATATGGTCGGCAGGTGCATCTGTCACTGGCATGCCACGTTCAGAAAGGAACGCGCGCACCTCAACCTCGGTTGCACCGTCTTCCCACGCCGAGCGATACGGTGAAACGCGACACTCTTCGCCCACAAACAGAGCATTATAATCCGCCGCAATTTGCTGCATATCGCAGCTATTTTGCAAACGTTGCAGCAGCTCGTCCTGCTCGAGCGGCCAGTTATCTGCGAGCTTACCTTCACGAATCAACGTAAAAAGCGGCACCAGCAGCGGATCCTGCGGCTGGCGGTAATATAACGTGCCCAGTACGCGGCAAAGGATTGAAAACTCGTTCATGTGGTTATTCCATAACAGGGTTAAAATTCGGCAAATTCACTGATCGGAGCCATGCCGCGAGACTCCAGGAAATCTAACATGCGACGTGGAGTGACGTTAAGGATCCGCTCTTCCGGGAACCCGACGTCATCCAGCACCTTCCGACATTCTTCAAAATCGCCCAGCGTAAACGCAGTATGAGAATCAGAGCCCAACGCCACCATTCCCCCGGCATCGCGAACCGCCGCAGCCACTTCACGACAGTTTGCTTCGCTGCCTTTACGGGAGTGAAGAAACGAGGAGTTATTGATCTCCAGCGCAACGCGATGTTTTGCTGCCGCCTGAGCGACAGCCTGAATATCAATTGGGAATTTTGGATTACCGGGGTGGCTAATAATATGCACATTGCCGCTGGCAATCGTCGCAATCATCGCCTGGGTGTGGGTGTCTTTATCTTGCGGAGCAAACACCGGCTCGTGGAAACCCGCAATGATCAAATCCAGAGAGGTGAGCATCGGCCCTGTGCAGTCGATCTCCCCGTCAGTATTTTTAATATTGGCTTCAATGCCGCGCAGGATCCCTACGCCATCGACGAGACGCGGCCAGATACGCATATTCACAAAATGCCAGTAGTGCGGCGCATCTGCCATATCAGGACCGTGATCGGTGATGGCAAAGAGTTTTATACCTTTGAGCTTTGCTTGCGCGATGTAGTCATGGAGGGTGCTGTACGCGTGGGTACTGGCGATGGTATGCATATGCAGGTCAACGGGATACATCTCTGTCTCTCCTTTACTGTTTTACCAAAGGATAGCAGGAATGGCCGTTGAATATTAGCTAAAACCCGGCGAGCGCCGGGTTTGACTCAGTAGCCGAGCTGTCGATCGACCTGACCCGTTACGGTTTTGCCCTGCTCAAGCTGGCTTATCGTCCGGGCGATATAATCGACGGCTTCCGCCGGACGCGTGACGGCTGCAACATGCGGCGTCATAGCCACGCGCGGGTGCGCCCACAGCGGGCTCTCCGCCGGTAGAGGTTCACGACTATACACATCCAACATCGCGCCTTTCAGCTTGCCGCTTTCCAGTGCCTGCAGCAGGTCCGGTTCAACCACGTGAACACCCCGCGCCAGATTCATCAAATAGCTCCGATCGGCCAATTTGTTCAGCAGAGCGCCATTGATGATACCCACGGTTTCAGCGGTATTTGGCAGCAGATTGATCAGCACACGCGTGCCGCTTAAGAACGCAGGTAGCTCCTCGGCTCCAGCAAAGCTTTCTAGGCCAGGATAGGCTTTACGGCTGCGACTCCAGCAGCGTAACGGGAATCCCCACGGTGCCAGCGCTTCAGCCACTTTCGACCCCAGCACGCCTGCACCCAGAATGCCGATGGTAAAATCGTCGCGCTGATAGTCTGCCAACGGTTCCCAGCGGGATTGCTGCTTAAACAGCTGATAGTCATCAAAGCGGCGGAACCAGTGCAGAACCTGACTGACGGCGTACTCCTGCATCTGCTGGCCCATCCCGGTATCTTCGAGTCTGAACAGGGGAATAGAATCGGGTAGCATTTCGGGGTGAGCTTTCAGTTTGCTCAGAATAGAATCCACGCCCGCGCCAAGCGCAAACACCGCTTTGAGTGCGCGGCCCTGCAACATCTCAACGGGGGGATGCCACACCAGTGCATAATCAGCATGCTCATTATCACCCGGCGTCCACGCACGCACGCGTGCACCAGGAAGCGCCGCAGATAGCGCCTTAATCCAGTATGGGGTATCGAACGTCGGATGATAAAAGATGATATCCATAACTACTCCCGTCTTTTAATGTGCATTTTTGTTTTCGTTTTCAGATAGATTGCCAGCATATCAAATTTATCTGGAAACTTCGTTGCTGATAAAAGAGCCGCTTTCAGCACATTTTGGAGTCATGTTGCTTGAACTTTGTCTTAACACGCGAATTAACGCAAAAAGTTGATTGACGGCAGTTCGGGTTTTCCTTACATTAGCGCCCGTCCCAGCAGTATCGGGATGACAAAACGGTGAGGTGTCCGAGTGGCTGAAGGAGCACGCCTGGAAAGTGTGTATACGGCAACGTATCGAGGGTTCGAACCCCTCTCTCACCGCCATATTTGAAGAAGAGCCCGCATGAAAATGCGGGCTTTTTTTCGTCTGTCATTTTGTAATTCTGCGATCAATCTTCCACTATCCGCGCATATTCTTCGCTAAGAAAATCCACCAGCGTCCTGACCGACGGCAATAACCCGCGCCTGGAAGGGTATACCGCATGGATAACCTCTCGTTTAGGCTCCCACTCGTCCAGCACGCTGACCAGTGCGCCTGACGCCAGCTGATCCTTTACCATTAAAATAGGCAACTGAACAACGCCGACACCCGCCATTGCCGCTTCGCGCAACGCCAGCATATCGGTGGTAATAAACCGCGGGGTAAAATGAATTTCCGCTTTTGCGCCCGACGGGCCGCTCAATTCCCACCGATGAACCGTTCTACCCGCCCCCATGCTCAAACCAGGCCAGTTGCTCAGCTCTGAGGGTGCCATTGGTTCGCCCCTGTCTTTAATGAGCTGCGGGCTGGCCACCAGACAATGTCCGCGATCGGCCAGCACCCGCAGCACCAGGTCGCTATCCTCGAACGGGCGTGGACGCACGCGAATCGCCACATCAATGCCCTCTCCCACCAGATCCACCCGACGGTTTGTCGCTTCAAGCTGTAGCGTAATCCCAGGATAGCGCGCCATAAATCGTGCCAACATCGGGCCGACGTGGACATGCAGTATTGTCACCGGGCAGGTCATTCTGACTATCCCCCGGGGTTCAGCCTGTAACGCCGCTACCGCTTCCTGCGCGGCTTCGGCCTCTATCAGCATGGCTTTACAGTGCTGATAAAAGGTGTGACCGACTTCCGTCACGGTGAATTGCCGGGTGGTGCGCTGTATCAGCCGCACTCCCAATCGCTCCTCAAGCTGCGCAATCCGACGGCTAAGCTTTGATTTGGGTTGGGCTAGCGCCCGTCCTGCTGCGGCAAAACCGCCGTAATCGACCACTTTGACAAACCAGGCGAAGTCGTTGAGATCGTGCATGAACCCTCCATTGTTCCGTATATAGAACAGTGAGTGTTGTTTTCGCTATCTAGCGGGATATTAGCGTTGAATATACGCTAATACCTATTAACAGAACATCAGGAGACCATCATGAAACAGATTACTGGCGTCTTTACTGCACCTCGTCCTCACTGGGTGGGCGACGGATTTCCGGTGCGTTCGATGTTTTCGTATCAAAGCCACGGTGAATCCCTTAGCCCTTTCCTGCTGCTGGATTTTGCAGGGCCTCATACCTTCCCGGCTGATGGGGTAAAACGAGGCGTCGGGGAACATCCTCATCGCGGCTTTGAAACGGTTACGATTGTCTATTCCGGCGACGTTGAGCATCGTGATTCTACCGGTAAAGGCGGCGTGATTGGCCCGGGTGACGTGCAGTGGATGACGGCTGGTGAAGGCATCCTGCACGAAGAGTTTCACGCAGAATCCTTCGCCCGTCAGGGCGGCGAGCTGAAAATGATGCAGCTGTGGGTTAACTTGCCAGCAAAAGACAAGATGGCAGCACCTGGCTATCAAAGCATCACCAAAGACGCAATTCCGGTCGTCACCTTGCCGGACAATAGCGGCGAGCTGCGCGTGATCGCGGGTCACTATGGCGACGTTACCGGACCGGCACACACCTTTTCGCCATTAAACGTCTGGGACATTGCATTGCACCAGGGCAGCCATCTGGCTCTCAATCAGCCAGAGGGTTGGAGCACCGCGCTAGTGGTAGTGGAAGGCACGATTACGGTTAATGGGACCACCCAGGCCAGCGAGGCGCAACTGGTCGTGCTTAGCCAGAGCGGGCAAAAATTGCATCTTGAAGCCAGCAGCGACGCCAAAGTACTGCTGATGGCGGGCGAGCCGCTAAATGAGCCAATTGTCGGTTACGGTCCGTTTGTGATGAACACCAAAACCGAAATTGCTGAAGCCATCCGCGACTTTAATTCCGGCCGCTTTGGCCTGATTTAAGCGCAGGGAGCTAAAGATGATTATTGCTTAACCGAACAAGCACTAAAGCATAAAATCTGCTTGACCGTTTTAGCGCAACTCCCTATAGTAGCGCCCCGTTGCCCCCTATACGGTCAGGCAGCAAAACAATACGGTGAGGTGTCCGAGTGGCTGAAGGAGCACGCCTGGAAAGTGTGTATACGGCAACGTATCGAGGGTTCGAACCCCTCTCTCACCGCCATATTTGAAGAAGAGCTCGCATGAAAATGCGAGCTTTTTTTTCGTCTGTTATTTGCCGCCAGAAACAACAAGGCCCGGTATCCCGGGCCTTGTAAGCAGCAACAACTCAGTAGTACGCGTTTAACGTGTGCTGGCACAGCGCCGAGCGCACGCAATCATCTTTAGTGAAACGCACCACACCCACCATATCGTCTTCCACGAAACGTGACATAGCATCGCTCAGGCCAGACTTGACCCCCGACGGCAGGTCGCACTGGGTAATATCACCATTGACGATAACCGTTACGTTTTCCCCGAGGCGCGTTAAAAACATCTTCATTTGCGCAGCGGTCACGTTCTGAGCCTCGTCAAGAATGACGACCGCATTTTCAAATGTACGTCCGCGCATGTAGGCGAACGGCGCGATTTCCACCTTACCAATCTCTGGCCGCAGGCAGTACTGCATAAAAGAAGCGCCCAGTCGTTTCACCAGCACGTCATACACCGGTCTGAAATACGGGGCAAACTTCTCGGAGATGTCGCCGGGTAAGAAGCCGAGATCTTCATCAGCCTGCAATACCGGACGGGTGACGATAATTCTGTCCACATCCTTATGAATCAGAGCCTCCGCCGCCTTAGCAGCACTTATCCAGGTTTTCCCGCAACCGGCTTCACCGGTAGCAAAGATCAGCTGTTTACTCTCGATAGCATTCAGGTAGTGCGCCTGAGCTTCATTGCGCGGTTCGATTGGTGAATGATCGCGGCTGTCCCGCGCCATACCAATGGCTTCGACGCCACTCATCTGCACAAGCGAGGTGACCGATTCTTCTTCACGCTGTTTATGGCTACGTGAATCCCGTCTCAGCACACGTTTTGCTTCGCGACGAGCTTTGATCACTGCTTTTTGTCTTCCCATGGATAGCACCTTGAGTTGTTGGTATTCATCACACGCATCGCCGTTGGCGACGCGATCAGGCGAACGAACATCTGAAGTTTGGCTTCCTTGTAAGCCATTGCTTGCCTTTTTGAATGACGAATTCGAACGGTTAAGCACACCGCTCTGTTCGTCGGGAACGTCAGGTTTTTGGGGTAACGGGGAGAATTTTGCGGTGAGGAAATCGCTGCCGGAGTGAGGGCCTCCGCGCTGTTTGTTGCGGTTAGTGTGTTTATCATGTCCAGTACAGGACCCAACCATTCGCGATCTCCATTGTGATTAGCATCACTGCCGGGAACTACCGCTGTCATACATTAAGTACATCAGGAATTATCATAAATGCAACATTTATTTTACCTGAGCGCAACCTAAACGATCATCCTTCAGCTGAAATCAGTGTCATACAGGAATATTACAGAAATATAACAGTGGGATGGTCATACAAAAAAATAATATCCCCGCGAAGCATCACGGGGATATTTTTACGCGTCGATCAGCCCCTGAGCAAGATACCCGTTGGGATCGCGAACGCCAGGCACGGCAAAGAAATAGCCGCCGCCGATAGGCTTGATGTACTCCTCCAGCGCTTCGCCGTTTAACCGTTTCTGCACGGTTAAAAAGCCCTTTTCCAGATCGTGCTGGAAGCAGACGAACAGCAGCCCCATGTCCAGCTGCCCGGAGTTGGTCACACCGAGTGAATAACTGTACCCGCGCCGCATCATCAAATTCGACTGGGTTTCCGGCGTACGTGGATTTGCCAGACGAATGTGGCTATCCAGCGCAATCGTATCGCCATCCGGGTCGCGGGCGTAGTCAGGCTCGTCGTGCTCGTATTTCATGCCCAGCGGCGCGCCGCTTTGCTTATCACGGCCAAAAATCGTCTGCTGTTCCTTAAGCGGTGTCCTGTCCCAAAACTCAACGTGGAACTGGATGATTCGCATCGCCTGATAACTTCCGCCAACGGCCCAGGCAGGCTCGCCCTGCTCAGCCGTGACCCACACCACGTTTTTCATCAACGCGGCGTCCTTGCTGTCCGGGTTCGCCGTTCCGTCTTTAAAGCCGAGCAGATTGACCGGGGTTTCTTTGCCCTGACTGCGCGCCGCATGATCGGAGATAAACCCTTCCCGCTTCCAGCGCACGCTCAGCAGATCCGGCGTGTGCTTGATGATGTCGCGTAACGCGTGAATAACCGTGTCCTGAGTATTCGCGCAAATCTGGATTAGCAGATCGCCATGACACAGCGCCGCGTCGAGAGAATCATTAGGAAAACGCACCATCTTCTGTAGCGTCTTCGGTTTCTGTTTCTCCAGGCCGTAACGGGCATCAAACAGCGATTCGCCTAATGATAACGTCACCGTCAGATTATCCGGGGCGATAAACGGCCCCAGAATGCCGGAGTCCATTGGCGGCATGCGCGGGTTCGGCGTGTCAGGTGCCGGGCCGCCTGCGGTGAGAAACGCAATACGCTTCGTCAGCAGGCGGAACAGGCGTTCAAGATCGGCTTTATCACTCGCCAGTGAGTCAAAGGCCACCACCATCATCGCCGCCTGCTGCGGGGTGAGAATGCCAGCCTGATGTTCACCGTAGAACGGCTGAGTTTCCATCCGCGCATTAGGGGAAAGCGTCCCCGGCGCGCTTTGCGGTTTTGCCGCATGCGCTACCGGACATCCCCCAGCCAGTGCGAGCGCGCCACCCAGTGCGCCCACCCCTTTTAACAACCGACGCCGGGAAGGTTCCGCAACGTCGTATTCGTCATGCTTGCTCATGATGCTTAGTCCAGACCCAGTACGCCACGCAGCTGCGCCAGATCTTCTGCCAGCGTGGTAATTGGGCCTTTCAACGCATTACGGTCGGCATCGGTCAGTTTGTCGTAGGTTTCATACCCGTCTTTGGTGCGGTATTTCGCCAGAATGGTGTTCACTTTTTTGAAGTTGGCATCCACTTTCGCCAGCAGTTCGCTGTTATCTTTTTGCAGCTGTGGACGCAGCAGATCGACTATCTTCTGCGCGCCTTCTACGTTCGCCTGGAAGTCCCACAGGTCGGTGTGGCTGTAGCGATCTTCTTCACCGCTGATTTTGCTGGCGGCCACTTCCTCAATCAGACCAGCCGCACCACCCACCACTTTAGAAGGCGGGAAGGCCAGCTCGTTGATGCGTTTTTGCAGCTCCAGCACGTCGGCGTTCAGCTGATCGGCGTACTTCTCCATCCCTTTGGTGGAGTTATCGCCAAACAGCGCTTTTTCCAGACGGTGGAAACCGGTGAATTTCGGATCGGCAGCTTTCTGCTCGTAGTCGTCTTCACGGGCATCAATGCTGCCGTCAAGGTCAGAGAACAGCTCAGCGATGGGTTCGATACGCTCGTAGTGTTGACGAGTCGGCGCATACAGGGCTTTCGCTTTTTCGATATCGCCCGCTTTCACCGCATCGGTAAAGGCTTTGGTGCCAGTGACCAGCTCAGCCGTCTCTTTGGTGACGTAGGCTTTATAAGCGGTAATCGCAGTACCCAGGCTCAGCAGCGCTTCGCCTTTCGCGGCATCCGCCGTCGCTTCGCCTTTAACAATCAGCTTGCCTTTCGGGTTGGTCAACAGACCGCAGGTCATGTCGTATTCACCCGGTTGCAGATTCGCCGTCATTTTCTGGCTAAAGCCCGGCGCGATGTTTTCACGCTCTTCCACTACCATCACGCCTTTGAGGATTTCCCACTCCAGCGCCTTTTGGCTGTGGTTCTGAATAATAAACTGCGTCTTGCCGCTTTTGACCGTAATGGTCATCGGCTCACACTGTTTATCGTTCACGGTCACTTTGACCTGTGGAATATCCGCGGCCTGCGCGGCGAATGCAGACGCAATCAGCGCTGCCACACAAGCCTGTAACGCACTACGACGAAATTGAATTGCCATGACCCTTCCCTTCTTTAAGTATGTTGTAACTACAATGCACATCAGGGCGCAGAACGCGACGGCTGAGCGCTGGGGCGTGATGGCATAAAGAACAGCACCAGCGCCGGAATGAGATAGATGAAATACATCGCCACTTCACTGACGCTCGGCGCTTCCTGGTAGCCGAAGATACCTTCGAGCAGGGTGCCAGTCAGAGAGTGGGTGGTCAGTACGTTACTGAGGTCGAAGGCCACATCCTGGAAATGATTCCACAGGCCCGCCTCGTGGAAGGCGCGAATCGCACCCGCAGCCAGCCCGGCGGCCACCAGCAAGATAAACAAACTGGTCCACTTGAAGAAGGCGCCTAAATTCAGGCGAATACCGCCCCAGTAGAGCATAAAGCCGAGCACGACAGCGGTAGCCAGGCCCAGCATCGCGCCGATTGGCGGCCAGATGCCCACATCCTGCTGGAATGCCGCCAGCAGGAAAAAGACCGACTCCAGCCCTTCGCGCGCCACGGCGAAAAAGACCATCAGGATTAACGCCCAGCCGTGTTTATTGTTCTTTTGCAGAGCGTTATCGACCGCCTGCTCCAGGTGTACTTTGACGTTACGCGAGACTTTGCGCATCCAGAACACCATCCAGGTGAGGATGACCACCGCAATCACGGCGACGATACCTTCGAACAGCTCCTGCTCTTTTTGCGGGAATTCACCGGTGGTTTCGTTGATCAGAATACCCAGGCCCAGGCACAGTGCGGCAGCGAGGAATACGCCAATCCACATCACACCAATCCAGCGCCCGCGCTGGGTCCGCTTTAAATAGCTGGCGATCAGACTGACGATTAAGGCCGCTTCAAGGCCTTCACGTAACATAATGAGAAATGGAACAAACATGCCGACACCTTAAATGTTTATCGCAGTCAATTGATGCAAAGAAAAGTAAATTCTTGTGATAGTGATTATCATTACGGGGAAGAGAAAAACAAGCGAAATGTGTGAGGTTTTGATGACGAGTTGTAAACCCCTCGCCTGTTAATAGTTTCAAGGGTTACCGTTATGTTTATAACTTATAACGGAAATGCCCATTTACGCTTGAGAAAGGCTATGGCTAAATAGGCGCTTCGAAAACCAACTGAAAATAAATTATGTATAACGTTGTCCATTTCCTGCTGGCGGTGGTAATTATTCTTGCGCTCGCCTGGCTGGTGAGCTTTGACCGCCGTAAAATTCGTATTCGCTATGTTTTGCAGCTTATTGTTATTGAAATCGCGCTGGCTTTCTTTTTCCTGCACGCGGAAAGCGGCCTATCCGTGATTAAATATGTTTCGGGTTTCTTTGAATCACTGCTGAAATTTGCCGCAGAAGGGACCAACTTTGTCTTTGGCGGAATGGGTGACAAAGGGCTGGCGTTCATTTTCCTCGGCGTGCTGTGTCCGATTATTTTTATCTCGGCGCTGATCGGTATTCTCCAGCACTGGCGTATCCTGCCTGTCTTTATTCGAGTGATTGGCACGCTGCTCTCCAAATTGAACGGTATGGGCAAACTGGAGTCATTTAACGCGGTCAGTTCTCTGATTCTCGGCCAGTCAGAAAACTTTATTGCGTATAAAGGCGTGCTGGGCGATCTCTCGTCTCGTCGCCTGTTCACCATGGCAGCGACGGCAATGTCGACGGTATCACTGTCGATTGTCGGTGCCTATATGACCATGCTGGATGCGAAGTTCGTGGTCGCCGCGTTAATCCTTAACATGTTCAGTACCTTTATTATTCTCTCCGTTATCAACCCGTCTCGCCCGGAAGCGGAACCCGAGATTAAGCTGGAAAAACTGCACGAATCTCAGAGTTTCTTTGAGATGCTGGGCGAATATATTCTGGCCGGCTTTAAGGTCGCGATGATTATTCTGGCGATGCTGATTGGATTTATTGCCATTATTAGCGCCGTCAATGCGCTGTTCTCCAGCGTATTTGGCATGAGCTTCCAGCAGATCCTCGGATATGTGTTTTATCCGCTGGCATGGCTGATTGGTATTCCGCTGAGCGATGCGTTAAACGCGGGCAGCATTATGGCAACCAAACTGGTGGCGAATGAATTTGTGGCGATGATTGAGCTGCAAAAAATTGCCGGGCAAATGACGCCACGCGGGCTGGGCATTCTGTCGGTGTTCCTGGTTTCATTTGCTAACTTCGCGTCAATCGGGATTGTGGCTGGGGCCATTAAGGGCCTGAACGAAAAGCAAGGTAACGTGGTCTCTCGCTTTGGCCTGCGCCTGGTGTATGGTGCGACGCTGGTGAGCCTGTTGTCGGCGAGCTTTGCAGGATTAGTGTTGTAAAAATAACGGCGGGTCATCCCGCCGTTTTTATTAAAACTGCACGCAGACCGGTTGGTCGACGCGCATCACCGACTCCTGCGCAAAGCGGGATTTATACGCCCCGCGCAACGCTTCGATATTGTTCTCGCTCTGGGCATCTTTACCGTGGATAAGCATCAGCGCCTTGCTCGGCTCACGCGCCACCTTCCCGTCATTCCCCAACCATTGACCGCGCGCGTCAAACACCGTCAGGCCATCGCGAAAGCGCGGCGTCACGTCCTGGTCAACAAACTGCTGCCACTCCTGCCCGGTAATCTGCTCCCCTGCCGGACGGTTCAGGCCGAAATAGAGCGTGGTTTGCTGCATCTGGTTATCCGCTTTGCAGGTGGCTCCAGCGGAATTCTGCGACGGCGCAGTGCAGCCTGCCAGCATCACGAGCGCGGCGGCCATCAGCCCTGTTTTGATTATCATTTTTCGCTATCCTCATTGTTATAAGTGCAGCGATATCAACGTAATTTGCGGAAATTAGCAAGTGGGAGCTATTCCCTCACCCCTATGGGTTGTGGGATCCTCGCTAATGGATGATTTGCACCATTGACTCCCTCTCCATTCAGGGAGAGGGTCGGGGTGAGGGGGAACATGCGACTCAGGAGGGTATTCCGTTCACTTCCAGACCTGTGCTTCTCTATGAACCCGGTAACGGTGAACGTGCCATGGCGGCTCAATCGCCGCCGCCCTGGCAACCCGGGCTCCCGGCAAGAAAATCGTCGCTTCGCGATACCTTCGTCTTATTCCCTTCGGCTTTCGGGTCGGGCGTGATCCTGCATCCATGCAGGTCACGCCCTCTCCGCGCATCCCTGCGCGTCGCCCCGGCCTTCGGTCAAAGACTCAGCGATTTACAGCCGGACTAGGGAGTCGCTGTAACTCTTTTATTAAAATTGAGAAAATCCCACCGCGACTAAATCCAAAATTTCTGGGGCCCCCTCTCCCCTTTGAGAGAGGGTCAGTGAAGCGGGAATAATTACTCAGCCTGCAGCTTAGACGGCGGAGCCGTATGGTAATGCGCATCCGCTTCTGCGAAGCGTTTCTGCATTGACGCAGACGGCGCTTTACCCAGCAGACTAAACACCACAATCCCGATGCTACCAAAGACGAAGCCCGGAATGATTTCGTACAGGCCCAGCCACGCGAACTGTTTCCAGACGATAACCGTCACCGCACCGATGATCATACCCGCCAGCGCGCCGTTGCGGGTCATACGCGACCACAGCACGGAGAACAGCACCACCGGACCAAACGCCGCACCAAAACCAGCCCATGCGTAGCTCACCAGACCCAGCACGCGGTTCTCAGGGTTTGATGCCAGCGCAATCGACACCAGCGCAACCACCAGCACCATAAAGCGACCCACCCACACCAGCTCTTTCTGGCTCGCGCCCTTGCGCAGGAACGCCTTGTACAGATCTTCCGTAATCGCACTGGAACACACCAGCAGCTGGCAGCTCAGGGTCGACATTACCGCCGCCAGAATAGCCGACAGCAAAATCCCGGCGATCCACGGGTTGAACAGAATCTGCGCCAGCTCGATGAACACGCGCTCGGCGTTTTGATTCACCGCGCCCGCCAGAGCCGGGTTGTTGGTGAAGTAGGCGATACCAAAGAAGCCAACGGCACACGCGCCCGCCAGACACAGGATCATCCACGTCATACTGATACGACGCGCGTGAACAATGGTGTGGTGGGAGTCCGCTGCCATAAAGCGTGCGAGGATATGCGGCTGACCGAAGTAGCCCAGGCCCCAGCCCATCAGCGATACAATCGCAACGAAGTTAAGCCCTTTCAGCATATCGACGTTTTCGATGCTCTTTTGCTTGATCACTTCCAGCGAATCGCCAAAACCACCGACGGTGATAATCACGATCACTGGCGTCAAAATCAGTGCGAAAATCATCAGGCTCGCCTGCACGGTATCGGTCCAGCTTACTGCTAGGAATCCGCCCACGAAGGTATAAAGGATGGTCGCTGCCGCACCGGCCCACAGCGCCGTTTCGTAGCTCATGCCGAAGGTGCTTTCGAACAGACGCGCGCCCGCCACAATGCCGGAAGCACAATAAATGGTGAAGAACAGCAGGATAACCACGGCAGAGATAATGCGCAGGATGCGGCTTTTATCTTCAAAGCGCCCGGTGAAATAATCCGGCAGCGTTAATGCGTTATTGTTGAGCTCGGTGTGTACGCGCAGACGCCCTGCCACCAGCTTCCAGTTGACCCAGGCACCCAGCGTCAGGCCAATCGCAATCCAGCTTTCTGAAATCCCGGAGATAAAAATTGCGCCCGGCAGCCCCATCAGCAACCAGCCGCTCATATCGGATGCCCCCGCAGACAGCGCGGTCACCATCGGGCCCAGGCTGCGCCCGCCTAATATATAATCGTCAAAGTTCTTTGTAGAACGCCACGCCAAAAACCCTATCAGGATCATGCCAAAAATATAAACGAGAAATGTCACCAGCATCGGTGTGCTAATAGCCATTCAAACTCTCCAAATTATCGAGCGACAGCCGTCCGGGCTGCCTTATTATTTCGCCACCGGAACGTGGTGACGTGTGTATGTGTTTCTGTTGGCCGCGCGTATCCTGCCGCAAGCAGTGTCTGCACACAAACGATTTAACACTGCATTTACATCAAATTCATCCCTGGTTTTATACGTCTTTCGTATAGGTTGCACTCGCTCACGCTTTTACGGGTTGCACCTTTTAAAAGTGTTAAGTGCCGCATGTAAACAGGCTTACCAGACAGAATCCAGAGTTATTTTCCAGCTTACTTATCATTAACAATCCATTCATTTTTCAGCTTGCAAACCAGGTCACATTTAACGAGGTTGCACAAAGTTGCAACATGATGGATATTTCACGCTAACCAAAGAACATCACAACAGAACAACAGGAGTTTTGGCATGGGCATGACCACCATGGGGGTTAAGCTGGATGACGCGACCCGCGAACGGATTAAAAGCGCCGCCACTCGAATCGATCGTACGCCGCACTGGTTAATTAAGCAGGCCATCTTTAACTATCTTGAGCGTCTGGAAAACGAAGACGATTTGCCAGAACTCCCAGCCCTGCTGGCCGGTGCCGCTAACGAAAGCGACGAATCCGCACAGGCCGCCGATGAAAACCATCAGCCGTTCCTCGACTTTGCCGAGCAGATCCTGCCGCAGTCCGTGAGCCGTGCCGCCATCACCGCCGCGTACCGTCGTGCCGAGACCGACGCCGTGCCGATGCTGCTGGAACAGGCACGATTACCCGAGCCGATTGCCACCCAGGCGCACGACCTGGCCTACTCGCTTGCTGAAAAGCTACGTAACCAAAAAACCGCATCGGGCCGTGCAGGCATGGTGCAGAGCCTGCTGCAAGAGTTCTCGCTCTCCTCACAGGAAGGCGTGGCGCTGATGTGCCTGGCCGAAGCGCTGCTGCGTATTCCGGACAAAGCCACCCGCGACGCGCTGATCCGCGACAAAATTAGCAACGGTAACTGGCAGTCGCACATTGGCCGCAGCCCGTCGCTGTTCGTCAACGCTGCCACCTGGGGTCTGCTGTTTACCGGCAGACTGGTGTCGACGCACAACGAAGCCAACCTCTCCCGCTCCCTGAACCGCATTATCGGTAAGAGCGGCGAACCGCTGATCCGCAAAGGCGTGGACATGGCGATGCGCCTGATGGGCGAACAGTTCGTCACCGGGGAAACCATCTCCGAAGCGCTGGCCAACGCCCGCAAGCTGGAAGACAAAGGGTTCCGCTACTCTTACGACATGCTGGGCGAAGCGGCGCTCACCGCCGCCGACGCACAGGCCTATATGGTCTCTTACCAGCAGGCGATCCACGCCATTGGCAAGGCCTCTAACGGTCGCGGCATTTATGAAGGGCCGGGCATCTCGATAAAGCTTTCCGCCCTGCATCCGCGTTACAGCCGCGCGCAGTACGACCGCGTGATGGACGAACTGTACCCGCGCCTGAAGTCACTCACCCTGCTGGCACGTCAGTACGACATTGGTATTAACATCGATGCCGAAGAGGCCGACCGTCTGGAGATCTCCCTCGATCTGCTGGAAAAGCTGTGCTTTGAGCCGGAACTGGCAGGCTGGAACGGCATCGGATTTGTTATCCAGGCGTACATGAAGCGCTGCCCATACGTGATTGATTACCTGATTGATTTGGCATCCCGTAGCCGTCGCCGGCTAATGATCCGTCTGGTGAAGGGCGCATACTGGGACAGCGAAATCAAGCGCGCGCAGATGGACGGTCTGGAAGGCTATCCGGTTTACACTCGCAAGGTTTACACCGACGTTTCCTATCTGGCCTGTGCGAAAAAACTGCTCGGCGTGCCGAACCTGATTTACCCGCAGTTCGCCACCCACAACGCCCACACGCTGGCGGCGATCTACAGCCTGGCCGGACAGAACTACTATCCGGGCCAGTACGAGTTCCAGTGCCTGCACGGCATGGGGGAACCGCTGTACGAGCAGGTCACCGGCAAAGTCGCTGACGGCAAGCTGAACCGACCGTGTCGTATCTATGCCCCGGTCGGCACCCACGAAACGCTGCTGGCATACCTGGTGCGTCGTCTGCTGGAAAACGGGGCCAACACCTCGTTCGTCAACCGTATCGCCGACACCACTCTCCCACTGGACGAACTGGTTGCCGATCCGGTGCAGGCGGTCGAGAAAATGGCCGCCCAGGAAGGCCAGATTGGCCTGCCGCATCCGAAAATCGCCCTGCCGCGCGAGCTGTACGGCGATGACCGCGTCAACTCTGCTGGGTTGGATCTGGCGAACGAGCATCGTCTGGCGTCGCTCTCTTCTGCCCTGCTCAACAGCGCACTGCAAAAATGGCAGGCAAAACCGATTCTTGAACAGCCGGTTGATGCCGGTGAAATGCAGCCGGTGATCAACCCCGCCGAGCCAAAAGATATCGTCGGATTCATGCGCGAAGCCCGTGAAAGCGAAGTGGAGCTGGCACTGGAAAACGCGGTCAACAACGCGCCTATCTGGTTTGCAACGCCACCGCAGGAACGTGCCGCCATTCTGGATCGCGCGGCGATCCTGATGGAAGGCCAGATGCAGCAGCTGATTGGCATTCTGGTGCGCGAGGCGGGTAAAACCTTCAGTAACGCGATTGCCGAAGTGCGCGAGGCGGTCGACTTCCTGCATTACTACGCAGGCCAGGTTCGCCACGATTTTGATAACGAAACTCACCGTCCGCTGGGGCCGATCGTTTGCATCAGCCCGTGGAACTTCCCGCTGGCGATCTTTACCGGGCAAATCGCTGCAGCGCTGGCTGCCGGTAACAGCGTGCTGGCAAAACCTGCGGAACAAACGCCGCTGATTGCCGCGCAGGGTGTGAACATCCTGCTCGAAGCCGGTGTACCCGCGGGTGTGATTCAACTGCTGCCGGGCCGTGGCGAAACCGTCGGCGCACAGCTCACCTCCGACAGCCGTGTGCGCGCTGTGATGTTTACCGGCTCCACCGAAGTGGCAACGCTGCTGCAACGCAACATTGCGACGCGTCTTGATCCGCAGGGCCGTCCGACGCCGCTGATCGCTGAAACTGGCGGGATGAATGCGATGATCGTCGACTCCTCCGCCCTCACCGAACAGGTGGTGGTGGACGTGCTGGTCTCAGCGTTCGACAGCGCCGGTCAACGTTGTTCTGCCCTGCGCGTGCTGTGCTTGCAGGACGACATCGCCGAGCACACGCTGAAAATGCTGCGCGGCGCGATGGCAGAATGCCGGATGGGCAACCCCGGTCGCCTGACCACCGATATCGGTCCGGTGATTGACGCCGAAGCGAAAGCGAACATTGAACAACATATCCAGACCATGCGCGCCAAGGGCCGTCCGGTGTTCCAGGCCGTGCGTGCAAACAGCGAAGATGCCCGCGAATGGAACAGCGGCACCTTTATCGCGCCGACGCTTATCGAGCTTTCAAGCTTTGACGAGCTGAAAAAAGAGGTCTTTGGCCCGGTGCTGCACGTGGTTCGCTACAGCCGCAACAACCTCGGCGCACTGGTCGATCAGATTAACGCATCGGGCTACGGCTTAACGCTGGGCGTGCATACCCGCATCGACGAGACGATTGCTCAGGTGACCGGCAGCGCGAAGGTCGGCAACCTGTACGTCAACCGCAACATGGTCGGCGCCGTGGTCGGCGTGCAGCCATTTGGCGGCGAAGGATTATCCGGCACCGGTCCGAAAGCCGGTGGACCGCTGTATCTTTACCGCCTGTTGGCAAACCGTCCGGAGAATGCGCTGGCCGTGACGCTGGCACGTCAGGATGCAGAACATCCGGTCGATGCGCAGCTAAAAGCGCTGATCGCCCAACCGCTGGAAGCGCTCGCGAAATGGGCAGACAAACGCCCTGACCTGCACGCGTTGTGCCAGCAGTTTGGTGAACAGGCGCAGGCCGGAACCCAGCGCGTACTGCCGGGACCCACGGGTGAACGCAACACCTGGACGCTGATGCCACGCGAACGCGTGCTGTGCGTCGCGGATAACGAACAGGATGCGCTGGTCCAGTTGGCCGCCGCGATGGCAACGGGCTGCGAAGTATTATGGCCAGAAGACGGCCTGCATCGCGACCTGGCGAAACAGCTGCCGCAGGACGTTGCCGCGCGCATTCACTTCGCGAAGCCGGACGTGCTGGTCGAGCAGGCCTTCGACGCGGTGATTTACCACGGCGATTCCGACCAGTTGCGCGAGCTGTGCGAGCAGGTAGCGGCGCGCGACGGTGCGATTGTGTCGGTGCAGGGCTTTGCCCGCGGCGAGACCAATCTGCTGCTGGAGCGTCTGTACGTTGAGCACTCGCTCAGCGTCAACACCGCGGCAGCGGGCGGCAACGCCAGCCTGATGACAATCGGTTAGTGCTGTGATAATAAGGCTCCGGAAACGGGGCCTTTTTTCATTGGGTGAGATGATGAAACGATTAATCATTGCCGGTGCTGCCTTGCTGCTCAGCACCAGCGCGCTGGCGGAAGAGTGCGCAAACGCCAATACGCAGATGGATTTAAATACCTGTACCGCCCAGCAGTATCAGGCGGCGGACAAAAAGCTAAACCAGACCTATCAGGACGTGATAAAGCGCGCCGCCGCGCCCCAGCGCGACCTGCTTAAGAAAGCGCAGCAGGCGTGGATTGTACTGCGCGACGCCGATTGCACATTTGCCGCCTCGGGCACCGAAGGCGGCAGCATTCAGCCGATGATTATCAACCAGTGCATGACGGAAAAAACCGTTGAGCGCGAGGCCTTCCTCGCCTCGCTGATGCAGTGTGAAGAAGGCGATTTAAGCTGCCCTCTTCCCCCCGCGAACTAACGCAGGCGGATCCCTTCGATAATCATGCGCTGCACGTTATCGACCGCACTCTGGAAAAACGCCTCGTCCTGGAGCGTTTTTCCGGTCACCGCTTCGACCTGGCTGGCGAAATCCGCATAGTGCTGCGTCGACGCCCAAATCATAAAGATCAGATGATGCGGATCCACCGCAGCCAGCTTGCCGCTCTCCACCCATCCCGCAATAATCGCCGACTTTTCATCAATCAGCTGTTTTAAATCCCCGCTCAGGTCGGCCTGCAGCAGCGGCGCGCCTTGTAGCATCTCCATACAGAACAGCCTTGACGCCTGCGGGTAATCGCGTGACACCTCCAGCTTGAGCCGGATGTACTCTTTTATCGCCACCAGCGGCGTGAACTCTTCCCGAAACGCCTTCAGCGGTGCCAGCCAGATATCCAGAATTTGTTGCAGCACCGCGACGTAGAGCGCCTCTTTTGACGGAAAGTAATACAGCAGATTGGTTTTCGAGACGCCAGACAGTTCGGCCACCTGTTCAAGACGGGTGCCGTGAATGCCGTACTGAGAAAAGGTCTCCAGCGCCGCGCTCAGAATAGCCTGTTTCTTGGCGCTAACCGCTCGCGAGCGTTTACCGGGGGTTTGCACTGCGCCTTGTGTCATCTGCGCTCTCCTTGTTGGTTTGCGATAGCATAGCAAAACCATCGCTGTCTCTCGACGTTCTGAGCGGCAATGTGTTTTCAAAGCATTTCCGGTCTGTGAGGATGGCGTTACCTCGACTCATTAAACTCACAGCTTATGGCAGCCGGTTATCCCATCCTCCATTTTATTCAAAAAGACCTGTTCAGGATATGCCACACCAGAATGTAATTTTTTAGCGAGAAGGTTTACTGCGGCTAAACTCTTTTTGCATTGTTTATTATTGCTACATAAACTGGAGTAAATTAATTTAGCAAATTTTTAATTCGAAAACCTCCTGTATTAAAATGAATAATTACTTCCTTTCAGGATATATCCAATGTGTCAATTGACATCTATTCACCATTACACTACGCTTTTTAAGATTTCCCCAAAACAGCTGTTATCAGTCCGTCCTAATATATTTTCCTATTATCAGGAGACAAGAATGGGTATTGTTAACGCACTGCTTACCGGTGGTATTTTAATCGGTAAGATTTGTCAAGCCATTGGTGGGGCTTCCCTTAAGTCAGACTCAAATAATGAATTTCTTGTTAGTGAAGATGTTTCTGCAGGTGGAGTAGTTTTCTTTCGCAGCAATGTGAGTGGAAAATCAATATCCTACGCATATAATCCCAACACTAATTCACCGGCTTCAGTTGTTATTCCCAACGACGATAATAATGGCGGCATAACATATGTTATTGCACCCACGGAAAAAATTCCGTTTGCCGAAGCAGATAGTCCCGATATTTCACCCTCAACGGTCGTAACGACCGGGCTGACCAGCGGTAACAGCCAGAATTCTGCTAGCCTGCAAGACCCGGAAAGTTATTTCAAAATGTCATTCTCAGGATTAAAGCTAGGCAACATTGTCAATGTTGGCAGCTTTAAATTACGCTGCACTACGGGCCAGTTGATCATTGTTTCGAGTCAGATCAGCATCTTAGCTTTGTCCTATATGTATCTGAACTCAAATAAGGGCGTTGAGGCTACATCGACAGCCAACATCCCTAGAGATAAGCAGAGCGTCGGTGGAGTAGTTACAGGCGACAACGAGACGACTTTTACAATCGACTTCCTCAAACTTGGGTTTAATCTGGACGGTCAGGATATTATTGATGGAACGTTAACCCTTTCCATTAGCGGAACAAATAATGATATTTTGGCACTTTCAAAAGTGGCATCCACACCTTTGCATCCTGCTGAATTACACTCACTGAGCCATTATCAGAATATGAGTTAATATTTCTTTTATTTCACCTCCATACTCTATGTGAATATTATGTCAATACAAATTACCACGACAGAACTACCTACAGGGTATGTCGGCGAAGAATATCATTTTACATTAGCAGCAGTGACTCATCCTATGGACGCCCCCCTGAGCTGGAGTATTAAAAACACTCTGCCTCTGGGGCTTACTATTAATGCCATAACCGGCACAATATCCGGCCTTTGCCAACGTGACTACTGGAGTTCGATGACTATCTGGGTCCAAAACACCACCACTGGTGAAACAACTCAGAAGGTCCTTACACTTTTTATTGCGAATAACGACAGTCTCGAAATAGTCACTGAAACCTTAGAGGTGGCGACCGTTGGTCAGGCTTATTTAGCTACGCTTTTGATTAATGGCGGTAAAGCCCCTTATCACTGGAATATAATCAATTTACCTCCGGGACTGAGTGCTGTTCAGGGAAAGATCTCAGGCACGCCCGTGCAAGAAGGAGACGCTTGCGTCTCGGTAACGGTCACGGACTCGTCATCGCCGCCCCAGACCGTACAGCGATCCATTTCGCTGCAGGTTAACCCGCAGCTGCAACCTCTTGCCATTGTCACCGATTCCCTCCAGCCTGGTGTTGTCGGCCAGACTTACCAGAAGGAGCTTATTGCCTCAGGCGGGCTGGCACCGTATTTGTGGTCGGCCACGGGTTTGCCGGCAGGACTACAACTTGAAAGCAGTATCATTTCAGGCAAACCAACCGGTGCTGGCACGTTTACTATTATCCTCAAAGTGAACGATTCGGCAACGCCAGTTAACAGCAAACAGCAGCAGCTGACGTTGAAAGTATCAGTCCAGCCACAGATCCTGACCATCAGCACGCCAGCTTTGGCGGCGGCAACCCTATCCGTGCCTTATTCTCAGCAATTAACAGCCACGGGTGGCGTCGAACCTTACCAGTGGTCAAGCGACGGTCTGCCGATTGGATTGAGCATTAGCGGTAATTCTATTTCTGGGCAGGTGAGCGTGTCCGGCGGTTCGGTACCTCTGACCTTAAGGGTAACAGACGGCAAGCAGGCCACCGCCAGTCAGTTCTACCTGTTAGACATTAACCCGTAATAATAATACACGTTGAAAGGATAACTGGATGAGCATGTCTGAGAAAATCACCCTGGAAGCGACAAAATCCATTCCATTAAATATTCCGAAAGGTTTTTATAGTTTCTGGACTATAACGACGCAGGCCGCTTTCAAAATCGGCTTTGAGCTACGCGACACTAAACAAACCTATGTCTCGCAATCAAGACAGAGCCAGAATATTCTACCGCCACTATCGCAAACCTATGCCCGGTTAGAAGGCGATAATCTAAGCCTCCTGATTAGCATCGCTGAAAGCAAACAAATAGATGCCAGGATGAAGACGATGGATATTACCGACAGCAATAACAATCTGCTGGCCAGATCCGTCACTATTGTGGGAGAGGATTCGACGGATATGGATTATAACGATATCTTTTTCACTATAACCGCCTGGCGTAACCAAGGTTAGTGTTTGATACAAACAGAGGCCTCAACAGGGGCCTTTTTGTAAACCGAAACGTCCGACAGGAAGGTTCAGACTGTGCCAGAAGCGGACGTTTACATAGAGTGCATTACATTAAACGCTAAGATTTTTTCTCTAATCTGATATCAGTGTCATTAATATCTGTTTGATTACCCCAGCCGAGATGTATGTAAACTTTCGCAGCACGACTATACTTATCGGTTTCCAGCCAGGCTATATCATGTAGTCTGAATAACTCCTGCTCAGCGGCCATTATAAGTTTACGGCCTGCCCCCCTACCTTCATATTTTGGGTGGACAAATGCAGCGAAGAGGCAACCTTCATGCGGTAAAATCATTGAGAAACCGATGATTTTTTCGTTTTCAACCGCAACCCAAGCGCAAGAACTGTTCTGAATCATATCTGCCACTAGGTTTTCAGTGATCCCCATTTGCCACATTTCTTCTCGGCTAAGATGATTTTCAATAACCGAAGTTCTAATGCCGAAAATACTCTCTACATCAGAAACTATTGCTGACCTTATAGTTATGGCCACTGGGTTTTCTCCATGCTTGATAAAAAGAAAGCTATCTAACAATGCTAAATATAACAGTTAGATGATGTTGAGTACATTTGGAGGGATTTTGCATAATATGTCCGCTTCACACTGTGCGTTCAACGGGTCGATGCAATCCTATCCTAAATCGAAGGGGAGCGTTGCCAGGAAACGAAGAACCTATAGCCCCTTACGACTTAGTTTGCGAGGAATTATCTAGCTTTCGGACCTCAGGAACCAGACAGGTTCCTAATGCCGTTATGATCACTGCCATCGCTGAAACCAGAAGTACATTACTCGTACCATAATTTGTGGCTAGCGGTCCTGCGACAAGTTCACCGAAAGGAATGGCGACAAACGAACCGATAGCGTCGTAGGCGTAAACGCGAGCCAGTTTTTCCCGGGGAATATGAATTTGCAGCGCATGGGCCCAGGACACATCGAATAGGCCTAGCGTCACACCAGCAACAAAAAAAGCTGTAACGAGTCCTACTTCAGAAGCGGGCTGGCTAAGCATTACCATTGGTGCAGAGCAAAGTGAAACCAGCATTACACTGATAAAGAGATCTTTACGTGGCCGCCATTTCAGAGAGAGGTACGAACCCGTAACCAGGCCAACGCTCTGTGCAGCAATAATGCGCCCCCAATGCGCTCGTCCAAAAGAAGCATCAGCAATAACAGGACCGAGCACCATGACTACTCCGCTGAATGCGGCATTGATGATGGTGAACTGGACAACAGTCACCCACACCCATACTCGGCTTGCGAATTCTTTCCAACCTTCTTTTAAGTCCTGCAGAATATGAGTTGTTGATGTGCATGCTTGAGTCGACGAAGTACGTATCAAAAAATAGAGTGGCGCAGAGGCTGCGAAACCCATTGCATCAACTGTCAGTCCCCATCCTGGTCCAACAGAACTGATAAGGACCCCACCAAGCGAAGCGCCAATAATCGTACCGCTATTAATACCGAGCTGAATTAATGCATTTGCTGCACGCAAATTCTGCGCCGGAACTGTCTGGGGGACCAGCGTAGATGAAGCAGGTAAGGCGATGCCGGATGCTGCTCCATTTAAGACTCCAAACAATGCCATACTCATCACCGTTGCGGAACTATCCAGTACAGACCATGCAACGACAGCTTGCGACGCTGCTGCAATCAGTGATGAGGAGACCAGCACTCGATTTCGAGAGTATCTATCCGCTAAAACTCCACCAATCAGTAAGAATGCAACGTTAAAAAGGGAGCGCGATGCTACGACGATACCTAAATCAGAGATTGTCCCACCTATGTCAAGTACCGCGAAAGCCTGTGCAATCGGGGCAATTCCATTACCTAGAACGGTAAGAAGGCGAGCAAAAAATAAATAGCGAAAGGGACTAGAGTGAAACGCGCCAACTTTTTTATCAAACAAATTCATTGTGGGAATAGCTTAAAGTTGAAGAACCGATTTTAGAATACCTGAGGTTTGAAAATACATAAAAAATCAATGAATAATTATATCATGGTGCATATCATATAGAGGCGTTCATAATGACGAGCCCCCGCTTGATTAAATTATCGCGGTATGGATCACGCATAACCATCGATAACTGAAAGGCATCTAGCCTTTACTAAAATTAAGTATGGTAGTTACTGTTCCCCTATCCGGATTATTTACTTCACCCAAATGGTCTCCTTTACCTGCAATAATACGTATCGCGTGCTTCTGTGCCAGTCCAGACATAGAAATGTAATAGGGATCATTGACACCTGCCCAGAGTAATTTAGGCGTGCTGCGAGTCAATAAATTGTCATCATCTTTGAATGGTTTACTCAGTTCATTGAAAAAGTACTCCACACTTCTCTCATCCGCAGGTGACAGCGATTGGGTCAGTTCTGGTGCAATCTCTCGTGCGTAATCCATAAACATCTCAAAACTGAGTTTGCCGAAAGGCGTTTCCGGAATTCCTTTTAAGCAATCCCATCCACCCAACACAACGGAAGTCAGTCTTTCAGGATATGAATCAAGCAATCCCATAGCTAACCAGGCACCCGCTGAGTAACCAATCACATGTGCTTTGTCATAGCCCAATTCATCCATAAGTTTCACAATGGTTAAAACCTGATTTTCTCTTGTGTAAAAGTCCTGAGCATCAAATCTGTCGCTTGCACCATGCCCAATCAAGTCTGGGCATACGACTCTAAAAAAAGGACTAAAAGCAGAGACAAAGCCGTTATCTGCCCAACACCGTCCATCCATTAATAGGCCGTGAAGCATTATTACTAATGGCCCTTTACCTTCTGTACGATAGAACAGCGTTGAGTTGCCAGGCATTGTGGACATAAATTCTCCTCAAAATGGGTGCATTGGTAAAGCAACGTTAGCTTCTCCAGTCATTTCCGACGGCCTTCAGACTAACGCCTTAAAGCAAGGCTGTTCTACCCCCCAATTTTGGAGGTGATGACTCAGGTTACGAAAATCAGGTGGAAGTTGAGCCAGATAAGCGTCGGATACCACTATAAATAAATTGGCTTAATTCCACTCCTCGCTCACAGCGGGCATTAGGCTCAGTGAGCCATTTCACTCCATGCCAGAAGCGGACGTAGAATCACCGCATTGCGTTCTCATCGGTTTTCACTCAAGCCTGCAAATAATTAATCATGGAATTGCTGCGTTGCGAAATATGAATCAATGAAATTATCACGATTGTAAATTAAATGACGCCATTGCTTTAATTACGCTATTAACTCTAATTAATTGACAATACTTAGTGTTATCTTCTGCACTCTGATTTTATTGCGGCTTTATCTACCGAGAAGTTGAGGCGCATTTCTCTCAACTACTTGAAATAAAAGAATGAAATTAATCAGTCTGTTATTTATACAGTTTTGCGCGCTGATTGACGGGGATTAATAATGAGAATATTTTTATAAGGCCGGTTTATGGCAGATGATAATATTATTATTATCGGGTTAATTTGATGGAATAAATACCTATGTTCTATGATATTATGGATTCTATTGGCAATACACCAATGATAGAGATTCTTAAAGGTCGGCATCCCAACTCTCATCTGTATGTTAAATTAGAATCATTTAATCCTGGTGGCTCCATAAAAGATCGAGTTGCATTAAGAATGATTTCTCAATGCGAACGTTATGAAAAAATTAGACCTGGAATGGAATTGGTTGAAGCGACCTCAGGTAATACAGGTGTTGGCGTAGCCTGGATTGGAAAGCATAAAGGATATAAAGTCACCATTGTTACTCATGATAAAATTAGCAAAGAGAAGTTGGCATTACTAAAACATCTTGGCGCGAATGTCATACTCACTTCATCATCAGCACCGGCAGGTTCCCAAACTCATTATATAGAGATGGCAAAGGAATATTCTAAGACTGATGGCCGCTATTACCTAAATCAGTTTAGCTCTCCTTACAATAGTGAGGCTCACTATTTTTCTACTGCACCAGAGATTTACCAGCAAACAAAAGGAAATGTTGATGCAATAGTTTGCGGTATTGGCTCGGGAGGTACTGCGATGGGTTTATCGCAATTTTTCCGTAAACACGCCCCCGCTGTAAAAATCATTGCCATTGACCCTGCAGGCTCTATCTTTCATTCCCATAAATACTCTGAAGAACACCAACGGAGAGCCTGGTGTATAGAGGGAGTAGGATCTGATTTTATTCCTGAAATATATGATAAAAACCTTGTAGATGATATTTACCAGGTTACCGATAAAGAGGCTATTGAAACCTGCCATAATCTTTATGCAAGTGATGCAGTGGATCTCGGTTTATCAAGCGGTGCCATCATTGCGGTGGCACAAAGAGTCGCAGAATTGGGGGTATATCAACATATCGTCTGTATTTCTCCTGATTCAGGCGAACGTTATATATCTAAATTAACTGCAATGTAAATCGATCTTACTTATTTTAAAGAGATGCCATAACCATGCCTCTTCCAACTTATAAAACAGATATTGATCTTTATGAAAATTTCGATATAGAAAGAAGTGTTTTAAATAAATTAAGGGATTATTTTAATGACAAGTTTATTGTTTTAATTGAAGGGGACCACTCGGATGAAAACAAGATATATACATTAAATGCAGAAGTACAGATAAGAGGTATCTTGGCAGTGGATCACGCCCTCTCGGTTCTTGGTTTAAATTACAAAAGAGTTACAAGCACTGACAAGAAAATTAAAGATTATCTGGCCGTTGCCGATTACGCTTTTATTTATGCGCAAGGTGAATTTGGCGAGGATGGTCGTATTCAGGGCTGGCTTGATTATCTTGGGGTTGCCTATCCTGGCCCTGGGATAACTGCTAGTGCTATCTGCTGTGATAAATTATATTTCAAACATGTGATGAAGAGCGCTGACGTTAGCACTGCCCCTTATTACGAACTAGAGAGCATCGAAACGCTGGAATCATTGCTAAATAAAGCTACCAATCTGGGTTATCCAGTGATGATGAAAGAAAGACAAGGTGGGAGTAGCCTTGGGATCACGATGATTACAAATCGTAAGGATTTAAAGTACTGGCGAGATCATCAATGCAATAAAGGTATCTCAGCTTATTTTATGGAAAAATATGTCGATGGTATATTTGTCACTGCCGGGATAATTGAGCTATCGACAGGATATTATATCCTGCCAGTACTGACCGCTGAAACAGAAGCACTTTTTTATGATGCAGAATTGAAACTGGGAAAAAGTAAAAGCAGTATCCGCTACTTCCTTGGCGGTGCTTTTACCGACGTTCAACAGCAAAAGATAAAAGAAATAGCCTGGCAGGCCTTCTCGCATAGTGGATGCGAAGGGATCTCTAGAGTAGACATGATGGTGCAAGGAGAAGAGGTTTTCGTGCTGGAGATTAATACCGTACCGGGTATTTCTCATAGCGGTAACTTTACGCAAATGTTTACCTCTTTTGGGTTCAGTTATGAGGAAATGATCCTCGCAATAATGAATACCGCCTTCCTTAAAAAAACCACCCACTGAGGGACTTGATATGAAAAGACCGCCGCATGTTTGTCAGTACTGGCACACGGAAATAAATCAACTGCCTTCCCTTCCCGGAGACTTTAAGGAGCTTTGTGATTTTTGGTCCGTACGCTCATGCGGGTTGGCGTGCGCGAGTTCAGCACTCTTATCACTGACCGGCGTCACGGTCTCTGTCCAGCGATTGTTTAATGAATGCGTAAGCGCTGGAGGATATTCAGAGTGGGGATGGCGCCATGAACAACTTGCGAAAGTTATTTCATCTTATGGCGTTAGCGCGAAATCGATGCCATTAAGTGTACAGCAGGTCGTCGAAAATTTGACGATATCACAACTAATTATTGCTTCTGTCACGCATAAATTCCCATGTAATGGGCAGCGTGGGGGGCATTTAGTTTTGTTATACGGTCTTAAGAAATTCTTCGGGCAGTTTTTTATTTGCTTTATGGATCCGACGAACTGGGGGGAAAAACATCATGTCGTCACGCTTGAGCAGTTTTCTCATAGTTTTTCAATGAAGGGCATCATTCTATCTGACCGAGGATAAGTGTATGGCACATTTTCTTTTTATTAACGCAAATTTGACTGGTCTTAAAGCGATCAAAGAAATCATTTCTTTAGGGCATGATGTTTCTTATATTGAATCCTCATCTTTTATTTGTTACGCCAATACTGATGAAAATAAATATATTAAGAAATCCTTGACTGATATCTATTATTTTGAAGATACAGATGATGCTGTTAAGCTTTTACAACTTGCCAGTGATATTGACAAGAGAAAAAAGGTAGATGGGATAATTTGCATCGCGGAAAATTCAATGGAATCGGCTGCTGCAGTTGCTGAGGCGCTGCATTTACCTTTTCCTTCTTTTCATTCTGTACTAAACAGCAGAAATAAAGACGACACGCGTGAATGTCTTAATCAGCACGGTATTAAAAATGCGAGTTTTTGCCATATCAATACGAACGGTGATTTAGTTCGGGCCGCCGCTGAGATTGGGTACCCTCTTGTCATCAAACCGAAGACATCTCTCAACAGCGTAGCTACTGCGATTGTCCGTGACGAATCGGAATTACATCGAGCATGGAAAGGGATCCTTGATGCCGTTGCCCGAGAGCCATTAAAAATGCAGAATCAGTATTTACGTGGCTTTTTGGTGGAGGAATATCTCATCGGTAACATGGTGTCAGTCGAAGTGGCACATGATGGGCTACTTGCCAATATATTTATGATTTCTGGTCGTGGGCGTTCAAGTCAGAATGAGCTTGTAGAGTACAGGATTGATATGCCTGCGCTTTTAACAGAAATCGAGCAACAGTTATGCCGTGATTATACCGTTACTGTACTTTCTGCGCTGGGATTGAGTCATGGGATTTTCCACATTGAATTAATCCTGACGAAATCTGGTCCGGTTCTGGTGGAGGTTAATCCCAGACTAATGGGCAGCTATATGCCATTATTATATAATAATGTTAGCGGGAATAATATATTTAGCTGGCTTGCAGATATTCATTCAGGTGTGCCATTAAATGAACAAGATATCTTTATCAGCAACAAGGTAGGTAGCGCAATTCGTTTTGATGCGGCTAAGGATAGCAGCTTTTCTCCAGTGGATTTTCGTAAGCTGGTGACCTCGTGGTTTAATCCGGTCTATCAGGAGTTATCTGGTCAACAATCGGTTTCGAATGTTAAAGCGGGCGAAACGTTGGGACGTATTCAGGTTATCTATCCGAATCACCAGGCGTTGGAAAAAGATCTACAAGGATTCTTTGAACAAGTTGAGAAAGACATGCATTTGGAGCTACTCCATTGATTAAAGAAGGTGCAGTATTTTATTCACCTACAGGCCGGCACAATGTTTACATGCTTGTTGCAGGCTCTTTTTTTGCTACGGTTGGGAGGGGGGTAACCCTCCCATTTCTACCACTTTTTTTACATGACCAGTTAGACATGTCTATCGTTGAGACGGGGAACTTCCTCACTCTGTCCATTATTTCCGGGATATTTTTAAGTATTCCTTGTAGCAAGTTATCAAACCATATTAACCATAAATTACTCTTGAATTTATCTTTACTTGTTTTTTCTTTTTCTTTTTTGATTTTGGGTTTCTTCCATAATTCTATTGTTTTTGTGATTTGCTTTACGCTGATAACTTGTTCTTACTCACTATACTCAACTATTATTAAATGCTTCATTTCCGATCATTTTGATGATAAGGGAAAGACTAAGGTTTTTTCGCTCAATTATACATTTATCAATATAGGTTGGATTGTTGGACCATTAACAGGATCGTGGCTGATGGGCAAAGATATTGACGTTTCTTTTTTGCTCTCAGCTTTGCTGGGTGGACTAGCCATTATTTCGACGACGGGGTTAAAGCTGAGATCGCATCCAACAACGAGGGAGACGTCAGGTCAAATTACCAGGGTGTACTGCGATCGGAGATTGGTTATTTTACTGGTGTTCACACTGGCAATTTTTCTTGCCTCATTCGTATTTGAAAGGTTTGCAAGCTGTATTTCACAAATATTAATGGTTGATCATTCTTCGGAAGCCGTGGTGAAAATTGTCTCTTTACTGATTACCACCAATGCAATGACTGTTGTGTTATTCCAGTATATTACAGGGAATGTCGTAATTAAATTCTCGGCTACCCTGGGGTTTTTGCTCGGAACCTTATGTCTGGCGGCCGGGCTGTTCATCTTCAGTCTTGCGGGTGAAAACAGAATGACCTGGATGCTGGGGATGTTCTTTTTCTCGTTCGGTGAGATCATTTTTGCACCACTACAATACAGAGTCATTGACCAGATCTCACTGCCAGAAGGTAGAGCTTTTTATTTCTCATTCCAGAACCTTGGTAGCCTGGGAGGGGCTTTAAATCCGGCAGTCACAGGTGTGTTACTTGCGTTTATGCAGCCACGCAACGTGCCATGGGTATTGATGCTGGTCAGTGTGCTCTGCTTTGTTCTGTTTTATATCGGTCTGCGATTGTCACGACGGCTTACGTTTAGCCAGTTTCTTTTGCAGAATGATAATGATAATGGGGAACACTGATGCGGACATGGCACAAACCGCCAGTAACATGTTCATATTTTGTTGTGTCATGACATGCCCAGGTAATAAATAAGCAGACAGAAAAAATGCGATCGTTGTAACCAGATACATTATTGATGTCTGTAATGAAGAGAATCCAGCTAATTGCCTGTTATCAGGAAACTGAATCGTAAGTGCTGAAGATGAAACCAGACGACTGTAAGATGCACCGAGAAATAAAATAATAAATAGCGCCGGATGCGAATAACCCATAACAGGTATTAGCAAAGTGAGTAAAAAAACGATAGTTGACCCTGTAGCCAGAATCACAGCAGAAAAATGCGGAGTTAACGCGCCAGTCATTTTTGTAGAAAGGTATCCTGAAACACCCCCGCCAAAGAACAGCCAGGGCAAAAGGCCCTGAGAAGCGCCGAGGTACTGTGTCATTAAGGGAACCAGAACAGGAATGACCAGCATCGGACTAAACTGCACAAGCGCATTGCTTGAAGCAAACAGTAAAGTATCCACATCTATAGGTTGTGCTTGGTATGTCTCGAAAGAGGCAGGATCGTGCGGGATGATGGTGATAATAAGTGGTAATGCTAGCAAACAGAGCGTACTGATTAACCACAAAGCGACATGCCAGCCATAATGATTACATAAAAATAATACGGCGGGCATTCCTGCAATGCTTACTACGGAAAATGATGCAATTACCGTCGCGAACATTTTTCCACGTAAATTAGTCGGTGCATGGTTTATCAATATACTGATACCCACCCCCATTGTTGTACCGCCTACCAGTCCTGCGCAGAATCGTAATGCAAGCAGAAGACTAAAACTGGAGGTGAATGTCGTCAAAAATGTCAGTATCCCCAGGAGTGCCATATTGACGATGAGAAAGCGTTTCTTATCGAAACGTCCAATCCAGTAAAAGGCGAGAATCCCCGACAGGACTGCTCCTGATGTGTACATGCCGGAGACATAGCCTGAGAATGATACGGGAACGGCGAAATCAGCTGCCATAAAAGCAAAAATAGGGTTGAACATCATATATTCCAGCGCATTCGTGAACTGAATAAAAGCTATGACAATAGCTATTCGTACGAGGGCTTTATGACTCAACGTTGTTGTGACCAGTGGCATAGCAAGCGACCTATCGATGAAAGATATCCGAGTTTAACCGCTATCAATGTTGTTCATTAGATGGTACAAATGGCACTTATTGTTATCATTTATGGGATAGTAGATGCGAGCGACGCTTGATTTTAATACCCTTAAAGTGTTTATTGCTGTCGTTGAACGAGAAAGTTTTGTTGGGGCCTCGAAAGTCCTGGAAATGCCGACCTCAAACGTGAGTCGTTGTATTTCTCAGTTAGAAGACAAACTGAGTCTTCAGCTCATTGAACGCAGCACCCGACATATGAAACTCACACAAGCGGGGCACCTGCTCTTTACCCGAGCAAAACCATTACTGGATGCGCTCGAGCAAACTGAAACTGAATTAACGTTGCGGCAAATGCAGTTCAAAGGGCCACTACGTATCTGTATTCCCAATGAGATAGGTCCTGCATTGCTGGGTTCTGTGGTTGCCGATTTCGCCTGCCAGCACCCGGATCTGGAAATTAGCTGTGTCACAAATTTGTCTGGTTTTGAATCCCTGCGAGACGATCTGGATTTAGCAATCATTGTGAGCCGTGGCCAGATGGATGACAGTGATTACATCGCCCGTCATCTGGTGACGATCCCTTGCACTATCGTTGCAGCCCCCTCCGTCATTCAGCGTTATGGCAGCCCTTCTCGAATACAGCAACTTGAAGAATTACCCTGTATTACCACGGTAAATGCACTTAAAGGTGCTCCCTGGCAATTTGTTAATAAAAAGGGGGGATTCGAGACAATTAAGGTTAAAAGCCATTACCGGGTAAACAGCGGAGAGATGGCAGGACGCGCGGCGGTAGCGGGTGTCGGTTTCGCCATTCTTTCGGAACAGGCCTGCCAACCCTACATTGACGATGGACGGCTGATCGAGATTAAGTTTGAACAACCCCCAGCCCCACTTCAATTGTTCGCAATTTATTCAGACAGGCGTTATTTGCCAGCTAAAACGCGAGCGCTCATTGATTTCATGCATCAGAAATTGAGTATTCAATCTTTGGCCGCACAGAACGTCCAACGGGTGTAATGCGCCCTAAGCACAGGGCGTCGACTTCTCCCTCATAGCAGGCTTCGCGGCGCTTCGGGCGGTCCGCTTCGCGCCAAAAGCAGACATCTAAGCCATTTCGGAGAATTAAGTGCTGTGAGAGCCTTCAAGTATGTTAATTATCAAATCGAGTGGGAAGATGATTTCATTGGTTTGTCTGAGTTCTTCTAAGGTCCACCAGTAGTGATCGCGAATGACTTCTTTTTCGTTGTTACTCCAACCTGAGCGGTCAATATCTGATTTATCTGCATTAATAATAAAGAAAATTTCTTCAGCAAGAACGTTCTCACCACTTGGCAGCATCATAGGGAAGGATCTGGAGGCTATTTGTGGTCCCGCCGTCCTTCTTGTCAGGCCCGTTTCTTCAAATAATTCACGTAACGCCGCCTGCTCATAAGACTCGTTGTGCTCAAGTCCTCCCCCTGGCGTTGCCCAATATGTCTTTCCCTCTAAAGCATCATCTTTATGGCAGAACTTAAAGAGCAGAACGTGATTATTAGGTGAAAGTACTATCAATCGAGAGGCTGGACGAGTACGCATATCTTCCCTCTTTAACAAAGCTTAAATCCTCATTTCGGATTTTCATATAAGCATAAATTGCAGTCTGAAGCGCACATTGAGAATGCATTTTCTTGTCACGTCAACTGCGTTTGTCGCTGTCCGTTGAGTGGCACCGTCCGGGATCGTTATTGCTTTCCCCCTGCACCGCCATCGCGCACAGCTGCCTGCTTTGCGTGCATCTCTTTTGACCATTCAGTCCACTTTAGTAGCGCTCAATTTAACAACCAATAGTTAACATATTAATAACACTCGCATTTTCAAAACTGGCATCACCTTTGCAAAATCATTCTCACGAGGCTGAACAGGAAATGCAGGATGCAGCGCCACGTCTGACTTTCACCCACATTGAGATGAAGAGAGGTTTGTGATGAAAATTGGCGTATTCGTCCCCATCGGCAACAACGGCTGGTTGATCTCCACGACGGCTCCGCAGTACATGCCGACCTTTGAGCTGAATAAGGCCATCGTGCAGAAGGCAGAGCACTACCACTTCGACTTTGCGCTCTCGATGATCAAGCTGCGCGGCTTTGGCGGCAAAACCGAATTCTGGGATCACAACCTTGAGTCGTTCACCCTGATGGCGGGTCTGGCGGCAGTGACCTCGCGGATCCAAATCTACGCCACCGCCGCCACGCTCACCCTGCCCCCGGCGATTGTCGCGCGCATGGCGTCGACCATCGATTCCATCTCCGGCGGTCGTTTCGGCGTCAACCTCGTCACCGGCTGGCAAAAGCCGGAATATGACCAGATGGGGATCTGGCCGGGCGATGAATACTTCTCGCGTCGCTATGACTATCTCACCGAATACGTGCAGGTCCTGCGCGATCTGTGGGGCACGGGCAAAAGCGACTTCAAGGGCGACTACTTCACCATGAACGACTGCCGCGTTAGCCCGCAGCCGTCTACCCCCATGAAGGTGATCTGTGCCGGACAGAGCGACGCGGGAATGGCGTTTTCCGCCCAGCACGCTGACTTTAACTTCTGCTTCGGCAAGGGCGTGAACACGCCGGCCGCCTTCGCCCCCACCGCCGCGCGCATGAAAGACGCCGCCGACAAAACCGGCCGCGACGTCGGCTCTTACGTGCTGTTTATGGTCATCGCCGATGAATCCGACGAGGCCGCGCGCGCCAAATGGGAGCATTACAAAGCCGGGGCAGACGAAGAAGCCCTGAGCTGGCTGACCGAACAAAGCCAAAAGGATACCCGCTCCGGCGCGGATACCAACGTGCGCCAGATGGCGGACCCGACTTCCGCCGTCAACATCAATATGGGAACGCTGGTCGGATCTTATGCCAGCGTGGCGAAGATGCTCGACGAAGTCGCCAGCGTGCCGGGTGCCGAAGGCGTGCTGCTGACCTTTGATGATTTCCTGACCGGCGTTGAGACCTTCGGTGAGCGCATTCAGCCGCTGATGCAGTGCCGTTCGCACATTCCGGCCATCACCCGGGAGGTGGCATGATGACGACCTTACCCGCACGCCCCGAAGCCATTACCTTTGCGCCGCAGCAGAGCGCGTTGATCGTAGTCGATATGCAAAACGCCTACGCCACCGAGGGCGGTTATCTGGATCTGGCAGGCTTTGACGTCTCCGCCACCAGGCCGGTCATTGACAATATCCAAACCGCCGTTGCCGCCGCGCGCGCCGCGGGGATCCTGATTATCTGGTTCCAGAACGGCTGGGACGATCAATACGTCGAAGCGGGTGGCCCCGGCTCGCCGAACTTTCACAAGTCGAATGCGCTGAAAACCATGCGCAAACGGCCAGAATTGCAGGGCACGCTGCTGGCAAAAGGCGGCTGGGATTATCAGCTGGTAGATGAGCTGGTGCCGGAACTGGGCGATATCGTGCTGCCCAAACCGCGCTACAGCGGCTTTTTCAACACCCCGCTCGACAGCCTGCTGCGCAGTCGCGGCATTCGTCATCTGATCTTCACCGGGATCGCCACCAACGTCTGCGTGGAATCGACGCTGCGCGACGGCTTTTTCCTTGAATATTTCGGCGTGGTGCTGGAAGACGCGACCCATCAGGCCGGGCCGGAGTTTGCGCAGAAAGCCGCCCTGTTCAATATCGAAACCTTTTTTGGCTGGGTCAGCAACGTCGCCGATTTTTGCGATGCCGTCTCACCACCTTCGTTATCCCGCATCGCCTGAGGAGCAAGACCATGCCGAAATCCGTAATTATTCCCGCTGGCACCAGCACGCCCATTGCCCCGTTCGTGCCGGGCACCCTCGCCGACGGCGTGGTGTACGTTTCAGGCACATTGCCGTTCGATGAGTTCAACAACGTGGTCTACCCCAACGACCCAAAGGCGCAAACCCGCCACGTGCTCGAGACCATCAGGCGCGTTATCGAAACGGCGGGTGGCACGATGGAGGACGTGACCTTCAACAGCATCTTTATCACCGACTGGAAAAACTACGCCGCGATTAATGAAGTCTACGCGGAGTTTTTCCCCGGCGAGAAGCCCGCGCGGTTTTGCATTCAGTGCGGGCTGGTGAAGCCAGAGGCGCTGGTTGAAATCGCTACCGTTGCGCACGTCGCTCAGTGAGGCCGCCATGAAAATATCCGTTTCACCGCCCCCCTTCTCCGACGCGCCCGTAGTGGTGTTGATCGCCGGTCTGGGCGGGAGTGGCAGCTACTGGCTACCGCAGCTTGCCGTACTGGAGCAGGAATATCAGGTGGTGTGCTATGACCAGCGCGGCACCGGAAATAACCCTGATGAATTGCCTCAGGGATACACGCTGTCGGACATGGCCGACGAGTTATATCAGGCACTGAGCCACGCAGGGATTACGCAGTTTGCAGTGGTGGGCCACGCGCTGGGAGCGCTGGTAGGGCTGCAATTGGCAATCGTTCGCCCCGATGCCGTGAGCGCCCTGGTGTGCGTGAACGGCTGGCTGACGCTAAACGCCCATACCCGGCGCTGTTTCCAGATCCGAGAACGGCTGCTGCACGCGGGTGGCGCGCAGGCGTGGGTCGAGGCGCAACCGCTGTTTTTATATCCGGCAGACTGGATGGCCGCGCGCGCGCCGCGCATGGAGGCCGAAGAGGCGCTGTCGCTGGCGCATTTTCAGGGCAAAAACAATTTGCAGCGCAGGCTGCTGGCCTTAAAGCAGGCTGACTTTCGCGCTCTGGCGGCGCGCGTTCGTTGCCCGGTGCAGATTATCTGTTCCGCCGACGACCTGCTGGTGCCCGCCGTTTGCTCGTCTGAGTTACACGATGCACTTCCTGGCAGCGACAAAGCGGTGATGCGTCAGGGTGGACATGCCTGCAACGTCACCGAACCCGAGGCCTTTAACACGCTGTTGCTCAACGGGCTTGCCAGCCTGATGCATAGCCCTGAACCGGCTTTTAAGGAGTTACCATGAGCGAAGCCATCACCCCGACGGCCATCAATACGTTGTTTACCGATGCCCACACCCATAACGGCTGGCGAGATACGCCGGTCAGCGACGAGATGCTGCGTGAGATTTACGCGCTGATGAAATGGGGGCCGACCTCCGCCAACTGTTCGCCCGCGCGGATCGTGTTTATCCGCACGGCTGAGGGCAAAGAGAAGCTGCGCCCTTCGCTCTCCAGCGGCAATCTGGCGAAAACGCTGGCCGCGCCCGTCACCGCCATCATCGCCTGGGACAGTGAGTTTTATGAGCGCCTGCCGGAGCTGTTCCCGCACGGCGACGCGCGCAGCTGGTTTACCTCAAGCCCGGCGCTTGCCGAAGAAACCGCCTTTCGCAATAGCTCAATGCAGGCGGCGTATCTGATCTTCGCCTGTCGCGCACTGGGGCTGGATACCGGCCCGATGTCCGGCTTCGATCGGCAAAAAGTCGATGAGGCATTTTTCACCGGCACCACGCTGAAAAGCAATCTGCTGATCAACATTGGCTATGGCGACGTCAGCAAACTGTATGGACGCCTGCCACGACTGTCATTTGAAGACGCCTGTGGGCTGGCATAAGGAGCGAAGATGAACATACCGGATAAACAGACCTTTCGTGACGCCATGTCCTGCATGGGCGCAGCGGTCAATATCATTACCACTGACGGCCCCGCCGGGCAGGCTGGCTTTACCGCCAGCGCGGTTTGCAGCGTGACCGATTCTCCGCCCACGCTGCTGGTGTGTCTGAACCGTGGGGCCTCCGTCTGGCCTGCGTTTAGCGAAAACGGCACGCTTTGCGTGAACACGCTCAGCGCCGGACAGGAGCCGCTTTCTAACCTGTTTGGCGGCAAAACACCGATGGCCGACCGCTTCGCTGCCGCACGCTGGCACACCGGCGAAACCGGCTGTCCACGCCTGGAGGACGCGCTGGCCTCGTTCGACTGCCGCATCAGTCAGGTTGTAAGCGTTGGCACGCACGACATTCTGTTTTGCACCATCGAATCCATCACCCGCCACCCAGCGCCGCAGGGGCTGGTGTGGTTTGATCGCGGCTACCACGCGCTTTTGCGACCCGCCTGTTAACCCTCCTTAAGGAGATTGCTCATGGCCTTGTTCGGTTTTCCCCACTGGCAGTTGAAATCGACCTCTACTGAACACGGCGTGGTCGCGCCGGATGAACGGCTTCCGTTTGCCCAAACCGCCGTGATGGGCGTACAGCACGCGGTTGCCATGTTTGGCGCAACGGTGCTGATGCCCATTTTGATGGGGTTGGATCCTAACCTGTCGATTCTGATGTCGGGCATCGGTACTCTGCTGTTCTTCTTCATTACCGGCGGACGCGTGCCAAGTTATCTTGGGTCCAGCGCTGCGTTTGTCGGGGTGGTGATTGCCGCAACGGGCTTTAGCGGCCAGGGCATTAACCCCAACATCAGTGTGGCGCTCGGGGGAATTATCGCCTGCGGGTTTATCTATACCTTGATTGGCCTGGTGGTCATGAAGGTGGGCACCCGCTGGATCGAACGCCTGATGCCGCCTGTGGTGACGGGCGCGGTGGTGATGGCGATTGGTCTCAACCTCGCCCCCATTGCGGTAAAAGGCGTGTCAGGATCCCAATTTGACAGCTGGATGGCGGTCATGACCGTGCTGTGTATTGGTCTGGTGGCGGTCTTCACCCGCGGCATGATCCAGCGTCTGTTGATTCTGGTCGGGCTAATCGCCGCCTGTCTGGTCTACGCGCTGGTGACCACCGTGTTTGCCGTAGGAACACCGGTCGATTTTACGCTACTGCAAAACGCCGCCTGGTTTGGCCTGCCGCAGTTCACGTCGCCAACCTTTAACGGCCAGGCGATGATGTTAATCGCGCCAGTGGCAGTGATTCTGGTAGCGGAAAACTTAGGCCATCTGAAAGCGGTCGCAGGGATGACCGGACGCAATATGGATCCGTACATGGGCCGCGCGTTCGTCGGCGACGGGCTGGCAACGATGCTCTCGGGTTCGGTCGGCGGCAGCGGCGTCACCACCTACGCTGAAAACATCGGCGTCATGGCGGTGACTAAGGTGTACTCCACGCTGGTGTTTGTGGCTGCGGCGGTTATTGCCCTGCTATTGGGCTTCTCACCGAAGTTCGGCGCGCTGATCCACACTATCCCTGCCCCGGTTATTGGCGGCGCATCGATTGTGGTATTTGGCCTCATCGCCGTCGCCGGGGCGCGGATCTGGGTGCAGCATCATGTCGATCTCAGCCAGAACGGCAACCTGATTATGGTCGCCGTCACGCTGGTACTGGGCGCGGGGGATTTTGCACTCACCGTTGGCGGCTTTACGCTGGGCGGGATCGGTACAGCCACCTTTGGCGCGATATTGCTGAACGCGTTGTTAAGTCGCCGAAGGGCTATCGAGCCTGAGGTGAACATCATCAAACAGGACGTCTGATAATGCAGACAAATCCCTCTCAGGAGGGATTTTCTCACTGCTCGCCAAACAGCCGCTCTATTGATTTAGTGGGATAGAAAAGTGAGCGGCTGTTTTCGCCCGTCAGGGGAATAAAACCCTGTTTTTCGTAGAAGACTTTCGCGCCGTCGTTGAGGGCATCAACGAACATCCCATGAATGCCCACCGCCTGGGATGCCAGATAGACTACCTTCATAGCGTGAACTACCAGCGTGGTACCCCACTCCTGGCCCTGTAGATCTTTGTGAATAGCCAGACGGCCTAGTGTTACGCTGGGAACATTGACGTAGGGCACCTGACGTTGCTGCGTTTTTGACGGGAGTAACGCTTTCTCAAAACAACTGCCTGAGAGGGTGTAATATCCCAGGACTCTGGCGTTTGCACCGGGCGTTTTAAGCAGGTAACCGCGCAAGATGCGCCCACCATGCTGCCGAGCCAAATGTTCGCTCAGGAAAATGTTTAGAGAGGTTTCGCCACAGTCAAACTCGCTAAAATCGTATTCTGCCTCATGCGAAAACATTTCAATTATCAAATCGGCCACGACTTACTCCATGTCTTGAAGACGCTTCGCTGCTCGTTTTAATCTGTCATTCGGTGTCGGTGGATTGCTGATGGCTTCCATGACCACATCCCACGATGCTTTTTCAAGGATCAGGCGACGATGTTGCTCAATGACCTCAGCCGCCCTTTCAGAGGCGCTGTTAACCATAAACTGAGTAATCGTCTGGTTTGTCATCGCCGCAGCTTCTTCAATAATACTTTTGTCTTCGTTAGTCAGACGAAGATCGATACGTTGTTTTTTCAATACTGACATCATTCACTCCGGTATGTACGGAATAAATCCGTACATACACTGTAAAGCTGTCGACCGCCTTTTTCAACCGAAAACTATTCCAGCGTAAGATCCTGCGCCTCACGGCGCTTTCTTCTTTTCAGCTTTAGCTCGCTCACCAGCACGCCCAGCACGATAAACGCCGCACCGAGCAGCGCCAGCAGCGGCAGGCGTTCCCCGGCGAGGCGGCCAAAAATGCCTGCCCAAACCGGTTCACCGGTGTATATCACCGTAGCGCGGGTTGGCGATACGCTGCGCTGCGCCCAGTTCATAGTGACCTGAATAATGGCGCTGAAAATGCCCAAACCCAACGCAACGATAATCAGGCCTGGCGACATCGGCGGCACCGATTCTCCGGCAGGCACCATGGCAATAAAGGCCACCAGCGACGCCGTCGCCAGCTGCACTACCGTCACGCGCTTAACATCCACCTTTCCGGCCCACGCGCTAATCAGAATGATTTCTGCCGCAATTGCCACCGCGCCGATAAGCGTAATGATTTCACCCGGACCCATCGCCAGCAGGTTATCGCCCGGGCCCGCAAGCAGGATCAGGCCAATAAAGGCCAGCACAATGCCGATGCACGACATCAGCCCCGGCATTCTGCCCAGACACAGCCACTGGAGCAGCGGCACCAGCGGGACATACATGGCGGTAATAAAGGCCGATTTACTGCTGGGGATGGTCTGCAACCCCCAGGTTTGCAGGCTGTAGCCCATGGCTATCGACACCCCAATCGCCACGCCAGCTTTGAACTCTTTTAGCGTTAACCCGCGCAACGTTTTCAGTGAGATGAGCGCCACCGCAACCGCCGCCGTGGCGAAACGCAGGCCGACAAAGAAGAACGGATCGCTGAGCGTCACCGCATATTGTACGGCCAGAAAGGTTCCGCCCCAGAACATGGTTATCAGGATCAGAAGCGCTTCTTGAGGTTTGATGGAAATGGCGTAACGGGAGAAGGACATGGGGCACCAGCTTAACGAGTCAATGACGTAGTGTGCGATGCCCGTGATAACAGTTCAATGTGGCAAACATAAAAAAACCGCCGGGAGACCCGGCGGCAGGGGGATATTTCAGGCTATCAAACGCTGAAATGGGGAGAAAACACGCTAACTCTTGTTGCTCCCATGGCTGTTTTTACCCCCTTTTTTGCCAGCCTCAGACGCGCGCTGCGGATCGTTCTTGAAGTTACCGCCGCTCTGCTGGCCACCTTTACGACCTGCTTCTGATGCTCTGTCACGGTCTTCAGCGAAATTACCTGAACCACCACGATGGTTTGCCATCTCTAACCTCCAGACGTTGAAACATTAGACATCATACTGCATTCAGTAAAAGAGGATTCTTTCACCTGACGACGCCTGAACCGGCTGCTTTATCTGCGTCGCGTGAAACTAAGCTTAGTGGAGGGAAGACGCTCAATCAGTAATCGGTAATATTCTGCAACACGTTATCAGTCGTTTGTATGAGATTTCGCCCCTGGCATACATAAGACACTCTTATACTTCGAGAAATCCCCCCCGGTAAAAATGTTTCATTTTGCTACAAGGAAAGCTCCTAAATATATTGTTATAAATCAAAGAAATGGCGTTGAGATTTGCAGTCTCGCCGTGACGTCATATCTTTAAATGAACGCAGCGATGTGCTGCTAAAAAAAGCAAACGAGGAGTAAGGCAAAATGGCAAAAGTTCTGGTGCTCTATTATTCCATGTACGGACACATTGAAACCATGGCTCACGCGATAGCGGAAGGCGCTAATAAAGTTGATGGCGTGGAGGTCGTGGTGAAACGCGTACCGGAAACCATGAATGCAGAAGCGTTTCTGAAAGCGGGCGGCAAAACACAGAATGCCCCGCAGGCGACGCCGCAAGAACTGGCCGATTATGACGCGATCATCTTCGGCACCCCTACCCGCTTTGGCAATATGTCCGGGCAAATGCGCACCTTCCTCGATCAAACCGGCGGGCTGTGGGCATCGGGCGCGCTGTACGGCAAACTCGCCAGCGTGTTCAGCTCAACCGGCACTGGCGGCGGCCAGGAACAGACGATCACCTCGACATGGACTACCCTTGCACATCATGGGATGGTGATTGTGCCTATCGGTTACGGCGCACAAGAACTGTTTGATGTTTCTGTCGTTCGAGGCGGCACACCGTACGGCGCAACCACCATTGCAGGCGGCGACGGATCACGTCAGCCAAGCGAGGAAGAGCTGGCTATCGCCCGTTTCCAGGGTGAGCACGTTGCCAGTCTCGCTAAAAAACTGAACGGCTAACACCACAGGAGGACAAGCATGCCAACACAAGAATCTAAAGCTCATCACGTCGGAGAATGGGCAAGTCTGCGCAACACCTCTCCGGAAATTGCCGAGGCTATCTTTGAAGTCGCGAAATATGATGAAAAGCTGGCGGAGAAAATTTGGGAAGAAGGCAATGACGAGGTGCTGGAGCGAGCCTTCCAAAAAACAGACAAAGACTCCCTGTTCTGGGGCGAACAAACCATCGAACGTAAAAACGTCTAAACGTTTCCCCCGCACTGAGCGGGGGTTTCCCGTTATTTCGCCGCGTCGTTCATGACTGCATTGAATTTATCAATTGGACAGAAGCCATTCGTGTCAATCGGGCACCCTTTCAGTTCGAGCGTAACGCGCTGCGCAGGGGATTTGAGCGATAACACATCCGCATTACGCAACTGATTCGAGCTTTGATAGACGTACTCAATTTTCATCAGCTCACGGTTCGCACTCTTGTCATGCCAGCGCTGGAAGACAATTTTGCCGCCAATCGGCGTGCGTTCGTGCTGGTCATGCAGTTGATACGGTTTGAAATCCAGCGCCGTCAGCAGAGAAGCGATGTTCGAATCGTGACCCGCCAGCAGCGTGATTTTTGCCGCTTTCGCCTGATCCGTCACCAGTGCTTTATCAATGTATTTCACCAGCGGCTTAGCCACGTTTTGCGCCACTTCAGTCGAGGTAAACAGCGAATCCTGATAGCCATTTTTCAGCTTCGACAGCACGCGCCACTGCTGGTCGGTTTTGATTTCACCCCAGGCCACCTGATCCATCGGGAACCCTTCGTAATATTGCAGCGTAAACGCGTCCACGAGTGAATTGCCCACTTTTAGCGGCCCGGACACGCCCGGCTCTTTTTCATAGTCGGCGCTGAAGGTGTCTTTGGCTTCGGTCAGCGAGCACACTTTTTTCTCTTTGCAGGAAGGCGACTCGGCATAATTCGTCATCTGTTCCAGCAGTTTGTAGCTCTCATCAAGCTGCATTTTCTGGCGTTCCGTTTCCATCGCTTTCAGGGCTTTTTCACGAAACGCTGGGGAGTTATCGGTAATCACCGGATTAAATGTCGGGTCCATGGTGCCCATTTTTTCCTGATGATGCACCGGAATATCACAGCCCGGGAAGGCACCGGTGATAAAGAACTGCGCGGTTGCCACGGTGCGTTGCAGGCTGTTGGCGTAGGCATAAACCGAGTCCGCTGGTGGACATTCGCCGGTGGTCACCATCCCTTGCTCGGCCAGCCATTCGCGCATGTAGTGACCCATATAGACTTCGAGCACGCCGCCTTTAGTGGTCAGCTGTCCGCCCGGCACTTCCCATTCTGGCCATTTATTCGGCGTGGATTGCTCCAGCACGCTGCCGTTATTCGCCAACGGTGCGCGCAGATTGTGTCGGCTCATGATCAGGACCTGCTCCAACTGGTAGCCTTCCGGCGTCGTTTGCGCCTGCACACCAGAGGTCATCATTACCGAACCGGCCACTGCGATAGCGAGTAGTGCTTTTCTCATCCCTTATTCCTCTCGTCTTGTTCTGTTATGGTCGATTTCAGTGTGACAGATTGATGACGAAATTCCGGGAACCATTTCTCAAACTGATGATTACCTTTCCAGTTGGTCGCCGTACTCCTGCATCCAGGCGGCCAGCGGAGAAAGCGCGCCTTGCAGCGTCAGCCCCAACGTTGTTATCTGGTACTCCACGCGCGGCGGGATTTGAGGGTAAATAGTGCGGGTGACCAGTCCTCGCTGTTCAAACAACCGCAGCTGCTTCGTCAGCTCTTTTTGGGTAATCGGTGCCGCCGCCCGCAGCAGATCGCCAAAACGGACCGGCGTATTGAGCACAATCAAACGATACAGAATCGGGATTGCCCATTTACCGGAAATCAGGCTCACGAACTGCGTCATCGGACAGGATTCAGTCACAGAATTTTTTTCACACATCACGTCGAGTCTTTCCGCCATAGCACACCGTTCGCCTCTTTAGTATCCAAATGGTACCTGGTTTCTTTTGGATACTAACGTTTCTATAGTGCTTTCTCCAGAGACATTTTGAGGATGTGGATATGGGACGTTTAGCAGGTAAATATACGTTGATCACCGGCGGCACCAGCGGTATTGGTCTGGCCACCGCGCAGGAATTTATCGCCGAAGGGGCACTCGTGGCGCTCACCGGACGTAACCCCGAAACCCTTGCTGAGGCGCGACGCATTTTGGGTGACAACGCATGGGTTATCCCCACCGATGCAGGCGACATTTCGGCACAAAAACAGCTGGCAGAGACTCTCGCCTCGCGCTGGCCGCGTCTTGACGCTGTCTTTATCAACGCCGGAGATGTCACGCATGGGTTAATCGAAGAGTGGCGCGAAGAGACGTGGGATCGTTTAATGGGCATCAATCTTAAAGGGCCGTTCTTTTTGATCCAGGCCCTGCTGCCGCTACTGAATAATCCATCGTCTGTTATTTTATGCGGCTCCGTCAGCGCACGGATTGGGCTACCCACCAGCAGCGTTTACGCCGCCAGCAAGGCGGGATTGTTATCGCTGGCGCGCACGCTGTCGGCTGAATTGCTGCCACGCGGGATCCGCATTAATGGTCTGAGTCCTGGCCCGGTAGAAACCCCGGCATTGAACAAACTTGGGTTGAGCGAAGCCGCGCAAAAAGCAATGCAGTTTGATATTGCAAACCTGGTACCGATGGGTCGTATGGGCACGCCAACGGAGCTGGCAAAAGCCGCGCTGTATCTGGCATCCGATGAATCAAGCTATACCGTAGGCACGGATCTGCTGGTGGATGGCGGTACCGGGAGCCTGTAGTTAAAAGGCGCTGATGCCGGTCGCCACGCCGACATACAGCGCCGCCCAGGCGGCTGCCGAAGCCAGGCTGACGGCATACACCTTTGCCGCACTGATTCTCAACGTTCCCGCCGCCAGCGGCACGATATAGCGCAGCACCGCAATAAAGCGCGAGGTGAAAAGCGCCACCACGCTGCTTTTTTGCAGTTGATGCTGAATGCGCAAAATCTTGTCAGCGTGCTTCGCCGTAAACCGCGCGACCATCCGGGTGTGCCCCATTAGCTGCCCGATATGATAATTCACCACCGACCCTGTCATCGCCCCAAGCGCCACCGCCAACCACGTCAGACCAGGATGCAGGCTGGACTGGCTGACGGTTATCCCCGCCACTAGCATCACCGACGCTGGCGGCAGCACCGATGAGATAAGCACCGTGGATTTACTCAACGCCATGACAAACAGCAATACGAATAATTGCTCCGGATGAAGTGCAAAATGGTTCAGTAAATTGTTTAACCATTCCATTGCTGCACCTCAATAATCATTAATGTTCCTATTTAAATGCACGGTATCTAAATAAACCCTCAACGTCGGTTAAAAATGAATGTTCTAAACGTTTCCTAAACATTATTGAGAATTGAAAGCACAATTAAAAAAGGAGCGTATTATGCCTCTCGTTTTACTACGATCTCGTTATGGCGAGGCTCCTGTACAAATACACGTTATCGCTCTGGTCATTTCGAGAGAACTGGCACAGGGTAAAACAGGCACTGTCGAATCAAGGCTTTGTCAGTATAACTTCCCTGCGGGGATACGGTGTACAGTGCTGAACCCAGGACGTGGGGATCTCTTCTTCGACATGCCCTGTCTTGCTCGCCCCTGAGAGATATTTTTATTCAAAGGGAATTCACTATGTCTTATCCAATTCACAACGCCAATCCTGCATTCAACGACAGCGCTATCGCGCAGTATATGAATACCGATTTTATTGTTCTCGATGCGGCATTATGCGTTGCTCTCGCGCGCGAACAGTTTTTCGATAAATTAAAAAATGACGATATTCCGGCGCATATTTTTATTGACGATAACGGCAGACTGGCGGGAATGCTTTCCGTGCGACGGTTATTACAGGAAGCCGATACGTTACAGCCTGTAAAATCGCTAATGACTTCGCCATTTTTACAGGTTTCTCCCGACGATGAGCGCGCAGACGTCGCGGCACGACTGGCTCACAGCGAGGCCGATATTGTGCCAGTGGTGACAAACGGTCAGTTAGTCGGCTGCCTGACCGAACGCGAAATCGCTCACCTTCTGGAAGACGACGTCACCGAAGACGCCCAGCGCCAGGGCGCGACGTTACCGCTGGAAAAGCCTTATCTCGAAACCAGCCCCGTGAGCCTGTGGAAAAAGCGTGCCGTGTGGCTGTTGCTGCTGTTTGTGGCAGAAGCCTATACCAGTACCGTGCTTCAGCATTTTGAAGAAGCGCTCGAAGCCGCCATCGCGCTGGCGTTCTTTATTCCGTTGCTGATTGGTACGGGCGGGAACAGCGGTACGCAGATCACGTCAACGCTGGTGCGCGCCATGGCGCTGGGCGAAGTCGGGCTGAAAGACGTCGGACGGGTGCTGAAAAAGGAGATGACCACATCATTGATGATTGCCGTCACGATGGGCCTTGCCGGATGCTTCCGCGCCTGGATGATGGGGATTGGCGTTGAAATCACCGTCATTGTGAGCCTGACGCTGGTGTGCATTACCCTGTGGAGTGCGATTGTCTCTTCCGTTATTCCGATGGTGCTCAAGCGCTGCGGCATCGATCCGGCGGTAGTCTCCGCACCGTTTATCGCCACGCTGATTGACGGCACCGGGCTGATTATTTACTTCAAGATTGCGCAGTATACGTTGGGGCTGGAGTAGTCAGGCGAACTGATGCATTCACTATAAAGACCCGCGTGATTGCGGGTCTTTAGTTTAATTTATCTAAACGGCGCATCCAACGAGACTTCGGCATCCGGTTCATGCGTAATACGGTTTCGCAGGTCGCGACGGATTAATTCAATGGCCCAGAACCAGAAGACATGCCCGATAATTTCAGAGATATATTCATGAATGGGCAACTGCGTCAGCGGCGGCGTCAATCCCAGCAGCGGGAAGCTGATGCCATGAACAAACAGTGTGGCGACCAGACCGGCCCATACGCCCTGCCAGAGTTTTACTTTCGGGAAGACTTCGGCAACGACACAATAACCGATGGCAAATACCAGTGAGAAAATGATATGGGTAATCATTACTGGGTTAATAATATGCTCAGAGAAGGTATAAACGGTCGCGGTCGGGTCAATCCCCAAATAATCACGCAGGAACAAATAAGGCGGGTTAAATTCATTGCGTCCACCGGAGAATGTGCGCGGTGGTAGCGGCACTTCCGCGCCCCATTTGACAAACGCAGACAGCAGGCCGGAAATAATCCCGACAAAAAGTGCTACACCATATCGACGTCTATTTGGAGAAGTCTGTACCAGAAAATCTTTAATTGCCATAAATCACAACCACCACAACTGAACGATTATTATGTGCAATAATTCTTGAACAGCAGGTGAATACGGACATTGATCGAGATCACACTTTTAACCCATTGTGGGTAGTGTAAATTAATTTATCGGAATAATGCTTAGTTAAGCAATAATACCCCACTAATTATGGCAGGGTATATACATTGTCGCGCGTGGCTGATATTCAAAATTGATAGCTATAGTTTACGCTGGCAAACCACAGGTAAGGATTATCATAGCGACCTTTAAGCAGCGCTGGAGACTGAACGCGGGAAGATTGCATATGCAGGTAAGACACGGCAAACCCAATATTGCTTTGCGGCGTGACCTGATATTGCGCCCCGGTCGCAAAACGCCATTCATCACCGGTTGGTAAGGTCAGCGCCACGTCACTTTGCGATTCATAAATGGTGCTATCAAATGCCACTCCCGCATTTAATCGCCACTGCTCCGTCGGTCGATACTGCACCCCCAGCGCCGTATGCCAGGAATCCTTCAGACGATTAGCTTTATCAATATCCTGGCCTGAAACCGACACTTGCGGACTGCCAAACTGGCTCCAGTCCTGCCAGCCCAAATCGCCCATGACTGACCACTGTTGATTAATGTCGTGAACCAGACTCAGCATAATTTGCTGCGGGGCTCGGACCTGGGCCGATATAGGCAAATCGTATTCTACGTTCGGTAAATTCGGGAACCGAGCTTTGGCATCAATAGCAAAGTCGTATTCAGTTTTGCTGGTCCACGTCATGCCCGCTCGCGTTTGATCGGTGAGCACCATTAATAAACCCAGCCGATAGCTCATCGCCCAGTCGTGATCTTTCTCCGTTTCATCATCGCCATCGACATTACGCGTGAGCGACAGAAAACCGTAGTTAACGTTAACGGAACCACCTATTGATAACCGGTCATTCAGTTTATAGGCCAGCGAAGGACTGACGGTTAGCGCCGCCATCGTGCTTTTCTTAATGAGACGATCGCCCGCCCAATTACCGTAGTCCGTCCCCAGACCATAATTGCCGTATAAGCCGATCCCCGCAAAAAAATCGTCATTTATTTTTTGCGAATAAAAAGCGCTGGCATTCGGGAAAACACGCATGATATCGCCAGGGCTTTTGCCTCTCGATCCCTCATCCATTTTATAAGAAATATCACCGTCCATCGCCTGCAAACCACCGGTAAACATATGGTCTGGCAGACGAGTCATGCCCGCCGGGTTGGTGACGATAGTCGAGGCATCCTGCGCACGGGCCGCCTGCCCAGCACCTGCCAGGGCGGTATCTTCGGTGCCAATTTCATAAAAATAGAGCCCACTGGCGTGTGTGGATTGCGATATAAATAGACCGAGACAAATCAATATCGATTTTTTCATTTGCCACCTGCTGTTAACCATTTTGTTTTAGGTATTTTCTTTTCAGTAAATAAGAGGAAATAAATATCCTCACTCTCTTTGAACCGGTGGAGAAGCGGGTGCCGTGTACCAGTTTTCTTTGGCTACCATCACCGACCCTTTAGGCTGCATCACAAAATTAGGCGACATGATTTGGACGTTAAATTCATTGAACACGTCCTGAATATGGCTATGGAGTTCATTACGGGCCATCGCCAAAGATTGACCCGGCAACAATCGGACCTGGAGTTCATAGGAGATATACCAGTCCATCAAGCCCAACTGGCGCACCAGCGGCGGCTGTGAAAGATCGACCCCTTTTGCCCGTTTAGCGGCCAGCTCCAGCATGGCGTGAACCTGCCGCCACGGGGTGTCGTAACCAATGGTGACGCCGACCGTGAGATTGATACCCCCGTCAGGGTTTTGCGCACTGAGGTTAGTGATTTTACCACTGACCACCACGGCGTTCGGCACCGTGACGACGTAGTTTTCACGGGTAATAATTTTGGTCGCCAGCATGCCGATTTCGCTCACCAGCCCTTCGTTATCCGCCACGCGAATCACATCCCCCTTGCGCAGCGCACGGGAATAAATCAGCACCAGACCACTCATCGCGTGATTCATCACCCCTGCCGAACCGAGCGTGAGCATTAAGCCAAAGAACACGCTAATGCCCTTAAACGCCAGCGAGTTGGCACCGGGTAAGAATGGGTAGGCCGCAGACAGGGCAAACAGCCACACCACGACGGATATCAGCTTGCGGGTGGCTCCCACGGTCTCAGGATGAATACCCGGAAGCTGTAACCGCCCTGCCTCCACCTGATTCAGCACCACTTTGAGCAGCTTAAGTATGAAAGCGGTGATGAGGACAATAACCATGACAATCAGCAAACCCGGCAGCGCCGACACTACCGACAGCGCAATCTCCCGCAGCACCCGCACCGACCAGTCACCCAGCGATTCGCCCCACACTCGCGTCCAGGGAAACAGGCTAAATACCCAGCTTAGCCAGACGTAGAGCGCCAGAATACTCAGTAAAATCATCAAAAAAGCATACAGCCGCGTTTCGACCGCGCCGATAAACCTACGCCAGCGATGCGGTACCCAGCTGCGGTTTTCGATAATGCGCCTGCGGTAATAACGCCGCACTCCGCGCCATGAACGATACGCGCCGTACCAGAAAAGCAGTAGCCCCACTAACCCTGCCGCCGTTTTCAGCGCAGATAAGGCGAGCCAGCCGGTATCATACTGGTCGCGCAGCGCCGTACGCTGGGCTTCCATCCGGGTCAGTACGCGTTGTGCTGCCTGGTCGAGGGTGAGATCGTCGCCTTCATCCAGATCGGCCTGCGCCAGCAGCATCAAGGGTTTGCCGTTCATGACGATCAGCCGCCCATGCTGGTTATAGCGGGTGACCGGGACAATTTTTAACGGCTCGCGCAGGTCGGCTTCCGTGAAATGGCGTAGCGTATTGCGGATGCGTAACACGCGTTCTTCCGGCGTGGTCAGGCCAAACTTAGCCTGTAGCATGACAATCGGCTGATGAAAAATGTACACCGTCCGCGCGCGTTCCTGTTCCGATGGCTGCTGTCGGGGCTCTGCCGCAACCGCGGTGAAGGTTAGCGCGCCGATAAAACAGGTCAGAAGAATGAGCAGTATCTTGTTCATACACACCACTTTCTCGTTATGCTTAGTCAGTCAACTTGCACCCTAAACCCCGTATTCACGGCGCGCATTTCTCAGGGTCAAACACGGTCTTCCAGTCCTGCTTCATATCCACGACCGTCCAGCCCTTTTCTTTCGCTACCGCTAAACCGTCAACCAGTTTTCCGCTGGCAGGCGGATGGCTATCGTAGGCGTACTCGCGCTCGGCATCGGTGTGGTGAACGATCAGCCCAAAGGTTTTATAGTCCGGGTTCGCCCCGGTGTACTGCATCATGGCTAAATCGCCGTCGCTGTTACCAAAAGCCGCCACCGGACGCTGCCCCATAAACAGATGAATGGCGACCGGTTTGGCCGCCGCGTCGTCGTTGAACGCCCCTTTCATCGTTTTGCGCAGTTGGGTGCCGTTATCGGTCAGTGAAAATTCGCTCAGAGAGAACGACCCGACAACCTGCTCTGGCGGAATGCCGTACATTTTGTTGGTTAACACCCGCATAAAGTCGATGCCTCCGCCCGAAACAATCCAGGTTTTGAAACCGTTCTCGCGCAGGTAGTCCAGAAGCTGTCGCATCGGCTGATAGCCCATGCTGTCGTAGCGGCAGCCGAAGCGTTTATCACGTTGGTTATCCATCCATTGACTCACCCTTTTGCTGAACGCCTCGGTCGTCATGTCGCTGTGGGTGACGGCCAATAGCTGCATCAGCCCTTTCTCGCCCGACGCGGCTACCGCGTTAAGATCGTTATTCAGTACCGCGCTGAGAACGGGATCGTTCTTCCACTCCGGATGCTGCGGTGCCAGACGTTTGACTTCATCCACCGCAAACTGTAGCTGGAAGGTCAGCGGCGCTTCAGGCCACAGGGTGCCGTCGTTATCAAAGACCACGTAGCGATGTTCGGGCGGGATAAACGTCGCCCGATCCTGCTGAGTCGCATTTTGCACCCACTGCTCGATGGCGCTTTTTGCTGCCGTGTCGTTCCAGGCAGAAAGCGGATCGGCGGCCTGCGCGGTGCTGATTGCGCCGAACAGCAGCGCACCGATAACGAGTTTGTTATTCATTTTTCACCTCTTTTTTCAGGCGTCAGTGCGGGCAGGCGAACCGGAGCCCAAAAATGACGCCAGATATGATGTAGATACTGAAAGCTTCGCCACAGCAGGCGACGTATAAACCACAGAACTCCCGATAACAGGACGGTGGCCCCCACGATCAGCGCGGTTCGCCAGTGGTCTTCGTCGGAGGTGCCGCGCAGCGCCGACTCGCTGCCCGCCGCACGCGCCTGAGCCACTGGTAAGGTTGCGCCGGGTAATTCGGCAATCTGCCACTGCTGATGTGCGGTGTCCCACCAGCGTAATTTGACGGGCGGTAATACGATGGCTCCGGCCTGCGACGGCAGATAGCGCAGTTTTTCTACCCGCTGCGCGCCTTCGATTTCACCGCGACCTGACTTCAACAGCGTATTTTCTGGCGTCAGGCGTTGCGTCTCGGCTCCTGGGATCGCATACAGGATTTGCGGAATTTGAGTGGGCGCTATGCCGCGAGCTTTCACGGTGACGGTGCGTTCCACCGCATCCCCCGCGCGGAGCGTGTCGTCATTGCCGGCATGAAACTGGGAAATGTTCTGATCGATCGTTAAGTCGCTGGCGGGCAGAAACCGGTCCGGTTGCTCAACGCCTTGTGGCCAGGCGACCGTTTTTTTCAGCTCAGGTAACTGCACCGTCACCGGAGCCTGACTGGCGGAAGTGAGCGTGACTTCGGTTGCCGGGAGCAGGAGTTCACCCCGATCCCACGCTATCACCTCTCTTTCCAGCCGCACGCCGCTCCAGCTGATGCCATTTTTCTGGCGGCTCAACAAATGATTGGGCAACGGCGTCGTCATCAGTGAGCCATTTTTGATGGCGAAATCAGGCCATTCCGGCGGTGGATTAAACCAGCTATCGGTCCAGAAGGTCACCGCAATGCGCACCGGCTGACCGGGTGTGACCTGTTCCGGTGCCTCCAGTTCTCGGGTGATATCCATGGCCGCGCGCGCAGGCAAAACCGCTAGTAACAGCATAAGCACCAGGGTTTTCATGGCGTCTCCTCGGTGTTGGCGCGGTAGAGATTTTCCAGCAGGCCGGATGGAGAAACCTCCAGATTGTCAAACCACTGGTTAACCTGCGGGCTGCTGCTGGCAACCGGCTGGAGATCCTTCTGGTTCACGCCCTGACCTTTCTTCAAATCGTGCTTAATCTCGTCTGGCTTGTAGTCCTGCTCTTTACCCTGTGCCGCCTGCCGGTCGCGCTCTTTCTGACGTAGCTGCATAATGATGCTGGCGATAGCGGCCCGGTTTTTTTGCGCCATGTCCCAGTCCGGACGCAGGCTGAGCGCCCGGTCATAGCTGTTAATAGCCTGCTGCCACTGCTTTTGCTGCGCGTAGCTGTTGCCAAGCCACAGCAGGACGTCAGCGGTTTGTGGTGCCTGGCGAAACGCCGACGCGGCGGCCACATAGTCTTCAGCACGGTAATACGCAATACCCTGCCAGAGCGGATCCTGGAAGCGTTGCGCGGCTTTTTGATAATCACCCTGCCTGAAGGCGATTTGCCCCTGAACGTCCGGGCTAATCCACGCATCCTGCCAGGCAGCCTGACTTTGCGGCGCGTAGATCAGCGGCATCAGAACGACCAGCCAGCAAATGAGCTGCCGCCGCCCGAAAAGCAGCAGCAAAAGCATCGGGATCGCCAGCAGGTAGCCGCTGTTTTTCCAGTGCAGATCGCCGCGAGCGTTGTTCTGCGCCGCCACCGATTGCTGAATGTGACTGGTGATCACCGATAAATCGCTGTCGTCGCTGGTCACCAACGTGACGGGGATGCCGCCGTCGCGGATTTGGCTAAAGCGCTCAACATTGAGGCGCGTATCAATTCCGCGCTGGACGTAGTTTTCGGGGAGTTCCCCGCCGCGCGCGGTGCCCGGCACCCAAATTTGAATCGGTGCTTTACGCTGCGCTAGCCAGGTCGCGTCCTGCGGCGAAACGCTATCGGCAATCAGCAGGATATTGCGCGGCGCGTCGGGCGTTTCTGGCATGTTTTTCATCGCCAGATTAACGGCCTGTTTCAGCCCCGAGCCTTCGCCCTCTGGCAGCAGGTTCGGGCTTTGCGCATGCAGGAACAGCGAGTAAAAGGTCGGATCGCTGGTCAGCGGCGTGGTGAGGTAAGCGCCCGAATGGTAAACCACCAGACCAAAATGGGTTCCGGTGGATCGCGACATCAGTTGCATAATTTTACTTTGCATCCGCTGATGACGGCTGGGGGTGAGGTCTTGTGCGTACATCGCCGGGTCCTGTTGCAGAACGACCATCACATTGCTTTGCGGCGTTAGCGCTGCGGGCAGTTCTCGTTGCCAGGTCGGGCCCGCTAAGGCGATAACGCCGAGCGCGCACAGCCAGGGTAATACGCGAGTGATGCGCTTTTTGCGCCCAATAATCAGCGCCCTGGCGAAGGGTTTATCCATGATCTGATGCCAGGCGCTACGCTGGCCGCTCGCCACAAACCACAGCAACACGCACGGGAGCAATGCGGCTAACCACCAGGGATGGATAAAATGAAAATCGCTCATGCTGTTTTCTCCCGCACAAAGCGCCCGATGGCGAGCACAATCAGCAGGCCCAGCGCCAGAAGCAGCGGCCACTGGAATAGCGGGAGATGCCACGACCAGCCGATTGATTTCACCTGCACCGGCGTGATGGCGTCGATCTCTTTCCACACGCTATCCAGCGCGGCACCGGTGTTAGCCGCAGTCCAGGATTTGCCGCCGGTCATTTGCGCTATGTTCTGTAGTAACGGCAGGTCGACTTTGTCGTCTCCGGTGCTGCTCAAATCGCCAAAGGCAATGGTATGCACCTGAACGTGATGGGTAGCCGCCAGCTGTGCCGCAAGCGGTGGCGGCAGCTGCGAGGCTGTATCATTGCCGTCGGTCAGCAGGATGGCCAGCTTGCTGGCGTCTTTGTTAGCGGTGCTGTCGAGCAGCTTCACGCCTACGCCAAGCGCGTCGCCAATCGCCGTCTGTTGACCGATCATGCCGGGTGCGAGTTGGTTAATCCGCGTTTGCAGCGCCTGTTTGTCTTCGCTAACCGGCGCGAAAGGCCATGCCTGGCTGGCAAAAATCACCAGCCCGATGCGGTCGGTTTTACGCGCGGCAACAAATTTGCGCACGGAATCCTGTACAGCCTGCAGGCGGGTGATCCCGCCCTGCACGTCGTTTTTAGCCATCGAACCGGAAACATCAAGAATTAACACCACGTCACGCATCGGTTTTTGTATTTGCTGTGGCGGGGTCAGGTATTCCGGGCGGGCAAGTGCCACCACCAGTAAAAGCCATATCAGCCAGAACATGAGATTCGAGAACGTACTGGTGCGTACCGGCTGGCTGTTGAGCTTAAGCTCGTCAATCAGTTCCGGCAAAAACGGAACGCGCACCTGCTCTTTGACTTCGCGCTCTTGCGACAAAAAATAGCGCCCCATCAGCGGCAGAAAAATCAGCAATCCTGCCCACGGCCAGGCGAAGTCGATACGGCTCAGAAACTCAGACATAGGGCAGTTTCTCCAGCCATTTTGTTAGCTGAGCCCGCAGACGCGCGGTATGGCTGGCGTCGAGCTGGTTATCCGGCTGGCAATATTTTTCATTCAGTTGCTGACGTAGGTCGTTATCGATGTCCACCTGCTGGAGGAATTGCTCGGGCGAAAGCGTCTGGCTGACGGTAGCGCGCGGCTGATGCATCAGCAGAATACGTTTGATCAGCTCAAGCCAGCCGTCGGCGCTGTGTGCGCCTTGTAGCGAGGCCAGCGCTTCTCGCCGCCATGCGTTGCGCCGCCAGCGGGCAAGGCGAAACACCCCAAACAAAATCAACGCGATAAGCAACACCACACCTGTCACCCACCATCCGGGCGGTAACGGGAACCACGAGAACCCCTGCGGCAGTGCAGGAACGGACAGCTCCGGCACGCTAAATCCTTTCTCAAGCATTCAGACTCCCTTTTGTAGCTGTTTAATCAGATCCTGCGTCACCACGATCTGGTTGACGCGAACGCCTAGCCGCGTCAGCCGATTTTCGAGACGCGCCAGCCGGGAGGTGATGCTCTGTTGGATCTCTGCTTTCAGTTGAGGCGATAGCGAAAAGGCCGCGTCACGGCCCTGGTAGCGGGCGGCTAAATCGCCGTGCGTCGGCAACCGGAGATGCAGATCGTCGAGCGTGACAAAGGCGCTGATTTCACAGCGCCTTCTGAGGGCGGCGAGCAGCGCTTCACCGGTAGCATCGAGATCGTGAAAATCACTTAACACCGCCACCCACGATCCGGCGGGAATCAGCGGCATGGCGTGCTGCATAACGCTGGTGAGCGTGACGGTGGCTGGGGCTTCGGTCGGATAACGCTGGGGTAACGCCTGGTTGTAGTGCAGCACGTCGTCAAGCACGGCGTGTAAGTTACGAGTGGGCGCACGACATTTTTGCAGGCTGAATTCGGTATCGCTGAACACCACGCTGCCGATGCGATCGCCATCGTGCCAGCTTCGCCAGGCCAGCAGCCCGGCAATGTTGGCGGCGGCGACGGATTTCGTTTGCCCGCGCGTGGAAAAGTACATATCCAGACGCTGGTCAACGATCAAAAAGACCGGGCGCTCACGCTCTTCGTTATACAGTCGGATCCAGGGCGATCGTAGACGCGCCGTGGCCTGCCAGTCGATCAGACGCACGTCGTCGCCAGGCTGATAGCGGCGCAGGCTGTCAAAGTTCAGCCCCCGGCCCTGCTGGCGCGAAACCCGCTCGCCAGCCAGCGCGCCCGGTGGGATTTGCCCGGGCGGATTCGACAGCAGCCGCGCCTGACCGGCCAGCGCCATCAGCGTGTCGCGATCGACCTGCAGTGCCGCGTCCATTACGCCACCACTGCGTCGAGCAACATCCGAACCACGTCGTCAGGCGAGCAGTTATCGGCATTGGCCTGATAGCTCAGCATCAGGCGGTGGCGCAATACCGCCGGGGCGACGCGCTGGATATCTTCCGGCATGACCGCATCGCGGCCTTCCAGCCAGGCCAGCGCGCGACCGCAGCGGTCCAGCGCCAGCGTGCCGCGAGGGCTGACGCCAATGGAGATGTACCCGGCGAGCGTATCGCTGACCGCCTGCGGATGACGGGTCATGTTCACCAGATTCACAATGTAATTTTCAACGGTCGGGGCGACGTAAATGGCCGAGATTTCCTGCCAGCAGTCGGCAATCTCCTGCTGAGACAGCATCAGTGTTTCATGTGACGCCGCGTGGGATTCAACCTGACCGGATTGATACTTCTGCTGCTGCTCGGCGCGCACCATTTGCATCACTTTTTGTTCGTTTTCACCCGACGGGTAATCGACCAGCACTTTCATTAAAAAGCGGTCGAGCTGGGCTTCCGGCAGCGGCCAGGTGCCTTCCTGATCCACCGGGTTTTGCGTCGCCAGGACCATGAAAACGCCCGGCAGCGGCCAGGTTTTTCCGGCCACCGTGACGTGGCGTTCTTCCATCGCTTCCAGCAGCGCCGACTGCACGCGCGCCGAGGCGCGGTTTATTTCATCGGCCAGAATGATGTTGCCAAACACCGGCCCCGGGCGAAAACGAAACTGGTCTTCTTCGCGGGTGGCATTTTGCTGATAAATCTCACTGCCGGTGATGTCCGACGGCAGCAGGTCCGGCGTGAACTGAATGCGGCGGAACTCCCCTTCAACATGACGGGCAAGTTCGCGCACCGCACGGGTTTTTGCCAGCCCCGGTAAACCTTCCAGCAGCACGTGACCATCGCAGAGCAAGGCCACAATCAGCATACGCACCAGCGCTTCCTGGCCTAAAACCTGTTGATTCATGCGCTGCTCTAGCTCAAGCAGTTTTTCTCTGTTTGTCATTTGCGCAGTCCTGCAAAGTCACGTTTTAACAGCGTGGCGAGCCCGACCAGAATCGGCTCGGCGTAGTTGAAGAACGTTTTGATGCCAGGGCACAGGTAGTTAAGGCCCGGCTCGCCATCCGGCGTACGGACAATGCGGTTTTTCGGGCATTCTCCCCAGCACAAATTCAGGTACGGACACTGTTTGCAGTATTCCGGCAGCGTCTCTTTTTTGCCTAAGCCAAAGGCTTTTTGACGCTCGGAAAACGCCATGTGTGCCAGTTTGATATCGGCGATATTGCCAATCTGATATTCCGGGTAGACGTAGTGGTCGCAGGAGTAAATGTCACCATTTTTCTCCACCGCCAGACCTTTGCCGCAGAACTCCGAGGCGGTACAAATTTGTGCGGGCATGCCCATCGTTTGTGCCACTGCGGTTTCGAACAGATTCACCTGCACGCGGCCCAAATCGTTATTAACCCACTCTTCGAACACCGTTTTCAGGAACGTGCCCCAGTCTTCCGGGTCTACCGACCAGTCGGTGACGATGGAATCTAAATCGCCCGGTCTGGCGCGACGACTGCCGGTCACGGGAATAGTTTCATCGCGCCAGAACTGCGGCGCAGTGACTTTAAAATCGACGGGTTCAACGCACGGGTTGAACTGCACGTAGGTGGCCCCCAGCTCGCGGGTCACGAAGCGGTAGACTTCCAGCGGGAAGCGCGCGTTGGTGCGATTGACCGTGACCAGCGCGTTAAAAGGCACGTTGTATTTTTTTAGCGCCTCGACGCCTTTCATCACTTTGTCGAACGTGGGTTTGCCGCTGCGCGTGACGCGGTAGCGATCGTGTAATTCCCGTGGGCCGTCAATCGACAGGCCGACCAGAAAACGATGTTCTTTGAGAAATTCAGCCCATTTGTCGTTAATCAACACGCCGTTGGTTTGTAGGTCGTTTTCAACGCGCTGACCGGGTTTCTGGTACTGTTTCTGGAATTTAACCACCTTTTCAAAAAAATCCAGTCCCATTAAGGTCGGTTCGCCGCCTTGCCAGGAGAACACCACCTGGTCGCCATCCTGACCGTCGATGTACTGACGGATAAAGTTTTCCAGCACGTCATCGCTCATGCCGGTGTGACGGTCCTGATGCAGTAGCTCTTCTTTGTGCAGATAAAAACAGTACGAACAGTCGAGATTACAGGTCGAGCCTGTGGGTTTCGCCATCACATGGAAGCGGCGTGTATATTCAGGCCCTTTGCCGTCGTACTTTTCCGCAGACGGTAGCGCTTTAACAGGCAACGTGGTGCTGTACTTCATCGCGAACCCCTAATAACCGGGTGGTTGCCCACCCGGATTGTGACAGCTATTAATTACTCTTCGCGCCTTGCTCAATCAGCGACTGGACGTCGGAAACGGTGAACGAACCCGGTTTCTGACGCGGCGGGAACTCCTGGAAGCTTTGCAGCATATCGCCTACGTATTTCTGCGCCCCGCCCAGCAGGAACAGACGACTGTAGAACCAGCTGTTGTAGTCCATACCGGTATCGCCTTTTTCAAGCGGGTCGATTTCCAGATCGAAAATCATTGGCACACGCAGTTTGGTAAACGGATAACGCCACACGTCCATGCCGGTATGTTCCTGAATCATAAAGTGCGCTTTCCAGCGGCCATAACGGATAGCCAGCAGGTCCCCGTCATCACTCCAGTAGAAGAACTCTTTACGTGGGTCTTCGCCTTTGCCCTGCAGGAAGTCGAGCTGGTTGTAGCCGTCGAGATGCACTTTGTAGGTGATAGACGGGGTTTTGTAGCCTTTTAACAGCTGCTCTTTGATATCCGGCACACCCGCAGCGGCCACCAGCGTTGGGAACCAGTCGTTGCTGCCAAAGATGTCGTTAATCATCGTGCCCGGCTTAACGTGCCCCGGCCATTTCATCATCGCCGGAACGCGGAAACCGCCTTCCCAGCCGGTGTTTTTCTCACCGCGGAACGGCGTCATCCCGGAGTCAGGCCAGGTGGCGAGCATAGGGCCGTTATCCGTGGTGTACACCACGATAGTGTTGTCTTCGATGCCGAGATCTTTGATTTTCTTCAGCACCTCGCCCACCGTTTTATCATGCTCAACCATGCCGTCGGCATAGGTCCCAAGCCCGGTTGCGCCGATGCTGGCGTCTTTCAGGTGGGTTTTATTGTGCATGCGGGTGGTGTTGTACCAGGTGAAGAAAGGCTTACCGGCCTTGACCTGACGCTCCATAAAGTCGTTGTTGGCGGCCAGGGTTTCATCATCCACGGTGCCCATACGCTTGATGGTGAGCGGCCCGGTATCTTCAATTTTGCCGTCGGCGCTGCTCTTAATCACACCGCGCGGGCCAAACTGTTTACGATAGGCAGGATCTTTCGGGTAATCCGGGTTTTCAGGTTCTTCTTCGGCGTTCAGGTGATAGAGATTGCCGAGGAATTCATCAAAACCGTGCGCGGTTGGCAGGAACTCATCCCGGTCACCGAGGTGGTTTTTACCAAATTGCCCGGTGGCATAACCCAGTTGCTTAAGCACATTGGCGATGGTCGGGTCATCTTTACTCAGACCTTGCGGCGCGCCCGGCATCCCAACTTTACTCATCCCCGTACGGAACGGCATCTGACCGGTAATAAATGACGAACGTCCGGCAGTGGAACTTTGTTCTGCATAATACGAAGTGAACTTCGCACCTTCATTCGCAATACTGTCAATATTCGGCGTCTTATAACCCATTGTTCCCTGATTATAAGTACTTAAATTCCAGTAACCCACGTCATCGCCAAAAATGACAACAATATTAGGCTTCGTATTATTTTGTTCTGGGGCAGTGGTGGTAGATGTTGCGGGCGCGGCATACGCTGCACTTATTGCACTCGATGCAAGTGTAAGCATACTGGCCAACACTGTCCGCTTAAATGGAACGGTCTTGAGCATGGTGGAACTCCTTTCATTAGAGGCAAAAAAAGTATAGGAAACATAATCCTGTTGCGATGTCTTTTTTATTCAAAAATAAATTTAATGAACATTCATTTTTTTGATAACAGGTAAAAACAAGCGGTTATTGATGACTACCGGTTAAAGGTCGCCGCAATGGAAAAATATTATTTATTCGGAATAGCCGAGGATTAAAGAAGTCCATCATGATATTATTCAAAATTAAATTTGAGAATATATTCGATGTTATCTAAAGGGTTACGAAATCAAAAATCATATAAAATTTACGGAATAATGAATGCTAAACAAAAATTAACGCGTCATTTGCAGATAATACTCAGGCGATTTATATAAGCATACCTGAAGGGTCATCAAATGAAGAAAGGCATCAATTTTTGTCGCGGTTGGCCGGAAGAAGGTGAGAAATCATGATGCTGACGCACGTCAGAAAGCCAGAACATCGCCACCGCCCGCCAGTGATGAAATTAAAAATCCTCAGAATCAAGAAAAAAACACATCACACATCTACTTGATAATTAACATTAAAATAAAATAACTCATCACAAACTTGGACAAATAATAGTAATTGTGTAAGTTTTAAATATGCCATCACATTACGTTATTTACCGTCAGGGTGAGACTCATGAGCACGACGCCATCCGTTATCGATCGATTTGTTGATTACTACGCCGAGCTGGATAACCAGCCGCCGTCGGCGCTGGCGGCCCTTTATCATCTGGACGGCGCGCTCATCGACCCGTTTGGCCGCCATGATGGGCTGTTTGCGATCCAGCGTTATTTCACCCACCTGCTGGCTAACGTGGACAGCTGCCGCTTTGTCATCGATCCCCCGCTTTGCGTAAGCGATCGTTTTGCCGTTACCTGGACCATGCACTGGTCCCATCCGCGGATTTCAGGCGGAGAAACACTGACGCTGCCGGGTTGCTCGGTTGTCGACGTGCAGGACGATCGGATCATGCTCCAGCGCGATTACTACGACGCCGGAGAGATGATCTACGAACATCTTCCCCTGCTAGGCTGGGCGGTGCGCGGTGTGAAAAGGAGAATGCGCTCATGATGACTGTCCTCATCACCGGCGCAAGCTCCGGCATTGGCGCAGGACTGGCAAAATCGTGGGCAGATGAAGGCTGTCACGTTATCGCCTGCGGGCGAGATCCGGCCAGGCTTGCTGCGCTGCATCAATACAGCGCGAACGTGACCGTGCGCCTGTTTGATATGACGGACCGAGAGGCCTGCCGCCAGGCGCTGGCAGACTGTCACGCCGACCTGGTCGTGCTGTGCGCGGGCACGTGCGAGTATCTCGATCGCGGAGAAGTGGATGCCGCACTGGTGGAGCGGGTGATGAACACTAACTTCATCGGCCCGATAAACTGCCTGGCCGCACTCCAGCCGCAGCTGGTGTCGGGCAACCGCGTGGTGCTGGTGAGCTCCATGGCGCACTGGCTGCCCTTCCCCCGGGCAGAGGCCTACGGCGCGTCCAAGGCGGCGCTGACCTGGTTTGCCGACAGCCTGCGCCTGGACTGGGAACCGAAGGGGATTGCCGTCACGGTGGTTTCACCGGGCTTTGTTGACACGCCTCTCACCCAAAAAAATGATTTCAAGATGCCCGGTCAGGTGAGCGTCGATAGCGCGGTGAAGGCCATCCGCCGCGGCCTGGCGAAGGGCAAAAATCACATTGCATTCCCGACAGGCTTCAGCCTGATCCTGCGCCTGCTGTCAGGCCTGCCTGCCGTTCTACAGCGAGCGCTGCTGCGCAGGATGGTGCGCCCATGAAAATCGCCATTATCGGCAGCGGCATCGCCGGGTTAACCTGCGCCTGGCGACTGGCCGGGCATCATCAGGTGACGATGTTTGAGGCAGAGCCTACCGTGGGCGGGCATACTGCCACGGTCGATGTGACCACGCCGCAGGGTACGTTCGCCATCGATACCGGCTTTATTGTCTATAACGATCGCACCTATCCGCGCTTTATGGGCCTGCTCAGCGAGCTGGGCATTAACGGGCAAAAGGCGCAGATGAGCTTCTCGGTGCATAACCCCGAAAGCGGCCTTGAGTACAACGGCCACACCCTCACCTCACTGTTTGCCCAGCGCCGTAATCTGGTGAATCCGATATTTTGGGGGCTGTTGAAAGATATCGTGCGTTTTAACCGAGAGGCGAAGGCCGCGCTGGTTGAAGGCGTTGACGACAGTGCCACACTTCAGAGCTTCCTTGAACAGAACCGCTTCAGCCCGTTTTTCGCCCGCCATTACGTGTTGCCGATGGGGGCTGCCATCTGGTCCTCTTCGCTTCAGGAGATGCGTCGTTTTCCGCTGCCGCTGTTTTTGCACTTCTTTGAACATCATGGCCTGCTGGATATCGCCCATCGCCCGCAGTGGTACGTGGTCCCCGGCGGCTCGCGGGAGTATATCCGCGCCCTGCTTTCTCAGTTGGGCGACCGTCTGACCTTACACTGCAACGCGCCCGTGCAGCGGGTCATCCGCCACGAGCGGGGCGTTGATATTCAGCTTGCGTCCTCCAGCCACGCGTTCGATCGGGTGATCTTTGCCTGCCACTCCGCACAGGCGCTGGCCATGCTTGACCAGCCGACGGACGCCGAGCGTGAAGTGCTGGGTGATATTGGCTGGCAGCGTAACGAGGTGGTTTTGCACAGCGATCCGCGCTGGCTGCCGGTGCGGGAGCGCGCCTGGGCAAGCTGGAATTATCGTCTGAGCGCCCACGACCAGGCGAGCGCCTGCGTGACCTATAACATGAACATCCTGCAAGGATTACCAGAGGGAAGCCCGCTTTTCTGCGTCACCCTGAATCCCGACACGACTATCGAGGAGCGTTTCGTCCTGAAGCGCTTTGTCTATGAGCATCCGCTGTTTAACCCGAAAAGCTGGCGCGCGCAGGCGCGTCGCCACGAAATCAATGGCCACCAGCGGAGCTGGTTCTGCGGTGCTTACTGGTACAACGGTTTTCATGAGGATGGCGTACGCAGCGCACTGGACGTGGTGAAAGGCATCGCTACCGAAGGGGAGCGCTGAGATGAACAGCTGCCTGTATCAGGGCGTGTTACGCCATCGCCGCTTTCAGCCGAAATCACACCATTTTCGCTACAGCCTGTTTATGGCCTGGATCGATCTGGATGAGCTGGACGCGCTGCCGTCAGTAGGGATTCGCCGCAACCGGTTTGCCGCCGCCTCGTTTCACGACGTCGATTATCCGCTGGGTACGCCCCTTAAAGCGAACGTGCTTGAGCGGGTGGAAAGCCTGACCGGGGAGCGTCCAGACGGGCGCGTCATGCTTCTGACCCAATTGCGCTATTTCGGGCTGCACTTTAATCCAGTCAACCTTTACTACTGCTTTGACGACGCGGACACCCTGCGCTGGATCCTGGCCGAGGTGCGCAATACGCCGTGGAACGAACGTCATTACTATGCGGTAGATGGGCAGACACCGCGACCGCAGGAGAAAGCGTTTCATGTTTCTCCGTTTAACCCCATGAATATGGTCTACCACTGGCGCTTTAACCGCCCCGGCAGGACGCTGCACATGCATATCGAAAATCATCAGGAGTCAAAGGTGTTCGACGCCACGCTGGCGCTGAGCCAGAGGCCGCTAACGCGCGCGAACCTGACGTCGCTGATGCTGCAAATACCGTTAATGACCTTAAAAACCGTTCTCGCGATTTACTGGCAGGCGCTAAGGCTGTGGCTTAAGCGCGTGCCGCTGTACAACCACCCCGCTAGCAGGAGTGAACGATCATGACCGATCCCGTCTTTGCGCTTGAACCTGAACTTGCGCGCAACGCCCGTGTCGCGCGCTGGCTGCTCTTTCGTCTGCTGAGCGATATCCGCGGGGGTGCGATCACCGTGCGCGAGGGCGCGCACACCCTGCACTTTGGTGATGTCTGTGCCGCGCTGCATGCAGAAGTGGAAATTCGCTCGCCGGAGGTTTACTGGCGTCTGCTGACCGGTGGGAGCCTCGCGGCCGCTGAGGCGTGGATAGATGGCGAGTGGGAGACACATCAGCTCACGCCGCTGCTGCAAATCCTGGCCCTCAATGCCCAGGTACTGGGACGGCTGGAGCGCGGGTTTCGCCTGCTGGGCAAACCGATGGAGCGCCTTCGCCACTGGACCCGGCGCAACTCCCGCCAGCAGGCACGGGAAAACATCGCCGCGCATTACGACCTGGGCAACGCGTTTTACGCGCACTTTCTGGACCAGGATCTGCTCTACTCCAGCGCGCTGTTTACCGGCGACGAGCAGGATCTCACCGTGGCTCAGCGGGCAAAAATGGCGCGCCTGTGCGATCAGCTGGCGCTTAACGCCAACGACCATCTGCTGGAAATTGGGACCGGCTGGGGCGCGATGGCAGAATACGCGGCCCTGCACTACGGCTGCCGGGTGACTACCACCACTCTTTCTCAGGAGCAGTATACCTGGGCGAAAGCGCGCATTGCCCGCGCGGGATTAGAGGATCGGGTTGAGGTGCTGCTGTGCGACTACCGCGATTTAACCGGCGAGTTCGACAAGCTGGTGTCGGTAGAGATGATCGAAGCCGTGGGCCAGCGCTATTTGCCAGACTTCTTCCGCACCTGTCAGACGCGGCTGAGACCGGGAGGCAGAATGGCGATTCAGGCCATCACGATTCAGGATCAGCGCTATCGCGACTACAGCAAGAGCGTCGATTTTATCCAGCGCTACATCTTCCCCGGCGGCTTTTTGCCGAGCATTACCGCGATGAGCGCTCTGATGACACGCCATACCGATTTTGTCGTCCGTAACCTGTTTGATATGGGGCCAGACTATGCCCGCACGCTGGCGCAGTGGCGACAGCGTTTCGTGTATGCCTGGCAAGATATTGAAAAATTGGGCTTTGATGACAGATTCCGCCGCATGTGGCTTTACTACTTCGGCTACTGCGAAGCCGGGTTCAACGCGCGCACCATTAGCGTGGTGCAACTGACCGCAGAGCGCGTATGAAACAAAACGTGCAGGTTTTTATGATGGCCGTGGCGTTTGATCTGTACTGGACGCTGGTGGTGCTGTTTCGCGAACGTGGCCTGTTCCTGTGGCTTGCGCTCGCGATTCTGGCCTGCCTGATGCTGTCGCCTGCACATCGTCTTTATGCACTGCTGCTGGCCGCCGCCGGTAGCGGGCTGGACACGCTGTGGGCGCTGACGGGGCTTATCGACTTTCAAGGAAATGCGCTATTGCCCCTGTGGATGCTGGCGCTGTGGCTCATGTTTTCCACCGTCTGGACCAGACTCACCAGCACCACCACGCTGCCGGGGTGGATACTCACTCTGATGGCCACCCTCGGCGGGCCTATGGCGTACGTGATTGGCGAACGCCTGGGGGCAATGACCTTTCTGGAGCCCGCTTTTATCGTCATCTGCTGGATGGCGCTGGGGTGGCTGGTGCTGATGTTGTTTTTCCATATTTTGTTGGGGAGACGAAGATGAGAGCCGTTTTGCTGATAATGCTTAGCCTGACGGTTTTCGCGCCTACGGCCCACGCCACCGACTGGCTAAGCTGGCGCAAGGTGGGCAGCGCGGCCCTCACCTGGGGGCCATTTACCGTTTATACCTCTGAGCTGCGCACACCGGACGGGCTGTATCACGGGACAGAGCAAAATCAGGTGCTCATCATTACCTACAAGCGAGATATCGATCGCGACGACCTGGTGGAGGCCACACGAGATCAGTGGCAGGTGCAGGGAATTTTGCAGCGCGAACCGCAGAGCGAGTCCTGGCTGCGGATGCTGACGTCACTCTGGCCTGACGTGACGGCGGGAACCCAGTTGGCGTTTGTTCTTAACGATAAGCAGGGGCAGTTCTGGTATCGCGCCTCAGCAAAAACCTTCACGCCGCTCGGTGGCGTTCAGTCACAGGCCTTTAGCACGCACTTTCTGGCCATCTGGCTCGATCCCCGGACGCAATATCCCGAGCTGCGTCAGCAGCTGATCGGAGGTAAAAAATGAAACGCATTTTGACGTTAGGTATGGCTTTACTGATGCTGCTGGCAGGCTGTAGCACCGAGGTGACCGACTATCGACATCAGCAGCCTCCGCTCGACATCTTCCAGTACTTTCAGGGGAAAACCGAAGCGTGGGGGATGGTACAGGACCGCAGCGGTAAACAGCTGCGGCGCTTTCACGTCGAGATTGCTGGCGACGTACTTGGCGACACGCTGACCCTGAATGAGCATTTTGTTTATGACGATGGCGAGAAGCAGCAGCGGGTGTGGCACATTCGACGCGTCAGCGCCGATCGTTACGAAGGTACCGCGGGCGATATTAAAGGGGTGGCAACGGGTCAGGCATCGGGTAATGCCTTTAACTGGCGTTACAGCATGAACGTGAAGGCCAACGGCAGCACCTGGCTTCTGCACTTTGACGACTGGATGTACCTGCAGGACGGCACGCATCTTTTCAATAAAACCGAGATGAAGAAGTTTGGCGTGACCGTCGGGACGGTGACGCTTTTCTTTACCCGGAAAGAGAAATGAAAAAACCCCGCGATATTGCTATCGCGGGGTTTTTCGAATTTGGCGGAAGCGTAGAGATTCGAACTCTAGAACCCTTTCGGGTCGCCGGTTTTCAAGACCGGTGCCTTCAACCGCTCGGCCACGCTTCCTAAGTGAGGCGCAATATAAACGTCTATTAGCGCCTTGTAAAGCAGGAATTTTTCTAAATTTACCGACGTGCATTTTTACGACATGCAAAAGCAAAAAACCCTGCGATATTGCTATCGCAGGGTTTTCGAATTTGGCGGAAGCGTAGAGATTCGAACTCTAGAACCCTTTCGGGTCGCCGGTTTTCAAGACCGGTGCCTTCAACCGCTCGGCCACGCTTCCTAAGTGAGGCGCATCATAAACACCTCACCTTGCGCTGTAAAGAGTGATGTCACTCATTCGCTTCAAAAATAGCCAAAATGTGATTAATCGATTGAAATAACAACGCATTGACTATTTTGTCGGCATAAAATCGCCTCACACCGCGTTAGTGTTTTTTGATGTACATATCTTTGGTGAAGTAATACCCCAACTTATCCGGTGTGAATCCACCGACCCAGGGCTTCACAAGATGGGTACGAACGTAGTGATAAACCGGGATTGCCGGAACGTCACGCCCCAGCATATCTTCAGCCTGCTGGTATAACTCCCCGCGCGCTTTGGTCGTTTTGGCCTTCGCCGCGTTGACCAGCGTTTCGTCATAGGCAGGATTGCTGTACTGGCTGGTGTTTTCACTGTCGCCAGTGCGGAAGTTATTCAGGAAGGTCGCCGCATCGTCGTAATCGGCGATCCATGCATAGCGCACCGCATCAAAATTATGGGTATGCATGGTATCGAGCATGGTTTTCCATTCCTGGTTTTGCAGTTTTGCCTCTACACCCAGATTTTTCTTCCACATTGAGCTGGCCGCAATGGCTATCCGCTGATGCGACTCCGAGGTGTTATAGAGCAAGTTAAAGCTCAGTGGATGGCTGTCGTTGAACCCTGCGTCGTTGAGCAGCTTTTTCGCCTCAGCAATACGCTTATCCATCGGCCAGCTGGCGTAGTCCGGATTTTTTAGCGTCACGCCGCCGATGTCTGGCTGGCTAATCAGCCACGCCGGACGCTGACCCTGCCCTAACACTTTGCTGGCGATGATGTCTTTATCCAGCGCCAGGTTTAAAGCCTTGCGCACACGGACGTCGTTAAACGGGGGACGTGTGGTGTTGAACTCGTAATAGTAGGTGGCGAGCTGCGGCGAAACGTCCAGTTGCTGGCCTAACGTTTTTTTCAACTGCGTAAACTGGTTGATTGGCACCGTGTAGACGATGTCGATTTCCCCGGCCTTATAGCGGTTCACATCCGAGGCTTCAGAGGTGATGGGCAGATACGTCACCTTATTAATGACGGTATGTTCGTTATCCCAATAGCGCGGGTTGCGTTCAGCCTCAATGCGTTCGTTGACGACCCACTGCGACAGCTTGTACGCCCCGCTGCTGACAAAGTGCGCGGGCTGCGTCCACTTCTCGCCGTAGCGACCAATCAACACTTTATCGACCGGGACCAGCGACGGATGCGCCAGCATCGCGAGAAATGCCGCATTAGGCTGGGTCAGCGTGACCTCAAGGGTGGTATCGTTAAGGGCCTTAACGCCCATTGTATCCGGCGTTTTTTTACCCTGCGCGATATCAGAGGCATTAACGATGTGCATATTACCGGGATAGCTGGCATACGGAGAGGCGGTTTTAGGATCGACCAGACGCTGCCAGCTCCACACCACATCCTGCGCCGTAATAGCAGTGCCATCGCTCCAGGTAATGCCCGGGCGCAAATGGAAGGTCCAGACGGTATTGTCTTTGTTCTCCCATTTTTCGGCCAGCCGAGGCTGAATTTCACCGCCCGGAGAGACGCTGACCAGCCCTTCGAACAAATCACTGATAATATTGAATTCGACATCGCTTTCGACTTTGTGCGGGTCGAGCGATGCCGGTTCGCTGCCGTTATTCCTGACCAGTTCCTGTTTCTCTGCAAGCATTGTTCCAGCCGGTACGCTGGCGGCCCATGCCGCCGTGCTTGCGCACAGGATGCTTGCCGTGAGTAATGAGAGTGTAAAGTGAGTGCGTGATGATGGTTTCATTTCCTTCGCCTTATTGTTGATGTTTTGACGATGCGGAATAACTCTTAGCGCTCTAAGGGTAATAAGGCAATAATTTTCAGTGACCTATAAGAGGTTGATCTGAATAAATCGTCCAAACCTTCAATCGTTCTGTTTCATAAGATTTTTTTGAAAGAAAGTGTCAGAGTAGCGGCTAAGACGTTGAGTAAAGATGGGTAAAACCACTTTGTTACTGGCGCTGGGTTTCCTATTCTTGCCGTTAATTACATCTGTCATAAGAGAGTGACTCATGGATCGTATTATTAGTTCTTCGCGCGACCGCACATCGCTACTCAGCACCCACAAGGTGCTGCGCAATACCTATTTCATGCTTAGCCTGACGCTGGCGTTCTCGGCGATCACCGCGACTGCCAGCACCGTACTGATGCTGCCGTCTCCGGGGTTTATCCTGACGCTGGTGGGTATGTATGGCCTGATGTTCCTGACCTACAAAACAGCAGATAAGCCCATTGGTATTCTGTCGGCCTTCGCCTTTACCGGCTTCCTGGGCTATATCCTGGGGCCAATGTTGAACACCTATTTATCTGCGGGTATGGGTGATCTGATTGGTATGGCGTTAGGGGGTACGGCACTGGTGTTCTTCTGCTGCTCGGCCTATGTGCTGACGACCCGCAAGGATATGTCCTTCCTCGGCGGTATGTTGATGGCAGGTATCATCGTTGTGCTGGTGGGTATGGTGGCTAACATCTTCCTGCAATTGCCAGCTCTGCACCTGGCGATTAGCGCAGTGTTTATCCTGATTTCTTCAGGCGCGATTTTGTTTGAAACCAGCAACATCATCCGCGGCGGCGAGACCAACTATATTCGCGCCACCGTGAGTCTGTATGTGTCGCTGTACAATATCTTCGTCAGCCTGTTAAGCATCCTGGGCTTCGCTAGCCGCGATTAACCCTTCCTGCTTTGAACCAAGCCTCGCTTATGCGGGGCTTTGTTTTTTGGTACACTGCACCGGTTTTTGACTGACGTGTGAATGACTATGTTGAGCTTTGAAGGTAAAGAGATAGAAACCGATAACGACGGCTATCTGAAAGACAGCAGCCAGTGGAGTGAAACCCTGGCAGAAGTGATTGCTGAAAAAGAGTCCATCATCCTTTCTCCCGAACACTGGGAAGTGGTGCGTTTTGTGCGGGATTTCTATCTGGAATTCAATACATCTCCCGCCATTCGCATGCTGGTGAAAGCCATGGCCAATAAGCTTGGCGAAGAGAAAGGTAACAGCCGCTATTTGTACCGTCTGTTCCCAAAAGGCCCGGCTAAGCAGGCGACTAAAATTGCCGGACTGCCTAAACCGGTGAAGTGTATTTAATAACGAATCCCAAAATTGACGTATTCCCGGCCAGGTTGATGAGGTTCTGTTAACACTTTTTCGACCCGCGCACTGCGCGGTCCACCCGCTTTGAGCCAGTCGATCAGTTTCTCGATCTGTTCAGCCTCGCCGCAGGCGACCACCTCCACGCTGCCGTCATCCATATTGCGCGCGTAGCCGGTGAGCCCGAGCTGTATGGCTTCGCGCTGTGTGCTGTAGCGGAATCCAACACCCTGTACCGTGCCGTGTACCCACGCGATTGTGCAGATTTTTGACATCATCGTTCTCCTTATCCTGTCCTGGCGCGTTGCATTTCCTCACTGAACTCGGGAAAATGGCGGCCATTTCATTGAATCGAAAGAATAGCAAATTATGAGTGTACGTTTAGTGTTAGCCAAAGGGCGCGAGAAATCATTGCTCCGCCGCCATCCTTGGGTCTTTTCCGGTGCGGTTGCCCGTATGGAAGGTAAAGCCAGCCTCGGTGAAACCATCGATATCGTTGACCATCAGGGGAAATGGCTAGCGCGCGGCGCATATTCGCCTGCCTCACAGATCCGTGCTCGTGTCTGGACATTTGAGAAAGATGAAACCATCGACATTGCATTCTTCACCCGCCGTTTACAGCGTGCGCAGCAGTGGCGTGACTGGCTGGCAAAACGTGATGGGCTGGACAGCTATCGTCTGATCGCTGGTGAATCAGACGGCCTGCCGGGCGTGACGATTGACCGTTTCGGCAACTTTATGGTTCTGCAACTGCTGAGCGCAGGTGCCGAATATCAGCGCGCAGCGTTAATCAGCGCCCTGCAAACACTGTACCCAGAATGCGCTATCTACGATCGTAGCGACGTTGCCGTGCGTAAAAAAGAAGGCATGGAATTGACCCACGGGACGGTTACAGGCGAGTTACCACCTGCCCTGCTGCCCATTGAAGAACACGGCATGAAGCTGTTGGTCGATATTCAGGGCGGGCATAAAACCGGCTATTACCTCGATCAACGTGACAGTCGTCTGGCAACGCGTCAGTACGTTAAAGATAAACGCGTGCTGAACTGCTTCTCTTATACCGGTGGCTTTGCGGTCTCTGCACTGATGGGCGGTTGTACTCAGGTGGTGAGTGTGGACACCTCACAAGAAGCGCTGGACGTGGCGAAACAGAACGTTGAGTTGAACAAGCTGGATCTGAGCAAGGCTGAGTTCGTTCGCGATGACGTATTCAAGCTGTTGCGTAAATATCGTGACCAGGGCGAGACGTTTGATGTCATCGTGATGGATCCGCCGAAATTCGTCGAAAATAAAAGCCAGCTGATGGGCGCATGCCGGGGATATAAAGACATCAACATGCTGGCTATCCAGCTATTGAACCCTGGCGGTGTGCTGCTGACGTTCTCGTGTTCTGGCCTGATGACCACCGATTTGTTCCAGAAAATCGTCGCTGACGCCGCTGTAGATGCGGGTCGTGATGTACAATTTATAGAACAGTTCCGCCAGGCTGCCGACCACCCTGTGATCGCTACCTATCCGGAAGGGCTGTATCTGAAAGGATTTGCCTGTCGCATCATGTAGCTTGAAAAGTGGAATATTGCCCTCACATCTTGTGTCAGTAAAGATTCTCGGGAGGTGACAATGATTGCCAGCAAATACGGTATCGGCCAGCAGGTCCGCCATTCCCTGTTAGGTTTTCTGGGAGTGGTCGTGGATATCGACCCGGAATACTCCCTGGAGGAACCGTCAGCAGATGAGCTGGCGGTGAACGCAGAGCTGCGCACCGCGCCCTGGTATCATGTGGTGATGGAAGATGACGATGGTCAACCTGTTCACACCTATCTTGCCGAAGTGCAGCTCAGTAGCGAACCACAGGATGAGCATCCGGAACAACCGTCTATGGATGAGCTCGCGCAAACTATCCGCAAACAGCTGCAGGCGCCGCGTCTGCGGAACTGACTGACTAAAAGCCCGATATCGGGCTTTTTGCTTTTTTCACCTGGCCAGACCTAAGCGTGGAATATCGATAGCCGGACAACGATCCATTACCACGTTTAACCCCGCTTCTCCTGCGAGCACCGCTGCCTGCTCGTTAATCACGCCAAGCTGCATCCACAACGTTTTCGCGCCAATGGCGATGGCATCCTGCGCCACGCCCCACGCTGCTTCAGAATTACGAAACACATCCACCATATCCACTTTTTCAGGAATCTCTCCGAGGGAGGCATAACCTTGCTGCCCCAGTAACGTCTTACCGGCCACCTTTGGCGAAACGGGAATAACGTGATAACCCTGATCAAGAAGATATTTCATCACCCGATAACTTGGACGATCGGGTTTATCGCTTGCCCCCACCAGCGCAATGGTGCGCGTCGAGGTGAGAATGTCGATAATATCGCTGTCTTTCATCATGTTCCTCCTGGTTTTTTAAAAGTGTACGCCAAAGAGCAGCAGTCAACCATTCAACCCATGCATCTGTATGAGGGCAAACTGTCGGAACATGTCTATATGTTAGTAAACGTGTTAATCGAAAAATTTAGATACATAATTACAACGAAGATATTTTCGACAGGAGCGCCCTATGAAGACCGGCATTGCCTCTGCTTTGATTGCGTTAGTGATGCCGGTTTGCGTGTATGCCACTACGCTTCGGCTATCAACGGATATTGATCTGCTGGTTCTTGATGGCAAAAAGGTGTCCAGCTCGCTACTGCGCGGCGCAGACAGCATTGAGCTCGATAACGGGCCACACCAGATTGTTTTCCGCGTAGAAAAAAATATTCGCCTGTCAAATCATGAGCAACGTCTCTATATCTCCCCACCGCTGGTGTTGAGTTTTAACACGCAAAAAATCAGTCAGGTTAATTTTAATCTTCCGAGGCTTGAAACGGAAAAGGAGTCTGAGACGTTTGAGTCATCACCACATATGGAATTGCTGGATGGCGATGCCATGCCGATACCGGTAAAGCTGGATATTCTGGCCCTGACCAAAAGCCCGAAAGGCACTGATTACGAAGCCGATACCGAGCGTTACAACAAGGCGGGTAAAAGCGCTTCATTACCGGGTTTTGCCACCATGATGGCAGATGACAGCACGCTGTTGTCAGGCGTATCGGAGCTGGATGTGATCCCTCCTCAATCCCAGACGCTCACCGAACAACGCCTGAAATTCTGGTTTCAGCAGGCCGATCCCGACACCCGAACGCGTTTTCTACAGTGGGCGAAGCAACAACCTTCGTCCTGAGCCGCATTTTTTTACCCTTTCTCTTGCAGCGTCAAACGCTTCCAGTCATCTTGTAGCCAGTTAACCTGACGGAAAAGATTATGGAACTGACGACACGCTCACTGCCTGAACGCAAACATATTGCGCTGGTAGCGCACGATCACTGCAAAAAAATGCTGCTTAGCTGGGTCCAGCGCCATCAGGCTTTGCTGGAAAAGCACGAACTTTCCGCCACGGGCACCACCGGGAATTTAATTCATCGTGAAACCGGGCTTGAGGTCAATGCGATGCTCAGCGGCCCGCTGGGTGGCGATCAGCAAGTGGGGGCAAAGATTTCAGAAGGGAAAATTGATGTACTGATTTTCTTTTGGGATCCGCTCAATGCCGTCCCCCACGATCCCGATGTAAAAGCCCTGCTACGCCTCGCCACGGTGTGGAATATTCCGGTTGCGACCAACCTCTCCACCGCTGACTTTATTATCGAGTCGCCGCATTTTAACCAGCAGGTTGAGATCTTAATTCCGGATTATCCACGCTACCTGGCTGAACGTTTGAAGTAACAGTGTCGCCGGGTGCATCCCACCCGGCATGCATTTACTACGGTTTTCTCAGCATCGGCACGTCAAGTTCTCTTAGCGCATCAACAAACAAAGAAGGCTCATTCTTATTAAAGAGAAGCCAGACACGATGACGGGCGCGCGTGATGGCCACATAAAGCAGGCGTCGCTCTTCAGCATCCGGAAAATCTTCCGGCACCGGCAACAACGCTTGCTCCATGACCGACTCTCGAGCCTGCGCCGGGAATCCGTCATTTCCATCCTGTAAGCCAACCACAATTACATAGTCGGCCTGTTGTCCCTTGCTGGCGTGAATCGTCATAAAATCCAGTTTCAGCTTCGGCCAGCGTGTCGCCGCTTTTTCCAGTATTACGGGTTTAAGATGATGGTAGCGCGCCAGCACCAGAATGCGCTCTTCTGATTTTACGAAACCACTGAGTTTATCGAGCAGCGGCTCTAGCTGATCCTCTGGTAAAAGCGTTACCGCTTTTTTATCGCCGGTAGTGAGGCTATTCAGCGGTTTTACGAGCTGATGTGGATTCTGCTGAATAAAGCGGTTGGCGATTTCCCCAATACGGGAATTAAAGCGATAGGTCGTATCAAGATCGCTACGATCGCCCTCGCCGAAGTAGTGATGGAAGGCGGTCGTCAATGAAAGCTGCGCGCCGCTAAAGCGATAAATGGCCTGCCAGTCATCACCCACAGCAAAGAGCGAGGTATGCTTATTTTGCGCCCGCAACGCCGCCAGCAGCGCGGCTCGCTGTGGGGAGATATCCTGAAATTCATCGACCAGAATATGCTTCCATGGGCTGACAAATCGCCCCTTCTCCAGGATGATAATGGCTTGATGGATCAGCCCGGAGAAATCGACAGCGTTTTCTTCTTTAAGCGCCGTTTTCCAGGCCTTTAACAGTGGGGCCATTAATTTGACGCGTTTTGAAAACAGCGTTCGTATCTCGTCGGGCGCGGCGTCAATCATCTCGGCCTGCGAACCGCCGTGGGTGCGCATCAGACTGACCCATCGGTCAAGGCGCGAGCCAAGTCGTCGGGCCAACTTTTCATCCTGCCAGAAGCTGCCTTCCGGTACGCTCCAGTTCAGCTCTTCTTCCAGCCACTGCCGCCACCCTTTTGCCTGCGCTTTTTTCTCGGTGCATTGCTGTTGCCATGTCTGGATAAACAGCGAATGTCGGGCCTGAGCGTCATTTTCCAGCTTGCTAATCACCGGGGCTTTCTTGCTACCCTGCTGAATAATATGCAGCGCCAGCGCATGGAAGGTTCTTGCGCTGACATCTTGCGTATGCAGCCTTTCCTGAATGCGTTCGTCCATCTCTTGCGCCGCTTTGCGACCAAAAGCCAGCAGTAAAATCTGCTCGGCGGTGGCGTCTCCTCTGGCAAGAAGCCAGCCAGCGCGGGCAACCAGCACCGAGGTTTTACCGCTCCCCGCCCCTGCGAGCACGAGCAGTGATTGCTCCCCGTTAACCACCGCACGCGCCTGCGCAGGATTTAGCGGTGAGGATTCAATCTGACTGAAAAAGTCCGCATGTTTGGCCAACATCTCATCGGTCCAGGCCTGGTTATGAGCCAACCTGCTTTTATCGATATCAGTTAACCACGCCTTGCACTGATGCCAGGCTTCACGACAGTTTTCAAACTCCTCAAGGCGGGAGGCAGGAAACGGCAGCGCACTTAACGCCTGCTGGATGCGCTGCTGCATCCCGGCAGTCTGAGCACGCGTTAGCCAGCTTTTTTGCCGATCGCTTTGCGCGATATCAGCCAGCACACGCGCCAAAACCTGCTCGGCAACCTGGCTCATCTCCGCGCTCCACTGCTGCCAAAGCGCGTTTAAATGGTGATGGAAGCGCTGTGTTTCTGCCCACTCCGTACCATGCAGGCGAACCACTTTTTCGTCGGGTAGCACGAACTCCAGTTCGCCCCATACCAGACCTCGTTTGCAATGGACCGCCAGCATCTGATTAAACGGAATGAGGTATTCGTGACGCTCGCCTGAGACTTTAACCCCGGCGTTGAGCAGGACGACCTTATCATACGGATGTTGCGCCAGGCGTTTGCCTAATGATGTTGCTTTTAGTTCCATGTCCAGCCCAATCCACGAGGTGATAATTTGCTTACTAGTTTAACCGCCAGTTTTCAGGTGCTCCAGCCTAAAAAAACGTTACAATCATCAAGCTTTGATCATATCGAAAGGAAGTGAGGGTTTATGCGTACCGTACTGAATATTTTGAATTTTGTCCTTGGCGGTTTTGCCACCACGTTTGCCTGGCTTTTTGCCACACTGGTGAGCATTGTCTTTATCTTCACGCTGCCACTTACGCGCTCCTGTTGGGAAATCACCAAACTTTCCCTGATCCCCTACGGTAATGAAGCGGTTCATGTCAATGAACTGAATCCCGGTGACAAAAATATCCTGATGAACACGGGAGGGACCTTACTGAATATCTTATGGCTTGTTTTCTTCGGCTGGTGGCTGTGCCTGATGCATATTGTCGCGGGCGTAACGCAGTGTATTACCATTATCGGCATCCCGGTCGGAATTGCTAACTTCAAAATCGCGGCTATTGCCCTGTGGCCTGTTGGTCGCCGAGTGGTTCCGGTTGAAGTTGCCCAGGCCGCACGTGAAGCAAACGCCCGTAGACGTTTTCAGTAAATAAGGACAGGCAGCGCCCATGCTAAGCCCACTGCTTCGCAGATATACATGGAACAGCACCTGGCTCTATAACGTCAGGATTTTTATCGCGCTTTGCGGCTCAACGGCTCTGCCATGGTGGCTGGGTGATGTGAAGTTAACAATCCCGCTCACCCTTGGCGTGGTGGCCGGCGCGCTTGCCGATCTCGACGATCGTCTGGCGGGACGCCTGCGCAATTTGGTTATCACGCTGGTGTGCTTTTTTATTGCCTCAGCGTCGGTGGAACTGTTGTTCCCATGGCCCTGGTTTTTTGCGCTGGGATTGATGGTCTCCACCACCGGTTTTATCCTGCTAGGTGGGCTGGGGCAGCGCTACGCAACCATTGCCTTTGGCGCGCTGCTCATCGCCATTTATACCATGCTCGGCGTTTCACTTTATGACCAGTGGTATCAGCAACCGGTATTGCTGCTGCTTGGCGCTATCTGGTACAACGCGCTGACGCTGACGGGGCATCTCATTTTCCCCATTCGCCCGTTGCAGGACAACCTCGCGCGCAGTTACGAACAGCTTGCGCACTATCTTGAACTAAAGTCCCGGCTGTTCGATCCTGACATTGAAGAAGAGAGTCAGGCACCGCTTTACGATCTGGCGCTGGCAAATGGCCAACTGGTGGCCATGCTCAACCAGACCAAAGCCTCACTTCTCACTCGCCTGCGTGGAGATCGTGGACAGCGTGGAACCCGGCAAACGTTACACTACTATTTTGTCGCTCAGGATATTCATGAGCGGGCCAGTTCATCGCATATTCAGTACGCCGCGCTGCGCGAAAAGTTTCGCTACAGCGATGTTATGTTCCGTTTTCAGCGGCTGCTTTCGATGCAATCCCAGGCTTGCCAGCACTTAGCGCGGTCAATTCTGCTGCGGACCCCTTATCAGCACGACCCGCGTTTTGAGCGCGCTTTTAGCCATCTTGACGCGGCGCTCGATCGCGTTCAGGCCAGCGGAACATCGCCAGAGCAGATGAAAGCGCTGGGTTTTTTACTTAACAACCTGCGGGCAATTGATGCGCAGCTTGCGACTATCCAGTCTGAACAAGCGTTGGCAATACCGGGGCACGATACCGAGCACCTGCTTGCTGACGATAGTCTAAACGGCTTTGCCGATATGTGGCTGCGCTTGAGTCGTAACTTTACGCCGGAATCAGCGCTGTTTCGCCATGCCGTAAGAATGTCCGCCGTGCTTTGTGTGGGATACGCATTTATCCAAATCACTGGTTTACATCATGGCTACTGGATTTTGTTGACCAGCCTGTTTGTATGCCAGCCGAACTATAACGCAACCCGTCATCGGCTTGCTCTGCGGGTGATCGGCACGCTGGTAGGCGTGGCTATCGGATTACCGGTGTTGTATTTCGTGCCATCTATTGAAGGGCAATTGATACTTATCGTGATTACTGGCGTGCTGTTCTTTGCATTTCGTCACGTTCAGTATGCGCACGCCACCATGTTCATTACCCTGCTGGTTCTGCTGTGCTTTAACCTGCTGGGTGAAGGGTTCGAAGTGGCATTACCACGCATCATCGATACTTTAATAGGGTGCGCTATTGCATGGGCCGCAGTGAGTTTCATCTGGCCAGACTGGCGGTTTCGCAATCTGCCACGAGCCTTGGATCTGGCAATTAATGCAAACTGTCGGTATCTGGACGCCATTCTTGAGCAATATCATCAAGGTCGTGACAATCGTCTGGCTTATCGCATTGCCAGACGCGATGCGCACAATCGTGATGCTGAGCTGGCGTCGGTGGTATCGAATATGTCCACAGAACCGCGCGCAACAGCTGAAATTCGTGAAGTCGCCTTCCGGCTGCTGTGCCTTAACCATACTTTCACCAGCTATATTTCGACATTGGGCGCTCATCGCGAGCAGCTGACCAACCCGGGTATTCTGGCTCTGCTGGATGATGCCGTATGCTACGTTGACGATGCACTTCATCACCGCCCCGCAGACGAGCCGCGCGTGCAGAACGCGTTAGAGGAGCTTAGCCAGCGAATCGCTCATTTTGATCCCGGTGCGGATAACAAAGCTCCACTTGTTCTACAGCAAATTGGCCTGCTGGTTGCGTTGCTGCCTGAGATTTGCCGATTGCAGCAGCAGATCGCTACCTATCGGAATGATTCTCAGGTAGCGCAGGAAGCGCATTAAACCACTCGGTTAGCTCCCGGCGTCTGACAGCCGGGAGCGCGGCTTCATGCAACCCTTCAATTGCCCCTTCCAGTGCGAAAAGCAATTTAATGCTGAGATGTCGGTTTTTCGTGCGAACCTTTAACCAACACTCTTCTGCACCTAGCACCCGTAGAGTGGTTTCGTTGGTGATACCGACTTCGAGCAAAAGCACTTCGATTTGAAAGGTCAGGTTGGGTAAATCTTTAAGACGGTGTCTTTGGTGGCGCTGATAACGTTCTTTGCGGGCGGCCTCCACCGCAAAGGAAGAGAGCTGCAACAGCTTTTCATGGTTTTGCCAGAGCCCCTCATCCACACGGTAATAATTCAGCAGAACGGGTCTGCCCCGTTTCACCAGCGTTAAAAAAGAAGAAGCATTTCTGACACAGTACTGGGCGCTTTGCTCACATGCGCGCAGATAGAGTTCCCCGTCCGATACCATCGCAAATACGGCTTCACCTACAGCCAATGTGTAGCCACCAAACAGGGCACGGTGATGTATTTCACCGAGTGGCGAGAGGTATTCCTGAGATTGATAGATCCGTTCATAAGATATCTTTTTCATGATATTCACCATATAAATCATAGAGTAACAACAATATTTTCTTACTACCGGATCCGTTAGCAGGAAAATAGGTGACTTATCGCCACTCGGCAAGATGAATCTTTCGAACAAGCCAATAACAGACAAAATTTGCGAGACGCTTTCCGAAAATGAGGTTGATCTTTAGGCGCACAGGGGTTACTGTATATCCATACAGTAACTACAGGGCTGGAATGATTATGCACACTTCAAGCTATGCAAATCGCTCAACATCTTTTTCTTCTTCCGCAGGCAATGGCTCGCAAAAAGCTCCCGAGCGTGTTTCAGCCGGGTTGATAAGTGAGGTGGTGTATCGTGAAGACCAGCCCATGATGACGCAAATGTTGCTCCTGCCACTTTTACAGCAGCTTGGTCAGCAATCGCGCTGGCAACTCTGGTTAACGCCGCAACAAAAATTAAGCCGCGAGTGGGTTCAGTCAGCGGGTTTACCGCTCGCCAAAGTGATGCATATTAGTCAGCTTGCGCCGTGCAATACTGTTGATTCAATGATTCGTGCGCTACGCACCGGAAATTACAGCGTGGTGATCGGCTGGTTGTCAGAAGATTTGACGGAAGATGAACATTTTTGCCTGGCAGAAGCAGCAGAAGAAGGTAACGCGATTGGCATTATTATGAGACCCGTTCGGCTCGATCCTCTTCGCAAAGGACACCTGTCTGGGCTAAAAATTCACTCTAATTTGTATCATTGAGTGAAATTAAGAGTTTTCCTGGAATTTTTTTTGACACCGCTACACGCCATTAGTTCCATTGACAGAAACTTCGTGAATGCTTGTCTGGCGCGGTTTCCGTTAATTTTGCTGAATAAAATATGCGCGATAAATGTTAAATAGTATGTATACGGAACTTTTTTTTTCATATGCCTGACGGAGTTCACACTTGTAAGTTTCCCACTACGTTGTAGACTTTACATCGCCAGGGGTGCTCGGTCTAAGCCGAAGATATCGGTAGAGTTACTAGTTTGAGCTCGCCCCCCGGTGAAGGATTTAACCGTGATTTCTCGACGAGATCTTCATGGCGATTTTTGGATGATAACGAGGCGCAAAAAATGAAAAAGACAGCTATCGCGATTGCAGTGGCACTGGCTGGCTTCGCTACCGTAGCGCAGGCCGCTCCGAAAGATAATACCTGGTATGCAGGTGGTAAACTGGGTTGGTCTCAGTTCCACGACACTGGCTGGTACAACAGCTCCCTGAACAACGATGGCCCGACTCATGAAAGCCAGCTCGGTGCAGGTGCGTTTGGTGGCTATCAGGTTAACCCGTATGTTGGTTTTGAAATGGGTTACGACTGGTTAGGTCGTATGCCTTACAAAGGCGACAACGTTAACGGCGCATTCAAAGCTCAAGGCGTACAGCTCACCGCTAAACTGGGTTACCCAGTAACTGACGATCTGGACGTGTATACTCGTCTGGGCGGCATGGTATGGCGCGCTGACTCCAGCAACAGCATCTCTGGCGACAACCACGACACTGGCGTTTCTCCAGTATTCGCTGGTGGCGTAGAGTGGGCAATGACCCGTGATATCGCTACCCGTCTGGAATACCAGTGGGTTAACAACATCGGCGACGGTAACACCGTTGGCGTTCGTCCTGACAACGGCATGTTGAGCGTAGGTGTTTCCTACCGCTTCGGCCAGCAGGAAGATGCAGCACCAATCGTTGCTCCAGCTCCTGCTCCAGCGCCAGAAGTACAGACCAAGCACTTCACTCTGAAGTCTGACGTTCTGTTCAACTTCAACAAAGCTACCCTGAAACCAGAAGGTCAGCAGGCACTGGATCAGCTGTACACCCAGCTGAGCAACCTGGATCCTAAAGATGGTTCTGTAGTGGTTCTGGGCTTCACCGACCGTATCGGTTCTGACGCTTACAACCAGGGTCTGTCCGAGAAACGTGCACAGTCTGTAGTTGATTACCTGGTATCTAAAGGTATCCCAGCTAACAAGATCTCTCCACGTGGTATGGGCGAATCTAACCCAGTTACTGGTACTACCTGTGACAACGTGAAAGCTCGCGCTGCACTGATCGACTGCCTGGCACCAGATCGTCGCGTTGAGATCGAAGTTAAAGGTATCAAAGACGTTGTAACTCAGCCTGCGGCATAAGTTATCGTCTTATAAAAAAACCCCGCCATGCGGGGTTTTTTATTGCCTGAACAAAAGTGAATGTTATTTCTTGCCGAGCAGAGCCTGTAAATCAGTTTTCAGTGTCGACATCTGGTTGGCATACTTCTCTTTGTGTTCCGCATCTTCGATGAGTTGAACAACCGTTTCCGACAGCGTTTTTCCGCGTCGTTGAGCGAGCCCGGCTAAGCGTTGCCAGACGACAAACTCCAAATCAATAGACTTCTTACGGGTGTGCTGATGCTCGGCGTTAAAGTGCCGTTTGCGGCGTGCGCGGATGGTCTGCTTCATGCGGTTCATCAGGGCCGGATTAATATGCTTTTCTATCCAGCCATTCACCTGAACCGGTTCGTTTTCGAGTGTCAGCAATAAATCCACCGCTTCTTTCGCAGCACTGGCTTCGATGTAGCAGGTAATCAGCTCCCCTTCACGGTGCTTTTTGACCAGGTACTTCCATTTCCAACCGCTTTCGAGATTTTCCAGTTGTTGATATTTCATTGCGATCTCAGTGTCACCTCGTAACTCTGTTCAGAATATCAGTTTTTTGGCAATCTGCTGAAAAGAAATCATATCCTGTGAGCCGTTACGCCGCTTTCACTGGCTGAAAAACTTATTCCCGATTGGGAAGAGACCGCAGCTTACGGTATACTCCACGGTTTTACATCTAACTAAAAAACATCAACTTTGACCATTACGAAACTAGCATGGCGTGATCTGGTTCCTGATGCTGAAAGCTATCAGGAGCTATTTGCACAGCCAGACACCGCAAAAGAGCACGACTTCATCCTTAGCGATACACAACCGCGTTTGCATTACGCGTTTGAGCAGGTGTTAAGTCCATGGACGACCTCTCCTTTCATGCTGTTGAAAGCACCAGAAGAAGCTGAGTATCTCGCGCTTCTGGCGGATGCATTGCGTCAGTTGCAACCGGAAGAGAGCGCCGTTTTTGGCGGCCAATATCGTATTGCTGGCCCCGATATCACTTTCAAACCCGCCGAACAGGCCGATGACCTTTTTGCCGCATCTGGCAAAGTCATTACTGCCGAATGGGTTGAAGCAGAACAACTGTTTGGCTGCCTACGGCAGTTCAACGGTGAATTGACCTTACACCCGGGCCTGGTACATAAAGCCAACGGTGGGGTGTTGGTCATCTCGCTTCGCACTCTTCTCGCCCAGCCCCTGCTCTGGATGCGTCTGAAGTCGATCGTCACTCACCAGCGTTTTGACTGGGTCTCGTATGACGAATCGCGACCGTTACCGGTTGCCATCCCGTCCATGCCCATTTCGCTAAAAGTGATATTGACTGGCGATCGTGAGTCTTTGGCTGATTTCCAGGAAATGGAGCCAGAGTTAGCCGATCAGGCGATTTATACCGAATTTGAAGACAACATCCAGATTGCCGATACCGATGATATGACGCAGTGGTGTCAGTGGGTGATGGCTGTCGCTGAGCGTTACGCATTGCCAACCCCTGGGCCAGATGCATGGACTGGTCTGATGCGAGAAGCCGTGCGTTACACCGGCGATCAAGAAACGCTTCCCCTCTGCCCGCTATGGATAAGCAAGCAGCTACGTGAAGTTGGCGCAATCGGCGGCCAGGGTCCATTTACCGGCGAACAGTTTATCCAAATGCTGGCACAGCGTGAATGGCGCGAAGGCTACCTGGCCGACCGTATGCAAGATGAGATTTTGCTCGAGCAAATTCTTGTCGAAACCGAAGGCGAACGTATCGGACAGATCAATGCCCTGTCGGTTATCGAGTTTCCCGGGCATCCGAGAGCCTTTGGCGAGCCGTCCCGCATTAGCTGCGTAGTGCATATTGGCGATGGCGAATTTATCGACATCGAGCGCAAGGCGGAACTGGGCGGGAATATTCACGCTAAAGGCATGATGATCATGCAAGCGTTCCTGATGTCACAGCTTCAGCTGGAGCAGCAGATCCCCTTCTCTGCCTCACTCACGTTTGAACAATCTTACAGCGAAGTGGATGGTGATAGCGCCTCAATGGCCGAACTCTGTGCATTAATCAGTGCGCTGGCTGATGTTCCGATTAATCAGAGCATCGCGATGACCGGATCCGTTGACCAGTTCGGCCGTGCTCAGCCCGTTGGCGGTTTGAACGAGAAAATCGAAGGATTCTTCACGGTTTGCCAGCAACGTGGTTTTAGCGGCAAACAGGGCATCATTATCCCGGCTCCTAACGTTCGCCATCTGAGCTTGAGCCAGGCCGTGCTCGACGCTGTGGAAGCAGAGCAATTCACCATCTGGGCCATTGAAGATATTACGGATGCGCTACCCTTACTGACAAACCTGGTGTGGGATGGCGAAGGTCAAACAACACTGATGCAGACCATCCAGGAGCGTATTGCGCAGGCAATGCAGCAGGATGCTCGTCATCGTTATCCATGGCCGTTACGCTGGTTAGGTTGGTTTAATCCTAACTGATCGGACTTGTTCAGCGTACACGTGTTAGCTATCCTGCGTGCTTCACTAAAATAAGGCTTACTGAGAACATGGTAGATAAACGCGAATCCTATACAAAAGAAGATCTTCTTGCCTCTGGTCGCGGTGAACTGTTTGGCGCGAAAGGCCCGCAGTTACCAGCACCAAGCATGCTGATGATGGACCGTGTCGTAAAAATGACAGAAACCGGCGGCAACTTTGACAAGGGTTACGTGGAAGCGGAACTCGATATCAATCCGGATCTGTGGTTCTTTGGTTGCCACTTTATCGGCGATCCGGTAATGCCTGGCTGTCTGGGCCTGGATGCAATGTGGCAGTTGGTTGGCTTCTATCTGGGCTGGCTGGGCGGTGAAGGTAAAGGTCGTGCGCTTGGCGTGGGTGAAGTCAAATTCACCGGTCAGGTTCTACCTTCAGCGAAGAAAGTAACCTACCGTATTCACTTCAAACGCATTGTGAACCGTCGTCTGGTGATGGGTCTGGCTGATGGCGAAGTCCTGGTAGACGGTCGAGTTATCTACACTGCAAACGATCTGAAAGTTGGCTTGTTCCAGGATACTTCAGCGTTCTGATTATTGCTTTGAATAAGGCAATCAGGCGAAACCTCCGCAATGCGGAGGTTTCTGTTTCTAAAGAGACGTATCACGCAAGTAATACCCTATCCCCAATGGCTTCTCGCCAGCCTCCTAACCAGTATGACCTCTGATTTAACGTCTGGTAAGGACACATTTCTTTTGAGCGTCCGGCGATGCCAGCCTGGTATCCACGTTGGTGCGCCCGTTCCAGGCGATCTCGTTTCTGTCTCTTCATGCCTCGTTTCCCTCATTCTTTGGTCTGGTGGAAAGAAAACAGTGGTTGCAAAACATGCAAGCACAGTTAACGAATAACCCGAATCCCTCCCAGCGTCAATGCGCAAAATTCACACCAGTGTCATATTTGTGAGCTAGACAGAAGATCGTTTGTACAATTTTTGTGAGCTGGCACAAGTATCAAACTGAAATGAAAACGAAAAAAAACCGCCATCAGCGAAACGCGGATGGCGGCTTGTGGTAATGAATTTTACTTATGGCAGACGAGAAATCTCTCTGGCTATGCTGGTTGATTCCTGCGCCCAACCCTGAGCCAGCATCTTGACCATCTCGTCGTAACCGTCTTGCTGCTGTTTCAGCTCAAGGTAAAACGGACGCTTAATCAGCTGCCCCTGATGGTTCAGAAGCCATTCACCGCTAATCACCACCTTGCCATCGAAACGTCCGTGGAAACCGGTAACGTTCACGTTAAGCGTGTCCTGATCGCTACCCAATGGTTGAGAAGCCACAACCCAGCCCGGTAACTGGCTACTAAGATTAGCCACCAGCGTATTGCGTAACTGCTGATCCAACGGACTCGCCCAGAGATTATTCGTGGCAATGACGTACTGCACGTCGCTGGTCTGATACACCACGCCGTTTCCGGCGAGGGCGTCAGGAACAGAAACTTGTTCAACCCACAACAGGCGGTTGCCCTGGGCAGCAGTGGTTTGCCCCGCTGCTTGCGTCGCCAACGGCAGCTGATAGTAACTTTTGTTGTCACTTCCTGAACTACAGGCCGTTAATGCAACTGCCCCGGCGATCAATAGCCATTTTTTCATTCTTTTGCCCTCTTAGGCTCAGGATCCTTTGTGCCCTTCGCTTCAAATACCAGCGCGTTGCTTTTCTCATTCAGCGTTTTCAATACCGGCTGCAGTTCACGCAATACCTGATCCAGGCGCTGCATATCTGCAACCATCTTGTTATACGCCGCCGAGCCTGGCTGGAAGCCCTGCATACTGCGATTAAGCTCACGCAACGTTTTCTGCATATCCTGAGGCAACTGCTGCATCGACTGATTAGCGGTGATCTTATTGATATTATCCAGCGTTGTTTGCAGGCGACGCATCGTTACCTGGCTTTCACTCAGCGAGTTTGTCGCTTGTTCAAGCATCGGATTCAACGGCAGATTGTTGATCTTATCCAGTGTTTCCATTAAACGCTGCTGGATCTGCGCCAGGCCACTGCTCACTGTTGGGATGATCTTATACCCGCCAAATTCACGCACACCCGTAACCGCTGGTGCTTTCGGGTAGAAGTCCATATCTACATACAGCGCGCCGGTGACCAGATTGCCGGTTTTCAACGAGCCGCGTAAGCCACGATCCATCAGCCCGGCGATATGCGACGCAATGTCCGTTGTGACGCCAACCTGGTTTATCAAACGCTCAGGCTCAATGCGGATCAGAACAGGAATACGATAATCATCGTCCAGCACCTGACGCAGCCCCGGCACAAAGTACGGCACCTGACCCACCGTTCCCAGTCGAATACCACGGAACTCAACCGGCGCACCAGGCTGCAAACCGCGAACAGAATCTTTGAAGAACATCAGGTAATCAATATGATCGGTATAAAGCGCATCCTGAATACTTTTCTGATCGTCGAACAGTTTGAATGGCGTTTTCGCCGCAACTGGCTGGCCTAAGTCCATTCCTTCCGGGACATCAAAGCTGACGCCTCCGCCAAAGAGCGTGGTTAATGAGCCCATTTCAACACGCATACCGGCAGAGGTCAGATCCACGGCAATACCGCTGTCTTTCCAGAAACGAACGTTGCTGGTAACCAGACGATCGTTAGGCGCATTGATAAATAGCTGGTAGCTGATAGCGCGTTTTTGCGCATCAAAAGTACTGGTTTCAACCGAGCCTACGCGATAACCCCTGAACAGAACGGGGTCACCTGGGCTAAGCTGACCGGCTTTCTTACTATCAAGGATGACGCGGATGCCTTTCGCATCCGGCGGTGCCAACGGTGGCGCATCCAGCAGTTGATATTGCCCCGGCTGACTGCCCTTTGTACCTGGCTGTAGCTCGATATAGGCCCCGGAGAGCAGCGTTCCAAGACCACTGATCCCTTCACGGCCAACCTGCGGTTTCACTACCCAGAATGCGGAATCACCATGCAGCAGTTTTTCCATTCCAGAATTGAGGCGCGCTTTGATTTCTACATGCGTCAAATCGTCAGTCAGGGTGGCGCTCTCCACCACACCTACGTCCACGCTACGGCTTTTGATGGTGGTTTTCCCCCCTTCAATACCTTCAGCGTTAGTGGTGATCAGCGTGACTTCCGGTCCCTGATGGCTGTAATGATAAAACAGGATCCATGCACCGATCAGCGCAGTCACGATGGGGAAGATCCACACCGGCGACCAGTTTTTGACCTTCTGCACTTTCGCCTCTCCACTCTTATTTTCCATGCTCTTACTCTTCCTCATGGCTTGACTCTGGCTCACGATCCCACGATAAACGAGGGTCGAAGGTCATGGCCGCAAACATCGTCATAATGACGACCAACGCAAACATTAGCGCCCCAATAGCAGGGTAAATACTCATCAGCCCTCCCATGCGCACCAGCGCAGAGAGTACGGCTATTACAAACACGTCAATCATTGACCAACGCCCAACGAACTCAACCACTTCATAAATCAAATGCATGCGTTCGCTATCGCGTTTTCCATGCCCTTTCGCATCCCAGCATAGCCAGGCAATCGCAATCATTTTTAATGTCGGCACCATAATACTGGCGATAAAAATCACCATAGCGACCGGGTAAGAGCCTTCACCCCATAACAGCACCACCCCGGCAAGGATGGTCGAGGGCATCTTGTCGCCGAGCAGGTCCGTTATCATGATAGGTAAAATGTTCGCTGGCAGATAAAGCATGATCGAAGTGACCAGTAATGCCATCGTCCACTGGAGACTATTTTTACGTCGCGCATAGCCTTTCGTTTCACATCGCGGGCAGACTTCAACATCAACAGGTAAAACTGCGGTACAGCAGGAGCAGGAGCGTAAGCCCTGGCGGATACCCGGCACGCCCACTTTCACCGTCTGCGGTAACGTTGGTGCAGGCGCAATGTCATCCCAAGCCCAGCGACGATCGACGCACTGGAAGGCGCGAAGTTGAAGCACGCAGTAGAGACACCAGGGAATAAAGCTGCTGCCGATCCCCACGTCGCCGTAAGCCATTAACTTGACGAAACTCACCAGAATACCGGCGAGAAAAATCTCCGCCATTCCCCAGCTTTTTAACTGGAAGAAAATTCGAGCCAGGATGAGCTTAAGCTTCACTGGCATTCGAACGCGGTTGACCAACAATAAAATGATGGTCAGACAAAAGGCCGGGACAATCTGGACAAAAAGGAGAAAGAAAGTGCCAAGGCTGGCGTAATCTTCAGAGAACATTACGCCAGGGATTTCCAGCAAATTGACTTCGCTGGTCATCCCCCCGACTTTCATATAAATAAAGGGAAACAGATTGGAGAGCAACAGCATAAACAGCGCTGCAATAGCATAAGCAGTGGGACGCTGCCTTGGCGCGTCCCACTCGGTTGTCAGCGTTGCCCCGCACCGCGGGCATGCCGCCTTATGTCCGTAACCCAGCTCGGGCAGCGCCACGAGCATATCGCATTGTGAACATAAAATATGCCGGTCGGCATGGTGCTGATCACACATAGTGTATCCCTGTTTATGCGCCGTTTTTCAGAGCCTCAAGGTACTCCCAACGCTCAAATGCTTCTTCCAGCGCCTTTTCGGCCAGGCTAAGATCGGCCAATATTTTCTGAGTATAGTCGTGCGGCTGACTAAAGAAGGACGCATCTGCAACTTGTGCCTGTAGCGTTTCCAGATTCCCTTCCAGCTCCTCGAGACGTTGAGGCAGGCCTTCAAGTTCGCGCTGCAGGTTATAACTCATTTTGACGGTCGATTTTTTGACAGTTTCTGCTTTTGCGACAGCAGTTTCCTGTCCATTTTTGGCTTTTGACTGTTTTACCGCCTGAGACTGCGATTGCTGTCCACGCGCATCATGATAGCCGCCAACATAACGACCAATATGACCAGCACCTTCAAAAATCCAGCACTCCGTCACGGTATTATCGACAAACTGACGGTCGTGGCTGACCAGCATCACGGTGCCTTGATAGCCGTCGATCAGTTCTTCAAGCAATTCAAGCGTTTCGACATCCAAATCGTTAGTCGGTTCATCGAGAATTAACAGGTTACTTGGTTTGAGGAACAGACGAGCCAGCAACAGACGGTTACGCTCACCGCCAGACAACGCGCGAACCGGCGTCATTGCACGCTTAGGATGGAACAAGAAGTCCTGCAGATAGCCCAGAACATGGCGCGGCTTACCGTTCACCAACACTTCCTGCTTACCTTCCGCCAGGTTGTCCATCACCGTTCTGTCGGGATCGAGTTCAGCACGGTGCTGATCAAAATAGGCAACTTCAAGCTTTGTACCGCAATGTACGCGTCCGCTATCAGCCTGTAACTGGCCCAGCATCAGTTTCAGCAACGTGGTCTTACCGCAGCCGTTCGGACCAATCAATGCGATTTTATCGCCACGCTGAACCTGAGCGGAGAAGTCCTTGACCAGCACTTTGCCATCGACCTGGTAATCGACATTTTCCATTTCGAAGACAATCTTGCCAGAGCGAGAGGCCTCTTCAACCTGCATTTTCGCGGTGCCCATCACTTCGCGACGTTCACTACGTTCGTTACGCATGGCTTTCAGCGCTCGAACACGGCCTTCGTTTCGGGTACGACGTGCTTTAATGCCCTGACGGATCCAGACCTCTTCCTGTGCCAGCTTGCGATCGAACTCGGCGTTTTGCAGTTCCTGAACGCGCAGGTTCTCTTCTTTTTCAAGCAGGTAGGTGTCGTAATCACCCGGATAAGTCACCAGCTTGCCGCGATCGAGATCGACAATACGGGTCGCCATATTGCGGATAAACGAACGGTCATGCGAGATGAAGATAAGGGTGCCATTGAAGGTTTTCAGGAACCCTTCCAGCCAGTCTATTGCTTCAATATCCAGGTGGTTTGTCGGTTCGTCAAGCAGCAACACTTTCGGCCCGCTCACCAACGCGCGACCCAGTGCCGCTTTACGCAGCCAGCCGCCAGAAAGAGACGCCAGTTCCGTATCTGCTTCCAGACCTAACTGCTCCAGAACTTCGTTAATACGGCTTTCCAGCTGCCACAGGCCGTGGTGATCGAGCAGATCCTGAAGACGCGCCATCTCATTGAGATTTTTTTCACTCGGATCGGTCATCACCAGATGAGAAACTTCGTGATATCCCTTCAGATATTCAGCCTGCTCAGAGATCCCCTCAGCGACAAAATCGTACACGCTGCCCGCGACGTTGCGCGGCGGATCCTGTTGCAGACGGGAGACGATCAAGTCTTGCTCGTAAACAATACGTCCATCATCCAGACCCAGTTCACGATTAAGGATCTTCATCAGCGTGGATTTACCCGCACCATTACGACCCACTAAACACACACGTTCGTTATCTTCGATGTGCAGTTCAGTATCATCGAGAAGGGGTGCATCACTGAATGACAGCCAGGCACCGTGCATACTAATTAATGACATTTATATTTCCTTTCAGACCGCGGTTATCAACCAGCAGTTGTGAATTTGACGATTACGGGCAAAGTCCTGAGACAGTGTTTTTTGGCTAATTTCTTGTGCTTTCAGTCCCAGCGCTGCCAGTCCGTCATTGTCCATACGGAAGCCGCGTTTGTTGTTTGAGAACATGATGGTGCCGCCTTTTCGCAGCAGACGCTTCAGATCGGTCATCAGTCGGATGTGGTCGCGCTGAACGTCGAAGGTATCTTCCATACGTTTGGAGTTGGAGAACGTCGGCGGATCGATGAAGATCAGGTCGAACTGTTCGTCGGTATCACGCAGCCATCCCAATACGTCAGCCTGCAACAGGCGGTGTTGACGCCCCGTCAGGCCGTTGAGACGCAGGTTACGTTCTGCCCACTCAAGGTAAGTGCGTGACATATCCATCGTGGTGGTGCTGCGCGCACCGCCCAGACCTGCGTGTACGCTCGCAGTACCGGTGTAGGCGAACAAGTTCAGGAAGTCTTTACCTTTGCTCATCTGACCCAGCATACGGCGGGCGATGCGGTGATCGAGGAACAAACCGGTATCGAGATAATCCGTCAGGTTAACCCACAGGCGCGCGTTGTATTCGCCGACTTCGATAAAGTCACCCTTGTCGCCCATCTTCTGGTATTGATTCGTACCTTTCTGACGTTCACGGGTTTTCAGTACCAGTTTATTCGGTGCAATGCCTAATACGCCAATCGTTGCGGCAATAATATCCAACAAACGTTGACGCGCTTTCTGCGCATCAATGGTTTTTGGCGCAGCGTATTCCTGCACGACAACCCAGTCAGCGTAGCGGTCTACCGCCACGTTATATTCCGGCAAATCAGCGTCGTACAGGCGATAACATTCAATGCCTTCCTGCTTCGCCCATTTCTCAAATTTCTTCAGATTCTTGCGCAGGCGGTTAGCGTAATCTTCTGCAACGGTGGACGGTTTACTGTCACCCTCTTTTTCCGTCAGGTGATAGTTTTTCTGTACGCAATCCAGCGGACCGTTTTTGGCTTTAAACTGGCGCTCGGCGCGCAGTTGCAGGCAGCTCAGCAGTTCCGGGGAGCCGCTGAAAATAGACAGATTCCAGCCACCAAAATAGTCTTTCATGGTGCGACCAAACAGACTATGAAGCGCGATCAGTGCCGGTTCGCTATCCAGACGTTCACCGTACGGTGGATTACTGATAACCGTGCCATACGGGCCTTTTGGCAGTGGATTGCTTAACTGAGCGACATCTTTGACTTCAAAGGAGATCAGTTCGCCAATACCGGCGCGACGGGCGTTGCTGCGAGCGCGTTCAATCACGCGAGAATCGCTGTCGGAGCCATAGAAACGTGAGCCATAATCCGCCAGACCTTTACGGGCGCGCGTTTGCGCCTCGGCCTTAACCTCTTGCCAGATAGCCTCATCGTGCTGAGCCCAGCCACCAAAGCCCCACTTTCCGCGATGCAGACCCGGCGCGCGATCGGTTGCCATCATTGCCGCTTCAATCAGCAACGTACCAGAACCACACATTGGATCGAGCAGCGGAGTGCCTGGCTGCCAGCCAGAACGCATCACAATGGCCGCTGCCAGGTTTTCTTTGATCGGCGCAATACCCGCGCGTTCACGGTAGCCGCGCTGATGCAAGCCCTCGCCACACAGATCCAAAGAAATATGTGCCGTCTCTTTATTGAGCCACACGTTGATGCGCAAATCTGGGTTTTCACGATCGACGTTCGGGCGTTCCAGGTTTTTACGCGTAAAGCTATCCACGATGGCGTCTTTCACCTTCAGGGCACCATACTGGCTATTACGGATTTCGTCGTTAAGCCCGTTAAAATGCACGGCAAAGGTAGCACCAGGCGTAAAAATCTCTGTCCAGTCAGTTGCCTGCACGCCGAGATACAGGTCGAGGTCGCTATAGACTTTACAAGCACCCAATGGCAGCATAATGCGCGATGCCAGGCGACTCCACATCAGGCTCTGGTAAATAAGCCGCGTGTCGCCCTCAAAATGGACGCCACCCTGAACGACCTGGCACTCTTTCGCGCCAAGCCCTTCCAGTTCAGTTTTTAACAGCTCTTCCAGCCCACGGGCCGTACTGGCAAACAGAGAATTCATATCGTCACTTGTTACTCTAAGAAAATTGCTGCGCATTATAGCTAATATGAGCTCTATGTCATAAAGTTGAAGGCTTATTTTCATTTGAGGGAGTGCGCAGTGGCGACGTTATCCAGGCTTTTCATCCATCCAGTTAAATCGATGCGCGGAATTGGGCTGACTCATGCGCTTGCAGACGTCAGCGGTTTTGCCTTTGATCGCATCTTTATGGTCACCGAGCCTGACGGAACGTTCATCACCGCGCGTCAGTTTCCGCAAATGGTGCGCTTTACTCCCGCACCGCTGCATGACGGCTTACATCTCACGGCACCAGACGGCTCCAGCGTCATCGTCCGCTTTAACGACTTTGCCTCTGTTGACGCACCAACGGAAGTGTGGGGAAATCACTTTACCGCGCGCGTTGCTCCCGACGATATCAACCGTTGGTTAACGAGCTTCTTTTCCCGGGAAGTACAGCTGCGTTGGGTAGGGCCTGAGCCGACACGTCGTGTTAAGCGATTCGAAGCGGTTCCCCTCTCCTTTGCCGACGGCTTCCCTTTCCTGCTGACCAACGAGGCGTCGCTGCGAGATTTACAGAACCGCTGCCCGGCCAGCGTGAAAATGGAGCAGTTTCGCCCCAATCTCGTCGTTACCGGTGCGCAAGCATGGGAAGAGGACACCTGGAAAGTCATTCGTATTGGCAGCGTGGTCTTTGATGTAGTGAAACCGTGCAGCCGTTGCATTTTCACCACCATCAGCCCTGAAAAAGGACAAAAGCATCCTTCCGGCGAACCGCTGAAAACGCTGCAATCTTTCCGAACCGCGCAGGATAACGGCGACGTTGATTTCGGTCAGAATCTTATTCCGCGATCCAGCGGCGTAATCCGCGCGGGTGATGAAGTCGAGATTCTTGCAACCGCCCCAGGCAGAGTTTACGGCCCAGGTACCGACGAAGACGAAGCTGATATCGAGGTTCATCCGGCTACGGCAGTGACCCTTCAGTGGCAAGGTAAAATGCTTCCAGGGAATAATCAGCAGGTCTTGCTAGAACAGCTTGAGCAAGCGGGGATACGTGTTCCCTACTCATGTCGCGCGGGGATCTGTGGGAGCTGTCGCATAACGTTAGTAGAGGGTGAGGTCACGGCGTTGAAAAAATCGGCGGTAGGCAATGATGGTACGATCCTGTGCTGTAGCTGTATTCCGAAGACATCGCTACAGCTGGAGCTTTAAACGGCCTGTTCGAGACTGAATGTATCAATACGCAGCTGCGGTTTCAGCCGGTCATTCATGACTTTGATCGCATCGCCCAGCTGCATCATGCGCCCGGCAATCACCACGCCAGGTTGCGCCAGTAAACACAGGGCGGCATTTTCACCCGGTTCAACCACCAGCAGGCTCACTTCCTCTGCGGTATCGCTGAGGTTGACGCAGGCTGCATCGCCTGTGACGGGTGACCATGATTGTCCGTGAGCCAGGAAATGCCAGCTTTTCGGCATCTGCGGTTTCAGGAAACGAATAGCCACCAGCGCATTCAACACCAGCTCGGCACGTTGCTCTTTGGAGAGCACTAAATCGCGGCACTTTTCTTCAAATGAGAAATACAGAGCGGCATCATCGACACAAAAACCGGACGGTGCAAAGGCGTCTGGGGTCAGCATCCGGCGAGCGAAACGAGAACGAAATAACATGCCATTGGCTAAATCGAGCATCATTCGATCGTGCTCTTCGCAAAAATACCATTGCCAGTTATCGTCAGGTTTAATTCGCATTTTCCTCTCCCAATTCCTCAACATCCTGTTCTAAAAAAGTCCTGCTTCTCGCTTCGTTTATAACATCAATAATAAAAGACCATAATGTCTAAATAAGCAACAATGACGGAATATAAAACAACCAGGGCTGGAAATAAAGCCCTGGTTGTCTGATTAAGAAAAAAGATTAGATGTGATTAACGATTTCTTTAATCAACTGAGGGCCTTTAAAAATAAAGCCCGAATAGATTTGCACCAGTGATGCTCCCGCCGCCATCTTCTCGCGGGCGGCGATAACTGAGTCGATACCACCCACGCCGATAATCGGTAAACGACCTTTTAATTCTGCGGATAAGGCACGAATAATTTCTGTACTTTTTAATTGAACCGGACGGCCACTTAAGCCACCCATTTCATCGCAGTTTTTCATTCCCTGTACCAGAGAACGATCGAGGGTAGTATTGGTTGCAATAACACCATCGATATTATGGCGAACTAAACTGTCGGCCACTTGGATCAATTCTTCAATGGAAAGATCCGGGGCGATCTTTACCGCAACGGGAACATATTTATGATGCGTAATTTGAAGCTCTTTCTGCTTATTCTTAATGGCGTCCAGAAGATCGTCTAGCGCTTCACCATATTGCAGGGTACGCAGACCGGGCGTATTGGGGGAAGAGATATTCACCGCAATATAACCGGCATAGGCATAGGTTTTTTCCATACAAATCAGATAGTCATCTTTGCCCTGCTCTACCGGAGTATCTTTATTTTTACCGATATTAATGCCGAGCACGCCATCGAAATGTGCTTTTTTCACGTTCTCAATCAGATGATCGACCCCGAGATTATTAAAGCCCATACGGTTGATCAAACCTTCGGCCTCGACCAGACGGAACAGGCGCGGTTTATCATTACCAGCCTGAGCGCGCGGAGTCACGGTGCCGACTTCGATGGAACCAAAACCCATCGCCCCCAGCGCATCAATACACTCGCCGTTTTTATCCAGACCTGCTGCCAGGCCAAGGGGATTCTTAAACGTCAGCCCCATGCATTGAACAGGTTTTTCCTGCACTTTCTGGCGCACCAGCGCTTCAAGTGGCGTTCCTGTAATGCGGCGTAACTGCTGGAATGTCAATTCATGGGCGCGCTCGGGATCGAGCTGGAAAAGGGCTTTACGAACGAAGGGGTAGTACATGAACTCTCCTGGATTCCGGTGTGCAAACCGGACACGGATTATCAGCGATCGCGACGGGAAAGGGAATTGACCTGTGGCAAAAAAATCGTCGTAAAACGCAATCGTTTTCCTTTCTGCTCCTTTCTTATGCAATTTTTGGCATTTTAATATCAGATAAATCATTTAGTGGAATAACTACGCAGTGTCACACTCCTGAAAATTGTTATCAATGTTAGATAAAAGCAAACAATTAGTTATAAGGAGCAAGCATGCGCGTCATTACGTTGGCTGGCAGTCCGCGTTTCCCTTCACGTTCCAGCGCATTGCTGGAGTATGCCCGTGAACAGCTCACCTCTCTGGATATCGAGGTGTGTCACTGGAATCTGCATAATTTTGAGCCGGAAGATCTGCTGTATGCCCGCTTTGATAGTCCCGCGCTCAAAACGCTGGTAGAGCAGTTAAAAGGTGCAGACGGGCTTATTGTCGCAACGCCAGTCTATAAAGCGTCCTTTTCCGGCGCTCTGAAAACGTTACTCGATCTGTTACCCGAACGAGCTCTGGAAGGGAAAGTGGTTTTACCGCTGGCAACCGGCGGCACCGTTGCCCACATGCTTGCGGTTGATTATGCCCTCAAACCGGTACTCAATGCGCTCAAGGCCCAGGAGATCCTCCACGGTGTTTTCGCTGATGATTCCCAGGTTATCGATTATCAACACAAACCCCAGTTCACTCCCAATCTTCATTTACGCCTCGATGCCGCGCTGGAGACATTCTGGCAGGCGCTTCACCGCCGGGACGTTAAGGTTCCTGCTTTTGGTCATCTGAAAGGAGTCGCTCATGTTTAAAAACGTGTTCCGTATCGGGCTAAGCGGTTTGCTGGCAGTGTCCGCTTTAGTCCAGGCGGCAGCCCCTGCGCCTGAAAGTTTACGTATCGGTTACCAGAAAGGCAGCATCAGCATGGTGCTGGCAAAAAGTCATCAGCTTCTGGAAAAGCGCTATCCGACGACGCAGTTTTCATGGATTGAATTCCCCGCCGGACCACAAATGCTTGAGGCACTGAACGTAGGCAGTATCGATTTGGGCAGCACGGGCGACATTCCTCCTATTTTCGCCCAGGCCGCGGGAGCTGATTTGGTTTACGTTGGGGTAGAGCCCGCCAAGCCAAAAGCCGAAGTGATACTGGTTCCTGAAAATAGCCCGATTAAAACCGTGGCGGATCTCAAAGGCCATAAGGTTGCTTTTCAGAAGGGTTCAAGCTCTCACAACCTACTGCTCCGTGCCCTGCAACAGGCGGGTCTGACATTTAAGGATATCCAACCCATCTTTTTGAGCCCTGCCGACGCGCGTGCGGCCTTCCAGCAAAATAACGTCGATGCATGGGCTATCTGGGATCCTTACTACTCCGCCGCATTATTGCAGGGCGGCGTCCGGGTGCTGAAAGATGGTGAAACGCTGAAGCAAACGGGCTCTTTCTATCTTGCCGCTCGTCCATATGCAGAAAAAAACGGTGAATTTGTGCAAGGCGTGTTGAATACCTTCAGCGAAGCCGACGCGCTTACCCACAGTCAACGCCAGGAAAGTATCGCCCTGCTGGCGAAAACCATGGGCCTGCCAGAGCCGGTCATCGCCAGCTATCTGGACCATCGCCCGCCTACCGTCATCAAACCAGTGGACGCTAAGACCGCAGTATTGCAGCAGCAAACTGCCGACCTGTTTTATGAAAATCATCTGCTCCCGAAAAAGATCGATATTCGCGATCGCATCTGGCAACCCTCTGGCAAAGAAGGATCAAAATCATGAGTTTGAATCTGTTCTGGTTTTTACCGACCCATGGCGACGGACATTATCTGGGCACGGAAGAAGGTGCTCGCCCGGTTGACTACGGATACCTGCAACAAATCGCCCAGGCAGCGGATCGCATCGGTTTCACCGGGGTGCTGATTCCCACCGGGCGGTCTTGCGAAGATGCCTGGCTGGTTGCCGCATCTATGATTCCTGTCACCCAGCGCCTTAAATTCTTAGTCGCGCTGCGCCCAAGCGTCGTTTCGCCAACGGTGGCTGCACGTCAGGCCGCTACGCTCGACAGGCTTTCTAATGGTCGCGCGCTGTTTAACCTCGTCACAGGCAGCGATCCGCAAGAGCTTGCTGGGGATGGCGTATTCCTCGATCACACCGAGCGCTATGAAGCCTCCGCTGAATTCACCCGCGTCTGGCGTCGCCTGCTGGAGGGTGAAACCGTCACATTCGAAGGCAAACACATTCATGTTCGTGATGCAAAACTGCTGTTTGCACCGGTGCAGCAGCCGCGTCCACCGCTCTATTTTGGCGGCTCATCGGACGTCGCGCAGGATCTGGCCGCAGAACAAGTGGATCTGTATCTCACCTGGGGCGAGCCGCCTGAACGGGTGAAAGAAAAAATTGAAGAGGTGCGTGCCAAAGCGGCCGCGCATGGACGCACCGTGCGCTTTGGGATACGCCTGCACGTCATCGTGCGAGAAACCAATGAAGAAGCCTGGCGCGCGGCCGATCGCCTGATTTCACATCTTGATGATGAGACCATTGCTAAAGCGCAGGCCGCGTTTGCCAAAACGGATTCCGTCGGCCAGCACCGAATGGCATCACTGCATAATGGCCAGCGGGAAAAGCTGGAGGTCAGTCCAAACTTGTGGGCAGGCGTCGGTCTGGTCCGCGGCGGCGCGGGCACCGCGCTAGTCGGCGATGGTCCAACGGTTGCTGCGCGCATTAACGAATATGCCGAGCTAGGCATCGATAGTTTTATCCTTTCCGGTTATCCGCATCTGGAAGAGGCCTACAAGGTGGGTGAACTGTTATTCCCGCATCTTGATGTCGCCATTCCTGAGATTCCTCAGCCTCGCCCACTTCTGCCTCAGGGCGAAGCGGTGGCGAATGAATTCATTCCACGGAAAGCGGCGCAACGCTAACGAGGTTAATATGGCAAACCCCTCTCGAAAATGGCTGCTGCGACTGGCGCCCTGGTTCTTGCCTGTCGGAATAGTGATTATCTGGCAAATCGCCTCGTCTGTAGGCTGGCTGTCCAGTCGCATTTTGCCCTCTCCGGAGGGCGTCGTCGAAGCGTTCTGGACGCTGAGCTCCAGCGGCGAACTGTGGCAGCATCTGGCGATCAGCTCCTGGCGCGCTGCCATTGGTTTCACCATCGGTGGATCGATTGGCCTGACGCTTGGCCTTATCAGCGGTCTATCCCGCTGGGGGGAGCGGTTGCTGGATACTTCTATTCAGATGCTGCGTAACGTGCCGCATCTGGCCCTTATCCCGTTGGTGATTTTATGGTTTGGTATTGACGAAAGCGCCAAAATTTTCCTGGTCGCGCTCGGCACGCTGTTCCCTATTTATATCAACACCTGGCACGGTATTCGTAACATCGATCGCGGGTTAGTGGAGATGGCGCGCAGCTACGGCTTGTCCGGTGTTGCCCTGTTTATCCATGTCATTCTGCCCGGAGCCCTACCCTCCATCATGGTGGGCGTGCGTTTCGCACTGGGCCTGATGTGGTTAACGCTTATCGTCGCGGAAACCATTTCGGCTAACTCCGGTATCGGTTATCTGGCGATGAACGCTCGCGAGTTCTTGCAAACGGATGTGGTGGTGGTAGCCATCATTCTGTATGCCCTGCTCGGCAAACTTGCCGACCTTAGCGCCCAGTGGTTAGAACGTCTCTGGCTGCGCTGGAACCCGGCTTACTCCACCACGGAGGCAAATCTATGAATACGGCTCGATTGACGCAAGGCACGCCGCTGCTGCTGAATAGCGTGACGAAACGCTACGGCGACAATACGATTCTTAACGCCCTGGATTTGCATATTCCGGCCGGTCAGTTTGTCGCCGTGGTAGGGCGTAGCGGCGGAGGTAAAAGCACGTTGCTGAGGCTGTTGGCGGGCCTTGAAGCACCGAACGGCGGCCAGTTGCTGGCTGGCAACACTCGCCTTGCCGATATTCAGGATGATACGCGAATGATGTTCCAGGATGCGCGCCTGCTGCCCTGGAAAACCGTTATCGACAACGTAGGACTTGGCCTAACGGGGAACTGGCGTGATGCCGCACGTCAGGCACTCGCCGCCGTAGGCCTCGAAAACCGAGCGAAAGAGTGGCCTGCCGCCCTTTCCGGAGGGCAGAAACAGCGTGTCGCCCTGGCGCGAGCGCTTATTCATCGGCCTGGTTTACTGCTGCTTGACGAACCGCTCGGTGCGCTTGATGCGCTGACGCGGATAGAAATGCAGGATTTGATCGAATCGCTCTGGCAAGAACATGGATTTACCGTACTGCTGGTCACGCACGACGTCAGCGAAGCGGTCGCTATGGCCGATCGCGTGTTGCTAATTGAAGAGGGTAAAATCGGGCTGGATCTGACAGTGGATATTCCCCGTCCGCGCCGCGTAGGCTCTGCAAAACTGGCGGAGCTTGAGGCGGAAGTCCTGGATCGAGTGATGAAGCGAGGAAGTATCGAGCTACAGCGAATGAAGGCCAATGCCTGATACCCTCACCCCAACCCCTCTCCCGTCGGGAGAGGGAGGGATAATGCATCGATCAGGCTAGTGCTTTGGTAATTTTCTCGTACAAATCGCCAGACAGGTTTTCCAGCCCTTTCAGCTGTTCCAGCGCTGCACGCATTTTCTCCTGACGTTTCGCATCATAGCGCTTCAGGCGAATCAGCGGCTCAATCAGACGTGACGCGACCTGCGGATTACGGCTATTTAGCTCGGTCAGCATTTCCACCATAAACTGATACCCGCTGCCATCTTCCGCATGGAAAGCTGACGGGTTGCTGCTGGCGAACGCGCCAATCAACGAACGTACGCGGTTCGGATTGCTCATGGTGAATGAACGATGTTTTAGCAGGTGACGAACCTGGTCAAGGACATTGGCGGCAGGGCTGGTGGACTGCAAAATGAACCACTTGTCCATTACCAGTCCATCATGATGCCACTTGTCATCGTATTCCTGCATCAGCGCATCGCGGCACGGCAGTTCGGCTGCAACCGCTGCAGAAAGCGCCGCCAGCACGTCGGTCATGTTATCCGCTTCATGGTACTGCTTGCTGATAAGTTCGTTCGCAAATGCCTTCTCACCAAATGCCAGATAGCGCAGGCAGGTGTTACGCAGAGAGCGTTTGCCGATATCAGCATGCTCAACGCGATATTTATCCAGCTTGTTGGCGTTATAAATAGCCAGGAACTCGTCAGCCAGCTCCGTTGCCAGCGTGCGAGTCAGTGCTTCGCGCACGGCCACAATCGCGATCGGATCGATGATATCGAACAGCTCGGCGATTTCGTTGGCGGACGGTAAGGTCAGAATCTCTGCCGCCAGCGCGGGGTCAATCTGCTCATCAAGCAGGATCGCACGGAACGCATCGGCAACGTGGACCGGCAGCGACAGGGGCTGGCCCTGCTGATGACGATTCACATTCAGTTTGATGTAAGTCGCAAGCAAACTTTGCGCCGCATCCCAACGAGAGAAATCGTTGCGGGCATGACGCATCAGGAAGGTCAGCTGCTGGTCGCTCCATTTATATTCCAGCTTCACTGGGGCAGAGAATTCGCAAAGCAGAGCTGGAACCGGCTGGAAGTAGACATTATCAAAAATAAATGTCTGTTCAGCCTGGGTCACATTCAAAACGTGATGCACCGGATGACCGCCTTTTTGCAGCGGGATCGCTTTGCCTTCGTTGTCATACAGCTCGATGCTGAACGGAATATGCAGCGGGTGCTTCTCTTCCTGCTCGGCGGTCGGTGGCGTGCGCTGGGTGATGGTCAGCGTGTACTGCTCGGTCTCAGGATTGTAATCGTCTTTCACGGTGACAATCGGCGTACCGGCCTGGCTGTACCAGCGGCGGAAATGCGACAGGTCGACGTTAGAGGCATCTTCCATGGCTTGTACAAAGTCGTCGCAGGTCGCTGCGCTGCCGTCATGACGCTCAAAGTACAGCTGCATCCCTTTCTGGAAATTCTCTTCCCCGAGCAGCGTATGGATCATACGGATGATTTCAGAACCTTTCTCATACACCGTCAGGGTGTAGAAGTTATTCATCTCAATCACTTTGTCCGGGCGAATCGGGTGCGCCATTGGGCTGGCGTCTTCGGCAAACTGGAGACCACGCATGGTGCGCACGTTGCTAATACGGTTAACGGCGCGCGAACCTAAATCGGAACTGAACTCCTGATCGCGGAATACGGTCAGCCCCTCTTTCAGACTCAACTGGAACCAGTCGCGACAGGTCACGCGGTTCCCGGTCCAGTTATGAAAATACTCGTGACCAATAACGCGCTCGATATCAAGATAATCTTTGTCGGTCGCGGTATCAGTACGGGCCAGTACATATTTGGAGTTAAAGACGTTCAGGCCTTTATTCTCCATCGCGCCCATATTAAAGAAGTCGACGGCGACGATCATATAGATGTCGAGATCGTATTCGAGACCAAAGCGCTCTTCGTCCCATTTCATGGAGTTGATAAGCGAAGTCATCGCCCACGGTGCGCGATCGAGATTGCCGCGATCCACAAACAACTCCAGGGCCACATCGCGACCTGAGCGCGTTTTATAGGTGTCGCGCAGTACGTCAAAATCACCCGCTACCAGCGCAAACAGGTAGCAAGGTTTAGGGAACGGATCCTGCCATTGAACCCAATGGCGGCCATTGTCCAGTTCGCCCTGCCCTACACGGTTACCGTTAGAGAGCAAGTAAGGATATTTGGATTTATCAGCAATGATTTTGGTGGTGAAACGCGCCAGAACGTCCGGGCGATCCAGATACCAGGTAATATGGCGGAAGCCCTCGGCTTCGCACTGGGTGCATAGCGCTTCACCCGACTGATACAGTCCTTCCAGCGCGGTGTTGGTCGCTGGGCTAATTTCATTCACGATGCGCAGCGTAAAGCGCTCCGGCAGGTTACTGATAACCAGCTGGCTTCCTTCTTCTATATAGTCAGACCACGTTTCATCGTTAACGTGTACAGAAACCAGCGTCAGGTCTTCACCATCAAGTCGCAGCGGCACTGCGGTTGCGCTTTGGCGCGTGACCTGGCTTATGGCCGTTACGACGGTTTTTGTGGCATCCAGGTCAAAAGTCAGATCAATATCGCTAATCAGGTATTCCGGCGCACGGTAGTCGTGGCGGTATTTGGCTTGAGGCTGTTGTGTCATAGAAAACCTTTATGCATCGTTTGTCGAATAACGAATCCAGTCTATTCCTGTTGTGTAGATCGCGCTACGCAGAATGTTCATCTTTTCAGTAACAAACACCTTTTTTGCTACATTTTCATAACACGTGGCACAAAATGCTCTCGACCATCGTTACGGCTTATGTTGTGATCGGGGTTCAATAAATCGCTAAACAAGGTATACTCCAGCGGTTTCAATAGTTGTTTATTGTACTAAACGCTCCCGTGAGAGGATGCTACGGCGCACCTATGACTCAATTCGCTTCTCCTGTTCTGCATACGTTGCTGGATACCGACGCGTATAAACTGCATATGCAGCAAGCCGTTTTTCACCATTACTACGACGTACAGGTGGCGGCTGAATTCCGCTGTCGTGGTGACGACCTGCTCGGCCTTTATGCCGACGCTATTCGTGAGCAGGTCGATGCTATGCGGCATCTCACTCTGCAGGATGACGAATATCAATGGCTCTCGGGCCTGCCTTTCTTTAAAGCCGACTACCTGAACTGGCTGCGAGAGTTTCGCTATAACCCTGATCAAGTGACCGTTACCAACAATAACGGCAAGCTGAATATTCGCCTTGCTGGACCGTGGCGTGAAGTGATCATGTGGGAAGTCCCGCTACTGGCGGTAATTAGCGAGATTGTACACCGCTATCGTTCTCCACAATCAGGGGTGGAGCACGCGCTCGCCTCCTTAGAAAACAAGCTCGTGGATTTCTCTCGCTTGACCGAATCCATGGATATGTCTCGTTTTCGTCTGATGGATTTCGGTACTCGTCGTCGCTTTTCTCGCGAAGTGCAGCAAGCCATTGTTGAACGCTTGCAGCAGGAGTCGTGGTTTGTTGGCACCAGCAACTATGATTTAGCGCGTCGTCTGAACTTAACCCCGATGGGTACGCAAGCCCACGAATGGTTCCAGGCGCATCAGCAAATCAGCCCCGATTTAGCGACCAGCCAGCGCGCCGCCCTGGCAGCATGGCTTGAAGAGTATCCCGACCAGCTTGGCATTGCGTTGACTGACTGCATTACGATGGACGCCTTCCTTCGCGATTTTGGTCCTGAGTTTGCCAACCGCTATCAGGGCCTGCGTCATGATTCCGGGGATCCCGTCGAATGGGGCGAAAAAGCGATTGCGCATTACGAGAAACTTGGCATCGATCCGCACACTAAAGTGCTGGTCTTTTCCGATAACCTGGATTTGCCAAAAGCGGTCGATCTCTATCGCCAGTTCTCGTCCCGGGTTAACCTCAGCTTTGGTATCGGCACCCGTTTGAGCTGCGATTTACCGCAGGTGAAACCGCTGAATATTGTTATCAAACTAGTGGAATGTAACGGCAAACCGGTGGCGAAACTGTCTGACAGTCCGGGTAAAACCATTTGTCATGACAAAGCATTCGTGCGCGCGTTGCGAAAAGCTTTCGACTTGCCGCAGATTAAAAAAGCCAGTTAATCGTTTTTGGGAGCCGTAAGGCTCCCTTCCCTTCATTATTTTCCATTTTCTTCGGTTTTGACTGCGAAATCTGCTTGTCTGACGACGGATGCCAGGTAACATAGATATCCCCCCTATAAGGGCGGACAAGTGTCTATTTTTTCCGACTATTAACAGAGAGAATATTATGAGCGTTGTGCCTGTAGCCGACGTACTCCAGGGCCGTGTTGCCGTTGACCAAGAAGTCACTGTGCGCGGATGGGTGCGTACTCGCCGAGATTCTAAAGCTGGCATCTCCTTCCTTGCCGTCTATGACGGTTCCTGCTTTGATCCTGTACAGGCCGTCATCAATAATTCTCTGCCCAATTACAATGACGACGTTCTGCACCTGACCACCGGCTGCTCCGTTATTGTGACTGGCACCGTTGTTGCTTCTCCGGGCCAGGGCCAGAGCTTCGAAATTCAGGCATCTGCGATTGAAGTGACCGGCTGGGTTGAAGATCCGGATACCTACCCGATGGCGGCAAAACGTCACAGCATCGAATATCTGCGTGAAGTTGCCCACCTGCGCCCGCGCACCAACCTGATCGGCGCGGTTGCACGTGTACGCCATACTCTGGCGCAAGCGCTGCATCGCTTCTTTGATGAGCAGGGTTACTTCTGGGTTTCTACCCCACTGATTACCGCCTCTGATACCGAAGGTGCAGGCGAGATGTTCCGCGTCTCCACGCTGGATCTCGAAAACTTGCCGCGCACACCTGAAGGCAAAGTAGACTTTGACCAGGACTTCTTTGGCAGAGAGGCCTTCCTGACCGTATCCGGCCAGTTGAACGGCGAAACTTACGCCTGTGCGCTGTCTAAAATCTACACCTTCGGCCCCACTTTCCGTGCCGAAAACTCGAACACCAGTCGTCACCTGGCTGAGTTCTGGATGCTGGAGCCTGAAGTGGCTTTTGCTAACCTGGATGACGTAGCCGGTCTGGCCGAAGCCATGCTGAAATACGTCTTCAAGGCGGTCCTGGAAGAACGTGCTGACGATATGAAATTCTTCGCCGATCGCGTTGACAGCGATGCCGTCGCTCGTCTGGAACGTTTCGTTTCTGCTGACTTTGCGCAGGTGGATTACACCGATGCAGTCGCTATCCTCGAAAAATGCGGTGAGAAATTCGAAAACCCCGTGTTCTGGGGTGTCGATTTGTCCTCCGAACACGAGCGCTACCTTGCTGAGAAACACTTCAAAGCCCCGGTTGTTGTCAAAAACTATCCGAAAGACATTAAGGCTTTCTACATGCGCCTTAACGAAGACGGTAAAACCGTGGCGGCGATGGACGTCCTTGCGCCAGGTATCGGTGAAATCATCGGTGGCTCGCAACGTGAAGAACGTCTGGACGTGTTGGATGCCCGTATGGTCGAGATGGGTCTGAATCCGGCTGATTACAGCTGGTATCGCGATCTGCGCCGCTACGGCACCGTGCCACATTCTGGCTTTGGTCTGGGCTTCGAGCGTCTGATTGCCTACGTTACCGGCGTTCAGAACGTCCGTGACGTTATTGCCTTCCCAAGAACACCACGCAACGCCAGCTTCTAACTCATTAAATTTATAACGGCCAGCAAATGCTGGCCGTTATTTTATTCTGCACTGTCAGTTTATGTCAGTTGAAAGTCAGCATTTTTAAAGTGCAACCCCGTGAAATCCTCCAGCTGTTACGTTTTATTTCCACGAAACATCCGTGCACAAAAAATAAACCTCATTCTTATTGCGCCTAATACAATTCCGATACATTAGCACAAAAATCAACCAACAAAATAGACACCCAGATGGCTAATGTTGACATTAAGAAAAAGTTGCCTGTTTGTACCCTGGCGATAAGAAAGGGCTATATCAAGATTAAATATAAGCAATTCATATATATAGGAATGGGATTGTGTTTTTATGCAGCGATCGGCTCTGAAATTTGAGGTGGTTCACAAAGTTCCCTAAAATACATCTTTGGTTACACATTATTTCTTTTTGTTACCTAATCTTTATATTTGTAGCACTTTCAGGCTAGCGAAACGAGTATATGAATGGAAAGATGCCTGTCAGATACATAAAGACACCTAACTCTCATCAATAGTTCCGGACATATTTATTGACAGAATTTATTGACGGCAGTGGCGAGTGTCATAAAAAAAAACCAATGAGGGTAATAAATAATGATGAAGCGCAATATCCTGGCAGTGGTAATCCCTGCTCTGCTGGTAGCCGGTGCAGCTAACGCTGCTGAAATCTATAACAAAAGCGGCAACAAACTGGACTTCTACGGTAAAGTTAACGCCGAACACGATTTCGTGACTTCAGGTGATGACACCAACAACAACGATGCCACTTATGCTCAGATCGGTTTCAAAGGCGAAACTCAGATCAACGACCAGCTGACTGGTTACGGCCAGTGGGAATACCGCTTCGCGGCTAACCAGGCTGAAGGCGGCACCCAGACCAACAAAAACCGTCTGGCATTCGCGGGCTTGAAAGCAGGTGATGCAGGTAGCATCGATTACGGCCGTAACTACGGTATCGTATACGACGTAGAATCCTACACCGATATGGCTCCGTCCTTCTCAGGTATGACCTGGGGCGGTAACTACGTTGACAACTTCATGACCAGCCGCAGCACCGGTTTGCTGACCTATCGTAATAGCGATTTCTTCGGCCTGGTTGATGGTTTGAGCATGGGCGTACAGTACCAGGGCAAAAACGACCGTTCCGACGTTAAAACTGCTAACGGCGACGGCGTAGGTTACTCCCTGGGTTATGACTTCGGCGAAGGCTTTGGTGCTATCGCATCCTACAGCAACGCAAACCGTACCCTGGATCAGAAAGCTGATGGTCTGGGCGACAAAGCTGAAGCATGGGGTGTGGGTCTGAAATATGACGCCAACAACATCTACCTGGCAACCACCTATGCTGAAACCCGCAACACTACCCGTACCGGTAGCGGCGGCGATGCAGGCTTTGCAAACAAAACTCAGAACTTTGAAGTTGTTGCTCAGTACCAGTTCGATTTCGGCCTGCGTCCAGCAATCTCTTATGTTCAGACCAAAGGTAAAGACCTGGCAGCATCTGGCGCCTTCTCCGGCGGCGATGCAGATCTGGCGAAATTTATTCAGGTTGGCACAACTTACTACTTCAACAAAAACTTCAACGTGTGGGCTGACTACTACATCAACCTGCTGGACAAAGACACTGCATATGCTCAAGAAGTTGGCGGCCTGAATGGCAACGACGACATGGCTGCTGTTGGTGTAACTTACCAGTTCTAATCAGTACACCACTTTGTTGTATGCTTAAGAAACAGGGCTTCGGCCCTGTTTTTTTATGTCTGAAAGCAAAAAATGGCGACTTTCGTAAAGCCTCACGCTTTTCGTCGCAAACGGTTGGCATTTTGTAAATCTACCGTTAACCTGATAGCGGATTTCACTTCTGTAATCACAATGGAACTTCGTCATGTTTGAGAACATTACCGCCGCTCCTGCCGACCCTATTCTGGGCCTGGCCGATCTGTTTCGTGCCGATGATCGCCCTGGAAAAATCAACCTGGGTATTGGTGTCTATAAAGATGAAACCGGCAAAACACCGGTCCTGACCAGCGTCAAAAAAGCTGAGCAGTATCTGCTGGAAAACGAAAACACCAAAAACTACCTCGGTATTGATGGTATTCCGGAGTTTGGTCGCTGCACTCAGGAACTGCTGTTCGGGAAAGGCAGTACGATTATCAGCGATAAGCGTGCTCGTACAGCACAAACCCCAGGCGGTACCGGCGCACTGCGCGTCGCGGCGGATTTCCTGGCGAAGAACACCTCGGTTAAACGTATTTGGGTGAGCAACCCGAGCTGGCCGAACCACAAGAGCGTATTTAACTCTGCGGGCCTGGAAGTATGTGAATATACCTATTACGATGCGGCAAACCATACGCTGGACTTCGACGGTCTGCTGGCCAGCCTGAATGACGCGCAGGCCGGCGACGTGGTGCTGTTCCATGGCTGCTGCCATAACCCAACCGGTATCGATCCGACGCTGGAGCAATGGGAACAGCTGGCGAAGCTTTCCGTTGAAAAAGGCTGGTTACCACTCTTCGACTTCGCCTACCAGGGCTTTGCTCGTGGGCTGGAAGAAGATGCGGAAGGCCTGCGCGCCTTTGCGGCAGTCCATCAGGAATTGATTGTTGCGAGCTCTTACTCTAAGAACTTCGGCCTGTACAACGAGCGTGTAGGTGCCTGTACGCTGGTGGCATCTGATGAGCAAACCGTTGATCGTGCCTTCAGTCAGATGAAATCTGTTATTCGCGCAAACTACTCCAACCCGCCTGCACACGGTGCTTCAGTGGTCGCAACCATTCTGAGCAACGAAGCACTGCGTGCTATCTGGGAACAAGAGTTGAACGACATGCGTCAACGCATCCAGCGTATGCGCCTGCTGTTCGTTAATACTCTGGCCGAGAAAGGCGCAGACCGCGACTTCAGCTTCATCATCAAGCAGAACGGAATGTTCTCGTTCAGCGGCCTGACGAAAGAACAGGTTCTGCGTCTGCGCGAAGAATTTGGTGTTTACGCTGTTGCGTCTGGTCGTGTCAACGTGGCGGGAATGACGCCTGATAACATGGCACCACTGTGCGAAGCGATTGTCGCCGTGCTGTAGTTTATGTCAAAAACAAAAGCCCGCTTGAAGCGGGCTTTTTTTATTCTGTTTACCAGACCGGCATTTCATCCTGCAGGAACGGATTGTGTAAACGCTCATATCCCAGCGTTGACATCGGGCCATGCCCCGGAATAAACGTCACATCATCGCCCAAGGGCAATAACTTCTGTTTGATCGCCTGAATCAGTTGAGCATGGTCACCGCGCGGGAAGTCACTGCGTCCTACGCCGCCTTTGAAAATCACATCACCAGAAACCAGTAAACGTGATTGGTCATCAAAGAAAACGATGTGCCCAGGAGTATGTCCCGGGCAATGCAGTACCTGTAGCGTCACATTCCCGACGCTAACGGTCTCCCCTTCGTTTAGCCAGCGATCCGGCGTCAGTGGCTGACACTCGTCGAGACCAAACATGCGGCTTTGGGCTGGTAAGCCTTGCAGCCAGAACTCATCTTCTTTTTCCGGGCCAATGACCGGCACACCATAATGCTGCGCCAGTTCCGCCGCCGCCCCCACATGATCAAGGTGACCATGGGTTAGCAAAATCTGCATCAACGTCACGCCGGACGCTGCGACTTCTTGCTTGATCTTCTCAGCATCTCCGCCGGGATCGACAAGCGCGGCCAGTTTAGTTTGTTCACACCAGATCAGAGAGCAATTCTGGGAAAACGCGGTAACCGGAATAATACGATAGTTCATACTGCTCCTTCATTATTACCAGTGCCTGTTTGGCCCGGTATCAATATGCACAAAGTTGCTACGTGGGTAATATCCTACACCACCTGCGCGCATAGATAACGCAGCTTTGCGAACATTGGCTAATGAAACGCCTTCAATATGAAAATCCATCGCCTGCCCTTTCGTGTGATAGCTTTTCTTCGCTACACCACGGCTATGAGCGCGTAGTTCGTTATTGGTATCAAGCGAACGATAACCGGAAACGAGTTGCACAGGCTTGCGGGTTCCGAGCAGGCCTTGCAGACGGAAAAGCTGATCGAATAATCCAGGATCGATAGCCTTTATTTTATTCGCGCGATAGTCGCGGAAGAAATGGTTTAGCCTTGCTAATTCATCCTGAATATAGCCTCTGCCATCGAAAAACTCCGCCTTAAGCGACTCACCAGTATGAAGATTGTTGAGCGTCAAAATGCGCGGACGAGGTGTCGAGAGGGTGGCAAATGCTGGCGTTGGCAAGATGGCCGCTGCGCCCAGCGCAACACCACCTAACGCCAGCAGTTTGCGGCGATTAGCGTCAAATTTGTCCATGATAATCAGGTCTACAGGTCAATGTTATCGTAAATATGCTTAGCGCACGAAGGGCACCTTAACTGTCTAAACCGTTCACGTCAAGGCGGCCAACCCCAGTGAATACGGGGCTTGCAGCCATATTGCCCCCTATTCACCATAACTTACGACAATCATTTTCCTCGAACTACTTCATTTACCTGATTAATTGTTCAGCTTTTGGCAAAATTTGTGCGCCAGATCGCGCGGTGAGATCGTAATTGTAAATATCTGTACGATATTGGGTCCGTCCATCTTCGCCAACAAACGCGGTCAGGTAGTAGAGATTGACCGGTATATTTTGGCGAATATTCACGTAACGCGTATTACCTTCCTTCAGGGCATCTGAAATTCGCGTATCGTTCCAGCCCGCATCCCCTAAGAGCATATTGGCCAGTTCAGACGCTTTATTCACGCGTACACAACCAGAACTCAGCGCGCGCGTATCCTTCTGGAACAGATTGTGGTTTGGTGTGTCGTGCAGATAAATCGCATCCGAGCTTGGCATGTTAAATTTGTAACGGCCCAGTGAATTATGCGCACCTGGCGCCTGCTGGAAGCGGAATGGCAAATTCGAAGGCGTAATTGTCGACCAGTCGACCTGGTACGGGTCAATCGCCTGAGAACTGTTCCAGCCTCGTATCACCGTATAGTTGTGACGCTCCAGATAACCGGGGTCATTCCATACTTTCGGCAAGATGTCCTTGCGCGCCAGGGTCGGAGGAACATTCCATGGCGGATTGACCACCACGTTATTCAGCGCGCTGCTCATCATCGGGGTTTTGCGATCGGGACGACCGACGATAACTCTTGATGCCAGCACTTCACTACCATTCTGATAATAGACCAGCGAATAGGCCGGAATGTTCACCATTATGCCTGTAGTCAAAGAACCTGGCAGCAAGCGTAAACGCTGAATGTTCAACGCCAGAACACCCGCACGCTGTGCTGGCGAGACATTTAACCAGTCGCGCGTCGATGGCCCAATCACCCCATCAGCGCCTAAACCCTGGGTCGCCTGGAATGCTTTAACACCAGCCACAAGATCGCGATCGTAGGCCGCAGGTTTGTTGACTGATGGTGCCGATTTTTTTACCACGGCCGGTGCGGATGGACTGACGACAACGCTTTGCGGGTCATCTCCCGGCAGCGCAATTTTCGGCCCACCGTCCAGTACGCCAGAGCGCTGTAAGATTTCACGCAGTGCCGGTACATCGCTACTCCATTGCCCCGGGCGTAATGTCGCAGTGCCGCTCATTTTCGGCCACGGTTGAGTATCCGATACCAAAGTCAGCAGCGACTGATGCATGGTTGCATATTGCGGATGCGCGGGCGCAAGGCTCGTAATAAATCGAGGAAGCGTCCCCTGATCTAACGACAGCTGCCACTGGTTGATGACAGATAACGCAGGTGTTGCCAGCTTGTACGGCTTTTCACTGTATAACCAGCGATTACCGTTCACCGGAATACCCGCGACAAATTGCAGATATCCCATCATGGCATCGGAGAGCACCACATCACGCGCCATGCCGGAAACAGACGGATCGGTTAACAGCTCAACCCACGCTGTAAATTGCGGCTGGAAACCGGCAATAGCCACTTCAGCAAGCTGTTGTTGAAAAGCGCGTACAGCGTCACGGTTTTCCCACATCGGCTTCATATCGCGAGCGGCATAAAGAAGGGTGAGCTGGCTGATATAGGCAGGGGTGTAGCCAGCCGGCAGTTCGGACTGCAACTGCTGACGGAGCGCTTCGGTATTAAAATCAGCGGGCAGTGACTTAATCCCTGCCATGATAGCGGTAGCCGGAGACTGCTCAAGCGGCTGCGACAACGACGTCGGCTGCTCGCCCATGGTCGCGGAACTGTCAACAGGGACCACTTCAGGCTCATCAGCCTGAGCGTTAAACAGCGGAGCAAATATTACCGTCAGGCACAAACTGAGTGCAGATAGCTGACGTCCTCGAATTTTCTTTAGCAACATCCCTTGCCCCCTGTTTGCTTTACATCATGCCCACAACACCGGGGCTTTTCTTCATTATAGAAAGGCATATACGCTGTTGCATTGCCTTATGTAAAGAAGTTTAAAGATAACGCAGTCATCAACACAAGTTAAATGAATAAAAAAAAAGCGGCGCATTCGCGCCGCTATTTAATGGAAACGCCTCAGGAAGCGTCAGCCGTTCCCGGCAGGGATTCCGGCAACGATTCAGGCGGCTGCGGGGCAAAGCCTCGCAGGCCCACTACGTGTACGTGTTCGCTGTTCTGGTACACCTTACGCACCAGTTTATAGGTTGTGCCTTTTTCCGGGCTGATGTTTTCAGGTGCAGCAATGATGAGCTGCATATCCAGACGATCGCACAGCTCAAACAGTGTCGCGATTGAACGGGCATCAAGACGGGCTGCCTCATCGAGGAACAGCAGGCGGCATGGAGAGAGATCTTTACCGCGCAGACGACGCGCTTCATCTTCCCAACTCTGAACAACCATCACCAAAATCGACATACCGGTACCGATCGCTTCACCCGTCGACAGCGCGCCCGATTCTGCACGCAGCCAACCGTCTGAGCCACGGTTAACCTCAACTTCCATTTCCAGGTAGTTACGGTAATCCAGCAGTTCTTCGCCGATGGTTTGCGGAGTACGTTGCCCCATATCAATCTGCGGATTCAGGCGCTGATATAGCTTCGCTAGCGCTTCAGAGAAGGTCAGACGGTTGCTGTTAAACAGATCCTGATGCTGCTCATGCTGTTCAGAGAGAACATCCAGCAATGTGGCATGCGCTTCGCGAACGTTCACGTTCAGACGCACGCTGTTTACCTGACCGAACGACACGCTTTGCAGGCCCTGGTTGAGCATGCGAATACGGTTCTGTTCGCGTTGAATAGTCTTACGAATAATATTCGCCACGCTGCGGGAACTGATTGCCAGCTTCTGCTCACGGGAAGTTAACTCTTCCGTCAGACGGCCAAGTTCAATCTCCATCTGTTCAATGGCTTCGACCGGATCGTCGGTGCGGATAATATCCTGACGAATACGCTCGCGCAGGTGCTGATACACCGCCACGAAGAACTGAATTTTACGTTCCGGACGTTTCGGATCTTCAGACATACGCAGCACGTCGCGCAGGTGTTCATTATCGGCCACCGCCAGACGCAGCGCACCGAGCGCCTTATCCGACATTGAACGCAGTTCATCTCCAGAGAGATAGGCCAGCTCGCGGCGATGCAAACGACGTTCAACACCGTTGTCTTTCACCATTCGCATTACGGCACACCAGCCCGCCTTCGCGGTGACAACCTGCTCACGCATTTCGTGATAATCACGTTCCAGCTTGCGCAGACGGCGAGTCAGGTTATCCATCTCGGCTTCGCAGAAGGTCAGTGCTTTTTCAAGCTGATTACGACGTGAACGGTTGTTGCTCAGTTGGCTATGCAACTCGTCACGACGAATGCGCGCGCGCTCTTCAGCACCGCTATCCGCGCGAACGCCGATATCCTGCAACTCTTTGTGCAGATCGGTTAACAACTCTTTCTTGGTATCGTACGAGCTTTTCAGCGATGCCAGCACCTGGTTGTACTGGTTCAACTGGGCCGAGTGGCTACGCATCGCCTCACGGGTACGGGTACGTTCTAATTCCGCATGCTCAAGGCGCTGGCGCAGTTTTTCATTCAGATCGCTGTTGCCACTCAGCATTGCTGCAGAGTCGCTGTAGCCGAAATGGGCACGACGCTGTACGACTTCCGTCAGGGCAAACGCCTGCTGACGCGCCTCGCGCTGCACCTGCTGCGACCAGGCGTAATCTTCTTTCAGCTGTTCGAACTGTTCAGGGTCACTTTGCAGAACCGAAAGCACAGGCTCAAGTTTCGCCAGTTGGTTGCCGTGTTGCTGAACAAAACGCGCCGCTTCCTGGGCTTCATCCAGACGTTCCTGAATTTCGTCCACGCGGTCGGCCAGTGTCTCGTCACCCAGCAAATTCAGGCGCGGCAGAATGCGGTTAAGTGCCGCAACGCCCTCTTTCGCCTGCTCAAACTGTACGCGACTTTGCTGGTTGTCATTTTCATGATTGGTGATAGCACGCTCAAGTTCGCCACGGCGAGTGTTGAGCTTGCGAATTTCTGCCTCAGGATCGGCATCAAATGCCACCGCAAGATGGCTACCGATAAAGCGGCTAAATGCCTGATGCAAACGCTGGGTCTTCTGCACGTCAAACGACACGTTCGCAAAACGTTCTGACAGGATCTCGCGTTCCGCATGCAGGGTTTCGATACGGTTCTCACGCGCCGCACGCCCAAACAGCGGCAGCGTCGGGAAGCGCGAATAACGCCACTGACGATCGGCGATTTTCACCACCACCGCTTTTTCAAGCTCGTCGACGCTAAATACGCTGTCATCGAAGGACTGCGGGTCCCCTTCGATCAGATAAAGATCTTCCGGGCAATCTTCCAGACCGGCAAGCTGATCGGCAATCAGCGACAGATCCTGAACCACAATCGCATTACGAGACGGGCCGTATAACGCCGAGAAGTACGGTGCATCATCCAGACTGACATCGTCATAGATTTCGGAAAGCAGGACGCCACCAAAGCGTTCCGCCAGCGCGTTCAGACGCGCATCTTCAGCGCCGCCAGGCTGGCTTAAACGCTCAATTTCCTCGTCGACAGCACGTTTGCGCGCACCGACTTCATCACGTTCAACGATGGCTTCGCGCTCGCGCTCCAGCAATTGTTGCAGATATTCGGTCACATCCTGGTTTGATTCAAACTCTTCGCCGCACTGTTCGCTCAACTGGTTGAGACTGCTTTGCGCCGCCAGCCAGACTGGCGCACGATGTAGCAGTTTTTGCGTACGTGACTGGAGCTGTTCCAGCTCCTGACGCAGGGCAATACGCTGTTCACTGGCATTAGAGACGCTGTCGGAGAGCGAGGCGATACGCGCCTCCAGCTCCTGATGAAGCGTTTCCAGATCGTCAATATCAACATTTTTGCCCTGACGCTTGCAGAATTCGGCCAGCAGACGCTCAGCCTCCTGTTGCTCGCGCAGGCGCTGCTCCAGCTCGTTCAGACGCATTCTCAGCGGTTGAACCTGTTCCGCCAGATGACGCTGGTTGTTGCCGTCGCGCAGCAATTCACGCGCCACTTCCCAGGCGTCATTACGGGCCAGCGGGCCATTGATGGCGACAACCAGTTGATACGCTTGTTCAAACTGACTGTGCGCAGTTTGCGCCACGCTCATTTTTTGATCAAGAGAGAGCAATTTCTCGGTTGACTCTTGCTCTTTTGCCTGGAACGTCTCCAGCCACTCATCCGCGCTTTCCGGCGTCAGATCAGGGAGATGGCACAACTCTTTCGCACGTTGTAGCGCCTGCAAAGCCTGAGTGTATTGAATCGCTCGCGTTTGCTGGACGTCCAGCGCCTGCTGGTAGTCGGCAAGCTGGTTTTTCAACTCATCAACTTCAAGCTCTGCGGATTCGGCGCGAGCTTCGTTCTCTTCCTGCATGTCGGTGGCCTCAGCCACCACTTCGTTTTGTTCTTCGAGACGAATCTGCAACTCATCGAGATCGGCTTCGTAGCGCTCGATTTTTTCCTGCTGACGCAGTGCGGTCTGAACCAAATTCAGGTGATCGCTTGCCGCCTGATAGTCTGCTTCCAGATCGCCTTCTGCCCCGTTCTGCTCGCCCAGCTCGCGCGCCATCTCGACGTGCTTGTACTGTTCGGACGCTAACTGCTTACGTGAGGTAAACAGTTCGCGGCGGTATTCAAGCGCCTTATCCAGATGAATGCGGCGCTCATTCGCGTGACGCATATAATCCGCTGCAACGTAGTTAGTGGCTTCGCTAATCAGATGCTTAAACAGATCGCGGTCGGACTGGGTGACGCGAATGGCCTCCAGCGTCATGCGGTTTTCACGCAGCGCTGCTTCCATATCCTGGAAAGCCTTACGTACCCCGCTGTTTTCAGGCAGCAAATAGTCGCGTAAAGAGCGCGTAATCGCGCTGGAGATACCGCCGTACAAGGACGCTTCAATCAGACGATAATACTTGCTACGGTCGGATGCAGTACGCAGACGACGAGCCACCACGCCCAGATCGAACATCAGGGAGTGGTAATCGGTGATCGAGTTAAACTGCTTGAACTGGACGCCTTCGATCTCCTCAAGTTTATCTTTAAGCTCCTGGAGCGTCAGCACACGGGCCTGACGATCGTTCAGGGTTTCGGTCAGTAGCGCAGTAGGCTGTACGGACGTCGGTAGTCCTTGAATGGCAAACGGTTTAATGTCTACTTTACGATCGCGGCCTGCGATCTGTTGCAGTCGAACGCCGACAACCACACGTTGATGACGGGAGTTGATCACGTCCAGAACGGAGTAACAGACGCCAGCCTTCAGTTTACCGTGCAGACCTTTATCGCGTGAACCGCTGGTCGCGCCTGCTTCGGTTGTATTACGAAAATGCAACAGCGTTAAATCGGGGATCAGCGCCGTAACAAACGCCGCCATCGTCGTGGATTTACCCGCACCGTTGCCGCCGGAGAGCGTGGTCACTAGCTCGTCCAGATCGAAGGTTCGGGCAAAGAAACCGTTCCAGTTAATCAGCGTTAGTGAGCGAAATTTACCGCGTTCAATCATTATTCTTCCTCTCCGCTATCCGGCTGACTGTCTTCATGCTCATCGTTGAGCTGCAAATGGTTTTCGACCGGCATCGCTTCGCCATCGCGAATCATACGCAGCTGCGCTTCACGCGGGTCGTCACCGGTACGCACATCTGCGCCAAAGCGGAATACAGATTCGGTGATGCGGAATTTGCTGCTGTCATGGCCCATAAACCAGACCATACCCAAACGACGAAGACGGTTCAGGGAAGAGCGTACTTTTTCCTGTAGTTTCTGACGGTCAAGATCCGAACCTGTAGAGCGGTTATTCACCAGCTTGAGCAGTTTGGCTTCATCGGCAAGGCTCAGCAGTTCGTCGTACAGTTCCTGTTGAGTGAAGATCCCTTCATTCGCCAGACGTTCCGGGCTCAGGTACAGGTAGCAGAGAATCTTACCCACCATCATATCCACCTCAGATAACACCGAACGCGGAATGAGCGTCGTGGAACGTGGGCGCAAATAGAAGAACCCTTCTGGCGCACGAATCAGTTCCACGTTATAGCGGGCGTAAAACTCTTCCAGATACTCCTGGAAATCCATCAGAAAAGCGTGATTATCCAGCTCGTCAAGACCAATGTGACGACCGGCACGCAGTTGGCTGTCCAGCGCCGGAAATAATGGATTTGCCAGCGCCTTGGCCAGCTTAACTGGCATCACTTGTTCAATATTTGTCAATGACATGCGCCTGTACCTTGGCTCCGTAATCGTTAATCGGCTGCCACTTCGGCGGCAGTCCGGTGAAATCTGCTTGCGCGACGCCCAGGCGCACAGCCTGGTCGACGACGATGCGGGCAATATCAAAATGGCGCGCACGTGGGTATTGCACCAGATAGTCGCGCACCACCAGCCCAAGATCTAGCGGCACTTGTCTGGTTTTGTAGATGGCGAGCTGTTCTTCGATCATGGCCGCAAGTTGCTCGCGAATTTCATTAAACTCTTCAAACTCCAGATCCGGTGGCAGTTCACCGGTGACCTCTTCATCGCGCAGCGTCATCTCTTCATCACGCATGTCCAGCAGACGATCGGCGCTGGCGTGAGTCAACGTCCATGGCGCGTCGAAATAGGTCTGCACAGATTGACGCAAACGCTGAGCAAACACGCGGTTTTTATCCATATCGATCGCGGTACGAATAAATTTATGCACGTGACGGTCGTAGCCAATCCACAGATCGATCGACTGTTGACCCCAACTGATAATGCGATCAAGTTTACTTTGCAGATCAAACACCAGACGATCGATAAAATGCAGATCGTCATGGGCCATGATGGCATCCTGAATACGCAGCAGGTTGGCCTGCAGCTTATCGCCCGCCGCCTCTAAGGTATCCTGCAGCTCGCGCAGCGTACCTGAGGTTTCTGACAACAGCATTTCGCAGCTGGAGATGGCCGCACGCCAGTCTTTATTCAACAGCTGTGCGATGTCATCTTTTACCTGCTGTTGCTGTTCGTCCATCAGGCGCTGGGTCAGATCGATACTGTCGAAAATTTCCGCTACCGAGTATTTCAGCGGCGCGTAGACGTTCCGATGCCAGTGGAATTCATCGCCATTTTCGTCAGCGGCATCGGCGGCACGCTTAAGCTCACCCGCCACAATAGAGAGCTGCATGGAGAGACGCAGCGTGGAAAACTCGCGCTGGCGGATGTAATAGTCGGTAATGCCGATGCCCAATGGCGTCAGACGATAGATGGCGTTTCCTTCCGCCTGCTCGCTGGTAAAGCGGTTCAGCAGACGTTGACGCACCATATCGTTGATCGCGTTGTTGGCACGCACGTTAATGGTTTCGCTGGTTTGCTCAAACGCATCACTGACATGGCGGAAAGCATCCACCAGTTCACCCTCGCTCATTTCTCCATCCAGGCGTTCGCCGTTCAGCGTCGCAACCGCCAGCAGGAAAGAGAGTCTGTCTACCGGCAGCGAGAGGGAGAAATCGTTTTTCCTGGCCCAGGCAACCAGTTCGGGGACTGTCTGGGAAAAATCACTCATAGGTTATCCTTGCATCTGCGGCTTGTGCGCGGTGACGTGAATGTAGCGGCCAAGGCTGATATAAGGCTCCTGGCGGCAATACCGCGTTTCAATTTCTGTTAAGGCGTCAAAACAGTCGTGCTGTTTTTGTTTATCACGCAGATAATCATGAAACACCCTTACGCCCGTTTTCCCGGTGATTTCCCATCCCTGCGCTTCCAGCCAGCCATAGACCTGCTGAGGATCGCGCGGAAAATCCGGTGAAAGCGTGCGCCGTTTCTTTTTGTACATTCCCTGCTGTACATAGCCAAAATTGCCCACAAGTACGTTACGCATTAAGAGGCCGTTTGCATTGTAGAACATCAGCGACAACGCGCCGCCGGGGGTCAACACATCCCACAGTGTTTTTAATACGTCTTGCGGTTCAGCAACCCACTCCAGCACAGCATGGAACAATATCAGATCAACCTGAGTTTCCAAATGCTGCGCAATGTCCTGAGCGGCGCAATGTATAAAATGCATGTTCCCGCTCACACCTTTCTCTTCTGCCGCGAGTTGCGCGCGCGCAACCATTTCAGCTGAAAGGTCGCAAAGCGTGACATGATGACCGCGCTCTGCCATTAAAATGGCGGTCTGGCCTTCCCCCCCACCTGCGTCGAGCACCCGCAACTTTCGGCTACCGTAGGCCGCAAGCAGCTTGTCCAGATCCTGCCAGAGGATCGTTTGACGTAACTGCCCTTTGGTGGTGCCGTAAATGTTTCGCGAAAACTTTTCCGCGATGTCATCAAAATTGCGATCCCGCATTGGGAGAGTTCCATCCGCTAACAGCAAAACCGCTATTTTGTCACACCCGCGCAGAGAATAAACCTGTCTGGTGTAATATCACGAGTAATCACCTGCTGTATGGTTAAAAAAGGAACCAAAAAGGATGCTTTTTACCCTAAAGAAATATATCGGAGGCATGATGCTTCCCCTCCCACTGTTGCTCCTGTTCATCGCGCTGGGGCTACTGCTGGTATGGTTCAGTCGTTTTCAGAAAAGTGGCAAAATCATTATCACGACCGGCTGGCTGGCACTGCTGCTGTTAAGCCTACAGCCTGTAGCCGATGGATTGTTACGCCCAATTGAAGATAAGTATCCAACGTGGCAGGGCAATCAGAAAGTGGAGTACATCGTGGTGTTGGGCGGTGGCTATACCTGGGACCCGAAATGGGCACCCAGCTCAAACCTCATTAACAACAGCTTGCCCCGTTTGAACGAGGGAATACGCCTGTGGCTGGCTAATCCAGGATCGAAAATGATCTTCACCGGGGCGGCGGCAAAAACTAACCCAGTAAGTACTGCTGAAGCAGGAGCACGCGTCGCGCAATCTTTGGGTGTACCACGCTCGGACATTATCACCCTCGACAGACCCAAAGATACGGAAGAAGAAGCCACAGCGGTAAAACACGCCATCGGCGACGCTCCGTTCCTGCTCGTGACTTCCGCCTCGCATCTGCCTCGCGCCATGATTTTCTTCGAAAACGCGGGCTTGCATCCGCTACCCGCACCGGCTAATCAGCTTGCCATAGATGCGCCGCTAAATCCGTGGGAGCGAATGATTCCGTCCCCGGCGTGGCTGATGCATAGCGATCGCGTTGGTTACGAGACGCTTGGGCGCATCTGGCAATGGCTTAAGGGCTCGTCAGGCGAGCCAGGGCAGGAGTGATTTTGAGGCCAAATCAAAGTTGGCGCGGTTGAAACGTCCCGTATTGACCAACTGCGCGACTTCATCCCACAGGAGATACAGCCAGCGTCGCCAGAGGAAGGATTCCGAGACGGGGGCGCGCTGGAGGTAGTGCCACAGCAGCCCTTCTGCCAGCCCGCTGTCGCTCAGGCGGAACAGTTCAAACTCGCGCGGCGCCCAAAGCATGATACCTGGACCTACCATCGCCAGCAGTTGATCGCTGCGAGGATCCTTTAACATACTGCGCAGGGTAAAATTGCCATGAACCAGCACGCAGTTATCATTGAAACCTTCAAATAGCGCCGGCAAGCATTCACGGGTACGGAACAGAATCCGCTTATCCTGCATGCTCAGACCGGTATTGTTGAACTGGTTGAGCGTTCCCCATAACACTTCTACACGCTGCCGGTACCAGAGCGGCCACAGATTCTCCTGGGTGCTATCAACCGCCCCCACCAACCCACGGCTGTCCTGACGATGCCAGGCAAGCAGCGCTTCAACAATCTGATCTTTAAGCTGCTCCCAGCGGTCTGGGGTACGCGCGGGGGCTTCGACGGGAACGCCACGCAGGCGTTCGATGAGCAGCACATCGGGTCCGGGATGTTCTTCATGCGTCATGACGCCGTAAACGGTGGGCATTCGCACCGTGCCGCTACGCGCTAACATGGACATTTTCCACGCCAGTTGCCTGGCAAGCCCCGGAGAGGTAAAGCATCTTGCCAGTAGCGGCATCGGGTTGCCGCTACTGTCATACAGCGACCACAGAGAAGTATCCGCCTTCTCGCTCACGCACTCCACCCGACTGAGTTTTTCCCCAAGCAGATGGCTCAGTTCGGCACGTAACTGTTCCATATGAGATAACCCCTATCAAAACTACTGCTTTTATAATGAGCGCGTAGCCGCAGGAAGTCACCCTGATAAGATCAATTAGAAAGAGGATAAATGAGAAAAAACGAAGGGGTATTACATCCCCTCGGATGAGGGGATGACGTAAACTTAGCGCAGCTCCGCGCGAACGCGTTCGAGATCTTCTGGCGTATCAACGCCCGTTCCCGGTACCTGTCGGGCGACATCGACGTGAATCTTTTCGCCGTACCACAGCACCCGCAACTGCTCGAGCATTTCGATATGTTCCAGCGGGCTTGGTGCCCAGGTCACATAGCGACGGATAAAACCTGCCCGGTAGCCGTAAATCCCCAAATGACGCAGGAAGGTATCGCCAATAGTCTCTTTAGAAGCAGCAAAACGGTCACGATCCCATGGAATCGTCGCACGCGAGAAATAGAGCGCGTAGCCTTCAGCATCCATCACCACTTTTACCGCGTTGGGATTAAAGGCCTCTTCAGCATGATGAATCGGGACGGCGAGGGTCGCCATACCAACCTGACGCTGCGCAAGATTTTCCGCAACCTGGCGGATAATGACTGCAGGGATCATTGGCTCATCGCCCTGAACGTTAACAATCACCGTGTCATCGCTAAAGCCACATTTTTCAACGACTTCAGCCAGTCGTTCAGTGCCCGACTGGTGATCGGCGCGAGTCATGCAAACTTCGCCGCCCGCCGCCTCAACCGCTCGCGCAACCTCTTCGTGATCGGTTGCCACAATCACCCGCTCCGCGCCGGATTCGCGCGCTCTGTCGAGGACGTGGACAATCATCGGCTTGCCATTAATGTCGACCAACGGCTTGCCGGGTAAACGCGTTGAAGCGTAACGCGCCGGGATAATGACAACAAAACTCATGGTCTGCTCTCTTCTGCCGCAAGCGTACGGGCTTCGGTTTCAAGCAGAACAGGGATACCCTCGCGCAATGGAAACGCCAGGTTGTCCAGTTTGCAAATCAGCTCTTGTTTATCCTGGCTGTAATACAGTTTGCCGTTGCACACCGGGCAGGCAATAATTTCAAGTAAACGGTGATCCATAGTTCCTCCGTATCAATAATCGATAAAGCTTACCACATTCCTTTTTCAGGCTATGTCTATTTCCCAGCCACTCCGACACGCGGTAAACAGCCCATCGGGTAACCGCGATAGCGTGAGCCGTTTCGCTCCCTGCCAGGCCGCAAAATGACTCATTGCCGATGAGAGCCCTTTTTCAAGTTGTGCGCTCACCTTTACGCCCTCTTCCAGATACAGCGCAATCACCTCAAGGACACCGGTCTCGCGATGCATTTTGGCATCCATTCGGCCAACAAGCTGTCCTTTATGGAGGAGTGGCAGGACGAAATAGCCGTACTGACGCTTCGCAGCAGGCGTATAGCATTCGAGACGATAGGTGAAATTAAACAATTGCTCCGCACGTTTACGATCCCAGACGACCGGATCGAAAGGCGATAATACCGCGCTATGCGACGCGGTTAACTTCCCTTCCAGAGCCTGAGGCAAGAGTGGGAATAAATCCGCATGAAGCCACATCTCACCGAGCGACTCGACGTCAACGCGCATGACGCGCCCGTCCTCTTCCCATCGATCAAGGAGGGGTTTCAACGCGGGTTGACGTAGCCGATAGTAATCCGCCAGCCATGCGGCCCGAAAGAGACCTAAGCTGCGTGCGCTGTTTTCCAGCATGAGGGTTTCTGCGACCGTCTGCTCGATAAAATCTCGCGCATCATCCCAGTGCGGCATCACCCGATGGGTAAGATCGTACACACGCTGGAACTTACGCCGTTCAACGACCATGACTTTGCCAGAGGTAAAAAGCCCTTCAAGGTGGCGCTTATGTGGTTTCCATTCCCACCAGCCGCTGGTGCCTTTGCGCGGATGTTCAAAATCAGCTGACCGAACGGGGCCATGGTCCTGAATATGGGCAATGAGTTGCTCTATTTCAGCCGCGTTTTCATGCATCCACTCTTTACGATATTTCCAGCCCATTTTATCGGGCGCCAGCATGCGATGTCGCACCAGGCCAAAATCGCTACGCGGCAGAAAACAGGCTTCATGAGCCCAATACTCCATCAGGTCTCCCCGGCTCAGGGCGTGATCAAGCCACTCGGGCGGGTAATCACCCAGACGGCTGAACAGCACTAAATAGGGGCTGCGGGCCACGATATTGATGGTATCGATCTGCAACAGCGACATGCGTTGTATAGACGAGAGAATATCGGCAGGTTGCGCGCGGCGGCGAGGCTTTTTCAAGAGCCCTTGCGCAGCAAGGTGTAAATGACGTGCCGCTGAAAGCGAAAGGTGTGGTAAAGGCATGCTTTTTCCTGTCAGTCATCACGCTTTTAGAACCGCCTTCGCTTAGTGTACCAGCGCGATCAGTTCCTTGAGCAAGTGTTCAGGCTCTTCGCCGCTAAGTTCAGCGTCAACGGGCAAATACCACCAGTTGGCTTTGGCGAAGGCGCGGCATTTTACCGCATCTTTTTCAGTCATGATCAGGTTCTGGTGGCAGGCCGCCAGTGGTTCAACCTGATCCACGCTCAGCGCCTGATGGTCGGCCAGCGGAACTGTTTTTTCAACACTGGCGCCACATGACTCGAGCGTGGCAAAAAAGCGTGGCGGATGTCCAATTCCAGCCATCGCTACCAGTGCGGGCAAATCTGCGACATCACAACGTTCCCCAGTCAGCAGATTGACTGCCAGTCCTGGGCTCAATCGCATTGGAATTTCGCCGGGTCGAGCCTCACCGCCATTCACAATGATGGCATCAACTGAACGCAAGCGGGATGCGCGCTCGCGCATCGGTCCCGCCGGTAACCACCAGCCATTGCCGAAACGACGAACGCCGTCGATAACCACGACTTCTTTATCACGGGCCAGGGCGTAATGTTGCAGCCCGTCGTCGGTAATAATGATTTGCACAGCATGATCGTTGAGTAAGGCGCGTACGGCCTCACTGCGATCGGGGGAAACGGCTACCGGAGCGCCCGTGCGCTGGAAAATCAGCACCGGCTCGTCGCCCGCTTCGGCGGTTGTCGTTTGTGAAGTCAGCAGTAGCGGATACTTTGCTGCCTTACCGCCGTAGCCACGTGATACCACGCCAGCACGAATGCCGCGCTTAGCCAGTTGTTCCACCAGCCAGATAACTACTGGCGTTTTACCGTTGCCGCCAGCCGTGAGATTGCCGACAACAACAACGGGTACGGGTGAACGCCAGGCGCGTTTCAATCCCAGGCGATAGCTCAAACGAATGATGCCACTCACCAGGCCATACAGCCAGGAGAGTGGCAATAGCAGCAGCCACAGAGAAGACTCTCCGGACCAGATGCGTGCAATCATGCGCCGAACTGCATTTTGTGAAGCTGGGCGTACACACCACGATGTTCAAGCAGATCGGCATGGCTGCCGCGCTCTACAATAATGCCATCTTCTACAACGATGATTTCATCAGCCTTCTCGATAGTCGACAGACGGTGCGCAATCACAAGTGAAGTGCGGTTTTTCTGCAATTCATCTAACGCCGACTGAATCGCGCGTTCAGATTCGGTGTCGAGCGCCGAAGTGGCTTCATCCAGAATCAGAATCGGGCTGTCGCGCAACAGCGCACGAGCAATAGCAATACGTTGACGCTGACCACCGGAAAGCAGTACGCCATTTTCTCCGATAATCGTATCAAGACCATTGTCCATCTTACTGATAAAGTCCATCGCATAAGCCATACGTGCCGCTTTCTCAATCTCTTCGCGGCTGTACTCTTCGGTACGTGCATAAGCAATGTTATTAGCGACCGTATCGTTAAACAGATGAACGTTCTGGGAAACAAGAGCGACCTGGTTACGCAGTGAACTCAGGGTGTATTCCCGCAGATCATGACCGTCGAGGAGGATTTCGCCTTCATCGATATCGTAGAAGCGGGTAATCAGGCTCGCAATCGTTGATTTACCCGAGCCTGAACGACCGACCAGAGCAACGGTTTTGCCTGCCGGGATGCTCGCGCTGATGTTACGCAATGCGGGTGTTTCACGACCAGGATAGGTGAAGGTCACGTTGCGGAATTCCACATCACCACGGGCACGTTCGATAACGCGCTTACCTTCGTCTTTTTCCTGTTCGGAATCCAGAATGCTGAACAGCGTCTGACAAGCCGCCATACCGCGCTGGAACTGCGCGTTGACGTTAGTGAGCGATTTCAGAGGACGCATCAGCGCGATCATTGACGAGAACACGACGGTGATCGTACCGGCAGTCAATGTCTCCATGACGCTCGGGAAGCTCGCGGCGTAGAGGACAAATGCCAGCGCCAGTGATGCAATCAACTGGATAATCGGATCGGAGATAGAGGAGGCCGAAACCATTTTCATCCCCTGCAAGCGCATCTTGTTGCTGACTTTATCAAAGCGTTTTGCTTCTACTTCCTGGCCGCCGAAGATCAGGACTTCTTTATGGCCTTTCAGCATTTGTTCAGCGCTGGTTGTCACCTGCCCCATCGTATTCTGCATATTTTTGCTGATGCTACGAAAACGCTTGGAAACTACGCGAATGGCAATCGAGACAATGGGTGCCAGAACAATCAGGATAATTGAGAGCTGCCAGCTGTAGTAGAACATCAGTATGAACAAACCGATGATTGATGCGCCTTCACGCACTACGGTTATCAGTGCGCCTGAAGAGGAAGAGGCGACCTGCTCGGAATCGTAGGTGATACGTGACAGCAAGGTTCCGGTGGATTGTTTATCGAAGAAAGCGACCGGCATGCCCATCATATGGCCAAAGAGCCGACGGCGCATCGTCATCACGACTTTCCCCGACACCCAGGAAATACAGTAACTTGAAACATAGCTGGTGATACCGCGCAGGATCATCAGTCCAATAACCACCAGAGGCATCCATAGCAACACTGAGCGATCCGTCTTACCAAAACCGTCGTCCAATAACGGTTTGAGGAGCGATAGCATAAATGTATCGCTGGCTGCGTTCAGGATTAACGCGACGCCTGCCACCATCAGACCTGTTTTAAAAGGTGCAATCATCGGCCAGAGTCGGCGGAAGGTCTGCCACGTGGAGAGATCTTTGTCGTTATGCATTCATAAAACCAGCATTTATTGAAATAGCCGCATATTCTACCCGTTATCTACGGGCGCGCCAAACCACTGATGATACCAACGAGGTAAAATTTGATCTCGTAAGCGTTGGATTTCCCAGCCATGTGATGAAAAGCTGACTGATATTTGGCCAGAATGGGGTGTATCGAACCACGAATAACCCTCCTTAGTGTAGCGCCCCACCACGTGTTTCGATGGAAAGCGCCATGCGTTGTAACGCGCCGCCGAGGCTAGAGCGAGGGTTCCTTCCACACGCTGTACGAGCGGTATGGACGAAGACGTATTGCTACCATGATGCGGTACCTGAATAAGTGTAGACGTTAGAAACTGCCAGCGATGACTTAACATTGCCTGCTCAGACTTGGCCTCAATATCACCTGTTAATAATGCACTATGTTTGCCATCATCAATTTTAACCACGCAAGAATGATTATTACCCTGACCCTGATAATCTTCCGGTGGCCAATGAACCGTGAAGTTTAGCCCCTGCCATCACCATTGCTGGCCCCGATAGCAGGGGCGATGACCAGCCCAGCGTAACGGACTCCGAATCCATAGCGCTGGCCATTCCTCCCGAAGAGAATTTAGCCCACCGATGTGATCCAGATGTTCATGGCTAATGATGACACCTTCAGGCGTCAGATGATGCCAACGAAGCCAGGGGATAATTATCTGTTTCGCACTGTCGCCACCGGGCCATGCAAGACCCGTGTCGTACATAATCGCTTTTCCATGACGTTCTACCACCAGCGCTAGTCCTTGCCCCACATCCAGCATATGCACTGTCCAACTGTCGTTTTTAACGACCCGCCAGAGTGGGAATGTCATGAGTACGCCGCAGGCAGCGCAAACCGCTGGTATGCTCCTCCAGCCACGAAAGCGCCAGGCCATCAGCGCAAGCCAGGGTGCAAAAGTGAGGGTAAACCAACGTTCATCAACATCCTGCCAGCCATCTGGCAGACCGTTTAACAGCCAAAAAAGTCCTTCCAGCGATCTGTCCGCAAGAGACCATATCTTCGTTTCTATCGAACCAAGTGGAAAGAGATGCAACAGCATCCCGCTCAGAATCAACGGAACCGAAATAAACGTCACTAGCGGTACGGCAACGATATTCGCAATAAGCGATGAGAGACTGATCCCGTGAAAAATGACGACCTGCAAGGGAAGCAACAAACACAGCATTCCCAGTTGCAAATGAAGTAAATTGATAAGCGGTTTTGCCCATCGGGTTGTATGCCACTCAGGAATGAGTAACCACTGATACCAGAAGATAAGCGCAGCAACAGCAAAGGCAGAAAGCGCCAGGCTTTGTGAGAGCACCGCGAGCGGATCGAGAAAGAGAATCGCGGCAACGCAGCTTAGCCAAACTTGCCAGGGTGACCACTGACGACCGCTGATACGCAGCAGTGCAAGGATCGCGAGGGAGACGACAGTGCGCAATGCAGGGGGCTGCATTCCCGTTAGCCAGGCATAAAATGCGGCGAAACATACCCCCGCGAGCAAAGGCATGCGCCAGTCAATCCATCGACAAGGAATCAAAAACTGGAGTCCCCGAACCAGCAGCCAAACTATCGATGCGGCCAGAGCAATATGCAAGCCGGAGATAGCCATCAGATGCAATGTCCCTGTTTCACGCATGAGCTTTTTGACTTCCGGCGTCACGGCCAGTCGTTCGCCCATACCCAAACCAAGAATTACCGTGCCCCACCTATAGGGTGTCAACGTTGCCGTGAGCGAATCCAGATAGCGGGAGCGAAGACTACAGGTCGCCTCCAGTACCTCGGCATGTGTAAAACGTCCACTCAAGGGTTGATGCATGGCAAGCGCGTTGCGCTGTGAGTCAAATCCGCCATCATTAAGCTCGCCATGAGCAGCACGCAGACGTAAGGTCATCGCCCAACGTTGCCCCGCGCATGCTGCCTGGGGTAGGTAATTGCCATATACAGTGATCCCTGTCGACGAAAACCAGGGTTTGCCGTTCAGACTCACGATGTTGCCTCGATGCGTTGTTGCCCCGTCGGTGGCCGTCAATATGACTTCGGCCTGCTGCGGGCCCGCCGTCAGATGTTGCATTGGCCAGACGGCCTCCAGTGCAGCTAACACGCCCCATGCAAAGAAAATGACCCATAATCCAGCGAAACGTAGCCAGGCAGGACGCTGAAACGCGAGCAAAATGCCGATAGCGATGCACGCCCACACAAGTGATAACGCTGGCAATGCGGACAACCAAAGCAATGGCAATATGGCCGTGATTAGACATGCGCTCAGCGCGGGGATACTCATTCACACCTCCCTGTTTTCGGGTAGTGTGCAGCAGGAAAAGGAGAGTGTCAGACAGGAAATGAGGGAATTACTGCGAAGGCTGAAAAGATTAAATCGGTTTGCAGTCGCTAAGGATCAAAAATACGAGGCGGCTCCAGGTTTAAGAATCGACCTTATAAAAAAAGCACCCGAAGGTGCTTTTCTTTTGGTGACCCAGTTTTGCCTGTTGGTAAAACTCAGTTGCCGTAAATGTTGGCGCGATCGCGCAATTCTTTACCCGGTTTAAAGTGCGGAACGTATTTACCTTCCAGATCCACTTTATCACCAGTCTTCGGGTTACGCCCGGTACGTGGTGCACGATAGTGCAGAGAGAAACTACCGAAACCGCGGATTTCAATGCGCTCGCCTTGGGCCAGAGTCGTGGCCATATGCTCCAGCATCTCTTTAACGGCATCTTCCACAGCTTTTGCAGGAATGTGCGATTGCTGGCTGGCAAGTCTTTCAATCAATTCTGACTTGGTCATGATTCCTCCGGTTCCTTCAAACCAATTAGCTGAACAGCTTATTAAACAAGGGCGGCCGTAGCCGCCCTTTGTTATTGATTACAGGACGAATCCTGCAATCTGTCAAGTCTGCTCGTCATTCTTCGAACGGTAACTGCGTTACAGCTCAAAGGATTCAGAACGCTTGAATTACTCGCCTTTAGCTGCTTTGAAAGCTTCAGCCATTGCGTTGTTGGAGAAACCTACATCTTCCTGTTTGTTAACAGTAGCGATTGCATCTTTCTCATCAGCTTCGTCTTTCGCACGAACAGACAGGCTGATTGCGCGGTTCTTACGGTCTACACCGGTGAACTTAGCTTCAACATCGTCGCCAACGCTCAGAACCAGAGTCGCATCTTCAACGCGGTCACGTGAAGCTTCAGAAGCGCGCAGGTAACCTTCAACGCCGTCAGCCAGTTCTACGGTTGCGCCTTTAGCGTCAACTGCAGTGACTTTACCGTTTACGATTGCGCCTTTCTTGTTCACAGCAACCCAGTTGTTGAACGGATCTTCTGCGAGCTGTTTAACGCCCAGGGAGATACGCTCACGTTCTGCGTCAACCTGCAGAACAACTGCTGCGATTTCGTCGCCTTTTTTGTATTCACGAACTGCTTCTTCGCCTGTAGCATTCCAGGAGATGTCAGACAGGTGAACCAGGCCGTCGATGCCGCCGTCCAGGCCGATGAAGATACCGAAGTCAGTGATAGACTTGATTTTACCTTCAACACGGTCGCCCTTGTTGTGGGTTTCCGCGAACTGCTGCCATGGGTTGTTTTTGCACTGCTTCAGACCCAGGGAGATACGACGACGTTCTTCGTCGATATCCAGAACCATCACTTCCACTACATCACCAACGTTAACAACTTTGGATGGGTGGATGTTTTTGTTGGTCCAATCCATTTCTGAAACGTGAACCAGGCCTTCAACGCCTTCTTCGATTTCCACGAAGCAGCCGTAATCAGTCAGGTTGGTCACACGACCAGTCAGACGGGTACCTTCTGGGTAACGCTTAGCGATAGCGACCCATGGATCTTCGCCGAGCTGTTTCAGGCCCAGGGAAACACGAGTACGCTCGCGGTCGAACTTCAGCACTTTAACAGTGATTTCGTCGCCAACGTTTACGATTTCGCTTGGATGCTTAACGCGTTTCCACGCCATGTCGGTGATGTGCAGCAGGCCATCAACGCCGCCCAGATCAACGAATGCGCCGTAGTCAGTGAGGTTCTTAACGATACCTTTGACTTCCATGCCTTCCTGCAGGTTTTCCAGCAGCTGATCGCGTTCTGCGCTGTTCTCGGATTCGATAACGGCACGACGAGATACAACAACGTTGTTACGCTTCTGGTCAAGCTTGATGACTTTGAACTCAAGCTCTTTGCCTTCCAGGTGCAGCGTATCGCGAACAGGACGAACGTCTACCAGTGAACCTGGCAGGAACGCGCGAATACCGTTCAGCTCAACAGTGAAGCCACCTTTAACTTTGCCGTTGATAACACCGACTACAGTTTCAGCTTCTTCGTAAGCTTTTTCCAGCGTGATCCAAGCTTCGTGACGTTTAGCTTTCTCACGGGACAGCAGAGTTTCACCGAAGCCGTCTTCTACTGCATCCAGTGCAACGTCAACTTCGTCACCCACCTGGATTTCCAACTCGCCTTGGGCGTTTTTGAACTGCTCTGCCGGAATGGCAGACTCAGATTTCAGACCGGCGTCAACCAGTACGATATCTTTGTCGATAGCAACAACAACACCACGAACGATGGAACCCGGACGGGTTTCGATTGTTTTTAAGGATTCTTCAAATAGTTGAGCAAAAGATTCAGTCATGTTTAATCTTCAGGTTAATATAACGTCCACCTGGCTCCGTGCCGGATGGGGTTGTTTCACATACCCGCCGTCAATCCATTGCAGCGGGGGTACTACAAATTCTGTCGCGATTATGCGATAGCCAGTTTAAGGCGCGCGTATTGTAACGCTTTTTCAATCACTTGCTCAATAGTTAAACTGGTTGAATCCAGTACTAAGGCATCTTCTGCCGGAACAAGCGGTGCTACAGCACGATTACGATCGCGGTCGTCGCGCTCTTTTATCTCGGATAAAAGGCGATCAAAGTTAACACTAAACCCCTTTTCCTGCAACTGAAGCATGCGACGCTGCGCACGTTCTTCAGATGAAGCATCAAGGAAAATTTTAACCGGCGCATCCGGGAATACCACCGTGCCCATGTCACGCCCGTCAGCGATGAGCCCCGGAGCGTCACGGAAGGCTCTCTGACGACGCAACAGTGCTTCACGTACGCGTGGGAAGGCTGCAACCTGAGAAGCCGCATTTGCCACCTCTTGGGTGCGGATTTCACCGCTGACATCTTCCCCTTCGAGAATCACTTCAAGGTTGCCGTTAGTAGAGACAAAACGCACATCGAGATGCGCAGCCAGCGGTACCAGCGCTTCTTCAGAGGCCACATCCACATGATGGTGTAATGCCGCCAAAGCCAGTACGCGATAGATTGCTCCCGAGTCTAAAAGATGCCATTGCAATGCTTCTGCCATCGCTTTACACAGAGTACCTTTCCCTGCGCCACTTGGCCCATCAATGGTGATTACCGGGGCAACTGCCGTCATCTTTTTCTCCTTCAGTAAGGCATACCGTTAACATGAACGCCGCGCATTATACGCGCCAACGGGCGCAACTGTTACCTTTGCGTGCAAATTACGGAATTAATGAAGCAGAGTGTAGAAGAAATGGGCGAGAACAGTGTCAGGAAGCGTAAGCAAATGCCGCATCCGTTGATGCGGCATGATTTTATCAGGCAAGCGTGCTGATACGAGCGAGCTGCGCGAAATAATCCGGGAAGGTTTTTGCGGTACATTTCGGATCAAGAATCGTGACTGGCGTATCGGATAGCGCCACCAGCGAGAAACACATCGCCATACGGTGATCGTCATAGGTACCGATCTCCGCGACTTGCAGTTTAGCAGGTGGCGTGACGCGAATGTAATCTTCGCCCTCTTCCACTTCTGCACCTACTTTACGCAGCTCCGTAGCCATTGCGAAAAGGCGATCGGTCTCTTTCACACGCCAGTTGTAAATGTTACGCAGCGTGGTGGTTCCTTTGGCAAAAAGCGCCGCCGTGGCAATGGTCATAGCTGCATCAGGGATATGGTTCATATCCATGTCAATGGCGTTCAGCTCACCACGCGTACAGGCGATGAAATCATCACCCCAGGTCACGGTTGCCCCCATTTTTTCCAGCACGTCAGCAAAGCGAATATCGCCCTGAACGCTGTTGCGCCCAATTCCGGTCACTTTGACCGTACCCCCTTTAATGGCACCTGCGGCAAGGAAATAGGAAGCTGAAGAGGCATCGCCCTCAACAAGATAACGGCCAGGCGATTGATACACTTGCGCGCCGCGAACCACAAAGCGTTGATACGCCTGATTTTCAACCTCTACGCCAAACGTCTTCATCAGATGCAACGTGATATCAATATAGGGTTTGGAAACCAGCTCACCTTTAATCGTGATAACCGTGTCCTTTGGTGCCAACGGCGCGGTCATCAGCAGCGCGGTGAGGAACTGGCTGGAGACACTGCCGTCAACCTCGACTTCCCCTCCGGTAAACCCACCGCGCAGGCGCAGTGGCGGATAATTGTCCTGTTCCAGATAATCAATCTGAGCGCCTCCCTGACGCAGCGCATCAACCAGATGCCCAATAGGACGCTCTTTCATGCGCGGTTCGCCGGTTAACACGATGTTGTTGCTGCCCAGACACAAGGCCGCGGCCAGCGGACGCATCGCGGTTCCCGCATTCCCAAGGAACAACTCGATTTCATCTGCCGACGTCAGCGCCCCACCGTTGCCCGTCACTTCGCAGCGGGTACGATCATCAGACAGCGTGTAATGAACTCCCAACGCCTTTAGCGCATTGAGCATGTGGCGAACGTCATCGCTATCCAGCAGATTGGTCAGGATGGTCGTGCCGTTTGCCAGAGCTGCCAGCAGCAGGGCGCGGTTCGAGACACTTTTTGAACCAGGCAAATTGATGGTGCCATCGACTCGCGCGATAGGTTGTAACGTCAGGGATTCCATGAAACTTAACTCTCAACTCAACGTAATATAAAACCCCGCAGAGAAACTGCGGGGAGAAAACAGCGCAATTAACCGTGGCGACGTTCGAAATCAACCATAAAATCAGTCAGCGTCTTAACACCTTCCAGCGGCATCGCGTTATAAATAGAAGCGCGCATACCACCGACAACACGGTGACCTTTCAGCGCGTGCAGGCCCGCCGCAAATGACTCCTCGAGGAAGACTTTATCCAGATTGCTGTCGGCCAGCTGGAACGGGACATTCATACGCGAGCGGTTAGCTTTGGCCACGTCATTGCGATAGAAATCGCTACCGTCGATCGTGTTGTACAGAAGCGTCGCTTTCTGCTGATTAATCTTGTCCATCTGCGCCACGCCGCCGTTTTGCTTCAGCCACTTAAAGACCAGGCCAGAGAGATACCAGGCAAACGTTGGCGGTGTATTGAACATTGAGTCGTTATCGTTCAACACGGTGTAATCCAGAATAGACGGACACGCCTTATGCGCTTTACCCAGCAGATCTTCGCGCACAATAACCAGCGTCAAGCCTGCCGGGCCAATGTTTTTCTGTGCACCGGCATAGATGACACCGTAGCGGCTAACGTCAAGCGGGCCAGAAAGAATGGTGGAAGAAAGATCGGCAGTGACGACAACATCATCGCCAAAATCTGGTGTTTCATGAATGGCAATGCCATCGATGGTTTCATTCGGGCAATAGTGGAGATAGGCGGCGTTGCTGGATAGCTGCCATTCGCTCATTGGTTTTACGGCACGCAGGCCGTCAACGGTGACTTTGGCATCAATAACATTCGGCGTGCAATATTTATGAGCTTCTTTGACCGCGCTAGCAGCCCAGTATCCGGCGTCGACATAGTCTGCAGCCGTCTTGTCACCCAGCAGGTTTAACGGGATACCCGCAAACTGCCCGCGCCCACCACCATGGCAGAACAATACTTTGTAGTTCGAGGGAATGTTCAGCAGATCGCGAAAATCCTTTTCTGCCTCTTCCGCCACCTGGATGAACTCTTTCCCGCGATGGCTGATTTCCATCACCGATGTACCAAGCCCCTGCCAGTCGCAGAGATCCTGTTGAGCCTGTTTGAGCACATCCACCGGTAACATTGCCGGACCTGAACTGAAATTGAAGACCTGAGCCATTTACCCTCACCACGCTAAAAGCAATAAGTTAAAACTGTGGATATCGGTTTTATCATTCAGTGACACGCGCCGCAATGTCTAAAACTTATGACCACGGAAATGTGTCCGCCATCACACAATACAATCTACCGATGCGCCGTCACAAAACCGACAAAATCGCTGTCAGGTGATGCGTTTGGCCCTGCTAACCTTTGTCCATTCTGGATTCGTACAGCGGGGACATAATTGATGCTCTCCCGCCTGCATGGCGACAACATGGCTACAACGTATACAGGCATACTCTTCTGACTCAGGAACTTCAATGAAGCGCTTTACGCACTCGTCAGGCAAAATACAAAGACCCGGCTTAACCTCGTCGTCCTCGTAATAATAAACGCTTATCTGCCCGTTGGTTTCCATGATGGCGAGTCGCACCTGGCCCAACTGCTCAACGCTGTTGAGCCGCAGCTCCATAAAAAACTCAAATTCAGTCATGTTGGCGCTGCGCACTTTTTCCCAGGCTAGCTGCCCTTCCTGTACGATGACTACGGGTTTACCTTCCAGCAGATCTTCCAGTTTTTCACTTTTCGACATCAGCCACATCACCAGGCGGTAGAGCAAGGCCAGAGTGACAAACACGATAAAGACCGGGACCATCGGTACGTCGTCGTAAAATGCAACGTCCCCCGCCGCCGATCCCAGGGTGAGGATAATCAGTACTTCGAACAACGACATCTGACGTACGCCGCGTCGTCCGGTAATCTTGAGAAACAGAAATACCAATATAAAGGTATAAAGACTGCGAAGTGCGACTTCCCCTAAAAACTCTAACGGAACGTTGTCGAATGCCATCCGCTGAAGATCAAACGCTTTCATTTTTCTATGCCTTAACAGTAAGTTACTGCCTATAAGCATAGTTCAGCCTTTTATTTTCGCCGTATCCTTCGCGAAGATAGCGCCTGCCACACAAAACCCGTATCATTGCGCGCTTTCCGTACGATAAAAAGTGATAGCCATGACTCAAACATTCATCCCCGGCAAAGACGCCGCACTGGAAGATTCCATCGCTCGCTTCCAGCAAAAACTGACCGACCTGGGTTTTAATATCGAAGAAGCCTCATGGCTTAACCCGGTCCCTCACGTCTGGTCCGTGCATATTCGCGATACAGACTGTGCGCTGTGCTTTACTAACGGCAAAGGTGCCACCAAAAAAGCGGCACTGGCTTCTGCTCTGGGTGAGTATTTCGAGCGTCTGTCCACCAACTATTTCTTCGCAGACTTCTGGCTCGGCGACACCATTGCTAACGGCGAATTCGTGCATTATCCGAATGAAAAATGGTTCCCGTTAACTGACAGCGATGAACTGCCAGAAGGTATTCTGGATGCTCGCCTGCGCGCGTTTTACGATCCAGATAATGAACTGGCTGCCGGTATGCTGGTTGATTTGCAGTCAGGTAACGACGAGCGCGGCATTTGTGCCCTGCCGTTTACCCGTCAGTCTGACGAGCAAACCGTTTACATTCCGATGAACATCATCGGCAACCTGTACGTATCCAACGGTATGTCCGCAGGTAACACCCGTAACGAAGCCCGCGTTCAGGGTTTGTCCGAGGTGTTTGAGCGCCATATTAAAAACCGCATCATTGCCGAATCTATCAGCCTGCCAGAGATCCCAAGTGACGTTCTGGCGCGCTACCCAGGCGTAGTGGAATCCATCGCTAAACTCGAAGCGGAAGGTTTCCCTATCTTTGCTTACGACGGTTCACTGGGCGGCAAATACCCGGTCATCTGCGTGGTACTGTTTAACCCAGCGAACGGAACATGTTTCGCCTCGTTTGGCGCACACCCTGATTTTGGCGTCGCGCTGGAACGTACCGTCACGGAACTTCTGCAGGGACGTAGCCTGAAAGACCTTGATGTCTTCACTCCACCGACCTTCGACGACGAAGAAGTGGGTGAGCACGCCAACCTCGAAACTCACTTCATCGATTCCAGCGGTTTGATCTCCTGGGATATGTTTAAGCAGGACGCGGATTATCCGTTCGTGGACTGGAGTTTCTCAGGCACGACAGAAGAAGAGTTCGCCACCCTGATGGCTATCTTCAAAGCAGAAGATCAAGAAGTTTACATTGCCGATTACGAGCATCTGAGCGTTTACGCTTGCCGTATTATCGTTCCTGGCATGTCTGATATTTACCCGGCCGAAGACCTGTGGTTGGCGAACAACACGATGGGTAATCACCTGCGCGAAACGCTACTGGCGCTGCCAGGCAGCGAATGGGAAAAAGAAGATTATCTGAACCTGATCGCTCAACTGGACGATGAAGGCCACGATGACTTTACCCGCGTACGTGAGCTACTGGGCCTGGCAACTGGCAAAGATAACGGTTGGTATACCCTGCGCATCGGTGAACTGAAAGCGATGCTGGCGCTGGCCGGTGGCGATCTGGATCAGGCGCTTGCCTGGACCGAGTGGACCATCGAGTTCAACCAATCCGTCTTCTCTGCAGAGCGCGCAAATTACTACCGTTGCCTGCAAACGCTGCTGCTTTTAGCACTGGAAGAAGATCGCCAGCCTCTGCAATATCTCAACGCCTTTGTGCGGATGTACGGTGCAGAAGCCGTTGAAGCTGCAAGTGCAGCACTGAGTGGTGAAGAACCTTTCTACGGTCTTCAGGCGGTTGATAGTGATTTGAAAGCGTTCCCTGCGCACCAGTCACTGCTGAAGGCCTATGAGAAGCTGCAACGTGCAAAAAGCGCTTACTGGTCAAAATAAGCGCAGATAACACCACTGACTGTAGGCGTATCCAATCGTCTGAGCTATATTACGGGGCAATTTCATTGCCCCGTTTTTTATATCTTTGGCAATAAAATCTGTTTGTAATAATAACGTTAAACACAGGTAAATATAATTATGTTTACTTGAGCTTTACTGTTACTTTTTATGGTCAATACTCCATTGTAATTAACTGCTTCAAAGGGAACGGGAGAAAAAATTCAACTCTTTTCATAACTTTTAAAATTTATTTTTATACGGATAATCAATTACTTACTCCGCATTCGCTGTAAAACCATGCGCTTTGCGGGCCTATAAGCCAGGCGAGATATGATCTATATCAATTTCTCTTCTATAATGCTTTGTTAGTATCTCGTCGCCGACTTAATAAAGAGAGAGTTAGTGTGAAAGCTGACAACCCTTTTGATCTAATACTCCCAGCTGCAATGGCCAAAGTGGCCGAAGAAGCGGGTGTCTATAAAGCTACAAAACACCCGATGACGACGTTCTATCTGGCGATTACCGCTGGTGTGTTCATCTCCATCGCGTTTGTATTCTACATCACTGCAACCACCGGTACTGCCGCGATGCCTTTTGGTATTGCGAAGTTCATTGGCGGCATCTGTTTCTCACTGGGTCTGATTCTTTGCGTCATTTGCGGCGCCGACCTCTTTACCTCAACGGTGCTTATCGTTGTGGCCAAAGCAAGCGGAAGAATTACCTGGGGTCAACTGGCGCGCAACTGGCTTAATGTCTATGTTGGCAACCTGATTGGCTGTTTGCTCTTCGTTTTACTCATGTGGTTGTCTGGCGAGTATATGACCGCCAACGGTGGCTGGGGGCTTAACGTCCTGCAGACTGCCGACCACAAAATGCATCACACCTTTATCGAAGCCGTCGCACTTGGCATCCTCGCAAACCTGATGGTCTGCCTGGCCGTCTGGATGAGTTACTCTGGACGCAGCCTGATGGACAAAGCCATGATTATGGTTCTGCCCGTCGCGATGTTTGTTGCCAGCGGCTTTGAGCACAGTATCGCGAATATGTTTATGATCCCAATGGGTATTGTAATCCGCAACTTTGCGAGCCCCGAGTTTTGGACAGCAGTTGGTTCAAGTCCGGAAAGTTTCTCTCACCTGACTATCATGAATTTCATCACAGATAACCTGATCCCCGTCACTATCGGGAACATTATCGGTGGGGGTCTGTTGGTTGGGTTGACATACTGGGTCATTTACCTGCGTGGCGACAATCATCATTGATGGTTATCTCAGGCAGTAAAGAAAAATCCACTTAAGAAGGTAGGTATCACATGTCCGAGCTTAATGAAAAGTTAGCCACAGCCTGGGAAGGTTTTGCTAAAGGTGACTGGCAGAAAGAAGTCAACGTACGTGACTTCATTCAGAAAAACTATACCCCGTATGAAGGCGACGAATCCTTCCTGGCTGGTGCGACTGACGCAACAACCAAACTGTGGGACAACGTAATGGAAGGCGTTAAACTGGAAAACCGCACTCATGCGCCAGTTGATTTCGACACTTCTGTTGCTTCCACCATCACTTCTCACGATGCTGGCTATATCAACAAAGCCCTTGAGAAAATCGTTGGTCTGCAGACTGAAGCTCCACTGAAACGTGCGATTATCCCGTTCGGTGGCATTAAAATGGTTGAAGGTTCATGCAAAGCGTATAACCGCGAGCTGGACCCAATGCTGAAAAAAATCTTCAGCGAATACCGCAAGACTCACAACCAGGGCGTGTTTGACGTTTACACCAAAGACATCCTGAACTGCCGTAAATCTGGCGTACTGACCGGTCTGCCAGATGCGTATGGCCGTGGTCGTATCATCGGTGACTACCGTCGCGTTGCGCTGTACGGCATCGACTTCCTGATGAAAGACAAATATTCACAGTTCCTGTCTCTGCAATCCGATCTGGAAAACGGCGTAAACCTGGAAGCAACCATCCGTCTGCGCGAAGAGATCTCTGAACAGTACCGTGCGCTGGGTCAGATCAAAGAAATGGCTGCCAAATATGGCTGCGATATCTCTGCTCCTGCTACCAATGCTCAGGAAGCTATTCAGTGGACTTACTTCGGCTACCTGGCTGCGGTTAAATCTCAGAACGGTGCAGCAATGTCCTTCGGTCGCGTGTCCACCTTCCTGGATGCCTTCATCGAACGTGACATTAAAGCAGGCAAAATCAACGAACAAGACGCACAGGAAATGATTGACCATCTGGTCATGAAACTGCGTATGGTTCGCTTCCTGCGTACTCCAGAATATGATGAGCTGTTCTCTGGTGACCCAATCTGGGCAACGGAATCTATTGGTGGTATGGGCGTTGATGGCCGTACTCTGGTAACCAAAAACAGCTTCCGTTTCCTGAACACCCTGTACACCATGGGCCCGTCTCCGGAACCAAACATCACTGTTCTGTGGTCTGAAAAACTGCCGCTGAGCTTTAAAAAATTCGCTGCCAAAGTGTCCATCGATACCTCTTCTCTGCAGTATGAGAACGATGACCTGATGCGTCCGGACTTCAACAACGACGATTACGCTATCGCATGTTGTGTAAGCCCAATGGTTGTTGGTAAGCAAATGCAGTTCTTCGGTGCGCGTGCTAACCTCGCGAAAACCATGCTGTATGCAATCAACGGCGGCGTTGATGAAAAACTGAAAATCCAGGTTGGTCCTAAATCTGAACCAATCAAAGGCGATCTGCTGAACTTCGACGAAGTGATGGATCGTATGGATCACTTCATGGATTGGCTGGCTAAACAGTACGTCACCGCACTGAACATCATCCACTACATGCACGACAAGTACAGCTACGAAGCCTCTCTGATGGCTCTGCATGATCGTGACGTGATTCGCACCATGGCATGTGGTATCGCAGGTCTGTCCGTTGCTGCTGACTCCCTGTCTGCTATCAAATATGCGAAAGTTAAACCTATTCGTGACGAAGACGGCCTGGCTGTAGACTTCGCTATCGAAGGCGAATACCCGCAGTTTGGTAACAACGACTCTCGTGTTGATGACATGGCGGTTGACCTGGTAGAACGTTTCATGAAGAAAATTCAGAAACTGACCATGTACCGTAACGCTATCCCGACTCAGTCTGTTCTGACCATCACTTCTAACGTTGTGTACGGTAAGAAAACGGGTAACACCCCAGATGGTCGTCGTGCTGGCGCGCCATTCGGACCAGGTGCTAACCCAATGCACGGTCGTGACCAGAAAGGTGCTGTTGCCTCTCTGACTTCCGTTGCTAAACTGCCGTTTGCTTACGCTAAAGATGGTATCTCTTATACCTTCTCTATCGTGCCAAACGCGTTGGGTAAAGACGACGAAGTGCGTAAAACCAACCTGGCAGGTCTGATGGATGGTTACTTCCATCACGAATCGTCCATCGAAGGTGGTCAACACCTGAACGTGAACGTGATGAACCGTGAAATGCTGCTTGATGCGATGGAAAACCCGGAAAAATATCCGCAGCTGACCATCCGTGTATCTGGCTACGCAGTACGTTTTAACTCCCTGACTAAAGAACAGCAGCAGGACGTTATTACTCGTACCTTCACTCAGTCCATCTAATATCTTGTCTGACTGAAAACGCGTACAATAAAGGCTCCACTCACGTGGGGCCTTTTTAACATCCTCTCCAATGAAGTCTCTTTTGTCCGCTATCTATACTCAATGGATAACAGCCAAAACAGACTCGACATAGCCGAATGAGCTATGCACATAAACAGGCCCGGGATGGGCCGAATCTGGAGATATCACCGCAATGTCAACTATTGGTCGTATTCACTCCTTTGAATCCTGCGGCACCGTCGATGGCCCAGGTATCCGCTTTATCACCTTCTTCCAGGGCTGTCTGATGCGTTGCCTGTATTGCCACAACCGCGATACATGGGATACGCACGGCGGTAAAGAAGTCACAGTAGAAGAGTTAATGAAGGAAGTGGTGACCTACCGCCACTTTATGAATGCCTCTGGCGGCGGTATCACGGCATCCGGCGGAGAAGCTATCCTGCAGGCTGAATTTGTCCGCGACTGGTTCCGCGCCTGTCGGAAAGAAGGTATTCATACCTGCCTGGATACGAACGGTTTTGTTCGTCGTTACGACCCCGTGATTGATGAACTTCTGGAAGTGACCGATCTCGTGATGCTCGATTTGAAGCAAATGAACGACGAGATCCACCAGAATCTGGTGGGTGTCTCCAACCACCGCACGCTGGAATTTGCCAAATACATCGCTGGTAAAGGTATCAAAACCTGGATTCGTTACGTAGTAGTACCCGGCTGGTCAGACGATGATGATTCTGCGCACCGTCTCGGCGAGTTCACCCGCGATATGGGTAACGTCGAGAAAATTGAGCTGCTGCCCTACCATGAGTTAGGGAAACACAAATGGGTAGCAATGGGCGAAGAATATAAACTGGATGGCGTTAAGCCGCCGAAGAAAGAGACCATGGAGCGCGTTAAAGGTATCCTCGAGCAATATGGTCACAAGGTGATGTACTAAATCATAAAAGCCCGGACAGTGAGTGAGCTGTTCCGGGCTTTTTAATATCAGGCGTGAGCCACTGGCGTAGGATGCTCGCCCGCTTTACGCAGCAGCATCAACAGGTAGATAAACGACACGCTGGCAATCATGATAAACAGCAGATTGTCGGAATAGTTTTGCATCAGCATGGCCGTAAAGGTTGGCCCCAACAAGCTGCCAATGGTGTAACTGAGCAACAGAGCCTGATTCATCGCCACCAGTTGATGGTGCTCAACTCTTTCACAGGCCCAGGCCATTGCCACCGGATAAAGCGTAAAGCCCGCCGCACCGAGGATAAACAGCGCAGGTGCCATTGCTGCATTACCAAGCATCGCAAGACAACCCAGAATCACCACGAAGACCTGTACACGCAGTACCAGCAGTCGTCCATAGCGATCGGCAAGCTTGCCAATAGGCCATTGGCCGACAATCCCCGCACTGACCATGACCGCCATCCAGAAACCAATGCCAGAATCGCTTACGCCCTGATGATTCAGATACAAAGGCATTAAGCCGTACAGTGAACCCAGCACAATACCTGAAATAATACAGCCGTTAACACCAAGGCGCGCATGGCGTAACCGGAGCATCGGCCAAACCTGCGTGGTTTCCTGATGTTCGCTGCTCTGGTTTACAATGCGGGTGAAAAGCAGCGGCAAGATTGCCGCCAGTACCATCCCGGTAACCCAAGGCAGCACGCTCATCAGGTCGGTCGGCAACTTGCTAATCATTAACTGACCCAGCACCGTACCGACGTAATAAACCATCATATACGCTGCCAGCAAACGTCCACGGTTGCGTGATGTCCCGCTGCACATCAGAGCACTTTCTACGACAACCCAGATCATCGCGCAGCCGACACCCGCGATAAATCGCCACGCCATCCAGCTCCAGAAGCCGACCATCACGCACAGTCCAACACATCCGGCGGCAAAAATAAGTGACGCGACATAATAGCTACGATTAAAGCCAAAGCGCTTAATCAGTTTCCCCGTCAGCAATGTTCCCAGCAGGTTGCCGGTAAAATAAGACGAGCTGACCATACCAACCTGCCAGGTCGGTAGATGTTCATGGGCAAGCCATAGCGGGACGAGCGTATTTAAAACCGCAATCGCCAGCGTCAACAAAAGCAGGCCACAGAGCAACAGCAGCACTGGCCGAGAATAGGTGGACATGGATTAAAAACCGTGAGGAAGTAAAGATTTCGAGCGCATCATGCCACCGCTAAAAACAAAGTCAATCCATAGGCTTAGCGGCCTCGCACGATTTGTTCCCTGTCGATTTAAAAAACTAATCCTCCTTAAGCGGTGAGTGCCATACACAATACTTATCTGATTGTTTTTATTAATCTAAGCAACAAATAAATATTAATGCTCAGTTGAAAAATTTCATGATAGAAAATAAAAAAGCCGGAGCAATCCAATTGCCCCGACTCGTTATAACTACGCGATGCTTTAGCTCGCGATAGCCATCCCGACAGTCATATGCAGACCGTAGAAGACGCCGCGCCCGATTAACTCCCCTGCCAACACCAGCACGAAGGCCAATGACAGTAAAGGCAGCGCGGGTTGATACCCTTTCACCTGCGGTAGCACCCAACAGGTCAGCGCGACCGCCAGCAGGACGATGCGCCAGGCCATCAGCGAACCGTAGTCAGGTACCAGGGCAGACGCTTGCTGGATTGAGCTATGGATAGTCGCCAGCTCAGCACCCTGCATGAGCGCAACAACCGCGCTGATAACTAACGCCAACAACGAAACGGCTGGCAGCAGACGCATTGCCCACCCATCAACGCCTGCCACACGCAGAAGCAGGAAGCCTAACAGCGGACCGCCGATGAACATCGTCAGGAAGAAGCTCATCGGCGTCCAGATGCTGTACCAGGTTGGAACGGTATCGATAGTGTTATAAACACGAACCATCATCCATACAAACACCACACCAAGTACCATGGTCACGATGAGCCACAGGCCACGCAGACCAGAAGGTAGCTTTTTCATTGCAGCCAGGAGCCAACCTAAGCCCCCTATCGCAAAGAAGATTGCACCACTGGCAATTTCGTTACTGAGCGATGATGCTCCAATGCGGTTCAGCGAGTTGAACGCCCGCAGCGGTGACCCAAGGTGAAGGGTCGAGGCAACAAAACCAATCCCCATTAACACCCACAGGCCAAACATGCTCAAGATCAGACGCTGTTGCTGCTCAGCTCGTAAATCACCTTTGAGCAAGGCTAACGCGAGAACGATAAACCCGCCCGCCACGCATTGTCCGAAGACGGTGAAAATCATCAGCGGCCATTCATGCCATCCACTTCCCATTTTACACCTCCTTCGGATTAGCCAGATAGCCGGTGGTATCACCCGTCGGACGGCTATTGGCATTAGGTTTAATCACAATACTCGGCTTCGTAAAGTGCGCCCCCGGCAGCGGAGCGACCGCCGCAAGGGTACCGTGCTTCTGGCGCAGTTCGTCAATCGGGCCGAAGTCCAGCGCACGCAGCGGGCAGGATTCCACGCAAATCGGTTTCTTACCGTCGGCCACGCGCGAGTGGCAACCGTCGCATTTGGTCATGTGACCTTTCGCGGCGTTGTACTGCGGCGCACCGTACGGGCAGGCCATATGGCAGTATCGGCAGCCAATGCAGACGTCTTCGTCCACGACCACAAAACCGTCTTCACGTTTGTGCATCGCGCCGCTCGGACACACCTTGGTGCAGGCCGGATCTTCACAGTGGTTACAGGCGATCGACAGGTAATAGGCAAACACGTTCTGGTTCCAGACGCCGTTGTCCTCCTGCCAGTCGCCACCCGCGTATTCATAAATACGGCGGAAGCTGACGTCCGGGGTTAAGTCTTTGTAATCTTTACAGGCCAGTTCGCAGGTTTTGCAACCGGTGCAACGACTTGAATCAATAAAAAATCCATATTGGGTTGTCATCGGTTACTCCTTACACCTTTTCAACCTGAACGAGGTTCGTGTGGGACGGATTGCCTTTCGCCAGTGGCGATGGGCGCTGCGTAGTCAGCACGTTAATGCTGCCTGCCTGGTCGATGCGATTTGCATCCGGGTTATACCAGGCCCCTTCCCCTAGCGCGACAACGCCAGGCATCATACGTGGCGTCACTTTTGCCTCGATATGCACCTCGCCGCGATCGTTGAAAATACGAATGCGATCGCCGTTAGCAATACCGCGATTCTGCGCATCTATCGGGTTGATCCACATCTCCTGACGACAAGCGGCTTTCAGCACCTCAACGTTACCGTAGGTGGAGTGAACACGCGCTTTATAGTGGAATCCCGTAAGCTGTAGCGGATATTTAGTCGTAAGGGGATCGTTATAGTTTTCGAAGCCCGGCGTATAGATTGGCAGCGGATCGATAACGTCTCCTTCCGGCAATTCCCAGCTGGAGGCTATTTTCGCCAGCTCTTCCGAGTAGATTTCGATTTTGCCCGATGGGGTGGTCAGTGGATTCGCCTGAGGATCCTGACGGAATTCCTTGTAGGCCACATGATGCCCTTCCGGATCGCGTTGCTTAAACATGCCCTGCTTACGGAAAGTATCAAAATCCGGCAGGTCAGGAATGGCTTTGCGGGAGAGTTCGTGGAGATGACGCATCCAGCCTTCTTGCGTACGACCCTCTGTGAACTGCTGTTCAACGCCGAGACGTTTCGCCAGTTCAGTGGTCATGTCATAGATAGTCTTACACTCGAAGCGCGGTTTAATAACCTGGTCGGTGAAAATGACGTAGGACATATTGCCGCAAGAAGCATCCAGCGCGAAGTCCATCTGCTCAGAGGCCGTGCAGTCCGGCAGAATGATGTCGGCATATTTTGCAGACGAGGTCATATGGCAGTCGATCACCACAATCATCTCGCATTTCTTGTCATCCTGAAGGATGTCATGCGTGCGGTTGATATCGGAATGCTGGTTAATAATGCAGTTACCGGCATAGTTCCAGATCATTTTGATTGGCACATCGAGCTTATCTTTGCCACGCACGCCGTCGCGTAACGCCGTCATTTCGGTACCGCGCTCAATGGCATCGGTCCACATGAACATGGAGATACTGGTTTGTACTGGGTTTTCCAGCGTCGGCATACGTTCGAACGGCACTTCATAGGAGCCTTCACGCGCGCCGCTATTGCCTCCGTGGATCCCAACGTTGCCCGTTAAAATAGAAAGCATTGAGATTGCGCGGGTCGCAATCTCGCCGTTAGCGTGACGCTGCGGACCCCAGCCCTGGCTGATATATGCCGGTTTTGCCGAACCGATTTCACGACCAAGCTGCACAATACGCTCAACCGGAATGCCGGTGATGGTTGAAGCCCACTGAGGCGTTTTCGCAATACCATCACTTCCCTGGCCAAGAATGTAGGCTTTATAGTGCCCGTTTGCTGGCGCACTGCCCGGAAGGGTTTTTTCGTCGTAGCCGACGCAGTATTTATCAAGGAACGGCTGATCGACGAGATTCTCAGTAATCATTACCCACGCCAGCGCATTGACCAGCGCAGCATCCGTACCCGGGCGAATCGGGATCCACTCATCTTCACGCCCGGCACCGGTATCCGTATAGCGTGGATCGACGATAATCATTCGCGCATTCGATTTAGCACGCGCCTGTTCAAGATAATAGGTCACCCCACCGCCGCTCATACGCGTCTCGCCAGGGTTGTTACCGAACAGAACAACGAGTTTGCTGTTTTCGATATCAGACGGGCTATTGCCATCGGCCCAGCCGCCGTAGGTGTAATTCAACCCCGCCGCGATCTGTGCTGAAGAGTAGTCACCATAATGGTTGAGATAGCCGCCGCAGCAGTTCATCAGACGGGCAATCAAAGTTTTACCTGGCGGCCAGGAACGGGTCATCGTGCCACCCAGCGTGCCTGTGCCATAGTTCAGGTAAATAGACTCATTGCCATAATCTTTAATCAGACGCTGCATGTTGTTGGCAATCGTATCGAAAGCTTCTTCCCAACTGATGCGCTCAAACTTACCTTCACCGCGTTGACCAACGCGTTTCATCGGGTATTTCAAACGATCCGGGTTATAGACACGGCGGCGCATCGAACGCCCGCGCAGACAAGCACGAACTTGATGTAATCCTTCGTAGTTATCATCACCCGTGTTGTCCGTTTCGACGTATTTAATCTCGCCATCGACAACATGCATGCGCAACGGACAACGACTGCCACAGTTTACGGTACAGGCACTCCAGATCACTTTTTCTGCGGCAGTCATTGGCGCGATAACTTCTGCCGCCGATGCTATACGTGAAAAAGGTAAGCTGAACGCACTGCTGGCAACGGCCAGGCCGCCAATCGCAGTAGTTTTAACCAGCCCGCGACGACTAACCTCGGCAGCCAGTAAAGCATCTGGCGCTTTAATTTTCATAGATACTCGCTTTGAGTTGCTCACAAAGAATGAAGATGCGGCATTTGCCGCTATATAGTTATATATATAACGAGATGAGTCTTTATTAGTGTTTTATGCTGACTATCTGTTTGTAGGAGTATTACTACTTTGTAGGGAGGGGTTATTGCTTTCAGTCAAAACATCGTTATAAAAAAAGCGCCCTAGGGCGCTTTTTTACTTAAGGCTAAATTAACCGATGTACTGCTGGCCTTTCATGTACGGACGCAGCATTTCAGGAATCTCAATACGACCATCTGCTTGCTGATAGTTTTCCAGCACAGCAACCAGCGTACGGCCTACTGCCAGACCAGAACCATTCAGGGTATGGACCAGACGGGTTTTCTTATCAGACTTAGTGCGGCAACGTGCCTGCATACGACGAGCCTGGAAATCACCGACGTTAGAACACGAAGAGATTTCACGGTAGGTATTCTGTGCAGGAACCCACACTTCAAGGTCGAAGGTTTTGCAAGCACCAAAGCCCATGTCACCCGTGCAGAGTGCCATGCGACGATAAGGCAGACCCAGCAGCTCCAGAACTTTCTCTGCATGACTGGTCATTTCTTCCAGCGCATCCATAGACGTTTCCGGGCGGACAATCTGCACCATCTCAACTTTATCGAACTGGTGCATACGGATCAGACCGCGGGTATCACGACCATAAGAACCGGCTTCAGAACGGAAGCACGGAGAGTGTGCTGTCAGTTTGATAGGCAGATCGTCTTCGTCAATGATTTCGTCACGAACGAGGTTAGTCAGAGGGACTTCTGCGGTTGGGATCAACGCATAGTTGCTGCTGTCTGCTTCTTCATCCAGTGGACGAGTATGGAACAGATCGCCTGCAAATTTTGGCAACTGACCCGTACCGTACAGCGTTTCGTGGTTCACCAGATACGGAACGTAAGTTTCGCTGTAACCATGCTGTTCGGTGTGCAAATCGAGCATGAACTGAGCCAATGCACGATGCAGATGCGCAATCTGACCTTTCATCACGACAAAGCGAGAGCCCGTTAGCTTCACGCCAGCTGCAAAATCAAGACCGGCATGCATTTCGCCCAGTGTCACATGATCGCGAACCTCGAAGTCGAATTCGCGAGGCGTGCCCCAGCGTTTCACTTCAACGTTGTCGTTTTCGTCTTTACCGACAGGAACGCTATCATCAGGAGTGTTAGGGATCGCCAGCGAGATATCACGAATTTCTACCAGGAGAAGTTCTAGTTCAGCTTTCGCCTGATCCAGCTCTTCACCGAGTTTATTCACTTCCAGACGCAATGGCTCAATATCTTCCCCGCGCGCTTTTGCCTGGCCGATGGATTTCGATCGAGAGTTACGCTCAGCCTGCAGATTTTCTGTTTGTACCTGCAGAACTTTACGACGCTCTTCAAGAGCGCGGAGCTTATCTACATCCAGATTAAAGCCTCGGCGTGCCAGTTTTTCAGCGACTGCGTCTGGCTCGTTACGCAGCAGATTGGGATCGAGCATGCTTATCCTGTGCTTATCGAATTGAATTAGGGAAACGTGACCACAGCCTGCGGTCACAGAGATACTATGCCAACATTACCGCAACGATCGCGCTAACGGTAGCGTTTTATAGGGCTATTTTGATCCTGTCCAGTAAGCCAGGCGAGCTTTTCGCCAATCTTGCCTTCAAGACCTCTGTTCGTCGGGTGATAATAGCGCGTTTGTGCCATTTCCTGCGGGAAATATTCCTCGCCTGCCGCATAGGCATTCGGCTCATCGTGCGCGTAGCGGTATTCCTGGCCGTAACCCATCTCTTTCATCAGTTTGGTCGGTGCGTTGCGCAGATGAACCGGGACGTCATAATCCGGGCGGTCACGCGCATCAGCCATGGCGGCTTTGAACGCGGCATAGACGGCATTACTTTTCGGTGCGCAGGCTAAATACACAATGGCCTGAGCGATAGCGCGTTCGCCCTCTGCTGGCCCTACGCGGGTGAAACAATCCCAGGCTGAGATCGCGACCTGCATCGCTCGCGGATCGGCATTACCGACATCTTCAGATGCAATGGCAAGGCAGCGGCGTGCAACGTACAGTGGATCGCCGCCTGCGGTGATGATACGTGCATACCAGTAAAGCGCCGCGTCAGGCGCACTGCCGCGTACCGATTTATGCAGTGCCGAGATAAGATCGTAAAAGCGATCCCCTTTGTTATCAAAACGCGCGCTACGTTCCCCGGCAATCTCCGTCAATAATTCAGGTTTTAAAACGCGCTTCCCGGCATCATCGAGTTCAGCCATATCGGCCATCATTTCGAGCGTATTGAGCGCCCGTCGTGCATCTCCGTTCACCAGTTCTGCAATAGCCAGACGCGTTTCGTCAGGTAAAGCAATATCCTGACCGCCGTAACCACGCGCTTTATCTATCATCGCCTGAGTGAGTACCTGTTCAATATCGCCGGTCGTAAGCGACTTCAAAAGATAAACACGTGCCCGTGAAAGCAATGCTGAATTGAGTTCGAAAGAGGGATTTTCAGTGGTTGCGCCGATGAAAAAGATCGTACCGTCTTCAATATGCGGTAGGAAGGCATCCTGCTGGCTCTTATTGAAGCGGTGGACTTCGTCAACAAACAGAATGGTACGGCGACCGGCATTGCGGTTTTGACGCGCACGTTCAATGGCTTCGCGGATCTCTTTCACGCCTGAAGTCACGGCAGAGAGACGTTCTACGTCTGCATCAGCATAGCGAGCAATCACTTCCGCCAGCGTAGTCTTGCCAGTGCCTGGTGGCCCCCACAGGATCATGGAATGCAGATGCCCGGCTTCGATAGCCCTTGGCAACGGTTTACCCGCAGCCAGCAAATGTTGCTGGCCGATATACTGCGCTAAATTTTCTGGCCGCATACGGGCGGCCAGAGGTTGAAACGCATTGTCAGAAAAATCGAGCGACAGATTGCCCACTCACGCCTCTTACTTATTGCGTTGATCGTCCACCGTTACGCCCTGTGGCGGAGTAAAGGTGAATTTCGATGCGTCTATAGCGCCATTTTGCTGGGATTTAAGCTGGTAGCTACTACGCTGCTCATCCTGCTCAATTGCGCTAAATTGATTGATTGTTCCGTTGCGGCTCACGTTGATGGTGAACTGTTTCAGGTTGCCGCTGCTGGCCTTTGGCGTCAGCACAAAATCATCGCCATTTTGCTTAATGTTATACTGTTGCCAGTCGCTAGTCTGGTTACGGGCAATGAGCATAAACGGCGTGTTACTGGTCGCGTCTTTTAACAACGTCGCCGTCGCCTGTTCAACAAACGGATTGTAGAACCATAACGTTGTTCCATCGGATACCAGGATACTTTCGTCAGGCTGAGTCATATGCCAGTTAAACAAATTCGGACGCTTAACCCATAAATCGCCCTGGCCTTCCTGAACCGCGTTACCGCTGCCGTCAGTCACTTTCTGAGTGAAACTGGCGTGGAAGCTGCTGACTTTATCCAGGCGGCTTTTAAGGTCGCTAGCGGCATCGGCCCAGACACTGCTGGCAACAAGGCTGGTCAGTAATGCTCCGACGATTGCGATTTTTTTCATTATCAGTCCTTAAAATTCGTCATCCCGAAATGGGGGTCTGTCTACTATTCTGAACCTGCCCGAAGACAGGTAACAGAAGAAAATGCTTAATTTTTGTGGCGTTACCCATCTTTGCAATCAGCAGTCGTTTACTCAAACGGCGGTGGTGCCAGAACTTCACGATTACCATTATGGCCTGGCTCGCTGACGATACCCTGAGCTTCCATTTGTTCGATAATACGTGCCGCGCGGTTATAGCCGATACGGAACTGACGTTGCACACCGGAGATAGACGCTTTGCGTTTTTCGGTGATGAAGTTCACTGCCTGATCGAATAACGGATCCAATTCTTCAGCACCGTCGTAGCCACCACCGCTACCGCCTTCGCTTTCGCTCTCGGTGGTAATGCCGTCAACGTATTGTGGACGACCGCGTGCTTTCCAGTCCTGTACAACGGCATGGACTTCCTGGTCACGCACAAACGCACCATGAACACGAACCGGTGTGCTTGAGTTTGGCCCAGAATAAAGCATGTCCCCCATTCCCAGCAGCGATTCCGCGCCCCCCTGATCGAGGATAGTGCGAGAGTCAATCTTACTGGAGACGGTGAAAGCGATACGCGTCGGGATGTTGGCTTTAATCAGACCGGTGATGACATCTACAGACGGTCGTTGCGTTGCCAGCACCAGGTGAATCCCTGCCGCACGCGCTTTCTGCGCCAGTCGGGCGATCAGCTCTTCAACTTTTTTACCCACCGTCATCATCAGGTCGGCAAACTCATCAACCAGTACGACGATATAAGGCAGTTTTTCCAGCACTGGATGCTGAGCATCCATGCTGTCGCCTGGCTTCCAGTAAGGGTCTGGAATCGGACGCCCCATACGGGCCGCTTCGGCAATTTTATCGTTATAGCCTGCAAGATTACGCACGCCAAGCGCAGACATCAGCTTGTAGCGTCGTTCCATCTCATTCACGCTCCAGCGCAGCGCGTTGGCTGCGTCTTTCATGTCAGTCACGACTTCGGTGAGCAGATGCGGAATACCTTCATAGACGGACAGTTCGAGCATTTTCGGATCAATCATGATGAAGCGCACGTCTTCTGGCTGAGCCTTATAAAGCATGCTCAGAATCATCGCATTCACACCGACAGATTTACCGGAACCCGTTGTACCCGCCACCAGCAGGTGAGGCATTTTCGCCAGATCGGCGACAACCGGATCACCCGCGATATCTTTGCCTAAGACGATAGTTAACGGAGACGGGTTATCCCGGAACTTCGCATTATCAAGCACTTCACGCAGATAAACCGTCTGGCGCTTTTTATTAGGTAGCTCCAGGCCAACGTACGGTTTACCCGGAATGACCTCAACGACGCGCACGGCAACGGTCGAAAGGGAACGCGCCAGGTCACGAGACAGGTTGGAAATTCGCGCAGCTTTAACGCCAGGTGCCAAATTCAGTTCAAAACGGGTAATCACCGGACCTGGCGAGTAATTCACCACATCCGCTTTGATACGGAAATCAGCCAGACGTGTTTCAACCAGACGCGCCATTTGTTCCAGCGCGAAGGTGTCGACAGGTTCAACCTCGGTAGGTGGCGAGGTTAAAAGATCCAGCGACGGCAGCGGTGTGGTCGGTCTCTGCACCGGACGGCTGTCACCATTGCGCATCAACAGAGGGTGAATCAAACTTTCCTGCGCGTGTGCAGGAGGCTGCTGAGGCGCGTATTGTGGTGGCACTGCCACCGGCTGTTGTACCGGTGGTGTTTGAACGTGAGGCTGCGGTGGTGCAAACGACTGACGCACGGGTTCCGCTTCAGGCATAACGCCTGGCGTAAACAAAGGTTCACTCGGCGTGTCGTTGACCAGATCCTTCATCGGCGAGAATTCAAAATCCGACAATGAGAACGCATTCGCACCGGATGGCTGATCGCCAGAGTAGCGCTGCTGCTGCGTCGCAGCGAACTGGCGAGCCAGCTCAGCCTCTGCCGCATCGTCTTCATGATCCTGCGCAGAGAATTGCTGCGGCTCAGTTTGCTCTTCTTCGCTGTAACGCTGATGCTGCTGCGCGGCAAACTGGCGAGCCAGTTCGTCTTGATGCATTGCTTCTGCGTCATCTTCATATTCAGGTTCGCTGGTTTTGTCTTCCGTCATGCGCTGAGAAGGCAACTTAATGCCATAGGACGCCAGCTCACGACGTGTCGGGACGCGGACCCGATTCGGACGAGGTAGTTGCGGGCCAATCCCCTCTTTCACCTGCGGACGAGGTGCACCACCTGCGGCCAGACTGAATACTGGCGCGGCGGTAGCGGCAGCGGTTGCCGCCGTTGCGGTGGCATGTTTAACACCCGCGGCAACCGGAGTGACCGATGCCATTGGATCTACGGACGGGGCCGTAAAGGCAGGCGGTGTAACAGGGCGAATAACCTCAGGCTCTTTCAGTGGCTCAGGTACCGGCTGATACCATGCCGCCAGTTGTTCGCGTTCTCGCGCACGCCTTTCCTCTACTTCTTCAAAGTAGTACATCGGCGGGCGAACAGGTTTGACCTCTTCCACTTCAATCTGCGGCTCAACAATCGGTTCAGGGGTGTATTCCTGATACGGTTGCGCGACAGGTTCTGCATATTCTGGATTAGATTGTGGTTCGTAAGCGGGTTCAGCCTGGTACGGCTGCTGCCACGGCTCCGGTTGTTGCACCGGCGCATAGCTTTCGGGCTGTGGGGCAATAATCGGTTCAGGCGTGTGAACCCCTGGCGCAGTTTGCCAGTCAACCGCAGGTTGCTGCATGGAGGGTTCAGACGTGAACGTTGGGGCAGAAGGCATCACTGCCTCGACCGGTGCTGCATATACTTGCGCCGCCGTAGTTGCGAGCGCAGCGGCAGCCACGGGTTCTGTGACTGAATGGCCGTTCAATAGCGGGTCATATTCATCATAATCGGTAGACATCGCGCGATTGCCAGAGAACAGCACATCGTCCGGATCGGCAGCTACGCCCCCTGCGCTATAGGCCACCTGCTCTTCATCATCCATGCGTTTGCCGGAGAAAAGCGCAGCGTCAGTTTTGCGGCCTAAAGGATTAGCAAATTTTTCAGCGACGCGCTTACGGCGCGCCAGAGCACCACGCATGATGCGCGTGCGACGAGACTCGCCACGAGTCGCGGATGACGACTCTTCTTCATAATCGTCGTCATCTTCATATTCATCTTCATTCACCCACGTATCATCACGCCGAGTGCGATTGCTGGCAAAGGTCAGAATGTTGAGGATAAAACCGCCAAGCTTTTCAGCAATGCTGACCCATGACCAGCCGGTAAAGAGCGTAAGGCCTGCGGCCCAAATGCAGAGGAGCGTAATGGTGCCGCCACTGCTGTGCAGCATAGGTTTGATTGCGGTGCTTAAAAGGCTACCAATCACGCCGCCTGAGGCAAAATACCAGATATCATCAGCGTTGATTGCCGCCAGCCCACAGGAGGTCAGAATCAATGCCAGTACGCCAATCATGCGCAGCGAAACGGCGAAATAGTCGATGTACTCTTCGTTCTGTCGATGACGCCAGGCAAACCAGCATCCCCCGACAATGATGACCGGAATGGTGTACGCCATTACGCCAAAAACGAAGAACAGCGTATCCGCAAGCCACGCGCCAGGAATCCCACCCAAATTATGGATAGGTTCATGCCACGCCGTTTGCGACCAGCTGGGATCCGAAGGGTTAAAACTGAGTAAGGCGGCCATCAGCCAGACGGCAAAAAGGGCAACAAGAATCAATAACGCCTCAAGGAGTCGGCGCCCGCTGCTTAACTTACTTAATGTGACTTCTTTGTCTTCAGTGTATTCCTGGCTCAAGAAAAGCACTCCAGGTACCAGGCAATTCCTGCCTGTTTGCTAAAACGGACAACAGCGCCGGGATACCCGGCACTGTTGCTGTATGGATTAACAGGAGTGTAATCAAATTACACTTATTTTGCACCTGTTCCGTATTAGCGCGTCTTAATTACCAGACGATTGCTCTGTTTGACTTCTTCCATCACCACATAAGTACGGGTGTCGTTCACGCCAGGCAGTCGCAGCAGGGTTTCACCCAGCAGTTTACGATAGGCAGACATGTCCGGTACGCGGGTTTTCAACAGATAGTCGAAATCGCCTGAAACCAGATGACATTCTTGAATTTCTTCAAGTTTTTGTACTGCGGTGTTGAATTGCTCAAACACATCCGGTGCGCCACGATTCAGAGTAATCTCAACAAAAACCAGAAGTGAGGCATCCAGATAATGCGGGTTTAACAGAGCAGTATAGCCCTGAATAAAACCCTGTCTCTCCAGTCGACGCACACGCTCTAGGCACGGCGTCGGGGAAAGACCCACACGTTTTGAAAGCTCGACGTTGGAAATACGCCCATCCTTTTGCAGCTCATTAAGAATGTTACGATCGATACGGTCGAGATCTTTGCCAGGGCGCTTCTTGCTATCTACCATTATTATTGTCTCTCTGTATTCCTTCCCTACTCCTGCCTGGACCCTTTGCACTTCACTGTTCAGAGTCTGTACCCGTTGCTTATCGCATCGCCTGTTTATGTTGTTTGCGCGATGCAGATTCGGGTTCTACGGTAAGAAGACCGTTGCCCAGAGGCAGTCACCGACATCACGTAAGGTATCTGTCCACACCATGCGTAAATTTCATTGACCCGGTAAAAATGACGTTTACGTGCATGCCTATGCGACACACCGTTAGCGCGGTTTTTTTTCTTCCTTCAATGTTTTCGCAAAAGCGCAGGGGATTGTCAAAGCAAAACATCGTTTTTTAGTACAACGTGCCAGTTATTCATGGCGGCCGGGTATTTAACCTCATTTAATTGTCTTATAAACGACCGATTTTCATCATAAAACGTTATGTTATTACGCTCTTATGGCAGCATCCATCACTGCTGGCTATTGCACAAATCGGTGACAAAATTGCTGTGCTCTTTTTTTACGGCAACAAATTCCCTACAATCCGAGCAAATGTCTGCCAACAACAATGGGGATCTCATGGGCACGGCTAAACACAGTAAGCTGCTAATCCTTGGTTCTGGACCTGCGGGCTACACCGCAGCGGTCTATGCTGCACGCGCTAACCTGCAACCGGTTTTAATCACCGGCATGGAAAAAGGCGGTCAGTTGACCACCACGACTGAAGTGGAAAACTGGCCAGGCGACCCGAACGACCTGACCGGGCCGCTGCTGATGGAGCGTATGCACGAGCACGCGACCAAATTCGATACCGAGATCTTGTTTGATCACATCAACAACGTTGATCTGCAAAATCGTCCCTTCCGTTTGACCGGCGACAATGGCGAATACACCTGTGACGCGCTGATCGTCGCAACGGGCGCGTCGGCACGTTACCTCGGTTTACCTTCTGAGGAAGCGTTCAAAGGCCGTGGCGTATCGGCCTGTGCAACCTGTGATGGTTTCTTCTATCGCAATCAAAAAGTGGCGGTGATTGGCGGCGGTAACACGGCGGTTGAAGAAGCACTTTATCTGGCAAACATCGCCTCTGAAGTGCACCTGATTCACCGTCGCGATAGCTTCCGCGCAGAGAAAATTCTGATCAAACGTCTGATGGATAAAGTGGCGAGCGGTAATATCGTGCTGCATACCCACCGCACGCTAGAAGAAGTCACTGGCGACCAAATGGGTGTGTCCGGCCTACGCCTGCGCGATACGCAAAATACCGACAACGTAGAATCACTGGAAGTTGCAGGGCTGTTCGTTGCCATCGGTCACAGCCCTAATACGGCGATTTTCGACGGTCAACTGGCGCTGGAAAACGGCTACATAAAAGTGCAGTCGGGTATTCACGGTAACGCGACGCAGACCAGCATTCCAGGCGTATTCGCGGCCGGTGATGTGATGGACCATATTTATCGTCAGGCGATCACCTCTGCTGGCACCGGCTGTATGGCGGCACTGGATGCAGAACGCTATCTCGACGGACTGGCGGAACTCAGTAAATAATCTTTACAAGTCAGTAACAAACGTAAATAAAGGCGGCGATAAGTCGCCTTTATTGTCTCTGCGTTGTAACATTGCCATGCCTAATTCTTATAACTTCACCTGCAAAGCGCGCAATGGAAAAAAACCGTCAACAAGAGTTAACTCGCTGGCTAAAACAGCAAAGCGTTCTATCCCGTCGCTGGCTCAATATTTCCCGTCTTTTGGGTTTTATCAGTGGTTTGTTGATTGTCGCCCAGGCATGGCTGCTGGCCCGCATTCTTAATCATATGATCATGGAGAACATTCCTCGCGAGGCATTGCTGATGCCTTTTATCGTGCTGGTGTTGATCTTTGTTCTGCGCGCCTGGGTTGTTTGGCTACGTGAACGCGTCGGTTTTCACGCCGGGCAGCACATTCGCTATGAAATCCGCCGTCAGGTTCTGGACAGACTTCAGGAGGCCGGCCCGGCCTGGATTCAGGGAAAGCCCGCCGGAAGCTGGGCTACGCTTATCCTCGAGCAAATCGATGACATGCACGATTACTATGCACGCTATCTCCCCCAGATGGCGTTGGCAGTGTTCGTCCCGCTGCTGATCGTGCTCGCCATTTTCCCGGTTAACTGGGTTGCGGCGTTGATACTGCTGGGCACTGCCCCGTTGATTCCTATGTTTATGGCGATGGTGGGGATGGGCGCTGCCGATGCCAACCGTCGAAACTTCCTTGCCCTGGGTCGCCTGAGTGGGCACTTCCTTGACCGACTGCGTGGCATGGAAACCTTGCGCGTCTTTGGGCGTGGCGAAGCTGAGACGGAGAATATCCGCCAGGCCTCGCAGGATTTTCGTCAGCGCACCATGGAAGTGTTGCGTATGGCCTTCCTTTCCTCTGGCGTACTTGAATTCTTTACCTCGCTCTCCATTGCATTAGTGGCCGTCTACTTTGGCTTCTCCTACCTTGGCGCGCTGGATTTCGGACACTACGGCACGGCAGTGACGCTTTCTGCCGGGTTCCTTGCGCTGATTCTGGCACCGGAGTTTTTCCAGCCCCTGCGCGATCTTGGCACGTTTTACCATGCTAAAGCGCAGGCTGTTGGCGCAGCGGACAGTCTCAAAACTTTCCTTGAAACGCCGCTTGCTCACCCGGAACGTGGCGATATTACCCTTAATAGCAAAGACGCCATCACGCTTGAGGCCAACGATTTTTCGGTACTGTCGCCAGATGGCAAAGTCCTTGCCGGGCCGCTTAACTTCACCCTGAGCGCGGGCCAACGTGTTGTTTTGGTGGGCACCAGCGGTTCAGGAAAAAGCTCGCTGCTTAACGCGCTTTCTGGATTTATGGCCTATACCGGCTCATTACAGGTTAACCGCACAGAACTGCGCGCGTTGGAGCCTGACGCATGGCGCAAGCAGTTGAGTTGGGTGGGGCAAAATCCACAGCTACCGGCCCCGACGCTGCGGGATAACGTGCTACTGGCTCGCCCTGACGCGCGTGAAAACGAACTTCAGTCGGTGCTTGACCGCGCGTGGGTCAGCGAATTCCTTCCAATGCTCCCGAATGGCGTTGATACCGTTGTAGGCGATCAATCGTCGGGTTTGTCCGTCGGTCAAGCGCAGCGTATTGCCGTTGCTCGTGCCCTGCTTAACCCAAGCCAGCTCATGCTGTTGGATGAACCAGCCGCTAGCCTCGATGCCCACAGCGAACAACGCGTCATGCAGGCACTCAATGACGCCTCAAAACAGCAAACGACGTTAATGGTTACGCATCAGCTCGAAGGCATTGCCGACTGGGATGAGATTTGGGTGATGGATAATGGTCGTATTGTCGAGCAAGGGAATTATGCGACGCTCGTCGCTGCAGAAGGGCCTTTCGCCGCCCTGCTGGCGAATCGTCAGGAGGAGATCTAATGCGTGCTTTACTGCCTTATCTTGCGCTCTACAAACGCCACAAATGGATGCTAACGCTGGGTATTGTGCTGGCTATTGTGACCCTTTTAGCCAGTATTGGTCTTCTGACGCTCTCAGGCTGGTTCCTTTCGGCATCTGCCGTGGCCGGGTTCGCCGGGCTGTATAGCTTCAACTACATGCTGCCTGCTGCGGGTGTGCGCGGTACGGCCATCGTCCGTACCGCAGGCCGTTACTTTGAACGCCTGGTCAGCCACGACGCCACCTTCCGCGTCCTGCAACATCTGCGTATTTTCACTTTCAGCAAACTGCTCCCGCTCTCCCCTGCCGGACTGGCACGTTTTCGCCAGGGAGAATTACTCAATCGCGTCGTCGCGGACGTCGACACGCTGGACCACCTTTATCTGCGCGTCATTTCTCCGCTGGTTGGTGCCCTGGTCGTTATCGTCGTCGTCACGCTGGGCCTCAGTGTTCTCGATGTGCCGATCGCCCTCACGCTCGGTGGGATTATGCTGTTAACGCTTTTCCTGTTGCCGCCGCTGTTTTATCGCGCAGGTAAATCGACCGGAGAGAACTTAACCCGCCTGCGCGGAGATTATCGCCAGCAATTGACATCCTGGCTGCAAGGTCAGGCTGAATTGACTATTTTTGGTGCCAGCCGCCGCTATCGCGCGCGCATGGAAAGCACTGAGTTAAGCTGGCACGAAGCCCAACGCAGGCAGTCCGAACTGACGGCGCTTTCTCAGGCCGTCATGCTACTGATTGGCGGGGTTGCGGTTATTGCTATGCTGTGGATGGCCTCTGGCAGCGTCGGCGGCAACGTTCAACCTGGCGCACTGATTGCTCTGTTTGTCTTTTGTGCGCTGGCGGCCTTTGAGGCTCTGGCCCCGGTAACGGGTGCATTTCAGCATCTTGGCCAGGTGATAGCCTCCGCCGTGCGCATCACGCAAATTACTGAGCAAACGCCGGAAGTCCAGTTCACCACGCAGGAAACAGTCTCTCCTGAGCGCATCGCACTTAAGCTTAACAACGTGACCTTTGCCTATGACGGGCAGACGCAACCGGCGCTGAACGACATTACTCTGTCTATCCAGGCGGGTGACCATGTCGCGATTCTTGGACGAACAGGATGCGGTAAGTCAACGCTGCTGCAACTGCTGACCCGCGCGTGGGATCCCCGTCAGGGACAGATCGCTTTCAACGGAACGCCGCTTGTCGATTTCAGCGAGCAAGCGCTACGTAAAGCGGTGAGCGTGGTGCCTCAGCGCGTGCATTTGTTTAGTGCGACGCTTCGCGACAACCTGCTGCTCGCCTCGCCGACTGCCTCGGACGAAAAGCTGTGTACGGTTCTGGAGCAAGTGGGCCTGCATAAGCTGCTGGAAGATGACGGGCTTAACGGCTGGCTTGGCGAAGGTGGCCGTCAGCTTTCTGGCGGTGAGTTGCGTCGTCTGGCTGTTGCACGCGCGGTCCTGCACGATGCGCCGCTGATGTTGCTCGACGAACCGACAGAAGGTTTAGATGCAACAACCGAGAGCCAAATCCTTGATTTACTGGCGCAAGTGATGAAGGACAAAACCGTGCTCATGGTGACACATCGCCTGCGCGGGCTGGCGAATTTTGACCAAATAATTGTGATGGACAATGGGCAAATTATTGAGCAAGGTAGTCACGCAGAATTGTTGGCGAAACAGGGTCGCTACTACCAGTTTAAACAGCGTCTGTAGACTATATTTGAACCGATCCTAACTCGCGTATTGGAGTTCCGTCGTCATGCGCCTGGTCCAGCTTTCTCGTCATAATATCGCGTTCCCTTCGCCAGAGGGAGCGCTGCGTGAACCTAATGGGCTACTGGCGCTAGGCGGTGATTTAAGTCCTGCGCGACTGCTGATGGCTTATCAGCGCGGGATTTTCCCGTGGTTTTCTCCCGGCGATCCGATTTTATGGTGGTCGCCCGATCCGCGAGCCGTATTACTGCCTGGGCAGTTTCATCTGAGTCGTAGCATGAAGCGCTTCCATGCAAAATCCCCTTATCGCGTCACGCTCAATCATGCCTTTGGTCAGGTGATCGAAGGCTGCGCCAGCGATCGACATGAAGGAACCTGGATCACCCGCGATATCCTGGTCGCCTATCATCGCTTGCATGAGTTGGGCCATGCGCATTCCATCGAAGTATGGGACGACAATGAACTGGTCGGCGGAATGTACGGTGTCGCGCAAGGCACACTTTTTTGCGGTGAATCGATGTTCAGCCGGGCGGTTAATGCTTCCAAAACAGCATTGTTGATATTTTGCCAGGAATTCGCTGCGCGCGGTGGTCAACTGCTGGATTGTCAGGTCCTCAATGAGCACACCGCATCATTGGGAGCGGTAGAAATATCACGCCGTCATTACCTGGAAGAGCTTGATGTGCTGCGCTTGCAGAAGCTCCCGCAGAACTTTTGGGTCCCCAGAACGCTCTTTCTGCCTCAGTCGTAAATGTTTTCCGCCCATTTTTGACTAGCGGTGTTATAATTGGTGCCGCAGAGTAGCTTCTGCCTGTTGCCCCGCCGCCGTTTGGGAACCCTTCGCACCAGATAACGTCCATACGTTTATCCTGTCGTCCCCTTTACGAATGCGCTTCTCGTGCGGTTTTACCGTGACGACTGGGCAATGCGCCGAAACTGTTTTGCAGCGTTTTAGACGCGCAATTCTTTACTTAATTGATGAATTTCGGCATTATCTTGCCGGTTCAAAACTTGGTAGTGATACCCCAGAGGATTAGATGGCCAAAGAAGACAATATTGAAATGCAGGGTACCGTACTTGATACGTTACCTAATACCATGTTTCGCGTAGAACTGGAAAACGGTCACGTGGTAACCGCGCATATCTCCGGTAAAATGCGTAAAAACTACATCCGCATTTTAACGGGCGACAAAGTGACTGTTGAGCTGACCCCGTACGACCTGAGCAAAGGCCGCATTGTCTTCCGTAGTCGCTAATAGTTTTCGCCTGTAATGGCAGATGAATAATAAAAAAGGTCGGGATTTCCCGACCTTTTTTTATTTCATGGTATCAGTGTTGCTGAGATGAAACATGAATGGCCACTTGTGGACACAGCGGTCTGGTTAAATCTTCAGCAACTGCATGGGTAATATCGTGCAACAACCCCGTCAAATGTGGCAGCATATCGCGGTCAAAATGAGAAATTAACAGCACGTGATTTATTGCGCGGCTGTAATCACATTTTGTTTCGGTCTCTTCCAGCAACCATTCTTTGCGCTGCGGCACCGGTTGCTCTTCCTCGAATTCGACCACGTGAAAATCACTCATTGATTCCGTTAGCTCGCATTTCATGCGATCCAGATACGCCCCCAGGCAACGGCAGACTGGCTGTGTTTGTGGCAGCGAGTGGCAGTCCAGCAGGATTTCAGTGAGCAAATTGCAGCGCTCAGCTAACGTGGTGAGATCGGGTTTAAGGGAGAGCTCGCTGTAGAGCAGGGCGAAATTGTTTTCTGTATTCATTGGGTAATTCCTTCACACACTTTGAATTTACCACCGCAGGAAACGCCAGGTTCGCTGGCGGCGGACGAAAAGGAATTGGCGTACCAGCGTGTGTGCATACTGGCGCTTCCTAAGAAGCTTCCGATTCGCCCGCCAGATGCAGAATTATACCCTTTTCCTTAGGGCGAACGAAGCCCGCAGCAAATACTGCTGCTCACACACTTTCAGGACGCCAATCCTGACACCTGATTTTGCAGGTGCGCCGCCATTCTATTACTGTAATTTTATCCAGCAATAACCACATCAAAATTCTGGAAAGCGCCTCGCAAAATTTCAGCTAAAGCCTGGTTTCAAGGAAATTCAGGCTGACAGCGATGACCTGGTCCGGCTGTAAATCGCCGAATCGTTGACTGAAGGCCGGGGCGACGCGCATGGATGCGCGGCGAGGGCGCATTTACAGGGACGTTGCAGCGCCCGTCCCCGATAGCCGAAAGGAATAAGACGAGGGAATCGCGAAGCGACGATTTTCTTGCCGGGAGCCCGGGTTGCCAGGGCGGCGGCGATTGAGCCGCCATGGCACGTTCACCGTTTCCGGGTTCATAGAGAAGCACAGGTCTGTAAGTGAACGGAATGACCAACTGAGCTGCATGTTCCCGGACCGTACACCCTGAATGGAGAGGGAGTGCATTGTGCAAGCTGTCAATTCAGGAGACGAAATCGAATGACAGGCATAAAAAAACCGGGCTTGCGCCCGGTTTTTAAGCTCAATATGAAAAATTAGTGAGCCGCTTCCGGCTTATGCTTCTGCGCACTCTGGAAATCATACGTCAGCTCTTTCTTCACCTGATCCAGCGCCACGGTTACCTGTCCACCGTCCACCAGCGAGCCAAACAGCAGTTCGTTCGCCAACGGTTTCTTCAGGTTGTCCTGAATGGCTCGCGCCATTGGACGCGCGCCCATTGCACGGTCGTAGCCTTTCTCGGCCAGCCAGTCGCGGGCCTCCTGGCTCACTTCCAGCGAGACGCCTTTCTGATCCAGCTGAACCTGCAACTCGACGATGAACTTGTCCACCACCTGATGAATCACCTCGGTAGACAAGTGATCGAACCAGATAATGTTGTCCAGACGGTTACGGAACTCCGGCGTAAAGATCTTCTTGATCTCCTCCATCGCATCGGTGCTGTTGTCCTGATGGATCAGGCCGATAGATTTACGCTCGGTTTCTCGCACCCCGGCGTTGGTGGTCATCACCAGCACCACGTTGCGGAAGTCCGCTTTGCGCCCGTTGTTATCGGTCAGCGTTCCGTTGTCCATCACCTGTAGCAGGATATTGAACACGTCCGGGTGCGCTTTCTCGATTTCATCAAGCAGCAGAACCGCGTGCGGATGCTTAATGACCGCATCAGTCAGCAAGCCGCCCTGATCAAAGCCCACGTATCCCGGAGGCGCACCAATCAAACGGCTGACGGTGTGACGCTCCATATACTCGGACATATCAAAACGCAGCAGCTCAATGCCCAGCGCTTTGGAGAGCTGTACCGTCACCTCGGTTTTACCCACACCGGTTGGACCGGCGAACAGGAAGGAACCGACAGGCTTGTGGTCATGTCCCAGCCCGGCACGTGCCATTTTGATCGCTTCGGTTAAGGCCTCAATGGCTTTATCCTGACCAAACACCAGCATTTTCAGGCGATTGCCGAGTGTACGCAGCGTGTCACGATCGCTCTGAGAAACGCTCTTCTCAGGAATACGTGCAATACGCGCCACCACGGACTCGATATCCGCCACGTTGACGGTTTTCTTGCGTTTGCTGACCGGCATCAGACGCGCACGTGCGCCCGCTTCGTCGATCACGTCAATCGCTTTATCCGGCAGATGACGATCGTTGATGTATTTCACCGCCAGCTCCACCGCTGCACGAACCGCTTTCGCCGTGTAACGCACGTCGTGGTGCGCTTCGTACTTCGGTTTCAGGCCGTTGATTATCTGCACGGTTTCTTCAACAGACGGCTCAGTCACGTCGATTTTCTGGAAGCGACGCGCTAACGCACGGTCTTTCTCGAAAATGTTGCTGAACTCCTGATAAGTGGTGGAGCCCATCACGCGGATCTTGCCGCTGGAAAGCAGCGGTTTGATCAGGTTAGCGGCATCCACCTGCCCACCAGAAGCCGCACCTGCGCCGATGATGGTGTGGATTTCATCGATAAACAGGATGCTGCTGGTGTCTTGCTCCAGCTGCTTCAGCAAAGCTTTAAAGCGTTTTTCGAAATCGCCACGGTATTTGGTGCCTGCCAGCAAGGAACCGATATCCAGCGAGTAAATCGTGCAGTCGGCCATGATTTCGGGAACGTCGCCCTGCACAATGCGCCAGGCGAGCCCTTCGGCAATGGCGGTTTTACCCACGCCCGATTCACCCACCAACAGTGGGTTATTCTTACGACGACGGCACAGTACCTGAATGGCACGCTCCAGCTCCTTGTCGCGGCCAATCAGCGGATCGATACCGCCAACGCGAGCAAGCTGGTTAAGATTGGTGGTGAAGTTTTCCATACGATCCTCCCCGCCTGCTTGCTCTTCGTTGTTATTAACCTGATTGCTGGAATCAGACGGCTGGTTCGGCTCGTCTTTACGCGTTCCGTGGGAGATAAAGTTGACCACGTCGAGTCGGCTGACTTCGTGTTTGCGCAGAAGATACGCCGCCTGCGACTCCTGCTCACTAAAGATGGCAACCAGCACGTTCGCGCCGGTCACTTCGCTACGCCCAGAAGACTGGACGTGGAACACCGCACGCTGCAATACGCGCTGGAAGCTAAGCGTCGGCTGAGTGTCGCGCTCTTCTTCACTGACGGGCAGCACCGGTGTGGTTTGTTCGATGAAGGCTTCGAGTTCCTGACGTAGCGCCACCAGATCCACGGAGCAGGCTTCCAGCGCTTCGCGGGCAGATGGGTTGCTAAGCAGTGCGAGCAGTAAGTGCTCGACGGTCATAAACTCATGTCGGTGCTCACGCGCTCTGGCGAAAGCCATGTTTAAACTGAGTTCCAGTTCTTGATTGAGCATAGGCACCTCCCCCAATTTTTATGCCTTTTCAGGCTTTTTCCAGCGTACACAGCAACGGATGCTCGTTCTCCCTGGCATAGTCGTTCACCATCGCCACCTTTGTTTCGGCGACTTCTGCGGTAAAGACACCACAGATGGCTTTGCCGCGATAGTGAACGGTAAGCATCAGTTGCGTTGCACGTTCTACATCATAAGAAAAGAACTTTTGCAGCACGTCAATAACAAATTCCATCGGCGTGTAATCATCGTTCATTAACATAACTTTATACATAGATGGCGGTTTTAGCGCGTCGCGCAGTTTATCTTCCGCCAGCTGGTTAAAATCCAGCCAGTCATTCGTCTTGCCCATTGTCAGTCGTCATCATCAGTTACGGTTTACGGCAGATGTCTATGCATTATTTGAATCTACCTCAGATATCAGATAGCTATCATCTATTATTGCCATCCGCGATGTCTGTCACATTCTCGGCCCATAGCGTTAACCGCTTCAAAAATTGGTTGATTCTTATCCCAACTCCAGTGCCAAACGCTTGACGCGATGTTTGGTTTATCTAAATTGTACAAGCGTGAGTTGGCGAGGTTTTGAACAGCCCCCACTCCACCACCGGTTCATTCCATCTTACTTAATAAGATATACGAAGGATGTCGAAGTATGGAAATGGGTACTGTTAAGTGGTTCAACAACGCCAAAGGGTTTGGATTTATCTGCCCTGAAGGCGGCGGCGAAGATATCTTCGCTCACTATTCCACCATTCAGATGGATGGATACAGAACGCTAAAAGCCGGGCAATCGGTCCGGTTTGATGTTCACCAGGGACCAAAAGGCAATCATGCCAGCGTCATTGTGCCCATCGAAGTAGAAGCGGTAGCATAGCTCTCTACTTCATTGTGTACATCCTGCAGTCAAAATGCCAGCCCGATCGGCTGGCATTTTTATTGGCATCGTTACTCGCGCGCCAGCGCATCCACCGGATCCAGACGTGCTGCATTGCGTGCCGGCAACCAGCCAAACAAAACGCCGGTAAACGTTGAGCACAAAAAAGCAGTCAATATCGCAAGCGGCGAGAAACCAATTTCCCAGCCGGGTAAAAAAAGCTGCAAACTGAAGGCAATCAGCATCGACAACGCAATGCCCAACGCACCGCCCACCAGACACACCAGCACCGCTTCGATCAAAAACTGTTGCAGTACATCGCTTGCCCGCGCGCCAACCGCCATGCGGATACCAATTTCACGCGTACGTTCGGTTACCGACACCAGCATAATATTCATTACGCCAATACCGCCAACCACCAGCGAGATAACCGCCACCAGCGTCAGGAACATCTGTAGAGTACGTGTGGTCTTTTCAGCCGTTTTCAATACCCCGTCCATATTCCAGGTGAAGAAATCTTTCTTTCCATGGCGCAGCGTCAACAGACGTTCAATCTGCTGCTCGGCCAACGCGCTGTCATAGCCCTCTTTCACCCGCACGGTGATGGAGTTAAGCCAGGACTGTCCCATGATGCGCCCGGAAATAGTGGTATACGGGAGCCAGACGCGCAGGATTTTGCTGCTGCCGAACATCGATTGTTTCTCTTCGGCAACGCCAATGACCGTCGCAGGCATATTCCCGACCAAAATAACTTCACCGACGACGTTGGTTTTGTCAGGAAAAAGCTGCTTGCGCGAATTCTGATCCAGCACCACAACCTGCGCTCTGCCCGCCAGCTGTTCGGCATTAAAGGTTGCGCCTTCGCTGAAGGTCATTCCATAGACGTTAAAATAATCGCCGCTAACGCCATTCGCGCTGGCCGCCACGTCGATGTTGCCATAGCGCAGACGAAGATTTTGCGAAACGGCAGGCGTGGCGGAGTTAACCCACGGCTGCTTTTGAATCGCGGTTAAATCGTCATACTTCAGTGCCTGCTGATTCTGCGGCTCGTCATCGCCAAAATCTTTACCGGGATAAATATCAATCGTGTTGGTGCCAATCGCGCGGATGTCCGCCAGCACCAGCTGTTTGGCCGCGTCGCCGACCACCACAATCGAGACCACCGAAGCGATCCCGATAATAATCCCGAGCATGGTCAGCAGCGTACGCATCTTGTTCGCCGCCATCGCCAGCCATGCCATGGTGAGCGCCTCGCGAAACCCGCTGACAAACTGCCCCCATCCCGTTGGAGGAGGAAGCACCTCTTTATGCACCCCCGCGTGGGCTTTTTTAGCAGGCGGATTGCTCACCAGCTCGCCGTCATGAATTTCGATAATCCTTTCAGCCTGCGCCGCCACCGTAGGATCGTGGGTCACGATGATCACCGTGTGCCCCTGATCGCGCAGCTGGTGCAGGATAGCCATCACCTCTTCGCCAGAATGGCTATCCAGCGCGCCGGTGGGTTCATCGGCCAGAATCACCTGCCCTCCGTTCATCAGCGCGCGCGCGATACTCACACGCTGCTGCTGACCGCCAGAAAGCTGAGAAGGCTGATAATCCACGCGTTCGGCTAACCCCAGACGCGTCAACAGCGCCTTCGCTCGCTCAAGGCGTTTTTTCCGCTCAACCCCGGCGTACACTGCAGGTACTTCAACGTTTTGCGCAGCCGTCAGGTGCGAGAGCAAATGATAGCGCTGGAAGATAAAGCCGAAGTGTTCACGACGCAGCTTTGCGAGAGCATCGCTGTCCAGCGTCGAGATGTCGGTTCCTGCCACGCGATACGAGCCGCTGGTCGGTTTATCCAGGCAACCGAGAATGTTCATCAACGTGGATTTTCCGGAGCCAGACGCCCCGACGATGGCGACCATCTCGCCCGCTTCCACGCGAAGTGAAATACCTTTAAGCACCTCCACCGCGCCATCCCCGGAAGGATAACTACGACGGATATCATTCAGCTCCAGCAGCGCCGTCATTTAACGGCTCCCGGCAGGCTTTCGCTGGTCACGACCTCGTCGCCTTCTTCCAGCCCTTTCACAATCACCACGTCGGTGTCATTACGCTCACCAATCTCCACCTCGCGTTCGCGGGTTTCGCCAGTGCGTAACACCTTCACCTTATAGCGATTATTTCCCACCGACTCACCCAGCGCCGCCAGCGGCACGGTCAGGACATCCTTCACGCCGGTGAGCTGAATATGCACTTGCGCCGTCATGTCCAGACGCAGCACACCTTTCGGGTTAGGCACTTCGAAACGGGCATAGTAGAAAATGGCGTCGTTTACCTTTTCCGGCGTCGGCAGGATATCTTTTAATACCCCTTCGTAACGCGTTTGCGGATCCCCCAGCACCGTAAACCAGGCTTTTTGACCCGGTTTAAGATGAATCACGTCAGCTTCTGAAACCTGCGCTTTAACCAGCATGGTGCCCATATCCGCCAGCGTCAGGATGTTTGGTGCCTGCTGTGCGGCGATCACGGTCTGGCCCTGTAGCGTGGTGATTTGCGTTACTTCGCCTGCCATCGGTGCCACGATACGGGTGTAATCGAGGTTAGTTTTGGCGGTATCTAACGACGCCTGGTTGCGCTTAATCTGCGCGTCAATGGTGCCGATTTGCGCCTGTTTCACCGCAAGCTCGGTGGTGGCTGTATCCAGATCCTGACGAGAAACCGCCTGCGTTTTTGCCAGCGCCTGCTGACGCCCCAGCGTCACCTGCGCCAGATTACGTTCAGCTACCGCCTGGCTGCGCTGAGCACGCAGTTCCATCAGCGTGGCTTCCACTTCCCGGATTTGGTTTTCTGCCTGCTCAGGATCAATGACGCCCAAAAGCTGGCCTTTTTTGACCTTGTCTCCAATCTCGACCGAGAGGGTTTTCAACTGACCACTCACCTGCGCGCCTACGTCAACCTTGCGCAGCGCATCCAGCTTGCCCGTCGCGAGCACGTTTTGCTGCAATTCCCCCGGACGAACAATTAACGTTTGATACTGCGGGACCGGTGCATTGAGCACCTGCCACAGCCAGAATCCACCCACGAGCACGACAACTGCAAGCAGCAGATACAGCTTCCTGCGTTTTCCCTTGAGGTTCATAAATATTCCAAATAAATGTACAGGCAATTATAACCGTTGATTCTATCTAAACTCCCCTTCAACGAAACCCCTGTTTTTAGGCACACGAATACTTTAAGCAAATAGTCACTTCCTGTTGCCGCTCGAAATGCTCGACAGCCTGATCGCACAGGTCAAACAGGCCACACAAGACTAATCCGCTTTGCCGCGTGCCAGCCAGAGCACGCGGGAGAACATTTTACGCAACAGGGTCGGAATCGACTCAACGCCCCTTCTCCCCGCTTCCGCCGCCACTTCAATGGCCAGATCAGGTTTTGACGAGCGTTGTATCGCTTTGGTGATCACCCGTCGCATGTTCATTGGCACGTTAACCGGGATCATTGCCACACGATGAAAAACATCGGCAAAGCCCTGGCGATACATAAAATGTTCCATGTCCATGGCGGGCAATGTCGTGAGGTGTGACCGTTCCTCTTCCCCGTTATTATTCAGCAGGCCCCGCACTATGCTGGCATACTTTTTCCCGGCTTCATCCCCGTCCACCAGCACATGCCACTGGATCCCCATGCGACTGGCAAATTTAACCAGCGGTTTTAACCCCGACTGCGCAAACTCAATGACCTTGATCCCTTCCGCATCGAAATGGTGCCCGCACTGACGCGCCAGTTCGTTTATCACCCAGGTTTCCGTTTCGCCTTCCACCAGCAGCCAACAGCGGGCAAAGAGCGACGAGGCGCGGTTAAAGCGAATATGAAATGCGATCCGCCGACCATCTTCGGCGCTTAACCCACCGGGTCCAAGGCGGAATGCGGTGACGCGAGACGATTCGCGCACCAGCCGGCAAACGTGCTCGACGGGCGTCAGCGAGAGGAGTTCACCGGAGTTGGTGGTAGTGATGCGCTGGAGCGGCAGCAGGTTTAACAAATGCCAGGCAACGGAAAGCATAATGGGATGCAACCGCGTCTCAGGATCTTCCACCAGCAGCAGCGGGCGGGCATCTCTGTCCAACTGGACGTTGCCCTTAGCCTGTAGCAGCGTGGAGAAAAGTCCCAGTAGAATCACGCGATGCGCCCTGCCACCGGGTTTATCGATCATGCGGTTGATAATGTCCAGATAACGCCAGCTGCGTTGTTCATCATGCGAACGACGTCGCATCAGGCGATGGCGAGTTTGCGATGTGCCCTGCTCGGAAAAGTAATGTTCCAGCAATTGAACCATCGCCGACAGCCCCTGGCGGATTTGTCCGTCAGTGAGGTTTTGCGGGCGGGCCACCAGCTCACGCGCCAGATAATCCAGCTCCCGCGCCGTCACTTCGACTTCGGGCAAACGAGGGACCGTACCATTGCGGATCCGGCGCATAAATCGCGCATCACGCAGTCGTAGCACTGGCATCAATCGCACCAGATGGCGGGCTTGTTCATCGATGTCGCTGAGCGGAAGCGAATGACCGTTAGCATCCATAAACCCGCGCAGCGTCATGACGGTCTCATCTTCCGCCAGCTCGCCTTCCAGTCGATAGAAAATGCGCTGAAATCCGTCATCGCAAGGCACCCAGCAAGGTGAAAGTGGCCGGTAACGACGTACCCGATGGCGGCCGGGCTCGATTTCCCGAAAGGTCAGCACAATATGCAGGTGATGCTCGCGCCCGAGCATGTCGCCGGGCGGAAACCAAAAGTCCTCCCGCGCAAAGCAATACAAATCTGAATCTGGGGAAAGCAGCAGGGTCAGCGCATCCAGCAGGCTGGATTTACCCCAGGCGTTCTCACCAATCAGCACGTTGTTCTGTTCCAGCATCAGGGATAAACGGTTAATACCGCGAAACCCGACAACTTCCACACGTTCGAGAAACATAACTCCCCCGCCAAATGGTCACTTTTTCCTTTAAGTTATCAGAAGTATAGCTCTGGCTGGTTTTTCATAACAATCCTGACGGCTTCGTCACGTTATCACGGACTTTAAAATTCAGAATTTACCCGTAAGCTTTCATTTGATATAGCCTATTTATCGCAAGATACTACGCATCCCGAATTGGACTATGCTTTATTCTCACCCAATTCAAACAAGGATTAACATCACATTGCCTTAAATCAAATTTATCGAATTTATTTAGATGGCAAAGGGGTGTGGTTGCTTTTTAAAATAATGGCTCTTTGAGTCGTCATCCCTTTATGGCGGAAAGTAGCCCGTGCGCAGGAAAGCGCATGGACATTTAACGAGGTGGTTATGTTTAGAAAATTGGCAGCGGAATGTTTTGGTACATTCTGGTTAGTATTTGGTGGCTGCGGCAGCGCAGTATTGGCGGCTGGATTCCCGGAATTAGGAATTGGTTTTGCCGGCGTGGCGCTGGCATTTGGTTTAACGGTATTAACCATGGCCTATGCCGTGGGTCATATTTCCGGCGGACACTTTAACCCGGCGGTGACGTTAGGTCTGTGGGCAGGCGGCCGTTTCCCCGCCAAAGAGGTGATTGGCTATATTATTGCTCAGGTTGTCGGCGGGATTATTGCCGCAGCGGTGCTGTATGTTGTCGCCAGCGGTAAAGCAGGCTTTGACGCTGCCGCCAGCGGTTTTGCGTCGAACGGCTATGGTGAGCACTCACCGGGCGGCTTCTCAATGCTGTCTGCGATTGTTATCGAAATCGTTCTGACCGCAGGCTTCCTGATTGTTATCCACGGTGCAACGGATAAACGCGCTCCTGCTGGCTTCGCGCCCATCGCGATTGGCCTGGCGTTGACCCTGATCCACCTGATCAGCATTCCTGTGACCAATACCTCTGTCAACCCGGCACGTAGCACGGCGGTTGCTATCTTCCAGGGCGGCTGGGCGTTGCAGCAGCTGTGGTTATTCTGGGTGATGCCGATTGTCGGCGGTATCCTGGGCGGTGTGCTGTATCGCACCCTGCTGGAAAAACGCGATTAACGTAGTATGCACGCCGGGTAAGGCGAAGCCGCCCGGCTTTTTTGTTGCTTTACTGAATAGCCTTTATTGGGTAGTGTCTCTGGCGCTATTCAAATAATTAATAAAGGACCCGGCTGTTCATGTTTTCAGGACTCTTAATCATTCTGCTTCCACTGATTGTGGGCTATCTCATTCCTCTTCGCCATGCATCCGCATTACGACTTATCAATCGTTTTCTCAGCTGGATTGTTTACGTCATTCTGTTTTTCATGGGGATTAGCCTCGCGTTCCTGGATAACCTGGCAACCAATTTACTCTCCATACTCCATTATTCTGCTGTGACTATTGTGGTTATTTTACTGTGCAATATCGCCGCTCTCTTTTGGCTTGAAAGAACGCTGCCGTGGAAAAGCCATCACCAGCAGGAAAAACTACCCTCGCGAATTGCCATGGCGCTGGAATCATTAAAACTCTGCGGCGTGGTCGTTCTCGGCTTTGTTCTTGGGCTGACGGGCCTGGCATTTCTACAACACGCGACGGAAGCCAGCGAATATACGCTCATTTTCTTGTTGTTCCTGATTGGCATTCAGCTGCGCAATAACGGCATGACGCTGAAACAAATTGTCCTGAACCGACGCGGCATGATCGTCGCGGTGGTCGTGGTGGCAAGCTCAATGATTGGCGGCGTGATTAACGCCTTTATTCTGGATCTGCCGTTAAAAACCGGCCTGGCGATGGCCTCCGGCTTTGGCTGGTACTCTCTGTCAGGCATTTTGTTAACCGAGTCCTTCGGCCCGGTGATTGGCAGTGCGGCCTTCTTTAACGATTTGGGGCGCGAGCTGATCGCTATTATGTTAATCCCCGGTCTGGTGCGCCAGAGTCGCTCCACGGCACTTGGCCTGTGTGGCGCAACCTCGATGGACTTCACCTTGCCAGTGCTTCAGCGTTCCGGCGGTCTTGAACTGGTGCCCGCAGCCATCGTACACGGTTTTATTTTGAGCCTGCTGGTGCCGATTTTGATGGCATTCTTCTCCGCCTGATACCTCTATGGCGGTAGCCTGCTACCGCCAAAATTGCGCTAAATCAATCTCCCTCTACTTTGTAGAAGAAAGACCTTTTATACGCCCGTTCACAGGCATAACCTTAAACATGTATCTAAAATATAACTTTAACAGGTGTGATTATGTTTTGTGTGCAATGTGAACAAACCATCCGTACCCCAGCCGGTAATGGCTGCGCATACTCGCAGGGAATGTGCGGCAAAACCGCCGAAACCTCTGACCTGCAAGATTTGCTGATCGCCGCACTCCAGGGCCTGTCTGCCTGGGCTGTAAAAGCGCGCGAATACGGCATTATTGACCACTACATCGATAACTTCGCGCCGCGCGCGTTCTTCTCCACCCTGACCAACGTTAACTTCGATTCCCCGCGCATCGTGGGCTATGCCCGTGAAGCCATCACGCTGCGTGAAGCGCTGAAAGCCCAAAGTCTGAAGGTCGATGCAACCGCAGCGGTAGACAACCCAATGTCAGGCCTGCAACTGGTCAGTGACGATTTGGGCGACCTGCAACGTCAGGCCGCAGAATTCACCCCGAACAAAGATAAAGCAGAGATTGGCGAGAACATTCTCGGTCTGCGTCTGCTGTGCCTGTACGGTCTAAAAGGTGCAGCGGCCTATATGGAACACGCTCACGTTCTGGGTCAGTACGACAACAACATCTACGCCCAGTACCATAAAATCATGGCGTGGTTGGGGACCTGGCCTTCCGATATGAACGCCCTGTTGGAGTGTTCAATGGAAATTGGCCTGATGAACTTCAAAGTGATGAGTATTCTGGATGCCGGCGAAACCAGCACCTACGGCCACCCGACCCCTTCTCAGGTGAACGTGAAGGCGACGGCGGGTAAATGCATCCTGATTTCCGGTCACGACCTGAAAGATCTCTACAACCTGCTGCAACAAACCGAAGGGACCGGCGTTAACGTCTACACCCACGGTGAAATGCTGCCAGCACACGGTTATCCGGAACTGCGTAAATTCAAACACCTGGTCGGTAACTACGGCAGCGGCTGGCAGAACCAGCAGGTTGAATTCGCCCGCTTCCCTGGCCCTATCGTCATGACCTCTAACTGCATCATCGACCCGACCGTCGGTTCTTATGACGACCGTATCTGGACCCGCAGCATCGTCGGTTGGCCGGGCGTGAGCCACCTCGAAGGTGACGATTTTGCACCGGTTATCACCCAGGCGCAGCAGATGGCGGGCTTCCCGTTCAGCGAAATCGAGCACATGATCACCGTCGGCTTTGGTCGTGAAACCCTGCTGGGCGCGGCGGATTCGCTGATTGACCTGGTCAGCCGTGAAAAACTGCGCCACATCTTCCTCGTTGGCGGCTGTGACGGCGCTCGCGGCGAACGTAACTACTTCACCGATTTCGCCACCAGCGTGCCGCAGGACTGCCTGATCCTGACCCTGGCGTGCGGTAAGTACCGTTTCAACAAGCTGGACTTCGGGGATATCGAAGGCCTGCCGCGCCTGATCGATGCCGGTCAATGTAACGATGCCTACTCTGCCATCATCCTGGCCGTCACGCTGGCGGAGAAGCTGGGCTGCGGCGTGAACGATCTGCCGCTATCCCTGGTGCTTTCATGGTTCGAGCAGAAAGCGATTGTGATCCTGCTGACCCTGCTGTCTCTGGGCGTGACCAACATCGTGACTGGCCCAACGGCACCTGGCTTCCTGACGCCGGATCTGCTGGCAGTCCTGAACGAGAAATTTGGTCTGCGTTCTGTCACGACCGTAGAAGAAGACATGCAGCAGTTGCTGAGCGCGTAAGGAGCGATTCATGACTATGCCAACCTCACAATGTCCGTGGCGGATGCAGGTTCATCACATCCATCAGGAGACGCCGGATGTGTGGACGCTCTCACTGCTGTGTCACGACTTTTATCCGTACCGTGCCGGTCAGTATGCGCTGGTCAGCGTTCGCAATTCTACTGACACCCTGCGCGCCTACACCCTGTCATCCACACCGGGCGTGAGCGAGTACATCACGCTCACCATCCGTCGTATTGATGAGGGAGCGGGTTCACAGTGGCTGACGGGCGATGTGAAGCGCGGGGATTATCTCTGGCTGTCCGACGCGCAGGGTGATTTCACCTGTGATGACAAAACAGACGATAAATTCCTGCTGCTGGCGGCAGGCTGCGGCGTGACGCCTGTCATGTCGATGCGCCGCTGGTTGGCAAAAAACCGTCCGAAGGCCGACGTGCAGGTGATTTTCAGCGTGCGTTCACCGGAAGATGTGATTTTTGCTGACGAGTGGCGTAATTACCCGGTCACGCTGGTGGCCGAAAATAACGCCACCCACGGTTTTGTCCCGGGTCGTCTGAGCCGCGAGCTGCTACAGAGCGTACCGGATTTGACCTCTCGCACCGTGATGACCTGCGGCCCTGCGCCGTATATGGCTATCGTGGAAGAAGAAGTGAAAGCGCTTGGCGTGACGCGATTCTTTAAAGAGCAGTTCTTCACACCTGTCGCAGAAGCTGCCACCAGCGGAGTGAAGTTCACCAGGCTGCAACCGGCACAGACGTTCTTTGGCCGCGTGGGGACCACGCTGCTGGAAGCGCTGGAAAGCAATAACGTGCCGATAGTGGCTGCTTGTCGTGCAGGCGTATGCGGATGCTGTAAAACGAAGGTAGTGTCGGGCGACTATACCGTCAGCAGCACCATGACGCTGACGGATGCCGAAATTGCCGACGGTTACGTGCTGGCCTGCTCTTGCCATCCGCAGGGTGATTTGGTGCTGGCGTAATACCAAAAGCCCGGTGCATGCGAAATGCACCGGGCATATTTCATTTCCAGGCTGGGTCGCTGACCAACGAATAACGTCCTGCCCCTAAAAACACGACTGCCAGCGCACCGATGAAGAAGTACACCAGGCTTTCAATGGCCCATGCGCCTACCGCATCCAGCGCGAAGGTTTTGCCCGTTCCGACCATCAACCACGCGACGACCATGGTAAAGGCCAGCGCCAGCGCTGCCGGGCGAGTCAAAATACCCAGCACGATCAGAATCGGTGCCACCACTTCCCCAATCAATACGCCGTAGGCGATAAACCCCGGCAATCCTTTTGCCACCAGCATGCCGCTGATGCCTTCAACCCCACCAAATAACTTATGCAAACCATGAAATAACATCAGTCCACCGACGGCAAGACGCAGCAAAAGCTTGCCTAGATCGTCGCACGTTAGCTTTTTATTAACAGCAATTAACAATGATTTAACCATTTGAAATGATTCCTGTTTTCACTTGTAGTCACGTCAGAATATGATGAATTGTTACGCAATGAAAGCAACTATTAATCAGGGGGATTTATCAGGCATAACAGCCAGTTTCTTCTAAGCTTGTAAGCGATATCACAAAACGGAGAAGGACTACCATGAAACAGACCGTAGCCGCATACGTTGCAAAAACGCTCGAACAAGCGGGCGTAAAACGCATTTGGGGCGTGACCGGGGACTCTCTTAACGGGCTGAGCGATAGCCTCAACAAGATGAAAACCATCGAATGGATGCCGACCCGTCATGAAGAGGTCGCGGCCTTTGCCGCTGGCGCGGAAGCACAGCTGACGGGCGAACTGGCAGTCTGCGCGGGTTCCTGCGGTCCGGGCAACCTGCACCTGATTAACGGCCTGTTCGATTGCCATCGTAACCATGTTCCTGTGCTGGCGATCGCCGCGCACATTCCGTCGAGCGAAATCGGCAGCGGCTATTTTCAGGAGACGCATCCGCAGGAGCTGTTCCGTGAATGTAGCCACTACTGCGAGCTGGTCTCTACGCCAGAGCAAATCCCGCAGGTGATGGCGATTGCGATGCGCAAAGCGATCCTCAATCGCGGCGTCTCGGTCGTGGTCTTACCCGGCGATGTGGCGCTAAAAGCCGCGCCGGACGGTGCCAGCACCCACTGGTATCACGCTCCGCAGCCGGTGGTCATACCCGCGGAAGAAGAGCTTAAAAAACTGGCGCAACTGTTGCGCTACTCCAGCAATATCGCCCTGATGTGCGGCAGCGGCTGCGCGGGGGCACACAAAGAGCTGGTGGAATTCGCCGGAAAACTAAAAGCGCCGATTGTTCACGCTCTGCGCGGCAAAGAACATGTGGAATACGACAATCCGTATGATGTTGGCATGACCGGGCTGATCGGCTTTTCGTCCGGATTCCACACCATGATGAACGCCGACACGCTGGTGCTGCTCGGTACTCAATTCCCGTATCGCGCCTTCTACCCGACGGATGCGAAAATCATTCAGATCGATATCAACCCCGGCAGTATCGGCTCGCATAGCAAAGTCGATATGGCGCTCATCGGCGACATCAAAGCCACGCTCACCGCCCTGATCCCGCTTCTGGAAGAGAAAACCGATCGCAAGTTCCTTGATAAAGCGCTCGGTGACTATCGAGATGCACGTAAGGGCCTGGACGATCTCGCTAAGCCGAGCGACAAAGCCATTCACCCGCAGTATCTGGCGCAGCAAATCAGCCATTTTGCCGCCGACGATGCCATCTTTACCTGCGACGTGGGCACGCCAACCGTGTGGGCGGCGCGTTATCTGAAGATGAACGGCAAGCGCCGCCTGATTGGCTCCTTTAACCACGGTTCGATGGCAAATGCCATGCCGCAGGCATTGGGGGCAAAAGCTACCGTGCCGGAGCGTCAGGTGGTGGCGATGTGCGGCGACGGCGGGTTCAGCATGCTGATGGGTGATTTCCTGTCGGTGGTGCAAATGAAGCTGCCTGTCAAAATTGTGGTATTCAACAACAGCGTGCTGGGCTTTGTGGCGATGGAGATGAAAGCCGGAGGCTACCTGACGGACGGCACCGAACTCCATGACACTAACTTTGCCAAAATTGCCGAGGCCTGCGGCATCACCGGAATTCGCGTGGAGAAATCCTCAGACGTGGATGAAGCGCTACAGCGCGCCTTCTCCATCGATGGTCCGGTGCTGGTGGATGTGGTGGTGGCCAAAGACGAGCTGGCGATCCCGCCGCAGATCAAGCTGGAGCAGGCCAAGGGCTTTAGCCTGTATATGCTGCGCGCCATTATCAGCGGTCGCGGTGACGAAGTGATGGAACTGGCAAAAACCAACTGGCTCAGGTAAAAATATCCTTTTAAAGTCATACGCAAAACCATTCGCGTCGCATCAAGGCGGCAAGCCTGAAAATCCCCGGGAGCATAGATAACTATGTGACTGGGGTTTGAGGGCGCAGCCAACGCCGGGGCGGCGTGAAGGGTGAAGCGTATAAGGATATGACATGATTGATTTACGTAGTGATACCGTCACCCGTCCGAGTCGCGCCATGCTTGATGAGATGATGGCCGCCCCGGTTGGGGACGACGTGTATGGCGATGACCCTACCGTTAACGAACTCCAGCGCTACGCCGCTGAACTCAGCGGTAAAGAAGCCGCCCTGTTCTTGCCTACCGGCACCCAGGCAAACCTGGTGGCGCTGCTGAGCCACTGCGAGCGCGGCGAAGAGTATATCGTCGGCCAGGGCGCGCATAATTACCTGTACGAAGCAGGTGGCGCAGCGGTGTTGGGCAGCATCCAGCCGCAACCTATCGATGCTGCGTCCGACGGTTCCCTGCCGCTGGACAAAGTCGCCGCCAAAATCAAAGCCGACGATATTCACTTTGCCCGCACCAAACTGCTGAGTCTGGAAAATACTCATAATGGTAAAGTCCTGCCGCGCGAATATCTTAAAGCCGCGTGGGAATTCACCCGCGAACGCCATCTTGGGCTGCACGTCGACGGCGCGCGTATTTTTAACGCCGTAGTGGAATATGGCTGCGAACTGAAAGCGATCACGCAATATTGCGACTCGTTCACTATTTGCCTCTCTAAAGGGCTGGGTACACCGGTCGGTTCTCTGCTGGTGGGAAAAGCGGATTACATCAAACGTGCGAATCGCTGGCGCAAAATGACCGGCGGCGGTATGCGTCAGGCTGGAATTCTGGCAGCAGCCGGTCTGTATGCACTCAAAAATAACGTTCAACGCCTGAAAGACGATCACGACAACGCCGCGTGGATGGCGACTCAGCTGCGCGAAATCGGCGCTGACGTGATGCGACACGACACCAACATGCTGTTCGTTCGCGTCGGGGAAGAAAACGCCGCGGCGCTTGGCGAGTTTATGCAATCCCGTGGTGTGCTGATAAATGCTTCCCCGATTGTGCGTCTGGTGATGCACCTCGACGTGAACCGCGAACAGCTTGCTGACGTCGTGAAACACTGGCAGGCCTTTTTACAGCGCTAAGGAGCACACCGTGTCGCAACGAATTCTGGTATTGGGAGCCAGTGGCTATATCGGCCAACATCTGACGTCCACCCTAAGCGAGCAAGGACATCAGGTGCTGGCGGCGGCACGCAGCGTGGAGCGCTTGCAAAAGCAAAACCTGCCTGGCGTGACCTGTCACGTTGTCGATCTCAACTGGCCGAAGGAACTTCCTTCGCTGCTGGAAGGCGTCGACACGCTGTACTATCTGGTGCACAGCATGGGTGAAGGCGGTGACTTCATCGCCCACGAACGTCAGGTGGCGATGAACGTGCGTGATGCTCTGCTGCAAACGCCCGTCAAGCAGGTGATTTTTTTAAGCTCGTTGCAGGCACCCGAAAGCGAACAGTCTGACCATCTGCGCGCCCGCCAGTTGACGGCGGAAACCCTACGTGGCGCGAATATTCCGCTAACCGAGCTGCGCGCGGGCATTATTGTCGGAGCCGGCTCTGCGGCCTTCGAAGTGATGCGCGATATGGTCTACAACCTGCCGATCCTCACGCCGCCCCGCTGGGTGCGTTCGCGCACGACACCGATTGCACTGGAGAATCTGCTGCACTATCTGGTGGAATTATTAAATCATCCGAGCGAACAGCATCGGGTGCTCGAAGCCGCCGGGCCAGAAGTGTTGAGCTATCAGGAACAGTTTGAGCATTTTATGCAGGTCAGCGGTCGTCATCGTCTGCTGATCCCCATTCCCTTGCCGACAAGCTGGATCTCGGTGTGGTTTTTGAACGTCATCACTTCCGTACCATCGACCACGGCAAAAGCGCTGATTCAGGGATTAAAACACGATCTGCTGGCGGACGATCGCGAGCTACGCGCGCTTATCCCACAAGATCTGATCCGTTTTGACGACGCGGTGCGCAACACGCTTAAAGAGGAAGAGAAGCTGGTGAACTCCAGCGACTGGGGCTATGACGCCCAGGCGTTTGCCCGCTGGCGTCCGGAGTATGGCTATTTTGCGAAGCAGGCGGGTTATACCGTGAAGACCACCGCGAGCCTGTCAGCCTTGTGGGATGTGGTGAACCAGATAGGTGGCAAAGAGCGCTATTTCTTCGGCAATATTCTGTGGCAGACGCGTGGCAAAATGGACCTGCTGGTGGGACATCGGCTGGCGAAAGGCCGTCCTGCTCATCCTTATCTTCAGGTTGGCGATACGGTGGACAGCTGGAAGGTCATCATCGTTGAGCCAGAAAAACAGCTGGCGCTACTGTTTGGCATGAAAGCGCCAGGACTGGGGCGGCTTTGCTTTACCCTCAAAGATAAGGGCGATCGCCGCGAACTCGACGTGCGCGCATGGTGGCACCCACACGGTATGCCCGGATTATTCTACTGGCTGTTTATGATCCCCGCGCATCTGTTTATCTTCCGAGGAATGGCAAAGCGTATTGCGCATCTTGCAGAACAAATGACAGAAAAAGTCTAAATAAAACTCTTATTCTTTAACCTTTCCCATTGCAACGTGGCGTAATTCACGGAAGAATGCGCACGAAATTCTTTTCAACACAGTGGATTGATATGAAGGTACTGGTTACCGGCGCCACCAGCGGCTTAGGCCGAAACGCGGTCGAATTTCTGCGCAATAAGGGCATTAGCGTCAGAGCTACTGGTCGCAATGAAGCGATGGGTAAACTGCTGCAAAAGATGGGCGCAGAGTTCGTCCATGCCGATCTGACCGAGCTGGTCTCTTCTCAGGCAAAGGTGATGCTCGCCGGAATCGATACGCTGTGGCACTGCTCCAGCTTTACCTCTCCGTGGGGCACGCAGGAAGCGTTTGACCTCGCGAACGTTCGCGCCACCCGCCGTCTCGGCGAATGGTCCGTGGCCTGGGGCGTGCGTAATTTTATTCATATCTCTTCACCGTCGCTCTATTTTGACTACCACCACCATCGCGATATTCAGGAAGATTTCCGTCCTGCGCGGTTCGCCTGCGAGTTTGCCCGCAGTAAAGCCGCCAGCGAGGAAGTTATCGACCTGCTGGCACAATCAAACCCGCATACGCGTTTCACCGTGCTTCGCCCGCAAAGCCTGTTTGGACCGCACGATAAAGTGTTTATCCCGCGTCTGGCACATATGATGCATCATTATGGCAGCGTACTTCTGCCGCGCGGCGGCGATGCGCTGGTGGATATGACCTATTACGAAAACGCCATTCACGCCATGTGGCTGGCAAGCCAGAGCGAGTGCGACCATCTGGTCTCGGGTCGGGCGTACAACATCACCAACGGCGAGCCACGCACGCTGCGCAGTATTGTACAAAGGCTGATCGACGAGCTGAATATCGACTGTCGCATTCGTTCAGTACCTTATCCGATGCTGGACATGATTGCCCGCAGCATGGAGCGTCTGGGAAACAAATCAGCCAAAGAGCCTGCTCTGACCCACTATGGCGTATCGAAGCTGAACTTTGACTTTACGCTGGATATCGCGCGCGCGGAGAACGAACTGGGCTATAAGCCCGTCGTGACGCTGGATGATGGGATTGTGCAGACGGCAGCGTGGCTGCGGGATCACGGGAAATTGCCTCGCTAATCAATGTGGTGCGGCGTGATGCACAGTGAAGAAACTAAAACGGCAACCTTTCGGTTGCCGTTGCTTTTATTACAGTGCTGACCAGGCGTCTGCCCATGCCAGACCTGCACCCGGTTCGTAGTAAGCCGGGGCGTTGTTACACCAGCCACTGAACGGGAACGGTTTACACTGGAACAGTTTACCGTGGTTATTCACGATATCACCCGCGTTGTACTTGCTGTTAGCGCTCCAGCCAGGATAAGCACCTGAGGTGCCTTCATCCTGAGATGGGGTCGCCGCTTTCGCTTTCACGTTCAACAGGTAAGACGTGGTGCTGCTCAGCTCACCATCGCTTGCGGTCAGGCTGACTTCGTACTGCTGCGCTGTTGCAGACTCTGGTGCGGTGAAAGTCACAACCGCTTTGTCCTGACCGGTCACAGTCTGGCCGTCCTGGGAGCGCCAGGTGTAGGTCAGTTTGTTACCATCTGCGTCAGTGGAACCCTCTGCGCTCAGGGAAACCTGCGCACCGGCGTCAACCGCACCAATCGGGCCTGCGATATGTGCGACAGGCGCATGGTTCACCACGGCTGGAGTCTCGTCCGGCGTTGGTGCCGGTGTTTCATCTTCAGCTGGCGTTGGTGTGACCGGGGTTTCGTCCGGTGTGGTAGCAGAGCCGTCGTCGTTAATGATGTTCACGTTATAGAACTTCTTAACACAGTTGGTGTAATCACCTTCTTTAAACGCACTAAATGGCGTCTGGTAACCGACTAACTGGCAAGAGTAAGTCTTACCGTCCGGAGTGTCAGCACTCCATCCCCAATCCTGTTCCCAGTAGATTTTCAGCGCGCCTGAGCCACCTTCATCGAACTGTTTCATGTTGGCACAGCCCAAAACTTCATTAGCCGGTACAGGTACCTTCAAGTAGTTAGCGAATTCTTTGTAGTACTTGATACGGTTTTCAGACTGCGCAATTTCAGTCGGGCCGCCGCACTCTACGCCACCGTTGATGATCTGGGTGGTCACGCCAAAGCCAGGAACAAGATTGTTGGCCTTGTCATGGTCGTTTGGCTGCCACGTGCCGTCGATAACCTGCAGCATGCTTGGTTTAGGCGGCTGCGGATACGCGAAGAAGAAGATGGCGCTCGCCAGGTTCAGCCAGGTATCAGCCACCAGCTCAGGTTTGTCCAGCAGGGTACGAACGGTGCCGAACATCGCTTCGGAGAACGGGCCGTAGTTGTAGTTGTACGACAGCTGTTTAGCACCGCGACCAAAGTAGCTTACGAAGTCGCCGTCTTTGTCTTTGCCGCATGGCCAGGTCTGGCCCTGCCAGATGTCAGGGTTACATTCGCCGTTATAGCCGCCTTTCTGACCTTCGCTCCAGCCCATTTCACGCACATGGACCAGCGCCTGACGCCATTCGGCTTCTGGACGCCAGCTTTCGTGACCACCGGTTTCCTGAGCAAAGTGGGCAAACATGGTTGCCAGCTCTTTACGGCAAATCGCATCACTGTCGCGACCGTCGTTGTAGGTCTTGCACAGTGCCGGGAACTTACCAACGGCCTTCAGGAAGTTGCTATAGGTATAAGACTGAGCACGCATCGGGAACAGATATTCCCAGTCGCTGGCCTTCACAAGCCCTTCGACGCGCTTAACGTTGTCCGGGTTCGCCGCGCGGCCTGGCTCGATAAGTTCAACCTGCGCGTTATCCAGCGTACGGATGGTATCCTTTACGGAAGCCATCAGCGGGAAGTTAGTCAGCTCATGCTCTTTCTTCGCCAGGTCGCTGGCTTTCATGGTATAAGGTTCGCTGCTGGTTGCCTGCAGCGTAACGGCCTGAGCCATAAACGGTGCAATGCATGCCCCCGCCACGAGAACGCTCAGTAATGTCCTTTTAGTCATTTCAATATAATCCTGTATTTAAGCAACAATGATTTGTGCAATCCCGGCTTATGTATTACTCCATTAATAAATAAACCTGAGAGTGCGGTTCTTTATATTTTTTGAAGAACACCACCCGGCACTCTTCAAAAAATAAAAATTAATACTCTTTCGTTCGCTCTGATTTTATCTCTTGATATTTTTTCCAGACCTTACGGGCATAAATCATTCGCTGAGGATAATTCTCTCTTTTCAACCCTGCGTTATATGCACCGACGGCTTCCCAGTTATACCCGTAAACTTTTATCATATTCGACAAGATTGATGCCCCCACCATAATGGAAGTACAAGGTTCAGCAATAAGTCGGTACTCATCGATCCCCTGGCGCTGTAGCTCGCTAAAATGCGTACTGTTAATTTGCATTAAACCGACATCTCTTGAACCATCGTGGTTCCAGCCCACGGCGTACGGGTTCATACCAGATTCCACTTTTGCAATCGCGAATAACAAATACGGATCGACATGATAATAATGTGCCGCTTTATCCCAGCAGTTTGCAAACACGCTTTGACTGAAGATGATCAATAGTAATATAAAGCGTTTCATTTCTTTACCTGCTTATTTAATTATGCCTCCACTCCTTGCGCACACATATAAATTTTAAGTTGTTGACCACACCCGAAGCGGGGTGTGGTCAACGTATTGTGGGGTGATATCAGTCCCACAATTTCAGGTTGCGAAGATTATTTACAGTCGGAAGACGCGCCTTCTTTCACCCATACATCGCTATTCGCTGGGTTATCACCACGGGTCCACCATTTAGCACGGTATACAGAACCGTTATAGGTAGTGGTTTCACCACCGTTATAAACCACGTCAGAACGCCAGTTCATTTTCACCTGGCTGACCAGTTCCCACGCATCTACGTTGAAACCTGGTTTATTGCCCTGAGTCCAGTACTTCGCTTTCCACACCAGGTTGTCACTGCTGACGGTATCGCCAGTGTTGTAAACCTTGTTAGCAGACCATGCAGCAAATTTGCTGGCATTAGCATCAACCGGGGCGTCACAGCTCGCGGAAGCTGAGCCATCAGCCGGTGGTGTTACTTCATCAGCCGGTGGCGTTACTTCATCAGCAGGCGGTGTCACTTCATCAGCAGGCGGTGTCACTTCATCAGCCGGAGGCGTCATGTCTGCTGGTTTTGGCGTTACCACAACCTGCACGTTGGACTGAACGCTGGTTTTGCCATCGCTGACCACAACGCTCAGCGTGTAGCTAGACTCAGAAGCCACTTCCGGTGCAGTAATATTCACGTTCGCGGTGTTAGTACCGGTAGCGTGCATATCCGCTGGAACGCTCCAGGAGTAGGTCAGTGCATCACCGTCTGGATCCACCGCCTGTGCATGCAGAGCATAAGTTTCACCCGCCTGCAGAGTGACAGTTTCCATCTGGTTTACAACCGGCGCCTGATTGGCTTTAGGTGCTTTATTGACAACCTGTACGTCTACGGAATTACTCAAGCCTTTTGCATCGGTCACGGTCAGGCGGAATACCGACGCCTGGTTGGCGGTCACGGCTGCCACGTTGAAGGAGGCTTTTGCTTTAGTGCTATTAGCAATAGTCACCGTTGGGCCAGAAATCTGGGTCCATTTGTAAGTGATGGTATCGCCATCCGGATCGGTTGATGCCGAGCCGTCCAGGCTAACGCTAGCTGGACCGGTTACGGTCTGATCGACAGCCGTTGCGATCGGTGCATGGTTGGTCACGACCGGATCAACCGGTGCAGAGCCGCCCATCAGGCTTTCGTTCATCGCATTCAGGATATCGCCGTTATCGGAATCGATAGACCATGCAAAGAGACCGCCCAGGTTATTAGACAGCACATACTTACCTTTTGCGGTAGTAGAACGCGCGTCTTCATAAGAGATCAGGTCACCGGTGGATTTGTTGAACACATAAGGCGCTTCAGCTGCTGCATCGTAACCGGATTCCCAGCCTGGCTTACCTTTGTATTCATCCACGATCTGACGGTAGTCAACTACGCCTGGTTCCCAGGTGCCTTTCACCATGCCCATTGCCGTACCGGTGAATGGATTGTCACCAGTGTAGCCGTGAACGCCGGTCCAGCCGCGGCCATACATGCCCGCGCCCACAACGATCTTACCAGGTTGAACACCCTGCTCCAGCAGCGCGTTCACGCCGTTTTCGGTGGTGTAGTTGGTGTCTGGTTTCCAGGATGCCCCACGCAGCGCAGCCTGGTGGCCCAGCTCGGTATTGCTCCAGCCGCCGAAGAAGTCATAGCTCATCAGGAAGATGTGGTCGAGATCGCGTTGCGCCGTGGTGTAATCCACGTCTTCAATTTTATCTTTGCCGGCACCAATGGCGCTGGTCAGTTCATAAGTACGACCGGTCTGTGCAGACAGTTCGTTCAGCATGACACGCAGATCGTGGATCACTGCGGTATAGGTGGCTTTATCCTGCTGCGGATTGCCCAAGGTTTCCGTCACACCGCCGCCGCCAGGGAATTCCCAGTCGATATCCACGCCGTCGAAGAATTTCCAGGTTTGCAGGAACTCTTTAACAGAGGAGACAAAACGTGCGCGGATTGCAGCATCGCCCATATGATAGAACGGATCGGACAACGTCCAGCCGCCGATGGATGGCAGTACCTTCAGGTCCGGATGCGCTTTTTTCAACGCCATCAGCTGACCAAAGTTACCCTTGTACGGGTCGTCCCAGCCAGAAACGCCAGCCTGTGGCTTTTGCAGTGCAGCCCACGGATCGTGGATTGCCACGGTGAAATCAGGGCGGCCCTTACAGTCGCGCTGGAGAACTTCGAAGCTGTTACCGCCTTCAACGGTTTTCAGACCATCGTTGATGCCATCGCCGCCGCAGATTGGAATGAAGCCATACAGAATATGGTTAAGGTTTGCTGCCGGGATTTTGTCTACCGGGAAGTTACGGCCATATACGCCCCATTCAGGGAAATAGGCTGCAACCACTTTGTCGGTGTGCTTAGCTAAGGTTTTGTTGTTTTCCTGCATCGCCGCATTCAGCGGCAGCAGGTGGCTACCGTCGGTATCAGCAACAATCACCAGCTTGCTGGCGCTTTTGGCACAGCCGCTGGTGTTACAGACTTCAACCTGTTCCTGATAGCGTCCGCCCTTCTTCACCTTAAAGGTTGCAGAGCCAGCGGCGCTGCCTGCACCAGACCACACGGTCTGACCATCCAGCAGCACTTTAGCTGAGGTAGGCGCATCACCGCTCCAGACGTTCCACTCAACTTTCACATCCACGCCGTCGTTATGGACTTTGACGAGGCTGTTATAATCTTGCGCAGCCTGATCCACTTCAACCAGAGCAAATTTGTCATTGCCATAGCCGATAGTAGGTGCACCTGGCGCGCCTGCGAATGCAGAGCTGGTTACTGCCGCAACAAAAAGCGCCAGATATTTAGGCTTCATAAATTTCATTATTAATTCCTGATAATTTTATTTGCGAATATGTAAAGACCCATGCATTCCATCAAGCATGGATGCGTAATTAAATTGTCATTTAATTAAAACAACATGAACTGACCCAATTGTGAAACATGACCTGATTATGCTTTCGCCCTAAAAACACCTATTGCAGCCACTCTCTCTCTGCAATCGTAAATATATAGAGCAGCGTTTTCCTCCATTAAAAGACACGAGCAAATAATCCCTATAGCTTATGTTTCTTACAATACACGAGGGAACTTTGACTTTCCTTTCATTCCCCTGGTGAAAATATTTTAAAAAAAACTTGACCTGGCAATACACATTGCCAACTAGAACGTCTGGATAATAAATATTGATAATCCCGCTAACGCCAGCAAAGGCCCAAAGGGAATACGCCCTTCGTTTTTAAATGATTTATAGAACATTACGTATGTCGCAATACCACCGAGTGCCGCTGCCAGCACCAACGTTGGCAGCGCTTGCCAGCCGCACCAGGCACCCAGTGCGGCAAGCAGTTTGAAATCACCGTATCCCAGCCCTTCCCGCCCGGTCAGCCATCGGCATAGCCAGTACACCAGCCAGAGCGAAAGATACCCCGCCACTGCGCCGTAAAGCGCATCGGTCAACGGCAGCGTGTGGAAAACAGAATGCAGTAATAAACCGGCCCAAAGCAGCGGCAGGGTCAGACAGTCCGGTAGCAGCATATGTTGACGATCGATAATCGCCAGCGGCAGCAGGCCGCCCCAGAGGATCCACACCGAAATCAGTGCTAACAGAGAAGGTGCAATGGCGGCCGACCCGGCAAAGAACAGCGCACTTGCCAGTTCCACTATCAATAGACGCACCGGAATGGCCGCCTGGCAATGGTGGCAACGTCCACGCAGCCCGCACCAGCTCAGGACAGGAATATTTTCCCACCACGACAGAGGATGAGAGCACGACGGGCAATGGGAGGCGGGGAACATCAGATTGCCTGCCCCCTCTTCCCCCATGACCATCAGCGGCACGCGCTCTGCTACCACGCCAAGAAAGCTGCCGATAATCCCCCCGAGCACTGCGCTCATCAGGCAAAAACCCGGCACACAGCTTTCACGCAATAGCATCAGGGCAGTCATGCCGTTTTCGCCCAGGTGAGTTTGATTTGTGCTTTGACATCGCTGACGTGATCGACAGGCGTCAGGTCAATCCCTTCCAGGCGGATCCCTGACGTAAAGTTGATTTCACGCAGCCAGTTTTTGAGCTCGTAAACGTTGATCCGGTCGATCATAAATGACATCGATTGGCCATCCTGACGAACGTCCGTCAGTGCGACATGAATTTCTTTTGCGCTTATTTCCACCACGCTACGCGGATTATTTGTTTTAACGACCCGAGCCTGGAGATGGTTTTTATTAATTTCATCACGCATCCAGTTCAACGTCTGCTTTTGCTTAATTAATACGCTCTGGCTGCTTTTGATCATGGTATCCAGCGGGATAACTCCGCCGTAATAAATGACGGCACAGCACATCGCGGCAGCACATATTTTAAAAAGATTCCGTTCGCGGGCGCTGTAGTTTTTATAGCGCGATGTTAATTGCGCAAGACGCTCTTTCATTTGTATTTCCCTGTGACGATCGCGGTAAAGGGTGCTTCGCTTGAAACGGGTTGGAGTGAGAATTCAAAGTTCTCGCTGGCCCGGTTCACAAAATCCTGTAATGCCTGCGGGTTTGACGATTGCAGGCTCAGCGTTAATTTATCCTGCGCATGGTTATAATCCACTTCACTTAACTCGACGGCAGGAACGGACTGCTTAATCTTTTCCAGCGCCTCCAGTTGCAGGAAAACGCCTTTTTGCTGTTTTTTGATATTCTGACCAAAGTGATATTTCAGGTTGGTGGCCTGACGCAACGTAGGAAAATAGTGTTGAGCAAGCTCGGTCATTTCCTGCTGTACCTGATTTTCGTGTTGTACCAGCATCCACGCCATACCCGCTCGCGGCCCAATCAGAAGCCCGACGGACAGCAATGCCATGGCTGCCAGAAGGGTTTTCGCGTGGCGAATACCGTTGCCATTCCCGCGACGCTGAGAAAACTCACCGCTGAGCATATTGGCACGACAGGTCTTCCACTGCGGTTGAATCAGCACCAGCGGATGCTGCCACGGCTGTTGCTCGTTAATATCGATGCCCTGCGGCGCATTCCCGTAGCAGCAGATTTCGCCATCGCCGCTTTTGCTTAACAGCAGCGGCAATAATCCCGCATCGGCTTCGCAGGCCCCGAACGGCGAAAAACGCAACCAGTAGCTCTCCTCCATCACGACAAGCGTACTGCCGCCGTCACTCACCGGCAGGAGAATGGCATCCGGCAAAATCTGGATAACCTTGAGTCCGGCATCGGTAAACAGAGCAAGCCACTGCGTGAGACGTTCCGCGTCAATCGCCACCGCATCCACTTCGCGGCCTTTTTTGCCAAGCACCGTCCAGTGCAGGTTGTCGACGTCGCCAATCAAGGTCTCTTCTGCCATCCATGAGAACGGCGTTGCCTGGGTGGATAACCCCTTTTTCGGCAAGGTAAAATGACGGAGGATCGTTTCGCTGGCGGGCAGCAAGACACACACCCGCTCCGATAACGCATGGTCTGCTAACTCGCTTAACGCACTCCAGCCGGAAAGGGTACCCACCTGCTGGCTACCGGATTCACACCACGCTATATTTCCGTCCTCGCGCGTGTCGGGACGAATAAAAAGAACCTGTTTCATAGATTATGACTTTCGTTATTCAATCATTCGGTAACGACGTTGCCAGGTAATAACCTTGCCGGCTTCATTATCAACATGAAGCTGGCTGACGACGCGCAGCGTTAAATCATCGGTATTGCCGGTACTGTTCACCCGGAAATAGCGACTGTTCACTCCCACAAGCTCCTGTACCTGCATCAGGATCTCTTTGGTTTGCGGAAAATTGGCCTCAAGCGCTTTGCTGAGCGTCTCCATTGACTCCCAGCCTGCTTCCGGGCGCGAGGCCAACAGCCGTGCGGCGTCGTCCTCACTTAACTTGCCCGCAAACAGCGCGGACAGGAGCGGTGCCTGCTCTGGCGTCAGGGTATTGATATCGACTTTGCTCGCCGAATCAGGCAATGCGCACAGCACCTGGCTCACCCTAGCGTACGTCGCCTGCGGGAACGCGGGTAGCAGTTTTATCTCACCAATGGTTCGCATCATCTGGTTGGCCGGTTGTCTGGCTGGCACCACGCCTGCCCAGGCATCGCTCTCCTGCCCCTCTTTTACCGTCGTGCTGTCGCCATCGAGGTAGTCCACCAGTTGCCAGTAGACCTCTTCTGCGGCGACCGTACTGACGCCACTGTCGATCAACAGTTGCTCCACGATCTGCTCTTTAACCGGTTTAGCCGGGATCGCCCCCGTCTCAGCGACAGGCGTTTTATCTTCTGCCAGCAGGTTGTTGACGTTAAAGCAGGTTTGAGCGTCCTCTATCTGACTGACCACGGTGTAATTCTCACCTTTGGTTTCCAGCGGTTCGGTCCATACGCCCTCCGGCGATAAGCCTTTGCTCTCTGCACCGGCCTCGGTTTGCAGCATGTCGTCTATCGCCTTTTGCTGGCCCTGAATCGCCCAGCGCAGCTGCTGCTGACTCACCTGATAGCGCGTTTTCTGTAGATTTCGGCAAAACTGCTGGCTTATCTTGGCCGCCAGCGCCGACATCATCACCAGCAGGATCAACACCACCAGTAGCGCCACGCCGCGCTGTTTTCGCGCTGCTTTCGCTCTCATTGTTTGGCTCCTGCATCCACGGGAGGAACCGGTGCGACTGGCGCTTCTGTCGGCGTGACGAACACCCAGCGCCAGGTTTCTCCGTTTTCCATGGTTAACGTCAGCTCAATGCCGTCCGGTTGACTGGCCGTTTCTGGCCACGAATCCTGCCAGCCGTCCTGCCAGAAGCGCCACTGCATCTCTTTGACGTCACTGAGGATCGGCACCTCTTCTGGCTTGACGCCGACCGGGCCATCGATGGCAGGCCAGACATCGCGCCACAGGCGATGATCTTCCAGCCGCCAACGCACGCGCTCTAGCTGTACCTGCCCGCTCATACCGCTGAGCGTGGTCAGTTCCAGGGTATTTTCATCCTGGCGAAACGCCTCGGGCTCATTACGCGGCGCACGCGCCTGCAACTGAAAAAAGTCACGTTCAAGTAGGTTATAGGTGCGCTGAAGCTGGTTAAGCTTCGTCGCCGCCGTATCCGTTGCCGAGGTGGTACGCATCGCGCCATCCAGAATCTGCCATGCCAGGGTGCTGATCACCGCAAAGATGGTCAGCGCAATCATGATCTCCAGCAGCGTAAAGCCCTGCTGACGCTTGATGCGCGGGCTCACTGGCGTTCTTCCGGTGCAATGACCTGCAAGGCAATTACCGGCTGGCTTTCATCGCCCTCGGCATACACCTGCACGTCATCGGCAAAGGTATTATTTGCGGTTTTCACCCGCTGCTTATGCCAGTTCCAGCTGCGGCCACCCATGATTTCGGTCCCTTCATCAGGCGCGTCGGGAAAATCGGTTTTGGCGAGTTCGGCTTCGGCCAGCAGGTTTTCAGCCACCCAGCTCGCCTGTAACGTGTCTGCCAGCCCGTGGGTAAAGCGCACGTTCAGCGAGACGGAGTTCATCAGCGCCAGCGCGGCGGTCGAGAAAATCACCAGCGCAACCATCACTTCCAGCAGCGTCATGCCCTGTTCTTTTGTTTTGCGTTTAGCCATTGTTCTCCACCGAAACGGGCGAAGCACCTTGCGACACCACGCTGAAATGCTGCTGCTTATCAACACTCTGCAACGTCAGACGAAAGCGGCCAATCTCCCCGTCCGGCAAAAAGACAATTTGCGGGTCGGTATTCAGCGTGGCCGCCAGACGCTGCGGTGATAACGTCACGTGCATCTCTTCTGGAAAGGTGCCATGGGTAGTAATCCGCCCGGCAACGAGTGGCTCCCAGCGGCGTTCACCGGCTTTTTCGGTATATATCATTAATTGATATTCCGATGAGGTGATCGCCAGCCCCATAATATTTCCGTCCATCACCGCACGGTCAGAACCATATTCAACGAGGGATTGTAATTGCTGTCCTAATATATCTGCGCCGCTGCGTGACGGAATGGTAGAGACCACCATCATGGCGCAACTGGCAAAGATAACCAGCGCCAGAATAATTTCCAGCAATGTAAATCCACGTTGCTTATTCATGACTTATTTTTTTTCGTCAGTTGACCAGTTGGTAATATCGTCAGCGGTATTGGCTTCGGCATCTGGGCCTGCTGAGAACACATCAATGGCACCATGCTCACCCGGGCTCACCAGAAGATAATCATTGCCCCACGGATCCTGCGGCAGACGACGGATATAGCCATCGGTACGATATCCTTTAGGAATCGGTGCAATCTCAGGCTGAGTCACCAGCGCCTGCAAACCCTGTTCAGTGGTGGGATAACGATGGTTATCAAGCTTATACATATCCAGCGACCCTTCCAGCGCGACGATATCGCTGGTGGCTTTTTGGGCATCGGCTTTTTCTTTATTCCCCATTAAATTCGGCACGACCATACTGGCAAGCACCCCGAGAATAACAATGACCACCATTAATTCGAGCAACGTAAACCCCGCCTGACGCGTCAGACGTTGTTGTTTCAGAGACATAATTAACCCACCATATTATTGAGCTGAAGAAGCGGCTGTAATATTGACAGTACGATGAATAAAACGACTGTCGCCATTGTGACCACCAGTGCCGGTTCAAATACCGACAACGTTAATGTAATTCGATGCTGTAATCCGGATTCCTGGTTTTGTGCGGCGCGGTCCATTAAGGGGCCCAGTTCGCCACTCTCTTCACCGGAGGCAATCATATACAGCATGGTTGGCGGAAATAGCTTCGCCTGTTCCAGCGACTGGTATAACGACGCCCCCTGGCGCACGGCGTCCGCGGCATGCTCCAGCACCTGGCGGGCATACCGGTTTTCAATACCGTCCATCGCGATATACATCCCTTCCAGCAGCGGGACGCTACTGGCTTGTAGGATACTCAGCGTGCGGATATAGCGGGCGCTGTTAATGGCGCAAACCAGCTTTTTCAGCGGCGAATGATTGACCAGCCAGCCGTGATAGCGAAAGCGGTTTTTGTCGCTTTTCAGCCAGGCCTTAAAAGCCACAAATGCGCCGGCCATTCCTCCGGCAATGAACGTGCCGTAAGCCTGTAAAAAGTCGCTGACCGCAATCAGCGTGCGGGTCGTGACAGGCAGTTGCTGTTTCATGTGGGTAAACTGCTCGATCACCTGCGGCACCACGGCCACCAGCAGAATGGAGATCACCGCGATCGCCACCACCGTCAGCGTGATCGGATAGACCATCGCCTGGGTCAGCTTGCTTTTCATCGCCTGACGCTGCTCGTTATATTCCGCCAGCTTCTCCAGCACATCACCAAGATGGCCGGTTTTTTCGCCCGCCATCACCAGCGTGCAGTAGAGCTTGTCAAAGGTGCGCGGAAACTGGCTAAAAGCGTCAAACAGCGTGTGGCCTTCGACCACTTTTTCGCGGATCTCGGTGACCATCACCGCCAGCTTTTTATCTTCCGTTTGTTTGGAAATAGCCTTGAGGGCGCTTTCCAGCGGCAGCGCGGCGTTGATAAGCGTTGACAGCTGACGGGTAAACATCGACAGCACGGGCGTGGACAGTTTTGCCCCTTTCTGCGCGCTTTTCCCTGCGGCGCGATCGCTCGTCGGTGCAATATTCACCGGCATCAGCTTTTGATCACGCAGCGTCTGGCGCACCTGCTTTAGCCCTTCGGCCTGCAACGTTCCGCGCTGGGTTTTCCCGGCAGCATCCGTGGCGGTCCACGCATACCAGGCCATTATTCGTCACCCCCGCGCTCGGCGGTGACGCGCATCACCTCTTCCAGCGACGTCACCCCGGAGATAACCTTCATCAGACCGTTTTCACGCAGGCTATAGGCCTGTTTAAACAGCTGCGTTTCGATGGCCATTTCGTCTTTATCTTCATGGATCGCGCGGCGCATTGTGCTGTCGACCACCAGGAACTCGTGGATCCCGGCACGCCCTTGATAGCCGCCCTGGCGACAATGTTCGCAGCCCACGGCGCGATAAATCGCTTTTGGCGGGGTATCCATAAAGCTGAACAGTGCTTTTTCATTGTCATCCAGCGGACTGGTCGTACGGCAGTGAGTACACAGCCGACGCACCAGACGCTGGGCAATGACGCCCAGTAGCGAAGAGCCAATTAAGAATGACTCCAGCCCCATATCGCGAAGGCGGGTTATCGCCCCTGCGGCACTGTTTGTATGCAGCGTAGACATCACCAGGTGACCGGTCAGCGAGGCCTGTACCGCGATTTGCGCGGTTTCGCTGTCGCGGATCTCCCCGATCATCACCACGTCCGGGTCCTGACGCAAAATAGCGCGCAATCCACGGGCAAAGGTCATGTCGACTCGCGGGTTGACCTGGGTCTGTCCCACGCCTTCCAGCTCGTATTCAATCGGATCTTCTACGGTCAAAATATTGCGTTCATGCCCGTTCAGCGCCGACAAAATCGCGTACAGCGTGGTGCTTTTACCCGAACCGGTTGGCCCGGTGACCAGGATAATGCCGTGTGGGCGGTCAATCAGCCCTTTTAATTTGGTGAGTTCTTCATCGATAAGCCCGAGCTTGTTGATATCCGGCTGCAAATTACCTTTGTCCAGCAGACGCATGACCACGCGCTCGCCGTACTGCGATGGAATCGTCGAGACGCGCACGTCGATCGCTTTACGCCCGATACGCAGAGAAATACGTCCATCCTGCGGCAGACGTTTCTCGGCGATATCCAGTTTGGACATGACTTTGATCCTCGACACCAGCATCGGCGCCAGTTTGCGCGCGGGCTGGAGTACAGGACGCAGCACGCCATCCACGCGAAAACGAATGCTGAGCGTGCGCTCAAACGTCTCAATATGGATATCCGATGCGCCGTCTTTGACCGCCTCGCCCAAAATGGCGTTGATCAGGCGAATGACCGGTGAGTTCTCGTCGTTATCCAGCAGATCCTCGTTATCGGGGATCTCCTCGGTTAACGCCATCAGATCGATATCCGCATCAATATCGTCAACCATTTGCTGGGAAACGCCGCTGTTTTGCTGCCAGATTTTCGCGAGCATTTCTTCAAAGGCTTCAGCCGTTAAAATTATCGGCGCATAGCTGCGCCCCAGCACGCGGCGGACTTCCAGCAGGGCAAACGCTGGCGCATCCTCGCGGATATACACGTTGTTGTTATGAAACAGCACACCGTTATCTTTTGCGAAGCTACTGGCGCACAAATTTTTGCTTAATTCATCCACGTTGCGGCCCGCCTTACTCTTTAAAAGGATTGTGCGAGTTCGTGGTACTGGCTTTCACCGGTGCAACGTGGCTCGGGGTCGACGTGGGATAGGCAGGCAGAAGCGGCGTATCATCGTTTTCAATGATGCCTAGCTTTTTCTCTTCCATACGCTGCTGCTGGCGCGCGCGAATCTGATCGTATTTTTCCTTCGACGCCGCGCTGTAGTTATCGTCATCACGCAGTACGGTGGTGTGGATAAACACCATCAGATTGCGCTTCGACGTATCCTGCGAGGTGTAACGGAACAGCTGACCAATCAGCGGAATGTCGCCCAGCAGCGGGACTTTCGACACGTTTTGTTTGTTCACGCTCTCCATCAGACCGCCAAGAACAACCGTCTGCCCGCTGTGCACCATGACTTCGTTATTAATGGTGCGGGTATTGAAGGTTGGGCCAAGGCTGGCATCTTCCGTTGCGCTGGCATCCACGCTGGACACTTCCTGCTCGATCTTCAGGTGAATCATGTCGCCGTCGTTAATCTGCGGCACAATCTTCAGCTTGGTACCGACCGTTTTACGCTCCACCGAGTTAAAGACGTTATCGCCACTGGTGGTCTGCGAACCCGACAGGACGGGCACGTCCTGACCGACGTTGAACGACGCTTCTTTGTTATCCAGCGTGACGACGCTCGGCGTAGAAAGAATGTCATTCTTGCCGTTGGTCGACAGCGCGGTCATTAGCGCGCCAAAATCACCGTTAAAGAAGCCGGTCGCCAGGCCCGTGAAGCTGGCACCTTTAATCACGCCATTTTTAATCTGGCTGATCGGCATGCCGGTCGCACCAAACTGGACGCCACCATGTTTGCCGGTCCACTGCACGCCGAGATCCAGACCGTTACCGTCCTGAACTTCGGCAATAATGGCTTCAACCAGAACCTGCGGACGACGGATATCGAGCTTGTCGATAACCTTCTCAAGCGAGTTCATCACGTTAGGCTGTGCGGTAATCACCAGCGAGTTGGTCGATTCGTCGGCCGTAATGTTCAAATCCGTCGCAGCAGTAGGCGATTTGCTTTTTGCCACGCCTGGCTTGTCTTTCAACTGCTCGCCGATCCCGGTTAACACCGGCACCACTTTGGCGGCGTTGGCATATTTCAGATAGAACACGCGGGTATTCCCCTCGTTGTTCTGCTCGCGATCGAGCTGGCCAATCAGCGAACGGGTGCGCGCGCGCCCCTCTTCCGGACCGCTGATCACCAGGCTATTGGTTTCATCATCGGCCACCACTTTCGTCGCCAGCTGCGGGGCGTTCTGCCCTTTTTGCTCTTCGTTGTTGAGATTGTTTAACATGTCGGAAAGCGCTTTCGCAGAGGCGTAATGCAGCGGGACAATTTCTCGACGCTGAACGCCGGAACGATCGACGCGCTCGACCAGATCCACCAGACGGTTCACCACTGAGGCTTTACCGGTCAACAGCATCACGTTCGACGGTTCGAAGTGTACGACGTTGCCAATACCGCTGGCATCGTTGAGCTGGCGCAGCAAGGGCGCGAGTTCACGCACCGGTACATTTTCCATGCGAACCACGCGAGTGATTATCTCATCCCCTTTGCCGGGGTTTTTACTGTCGGCAACGGGTACACCCGCCGTGCGTGCCACGCTTGAGCGCACCACTTTGATCATGCCGTTATCCATCGGTATTACCGATAAACCGTACAGGTCGAGAACGCTCAGGAAGAACTGGTAATATTCGTCTTCCGTCAGGACGTTATAGGTTCTGACCGATACAGTGCCCTGAACGGACGGATCGACCAGAATCGTTTTGTTTAAATTGCGGCCAACCGTATCGATAAACTCGCGCATATCGGTATTTTTAAAGCTGGCGCTAAAGTTAGCTGCAAGCAGCGAACCGGAATATAATGACAATGCGGTCAGCGTCACGCACGCCCAGGGAAATTTCTTCATGTCTGCACACTTGTTAATGGTTTAAAACATCAATCCGAATATTTTCAAGGTGAGCGTGGCGTCTGACTACGACCTCCGCCTCTTTCATCTTCGACCAATTAGCGATAATATTTTTCGCCTGCGTTTCCTTCGTCATATCGACGGCGTCCACTTTCACTACCACATCACCTTTTTTCAGCCCAGAATTGCCGTAGAAAGGAGAGGCATTGCGTGGATTAATGTTGTAACCTTCCAACTGGCCTTTTTCGATTAATGGCTTTAACACCAGATAATCATTGAGATGCAAACTATCCGCGCCTGCATCTTTTGTCGATTTAGTGACTGGGCCGCTATCAATGCCACCCTTAAAATAATCCGGTTTCTTGAGCGCCAGAATTTGATCGCTGCCTTCGTACTGCACCACAATATTATCTTGATTAATTTCCTTGATATAAGCATCGTCAAAGCCCACCAGGCTTTCCCCCTCGCGATAACTTTTTTGGCCACCCTGGGTCTTGATGACCGCAAAAGAGAGCCAGGCTTCGTCACTACTAACAATGCCTTCAATTTCAGCGGCTAAGGGCGTTTTAACCTCAGCAGTAAGGCTCTGCTGGCGGTCGGCAGGTTTGAAAAGCCCAAAGGCTTTTTCCGCTACACGTAATTTTTGCGTATCGTTATTCGCCGCAGCCAGCTTGTTGGAAACCTTTTTATAATCTTTATAAATGATATACCCCTGCTGCCCGCTAAAAACGAGCAGAACAAACATGACGCAGGGCGTTATCCATTGGGGCAGGAATGACATCCTCATTATTAACTGGCCTTTAGCAAAGCGGAGGTTAGCAGTTTTTAGCTGCATAATTAGATAACGTAAATAGTAATCACCCTGCCAGAAACCGACCACCTGCTTTGCTATTAACTTTAATGAAGAAAAGGATTGACCATCAAAAAATCAAATGTTAGCAAGCGACGGAAGGATATTTTTCTCCATTTTTAACATTGCCCCACAGCAAGATTTACCTTACTTTTCGGCCTCAATTGCTATGAATGAAGAGACGGTAAAACGTAATGTATTTAAGCCATTTTAATTTCAATACCCAGCCATTTCGGGCCATAACCCGCAAGCCTGGCGACTTTTTTGTGCCTTATCATCAGGATGTATTTGGCCTGCTGAAAGAAAAAAGCCAACTGGCCGGTATCACCGCGCTCTTTAGTGACGATGCTTGTCTTTCCGGTCAGTTCAGCGATGCGCTGAAATCCCAGGATGCTGGCGTGCTGGCGATTAACGCGTTTCCAAAACTCAGTGCCAGCAGCCTGCTTTATAAGCTCAATCCGGTCACCAAAGAGAGCAAGTCGAGAATTCATGCCATTGATGCAGTGCTGCGCCAATGGCATGAAGAGATCCCATCTCGCAAAGTCAAAGGTAAAGTGCTGGTGATTTCGCACATGCAGGCGATGAAAGAGAATGGCTGGGACGTACTGGGCATGCTGTTAGTCCGCGCGCAGGAGCTCAATTTCCGTTTGTCAGTCGTCTTAATGGGTTCTGCCGATCGCGAAGCACCGCTGATGCAGCAATCGGGATTACAGGAATTTGTCCACACTCGTCATACGCTTCGTCACCTGACCTGCCGTGAAATTTTGGCCTATGTCGACGCGCAGTGCGAAACCCACGGCACGCAGGCGGCACCTTTCACAGCAGCCCGGGTGCGTAAAATTCATGCTCTGACCAAGGGTAATATCAGCAAGCTGAATGAACTGGCGCACCTGTCGTTGCTGGCCGCATGGACCGAACGTGCGCGATTGGTCAGCCCGCGTCATTTGCGCCTGGCAGCAGGCGAAATCTTGCCTGCCAAAACGTATAAAAAGAGCCTGGCGACCGTGGGATTATTTGCCTCGGTCCTGTTTGCGGCCTGCGGCTGGTATTTGACCTCCACGATTACCTCCACATTGCCTATGCAACTGCCGGTCCCGGTAAGCTGGAAGCATCAAACACCAAAACCTAAAATGCCGGTTCTGCCGGTTATCGATAATGAAGTAGTGAATAAACCCGATGCGATGCATCAGCTTTACACCATGTGGGGCTACGATGCCTCAGCCGAAGAGGCACTCTGCCAGAGCGCGGCTCGCGTCAATCTGATGTGTAAAGAGGGTACCGCTCCTGTCGAAACGCTGGTGAAAGAAGGTTACCCGTGGGTCAGTGAGATCCAGACCGGTAATCACCTCAATTATGTCGTGGTGGCACGAGCCAGTGATGATTCCATGGACCTGTTAATGAACAATCACACCTGGCAGGTGAGCCGCCGCTGGTTTAACCAGCATGCCACCGGTAACTACACGTTGTTGCATCGACTGACACCGGAAGGTAAAGACGAGATCACGGCCGCCAGCGACAGTAAAGAGTTGAGCTGGCTCGATCAGCAACTCAGCCTGGCGCTCGCGCAACCGGAAACGCATGCCCAAAGCTGGACCACGGAAATGATGAAACGCACCCGCGAATTCCAGCAAAAAATGCAGCTGCGTGTGGATGGCCTTCCTGGTGAAGATACCCTGATGCAGCTGATGCGCGAAACGAATACCACCCCGAGCGTGCTGATACAGGCATCTCATGTTGCGGTGAAAACCAACGCACAGGAGAAAAAATCATAATGTCTACGATATGTCTCGCTGCGCAGCGCAGCTACCAGACCGGAGAACCGGTCTGGTTTTCCTATCGGCTGCCCAGGTTTAAAAGACTCTTTGGCACAACGTTTCTGTGGATATTAGGGCTGCTGGCCATGGTGGCAGCGGGCTTGTACGCCCACGTTTACTGGAATATGCGCCATCCTGCACCAGAACCGAAAAAAGTGAGCGTGGCAAAACCAGAAACACAGCTATCAGATATGCATTATGTCTATGTCAGCAAACCGTTCCCGCATCCGACGCCACCGCCGGTAATCAAACCGTTGCAGGAAGATGTGCCCCCCATGCAGGATATGCCAATTAACAGTGATAATTCGGACTGGCAGCAAGCGCCCGATGGGAATGTTTCACACGATCGCGATGTTTTACCAGGAACCGAAAGGCAGGCTGCACCACCGGAAAGTCCGGATAACACGAGTTCATCGTTACAAGAAATGTTTAAGCAGGCGATACAAGATCAGCAGAAGGATTATTCACAGGGAAAAGTACCTGCGCCGCCCATTGACGAAACGCAGGCCAGTGGGGGTGATTAATATTTTTCAGGCAATGCTGTGATGCTGAGAAGTCGACCTTTCTCAACCACAATATATTTCCCTTTTTTCAGGTCAGATAGGATTTTAATAATGGTACTGCGAGCCAGATTGGTGTATTCCTGAATATAATCGTAAACGTTAATATCGCTTTTATGCTGAGCAATGAGTTCGTTAATTTCGAGTAAAAACTCGCGTACAACGGAATAGGCGCTACGAGCAACCAGAACATCATCGCGCTTGCTGAGAAGGCAAATATACCATGCCATCACTTTGGTGAGGTCAGGCCACAGGTTGTGATGAGTGATTAAACGTTGAAATTCATCTTTTTTGATTGTACGAACCATAGTATTGGCTCGGACCAGGCCGTACATATGAGAGGAGTTATAAAAGATAGAGGAAATGCCAAAAATACCTTCTTTTTGTAAGGTAAACATGCATAACTCATCGGATTCACGGCGAAACTCAACTTCTCCGCTAAGGATAATATGAATGCTATCGGTGTCGGTGGTGGTAATTTTCTGCCATTTCTTTAACGTTTTTGCCTCGTATCCTGAGGTTGCAGAAATAATAGATTCCATTTCGTGCTGAGGACGTATTTTTTTACTGTACATGCTTAACATTTGTTATACCCGTTCAAGATTTAATTATAAATAAAGGCTGTCCTCGGTATTTAAACCGAATGCCGTTAATTAACGTTATGCTAGTGCCAAAAAATAAAATGAAGAGTGATTACTCTGCTGCTGCCGTAATTTTTAAATAAATTAGCAAGCTATGTGTCTATACTAGAGGAGAGTAAATTTAAGTCAATTTACTAAAAATGAATTGAGAATGTACCTAAGATTAACCTAACGATAAATATGTAGAAATGTTACGATTCGGGAGGCATCCTAAGGATTATCCCTGCCCGTATTTCTCTAATAATGCTTCGGCTATTGCCATTGTTTCTATATCAGATACGCCATTCCATAATTCCGGACGAAAATGCATCTGGAAAACCATAATAATTCTTTTCTGCTGCGCTGGAGTGCTATTTTCTGGCACCTCATAACCGTATTGAGCCAGTAATTCGAGTAATGCTGCCGTCTCGACAGGCTGAAAACGCGGCTGCCCGTTAAGATAAAATGCCACGCGATCAGGATCGGGCCACGCGCCAATACCCTGCTTCGCGAGCTCACGCCACGGAAATAGCGGCCCGGGATCGTCTTTCCGCTGTGGCGCAATGTCTGAATGAGCGACCACGTTCTGCGGTTTGATGTCGTAACGGGCAATAATATCTTTCGCCAGCGGGGTAAGAGCGGCAATTTGCGCAGGCTCAAACGGGGTAAAGGTCTTTACGCCATTCGTTTTCTGCCAGCCTCGGTTTTCCAGCTCAATACCCACGGACGTATCGTTTATACGATTAGTACCCCGCCAAAAGCTAATACCAGCATGCCAGGCCAGCTCGCTTTCCGGCACCAGTTGCCAGATACGCGGTTTGCCGTCAGGTGCGGGCGGTTTTGCGGGAATGAGGTAGTGCGAGCTAACGTTCTTATCCGTCAGCGTGGCCAGCGAGCTATCGAAGTCGTCCGCGGTATAATGAATCACCAGCACTTTAATGCGCGGATAGGCCGCCTGCGCCTGATGGCGGGTATCCAGTTCGTAGGCACCTTTATCGACAATGCCGTCTTCAGTGGCGCATCCTGCCAGCAGCATCGCCAGCAGGATGGCGGAGAGAGGACGCATCATCAGCGGGTTTTCACAGCCGTGCCGCTGACGCTCACCATGAGCATACTCGCGTCTTTGCCGACGGTTTCGTAGTCGATATCAATGCCCACTACCGCATTTGCACCCAGCGCTTTCGCCTGCTCACCGAGCTCTTTAAACGCAATTTCACGCGCTTTACGCAGCTCTTTTTCATAAGCGCCCGAACGGCCACCAACGATATCGCGGATACCGGCAAAAAAGTCGCGGAAAATGTTTGCGCCCAGAATCGCTTCGCCGGTCACGACACCGCAATACTCGACAATCGGCTGCCCTTCCAGGGTTGGTGTGGTTGAATACTGCATACTTTCTCTCCTTCTTTAGCGTTCAATGCCTTAGCAACAGCATTATCGTTTCGTTACGCTATGATTGAAAGGATAGTTAATCAATAAGGAAATCAACATGCGCTATTCTGCTTTGACGCTTTTGGTGCCGTGCGCGCTGCTGCTCAGCGCCTGCACCACACCCGTCACCCCGGCTTTTAAGGATATTGGAACGCGTAGCGGCCCGTGCATTAACGGGGGTCCAGACGTTGTCGCCCAACAGTTCTATGATTACCGTATCCAGCACCGTAATAATGATATTACCGCCCTGCGTCCCTACCTGAGCGATAACCTGGCAAAACTGCTGACCGACGCCACGCGCGACCCTCAGCACAATGCCCTGCTCAAATCCGACCCGTTCTCCAGTCGTACCACGGCCCCTGACAAGGCGGAAGTCGCCAGCGCCTCAACCATCCCCAATACCGACGCACGCAACATTCCGCTGCGGGTAAAACTGACTCAGGGCAGCCAAACCTGGCAGGATGAAGTGCTGATGATTCGTGAAGGCCAATGCTGGGCGATTGATGACGTTCGCTACCTCGGCGGCAGCGTTCATGCCCCTGCTGGCACCCTTCGCCAGTCCGTTGAGAATCGCTAGTCCGGAGCCTTAACCCCGTAAAATGTGCGGCATTCCATGAGGAATGCCGACATTTATTCTCACGCCCATAGGCTTGCGCTATTTTGTGCTATGTTTAGACAGGAACACGGGTTATATTTAACTTTTAACGCAGAAATATTGCATAACTATTCTGTCAACGGTACTATCTGCGGCCTCAATTGCTATAGATTGCCTGGATGAGTAAAGACTGCCCCGATGAGTATTCAACTAAATGGCATTAACTGCTTCTACGGCGCACACCAGGCGCTGTTCGACATCACGCTGAACTGCCCAGAGGGCGAAACGCTGGTTTTGCTTGGCCCAAGCGGTGCAGGCAAAAGTTCCCTGCTGCGCGTCCTCAATCTGCTTGAAATGCCCCGATCTGGCACGCTGGATATCGCGGGAAATCATTTTGATTTCGCCAAAGCGCCCTCCGATAAAGCGATTCGCGATTTGCGCCAAAACGTGGGTATGGTGTTTCAGCAATATAATCTCTGGCCGCACCTCACCGTGCTGCATAACCTGATTGAAGCGCCCTGCCGCGTGCTCGGCTTAAGCAAAGCTCAGGCCATGGCGCGTGCTGAAAAACTGCTGGACCGTCTGCGTCTGAAGCCTTACAGCGATCGTTTTCCTCTTCACCTTTCCGGTGGTCAGCAGCAACGTGTGGCGATTGCCCGTGCGCTGATGATGGAACCTGCGGTTTTGCTGTTCGACGAACCAACCGCCGCGCTGGACCCGGAAATCACCGCCCAGATCGTCAGCATTATTCGTGAACTGGCCGAAACCAATATCACTCAGGTGATCGTGACCCATGAAGTGGAAGTGGCGCGCAAAACCGCCAGCCGCGTGGTGTACATGGAAAACGGTCATATTGTTGAGCAAGGTGATGCGAGCTGCTTCACAGCCCCGCAGACCGATGCCTTTAAAAACTATTTATCTCACTGATGTGTTAGGGAAATCATAATGAAAAAAGTATTGATAGCCGCGCTGCTTGCTAGCGTCAGCCTTTCCGCTACCGCAGCACAGACTATTCGTTTCGCGACCGAAGCGTCTTATCCTCCGTTTGAATCCATCGATGCGAACAACAAAATTGTTGGCTTCGATGTCGACCTGGCTAACGCTCTGTGTAAAGAGATCGACGCCACCTGTACCTTCAGCAACCAGGCGTTTGATAGCCTGATCCCAAGCCTGAAGTTCCGCCGCATTGACGCCGTGATGGCCGGTATGGACATCACCCCTGAGCGTGAAAAACAGGTTCTGTTCTCAACCCCTTACTATGACAACTCCGCGTTGTTCATTGGTCAGAAAGGCAAATTCGCCTCTGTTGATCTGCTGAAAGGCAAAAAAGTGGGCGTGCAGAATGGCACCACGCACCAGAAATTCATCATGGATAAACATCCGGAAATCACCACGGTTCCTTACGATAGCTACCTGAATGCGAAGCTGGACCTGCAAAACGGCCGTATCGATGCGGTGTTTGGTGATACCGCCGTGGTAACCGAATGGCTGAAGTCAAATGACAAGCTGGCTGCGGTTGGCGACAAAGTGACAGACAAAGATTACTTCGGCACGGGCCTCGGTATCGCTGTTCGTCAGGGCAACACTGAATTGCAGCAGAAATTCAACGCCGCCCTGGAGAAAGTGAAAAAAGACGGTACGTACGAAACCATCTACGCTAAATGGTTCCAGAAGTAAGAGCCGATGAACGAAATTTTTCCTTTAGCAAGCGCCGCCGGGATGACCGTCGGCCTTGCCGTTTGTGCGCTCATTATCGGCCTTGCGCTGGCGATGATCTTTGCGGTGTGGGAGTCGGCAAAATGGCGTCCCATCGCGTGGACGGGCTCCGCACTGGTGACGGTATTGCGCGGACTGCCGGAAATTCTGGTGGTCCTGTTTATCTATTTCGGCTCCTCGCAGCTGCTGTTAATGCTGTCGGACGGTTTCACCATCAATCTGGGTGTTGTGCAGATTCCGGTGCAGATGCAGATCGAAAACTTTGACGTCAGCCCGTTCCTGTGTGGCGTGATTGCCCTCTCCCTGCTCTATTCCGCCTATGCCTCGCAGACCTTGCGCGGTGCGCTGAAAGCGGTACCGGTTGGGCAATGGGAATCAGGCCAGGCGCTGGGACTCAAGAAAAGCGCTATTTTCTTTCGTCTGGTGATGCCGCAGATGTGGCGTCACGCGCTGCCAGGGCTGGGCAACCAGTGGCTGGTATTGCTGAAAGATACTGCGCTTGTGAGCCTTATCAGCGTCAACGATCTGATGCTGCAAACCAAAAGCATCGCCACCCGTACCCAGGAGCCGTTTACCTGGTACATCGTTGCGGCGGCTATCTACCTGGTGATCACGTTGCTCAGTCAGTACATCCTCAAACGTATTGACCTGCGTGCAACGCGTTTTGAACGGAGACCGGGCTGATGCTTGAGTATTTACCTGAACTGATGAAAGGGCTGCACACCAGCCTGACGCTAACCGTAGCGTCCATTGCAGTCGCCCTGATTCTGGCGCTGATTTTCACCATCGTCCTGACGCTTAAAACGCCGGTACTGGTGTGGATTGTTCGCGCCTACATCACGCTGTTTACCGGTACGCCGCTGCTGGTGCAGATCTTCCTGATTTACTACGGGCCGGGCCAGTTCCCGACGCTGCAGGAGTATCCGGTAGTCTGGCATCTGTTGTCGGAGCCATGGCTTTGCGCGCTGATTGCCCTCTCGCTTAACAGCGCCGCGTATACCACGCAGCTGTTCTACGGCGCGATTCGCGCCATCCCGGAAGGCCAATGGCAGTCGTGTGGCGCACTGGGAATGAGCAAGAAAGACACGCTGGCGATCCTGCTGCCTTACGCCTTTAAACGCGCGCTGTCGTCCTATTCCAACGAAGTGGTGCTGGTGTTTAAGAGTACGTCTTTGGCCTACACCATCACGCTGATGGAAGTGATGGGCCACGGTCAACTGCTCTACGGACGCACCTATGATGTGATGGTATTTGGCGCAGCGGGTCTGGTTTATCTGGTGGTGAACGGTTTGCTGACGCTGATGATGCGTGTTATCGAGAGCAAAGCGCTGGCATTTGAGCGCAGAAACTAATCACTTCATTTGCATAATATGTGAATTCAAAAACGGGAAAGTCTCACCACTGCCCGTTTTTTTTATGCCATTAATAATATTTAATCATTTTTATTGAATATAAATTCAATCAATGGCATTGTAATTCGCATGCCGGAGACACGGTGCATAATGACAAGATTGACAGACGGGAGCGTTAAAATGAAAAAGGTAGTTCTGGCCGCATTACTGGCAACTTTCGCCGCTGGCGCAGCAGCCGCAGACAAAATCAGTTTCGGTGTTTCGGCAACCTATCCGCCGTTCGAGTCGCTGGATGCCAGCAATCAGATTGTCGGGTTTGATCTCGATCTCGCGAAAGCCCTGTGCAAACAAATGCAGGCCGACTGTACTTTCACCAATCACGCGTTCGACAGCCTGATCCCGGCTTTGAAATTCAAAAAATACGACGCCGTTATTTCCGGTATGGACATCACCCCGGAACGTAGCAAGCAGGTTTCCTTTACCGACCCGTACTATGCCAACTCTGCGGTAGTCATTGCGAAGAAAGACGCGTTCAAATCCTTCGCTGAGCTGAAAGGCAAACGTATCGGAATGGAAAACGGCACCACGCACCAGAAATACCTGCAGGACAAACATCCTGAAGTGAAAACCGTGGCATACGATAGCTACCAGAATGCAATTATCGACCTGAAAAATGGCCGTATTGATGGCGTGTTTGGTGATACCGCCGTGGTCAACGAGTGGCTGAAAACCAACCCGCAGCTGGGTACCGCTACCGAGAAAGTGACCGACCCGCAATACTTCGGCACCGGCCTTGGCATCGCGGTTCGTCCTGATAACAAAGCGTTGCTGGAAAAACTGAACGGCGCACTGAAGGCAATTAAAGCTGACGGTACATATCAGAAAATCAGCGACCAGTGGTTCCCACAGTAAGTTTCTTTGCCGGGTAGCGATCTCGCTTACCCGGCGATTCTACAAGGGCACAAAGAAGCGAAAACGCGCCCCGCTCACCGATTCCATCAGCCTGATCCCACCTCCGTGCAGCTCCAGCATCCGCTTGACGATTAACAGCCCCAATCCACCCCGATTCTCCCGTGATGCCTGCGGATTTAACGCAGAGGGCCGCTGAAACAGATCGTCGCGCAGCGTAGCATCCACCCCAGTTCCGTTGTCTGCGATTTCTACCTGCAATCGTTCATCTTCTTGCCAGACGGCCAGGCGGATCTCCCCGCCCACAGGCGTGTGACGCATGGCGTTATCCAGCAGATTCGTCACCACACGCTCGATCATGGAAACGTCCGCGTTCACCAGCGGCAAAGGGCCAGGTACGTCAATATGCAGGCGAAGCTGGCGCGTTTGGGCAGTGAGTTCAAATTTCTGCGCCACGTCGGAGATAAGCTCCGCCATCGCAAAACGTTCGCGCTGCGGTTTGATACCGCCATGTTCAAGCCGGGCCAGCTCAAAAAGCTGCTGCGAAAGATGGCGAACCTTCTGCCCCTGACGCAAGGCAATCGCCAGATACTGTTGATGCTGGTCAGCCGTTAAGGTCGACGCTTTCATCGACAGCGTTTCCAGATAGCCCAACAGCGACGTCAGTGGCGTACGCAAGTCGTGAGAAATATTGGCGATAAACTCCCGACGTTGACGGTCGCTGTCTGCCAGCCGATCCCACTGAGTCGTAATTTGCCGCGCCAGTTCGATAAAAGTATTACGCAACAACGTGACTTCATCACCCGTGTTGTTCTGCGGTGGCTGAGCAGCCAGTTGCCTGATGGCGCTGATGCTGTCCCTTTCCAAACCCGACACTTCAGCCGTCAGACGCTTGACCGGACGTGCCACCCAATACCAGACCAGTATTCCCCCCAGCAGGCCAAAAATAGCCACCAGCAGCAGCGACCACATTGCCGTGCTCCACAGGGCCTTATGCCAAGCCATCTCTGCCAGCGAGTTAAACTCCTCGCCTTGCAGGATGATATACAGATAGCCTTTAAGCTCGCCGTCCTGACGCAGCGGCGTCGCGCTGAACACCTTCTTATTCTGGCTTCGCGGATCGTCGCCGTACACGGGCATGACCGCGCCGCTCATAAAGGTTTGCAGCGGAGCAATGTCTATCTTTTGTCGTTGGATATGCCCTGCTGGCGCGGCATCGGCCAGCAGTTCGCCGTCCGGTGAAACCACATACAGTTCAACGCTCGGGTTAAACGTCATTAGCCTGTCAAAAAGCGGTTTAAGGCGATTGCGATCGACCCTTCCTTGCGCGTCCAGCACGGCTTCACGCTGCACAATTTGCTGCGCCAGCCCGCCGGACAGTCGCTGCACCATCGTGTTGCCGTACTGCATACTGGTCGCGAGTTGCACCGCGCAGGTGACGGCGGCACAGAGCACCAGCAGCAGGATAAACAGCAGCGTCAGACGCTGGCTCAGGCTCAACCTACGCATCTGCATGCTCCTGGGCAAATTTGTAGCCCTTACCCCAAACGGTGCGAATGATTTCAGGCTCGGCGGCATCTTTTTCGATCTTAATGCGCAGACGGTTGATGTGGGTATTGACGGTATGTTCGTAACCTTCGTGCTGATATCCCCAGACTTGCTCCAGCAGAGCTAAGCGGGAAAAAACCTCGCCAGGGTGGCGGGCAAAGAAGTACAGCAGTTCGAACTCGCGCGGGGTGAGGATCACCTCTTGCCCATGAAGCCGCACGATCCGGGACAGCGGATCGAGCGACAGGCCGTGCGCCTGGATAAGACCGGAGACCTGCGTCTGCCCCATTGCCTGCTGGCGGCGAAACAACGCTTTGATCCGCGCGACCAGTTCCTGCACGGAAAACGGCTTCGCCAGATAATCATCTGCGCCAGTTTCAAGGCCGGTAATGCGGTCGGTTTCACTGCTGCGAGCGCTGATGATAATTATGGGCAGGTAATGAGTGAGCTGACGAATACGGCGGCAAATCTCCAGACCATCGACGTTCGGCAGCATCAGGTCGAGGATCACCGCATCCCAGAGGGCATCATCAAGCAACAGCAGCGCTTTCGCCCCGTCTACCTCGTGCGTAATCTCATAGCCTTCATCTTCTAAATTCAGGCGTAGCAGCGCGGCGATATCGTTGTCGTCTTCCACCAGCAAAATGTGCTTCATCGGTAAGCCTTATGTCACGTTCGTCACTCAAGCTTACCTGATTTTGCTCCGTGGGAGAGTTCACATTTTGTTTAAGTTTTAACGAGCAGCGTCAAGACTTCGTAGTGCGCGGTGTGGGGGAACATGTCGAAAAGCTGTACCCGTTCAATGCGATAGCCTGGTAGCTCGCCAAGGTCTTTTGCCATCGTTTGGGCGTTGCAGCTGGAATAGATAATATAATCCGGTGCCATCTGGCTCAGGTAGTCGCACAGGGCTTTACCAATCCCACGGCGGGGTGGATTCACCAGTACCAGCTCCGGCACCCCGCCCTGCCCGGTGGCAAACTGGGTAGAATCGAGCGCCTGAAAACGCACGTTGGTTAAGCCCAGCTCTGCGGCGGATTGCGTCGCGCAGGCGATGGCTTCAGCAGAAATCTCAATTCCGGTGAGGGTCATGTCTGGCGTAGCACAGTGAAGGCCAAAGCCGCCCACACCGCAGAACAGATCCCACATATGATGGACAGGCAGCGCGCGCACCCAGTCGCGAGCGGTGGCATACAGCGCGCTGGCTACGGTTGGGTTGGTCTGGAAGAAGCTGTGAGGGCGGATCCACAGCGGCACATCGTTGAAGCTTTCGGCCAGCGCCTGTTGCTCGGTGAAAAAGATCTCTTTCTCCCCTTCCATAATGGCCATATGCACCGGCTGAATATTCGCGGTAATCACCTTCAACTGGGGAAGCTGCTGCATCAGCCACGGCAGCGCCGCGCGTAGCTGGTCAAGTTTGGCTTCGGAACGCAGCACAAAGCGCAGCATCATACCGCCGTCACGCTGGCTCTCGGTCAGCAACAGGTATTTCAGTTCGCCACGTTTGCGCGCAACGTGATACGGCGTTAATCCCGCACGGGCGATAAACGGCTTCAGCGCCGTAAATACGGGTTCGAACGTGGCAGGATACAGCGGACATTCGGTAAGGTCTTCGGGCGTGCCGTCGCGGTGCAACATGCCCAGTAGCGGTTTCTCAACGCTGCCGCTCACCACCATTTTGGCTTTATTACGAAAACGCTGCTCCGGTCCACTGACAGGCGCGCACCACTCCGCCACAGCATGCCCGGCGAGCAACTGCTGTAAATCGGTCATTTTGGCGGAGAGCTGTTGCGAAACCGGCTGCTCTATCCACTGACAGGAGCGACAACGACCGGCATCATAAAGTGCGCACTGCATAAGAAAACCTCAAGGTTAGCGAGGGCAGCGATTATACACATTATTGCAGACGGAAAAACCGTCGGCTGGACGCTGGGACAAACAGCAGGAACAGCACCAGCAGGTCAGGAAGTTTCTGAAGCACCAGCGATCGGAAAATTTCTCGCTTCGACTCCCCGGCAATGCTAAAGAGTTCAGGATAGCCGTAACCAATCGACGCTGCCCACAGGTAGCCGGTGGCAATAATCTGGGTTAACAGAAAAATCCATCGCGCCCAGTTACGCCCTCTGGACAGTGAAAATGCGCAATAAATCTCGACGAACACCAGCACCAGACTGCTTAAAAAGACCAGCGTCAAATCCCAGGTCTGGACACTGCGGTGAATGAATTCGCCGATCCCGCGGATGCCGAGCATATTGAATAGCATCAGCAAATCGAGGCAGCGGATCAAAATAATGCCAAGCGCCGCCACCTGCACAAGTGCGGGTACGTTCAGGCGCGCATGCGAATGTCGAGTTTTGGTGAAGAATCCCACTGTTTTTACTTCCCTGAAAAACAGTGCCGCGACAGGCGCGGCACTTCACTGGAAATTTTAAATGCTTCAGCCGCGTCTTGCACGTTGGATATCACGTACGCGCTGTTTTTCAGATCTTGCCATCAGATACCAGGCGATAAAACCAATGACGCCGACCACACCCAGAATGATCGAGGCCAGGGCGTTGATTTCAGGATTCACCCCCATGCGCACGCTGGAGAAGACCAGCATTGGCAGGGTTGTGGCCCCCGGACCGGAGACGAAACTGGCAATCACTAAATCGTCGAGCGACAGGGTAAACGCCAGTAACCAGCCGGAAATCACCGCAGGCATAATCATCGGCAACGTAATGATAAAGAAAACCTTTACCGGCGTCGCGCCAAGATCCATCGCCGCTTCTTCGATGGAGTGGTCAAGTTCGCGTAAGCGCGAGGAAATCACCACCGCCACGTAAGCCGTACAGAAGGTGACGTGCGCCAGCCAAATAGTCAGCATGCCACGATCGGCAGGCCAGCCAATGGCATGGGCCAGGGCGACAAACAGCAGCAGCAGCGACAGGCCGGTAATCACATCCGGCATGACCAGCGGAGCCGTTATCATAAAAGCAAAACCCGTCGAGCCGCGAAAACGGCCAAAACGCACCATCACCAGCGCCGCGATAGTGCCCAGAACGCAGGCCATCGTGGCGGCACAGGCGGCAATGGTCAAACTCAACCCGACTGCGCTCATCATCGCATCATCGCGGAACAACTCGCCGTACCAGCGCGTCGACCAGCCTGCCCATACCGTTACCAGCTTCGAGCTGTTAAACGAGTACACCACCAGCATTAGCATGGGCGCGTACAGGAAGGTAAAGCCAATCACCAGGATCAGAATGCGCCACGGAGAGCGTACTACCGGTAAGTTGTTCATCCGTGATCTCCCATCTGTTTCTGCTGATGCTTGTGGAACCACATGATCGGCACGATCAGCAGTAGCAGCATGACAATCGCCACCGCTGAGGCCACCGGCCAGTCACGGTTATTGAAGAATTCCTGCCACAGTACGCGTCCGATCATAATGCTGTCCGGGCCACCGAGCAGTTCCGGGATCACGAACTCACCTACCGCCGGGATAAACACCAGCATAGAACCGGCAATAATTCCGCCTTTGGTGAGCGGCACAATCACGCTGAAAAAGGTTTTCAACGGACGAGCGCCCAGATCCAGCGAGGCTTCTACCAGCGAATAATCAATACGCGTGAGCGCGGTGTAAATCGGCAGAACCATAAACGGCAGATAGGCATAAACAATGCCGATGTAAACCGCCAGGTTGGTATGCAGGATCGTCAGCGGCTGATCGATTACCCCGAGCCACATCAGAACGTTATTCAAAATGCCGTTATTTTTCAGGATCCCCATCCACGCATAGACGCGGATCAGGAACGAGGTCCAGGACGGCAGGATCACCAGTAATAACAAAATATTGCGGGTTGACGGTTTGCTGTGCGCCACCGCCCACGCGAGGGGATAGCCCATCGCCAGGCAACAGAGAGTGGAGATAGACGCCACCTGCAACGACTGCAAATAGGCCTCAAAATAGAGCGGATCCTCGGTGAGCTGCAAATAGTTACCGAGATTCAAAGCGATCGTCAGCTGACCGTCAGCCCACTCCATCAGATTGGAATATGGCGGGATCGCTCGCGCCATTTCTGCCAGGCTAATTTTGAAGACGATTAAAAACGGCAGCAGGAACAGCAGGATCAGCCACACGTAAGGCATCGCAATCACCAGCTTACGACCGTGCGCCATTTGTATGCGCGTCAGCCAGCTGGCGAAACCACCCGGTTTTTGAACGCGGGCTGGGGGTTCAAGTGTACTCATCGCCGCTCCTTATACCGTCAGCACTACGCAACTGTCCGCATCCCAGCACAGGCGCACTTCATCGCCCCAGGTTGGCAGTCCTTTCCGGTAACGGTGTTCGTTCTGTAGTTGGGCGCTTAACATCTGTCCGCTTTTGAGTCGAACATGGTAAATAGACAGGTCACCCAGATAGGCAATATGCACCACTTCGCCAACGGCAAAGTTATAGCCATCGGCGGGCGGCTCCTGGCAGAGCATAATTTTTTCCGGACGCAGTGCGATATACACCGGGACGTTATCAACGATCGAGGCATCGGGATCGACCTTCAGTGGATGCATCAGCCCCGGCGAGTCAATCACCAGTCCGTCTTCCTGTCTGTCTTTCAGCAGCCCTTCGAACACGTTGACCGAGCCGATAAACTCCGCGCTGTAACGAGTAGTCGGATGTTCGTAGATCTCTTCCGGTTCACCGATTTGCACGAACTTACCGCGATTCATGATCGCAATACGCCCGGCCATGGTCATGGCCTCTTCCTGGTCGTGCGTCACCATCACGCAGGTTGCGCCAACGCGCTCAAGAATATCTACCACTTCCAGCTGCATCCGGTCGCGCAGTTTTTTATCCAGCGCGCCCATCGGCTCATCAAGCAGCAGCAGTTTTGGGCGTTTTGCCAGGCTACGCGCCAGCGCCACACGCTGCCGTTGACCGCCGGAAAGCTGATGCGGCTTGCGCTTCGCAAACTCTTGCATGTGTACCAGGCTCAGCATTTCTGCCACGCGGGCGGTGATTTCGGCCTTCGGCAGTTTGTCCTGTTTTAAACCAAAGGCGATATTTTGCTCAACGGTCATATGAGGAAAAAGTGCATAGGACTGGAACATCATATTGATAGGACGCTGATAGGGCGGAACGCGAGAGAGATCCACGCCGTCCAGCATAATTTGCCCGGCGGTAGGTTGCTCAAAACCGGCGAGCATACGCAGAAGCGTCGATTTTCCGCAGCCGGATGCGCCAAGCAAGGCAAAAATTTCGCCTTTATAAATGGTCAGGCTGACATCGTCCACGGCATGTTGACCGTCGAAAGATTTCGTCAGATTACGAATTTCAAGCAGCGGGGTCAGCGCTTTACGGGGTTTCGCCTGCGGGCGCGGGATGGCTTCATTCACGGGGTGCTCTCCGGCAAATATCAAAACTGGTGCAAACGCACCATAAGGGTGCGCATCGCCGGGCAGCATCTGCTCGCCCGGCAGTGATGCTAAACGCCGTTATTTACCGCTTTTCACCTTCGTCCACGCACGAGTACGCACGCGGTCGATTTTCGGGTCTTGAACCTTCAGGGTGAACAATTTGGCGAAAACGTCAGCCGGTGGATAGATTGCCGGGTTGTCGCGTACTTCTGCACCAATCAGCGGCACAGAGGCCTTGTTACCATTGGCATAGAACACGTGGTCGCTGATGTGAGCGATCACGTCCGGGCGCATCAGGTAGTTCAGGAACTGATAAGCTTCATCTTTGTTTTTCGCATCCGCAGGCATCGCGAAGACATCAAAGAAAGCCAGCGCGCCCTCTTTAGGAATGAAGTAGGAAACATTCACGCCATTTTTCGCCTCTTTCGCGCGGTTAGACGCCTGCCAGACGTCGCCCGCCCAGCCAATCGCTACGCAGATGTCGCCATTTGCCAGATCGTTAATGTATTGAGAGGAGTGGAAGTAGCGAATATTGGGACGCAGCTTCAAGAGCAGATCGGTTGCCGGGCCAGTGTAATCATCGGCTTTGCTGCTGTTCGGATCTTTACCCAGATAGTTCAGCACGGTCGCGAAAATTTCTTCCGGTGCATCAAGGAACGACACGCCGCAGCTTTTCAGTTTCTCCAGGTTTTCCGGCTTCAGCACCACGTCCCAGCTATCCAGCTTGACGTCCGGGCCCAGCACCGCTTTGACTTTATCAACGTTGTAACCGATACCGGTGGTCGCCCACAGGTAAGGCATCGCATATTTGTTGTCCGGGTCGTGTTTCGCTACCAGCTTGAGCACTTCTGGATCGAGATTTTTCCAGTTCGGCAGCTTACTTTTATCCAGCGGCTGGAATACGCCCGCCGTCAGTTGACGCTCAAGGAAGCTTGCTGACGGCACCACCAGATCAAAACCGGTGCTACCCGCCATCAATTTTCCTTCCAGCACTTCGTTGGAATCGAAGACGTCATAAACCACTTTAATTCCGGTCTCTTTTTCGAAATTCGCCACCGTATCCGGCGCGATATAATCGGACCAGTTGTAAACATGCAGCGTTTTTTGTTCCGCAGCGAGCGTACCGGCAGAGACAGCCATAAGAGCACCCGCAACCAGACCCGATAACCATTTTTTATTTAAGGCGATCATATTGTTATTCCTTATGAAAGCTCGTTATCAAACGAACCAAATATACGCAATCTGACATATGCAAGAATCATGCATACTTTGTCGCTCCGCCTGATCCAGAAGTAAAAAACTCCCGGCAGTTTTCGCTCGCTTTTTTAAGCTCCGCAAGAATAACTGTAGCCTGTGCCTCAGGCTATAGCCCAGATTAAAAAGCGGTTTTTATCAATTTTTTAGGCAGTAAGTGTCCAGGTGATCGCCCGAAGTGGGCTTAATAGCGGTGGATAATGCTGTAGAGAGAGGGGGAAGGCAGCAGAAATGAGGGTATTACGCAGCCGCTATGGTCGCGACTGCGTGTGCGAAAGAAGCATTAATGCAAAAACGGGTCACGTGAATCGTTATTCTCAGGTTCTTCTTCTGAGGTGAACAGTAACTGGTGCGCACTGGCTTCCAGCATCACCATCGAAATCTGCTCTTCACTGTGGCGCATAAACCAGGCGAACTGCTTAAACGACAACCCCGCCCCGGCGAAGAATGACTGGCATACCACCAGTTTTGGCAGGTTATCGTCCTGAATGTCGAGAAACGCTTTTACCGTCAAGGATCCGGCATTGATGGCGGACAAATCAGAGGCCAGCGCTAATAACGCAGACGGTCTCACTTCGGCCAGTGCGGTAAAGAGAATGATGTCGTTAATCAGGTCGATTTTGGCATCGAACACACCGTCGAAATTTTGCATATGCGGCAGGTGTAGCGCCTGGCAGGAATCGCACTCAAAAAAGGTGATACCGGCATCATCGAGCCATTGACGTAACGTATCCAGTGTTGGAACGACCTGTAAATCCATAGCTGTTAAGCCTCATAAAAAATAACTTCGAATAGATTACGGAAAAAGCGCGGTGCTAACCACCCGTTTTCAGGCAAAAACCCGGCGTGGCGTGGCGTTCAATCCAGGCGATCATTTTACCTGCGATGTCGACACCAGTAGTTTTCTCAATACCTTCAAGACCCGGCGAGGCATTGACCTCCATCACCAGCGGACCGCGGTTGGCACGTAAAATATCCACACCTGCGATATCCAGACCCAACGTCTGCGCAGCTTTAATGGCAATTTCGCGCTCGCGCTCGGTAATATCCGCAATACGCGCCACGCCGCCACGGTGAAGATTGGATCGGAAATCACCCTCTTTCGCCTGGCGCTCGATGGCGGCAACGACTTCATCACCGACGACCAGGCAGCGAATGTCGCGCCCTTTCGCCTCTTCGATATACTCCTGCACCAGGATGTGGGCATTTAAACCGCGAAAAGCGTCGATCACGCTTTCTGCCGCCTGGCGCGTCTCTGCGAGCACCACGCCAATGCCCTGCGTGCCTTCGACCAGCTTCACCACCAGCGGCGCGCCGCCTACCATGCCGATCAGGTCACTGGTGTCGTCCGGGGAGTGCGCAATCCCGGTAATGGGCAAGTCAATGCCCTGACGTGCAAGCAGCTGCAACGAGCGCAGCTTGTCGCGCGCACGCGTTATCGCCACGGATTCATTCAGGGGATAACTGCCAAGCATTTCAAACTGGCGCAGCGCGGCGGTACCGTAGTAGGTAATTTGTGAGCCGATGCGGGGGATCACCGCATCAAAATGCGGCAGATGACGGCCTTTATAATGAATAGATGACGCTGCCGGGCTGATGTTCATATAGCACGACAGCGGATCGAGGATCTCTACCAGGTGGCCACGCTTATTCGCCGCTTCAAGCAGGCGCTTACAAGAATAGAGCGTTCCATCCCGGGACAAAATGGCAATTTTCACCCTGCACCTCTCTAAAAACTCGATAAAAGCCCGCACATCATACACGCAGGCTGGCGCAGGATGAATGGGCTATCGTGTCGCCCAGCCCTGTTTGTGTAAATAGTCGAGAATAAACGGGCGGTTTTCTTTAATGATGGTGCGACGGATATGGTCGCTCCAGGTATCGCGGCGGTTGTTGCTGTCGCGAGTGAGGTAATAGTTCGCCAGTTCCTCGTCGTAGTGCGCCAGCACGTCGGGATCGACCGGCTGGTAGTGGTTTTCGTGCATCACCATTGCCGCAGGCAGACGCGGTTTGACATCAGGATTATCCGCCGGCCAGCCCAGACACAGGCCAAACAACGGCAAGACGTGCTTTGGCAATTGCAGCAGGTCGGTTACCGCTTCAATGCTGTTACGAATCCCGCCGATGTAGACACCGCCCAACCCTAACGACTCAGCCGCTGTCATGGCGTTTTGCGCCATCATCGCGGTATCTACCACGCCAAGCAGGAGCTGTTCCGCCAGACCCAGTTGGGCATCCGGGCAGATTTGCAGATGGCGGTTGAAGTCGGCACAAAATACCCAGAATTCCGCTGCCTGCGCGACGTGCTTTTGCCCGCCGGTAAGGGTGACTAATTGCTCGCGCATGGCCGGATCGGTGATGCGGATAATGGAGCTGCATTGCAAAAAGCTAGAGCTTGAGGTTCCCTGCGCGCCCGCCACAATCGCCTCGCGTTGAGCGTCGGTGATGGGCTCGTCGGTGAAATGGCGGATAGAACGGTGGGAACGTAGTAGGTCAATCGTCGGGGTCATCTCGTCTCTCATTTGTCAGTCTGTATAACGTGTTGCAGCCAGTATAGGCAAAGATGCCGGGCCTGTAATTGGCGAAACATAGCCTGAAGATATCAAAGCGACAGGTGAAACCTGCTTTTCATGAGGGTTGGTTATCGTGCACTATAAGCGTATTCGCCGTTAGGCTTTAGTTTGAGGAGAGAGAAATGTTTGCAGTGATTTTTGGACGTCCGGGCTGCCCTTACTGTGTGCGCGCTAAAGAACTGGCAGAGAAACTGACCGCCGAGCGTGATGACTTTAACTTCCGCTACGTGGATATCCACGCAGAGGGCATCAGCAAATCTGACCTGGAAAAAACCGTGGGTAAACCTGTCGAGACGGTACCGCAGATTTTCCTCGATCAGACGCATATTGGTGGTTTCACTGATTTCGAAGCCTATGCGAAAGAAAATCTGGGTCTTTTTGCTGCCCAGTAATTCCCTCACGCCCTCTCTGGAGGGCGTATCTATTTATGACGTTTGCGATGTTGTATCAGGCTGCGAACGAACAAAAAGCATAACGCCCCTAGCGCACACCAGAATACCCCACTCAGCAACCAAGCCAGCTCTTGCCAGAACGTACGCGATGTCACAAACAACAAGCGCATCACAAGCAGGCACAATGGCGCTGCCAGCATTGCCCCGATCAGCGGTTTTAAGACTTCTCCGCCGCGCGAAACAAAACTTGCGACAACACCCGGTAGAATAAAAAACAGCAAGCCTAGCTCAGGATGACCTGAGGCACGAAAAGCTCCCTTCACATGAAACGTTAATGAAAGGCAAACTACCGTAAATAGAAAAAAACAGCAGATGACGCCCGCCCAATTTCGCTTTATGTTCAAAAATCCTCCTGACTTCATCTCTATCGAATACACTTTCGTCCACGGGACGCCCAGGCAGATAAAGCAATGTGGCATTCCTTGCCAAAGCTCATACGTTGTAACGCGATCTTTACTAGCCCTTGATATCCAATACGATTAGACTATCGGCTAGTTATTGTTCCGCAGGATATATTTTGCAGGTGTTAACGGGTTAATTACCGCGCAAACACAGGATAAAACAGTAGCCTAAATAACCCTTTCTTTCAACAGCTTAACGGTAAACAAGAAGTTAGCCTCCGTGAATATAAACGTCGCAGATTTGTTAAATGGGAATTACATCCTGTTATTATTTGTTGTACTGGCATTGGGCTTGTGTCTGGGTAAATTGCGCCTGGGTTCAGTTCAACTTGGTAATTCCATTGGCGTTTTAGTCGTCTCGTTATTATTAGGCCAGCAGCATTTCAGCATTAACACGGATGCACTCAACTTAGGTTTTATGCTGTTTATTTTTTGTGTTGGGGTAGAAGCCGGGCCGAACTTTTTTTCAATTTTCTTTCGCGACGGCAAGAATTATCTGATGCTGGCGCTGGTCATGGTCGGTAGCGCGATGCTTATTGCGTTAGGCCTGGGCAAACTGTTTGGCTGGGATATCGGGTTAACGGCGGGGATGCTCGCAGGCTCGATGACCTCGACGCCGGTCCTGGTGGGTGCAGGCGATACCTTGCGACACTCCGGTATGCAGGGTAGCCAGCTTTCAACGGCACTCGATCATCTGAGCCTGGGCTACGCCCTGACCTATCTGATTGGTCTGGTGAGCCTGATTGTTGGCGCACGTTATTTGCCAAAATTACAACATCAGGATTTACAGACCAGCGCCCAGCAAATTGCTCGCGAGCGTGGTCTGGATACTGACAGTAAACGCAAAGTCTATTTACCGGTGATCCGCGCCTATCGCGTTGGGCCTGAGCTGGTTGCGTGGGCCGACGGTAAAAATCTTCGCGAGCTTGGCATCTATCGCCAGACCGGTTGCTATATCGAGCGTATTCGTCGCAACGGCATTCTGGCCAATCCGGACGGCGATGCGGTCCTGCAGATGGGCGATGATATCGCGCTGGTCGGCTATCCGGATGCGCATGCTCGTCTTGACCCAAGCTTTCGTAACGGTAAAGAGGTGTTTGACCGCGATCTGCTCGATATGCGTATCGTCACCGAAGAAATTGTGGTGAAAAACCATAACGCTGTCGGCCGTCGTCTTGCGCAGTTGAAGCTGACCGATCACGGCTGCTTCCTGAACCGCGTGATCCGAAGCCAGATTGAAATGCCGATTGATGACAATGTGGTGTTGAATAAAGGTGATGTATTGCAGGTGAGCGGCGACGCGCGGCGCGTGAAAACCGTTGCTGACCGCATCGGCTTTATCTCCATTCACAGCCAGGTTACGGACCTGCTGGCGTTCTGCGCCTTCTTTATCGTCGGCCTGATGATCGGGATGATCACCTTCCAGTTCAGCAACTTTAGCTTCGGCATCGGTAACGCCGCCGGTCTGCTGTTCGCAGGTATCATGCTGGGCTTCCTGCGTGCTAACCACCCGACTTTCGGCTATATCCCACAGGGTGCGCTGAATATGGTGAAAGAGTTCGGTCTGATGGTGTTTATGGCCGGCGTCGGTCTGAGCGCCGGTAGCGGCATCGGACACAGCCTGGGAGCAGTCGGCTGGCAGATGCTGGTGGCGGGCCTCATCGTCAGCCTGGTTCCGGTGGTGATTTGTTTCCTGTTTGGTGCCTACGTGCTGCGCATGAACCGCGCCTTGCTGTTTGGCGCCATGATGGGCGCACGTACCTGCGCGCCAGCGATGGAAATTATCAGCGACACCGCACGCAGCAACATCCCTGCTTTGGGATACGCAGGCACCTACGCTATCGCCAACGTCCTGCTCACGCTCGCCGGTACGCTGATTATCATCATCTGGCCGGGGATCGGATAACTCTCGAGTTCGCGCGCTGGCGAAATTATTTTCATCAGGCGCAGAACTTTTCTGACAGGAGGCAGTCATAACTATTGCCACTGCTTTTCTTTGATGTCCCCCAATTTGTGGAGCCCATCAACCCCGCCATTTTGGTTCAAGGTTGATGGGTTTTTTGTTGCCTGAAATTCAGATCCCCCCTGCAATCCGCCCCACTATCGCCCTTAACTCTTCTCGCGACAGCGGCTGTCTGTCCGTCACAAAATGCAGCGTCATGCCTTCGATAAAGGCATCCAGCGCCCGCGCGGTGACGGGATCAAACCATTGCACGAGCGTCGTCTGGCTGGTTTGCATCCAGTCCTGCATCACTGCTTTTAGCGCCGCACTGCGATTCATAAAGGCATACAGCTGATACATCAGTTCCATATTATTTGGGGTGGTGACTTCCGAACTGTGGATCAGCGTGACGATCGATCCACAGGCCATTTCTGGCCCAGTGACACCAGCAAAAAAATCGCGATACTGCTGTGACATCTGCTGCGTAAACCAGATAAAGGCTTCTTCGAGTAACGAATCCATACCGTCGAAATAGTAGGTCATCGACCCCAGAGGGACGCCCGCGCAGGAGGCAATTTTGCGGTGCGTTACGGCATGAATACCATGCTCAGCAATAGTATCGAGAGTGGCCTGAAGTATCCTCTCCCGGCGCTGCGGATCGTTTGGTCGTCTGCTCATTATTTCCCCTTCACGTTTGTGTACAAATGTACACAAACTTGCTAGTGTTGTCGCTATTGTTGTACTTCTGGTGCCACCTCAATGACGCAGATCTCACCTCGCAAAACGCTACAGCTCCGCATGTGGGCGCTATTTATGTTCTTCTTTATTCCCGGCCTGTTGATGGCTTCCTGGGCGACGCGTACGCCTGCTATCCGCGATATTTTGTCGGTCTCTACGGCAGAAATGGGCATTGTGCTGTTCGGCCTGTCGATTGGCTCAATGAGCGGTATTCTCTGCTCGGCATGGCTGGTTAAACGTTTTGGCACGCGCAAAGTGATCCGCACCACCATGTGCTGCGCGGTGCTGGGGATGATCTTCCTGAGCATCGCGCTCTGGTTTGCTTCACCGCTGATGTTTGCACTGGGGCTGACGGTTTTTGGCGGTAGCTTTGGTGCAGCCGAAGTGGCGATCAACGTGGAAGGAGCCGCCGTCGAGCGCGAGATGAACAAAACGGTGTTGCCAATGATGCACGGTTTTTACAGCCTCGGCACCCTGGCGGGCGCTGGCGTGGGTATGGCGCTGACCGCATTTGGTATTGCTGCCAATCTGCATATTCTGCTGGCTGCGCTGGTTTGTATCATCCCTATTCTGACCGGTATTACTGCCATCCCAGACGGCACCGGCAAAAACACGGCTGAAGAGCAAAAATCAGCGGAGAAAGGTTTGCCGTTTTATCGCGATATGCAGTTGATGCTCATTGGTGTGGTGGTGCTGGCCATGGCCTTTGCAGAAGGTTCCGCCAACGACTGGCTGCCGCTACTGATGGTAGATGGTCACGGCTTTAGCCCGACCTCTGGCTCCCTGATTTACGCTGGATTTACGCTTGGGATGACCGTCGGGCGCTTTACCGGCGGCTGGTTTATCGATCGCTACAGCCGTGTGGCCGTGGTGCGCGCCAGCGCGTTACTCGGCGGGTTGGGCATTGCGATGATTATCTTTGTCGATGTGGACTGGATTGCTGGCGTATCGGTCATTCTGTGGGGGCTTGGCGCTTCGTTGGGCTTCCCGCTTACCATTTCAGCGGCCAGCGATACGGGTCCGGATGCGCCAACCCGCGTTAGCGTCGTGGCGACGACGGGTTATCTCGCGTTCCTTGTTGGCCCGCCGCTGCTCGGGTTCCTCGGCGAACATTACGGGTTACGCAGTGCCATGTTAGTGGTGCTAGGGTTAGTGATGGTTGCGGCGCTGGTTGCTAAAGCGGTCGCCAAACCGGAAACACAAGATTCACCAATGGAGAAGGGATATGAGCGTTAAGTTAATTGCAGTCGACATGGATGGAACCTTTTTAAGCGACGCCAAGACCTACAACCGCGAACGCTTTCTGGCGCAGTTTGAACGCATGAAGCAGCAAGGGATTCGCTTCGTGGTCGCCAGTGGAAATCAATATTATCAGTTGATCTCTTTCTTCCCGGAAATCGCTGGCGAGATTGCCTTTGTCGCTGAAAACGGCGGCTGGGTGGTGAACGCGGGCGAAGACGTTTTCAATGGCGAATTAACCCAATTACAGTTTGATAAGGTGGCGCGTTTTCTCTGCTCACTCCCTGAAGTGGAAGTGATTGCCTGCGGGAAAAGCAGCGCTTATACCCTTAAATCGTATGACGATGCGCTGAAAGAGATGGCGGGGAAATACTACCACCGATTAGAAATGGTCGATAATTTCGACAATCTAAACGACATTTTCTTTAAGTTTGGGCTTAACCTTTCTGACAGCGAAATTCCCCGCATTCACGCCATGATCCATGCCGAGCTTAGCGACGTTATGGTGCCGGTCACTACCGGGCATGGCAGTATCGACCTGATCATACCGGGCGTACACAAGGCGAATGGTCTGCGCATTTTGCAGAAGCGTTGGGGGATTGAAGACCACGAAGTTGTTGCTTTCGGCGACAGCGGTAACGACGTTGAAATGCTCCGTCAGGCGGGTTTTAGCTTTGCGATGGCAAATGCCAAATCACATATCAAAGATGTCGCGCGTTTCGAAGCCCCGCACAATAACGAAGAAGGTGTGCTGGATGTGATCGAGAAGGTGTTAACGAAAGAAGCGCCGTTTAACTAACGGGGTTGCCCGGTGGCGCGGCTGCGCTCACCGGGCATGTGAACCGATTAGGGCTGTAGTGCGTTGCCGACGTGTTTGTCCTTCAGGAACACCACCATCAGACCAACCCATAACACACCGTTCGCGAGATTAAACAGGCTGAACAGACCGTTCCCGCCCAGGATATAAGCGTGTTTACTCACTTCGTTACCGACGGTAAAAATCAGCATCTGCAACATACCCATCGCCGCTGAAACGGTGCCTTTGCTCATCTCGCTGGCAAACAGCGTCAGGCGTACCAGCCCAGCATTAGCAACGCCAATACCGAAGGCGTAAATACTCAGCCCGGCGGTCATCCACAAGTAAGCATGTGAAGAGGCGACCGTAGCGATCGTCGCCACAATCAACCCCGCGGCAATCGGCCAGCCGCCCATGATAATCAGCGAGCGTACGGAGCGACGTGACGTCAGACGCGCCAGTACCAGATTACCGATGATCAGCGCGCCAAAAATCGGCACCTGTAGCAGGCCGTATTCATAGCTGCTGAGCTTCTCACCGCTGATGATGATAACCGGAGACTGCGCAATCCACGCCAGCAGTGGCAGACTCACAAAGCCCGTCGCCAGAGCGCCCGCCACAAAGCGGACGTTTTTCAGGACGGCTTTGTAATCGCGCCCTAACTCTTTTAGCGACAGTTTCTCGCCCAGTCGGGTCGCCGTTTCAGGCATCGCGCGATGCAGGCCAAAGAAAGAGATAGCGGCTAACAGCGCAAAGAGAATAAACATCCCTTCCCATGGCGCAACATGCACCCAGGCCGCACCCACCAGCGGGCCAAGCAAGGGCGCAATCAGCGCCACGTTGGCCATCAGCGCGGTGATTTTAATACACACCGCCTCCTCAAAGGATTCCTGAATGGCGGCATAACCCACGGCACCAATAAAGCACAGGCTTACCCCCTGCAAGAAGCGCAGCAGCGTGAATTGCTCAATGGTTTGTGCCAGCAAAATCGCCAGGCAGGTGACGATAAACCACACCACGCCGGTGAGCATGACGGGACGCCGGCCAATGCGATCCGACAGCGGCCCTAAAAGCCACTGCAAAAACATACCGCCTGCCAGATAGGCGGTCATGGAGGTCGGTACCCACTCGATACCGGCGTTGAATTGCTCCACAACGGTCAGCATACCCGGTTGGATCATGTCGTTGCCGATATAGGTAGAAAACTCGTAAAGCACCAGACACAGAGGAAACAGTAACGCCTGACGACCCAGGCGTTGACCGGAAGAAGAACGGTTAGACATGCGGTCTCTTTATGATGAAAAAATCGCGATGATTTTAATAAAATGCCCTGCCCCGAGATAGTGAATTATTCAAGATAAACAAAAATAAAGCACATTTCGTTGTCGTTTAAGGTTTCCTTAAGTTGCCCCTTCTATGATAGTGCCATTTCCCGCTTGTTAACCGTCACTATGGCCCAACAACCTGTCGCATCAGAATCATCTAAGTCACCGACAACTAAGACAAAACCCCTTTACCGTCTCCCGGTGCGGTTTTATGGTTATCAACTTTTCGCGTTAGTCGTTCTGGCGGTGCTGTTTACCTGGCTTTCGCGGGACGAAACGCTCGACAGAGCAATCAGCGGATTTTGGTATGACGCCGCAACGCATCATTTTCCATTGCAACACAACGCCCTGCTCGATCTGTTAAATCATCGATTGGCGAAATATTTCACCATCGCTCTGGCGGCTGTCACGCTGCTTTATGGCGTCTTTCGCCGCAATGCGCGACTGGTGACGGCTGCCCTGCTGATGGGTCTGGGCACGTTGGTGGTCGGCGTACTGAAAAGCGCGAGCCACCATAGCTGTCCGTGGGATCTGGTTGAGTATGGCGGGAAGGCGATGTCGTATCCGCTATTTGGCTCCACGCCTGCGGACAGTGGTCCGGGCCGTTGTTTCCCCGGCGGACACGCTTCCAGCGGCTTTATGGTGATGGGCTTGTTTTTCGCGTTCTGGCGCGAACGTCCGCGCCTGGCATGGGCTTGCGTGGTTGCTGGCGCAGTGATTGGTCTGGCGATGGGGTACGGCCAGGTGATGCGCGGGGCACATTTTTTCTCTCACAACCTGTGGGCAGGTTGGTGGGTTTGGTTTTCCCAGGTGGTGGCTTACGGCCTGATTTCAGCCTGGTTTGCAAAAGAGTGACGAGGATATGTTAGAGAATTTAAATTACGGACTGTTTTACCTGATCAACGCCACTCCTGCTTCACCTGAATGGATGATCGTCTTCGCTAAATTTATCGCCAAAGATCTCATTAATATCGTACCGGCGCTGGTGGCAATTCTCTGGCTCTGGGGACCGCGCAAGCAGGTCGTTGCCCAACGTCAGTTAGTCATTAAGGTTGTGATGGCGCTGGCGATAAGTATGACCGCCTCCTGGACGTTAGGGCATTTGTTCCCCCACGATCGCCCGTTTGTCGATCATATTGGCTCAAACTTCCTGCATCACTCGGCGGACGACTCCTTCCCAAGCGACCACGGCACGGTCATTTTTACTTTTGCGCTGGCGTTTTTACTCTGGCATCGCGTCTGGTCCGGTGTCGTTCTGATGGGCATCGCCATGGCTATCGCCTGGTCTCGCGTCTATCTGGGCGTACACTGGCCGCTGGATATGCTGGGCGGTCTGCTGGTCGGCATGATCGGTTGCCTGACGGCGCAAATCCTCTGGAATCTGTTTGGTCAGCCGCTTTATCAGGTGCTTCAGCGAGTTTACCGCGTCTGCTTTGCCCTCCCCATCCGTAAAGGCTGGATACGTGACTAATCCCGGTCCGACAGGTTACACTTGAGCCCCCGCATTGCGGGGGCTCACTTTTCCACCCCGAGGACCTATGGAAACAAGACGCGACGACCGCATTGCTCAGCTTCTGCACGCGCTCAAGCGCAGCGATAAGCTGCATCTCAAAGAAGCGGCCAGCCTGCTTGGCGTCTCCGAGATGACCATTCGTCGCGACCTGAACAGCGACAGCACGCCAGTGGTGCTGTTGGGTGGATACCTTGTTCTGGAACCGCGTAGCGCCAGCCATTATCTGATTAACGATCAAAAAACCCGACTGGTCGAAGAAAAGCGCAAAGCCGCACGGCTGGCCGCATCGATGGTGCAAGCCCACCAGACGCTGTTTTTTGACTGTGGTACCACCACGCCGTGGATCATCGAAGCGATCGATAACAGCCTGCCTTTTACCGCCGTCTGTTATTCGCTGAACACCTTCCTGGCACTCCAGGAAAAGCCAGAGTGCCGGGTGATTCTTTGCGGCGGTGAATTCCACGCCAGCAACGCGATTTTCAAACCGCTTAATCTTCAGGACACGCTCAATAATTTATGCCCGGATATCGCCTTTTACTCGGCGGCAGGCGTGAATGTCCAGCAGGGAGCAACCTGCTTTAATCTTGAAGAGTTAACGGTGAAGCATTGGGCGATGAGCGCGGCGCAATATCACGTGCTGGTGGTCGATCACAGCAAATTTGGCAAGGTACGTTCAGCGCGGATGGGCGAACTGACACGCTTTGACGCCATCGTCAGCGATTGCCGTCCTGATGACGAACTGGTCGCTCACGCCAAAGCGCAGAAGATAACATTAATGTATTAAGAAGAGCACCTGAAGCGTTGTAGGCCGGGTAAAGTATTACCCGGCATAAACGCTCAGTTTAACCAAACCAACTACCGAACCATTGATGGAATTTCATCAGCACGAAATCCCACATCCGGTTGAAGAATCCCCCCTCCTCCACGGCTTCCATAACGATCAGCGGACGCTGCTCGATGGCTTTGCCGTTCAGCTGGAAGTCGATTGTCCCCACAACCTGACCTTTTTTCAGCGGTGCGGTCAGCTGTGGATCGGTCAGCGTAAAGCTGGCTTTGAGGTTTTTCAGCTGTCCTCTTGGAATGGTGACTGAACCCGCTTCACCTGCACCCAGGTTAACCTCGCTCTTATCACCAAACCACACGCGCTGGCTGATGAACGTGGCATCAGGTTTGATTGGGGTGACGGTTTCAAAGAAGCGGAAGCCCCATGTCAGCAGTTTCTCTGATTCGTTAAAACGAATACGGTCGGTTTTGGTCCCCAGCACCACGGAAATCAGACGCATGTCGCCCTGCGTGGCCGATGCCACCAGGTTGTAGCCCGCTCCAGCGGTGGTCCCGGTTTTCATCCCGTCCACGTTCACGTTGCTGCTCCATAGCAGGCGGTTACGGTTGGGCTGGCGAATCTTGTTGAACGTAAACTCTTTCTCTTTATGGATGGCGTATTCTTCCGGCACGTCATGAATCAACGCTTTGCCCAGCAGCGCCATATCTCGCGCCGTACTGAACTGCCCCGGCGCATCAAGGCCATGTACGGTTTTGAAGGTAGTTTTGGTTAAGCCCAGCTTTTGGGCATAACCGTTCATCAGGCCGATAAAGGAGTCCTGGCTGCCCGCGACATAGTCCGCCAGGGCGATACAGGCGTCATTACCCGACTGAATGATGACGCCTTTATTTAAATCGGATACCGACACCTGGTCGCCCGGTTTCAGGAACATCACAGAAGATCCGCGCAGCGCAGGATTCCCGGTTGCCCACGCATCTCTGCCAATGGTGACCATATCGTCGAGTTTGATTTTGCCCGCTTTAAGCGCCTGACCCACCACGTAGCTGGTCATGATTTTGGTCAAGCTCGCCGGATCAAGCTGTTCGTCTGCGTTACCTTCCGCCAGCACTTTGCCGCTGGCGTAGTCCATCAAGATCCAGGCCCGCGCATCGACCGGAGGTGCCTCCGGTGCCACTTGCTCTGCTGCATACAGTGTTGGAGCAAAAAGGAAAAGCAGCGCGGAACCTGCTGCCAGGCCGCGCAGTGTAGAAATTTTTTGCGTCATAAATGCCACCCGAGTGTCCATTCTAAAAAATCACGTCACATCACCGTGTCGCAAGAAGCGATGAGTAATAACGTACTAATGAGTCTAAAGAAACCATAACCAGGTAAAGTTTTTAAAGTTTATGCAATAACATTCGGATACGCTTTGACGGAGACGATTTTTTTCTCTTCTGTTGCGTAAATGTTGGGTTTATTTCACGATGTGAAACTGCAAGTTCCGATTCACTACTCGGTAGTTTGATTATCTCAGGAGAACGTATGATTACGATGTGGGGCAGGAACAATTCGACCAACGTTAAAAAAGTGCTTTGGGCACTGGAAGAGCTGGATTTACCGTTTAATCAGGTGATGGCGGGATTGCAGTTTGGCAAGAATAAAGAAGCCGACTATCTGGAGATGAATCCGAACGGATTGGTGCCGCTTCTTCGCGATGACGAAACCGATTTAACGCTCTGGGAATCAAATGCCATCGTACGTTATCTGGCTGCCCAGTACGGGCAAAATCGCCTGTGGGTCGAGGCTCCTGCCGAGCGAGCTGAGGGTGAAAAATGGATGGACTGGGCAAACCAAACGCTCTCTCCCGCGCATCGCGTGATTCTGATGGGGTTAGCCAGAACGCCGGAACCAGAGCGTAACTACCCGGCAATTCATGCCGCGCAGGATCTCTGCGAAACATTGTTTGCGATACTGGATAAAGCGCTCGCAGACCAGCCGTGGCTCTCGGGTAAAGCCTTTGGCGTGGGTGATATTGCCGTGGCTCCTTTTGTCTGGAACCTGACCAATCTTGGTTTAACCTGGGCGCCGCACCCGCATCTGGAGCGCTGGCTCACCCAACTGAGCGAGCGCCCGGCGTACCAGAAAGTCGTGATGATCCCGGTCAGCTAATCAAGACCCGGACGGGCTAACCTTCCAGAGTTGCCCGTCTGATTCATCCGTCAACACATATAAATACCCATCCGGCCCGACCCGCACGTCGCGGATACGCTGGTCTTTATCGCCAAGAATTCGACCCTCTTCCGTCACGTTGTTACCATTCACGCTCAGGACGATCACGTCCTTCTCCTTCAGTGCGCCGATAAACAGTTTGTTTTTCCACTGCGGGAAGACATCGCTGTGATAAAAGGCCATGCCGCTGACTGCCGGTGATTTTTTCCAGACGAAAAGCGGCGGCTCGGTGCCTTCGTGATGTTCGCCCTTCGCTTCCGGGATCTTCAGGCCGCTATAGTTAATACCGTGGGTAGCTAACGGCCAGCCATAGTTTTTGCCCTTTTCTGGAATGTTAATTTCATCTCCGCCACGCGGGCCATGTTCGTTAAGCCATAACGTATCGCTCCACGGATTCATCGCCATGCCCTGCGGGTTACGGATCCCGTAGGACCATATTTCCGGGCGGGCTCCGGGTTTATCAACGAAAGGATTATCCGGTGGTATTTTGCCCTGTTCGGTAAGGCGCACCACTTTGCCCTGGAGCTTATCCAGATCTTGCGCCGTTGGCCGTTCGTTGTTTTCGCCAAGGCCAATAAACAGATACCCCTTGCCATCAAACACCAGTCGCCCGCCGAAATGGTTACCCGTAGAAAGCTTAGGCATCTGGCGGAAGACTACCTGAAATGCCTCAATACGTGACAGGTCGTCGCTTAATCGACCGTATCCTACCGCGGTACCTGCTTTTCCATCACTTCCGACTTCAGCGTAGCTCAGCCAGATCCGGCGTGACGTCTTAAAATCAGGGGCTAACACCACGTCGAATAAACCGCCCTGACCGCTATCCCAGACTTTCGGAATGCCGACAATGGGATCGGACAAGCCTTTCCCGGTTTGCCAGTGTTTGAGTTGTCCACCTTTCAGCGTGATTAACATCCCCTGATTGTCTGGCAAAAACGCCAGCGACCAGGGGTGATCGAGCTTCGTTTGCAGGATATCGACCTTTACCGCAGCGGGCTCAGCCAGCACCGAACCGGAAAGGAAAAATAGGGAAAGGGATATAAGCGACGATCGACGCATAACGCACTCCTTTTTCGACGTATGGCTTAAAGATTAGCCAGATCGCACAGGGGCGTTAGCACTTTTACAAAAGCTTAATCAGAAGGGGGAGTTGCCTCCCCCGGGGGCCTAGTGTTGATGGAGCTTATTGTGCTCTTTCAGACACATAATGCACAGAGTCAGTGTTGTCAGACAGTGTTCAAGCTTCTCTGCGTCGACCGCGACGAACGTCGGGCAATCACGGTGCCCGGACATCATGCAGACGGCAACGCCTGAAAGTGCTTGCGCCGCGCGTCGCAGGACGATTTGCTCATCAGCGTCATAATGATCCTTGAGGATCGGCGCTTTTTCACGCATTTCGCTGCTCAGTTCCAGACAATTTTCACGCAGATGATCGCTTTCGCTGACTGACATGTACCCTTTGGCGATCCGTAGTTGCAGATAAGCAGCCAGGTCGATTTGGGCGTTGATCAGCTTGTTAAGCAGATCGCGTTTCAGTCTGTCAACGGACATACATTTTCCTCCCTTATCAGCCAGTGTGCATACACAGAATAAGGTCAATTTTCGTACAATTTAATGCGTCAGGTCAATAAATGGCAACTGATTAACATCTTTTACAATGTTACAACTTCACTCTCCGGACTCTTCAGCTCGCAGAGTATATTAATCCCCACCGGAACTCTGTAAAATCCCGCCCTGATAACTCCATAAATGATGAATTTTTAACCTATGAGCAATGTTACGCACCAGCCGAAAATCGGCTTCGTCTCCCTGGGCTGCCCGAAAAACCTGGTCGATTCCGAACGCATCCTGACTGAACTTCGCACTGAAGGTTATGACGTGGTGCCAAGCTACGAAAACGCCGACATGGTGATTGTGAACACCTGCGGTTTTATTGATAGCGCCGTACAAGAATCCCTGGAAGCCATCGGTGAAGCACTGACCGAAAACGGCAAAGTCATTGTGACCGGTTGCCTCGGCGCAAAGGTCGATCAAATCCGCGAAGTGCACCCGAAGGTGCTGGAAATCACCGGGCCGCACAGCTACGAAAAGGTGCTGGAACATGTGCATCACTACGTGCCAAAACCAAAGCATAACCCGTTCCTGAGCCTGGTCCCGGAACAGGGCGTAAAGCTTACACCGCGCCACTACGCCTATCTTAAAATTTCTGAAGGCTGCAACCATCGCTGCACCTTCTGTATTATTCCCTCCATGCGTGGCGACCTCGTTAGCCGCCCGATTGGTGAAGTGTTAGCAGAAGCCAAACGTCTGGCCGATGCAGGCGTCAAAGAACTGCTGGTCATCTCTCAGGATACCTCTGCGTACGGCGTTGACGTGAAGCACCGCTCCGGTTTCCACAACGGTGAGCCGGTCAAAACCAGTATGGTCGGCCTGTGCGAACAGCTGGCGAAACTGGGGATCTGGACGCGCCTGCACTACGTTTATCCGTACCCGCACGTTGATGATGTGATCCCGCTGATGGCGGAAGGCAAAATCCTGCCGTATCTGGATATCCCACTGCAACACGCCAGCCCACGCATTCTGAAGATGATGAAGCGCCCAGGTTCGGTCGATCGCCAGCTGGCACGTATCAAACAGTGGCGTGAGATTTGCCCGGAGCTGACCCTACGTTCCACCTTTATCGTCGGCTTCCCAGGTGAAACCGAAGAAGACTTCCAGATGCTGCTCGACTTTTTGAAAGAAGCACGTCTGGACCGCGTTGGCTGCTTCAAGTACAGCCCGGTGGAAGGTGCTACGGCGAACGAGCTGGCCGATCCGGTACCGGAAGAGGTGAAAGAAGAGCGCTGGAACCGCTTTATGCAACTGCAACAGCAGATCTCCGCTGAGCGCCTGCAGGAAAAAGTCGGTCGCGAAATCATGGTCATTATCGACGAAGTGGACGAAGAAGGCGCGATTGGCCGTAGCATGGCCGATGCACCGGAAATCGACGGCGCGGTCTATCTGAACGGCGAAACCAAAGTCAAACCGGGTGATGTGATTCGCGTGAAAGTTGAAAACGCGGATGAATATGACCTGTGGGGTAGCCGGGTTAGCTAATCCCTCACCCTAACCCTCTCCCCCTACGGGAGAGGGTACTGTTCGGTGCCGTCTTTTCTGAACCTAGCCTTTAATCTTCGGATCCAGCGCGTCGCGCAGTCCATCCCCCAGCAAATTAAACGCCAGCACGGTGAGAAATATCGCCAGGCTCGGGAAAATCGCCACGTGCGGTGCAATCACCATATCAGCTCTGGCTTCGTTCAACATCGCGCCCCATTCTGGCGTGGGCGGCTGGGCGCCTAAGCCCAAAAACGACAGGCTGGCGGCAGAGATAATCGATACGCCGATGCGCATCGTAAAATAGACCACAATGGAAGACACCGTGCCCGGCAGGATATGGTTGAAAAGGATTGCAGCATCGCTGGCACCAATGCTGCGCGCGGATTCGATAAACGTTTGCTGCTTCAACACCAGCGTATTGCCACGCACCAGACGGGCAAATGCCGGTATCGAAAAGACCGCCACGGCGATGATCACATTCGCCATGCCGTTACCCATAATGGCCACGACGGCTATCGCCAGCAGAATCCCCGGAAAGGCGAACAGCACATCGCAAATTCGCATAATGATGCGATCCCACCAGCCTTCGTAATATCCCGCGAACAGCCCCATCACCGTTCCTATCGCCGCACCGATCAGTACCGCGAATACCCCCGCCGCCAGCGAAATTTGTGCGCCAACCAGCACGCGACTGAAGATGTCGCGCCCCAGGGAATCGACGCCAAACCAGTGCATCATCGACGGCCCATCGTTAAGACGGTCGTAATCGAAATAGTTTTCCGCATCAAACGGGGTTATCCACGGCGCGAGGATGGCGACCACGATCAGTAACAACACAAACAATCCTGCCGTCATCGCCACCGGCTGGCGGCGAAACCGTCGCCAGAACTCGAACCACGGGGTGCGAATATGATCCGGCTTTAGCCCCGGCATTGCGTTTAAAATGGCCTGACGGCGCCAGTTAAACAGTCTCATTTTACTTGTACCTGATTGCCGGATTGATGGCGGCATACAACACATCCACCACCAGATTGATAAGAATAAATTCCAGTGAGAACAGCAATACTTCAGCCTGAATCACCGGGTAATCGCGCATGTCGACCGAATCCACCAGCAGACGACCTAGCCCCGGCCAGTTAAAGACTTTTTCGACAACAATCGAGCCGCCCAGCAAAAAGCCAAACTGCAGCCCCATCATCGTGACCACCGGAATCATCGAGTTACGCAGGCCATGCTTAAGGATCACCCACTTTTCACTGACCCCTTTTGCCCTTGCGGTGCGCATGTAGTCTTCACTCAGCACATCGACAAACGATGCCCGTGTGAAGCGCGCCATCACCGCAGCCACGGCGGCACCGAGCGTAATCGAGGGCAGAATGTAATGCTTCCAGGTATCCGCTCCAACGGTAGGCAGCCAGCCCAGCTCGACAGAAAATATCTGCATCAACAACATCCCCAGCGCAAACGCCGGGAAGGAGATACCGGTCACTGCCAGCGCCATGCCCAGCTTATCAGGCCAACGGTTGCGCCAGACGGCAGCAATAATCCCTGCCGCCAGACCGAACAGCATCGCCCAGACCATACTGGCAATGGTCAGCCAGAAGGTCGGCATAAAGCGGCTGGCAATCTCTTCCGATACCGGACGACGCGACACCATGGATGTCCCGAAATCCCCTTGCAAAACGTTGGTGATGTAGTGCCAGAACTGCACATACAGCGGTTGATCGAGGCCCAGCTGTTTGCGCACCAGCTCAATCACCGTGGCGTCCGCTTCGGGGCCTGCAATCAGTCGTGCCGGATCGCCCGGCAGCATATGGACAAACAAAAATACCAGCACCGCCACGATCAGTAGCGTCGGGATTAATCCCAGCAGGCGTTTAATGACATAATTCAGCATGCCTTTCCCTTCATCCCGCAGGCTTTAACCTGCGGGATGCGTTTTCTTATTTCAAATCAGCGTCGTCAAAACTAAAGCCCGTATCCGGCATGATGTAGAAACCGGTCAGCGCCTTGTTATGAGCGGAAACCAGTTTTTCGACCACCAGTGGAACCCATGGCGACTCTTTCCAGACCGTATCCTGTGCCTCTTTATACAGACGCGCTTTCTCTTCAGGCTTGGTGGTTTTCAGCGCATCCGACAGGTCTTTATCCACCTGCGGATTGCTGTAGAACGCGGTGTTAAACAGCGTCGGCGGCCAGTTTTGCGACGCGAACAGTGGCGACAGCGCCCAGTCTGCTTCACCCGTCGAGGCCGACCAGCCGGTGTAGAACATTCTTACCCCGCTCTCCTTCTGCCCTTTGGCCTCCACTTCTGCGGCACGTTGACCTGCATCCATGGCGGTCAGTTGCGCTTTAATCCCCACCTGCGCCAACTGCTGCTGCGTAAACTGCAATACTTTCTGTGCGGTGCTGTGATTATGCGACGACCACAGCGTGGTGCTAAAGCCGTTCGGGAATCCGGCCTCTTTCAGCAACGCACGCGCCTTCGCCGGATCGTACGGCCACGGCTGATAGCTTTGGGCATAGGCAATCGATGGCGGCACGATTCCGGTCGCTGGCGTGGCATAGCCCGCAAAGGCTACCTTCACCAGCGCCTGGCGGTTAATGGCATAGTTAATCGCCTCACGCACTTTTGGGTTATCAAATGGCTTTTGCGTGACGTTCATGCTGATGTAGCGTTGCATGATAGACGGGCTGGCCACCAGCTCAAGCTTGCTGTTTTTCTCAAGGATCGCAGCCTGCTCGTAGGGGATCGGGAAGGCAAACTGCGCTTCCCCGGTTTGCAGCATTGCCGCGCGGGTATTGTTATCGACCACCGGACGCCAGGTAATGGAGTCCAGCTTTGGCAGGCCTTTCTGCCAGTAACCGGCAAATTTCTTCACCTTCACAAAATCAGTTTGATTCCAGGTCACCAGCTCGTAAGGCCCCGTTCCCACCGGGTGGAAGCCAATCTCTTTGCCGTATTTTTTCAACGCTTCTGGCGAGATCATCGCCGTCGCCGGGTGCGCCAGAATATTGATAAACGCCGAGAACGGTTCTTTGAGGGTGATTTTCACCGTCACGGGATCGACCGCCTCGGTGCTGGCGATATTTTTGTAGAGGTTATAGCGCTTAAGGCTGTTTTCCGGATTGCTGGCACGATCGAGGTTGGCTTTTACCGCTTCAGCGTTAAAGTCTGTGCCGTCCTGGAACTTCACGCCGCTGCGCAGTTTCAGGGTATACACCAGCCCGTCATCAGAAACGGTATAGCTTTCGGCCAGCACGTTTTTCAGCTTCATGTCTTTATCAAGGCCAAACAGCCCCTGATAGAACGACTTCGCTACCGCCTGCGACAGCGTGTCGTTCGCATCATACGGATCCAGCGTCGTAAAATTGGACGCCACCGCGACCACCACATCTTTAGCAGCGAATGCGGGAGTGGCGGCCAGCGCTGCCGTTACGCTTGCAGCTAACAGCCATGTACGAGCAACATATTTTGTCATTGTATTCCCCTGTTGTTCCCTGTCTGTCAAAAGTTATAACCGCGAAAACGCATTGCCCTGACGCGGAGGTGCCACAAAATGTCCTGGGCCAACTTCGCGTAACACAACCCGCTCCATTGACTCTCCCCGCTTACGAATATTGCTCGGCATCTCATCTTGCAGGAGCACGCGTTGACCGTGTCGATGCGTCGGGTCAGCGACCGGCACGGCGGCCATGAGCTTACGGGTATACGGATGCTGAGGGTTTTCAAACACCGCGCGACGCGGCCCTATCTCTACAATTTGTCCCATGTACATCACCGCCACGCGATGACTAATACGCTCAACTACCGCCATATCATGGGAAATAAACAAAAAGGCGATGCCCATCTCCCGCTGCAAATCAAGCAGCAGGTTGATGATTTGCGCGCGAATGGAAACGTCCAGCGCAGACACCGACTCATCGGCAATCACAACTTTTGGGTTTAATGCCAGCGCTCGGGCGATGCAGATTCGCTGGCGCTGTCCACCGGAAAACTCGTGCGGATAACGCCAGGCATGTTCCGGCTTTAATCCGACACGCTCCAGTAACCATGCCACGCGATGCTGGGCCTCTTCCCCTGCCAATAAACCATGTACCCGAAGTGGCTCCATAATCGAGTAACCCACGGTCTGACGGGGATCCAGCGATGCGTAAGGATCCTGAAAGATAAACTGGATATCGCGGCGCAGCGCCTGTAACCGACCCGTCGGCAGCGTATCAATGCGCTCGCCGTTGAACAGAATGCTACCTTCCTGCGACTCCACCAGTCTGAGCAACGCCCGCCCGGTGGTCGATTTACCGCAGCCTGATTCTCCCACCAGCGCCAGCGTTTCGCCGGGCCAAAGGTCAAAGCTGACGTTTTCAACCGCATGCACCTCCCGCTTCACACGGTTGAAAATACCGCCGCGTAAGGGGAAACGAGTCACCAAATCACGCACCTGTAAAATAGGCTCGCCGGGGACGACCGTGTCCTGCTCCGTTTCGGCTTCCTGTTGTCCAGGCTTGTTGAGCGAAATCAGCGGAAAACGACGCGGTAAATCACTGCCATTCATGGCACCAAGACGCGGTACGGCAGCCAGTAGGGCCTGAGTATACGGGTGCTTTGGGGCGTGAAAAATCTGCTCAACGCTGCCGCTTTCCACCGCCTCGCCCCGATACATCACCAGCACTCGATCGGCAATATCGGCCACTACGCCCATATCATGGGTGATAAATATCACCCCCATTTCCATCTCCTGCTGTAGCACCTTAATCAGTTGCAGGATCTGAGCCTGAATAGTGACATCCAGTGCGGTGGTCGGTTCATCGGCAATCAGCACCGCAGGACGACATGAAAGCGCCATGGCGATCATAACGCGCTGGCGCATCCCACCCGAAAGCTGATGCGGGTATCGGGTCACAATATCTTGCGCTTCGGGGATACGCACCTGTTCGAGCATGCGCTGGGCCTCCATCAGCGCCGCTTCGCGATTCAACCCCTGATGCAGGCGAATCGACTCGGCTATCTGCTCACCCACCGGAAAGACCGGGTTAAGCGAGGTCATCGGCTCCTGGAAAATCATCGCCATGTCCGCGCCGCGCACGCCCTGCATTTGCGACTGGCTGAGTGTTGTCAGATCGGTCACCTGCTGGTTACGCCGGCGCAGCAGCATACTGTCGCACTGGACGATTGCGCCTGCCTGTTCCAGCAGACGCATCAGCGACAGCGCGGTCACCGATTTACCGGAACCCGATTCGCCGACAATCGCCAGCGTCTCACCGCGCTTAAGAGAAAACGAGAGATGACTTACTGCCGGGACCGGTCGCCGCTCTTCCTGAAAGGCAATATTCAGGTTGTGGACGGCCAGAACTTCCTGGCGGTCCAATTCGTTACTGTGCGGCACCGCGTACCCCCTTATTCACGATAAATACCTGTCGTCGGTGTATCGCCCGCATAGCCCCAGGCGCGATACATACCTTCACTGTTAAACGGTAGCGCCACGTTGCCTTCACGATCGACGGCAATCAGTCCGCCGCTTCCACCCAGCGCCGGGAGTTTTTCCATTACGACGCGCTCACAGGCTTCTGCGAGGCTCAGATTGCCGTAATCCATCAATGCGGCAATATCGTATGCCGCAAGGGTGCGAATAAACACTTCGCCGGTTCCGGTACAGGACACCGCTACGCTTGTGTTATTGGCATAGCAACCCGCTCCAGGCAACGGGCTATCCCCCACCCGTCCCGGGAGTTTGTTGGTCATCCCGCCGGTCGATGTCGCCGCCGCCAGATTGCCTGCTTTATCTAAAGCAACCGCACCCACGGTGCCCATTTTGGTGCTCTCATCCAGCGGTGCTGAATGATCGAGCTGGGTAATGCCCGCCGTTCTGGCCTCCAGCAGTTGCTGGTAGCGTTCAGGTGTAGAGAAGGTTTCGGGTGGAACGGTTTCCATTCCGTGTTCAGAGGCAAACTTTTCAGCACCCGCTCCCACCAGCAGCACGTGCGGACTTTGCTCCATCACCAGACGCGCCGCCAGAACAGGATTACGCAGATGGCTAACGCCTGCTACCGCGCCCACGTTCAACGTGTTGCCATCCATCACGCAGGCATCCAGCTCGTGGGTTTCATCGCGGGTAAAGACCGCACCGATACCCGCATTAAACAGCGGACACTCTTCCAGCAAACGCACCGCTTCGGTGACGACGTCCAGCGCGCTCGCACCGTTTTCCAGCATTCGTTGGCCGGTTTCCACAATGGCAGATAACGCATCGATATAGCGTTTTTCCTGCTCCGGACTTAACTTTGCGCGGGTGATTGCCCCTGCTCCGCCGTGTATCGCGATGACCGCATTACTCATTTCCATCACCCATCAGCGTAAAACCGCTGCTTTTTCTATAAATATCATTATCGTCGCCGGAGCATCAGATGATTTTTGAATATAGAAAGACGCGAGTGTGATGTAAAGGCTAAGCCCATGGTGTCATACAGTTAGCGGCACTTTTCTGCCATAATGGGCGCTTTCGCTGTTATCCCGCAGGAGTGACCCATGGATTTTACCGCCGGACTGATGCCGCTTGATACGGCACTCGCGCAGATGCTCGACCAGGTTTCCTCAATTAAAGAGCACGAAACGCTACCTCTGCTGCGCTGTTTTGGTCGCGTAAGCGCCAGCAATATTGTCTCTCCGCTGAACGTTCCGGGTTTTGATAACTCGGCGATGGACGGTTACGCGGTACGTCTTGCCGATCTTCATGCGGGACATGCCTTGCCGGTTGCCGGTAAAGCTTTTGCGGGGCAGCCTTTCCAGGGCGAATGGCCGCAAGGTACCTGTCTTCGCATTATGACCGGCGCACCAGTGCCCGCAGATTGTGATGCGGTGGTGATGCAAGAAGAGACCGAGCAAACTGACGAAGGCGTGCGTTTTACCGCCAGCGTCAAGGCGAACCAAAATATTCGCCGCGCCGGGGAAGATATCACTCAAGGCGCGACCGTTTTTGCCGCTGGCACAAAACTAACGGCCGCCGAACTGCCGGTGCTGGCTTCGCTGGGTATTGCGGAAATCGACGTGATACGCAAGGTGCGTGTCGCGCTATTCTCCACTGGCGACGAACTGCAACTGCCGGGCCAACCGTTGAAAGACGGTCAAATCTACGATACCAACCGCCTGGCTGTGCATTTGATGCTGGAACAGCTGGGCTGTGAAGTCATTAACCTGGGCATTATCCCGGACGATCCGCAGCAGCTACGTGCAGCGTTTATCGAAGCGGATAACTCCGCCGATGTGGTGATCAGTTCTGGTGGCGTGTCCGTTGGCGAAGCTGATTACACCAAAACCATGCTCGATGAGCTGGGCAAAATCAGTTTCTGGAAATTAGCCATTAAACCGGGCAAGCCGTTCGCGTTCGGCAAGCTCGAGCACAGCTGGTTCTGCGGCCTGCCGGGCAATCCAGTCTCTGCGGCCCTGACGTTCTATCAGCTGGTACAACAGCTGCTGGCAAAATTGTCGGGTAATACCGGACACACCTTGCCTGCTCGTCAGCGCGTTCGTGCTGCCACACGCTTTAAAAAATCCCCCGGTCGTCTGGATTTCCAGCGCGGCATTCTGGCGCGTAATGCCGAGGGCGACCTTGAAGTGAGCACGACCGGCCATCAGGGGTCGCATATTTTCAGCTCCTTCAGCCAGGGCAACTGTTTTATCGTGCTGGAACGTGAGCGCGGGAATGTGGAAGCTGGCGAGTGGGTCGAAGTCGAAGCCTTTAACCATTTGTTTGGAGGCTAACGATGGCGGTGGAACTGAGCGACCAGGAGATGATGCGCTACAACCGCCAGATTGTGCTGCGCGGTTTTGATTTCGACGGGCAAGAAGCACTTAAAGCCGCCAGCGTGTTAGTAGTGGGTTTGGGCGGATTAGGTTGCGCAGCCGCGCAGTATCTGGCGGCGGCAGGCGTGGGTAAGATGACGCTGCTGGATTTCGATACCGTTTCGGTGTCGAATCTGCAACGCCAGACGTTGCACAGCGACGCCACTGTCGGCCAGCCTAAAGTCGTGTCCGCCCGCGCTGCGCTCGCGCGTATCAATCCAAACGTTCAGTTTACCCTGATTGATGCCCTGCTTGATGACGACGCGCTGAATGCACAGATTGCGAAGCACGACGTAGTCATGGATTGCACCGATAACGTGGCGATCCGCAATCAGTTAAATAGCGGATGTTTTGCCCATAAAACGCCGCTGGTTTCCGGGGCGGCTATTCGCATGGAGGGGCAGATTAGCGTATTTACTTACGCTGACGGCGAACCCTGCTATCGCTGCTTAAGCCGCCTTTTTGGCGAGAACGCGTTAACCTGCGTAGAAGCAGGAGTAATGGCGCCACTGGTTGGGGTGATCGGGTCGATGCAGGCGATGGAAACCATCAAATTGCTGGCGCATTACGGCACGCCAGCGGCGGGTAAAATCGTGATGTATGACGCGATGACCTGTCAGTTCCGCGAGATGAAATTGATGTGTAATCCGGGGTGTGAGGTGTGTGGCGCATCGCGAAATGCCGGGTAGCCCCGGCAACGGTGTTAAAGAGATGTTCTGCCAAACGCACTCTGCCAGTCCTGCTCAAATTTCACAATTGCGGCATCCACTGCGGGTGAGCTAATAAACTGCTGCGCGACGTCCAGCGGCAGGGTAATCGATTCACAACCGGCCAACATGCAGTCCAGCGCCTGACGCGGAGTTTTAAAGCTCGCGGCCAGCACTTTCGAATGTGGCGCATGCAGCGTCAGCAGTTGCTGTAATTCAATCACGGTTTGAATCCCATCGCCGCCCTGGGCATCTACGCGATTCACATAGGGTGCGACATATTCTGCGCCTGCCAGGGCAGAAAACATCCCCTGCGCGGCACCGTAAACTGCGGTACCCAGCGTCGGAATACCTTCCGCTTTCAGCATTTTAATCGCCGCCAGCCCTTCAGCATTGACCGGGACTTTGACGACAAGGTCCTTAATGATCGCGCGAAGCATACGCGCCTCTTCCACCATACCTTCGGCGCTCGCCGCCATGACCTGTGCGAACAAACGCCCTTTGCCACCTAATGCGTCATGCAATTCTGGCAGCAAAACGTCTAGCGGTTTTTTACCCGCCGCCACAATGCTTGGGTTAGTGGTGACGCCTGCCAGCGGGAAGATGCGTGCCAGTTTTTTGACTGCGACAACGTCAGATGTGTCGAGATAAAGTTCCATGATGTAACCCTCAAATTTAGCCTGCAATAACCCTACCACGTAAAAACCCGCCTCAGAGTTGACCCACATCAAAATAACTTTCATTCGAAAGTTATTTAATCTTCATACGCAACAAGAGGTGAAATTATGATCTTCAATATTCAGCGCTACTCAACCCACGACGGCCCCGGTATTCGAACCGTGGTGTTCCTTAAGGGCTGCTCATTAGGCTGTCGCTGGTGTCAGAATCCGGAGAGTCGTTCCCGCACACGGGATGTGCTGTTTGACGCGCGTCTGTGCCTTGATGGCTGCGACCTGTGCCAACAGGCGGCCCCTGGCATCATCGATCGTGCGCTGAACGGGATTGTCATCCACCGCGAAAAACTCAACGAGGCGCACCTTGATGCGCTCGTCGACTGCTGCCCGACGCAGGCATTGACCGTCTGCGGTGAAGAAAAACAGGTCGAAGAGATTATGGCGACCGTCATGCGCGACAAGCCCTTCTACGATCGCAGCGGCGGCGGAATAACCCTTTCCGGCGGTGAGCCGTTTATGAGCCCCGATTTGGCGCAAGCGTTGTTCAAGGCGAGCCACGAGCAGGGTATTCATACCGCCGTTGAAACCTGTCTTCACGTGCCGTGGCACTATATCGAACCTTCTCTACCCTATGTCGATTTGTTTCTTGCGGACCTTAAACACGTCGATGGCGATGTCTTTAAGCAATGGACCGATGGTTCGGCTAAGCGTGTTCTGGACAACCTGAAACGTTTGGCCGCTGCCGGCAAACAGCTCACCATCCGCGTCCCGCTGATTCCGGGTTTTAACGCTGATGAAGCGTCGATTAAAGCCATCACCCGTTTTGCCGCAGACGAACTGAACGTCCGCGATATCCATTTCCTGCCGTACCACACCCTTGGCATGAACAAATATACCCTGCTCGGCCAACCTTACTCTGCCCCTGATAAACCGCTCGATAACCCTGCGTTGCTGGACTTTGCCCAGGAGTTTGCTTGCCAGAATGGGTTAACCGCGACCTTACGAGGATAATGTTATGACACAGCTTAATCTGAACACCCTGACTGACCGCATTAAGGCGCACAAAACCGCTCTGGTGCACATCGTTAAGCCGCCGGTCTGTACCGAACGTGCCCAGCATTACACCGACATGTACCAGCAACATATGGACAAACCTATCCCGGTACGTCGTGCGCTGGCGCTGGCGCATCATCTGGCTGAACGCACCATCTGGATCAAACACGATGAACTGATTATCGGTAACCAGGCAAGCGAAGTGCGCGCGGCCCCGATCTTCCCGGAATACACCGTGTCGTGGATCGAAAAAGAGATTGATGACCTGGCCGATCGCCCGGGCGCAGGTTTTGCCGTCAGTGAAGAGAACAAGCGCGTACTGCATGATGTCTGCCCGTGGTGGCGCGGCCAGACGGTCCAGGATCGCTGCTACGGAATGTTCACCGACGAGCAAAAAGGCCTGTTAGAAACCGGTATCATTAAAGCCGAAGGCAACATGACCTCCGGGGATGCGCACCTGGCGGTGAATTTCCCGCTGCTGCTCGAAAAAGGCCTCGACGGCATGCGTGCCAAAGTTGCCGAACGTCGTACCCGTATCAACCTGACCGTACTGGAAGACCTGCACGGCGATCAGTTCCTGAAAGCAATTGATATCGTGCTGGAGGCCGTAAGCCTGCATATCCAACGCTTCGCCGAGCTGGCGCGAAAAATGGCGGCGACCGAAACCCGCGAAAGCCGTCGCGACGAGCTGCTGGCAATGGCAGAAAACTGCGACGTGATTGCTCACGAGCCGCCAAAAACCTTCTGGCAGGCGCTGCAACTGTGCTACTTCATTCAACTGATTCTGCAAATCGAGTCCAATGGTCACTCCGTTTCCTTTGCGCGTATGGACCAGTACTTGTACCCGTTCTACCGCCGTGACGTTGAACTCGACCACACGCTGGGTCGCGAACAGGCGATCGAAATGCTGCACAGCTGCTGGCTGAAACTGCTGGAAGTGAACAAGATCCGCTCCGGCTCCCACTCTAAGGCTTCGGCAGGCAGCCCGCTGTATCAGAACGTGACCATTGGCGGGCAGAAACTGGTCAACGGCGAACCAATGGATGCGGTCAACCCTCTCTCCTACGCCATTCTGGAATCCTGTGGTCGTCTGCGCTCCACCCAGCCAAACCTGAGCGTGCGTTATCACGCGGGCATGAGCAACGACTTCCTCGACGCGTGCGTACAGGTAATCCGCTGTGGCTTTGGGATGCCAGCATTTAACAACGACGAGATTGTTATCTCTGAGTTCATCAAGCTGGGCGTGGAAAAAGAAGATGCCTACGACTACGCGGCCATTGGCTGCATCGAAACCGCGGTAGGCGGCAAATGGGGCTATCGCTGCACCGGCATGAGCTTTATTAACTTTGCCCGCGTCATGCTTGCTGCAATGGAAGGTGGTCGCGACGCCACCAGCGGTAAGGTGTTCCTGCCACATGAAAAAGCGCTCTCTGCGGGCAACTTCGATAATTTCGAGCAGGTGATGGATTCCTGGGACAATCAGATTCGTTACTACACCCGTAAATCCATTGAGATTGAGTACGTGGTGGACACGATGCTCGAAGAGAACGTGCACGATATTCTCTGCTCCGCGCTGGTGGATGATTGCATCGAACGCGCAAAAAGCATCAAAGAAGGTGGCGCGAAGTATGACTGGGTATCCGGTCTGCAGGTCGGCATTGCTAACCTGGGCAACAGCCTGGCAGCGGTGAAAAAACTGGTCTTCGAACAGGGTACGATTGGTCAGCAGCAGCTGGCGGCGGCGCTGGCGGATGATTACGAAGGCCTGACTCATGAACAGCTGCGTCAGCGCCTGATCAACGGCGCACCGAAGTACGGCAACGACGATGACAGCGTTGATTTACTGTTGGCTCGCGCGTACCAGACCTATATCGAAGAGTTGAAGCAGTATCATAACCCGCGCCACGGTCGCGGTCCGATTGGCGGCAACTACTATGCTGGCACATCGTCTATTTCCGCCAACGTACCATTCGGCGCAGCGACCATGGCGACGCCTGACGGGCGTAAGGCGTACACCCCACTGGCAGAAGGCGCAAGCCCGGCATCCGGAACCGATCACCTCGGCCCAACGGCGGTCATTGGCTCCGTCGGTAAACTTCCAACCGAAGCGATTTTGGGTGGCGTACTCTTAAACCAGAAGCTGAACCCAGCGACGCTGGAAAATGATTCGGACCGCCAGAAGTTGATGGTGCTGCTGCGGACCTTCTTCGAGGTGCATAAAGGCTGGCATATTCAGTACAACATTGTCTCACGCGAAACGTTGCTGGAAGCCAAGAAACATCCGGATCAGTATCGCGATCTCGTGGTGCGCGTTGCGGGTTACTCGGCGTTCTTTACCGCCCTGTCTCCTGACGCGCAGGACGATATCATCGCGCGCACGGAGCATACGCTCTAGTTTGAAGGCCCTGATGCCCGGTGGCGATACGCTAACCGGGCATTTTTGCTTTCATTCGAAATTAATTTGTGGTTTTGGTCACATTGTTATTAGAATGTTTCTGGTCACAGTTATATCCAGGAGCTCAATGTATGACCGTAAAAGTTATCGTCACCGATATGGACGGAACTTTCCTTGATGATGCCAAGCAGTACGATCGCGACCGCTTTCAGGCACAATTCCAGCAGCTTCAGGCCCGTGACATTGAGTTTGTCGTCGCCAGTGGCAATCAGTATTACCAGCTCATCTCCTTCTTCCCGGAACTGAAAAATCAGATCTCTTTTGTGGCGGAAAACGGCGCGCTGGTGTTCGATCATGGCGAGAAAATTTTCCATGGCGAACTGACCCGCCACGAATCGCAAATCGTTATCGGTGAATTATTAAAAGATAAACAGCTCAACTTCGTCGCCTGCGGGCTAGAGAGCGCTTACGTCAGTGATAAAGCCCCGGACGAGTTTGTCGAACTGATGTCAAAGCACTATCACCGCCTCAAACGCATCAGCAATTATCACGAGATTGACGACGTCCTGTTTAAGTTCTCGCTCAACCTGCCCGACAGCGATATTCCTGATTTAATCGACAAGCTGCACGTCTCGCTGGACGGCATCATGAAGCCGGTCACCAGCGGTTTTGGCTTTGTCGATTTGATTATCCCCGGTCTGCACAAAGCCAACGGCATTAGCCGTCTGCTTAAGCGCTGGAAGATTTCCCCGCAGGAGTGTGTGGCCATTGGCGACAGCGGTAACGACGCCGAGATGCTTAAGCTGGTGAAATACTCTTATGCCATGGGCAACGCCGCAGAGGCTATCAAAGCCATCAGTCATTACCGTGCCGAAGATAACAACCACCAGGGCGCACTGAACGTCATTCAGGCCGTGCTCGATAACGCTGAACCCTTCAACGTCTGACCCTTCCTTCGCCGGGGCAACGCTCCGGCTCATCACTGTTTTTCCAACCTGTGGCTTACATCAAGTTTTTAAACTTGCATTAACTTCTTTTTAACTTAAAGTATCACTTGTAAATACTTTTACTTTCGAATGAAAGATTGAGAGGCGGTTATGACGTTAACATTTACCAGTGAGACTTTACCTGCGGACCCCAAAGCCGCTATCCGCCAGATGAAACGCGAACTGCGGGCGCAGATCGGTGACGTGCAGGCGGTTTTCGACAAACTGAGCGATAAGATCGCGACGCGCGTGGCAGAGATTAACGCTCTGAAAAAGCGCGGCGAATCCGTCTGGCCGGTGATTCCTTTCGACGATGTGAAGGACGGTAACATTACCGAGGCCCAGCGTGAGGCGGTCAAACGCCGTGGATGCGCGGTTATCAAAGGTCATTTTCCTCGCGAGCAGGCGCTGGCGTGGGATAACGCGATGCTCGACTACCTCGATCTCAATCGATTTGACGATGTGTATAAAGGGCCGGGCGATAACTTCTTTGGCACCTTAACGGCGTCTCGCCCGGAAATTTACCCGATTTACTGGTCCCAGTCGCAAATGCAGGCCCGTCAAAGCGAAGCAATGGCGCAGGTACAATCATTTCTGAACCGTTTATGGACATTCGAGAGCAACGGCAAGCAGTGGTTTAATCCTGACGTCAGTGTGATCTATCCGGATCGTATCCGCCGTCGCCCACCGGGAACCACCTCCAAAGGACTGGGTGCGCATACGGATTCTGGCGCGCTTGAACGCTGGCTGCTGCCGGCTTATCAGCAGGTATTTGCTCGGGTGTTTGATGGCAACATCGAGCAATACGATCCGTGGAACGCGGCGCACCGTACCGAAGTGGAAGAATATACCGTGGATAACACCACCAAGTGTTCCGTGTTCCGTACCTTCCAGGGGTGGACGGCACTGTCCGATATGATCCCGAATCAGGGCCTGCTGCACGTCGTGCCAATTCCCGAAGCGATGGCCTACATTTTGCTGCGCCCGCTGTACCTGAAGATGAACTCTGCGGCGTCGCACCAGGTCGCGTGCTGCCGATTTCCGAGAAGTGGCATCCGCTGCTCATCGAAGCGCTGACCAGTATTCCAGCGCTGGAAGCGGGTGATTCCGTGTGGTGGCATTGCGATGTGATTCACTCCGTGGCTCCGGTCGAAAACCAGCAAGGCTGGGGCAACGTGATGTATATTCCGGCCGCACCACTGTGCGAGAAGAACCTCGCCTACGCGAAGAAGGTCAAAGCGGCACTCGAAACCGGGGCATCACCGGGTGATTTCCCGCGTGAGGATTACGAAAAAAGCTGGCAGGACCGCTTTACCGTGAACGACCTGAATATCCACGGTAAGCGCGCGCTCGGCATGGCCTAATCGTCGTATAATCCTTCCCGCTCAACGGCGGTGCGTCGTTTTCCCTGACGTATCCGCCGCACCGATTCCCTGACCGCCAGCGTACCGTTTAACAGCAGCGTCCCGATGGGAGCGTCCGGTCGCATTAATCGCTGCTGGAGCATATGTACCGCCTCAGTCCCCAGCTCATCACGCGGAACGTGTACCGCCGTTAAGGGCACATCCTGGATTGCTGCCAGATTAAAACCGTCGATGCTCATGACCGACACATCCTGCGGAACACGCAGGCCATGCTTTTGCAAGGCGCTGATGGTTCCCGCCGCCATAAAATCCCCACCCACCAGGAACGCCGTCGGCAGGTTTTTTGCTGCCGTTTGGCTGAGCCATTCACTCACCTGCTGCTCGGTTTCTTTGGCGCTGAAGCTCGGCACCACCAGCAGATCGCGTTTGTCGTTGAACTTCAGGTTGTGCGTGAGCCAGGCCTCGCGGATCCCCGCCAGACGCTGTTCCATCGTGTACCGCCGCAGGCAGAGTACGTTCAGCACCTCGCGGTGCCCCATCTCGAACAGATAGTCTGCCGCCAGCTCTCCAATGGCCCGGTGGTCGGGCGCGACGGCGGGTATGCGCATCCGGCGATCCCGACAGTTAATCAGCATCGCAGGTTTACCCACATCGACGGTCAGATCGTGAATATGCGGATCGTCAATGCCGAGCAGGATGGCCGCCTGGGTATCGGTTTCGTTCATTCGTGCTAAAAACAGCTGGGCATCGCCGTCGTTTTCTTCCAGAGCGCAGTAGCGCAGCCTGACCTCGTGAGAAGCCAAAGCTTTGCTCACGCTTTGGATCACGCGGTAATAAAAGATGTCGGACCGCTCGTCAAAGGCCCGCTGCGGCGCAAAGACCATCAGACTGTTCAGCAGCAATCGACCCGCCGCCATGCCGTCCATTACGCCGAGCTCCCGTGCGCATTCCAGCACCTTTTTTCGCGCTTTTTCGCTGGTATTGGCCTTCCCCGCCAGCACCCTAGAAACGGTACTGATTGAGAGCTGAGTTCGGGTGGCGATTTCCGCGATTTTTAGCCTTTTATCCATTTTGTGATCTCGCTCCATTTGCTAAATGTAAAAATTTTCATAGCATCGAGATTAAGCAATGACTGGGTTTCGAAGCATCATGACAAATCCAGACGCTTTATTATGAGAAATCTTGCACAAAATCCGCTATTGTCCACTCTTTTTCTCCCTTAAGGTGAACTTGTCACACATCTTCCATACTAGTTGTATACCAACTTGAAGTCATAAAACAGATAACTATCAAAGCAATAAAAATCGGTGTGACAACTAAAACCCTTTCCCTACCGTCCGTCTTGTGGAGATAAAAATGAGTCAGGACATTAATAACCCCGTTGTGGCAAGCAAAACCCGTCGCGTCATTAAGAACCTGCGCTGGTATGTGCTGGTACTGTTTTTACTGGGCGTCACGGTTAACTACATTACCCGTAACTCGTTGGGTATCCTCGCTCCCGAGCTCAAAGAGAGCATGGGGATTACGACCGAGCAATACTCGTGGATCGTGGGTGCCTTCCAGATTGCCTATACCATTTTCCAGCCGCTGTGCGGCTGGCTGATTGACGTCATCGGCCTGAAGATTGGCTTTATGGTATGCGCCGGGATCTGGGCACTGATGTGTATTTTCCACGCGGGTGCCAGCAGCTGGCTACACCTGGCCGTTCTGCGCTTCTTTATGGGCGCATCCGAAGCCGCCGCCACGCCTGCTAACGCCAAAACGATTGGCGAATGGTTCCCGAAATCCGAACGCCCTATCGCCGCAGGCTGGGCGGGAGTTGGCTTCTCAATTGGTGCCATGCTGGCCCCGCCGATTATTTACTTCGCGCATGCCTCCTTCGGCTGGCAAGGCGCATTCATGTTTACCGGCGTGCTGGCGCTGCTGTGGGTCATTTTGTGGTGGGCGTTCTACCATAATCCGGAACAGCACCCTAACCTGGGCAAGGACGAACTGGCATTTATCCAGCAGGATAACGAACCACCTGCCGTAAAGCTGCCCTTTCTGACCGCATTGAAAACCGTCTCCAAAAACAAACGCTTTTACGGCATCGCGATCCCTGCCTTTATGGCAGAACCGGCCTGGGCCGTCCTGAGCTTCTGGGTTCCTCTGTATCTCGCCAAAGAGCACGGCATGGACCTGAAGCAAATTGCCATGTTCGCCTGGCTGCCGTTCCTCGCCGCCGATCTCGGCAGCGTCGCAAGCGGCTATCTCACCCGTCTGTATACCCGCCTTTTCGGCTGCACCCGCGTTAACTCGGTAGTGGCAAGTTCGGTGACTGGCGCGTTTCTGATGATCTCGCTGACGGCGGTTGCGATCACCCGCGATCCTTACGTCACCATCGCCCTGATCTCCATCGGCGGGTTCGGCCACCAGATCATCTCCTGCATGCTGAGCGCGCTGGTAGTGGAGTCCTTTGATAAAGGCCAGATGGCGACCGTCAACGGCATGCGTGGTTCTGCTGCGTGGATCGCCAGCTTCCTGTTCTCGCTGTTAATCGGCGTCACCGCCGACAAAATCGGCTTTAACCCGCTCTTTATTGCCATGGGTTTCTTTGACCTGATTGGCGCTGTATTCCTGGTAGCATTTATTGCTGAACGTCGCGCCAAGCGCGCCTGATAGTGGATGTATTGCATATGAAAACTCTGAAGAACTGGACCGTAGATAAGCAGTCAGCGAACCATCTGGAACTGCTGGTCGATAATCAACACCGTTTATTCTTGTACGTGCTTGAAGAGAACCTGTTCCGCGTGCTGATTAAGCGCAAAGGCGAGCTGGCGCTGGACAAAACCTGGAGCATTGCCCCCGAGCAGGACGTGCCGTGGGAAGGTCGCCATCGTGAAGATGTGAGCGGATTTAGCTGCCCAGGCTGGACACTCACCCAGACGGAGGAAACGCTTATCGTCGCAAGCGAGCAGTTGCGCGTCACCGTTCACCAGCCGCTGTGGCTGGAGTGGCATTACCGCAACGAGGCTGGCGAGTGGCAGGAACTGGTCAACGATCGCCCCACCAGCGCCTATCTGCTCAACGCACACGGCGACGGCGCGGCGCACTACCTGAGCCGTCGTAAGGATGAGCGTTTTTACGGGCTGGGCGAGAAGGCCGGTGATTTGCAGCGTAACGGTAAGCGCTTCGAGATGCGTAATCTGGATGCCATGGGTTACAACGCGGTGAGCACCGACCCGCTGTACAAACATATTCCATTCACCATCACCCGCCGCGACGACGTGAGCTACGGTCTTTTTTATGACAACCTGAGCAGTTGCTGGCTGGATTTGGGCAACGAGATCGACAACTATCACACCGCCTATCGCCGCTGGCAGGCGGAAGCGGGCGATATCGATTACTACATTTTTACTGGCAAACGCGTGCTGGATGTGACCAAAGCGTTTGTGCGCCTGACCGGGAAAACCCTGTTCGGGCCAAAATGGAGCCTGGGCTACAGCGGCTCGACCATGCACTACACAGATGCGCCGGACGCGCAAAATCAGCTGATGAACTTTATCCGCCTGTGTGATGAGCAAGCGATCCCGTGTGATTCGTTCCAGCTGTCGTCCGGGTATACCTCCATCAACGGCAAGCGCTACGTCTTTAACTGGAACTATGACAAAGTGCCACAGCCGAAGGTGATGAGCCAGGCCTTCCATGATGCAGGGCTGAAGCTGGCGGCAAACATCAAACCTTGCCTGTTGCAGGATCACCCATGCTATAACGAAGTGGCAGAGAACGGCCTGTTCATTCGCGATTCTGAAAGCGACGCGCCGGAACGTTCGAGCTTCTGGGATGACGAAGGTTCGCATCTCGACTTTACTAACCCGAACACGGTCAAGTGGTGGCAAAACGGCGTCACGACGCAGCTGTTAGAGATGGGTATTGATTCCACCTGGAACGATAATAACGAGTTTGAGGTCTGGGATGGCGAAGCCCGGTGTCACGGCTTTGGTCAGGAAATTGCGATCAAGCACATTCGCCCGGTGATGCCGCTGCTGATGATGCGCGCCTCGATGGAAGCTCAACAACGCTTCGCACCGGAAAAGCGCCCTTACCTGATTTCGCGTTCCGGCTGCGCCGGGATGCAGCGCTACGTCCAGACCTGGAGCGGCGATAACCGTACCAACTGGGATACGCTGCGCTATAACACCCGCATGGGGCTGGGGATGAGCCTTTCCGGGCTGTTCAACGTGGGCCATGACGTTGGCGGCTTCTCTGGCGATAAACCGGACGCTGAGCTGTTTGTACGCTGGGTACAAAACGGCGTGATGCATCCGCGCTTTACTATTCATTCGTGGAATGATGATTGCACCGTAAACGAGCCGTGGATGTATCCCGGCGTGACGCCTGCGATCCGTGGCGCGATTGAGCTGCGCTATCGCCTGCTGCCGTATCTGTACACCCTGCTCTGGCAGGCGCATGCCGACGACGAGCCGATGCTGCGCCCGACCTTCCTCGACCACGAACATGACGTTCAGACGTTCGAGGAGTGTGATGATTTCCTGCTTGGCCGCGATCTGCTGGTCGCAAGCGTGGTTGAAGCAGGACAGCGCGAGCGCCGCGTCTGGCTGCCGGATAACGAAACCGGCTGGTACGATTTCTATACTCACGAATGGTTCTCCGGCGGACAGTGGGTAACGCGCGATGCGCAGCTGGAAAAACTGCCGTTAATGGTTCGTGCCGGTGCAGGTCTGCCGCTGAGCGAACGGATTACTCATGTATCAGCCGAGAAAGATGATACCCGTGAACTGAAATTGTTCCCCGTTAAAGGCGTTGGTCATTCAGCGGGTATGCTATTTGAAGATGACGGTGAAAGCTGGGGCTATAAGAAGGGAAATGCGCTTTGGCTGAACTGGGAAATGGTGTGCGATGGTTCAACGATCAATCTGAAGGTGGAAGCGAGTGGCGATTATCGTCCGGCGTGGAAAGCATTGAAAGTGTCGTTACCGGCGGGCGAGAAACGTAAGCTGCGGGTGAATGGTATTGAAGGGAGTGAGTGGGTGGTTTAGTGCGGTCTGTTGCCCTCACCCTAACCCTCTCCCACGGGGAGAGGGAAAAGGAGCAATATTCCTTTCCCTAAGTATTTCGCGCTGCAGGAAGGCGGCAAATATGTGAATCCCCGGGAGCTTACATAAGTAAGTGACCGGGGTGAACAGGTGCAGCCAACGCATCTGCAGCGTGAAAGACGATGGGAAATTAGCCGTCGATACCTTTGCTGCGCAGGTAATCTTCATAGTTACCGGTGAAGTCCACCACGCGCTCTGGCGTAATCTCAATCACACGCGTTGCCAGGGAGCTCACGAACTCACGGTCGTGGGAAACAAACACCAGCGTACCTTGATACATTTCCAGCGCCATGTTCAGCGATTCGATAGATTCCATATCCAGGTGGTTGGTTGGTTCATCCATCACCAGAATGTTAGGTTTTTCCATCATCAGCTTGCCGAACATCATGCGGCCTTTCTCACCACCGGAAAGGACTTTCGCAGGCTTTTTGATATCGTCCTGGCTGAACAGCAGACGGCCAAGAATGCCGCGAATCACCTGCTCGTCGTCACCTTCTTGCTTCCACTGGCTCATCCAGTCGAACACGGTCAGATCATTTTCGAACTCATACTCATGATCCTGTGCGTAGTAACCAATCTGCGAATTTTCTGACCACTTAATGGTACCGTTGTCAGGCTGAAGCTCAGAGACCAGGGTTTTCAGCAGGGTGGTTTTACCCACGCCGTTAGCACCAAGGATGGCAATTTTCTCGCCCACTTCCAGCAGCAGGTTAAAGTTTTTAAACAGCGGGCCGTTATCAAAACCTTTGGTAAGCGCTTCGACTTCCAGCGCGTTACGGAACAGCTTCTTGTCCTGCTCGAAGCGGATGAATGGGTTCTGACGGCTGGAGGCTTTCACTTCGTCCAGCTTGATCTTGTCAATCTGGCGGGCACGAGAGGTCGCCTGACGAGATTTAGAGGCGTTGGCGCTAAAGCGGCTCACGAAGGATTGCAGGTCAGCAATCTGCGCTTTTTTCTTAGCGTTGTCAGACAACAGGCGCTCACGAGCCTGCGTTGCTGCCGTCATGTATTCGTCGTAGTTGCCTGAATAAACGCGCAGTTCGCCGTAGTCCAGATCCGCCATGTGCGTACAAACCATGTTCAGGAAGTGACGGTCGTGCGAAATAATGATCATGGTGCTGTCGCGATCGTTCAGCGTCTGCTCCAGCCAGCGAATGGTGTCGATGTCCAGGTTGTTCGTCGGTTCATCGAGCAGCAGGATATCAGGGTTGGAGAACAGCGCCTGTGCCAACAGCACACGCAGCTTCCAGCCTGGTGCGACTTCGCTCATCATGCCGTAATGTTGTTCTACCGGAATACCAACGCCGAGCAGCAATTCGCCCGCACGGGATTCGGAGGAGTAGCCGTCCATTTCGCCGTAAAGCACTTCGAGGTCAGCGACTTTGTAGCCGTCTTCTTCACTCATCTCAGCCAGAGCATAGATGCGATCGCGCTCTTGCTTCACTTCCCACAGCTCTCCGTGTCCCATGATCACGGTGTCGAGCACCGAAAACGCTTCAAAGGCGAACTGATCCTGGCGCAGCTTACCGATACGCTCGTTAGGATCGAGCGATACGTTGCCCAGTGACGGCTCTAAATCGCCGCCAAGGATCTTCATAAAGGTGGATTTTCCGCTACCGTTGGCACCAATCAGGCCGTAACGGTTGCCGCCGCCAAACTTGACGGAAATGTTTTCAAACAGCGGCTTACTGCCAAACTGCATAGTGATGTTGCTGGTAACTAACACGGGAGATTCCTGCGAAAAAGTGTGATGAACACGCCATTATGCCACAATTCCGAAATGAGATCCCGTGTTGCAATAGGCCACTAAACTTTAACAAAATTGAAAAAAGTGTGATTTCGTACACATCTGAATTCCCTGCGCGATGGAATGCACATATAATGCGCTCCCATCAATGATTCAGACTCATTCACTAATCGCCAGAGTGGCCAAGAAACCTCGCATAACATGAATATGAAATTATCAACGCTTTTTGCGGCGGCGTTAGCCGTAGTCGGTTTTTGCAATACCGCTTCTGCGGTGACTTATCCGCTGCCTACTGACGGTAGCCGTCTGGTGGGTCAAAACCAGGTGGTCATCGTTCCGGAAGGGAACTCTCAACCGCTGGAATATTATGCAGCTGAATACCAGTTGGGCCTGTCCAACATGCTTGAAGCAAACCCGGGCGTTGACCCGTATCTGCCAAAAGCCGGTACCGTGCTGAACATTCCTCAGCAGTTGATCCTGCCGGACACCGTGCATGAAGGTATCGTCATCAACAGCGCCGAAATGCGTCTGTACTACTATCCGAAAGGCACCAACACCGTTATTGTGCTGCCGATTGGTATTGGTCAGTTGGGCAAAGATACCCCGCTGAACTGGACCACTAAAGTCGAGCGTAAGAAAGCCGGCCCGACCTGGACGCCGACCGCCAAAATGCATGCGGAATACATCGCTGCAGGCGAACCGCTGCCAGCCGTTGTTCCGGCCGGTCCAGATAACCCTATGGGCCTGTACGCGCTGTACATCGGTCGTCTTTATGCCATCCACGGCACCAACGCTAACTTTGGCATCGGCCTGCGCGTGAGCCACGGCTGTGTGCGTCTGCGTAACGAAGATATCAAATTCTTGTTTGATAACGTGCCCGTTGGGACGCGCGTGCAGTTCATCAATGAGCCGGTAAAAGCCACTTCCGAACCGGATGGCAGCCGCTACATTGAGGTGCATAACCCACTGTCCACCAGCGAAGATCAGATCAACAATAACGAAATCGTGCCGATTAACCTGAAGAGCAACGTGCAGGCGGTGACCAGTCAGCCGGACGTTGAGACAACCGTTGTCGACCAGGCGGTCCAGAACCGTTCAGGTATGCCGGTTCGTTTGAACTGATAACGTCAGACTGACGTACAAAAAAGCGGGCTTGTTAGCCCGCTTTTTTATTATCCGTTATTCACAATCACTATCCCGCCATGATCGTAGCGGTAATGGCAATGGGCATACTCAAGCGGTGTGCCGTCTTCAAGATAGATGACCTGTTCGACTTCCAGCACCGGATCGGTGGGTTCACACACAAGATGCAGCATATCCAGATCGGTCGGCTTAAGCGCACGAACGACGCGATATGACCCCATAATTTTTAGCCCTAGCGTCTCCTGAACGTACTGGAAAACCGAGCTTTCAAGGTGGCTTTTATTGAGGCCAGGAACCAGGTTGAGCGGCATCACGGTGGAATCCAGCGACATTGGCTCCCCGTTCAAAGAGCGCAACCGGATAAAATCATAAATGGGCGTATCGGCATTAATCATCAGTGACGATTGCTCTTTCTCGTCAGGAAAGCGCAGTTCAAAATGCACCACCTTGCTACTCACCGTGCCAAGATGCTGCCAGGTTTTGGTGGCCCCAAAGTAGTCGCTGCCGGAAAGATCCCACTGCGAAAGCTGGAGAAAATTCTTGCGGATAAAGGTTCCCTGCCCCTGACGGGTATACACCAGCCCTTCGACAATCAGCTGACGCATCGCCTGCTGGATGGTCATCCGGCTGGTACTGAACTCCGCCGCCAGCGCAAACTGGTCTGGCAGCGGTTCATTGGCGGCATACTGCTGGCTGATAATGCGTTTCTTAATTTCCCGCGCTATGGTGATGTACTTCGCCGCCATCGCCTGTTCCTTATGTTTATTCCGCTATCGCACTGTTTTTCAACGCCACTCGCTCAGCAATCTTGAGGAAAGGCAGGTAGAAGAATACACCAAATACAATGATTGCCAACTGTACCACCACCGCGCGCCAGTCCCCCGCCGTCGCCAGCCAGGCGCTGAGTATTGGCGGCGTGGTCCAGGGGATCATTACCACACAGCGTGACATCAGCCCAAGCGTGGTACACAGCCAGGCGAAGTAAATCCCTATGGCAGGAAGAAGCACAAACGGAATCATCAGCGGCAGGTTGAAGACAATCGGCAGACCAAAAATCACCGGCTCGTTGATGTTAAATAACCCCGGTGCCAGCGACAGTCGCGCCACCTGCTTCGACGATTTCTGACGTGCGAAGACAAAAATCGCAATCAGCAGCGAAATGGTGCTTCCGGTACCGCCGATCATGCCAAACGTTGGTACAAAGATATTATTAATAATGTGAGGGATCGGCTGCCCGTTGGCGAACGCAATCATGTTCTCATTGGTATTGATCAGCAGGAACGGTTCCAGAATAACGCTGTTGACCACCGACTGGTGTATCCCCAGCGTGAACAGGAAATTACCAAAGCTGTAGATAAAAAGCGTGCCCGGCAGGCTGGTGTTGATTAACCGCAGCGGCTGCTGGATAAACGTGGTGATCAGGTGAATCAGATCCGTATGCAGCACGTTGGCAAGCACTGCCGCCAGCACTGCAAACAATGACAACGTGATGATCGTCGGGATCAGCGTGGTAAACGATTTACTCACCGCGGGCGGTACGTTCTCGCCCAGCGAGATATGCAGCGATTTTAAACGTGAGATCGCAATAAAGAGTTCGGTTGAGATGAGGCCGATGAGTACGCCTGCAAAAATCCCCGTCGAACCAATATTGGTGAACGCCAGCACCTGCGTCACGTTGACCGTCGTTTGACCCCCGACGGGCACCAGTTGTAGTTGCATTGGCATCATAATGATAAAGCTGCTCACCGCGATAACCACTGCCGAGACCGGATTGTCGAAATCTTTATTACGCGCCAGCGACCAGGCAATCATGGGAGCCAGTAACAGCGCCGCGATATTCAGCGTGCCGTTAATGATAGCCTCACCCCAGACTTTGAACTGTGCCAGCGTGTCGCCCTCCAGCACCCACGGAAACACCACGTTATTCACCAACACCGCCAGTCCGGCGAGGATGAAAATCGGCATCACCGTGGCAAAGGCATCGCGCAGGGAACGTAAGTGCACCTGGTTTGCCAGGCGCGCAGAGAACTCAACAAACTTATCAACGAAAGACTGCATCGCTGGTGTTATTTTTGTTTCAGACATAGCGGATATTTCCCATCAATCAGTCACAAAAACGGTTCGGCAGCGTACGGCTTACAGTTCGCGCCCGTTGCTATGGATTGCCTGTTTCAACCATGCGTAGCTCTTTTTCGGTACGCGCTTCAGATCTTTCAGATCGTGGTTTTCACGGTTCACATACACCACGCCATAGCGCTTACGCATGTCGCCCTGTGAGCTGAGAATGTCGATCAGTCCCCAGCCGAGATAGCCAATAACCTGCGCGCCATCTTCGAAAATGGCTGCCTTCATGGCGTTAAAATGCTGGCGGTGATAGTCGATACGGTAGTCATCTTCAATCATGTTGACCCCATCCCAGGACTCAATCACGCCGATGCCATTCTCGATTGGAAATACCGGCAGACGCCAGTCGTTGTAATAGCGGGTAATAATGGTGCGGAACCCGAGCGGATCAATTTGCCAGTTCCACTCGGTAGCCTTCAGGAAAGGGTTATTTTTCTCGCCGTGGGCAAGGTAATAATTGACCGGTGTCCCTTCTGGAATCGGATCGCTGTCGAGGGTTTTACTGGCGTAATAGCTAAATGCCATGTAGTCATTTTTGGTTCGCGCCAGCAAAGCCAGATCGTCGGCGTGATAGATATCGCTAAAGCCCTGTTGCTCCACCACTGCCATCACCGCCGGGCTGTAACCCTGGCCTGCGAAGACGCGCAGTAGGTTCTGGTTGAGGAATTCGTCATACTGTTGGGCGCAGAAGATATCGCGCGGCTTGCAGGTCGCCGGATAAATCAGCTGATGTGCCAGCATACCGCCCATCAGTTGGCCCGGTTTCGCCTGGTGCAAATACTCGGTCAGTGCCATATGCCCCACCATCGTGTGGTGCTGGATTTGGTACAGCTCACGCAGGGTTTGCTCGCCCTTCGCATAGCCCGAAACCCGGAACGCCTCTGGCATATGGAAGATATTTTGCTCGTTATAGGTCAGCCAGTATTTAACCCGGTCACCGTAGCAGTCGATCATCTTTTTACCGTAGCGAATAAATGCGTCCATCACCCGGCGGTCCATAAACCCGTTGTACTCGTTCGCCAGTGCCAGCGGCATGTCGAAGTGATACAAGCACACCATCGGCTCGATGCCGCGAGCGATAAGATCGTTAATAAATCGGTCGTAAAACGCGATGCCCTCCTGGTTAAATTCGCCGTCACCCTGCGGACACACACGGCTCCAGGAGATCTGGAAACGGTAGCAGTTCATGCCCAGATCCCGCATCAGATCGAAATCTTCTTTGTAGCGATGGTAAGAGTCGGTGGCGACTTTCCAGTCGGAGGCATTTTCCCCGGCTTCGCGAATGTCGTAGACCGACATTCCCTTACCGCCCTCATTCCACGCCCCTTCGGTCTGCATGCTGGAAACCGAATTACCCCATAAAAAATTTGCTGGCAGTGATTGATTCATGTTCGCTCCCTATATGACTAGTCATTTAAATTTCATGACTAGTCATATAGCCAAAGATGAAAAATCAATCAAAGAGAAGGATCGTTTTTTGTGAGGAAGATGGAAAAAAAGCTAGCTATGGTGAGGTACTCCCCACCCAAAACCAGTTTTTGTAGGAAGACGACGTAGCATGTTGCAAACGTAATGATAAAAGGGCTGGTATCAGCCCTTTTGATAATTTTAAGACGAATCAGAACCAGATTTCAGCCTGAACGCCGAAATTCCATGTTCCTCCTGCCGTAAATCCCTCACTTCCAAAATCATCGTTAATTGCGTAGCGGTCAAGTTCCTTATCCCAGTTCATATAAGTTGCAAAAAAACGGATCTCTGGCCTTGCCTTAATATCGAATACATTCCCCACTTTGAAAGTAGGAGCAAAGGTTAACTTGTAAAACCCACCTTTCACTCCTTGATAGCTTTGCACTCCCTGATCTGAACTGTAAGTCCGTCCGTTAGGGTCCAGATCCATATATTGCCATGACGCTTCATATAACAGTGCAAAGTGTGGTGTTAACGCCTGAGAAGCTCTAAAGTTAAAACTTGCCCAGTCATATCTGTCGCCGTCACGGTAGCGATCCTCACTGTGTTGCGCAATCACAGAGGGCGCAAGTTCCCAATTTCCCCATACAGGTAAAATGCCGTATGAGGCCAGACGTAACGATTTAGCATTTTCTGTCAGATCGCCATCGCTTCCAGGCTGACGGGCTTCTGCGCCCAGACCTCCACCATATTGCAATGCTGTCTCAGAAACCCCTTTAGCTAAGCCATAAAATTGAGCTTTATCGCGGTATGCAAGCATCGCATAGTAGCCATTTTGTGCCGTGTTATCACTGCGGTAAGCGTATCCGCCTGTTGTTGAAGAATTATCTTTGAGATCGTCATTTCCCTGAGCGGTCATGCCTGTGAGCATTAATTGCCAGTTATCGTAAAAATGGTTGGCGGTAAACATAACGTTCTGAATATCATTTTCTTCATAACGATCGCTACCCAAATCACCAAAGTTTCGACCGTATACAGAATAAGCACCCTTAAGTTTATCGCCCCATTTCACGTCATAAATCCCGCCGCCGGTACCTCCGAGGAACATGATGTCACTGTCTGTGAAATGAATATCAAAATTATCCCTGTCGAAGCGCTTACCAGCCCAGACATAGGCATCGCCGAATGGCCCCGAAAATTCATCAAATCCCCCCATCTCAACATAAAGCTGGCGGACGTTGATATGATGACTGTTATTATCCTGAACCCATGGATCCGGGTTTTTGGCTCCATCAGCAATCATTGTCTTGAAATGTGCCCATGAGCCATCTTCAAACGTCATGCGTTTACCCAGACTCAGTTCGAGGTAATTATCTTTTTCATTACCTAGTCGTCCTACATGAGCATCGTCATTCAAAGAACTGGCAGGCGAAACACCAGGGCTACCGCGTCCACCTTTTCCATGATTATTAATTAACAGCCCAGTACGGGCATAAGCACTAAATTCCATGCCATCGATGCCTTTATTTTCTTCTTGTTTCCTGACTACAGTTTCAACCTTCTTATCCGTTTGTGCGGACTTTCTAGATAAATCAGCCAGTTTGTTTTCAGCACTGACAGCACGCTGTTCTGCTTCAGCCGTTCGCTGTTCTGCAAGGCCCAACCTTTGTTCCAGTTGTTGTAGCCTTTGCTCCACCGTTAATTGTGCTGCATTAACCAGTTCAGGCGAAAAAAGGGCGCAGCAGACCGCTGCGTAGAGTACAGAGATACGCATAAAGAAGTCCTTATTTTTTAATATTTAAACAGCAGCAGTACTTTTTATTTTGGATTCCACTTGGCCTGCATTTTTACCTGCATCAAGGTCGGCGCGAATTGATAAATAATGGTCATCAAGTTTGTAAAATCGACCTATCCACAACATCGAGGCAATAATTAACACAGCTGGAATATATAAATAGCAGGCTTTAATCGCGAAAAGTGCATCCGGTGTCTGTACAGCATTTGCGACATAACCTCCGGATGACAGGAGAAAGCCAGTAACAGCGCCTGCGCCAGCCATTGCAACTTTACCCAAAAACCCATTAACCGATGTCAGAATACCCGCGGTGTTGATACCTGTTTCCCATACACCGTAATCCACAGGATCAGCCTGCATGGAGAAGTAAATAGCTAGCCTCTGACCCGCTCCGAGAGAAAGAATAATTGCTCCAGCGATCAATGCCAAATGATGCGTTCCGGCAATAACCATTATTCCCATTCCAGCAAGGTTAATAACGCTGCCGAACAGATAAACATGACGTTTTTTCATGCGGCTTGCCAGGAACGGAACTGTTAATGTACCCAGCAGTGGAACAAAGGTTGATATGCCAGCAATAATAGCTGTTAGATCTGTGCTTCCAACATAGTAGTTAAAGAAATAAACCAGCGCGCCAGTCTGGAAGAAGAAAGCTCCCCACATCAGGAAAATATTTATGGCGAACACTTTCCAGGGAGTATTAGATTTTAACCCTTTCCAGGCACGTGCAAGAGTCATACGTTCCTCAGTGATCGATATTTTCTCTTCCACATTTTTGAAGCTCACGAGCAGGAAAAATGTCGCTATCACCCCAAAAATAACAGCTGTATAGAAGAAACCCTGACTCTGATTGCCGTTTCCAAGTGAGGCAACAAGCGGCAATGTTGCAACAGCAACGATGGTAGAACCCAATGAACCTAACAAAATACGTACTGAAGATAAGGTCGTACGCTCCTGTGAGTCAGCAGTCAGGAAGGGCAGCATCGCACAGAACGGAATATTAACAATCGTATAGAGGAACGACAGACAGAGATAAGTGATAAATGCATAGATGAGCCTACCGGTTGTCCCAAAATCCGGGACGTAAAAAGCAAGAATACACAGCAACCCGAATGGTACTGCGCCAACAAGCAACCATGGGCGACAACGACCCCAGCGGGTCGAGGTATTATCAATAACCAGCCCCATAAATACATCAGCCACACCGTCAACTAGCCTTGTAACAAGGAACATTATGCCGACATAATAAGCAGGTAGTCCCATAACGTCCGTATAAAAAAACATTAAGTATAAAGAAATTAATTGCCACACCAGATTGCAGGATAAATCAGCGATGCCGTAACCAACTCGCTGCCGCCATATTTTAAATGATGAATCAGCCATGATGTATTCTCGGTTATTTACAGGGTTTTTAAAGTCCGTACTGGCGTATAAACCAGGCCGGGGTACAGCTCCAGGCATGGCAGTAACTGTTAATGAGTTTACTGCCATAAGGAGAGAAGTCCGGACATTCGGGATCAAATAACTCCCAAAATGTATCTGCTCCATATTCAACCATTTTTCCCCAGTACGCTTTTATCTCGGTTATTGCCCTTTCACGCATGCCTGTTTTTAACAAAGCTGCAATGAAATGATGACGCATATAGGGTGTATTCATACCAATTTCAGGTGGGGTGCTCAGGAGTTTTGTCATGACATTTTTCTGATGAGATAAATCTCCCATACCAGCCAGAACCATCCAGACCTGCGTAGCACAGCTCAGTTGGCTCTCATCTCCGCTGGTATAAAAGCCTGACAAAGGGTCCCATAACGTGTTAGCGGCGCGCCTGAGTTGTGTTAGCTCTCTGGTCAGGTAATCACATTTTTCAGGCTGGCATATTTTTGCAAGTTCGATTGCCTGCTCAACGCAGAATATCAGTACCCCTTGTGAAGGCCCTTGCTTATTCAGATTTTCATGCCAGTCGATAAATGACCACCACTCGTCACAGTCAATGACCAGACCATTTTCATCACAGCGTTCCAATGCAAGTTCAACCTGGCGCAGAGCAACAGGCCAAAGTTCGTTCGCAGTAATAATATCCTGTGTCTGAAGTACGTAATTACAAAGGACATCTACAAAGAAAAGTGAGTAGTCAAATAAGTAGGTATCATCTGAAACGACCTGGGGTTTAACGAAGATATTAGCGGCTACCATACCATCGTTGCGTCGCTGCCCAGCGAAGATATAGAGGCAACGACGTACAAGATCGTAATTTTTGAATGTTACATCATTAACCAGAGCCTGTAACCGAAGATCGCCCAGCCATAGACGTCGATCGCGCTTCGGACCATCTTCAAAGACATCCTGCATACAGTTGCGGAGAGTCAGTACAGCAACCTCGTCAATTTTTTGCAGAAGAGGATCTGTTGTATCACTTTTCAGACAGGTGTCCGGAGCAGAACTCACCGTTTCAAATTCGATGTTACTGAATTTGATTCGGTATTTAGGCGACAAAGCCACGACTTCCACTTTCAGATATCTGAAACAGTAACGCCTGGATAAAGTAACCTCCGCCGGTAAAACATCGAGATATTCATGATGCTCCTGCAACCAACTGCTGCTAAGCCAACCCTGGTAATCACTGAACGACTCTGCCACCTCAGCTAGCGTTTCGCCAAAGGTAAATTTCAAGTGGGCTGGCGCATCAGGTGGGCTGCCTGCTGACTCGCACGAAAAACTCAGCCAGCCTACGCCATGAGTTCCGAAATCAAGGACGAAGCTATCCCCGGGGGCAAAGGCCTGCTGAAGATATGAGGTCGCTTTATCGATGCTTTTGGCGCACCACCCATGCAGAGCCAGTGGATCAGCATGTAGTGAAACCACATCGCGAGGATGTGTTTTTTTTCTATAAGTTAGCGGAATTAGGCTTTCAGCTATGGACAGGAATGCTTCATTTTTAACCGTCGTAATATGCTGGTTTACTTGTATTGCGTAAGACATACATTTCCCCTTTAATTTTATAAAATAATAGAGGTGACTGAGCAGCGCCCACCACTTCACGATTGCCAAGTGCGATTGAGGTTTGGCGCAGAGAGAGAGATGAACATTTAACAGTTCACATTTTATGAATTAGTGCTTTTTTACTTTATTAAGATTAACTATCCTTAGCTGCAAAGCATGAGGGTAAATATGAACAACCTTAGAATTTATCAGTATTTCAATGAGTTAACCGATAACCTAGCACTCTACAAGAGCGATCCTGAAGATAATGGTTGCGAACATACGCATGAGTTTGATGAGCTGGTTATTGTTGAACAGGGACATGGACTTCATGTCATTAATGGGAAACCCTTATTTGTACAGCAGGGAGATGTTTTCCTGGTACGAAGACACGACTATCATTTTTATGATGAACTTGGCACTCTGAAGTTAATTAATATTCTTATCAACCCAAATGTTGAATTCACCTTTTTGCGCAATATTGATATGCTTCTTGAAAGATTTTCAGCCGACAACCTGAGTTCTTATATATGGCTAAGTCCAAGTGCGAGAATGGAGTGCAATTCTGTCGTTGATATGATCTTCAGTTCCCTGCAATCAGTTGAGCAGAAAGAATTTCTCTTTTTCAAGCTTGTGATGCTGATTACGATGGCGCAAACACCAGCACAAAAAAATGATACGCGCTATAAGTTACATAAACTTCTGAACCATTTACAGGAAAATTGCTTCGAACAATATGACTGGAATATCCTTGCCCGACAGTTTCATCTAACCCCCAGGACGATGTTCAGACATATCAAAGAGGCTACAGGGTTGACACCTGAAAGTTATATAAGACGTCTAAGGCTTCTTTCTGCAAGAAATAAAATTAGAGAGTCAGATATGACGATAACAGAGATTGCTTTCATGTGTGGTTTCGTCAGTAGCAATCATTTTACAGTGCGCTATAAAGCAACGTTTGGCAAAACTCCAACTGAGGAACGAAAGGGTTATGTGTGCAGCGCGACCAGTGAATCGCCACGGGTTTAACAAACACCTCTTAGTCATTTAAGATGGTTTGATGAGACGTGTCCGGGAACGGTAAATGTTATCCCGGTTGCGAAAAGCTTATCCATTTACTGGAGCATGAACGTATAAAGAAAAAGAACTACGGAACGCGGTAAGAAGTCCACTGCGATATTTTTGATCACATCGAAATATTTTTAACTGGAGGCGTCGGCATGGTTCAAGTAATCAGATTCCACTAACTGAAGATCAAAACCAATATCATTCACAGCTCGAAAGTGCCTTGATGATCCATGGTGATTCAACTGGTCTCATAAAAAGCAATCGATCTCTTACTAAGACGGGGTTTAAATCCTAATTCTCTCCCGATGCGCCATTTGCAGGCTAAGCATATTTGCTCTCCTGACCAACGGGCGTATATAGCAATGCAATAAGCATGCATTTCATATGGATATGAAATGCCCCACTTTGTCAGTATTAACGCACTCGGCCTGGCCCTTGATGGCAATGAAACCACAACTGGCGCCCGCTGTATCAGCTCACTTCCCGCCAACCAGGATAGCGGCAGAGGCATGACTCGCGTTGGCGATAAAATGACGCCCTGTCCGGTCTGCAAAATCCCGGGTATCGTTGTCAACAGCACACCGGATTTTCTTATTGATGGTGCCCGGGCTGCCGTTCATGACTCTGAAGTCAAATGCGGCAGTCCGGCAGGACACCACCGCACTATCGTTCCTCCCGCAGTTCGACGGTAACGGCACGGAGGCGGGTAAACCCGACAGCCTTCTCGGGCAGTCACTGGGGATAGCAGATGCGGGGGTGGTGGCCAAGGCAGATAGGGCGGTATCGGGTTTGATTTCTACACTGGAGCAGACCCTTGGGGATTTAAAAATAGCCGTCTGAAAAATCCGTCAGTCATTGTTAAATCGCTTCAGTTCGATATCTTCGGGTTCAGTCGCGATGCGGCAGCGGCACGACATTTTGCTAATCGGGTGCTGGCGCAGGACAGCGCGCTCATCTCCGCCATTCGCCAGGGGCTGTACGGTATTGCCTTTCAGGGGATGCCAGCAGGAAAGACCCGTTTTATTGGCATATTTGACACTGTTGCTGCCATCGGTAGCCCGGTGAAGGGCATGAATCCTGACTCGGCCGATACCGGTGAGGTAAGTCTTGTCCTGCCGCCCGGTATCGCGGAACAGGTTTTCCATATCACGGCGGGGAATGAGTGCCGGTTTAACTTTGTCCTGAACAGCATGCCGCCCGTTTGGCCGGAGCTGGTTCTACCTGGTGCGCATTCTGACACTGGCAGCGGGAAATGGGATTTTGCTTTTTTCCCCCCCAAAGTGCTGTATGCAGAAGTCACGCAGGCGCTGGTTATTGATGACAAGGACGTGGTGTATACCTTCCGAACACTGGATTCCTTGCAGGACAGTGCCATCACGGAGGGGGCATGGAATAACGAGGTTAGACGGCATGCCCAGTTCAGCAAGGCTCGTCATCCACCGATGATGATGCTGTTCTGCTGGGATTCAGTCATTGACAAAAAAACCTATGAAACCCGAATAGTTTTTCCGGCTTCCCTGAAGCCCTGGGAGGTAAGCTGCATATCTGGCTACAGAACAGCGGAATTGGCGATAACCTGCCGGTAGAACCTCAGAGGCTCACTACCCTGTCCGGCGACAGGCTGAACGCCTGTAAATAAGTTCTACCTCGCATTAATTTCAATTACAGCATACCTGACGGGCACGACCAGGAAACTAAAATGTTCATCAAAGGTAAAATCTATCCGTACGGGGGGTAAGGAAACCTTCATGAAATGGAGATTCACCGCATGGTCGACTGGATCTCATGTTCATGAAAATACGCCCCGACCATCAAAGCCGAGGGCGTTCTCAACCACACGCTATCCATTAAATCGCCTTGCCACACTGTTTAAGTCAGCGGCATTACCGTCAAGCGAAGCGCCACGGGGAAAGGAAGTTTATTGTTGCGTTAACTGGTTACGGCGATATTCACCCTGACGTTCCAGCATCCAGCCTGGATATTCTCGCGGCAAAGCGCTTACAGCATCGAGCTGTTTTAGCTCTTCTTCATTTAAGCGGATCCCAGTGGCGGCGATATTATCGTCAAGCTGATCGACCCGTTTAGCGCCAATGATTACGCTGCTGACCGCTTTCTGGTGCAGCAGCCACGCCAGCGCGACCTGCGCGACCGATACACCTTTGCTGTCGGCAATGGCACGCATGACGTCTACGCAGTCAAAGGCGCGGTCTTTCTCAACCGGCGGGAAGTCGAATTCCAGACGACGGCCTCCGGATTCGCTTTTTCCGTCGCGATCGTATTTGCCGCTCAGCAAGCCACCTGCCAGCGGGCTCCAGACCATCAGCCCAACGCCTTCGCTTTGCATCATCGGCACCAGTTCACGCTCCAGATCGCGCCCGGCGATGGTGTAGTACGCCTGCAACGAGGCAAATCGCGCCAGCCCCAGACGTTCAGACATTCCTAATGCTTTGGCAATTTGCCACGCCGCCCAGTTCGAAACGCCGATATAACGCACGTGACCGTGCTGCACGAGGTTATCCAGTGCATAAAGCATCTCTTCGATTGGGGTGGCGGGATCAAACCCGTGCAGTTGATAAAGGTCGATATGATCGAGCTGCATGCGGCGCAGACTCTCTTTGGCGCTGTTGATGATGTGATAGCGCGAACTGCCGCGCGAGTTCACGCCTGCCGTACCGGTTTCGCCAAACACTTTGGTGGCAACCACGACGTTTTCGCGAGGGATTTTCAGATTTTTGAGCGCCTGCCCGGTGATCTCCTCCGAGCGCCCTTCAGAATAGACGTCGGCGGTGTCGATAAAGTTAATGCCTGCATCCAGCGCGCGGCCTACCAGCTGTTCCGCTTCGCTTTGTTGGAGCTGCCCGATCTTGCCCCACATGCCGCCTTCGCCGCCGAAGGTCATCGTGCCGAGGCACAGCTCAGAAACAAACAGACCCGTATTACCCAGTTTTTGATAACGCATAGGACACTCCTCGCAATCTTCGTTAATTGGCTACCAGAGAGTTATACCTTTCTGGCACCGATCGCGAATGTGTCGTTCCTGTCTTTTTCTTGCCCATTTCTCTAAAGCAGCATAAAGCCAATGAATGCCGCCCATGCCAGCATCGGCAGAGACCATAAGTGGAAACGCCACCAGATGCGACGGTCGTTTGCCATTCTGAGCGCAATGAGGTTCGCCAGTGACCCTGGCAGCAGGCCGAATCCCCCCACGTTCACCGCCCACGCCAGCAGCGCCGTTGGTGGCACGTAATTAATGAGCAGAATAGTGGAAGGCACGTTACTGATAAATTGGGATAATCCAATGGCCGTCAGCCACAGTCCGAGCGGCGGCAAACCACTGACGCTATGCAGCGCCCCCTGAAGTACCGGCAGTTGGATGAGCAGATGCACGTCAATAAACATCGCCATAAACACCAGCAGCAACGTCCAGTCGACACTCACCAGCACCCGACGCGCCAGAAGCAAAAAGCCGCCAGCCACCAGCAGCATACCCCATAGCTCATACTTAAGCTCAAGTGCGGTCAGGAAAACGATATACAACAGAAGGCAGCCCCATACCAGGCGGGGTTTCCACTGAGGATTCTGCGTTCCGCTGTGGTAGTTCAGCGGCTTATCAGGGAACGCAAACCAACAGACCGCCAGTAACGACAGCATCACCACCAGCGCCAGTGGAGCCATCTGCCAGGTAAATGCAGCAAATGACAGCCCTGAGCGCCCCCAGAGTAATATATTCTGCGGATTACCAATCGGCGTTAGCATCGACCCGGCGTTAACGGCCAGCGCTTCAAAGATGATCAGCCGGGTAATCGGGATCTCACACAATTTGCGCAGCGTGAGGGTCAGCGGCACTACGATGAATAGCGCCACGTCGTTCGTCAGAAATGTTGAAAGCAGCGCGGCGGCCAGCACCATAAACAGCGCCAGCTTGCGCTCTGTGGCGAAGCGGCGCACCGTTTTGCGACCCAGGACGTCGAAATAACCGCTTTGCTCAACACCTTTGGTGAGCATCATCAGCCCGCTCAGGGTAATGATGGTGTGCCAGTCGATGGCATCTGGCCAGGTTTTTGGGGCGAAGGGAACGAAAAGGCTCAGCCCAACGCCAACAATCAGTAACAGATGGAAGAAATGATCGCGGGCAAGCGCCCGCACGCCAGGAATGTTCATTCAGAAGGCGAGCCGTATTTGAGGGTAAATTCGCGGAATTTTTCCAGCGTTTCTGCGCTGACGTGGTGTTCAATGCCTTCCGAATCACGACGAGCAATATCCGCGCTGACGCCCAGCACCAGCAAAAAGTTTTCGACAACCTGATGGCGCTCGCGGCTTTCCTGCGCCAGCTTTTCGCCTTCCGGCGTTAAAAATACGCCGCGCCAGGGGATCATTTCGATCAGTCCCACCGTCGCCAGACGTTTGAGCATCTTGGCGACCGTCGGCTGCGAAACGCCGAGCCGTGCCGCCATATCCACCTGACGAGCTTCTCCCACTTCCCGGAACAGATCCGAAATCAGCTCAACATAGTCATCAATCAATTCCCGACGGTGCGCTTCACGCACCTGACGAAAGCCTTCAACATGCTCTTCAACATTCACCAGTTGCGTCTTTTTTTTTGTAGTTGGCTTACCTGCGCGACGGTTCATTGTACTTCCTCATTGGGGTAACGCCCCTGGCGTCATATAGCAAGAGCGCACAGTGTAAACCATAGCTCCACAAGCACAAAAAATTAACGAATTAGCCATAGCTATACAATATAGCCTATGCTATATCTGTATGTAATGCAGTCACCCTTCACGGATCGAAGGGATCAGAAATCAGGAGGTCATATGAACGAATTCAAGAGGTGTTTAAACGTGTTTAGTCATTCTCCCTTTAAGGTACGCTTAATGCTGCTGAACATGCTGTGCGACATTTTTAACGGCAAACCGCAGCAAAACGACAAACCTTCAAACTAGCGCGGCGTCGCGGTACGCCGCTTCATTTTTCTGTCATTATTCCCATCCATACTGGCCGTTTGAGCCTAAATCCCCGATCTTTTTTACGGATTTGTAGTCCCTCTCGCAAAACAACTCACTGGCAACTGTTGACCTAATAGCCCGCTCGCTCTATCTTCTTGCAGCCCTGCACCATTTGCGGCTCGCTGAAGCGGACCCTTATTCCCTCTCCACGCACTGTCAGGCAGGCTTTGACCCTCGACGCCAGGGTGAGCACATGGCGTTTTTATGATAGTGACCTATGAATTTAACCCTGAAAGATACATTTATTACCCGCAGTCGGGCCTTAAGCCCGTGGACGGGATTCTACTTTCTGCAATCGCTGCTGATTAACTTTGCGCTTGGCTATCCGTTTAGCTTGCTCTACGCCGTTGCGTTCACCTGCCTGCTGCATCTGATGTGGCGCAGCGCACCGCGTGTGCAAAAAGGAGTGATTGGCATCTGCTCCGTCGTCGCAGCCATGTATTACCCCTTTGGCCAGGCCTATGGCTCACCAAACTTTAATACGCTACTGGCGCTGCATTCGACCAATATGGAAGAGTCTACGGAGATCATGACGATCTTCCCGTGGTACAGCTACGTTATCGGACTGTTCATCTTTGCCCTGGGCGTCATCGCGCTGCGACGTAAGCCACAGGAGAAAAAGAGCTGGAGCAAAATTGATAACCTGTGTCTGATCGTGAGTATCGCGGCATTCTTTGTCGCACCGGTACAAAATGTGGCGTGGGGCGGTGTATTCAAGCTGAAAGATACCGGCTATCCCGTTTTTCGTTTCGTTAAAGATATCGTGGTGAACAATAAAGAAGTTCTCGACGAGCAGGCGCGGATGGCTGAGCTTTCCAATATGAAGGACACCTGGAACGTGCTGGCAGTGAAGCCTAAATACCATACCTATGTGGTGGTGATTGGTGAAAGCGCGCGTCGCGATGCACTGGGTGCTTTTGGTGGACACTGGAATAATACGCCATTCGCCAGCGCCGTGAACGGAACGCTATTTACCGACTACATTGCGGCGAGTGGCTCCACACAAAAATCACTCGGTCTGACGCTAAACCGCGTCGTCGATGGGAAACCCCAGTTCCAGGACAACTTCGTCACGCTGGCGAACCGTGCAGGCTTTCAGACATGGTGGTTTTCCAATCAGGGGCAAATTGGGGAATACGATACGGCGATCGCCAGCATTGCGAAACGGGCCGATGAAGCGCAGTTCCTGAAAAGCGGTGATTTTGAAGCGGATAAGAACACCAAAGACGAAGCCCTGCTCAAGATGACGTCACAGGTATTTGCCACTCAGCGCAGCCAGCCGCAGCTTATTGTTCTGCATCTCATGGGTTCACATCCTCAGGCGTGCGATCGTACGGGGGGCAAATACACCGAGTTCGTGCAGTCAAAAGAGACCTCTTGCTATCTCTATACCATGACGCAGACCGACGATCTGTTGAGCAAGCTGTACACCCAGCTGCAAAATACCGACGACAGTTTCTCGATGGTTTACTTCTCGGATCACGGCCTTGCCTTTAAAGAACGTGGCAAAGCGGTTCAGTATCTGGCGCACGATGACCAGTTTCAGCAGAACTTCCAGGTACCGTTTATGGTGCTTTCGAGCGATGACAAAACGCATCGCGTCATCAAGGCTCGTCGTTCAGCGAACGATTTTCTGAGTTTCTTCTCGCAATGGACCGGGATCTCCGCGAAAGAAATTGCGAATAATTATCCGTTTGTTTCCAACAAGAAGGCTCCCCCAGCGTACGTTACCAACTTCAAGTTACAAAAAGTCGAGTATACTCATTTAGGTACCGATATTTTCACGACTAAGAGTCGGTAACTCAGGGCCAATACGCAGATAAAAAAAATCCGCCACATTGGGCGGATTTTTTATCAGATCACCGGAGTGATTAGAAGCGGTAACCTACGCCTGCAATCCAGGTGCCAACGTCAACGTTGCGGATACGGCTCTGCTCATAAGAGAAGTCCAGTGCAACGTTTTCGATTGGGTTGAACTGCATACCAGCGCCATAGGAGAAACCATAGTCGCTGTTGCTTGCAGTACGGTTCTCGCTCAGGTTTTCAGTCTGCTGGAATTTACCGTAGCCAACACCTACAACACCGTAGATGCTTGCCCAGTCGTTCAGGCGGAAAGCAGGACCAGCGGTCAGACCGTAGTACTGAGCTTTGTTATACGCGCCTTCTTCAGTGCGATCTTTCTCGGTGTAGGTGAAAGAACCGATCACGCCCAGCGGGTTGTTGTCTTGCTCGTAACGATACTTCAGGTTGAAACCGTTAGCTTTGTTGACAACGCCCTGCATATCGCTCTGAGCGTAACCACCGGTAACGGTAGAAGTAGCAGCTACAGCGGTACCTGCGGAAACAGCCAGAACAGCGGCCAGTGCTGAAAGACATGCAATTTTTTTCATAACCACCTCAAATGTGATCCAAGTAAGTCCGTAAGTTTTAAATATATCAAAAAATCTTCTGAAACTCTTTGAGAATCGTGATGTCTAACGAAGTCTTTGATGTAACTAAACGTTTCCACCATTAGCTATCTTATTCAATTAACATCACATTTCTGCATTATTACGCTAATTTTGCGCGTCAACTTCACGACATTCATCCAGATTATTCCTAATCTAAAAGCTTAATAATCCATCAACGCTTCACCATTTTACGGATTTGACAGGTTTTTTTTTCAACAAAGTCTCAACCGCCACCGTTTATTTACATTACACTGCGGCTTTTACTCCCTTTGACATAAATTGACAGGAGAAAGGATGCCAGGGTTGTCTCGCAAAGCACCGGTCTGGTTGCCCATCGTTGTAATACTTATCGCTATGCTGTCCATTCAAAGTGGTGCATCACTGGCTAAATCACTTTTTCCTGTCATCGGTGCGCCGGGCGTCACCGCGCTTCGTATCGCGCTTGGTACGCTCATTCTGGTGATCATCTTTAAACCCTGGCGACTAAGGTTTAAAAAAGAGCAACGTCTGCCGCTGCTCTTCTATGGACTGTCGCTCGGTGGAATGAACTATCTCTTTTACCTGTCTATTCAAACCGTTCCGCTTGGGATCGCCGTCGCGCTGGAGTTTACCGGCCCGCTGGCCGTCGCATTATTCTCCTCACGCCGACCGGTAGATTTTATCTGGGTTGTACTTGCCGTGCTCGGACTGTGGTTCTTACTGCCGCTCGGACAAGATATTTCGCACGTCGATCTCACCGGCGCGGCGCTGGCACTGGGTGCCGGAGCATGCTGGGCGGTTTATATTTTGACCGGACAACGCGCGGGTGAAGATCACGGTCCCGCCACGGTCGCGCTAGGATCGCTCATCGCCGCCATCATATTTGTCCCTATTGGTATGGCTCAGGCGACGGAAACCATCTGGCAATGGTCTGTTCTGCCTATTGGTCTCGCCGTCGCGGTTCTCTCTACAGCCCTCCCCTATTCCCTTGAGATGATTGCCCTGACGCGCTTGCCCACGCGTATCTTTGGCACGCTCATGAGTATGGAACCGGCACTCGCTGCCATGTCCGGTATGGTTTTCCTGGGCGAAACCTTAACCTTTACTCAGGTTCTGGCGCTGTGTTCAATCATTGCCGCCTCTATGGGGTCAACTCTGACAATGCGACAAGATACGAAGATTAAAGAAGTCGATATCAATTAAATGTTCTTGCCTTCTGCATGGCAGATTTTGCCATGCAGAATATAGGCCAGGCTGTCTCAATAATCACTTATTAGAACAATTTGTCACTATTTTGAAATATCCTGAAAGCGTCTAAGCTATCTAGTCAAATTAAGACTCATCCGCACAAGAATACATAAACTCCTTTTTTAACATCAACTTATAATTTCAACGACCTTCACGCTATTAAACCGATAGGCACAACCGAGCCTGCAGCTTTTAAAAGCGGTGCTATAATTATTCCCGGTAATTACCTGGAACATAAAACATCAAGAGGATATGAGACTATGAGTACCGCTAAACTGGTTAAAACGAAAGCGTCTAATCTGCTTTATACCCGCAACGATGTCTCAGACAGCGATAAGAAAGCAACGATTGAGTTGCTGAATCGCCAGGTGATCCAGTTCATTGACCTGTCACTGATTACTAAACAGGCCCACTGGAATATGCGCGGCGCAAACTTTATTGCCGTACATGAAATGCTGGATGGATTCCGAACCGCGTTAGTTAATCACCTGGATACCATGGCCGAACGTGCCGTACAGCTTGGCGGTGTTGCGCTGGGTACTACGCAGGTGATTAACAGCAAAACCGCGTTGAAAAGCTATCCGCTCGACATTCATACCGTGCAGGACCACCTGAAAGAGCTGGCGGATCGTTATGCGGTTGTCGCCAACGATGTGCGTAAAGCCATCGGTGAAGTCAAAGATGAAGACACTGCGGACATCTTCACCGCCGCGTCTCGCGACCTGGATCAATTCCTGTGGTTTATCGAATCTAACATCGAATAATCCATACGAATTATCTATTAAACCCTCGCCTGTGGCGGGGGTTTTGCACATTGATGGTGCACACTTTTTCGTTGAACGCCTGCAAAAGTAAAAAAGTTGTAATAATCACCTCACAAAATCGTTAACGGAAGATTGTTTTATCGCCGTTATTTGCGCTTAATACCCTCCCAACTGCTGACCAAAATGGATCGCACCAAAACAGTGCTCCAAATTGGTGCAACTCGATATGTTTGCAACGCTTATTGTGCAACGCATGACATTATCCCCTTTGCAAAACAATCACTTGTAAAGTTGGCACGATTATTTCATGTAGCCGTATGCTCCCGCAGGGGATCGCCCCGTGGATATAAAAGGAAATACTATGAAGTCTGTATTAAAAGTTTCACTGGCTGCACTTACCCTGGCTTTCGCTGTGTCTTCTCAGGCAGCGGACAAACTCGTTGTAGCAACTGACACCGCTTTCGTTCCTTTTGAATTTAAGCAGGGCGATAAGTATGTTGGTTTTGACGTAGATTTGTGGGCGGCTATCGCAAAAGAATTGAAACTGGATTACACCCTGAAGCCTATGGATTTCAGCGGCATCATCCCGGCTCTGCAAACGAAAAACATTGACCTGGCGCTGGCGGGTATCACGATCACCGAAGAACGTAAAAAAGCGATCGAATTCTCCGACGGCTACTACAAAAGCGGCCTGCTGTTGATGGTAAAAGCCGACAACAACGACGTGAAAAGCGTTAAAGACCTCGACGGCAAAATCGTCGCAGTGAAGAGCGGTACCGGTTCTGTTGATTACGCGAAAGCCAATATCAAAACGAAAGACCTGCGTCAGTTCCCTAACATCGACAACGCCTACATGGAACTCGGCACTAACCGTGCTGACGCGGTGCTGCACGATACCCCGAACATCCTGTACTTCATTAAAACGGCAGGCAACGGCAAGTTCAAAGCGGTTGGCGAGTCTCTGGAAGCCCAGCAGTACGGTATCGCGTTCCCGAAAGGCAGCGACGAGCTGCGTAATAAAGTGAACGGCGCGCTGAAAACTCTGCGTGAAAACGGCACCTACAACGAAATCTACAAAAAATGGTTCGGTACTGAACCAAAATAATTATTCTTAAAATAAGATGTACGGTCAGGGGCGACCTTTCGCCCCTGCTTTTTTAGAACCACGGTAACAGGAAATTATCATGCAGTTTGACTGGAGCGCCATCTGGCCTGCCATTCCTCTCTTGCTTGAAGGCGCCAAAATGACCCTGTGGATTTCGGTCCTCGGTCTGGCTGGCGGGTTGATTATCGGCCTCGTTGCCGGTTTCGCTCGCAGCTACGGTGGCTGGATTGCTAACCACATCGCACTGGTTTTCATCGAAGTCATCCGCGGTACGCCTATTGTCGTACAGGTGATGTTTATCTACTTCGCCCTGCCAATGGCCTTTAACGATCTGCGTATCGATCCGTTCAGCGCGGCCGTTGTCACCATTATGATCAACTCCGGTGCCTACATTGCGGAAATCACCCGCGGCGCGGTGCTGTCGATTCATAAAGGTTTCAGCGAAGCGGGTCTGGCTTTAGGGCTTTCTCGTCGCGAAACTATTCGTCACGTGATCCTGCCGCTGGCGCTGCGCCGTATGCTGCCGCCGCTGGGCAACCAGTGGATTATCAGCATCAAAGACACCTCGCTGTTTATTGTCATTGGCGTGGCTGAATTGACCCGCCAGGGCCAGGAGATCATCGCCGGTAACTTCCGCGCGCTTGAAATCTGGAGCGCCGTTGCGGTTGTTTACCTGATTATTACGCTGCTTCTGAGCTTTGTTCTGCGTCGTCTTGAAAGAAGGATGAAAATCCTGTGATTGAATTTAAAAACGTTTCTAAGCACTTTGGCCCAACCCAGGTGCTGCACAATATCGACCTGAATATTAAACAGGGTGAAGTGGTTGTCATTATCGGTCCTTCTGGATCCGGTAAATCCACCCTGCTGCGCTGCATCAACAAGCTGGAAGAGATCACCAGCGGCGATCTGTTTGTCGATGGGTTAAAAGTGAATGACCCAAAAGTGGACGAGCGCCTGATTCGTCAGGAAGCAGGCATGGTGTTCCAGCAGTTTTATCTGTTCCCGCACCTGACGGCGCTGGAAAACGTGATGTTTGGTCCACTGCGCGTGCGCGGTGCCAGCAAAGCCGCAGCAGAGAAACTGGCAAAAGAGCTACTGGCTAAGGTCGGTCTTGCCGAGCGCGCGCACCATTATCCGTCCGAACTTTCCGGTGGTCAGCAGCAGCGTGTCGCCATCGCTCGTGCGCTGGCGGTTAAGCCGAAAATGATGCTGTTCGATGAGCCAACGTCTGCGCTGGATCCGGAATTGCGCCATGAAGTGCTAAAGGTCATGCAAGATCTGGCAGAAGAAGGGATGACGATGGTTATCGTTACCCACGAGATCGGCTTTGCCGAGAAAGTGGCTTCCCGACTGATTTTCATCGATAAAGGCCGCATTGCCGAAGATGGCAACCCGCAGGAGCTTATCGATAATCCGCCGAGCCAGCGTTTGCAGGAATTCTTGCAGCACGTCTCCTGATAAAACGTAACGTCATATCCAAAGCCGGGCCCTAATGCGCCCGGCTTTTTCATGCCAGATTGTTCTCAAAAACTCCCCGCACCCGTCCGCCTTCTATACTTATCATTTTGCTACACATTTTCTTCATCGGAGGAAGCCGTGCCGTGGATCCTGTTGCTACTGTTTTATTTGTTCTGCGCCCCCGCGCAGGCGATCGCTATTCCGGGCGTCACCACCAGCACCACGGCTTCTGCGCAAACCGCACCGGCACCAGAACCCGACGTCGAACAAAAGAAAGCTGCCTACAGTGCGCTAGCGGACGTGCTTGAGAATGACACTTCGCGCAAAGAGCTTATAGAACAGCTGCGCACTGTTGCCGCAACACCCCCCCAGGACCCGGTCCCGAAGATTTCGCCACCTGAAGTGGTCGAGCAAAAGACCGTGCTGGAAAACGTGACCGATGTGGGCCGTCACTATGGCGATGCGTTATCTGCTCGCTTCGCCCAGCTTTATCGCAACCTTATTGGTTCCCCGCATAAGCCCTTCAACCCGCAAACGTTTAATAACGCAGCCAGCCACTTTTTGTTGCTGGCCGCCCTGGTCTTTGCCTTCTACTGGCTGGCACGCCTGTGCGCCTGGCCGTTGTATCTCAAAATGGGACAATGGGGGCGCAAGAAAAATCGGGAAAAAAGCAGCTGGTTTCATCTGCCGTTAATGATTGCGGGGGCATTCATTATTGATTTGTTGCTGCTGGCATTGACGCTGTTCGTCGGGCAGATCCTCAGCGATAACCTGCACGCAGGGAACCGCACCATCGCCTTTCAGCAGAGTCTGTTCCTGAATGCCTTTGCCCTGATCGAGTTTTTCAAAGCGCTTTTACGCTTGCTGTTTTGTCCCCGCGTCGCTGATTTGCGCCCTTTTTCCATCCGCGATGAAAGCGCAAAATACTGGGCGCTGCGGCTCAGTATCCTTAGCGGTCTGATTGGTTATGGTCTGCTGGTTGCCGTGCCGATTATTTCAAATCAGGTCAACGTGCAAATTGGCGCACTGGCAAATGTGCTCATCATGCTCTGCATTACCGTCTGGGCGCTGTATCTTATCTTCCGCAATAAGAAAGCGATTACCGACAGCCTTCTGCATCTTGCCGATCGTTCCCTGTCGTTCTTTAGCTTGTTTATCCGCGCGTTCTCTATGGTGTGGCACTGGCTCGCCAGCGCTTACTTTATCGTGCTCTGTTTCTTCTCCCTGTTTGATCCGGGCAACAGCCTTAAGTTTATGATGGGTGCGACGTTCAACAGTCTGGCCATCATCGGTATCGCCGCCTTTGTTTCTGGCCTGTTGTCACGATGGATTTCAAAAACCATTACCCTTTCCCCGCAGGTACAGCGAAATTATCCAGAACTGCAAAAACGCGTGAACGGCTGGCTATCCACATCGCTGAAGGTCGCCCGATTTCTGACGGTATGTGTGTCCATTATGCTGCTGCTAAACGCCTGGGGATTATTTGATTTCTGGAACTGGCTGCATAACGGTGCGGGCGAAAAAACGGTGGATATCCTGATTCGTATCGCGCTTATCCTGTTCTTCTCGGCGGTGGGCTGGACGCTGCTGGCAAGCCTGATAGAAAATCGGCTGGTATCAGATATTCATGGGCGGCCACTGCCCAGCGCGCGAGCGCGCACGTTGCTGACGCTGTTCCGTAACGCCCTGGCGGTCATCATCAGCACTATCACCATCATGATTTTGCTTTCTGAGATAGGCGTGAATATCGCACCGCTGCTGGCGGGTGCGGGTGCATTGGGCCTGGCAATTTCATTCGGGTCGCAAACGCTGGTGAAGGATATTATCACCGGGATCTTTATTCAGTTTGAAAACGGCATGAATACTGGCGATCTGGTGACCATTGGGCCGTTGACCGGCACCGTTGAGCGGATGTCGATCCGATCCGTTGGGGTACGTCAGGACACCGGGGCGTATCACATCATCCCGTGGTCTTCGATTACCACCTTCGCCAACTTTGTGCGCGGTATCGGTTCAGTGGTGGCGAATTATGATGTCGATCGCCATGAAGATGCAGAGAAAGCCAAGCAGGCGCTGAGAGCAGCGGTAGAGGAACTGATGGAGATGGACGATATCAGAGGGCTGGTGATAGGTGAACCGTCGTTTGCGGGCATTGTGGGGCTTACCAACACCGCCTTTACCCTGCGCGTGTCGTTTACCACACAGCCGCTCAAGCAGTGGACGGTACGCTTTGCGCTCGACAGCATGGTGAAAAAGCACTTTGATATTGCCGACGTGCGTGCCCCAGTACAAACGTATCAACTGTTACCCACGCCGGCCGTGAGCGCCCCGCCGGCTCCACAGGAACCGACGTTATAAGCTCAATCTGGCTCGCTGCCGATCAGAACGGTCGGCGGCGTTTGGCATCGTCCATAAACGTCCAGCCGATAAAGCGACTCTGTTTTTGTCCCTGCGACATCTCTTTCTTCACCACTTTCACCGCACCGATGGCGGTCAGTGCGCGATACAGAGGCGGTAAATTATCGCCACGAGAAACCAGGGTCGTAAACCATTTCACCTGACGCCCAAACGCTTTGCTTTCGGCAATCATCTTCTCGATAAACGCCACTTCCCCGCCTTCGCACCACAGCTCATGCTGTTGGCCGCCAAAATTCAGCGCAGCATCTTCTGCCTGGCCGAGGTTACGACGTTTGCGCTCGCTTCCGGCACGGGCCGCAGCAGCTGAATCATGGAAGGGTGGATTACACATCGTGGCGTCGTAGTTTTCGTTTCTATGGATAACGCCGTCAAAGATGGCGGTCTCCTCTTTCTGTCGACGCAAGCGAATTGCCCGGGTTAAGCCCTCATTGCCGTTAATAATGGCCTGCGCACTGGCAAACGCTTCCTGACCCGTCTCGCTGCCGGTAAAGCGCCAGCCGTATTCCGCCACACCGATCAGGGGATAGATCAGATTTGCGCCCGTACCAATATCCAGAACCGTCGCCTGTTTTGGAATTTCTCCACCGCAATCGTCGGCCAGCAAATCAGCGAGGTGATGGACATAATCAGCACGCCCAGGCACCGGTGGGCATAGAAAGCCTTCCGGAATATCCCACTGCGCCACGCCATAGAAATGGGCCAGCAGGGCCTTATTCAGCGCTTTTACCGCCAGCGGGTCGGCAAAATTTACCGACGGTTCACCCGCAGGTGTCTGCACGATAAACGCTTGCAGTTGTGGGCAGCTCTGACACAACGCATTCATGTCGTAGCGGCTGCGGTGGCGGTTACGCGGGTGCAATCCCGGCTTTTGGGCAGTCATGGCATTCTCCTTTTAACAGCGGCGTAAGATACCCTCTGAAGACGCGACGGTAAATAACTCTCTTTAAGGAACAATAATTCGCTAAAAATCAGTAACCTGTATGTCTATGATCTGTCAGTATTTTGTCAACAAACATCGTTCAAAAAATAAGCAGATCATCATCAAATTTTTGCGCTAAATCACCTCTCATAAGCTTCTACACTCATTCTGAATCACCCGTTGTCATTCAGAGGATGTGATTATGAAAAAGTACCTGATATCAGCACTCACCGCAGGCGTCCTGGCGACAGCCTCCTTTGCCGCCTGGTCGGCTGACCCACTCATACATGGCGATACCGGGCAATTACGCCCAGCCGGAACGGTCTCCGTGACCGGCGCGGCGAATCTCGACGATTTGCAATCCAAACTGGGTGAAAAGGCCCGTGAAGAAGGAGCAAAAGGTTTTGTGGTTAATTCAGCAGGCGGCGATAACCGTATGTACGGCACCGCTACTATCTATAAATAAGCTTCCCCTCATCCACTAAAAAGGACTGCCTCTTCTTAAAAGAAGCAGTCCTTTCTTATACGTTCCTCGACCACACATTCACTACACTTATATGAAAGACGTTGAAAGGAGAAAAAGCCATGGCATCTGGCTGGGCGAACGACGACGCTGTAAACGAGCAGATCAACAGTACAATTGAAGATGCGGTCGCGCGCGTTAGAGGAGAGCTGCCTCAGGGTGAAAGCTTGTCAGAATGCGAAGAATGTGGCGATCCGATTCCCGAGCCACGGCGCAAAGCCGTTCCCGGCGTGCGGTTATGCCTCGCCTGCCAACAGAATAAAGATTCACATAAATCTACAAATTCAGGATATAATCGCAGAGGTTCTAAAGACAGCCAGTTACGTTGACTATTCTTTACGGTAATCGAAGCCGCAAGCGGTTTACTTTACGCTCACGATTTTTACCACTACGCGTAGCAAAACGTGCCCTTCGCCCTGGAACTGTAAAGCGAAGCGACAAGAACTGTAAAAGGTCACTTCGAATTTATTAATATTCAATAACTTATTTGTCATTCAATTTTTTTGAGCAAGGCTGTCAATTCTCTTCGATTTTATCTTTCGCAAAAAAACGTGATACTTATCACATCGACGGAACATCGTCCCATTAACAGAATAACCTGCGAGAGATTAACCATGAAAACCATTAAATATGCTGTTGCTGCTATTGCTCTGACTACCCTATCTTTTGGCGCATTTGCTGCAGAATCAATCACTTCTGCTCAGGCGCAAAACATGAATAAAATCGGTGTGGTGAGTGCTGAAGGCGCAACCACACTAGATGGCCTGGAAGCGAAACTGGCTGAGAAAGCCTCTGCTGCTGGCGCTAGCGGTTATACCATTACTTCCGCCAACACCAATAACAAACTGAGCGGTACTGCGGTTATCTACAAATAACCCACATGAATTAATGCTCTACACTCGCTAACCCCTCTGGCGAGTTGCTCCAACCCTCATTGACCCTGTTGTTGTTACCCTTTGTTTGCCCGTCCGCCACTGGACGGGCTTTTTTTTGCCTTAAAAAGCGCGCTCAACGTGCCGCAACCCGGCTTCCACCGAATCGACAACCCCTGTTGCCAGTAAACAGCAGGCGATTTGGAGCTTCAGAGAATGCGGAACCGGCACGGCGCCTGCAAGGCACTGCTCAATCCACACCGCCGTCGTGTGCGGATCTTTTGCCTGCGGCAAAACGACCTCCGCGTTGTCTTCTCCGCGCTCAAGCACTACCCGCGTGCCGGAAGGTTCTATCAGCGTGAGCTGCGGGCAGCGTAGCGGGTTGGCATAGACTTCCCCTTCGGTTCCGTGCATAAGCAGCGCTCGTCCACCAATCCCCTCAAAGAAGCTGGCCACCCGCATGACATATTCAGGGTGCGAAACGCTGGAAAGACGCAATGCTTCATCTTCGGCAAACGGGGTTGCCAGCTTGGCCAGCGTGTGCGCGCTATTGCGCACCCCCATCCGCCAGCGCATCGACAGCTGATTTTCCAGCGGCGGACAGAGCGCGCTAACAGGAATATAAACCGGGCGACCCTCTTCCAGTTTCGCCTGCGCCTGTCCGGCATGAAGGGTCGGCTCAATCCCCAGCAGCGTAAAGACGGTTTCCGTCAGCACGCGCGTAGGATCCTCACTAACGCCGTGCACCACCACCGGAAAACCCAGCTTAGCCAGTAGAAGGGCCAGTAGCGGCGTCAGATTCGCCTGCTTACGTGCACCGTTATAGCTTGGGATCACAATCGGCATCGGCTTCGCCGCCGGAGGGGTCAGACGCAGGGTCTGTGCCTGCATCGCCTCATAAAATCCGCGCATTTCGGCTTCACCTTCACCTTTAATACGCAGCGCAATCAAAATGCCGCCCATTTCCAGATCCGGTACTTCACCCTTTAACATATGGCTATACAGTGCACGGGCGGTCTCACGATCCAGGTCACGGGCGTGATTTTTACCCCGCCCTACCTCTTTGATAATTTTGCGATAATCCACGACATTTCTCCTTTCGGCATATGGTTAACAATATAGCCCTGAAGGGTCCGATGCCGATAGTTTTTTGTCCTGGGACAATAATATTCTGTTTTAGCAAAGGAAAAAAAATACAAGGCTTAATTCAATTATTTGTGGTTCCTGCGAAAGATTCATATCCCGCTCTCTTCTGATTAAATAACCACCGTACAAGCATTGAGTATCAATCGTGAAAGTCTCAAGGCATGAATTTCACCAGGAAAAATATCAGGATTATCATGAATAAGGTTGCGTTAGGTATATTGTTGGCAGCAACGATTGGATGTACAGCATCCGCGTTTGCGGCAACAAATGGCGAGGGACAAATAAACTTCACGGGTGAAATTATTGATTCTGCCTGTCAGGTTGTTAATGGGTTAAGTAACCCGCTGAACGTTCCTTTAGGTAAGGTCTCTAAGACCGTTTTTACCGGTGCAGGCTCCACCAGCACGCTCACAAAATTTGATATTCAGCTAAAGGATTGTCCTGAGACGGTCACTTCTGCCGCCATTAATTTTGGCGGTACGCCAGATTCGGATAATAACACCACGCTGGCGTTGTCGTCGGATGCCGATGCCGCGACGGGCGTCGCGATTCAACTCGTCGATGCATCCGAGCAACCGGTCAGTTTATATACGCCTTCTCAGCAATATCCATTAACGGCTGGAAGCACGATTAATAGTCTTGAATTCGGTGCACGCTATATCCAAACCCAGTCAGCAGTCACCGCCGGGCCAGCGAATTCCGTATCAACTTTCACCGTTATTTATAACTGATATTATCAATCAAGGGATATTACCCGGCCAGTCCGGGTAATATCCCTTCTTCCTGTTGAGAAATATTTATGCGCCATGGCTATTTACTAAGCACCTTATTACTGGTTGCCGCAACCGCCCATGCTGGGGTCATTATTAATGGCACTCGCCTGGTCTATCAGGGAGATAAAAAGGAGTCTTCTCTCGGTCTTTCCAATCCGGATGATATCGATTATCTGATTCAGTCCTGGGTAGATTCCGGCGGTAAAAGTCTGACTAAAGCACCTTTCCTGATCACCCCTCCGCTGTTTCGTCTTGATGCAAAACAGGACAACGTTCTGCGCGTGGTACGCACCGGCGGCACTATGCCTGAGGATCGTGAATCTCTGTTTTGGTTGAATATCAAAGCTATCCCGTCATCAAAACATGCTGAAGGGACCAACACGCTGCAAATCGCGATTAATACGCGCATTAAGCTGCTGTATCGCCCCTCGGCTATACAAGGCAAACCGGAAGAGGTTGCCGATAAACTCGAATGGCATCGTGAAGGTCATGATCTGGTCGTGAATAATCCGACCCCGTTTTATATGAATTTCCAGACCGTCACGTTGAATGGTCAAAAAGTCGCAAAGGCCACCTGGGCTATTCCGCAAACGGAAACGCACTTTGCGCTTCCGGCCAATGTGAGCGGGACAACCGTCGCATGGTCGGTGATCACTGATTACGGCAGCATCAGCAAAACCTGGTCCGGTTCCGTCCGCTAAGGACGAAATATAATCATCATGTACACCCATAAAAAGCCTCTAATCCGCCGAATTCCTGCCCTGCTGGTCATCCTCTGTGGCCTGGCAGTGATGTGTTTTGCGCAGACAGTATGGGCAGATGATTATTTCAATCCGGCGCTGTTGGATATTGATAATCCGCAGCAGGCTAAAACTGACCTGAGCATCTATGAAAAAGGCCCAGGGCAGGCGCCCGGCGAATATCAGGTCACCGTCTTTATTAATAATAATAAAGTGGATAGCCGTAGCGTGAGGTTCGAATTACATAAAGCGTCGCAGGGTCATGCTTCACTTCAGCCCTGCTTTAGTCTCGATGAGATCAAAAGCCTGGGGATTAAAGCGAATAACTTTCCGCAGTTGATGGCTAAAGGAAAATGCGCTGACTTAAGCGCGATCCCTGCGGCTTCAGCGACCTTTCGCATCAGCAATCAGCAGCTGTTACTCAGTATTCCGCAGTCTGCGCTGGGCCAAATTCCGCGCGGATATATCGACCCAAAAGAGTTCGACGAAGGCATCAACGCCGGTCTGCTGAACTATAGCGCTACGGCCAGTCAAAGCCACGCTCTACAGCCGGGCGCAGAAGATAACAGCAGCCAATACGTCAACCTGCGGCCAGGCTTTAATATTGGAGCATGGCGCGTTCGTAACTATTCCACCTGGAACCGCAGCACCACCGGTCAAGAAGAACAGCAGAAATTTTCCTCGGTCTACACCTACGCCCAGCGCGATATTGTGGCGATGAAAAGCGATATCACCGTCGGACAGAGCAGCTCGCCATCCGATGTTTTTGACAGCGTGCCTTATACCGGCGCGCAGCTTAACTCCGACAGCGACATGCTGCCGGACAGCGAAAAAGGCTACGCCCCCATCATTCGCGGCACGGCACACAGTAATGCCCTGGTGGTCGTGCGCCAAAACGGCTACGTCATTTATCAGAACACCGTTGCGCCGGGTGCCTTCGAAATTAACGATCTCTACCCTACCGGCAGCAGCGGCGACCTGCAGGTAACGGTGAAAGAAACCGACGGTAGCGAACGCCATTTTGTTGTGCCATACGCTTCCGTCCCCGTACTACAACGCGAAAGACATCTGAAATACAGCGTGACGGCAGGTCGCTATCGTTCTTATGACAACGATGTCGAGAAAACGCCCTTTGCGCAGGGCAGCGCTATTTACGGTCTACCATATGGTTTTACCGCCTATGGCGGCGTGCAACAAAGCAGTCATTACCAGTCTCAGGCTCTGGGCGCGGGCAAAAACTTTGGCGATTTGGGGGCGTTCTCTATTGATGTCACCCGCGCAAAAGCGCTACTCAAGAAACAAAAGGCCAGTCAAGGCCAGTCTTCCCGGATTCGTTACAGCAAAGATTTTGCCGACACCGGCACAAACTTCTCGCTGGCGGGTTACCGCTACAACAGTAAAGGCTTTTACACCATGGAAGACACCATGGAATCGTACACCCACGCAAGCGATTGGTCCGAACCGCAGCAGCGCCGCGCTCGTACCGAGGCAACCATTGACCAAACCCTGGGCGAAGGCTGGGGCTCAATGACCCTAAGTCTGGTGAAAGAGACCTACTGGAGCCAGAACCAGGACATGACCTCGATGAGCGTGAGCTACAACAATAGCTGGAAAGGCGTGAGCTACAGCCTGAGCTACAGCATGAATAAAAACACCGACGACAGCGATGAGGACGGGAAGTCCGTTACCAATGACAACCTTTTCGCGCTGAGCGTGTCGGTTCCGCTCGATCGCTGGATGCATAACACCTGGGCGACCTACAACATGAACAACAGCAAAGACGGCACGACGCAAAATATAGGGCTAAATGGCACCGCGCTACAGGAAGACAATCTTAACTGGAATCTTCAGGAAGGCCTGAGCAATACCGGAAGCGGTAGCTCAACCAGCATGAACGTGGATTACAAAGCCACCTACGGCGAGGTCAGCGGTGGGGTGAGCCAGGATAAAAATCAGCGCAGCGTCAACATCGGTCTACAGGGAGGCGTGGTCGCGCACGCCAACGGGATCACCCTGAGCCAGCCGCTGGGTGAAACCATTGCGCTTATCAAAGCGCCGGGAACACATGGCACCCGCATTACCAGCCAGACCGGCGTCGAGACGGATTTCCGCGGCTACACCGTGGTGCCTTTCATTACTCACTATCGCCATAACACGATTTCACTGGATACCGAAACGCTGCCGGATGATGCCGACGTCACCCACGCCGCGCAGATTGTTACCCCCACGCGCGGTGCAGTGGTCCGGGCGACCTTTAACACCCGCGTGGGTCGCCGCGCCTTACTGACGCTCACACATGATGGTAAACCCCTGCCCTTTGGTGCAACGGTCACGACCGAAGACAAGGATAGCGAATTTATCGTGGGCAATGACGGTCAGACCTATCTTTCCGGTTTACCCCAGCATGGTCGGCTTGCCGTCTCCTGGGGTCAGGATGCCAGCGAGCGGTGCGTCGCTGATTACGCCCTGACGGATGAGAAAGACAAAACCACAATCATTAACGCTGCTGCGCAGTGTCATTAACTCATCGTTCAGGCTCATCCTTATGCAGATAATAAAACCGTGTTTTTTCCTTTTGATTCTGGCAACGGCAGCCTTATTTATGCCGCATGCCAAAGCAACCTGTATCACCCCGGACATGCCTAAAATGATTAACGTGGCCTCTATATCTGTGCCGACGACGCTGGCGGTGGGAGAAACGATCCCCGGTTCCGAACAAACCGCGCACGTCGCAGGGCATTGCGATCAGAGCGTTGATAACGGGCTGGAAATTGTCTCTTGCTACTACGGTACCGGCGCTGAAATCCCTGGCCTGAAAGGGGTGTATGACTCAGGCGTAACCGGCATCGGCGTAGCACTCATGAACGATAAGGGCCAGCGGATCAGCGGAGCGGGCGGCGTGCAGTGCGACTCGCGCGGCACCCCGATTGGCTATGTGTCCGATGATGGGCAGCAAACGTTTAATTTCGACGTGACGCTGCAGCTGGTGAAAACCAGCACCGAAGTCGCCTCCGGAACGCTAATTCAGGCGCAAACGCGATTTGGCATTGGCGTATTTGCTCATGAGGGGATCGGCAGTCCAAACGATATTGCCTACGCCGGGAACGTCAATCTGCAAACCGTCACCTGCTCAGTTCTGCCACGAAATCTGACCGTGGCTCTGGGCGATTTTCCGGTCAGCGACTTCGTCAGCGTCGGCATGCTATCGACGCCTGCAGAAGAGTTTAACGTTACCGTCAACTGTAATAGCACCGTGCAACCTGAAGTGAAAATTTCCAGCGCCAATGGATATGAAACCGCGTTTGAAGGCGTCATTAAGCTCACTCAGCAAAGCGGCATGGCGACGGGAGTCGGTGTCAGAATGCTGTTTGACGGCGAGATTGCTACGTTCGATAACTACGTTAACACCGAGGCCAAGGCGCAAGCCAACCAGACGCTGGCGATTCCTTTCCAGGTTCGCTACGAGCAAATTAGCGATATGGTCACTCCCGGTCCGGCAAATACCGTTGCGACTATCACTCTTGCCTATAAGTGACCCGATGAAAAAAATCCTGCTTTTACTCATTCCTGGCGTGCTGTCGCCCGCTTTTGCGGACACGATTGAAGTGCAAATGACGGGGAACATTTACGCAAATACCTGCGTTATAGACAGCGCCAGTAAGAATCTGACCGTCGATCTGGGACAGGCGGCCTCAAGTGATTTCAAGGACGTGGGCGATACCGGTGAATGGAAAGCGTTTTCGCTGAAGGTCACGCACTGCCCGGCGACCCTCGCGCTGGCGAACGCCTTTTTTTACGGACAGGCAGACAGTGTGCATCCGACAAAATTCGCGAATACCGGCAGTGCAAAAGGGCTTGCGCTGGAAATAGCCGATCGGCAGGACAATATTCTTATTGCCCCGCAAGCGAGCTTTAACGAACTGATTAATCAGGACGATCGTACAGCCACCTTTCCTTTAGCCGCACGCTATTACGCCACTTCCATGCCCATCAGCGCGGGAACGTTCAGCAGCGTCGTGCAGGTGACTTTTACTTACCAGTAGGACCGCGCCCTTTAGCACGGATGCTTTTCTTACGCCCGGTCACCGCTTGTGCCGGGCGTTTTTTTACCTCAGGCACCTCAGGGCGTTCGATAGGAAAAACGGGTAACGCATTCAGCAAACGTTGACCGTAGTTTTTGGTCAGCAAGCGTTTGTCATAAATGACAATCTCTCCCCAGCAGCTATGGCTACGAATCAAACGCCCCACCTGCTGAATAAGATTAAACGACGCTGCCGGCAGGCTTTGCACCTCAAACGGATAGCGGTTCAGGCTTTTCAGCCACTCGCCTTCGGTGATCACCACCGGGCTATCAATGGGCGGGAAGGCAATTTTATGAATATGCACCTGCGTCAGATAATCGCCTTTGAGATCCAGACCTTCGGCAAAAGATTGCAGGCCCACCAGTACGCTGCGCTCGCCGCTATCAATGCGTTTGCGGTGCGCCTCCACCAGGCGATAGCGCGGCTGATCGCCCTGCACCAGCAGTAATAAACGCAAATCGGTGACAAAGGTTAAAAACAGCTGAAGAGCACGGTTGCTGGCAAAAAGAACCAGCATGCCGGGGTATTTTTTGCTCTCGACCTGCTCGCGGAAGAAGGCCGCCATTTCGGCAATATGCTTCTCCTCATGTTCCATCAGCGGCTCGTGCTCCATCTTTGGAATCACCAGCTTGCCCTGCTCGCAGTGATTAAACGGCGAATCCAGCGAGACAAAGCGATCGCCCGCCTTCTCTTTCAGACCGCTCATCTCCTGCAAACGGGAAAAGCTGTTGAGCGATCGCAACGTGGCGGATGTCACTACCACGTGCGGCACGCTACGCCAGATAAGCTTTTCAAGCTGATCGCTGACGCGGATCCCCACGCAGTGGAAGAACAGGTGAATTTGGCCGTCTTTGGCATCGCGGGTCGCCCATTTGGTCACCGGAGCGCCAGAGGCCTGCGCCAGAGACGCCAGTCGCCACAGCTTGCTCTGCCCTTCGAACATGCTTAATGCGCGGTTCATCTGCAATAGGACGCGATGCACGCGCACCACATCATGGGTGCCGGTTTTTTCGCTGAGATCGTTCAAAAACATTTCGGCCAGACCACGCAGCTTTTCGAGGTGCTTCGCCAACTGCTTGCAGATTTCCATGATCTCATCTGGCAGCTCACCCATCGCAAAGCGGTGCTCGGCCTCCTGAGTCGCCGGCAGATAAAGATCGAGAATGTTATTCAGCGAGGCGATCAGCGCGTAAACCTCTTCGCAGTGTTCGCTCAGTCGTTCCGGCACCGCCAGCGGTGGCGTTGTTTTAGGGCGGAACTGCTCCATGCAGGTGGCAATGAGCTTACAGAACAGATCAAGCTGAAGACGAAACCACGGGGCGGTGATCTCCGCACTCATCTCCAGCGCATCGCGCGCCACGTCCGGCAGATGGTGTCCTTCATCGAGCACCAGCAGTAAATTCTTAGGATCGGGCAGGACCGATTCGCTTTCCAGCGCCGCCATCACCAGCGCGTGGTTGGCGACCACCACCTCGGCTTCCTGGATTTCTCGGCGGGCCACGAAAAACGGGCATTCGCGATAGTAATGACAGTTGCGATTCAGACAGCTGGCTTTATCCGTGCTCAGGCGTCGCCACAGATCGTCGCTAATGGCTTTATCGGTGTGATCGCGCAGGCCGTCCCATTTATAGCCATCAAGTTCGACCTTGAGCTTCGCGCACAGATCCTGCTCGGCTTTGTTGTTTGGCGTCAGATCGTCGTCGAGGAACGCCAGCAGATCCTGTTGCGTCGCCTCACTGCTCGCAAGCCCTGCCAGATTACGCGGGCAGACGTAGCGACCGCGACCAAACGCGGCGGTGAATCGCAGCTCAGGGATAATTTTGCGCAGCAACGGCAAATCTTTGCTGTAGATCTGATCCTGGAGTGCCACGTTGGCGGTGCTAATCACCAGTGTTTTTTGCTCTTCACGCGCGATGGCAATACCGGGTATCAAGTAGGAGAGGGTTTTCCCGACGCCAGTGGGCGCTTCGATCGCCAGATGCCGGCCCTCATCTCCGGCGAGCGTTTTCGCCACATCGGCAATCATCTGCCGCTGCGGGGCTCGGGGAATAAAGTCAGGGATCTGTTGTTGCAGCGCCTTATACCAGGCGGCAATTTGCGCTTTGAGCGCAGCGGTTAAAGCCATCGGGGGGAACCTGAAATACTGTATAAACAGCCACTATTGTGGCACTTTATTTTCTCCGCCGCAAAAAGAAAAACCCGGCTTTACGGCCGGGCTTCCAGATTACTACGCGTTGGTAGGTTTACGCGGGCCGCGTCGACGCTGGCCTTCACCTGCGGGTTTTGCTTCCCCGCTGCGCCACGGGTTTTCACCTGCGGGCTTCGCATCACCGGTACGGCGCGGAGGTTTACCTGCCGCTTTCGGTGCGCTACCGTCGGAACGACGCGGCTGCTGGCTGCGTCCACCGCCACCACCCTGACCACGCCCGCCTTGTCCACGACCACCGCCACCCTGACGACCATTCAGAATCGGCTCAGCTTTGATGGACTGATCAACCGCATAGCCTTCGAGGGCGATACGTGGGATCTCTTTCTTCAGCAGGCGTTCGATGTCATGCAACAGCTTGTGCTCATCTACGCAGACCAGAGAAAGTGCTTCACCGGTTGCCGCCGCACGACCGGTACGGCCAATACGGTGAACGTAATCTTCCGGCACGTTTGGCAATTCATAGTTCACCACGTGCGGCAGTTCTTCAATATCCAGACCGCGCGCGGCGATGTCGGTTGCCACCAGTACGCGAATGTCACCGGATTTAAAGTCAGCTAATGCGCGAGTACGTGCGCCCTGGCTTTTATTACCGTGGATAGCGGCACTGCGAATACCATCTTTGTTCAGCTGTTCAGCCAGGTGGTTAGCGCCGTGCTTGGTACGGGTAAAGACCAGCACCTGCTGCCAGTTACCTTCGCCAATCATCTGCGACAGCAGTTCCCGCTTACGCTTTTTGTCCACAAAGTGAACGTACTGGGACACCTGCTCAGAGGCGGTGTTGCGGCGCGCCACTTCGATTTCCAGCGGGTTACGCAGCAGTTTTTCCGCCAGGCCTTTGATCTCATCAGAGAAGGTCGCAGAGAACAGCAGGTTCTGACGCTTAGCAGGCAGTTTTGCCAGCACGCGACGGATATCGTGGATAAAGCCCATGTCCAGCATGCGGTCGGCTTCGTCCAGCACCAGGATTTCTACCTGATCCAACTTAACGGCGTTCTGATGTTCAAGATCCAGCAAACGGCCCGGCGTGGCGACGAGGACATCAACGCCGCTGCGCAGTTTCATCATTTGTGGATTGATGCTCACGCCACCGAAAACCACCAGCGAACGGATGTCGAGATAGCGGCTGTACTCACGCACGTTCTCGCCAATCTGAGCAGCTAGTTCGCGGGTTGGCGTCAGGATCAGGGCGCGCACCGGGCGACGACCAGAGGCATGAGGCTGTTTCTGCACCAGACGCTGCAACAGCGGCAGGGTAAAGCCCGCCGTTTTGCCGGTACCGGTTTGTGCGCTGGCCATGAGATCACGGCCTTCCAGCACCGCAGGGATTGCCTGCTGCTGAATGGGGGTTGGCTCGAGGTATCCCTGTTCTGCGACAGCGCGCAGAATTTCTGGGTTCAGGCCAAGGGTATCAAAAGACATAAAAACTCCGAACCGCCCCGACCGTCACAGGTGTAGTTTTCAGGGAGATAAGACGAAAAGAGTAGGACAAAAACCACAATGTCACGAAGCAGCGGAGTGTAGCAGATTTTGTGAAGTGGCGCATAAAATATCCCTCGATGATTCCTCAGCGAAATATTGCTCCGACCGACTGGACAAGGTGAAAATTTATACATAATCTTAATCAATCGATTGATTAACTTTTAACGGTGTTATGAATCCCACTCCGACAACCACCAAAGGTGAACAGGCCAAGAGTCAGCTCATCGCCGCCGCACTGGCGCAGTTTGGCGAATACGGACTCCATGCCACGACCCGCGATATTGCGGCCCAGGCTGGGCAAAACATCGCTGCCATTCCCTATTACTTTGGTTCGAAGGAAGATTTGTATCTTGCCTGCGCCCAGTGGATAGCCGATTTCATCGGGACTCAATTCCACACGCACGTCGAAGCCGCCACCGCGCTGTTTGACGATCCCACACCGGATCGTGCTGCAATTCGGGCGCTGATCCTCGACGCCTGCAACAATATGATTCGGCTGCTGACGCACGACGATACGCTCAATCTGAGTAAGTTTATCTCACGCGAGCAACTTTCGCCCACTGCCGCCTATCAACTGGTCCACGATCGGGTTATCGACCCCATGCATGCGCATTTGACCCGGCTTATCGCGGCCTATACCGGGCGCAACCCTGATGATACAGAAACCATTTTGCATACCCATGCCCTGCTCGGCCAGGTCCTCGCTTTTCGCCTGGGACGAGAAACGATTTTGTTGCGTACGGGCTGGACACAATTCGATGAGGATAAAGCTGAGCAGATTAGTCAGGTCATCACCTGTCATATCGACCTGATCCTGCAGGGTTTAACGTTAAGGAGCCTGGAGTCATGAAAAAACCTGTCGTCGTCATACTGGCGGTGGTTGTTCTGCTAGCCGCAGGAATCGGTGGCTGGCTGTGGTATCAAAGCCAGCAGGATCGAGGTCTTACACTCTACGGCAACGTAGATATTCGAACGGTCAATATGAGCTTTCGCGTAGGCGGTCGCCTGGCGTCGCTTACGGTTGACGAGGGCGATACCATTAAAACCGGGCAAACGCTGGGCCAGCTGGACAAGGCCCCTTACGAAAATGCGCTGATGCAGGCCAAAGCCGGCGTGTCGGTTGCCCAGGCGCAATATGACCTGATGCTGGCGGGCTATCGTGAAGAGGAAGTTGCTCAGGCGGCAGCAGCCGTTAAACAGGCACAGGCCGCTTACGACTACGCGCAGAATTTCTATAACCGCCAACAGGGTTTGTGGAAAAGCCGCACCGTCTCTGCCAACGATCTTGAAAACGCCCGTTCGTCACGCGATCAGGCGCAGGCTACGCTGAAGTCTGCTCAGGACAAACTCAGCCAGTACCAGACCGGTAATCGCCCGCAGGATATTGCGCAGGCGAAAGCCAACCTCGAACAGGCGCAGGCACAGCTTGCACAGGCGGAACTGGATCTGCATGACACCGTTCTGGTCGCGCCATCCAACGGCACGTTGATGACCCGCGCCGTCGAACCCGGCAGCATGTTAAGCGCGGGTAGCACGGTGCTGACCCTTTCCCTCACCCGTCCGGTTTGGGTACGGGCATATATTGATGAGCCTAATCTAAGCCAGGCGCAGCCGGGCCGCGAACTGCTGCTTTATACCGATGGTCGCCCGGACAAGCCGTATCACGGCAAGGTGGGCTTTGTTTCACCCACCGCTGAATTCACCCCGAAAACGGTCGAAACGCCGGACCTGCGCACCGACCTGGTTTATCGCCTGCGCATTATCGTGACCGATGCCGACGACGCGCTGCGCCAGGGGATGCCTGTCACCGTGACGTTTAACGACGGGGAACGACATGAATGATGCGGTTATCCAGTTAAACGAGCTGGTCAAACGTTTTGCGGGAATGGACAAACCCGCCGTCGCCCCACTCAACTGTACGTTGCAAAAAGGCTACGTGACGGGGCTGGTAGGGCCAGACGGCGCGGGGAAAACGACGCTTATGCGGATGCTCGCAGGCTTGCTCAAGCCTGACGAGGGCAGCGCCTGCGTGCTGGGGCTTGACCCGATCAAAAACGACAGTGAACTGCACGCCATACTCGGCTACATGCCGCAGAAATTTGGGTTATACGAAGATCTGACGGTGATGGAGAATCTTAATCTGTACGCCGATTTGCGCAGCGTCACCGGTGAACAGCGTAAAAAGACCTTCGCACGTCTGCTGGAGTTCACTTCGCTTGGGCCGTTTACCGGCAGGCTGGCGGGTAAACTTTCTGGCGGCATGAAGCAAAAACTGGGGTTGGCCTGCACGCTGGTGGGCGAACCAAAGGTATTGCTGCTGGATGAACCCGGCGTCGGCGTTGACCCTATTTCTCGCCGCGAGCTATGGCAAATGGTTCATGAGCTGGCGGGCGACGGGATGCTTATCCTCTGGAGCACCTCCTATCTCGATGAAGCCGAACAGTGCCGGGACGTGCTGTTGATGAACGAAGGGGAACTGCTGTACCAGGGTGAACCCACGGCACTCACGCAAGGAATGGCTGGGCGATGCTTTTTACTGCACAGTCCGGATGTCACCAACCGCAAATTATTGCAGCGCGTTTTAAGGCTCCCTCAGGTCAGCGACGGTATGATTCAGGGCCGGTCGGTGCGGGTTATCCTCAAAAAAGAGGCCACTCCCGACGATATTCGCAGCGCGAAAGACATGCCGGAAATCGAGATCGAAGAGACAGCGCCGCGCTTTGAAGATGCGTTTATCGATCTGCTCGGCGGTGCGGGTACTTCGGAGTCACCGCTTGCCGCCATCCTGCACACCGTGGAGGGCCAGCCCGACGAAACGGTCATTGAAGCAAAATCGCTCACCAAAAAATTCGGCGATTTTGCCGCGACCGATAACGTCAACTTCGCGGTAAAACGCGGGGAGATTTTTGGTCTGCTCGGCCCAAACGGTGCCGGGAAATCTACCACCTTTAAGATGATGTGCGGCCTGCTGGTGCCCACCGCAGGGAAAGCGCTGGTGTTGGGGATGGATCTGAAGGTCAGCTCCGGTAAAGCGCGCCAGCATCTGGGTTATATGGCGCAGAAATTCTCGCTGTACGGCAACCTGACGGTTGAGCAAAACCTGCGCTTTTTCTCTGGCGTTTACGGCCTGCGAGGCCGTGCGCAGAATGAGAAAATCGCCCGCATGAGCGAGGCGTTCGGCCTGACATCGATTGCCTCTCACGCCACCGATGAACTGCCCCTCGGCTTTAAACAACGGCTGGCGCTGGCCTGTTCGCTGATGCACGAGCCGGATATTTTGTTTCTCGACGAACCCACTTCCGGCGTCGATCCCATTACTCGCCGTGAATTTTGGCTGCATATCAACAGCATGGTGGAAAAAGGCGTCACCGTGATGGTCACCACCCACTTTATGGACGAAGCCGAGTATTGCGACCGCATCGGGCTGGTGTATCGCGGCAAGCTTATCGCCCACGGCACCCCGGACGATTTAAAAGCGCAGGCCGCCGATGATGAACAGCAAGATCCGACCATGGAACAGGCTTTTATCACCTTGATCAACGACTGGGATAAGGAGCATGCCGATGAGCATTAAGGCGATTTCCTGGCGCCGGGTGCGCGCCCTGTGCGTCAAAGAGACGCGGCAAATCGTCCGCGATCCCAGCAGTTGGCTCATTGCCGTGGTGATCCCGTTGCTGCTGTTGTTCATCTTTGGCTACGGTATTAACCTCGATTCCAGCAAGCTGCGGGTGGGGATTTTGCTGGAACAACAGAGCAAAGACGCGCTCGACTTTACCCATGCAATGACCGGCTCCCCTTATATCGACGCGACTATCAGCGATAATCGGCAGGAGCTGATTCAGAAGATGCAGGCCGGGCGTATTCGCGGGTTAATCGTCATTCCCGTTGATTTTGATGCCAACATGGCGCGAGCCGGAAACGACGCACCCATTCAGGTCATCACCGACGGCAGCGAACCGAATACTGCCAACTTTGTGCAGGGCTATGCGGAAGGTATCTGGCAGCTGTGGCAAATGCAGCGCGCCGAGGATCGGGGTGAGAAATTTCAACCCTTAATCGATGTGCAAACCCGCTACTGGTTTAACCCCGCCGCCATCAGCCAGCATTTTATTATCCCCGGCGCGGTGACCATTATCATGACGGTGATCGGCGCTATCCTGACTTCGCTGGTGATCGCGCGTGAATGGGAGCGGGGTACGATGGAGGCGCTGCTGTCAACCGAAGTCACCCGCGTGGAGCTGCTGCTGTGCAAGCTCATCCCCTATTATTTCCTCGGCATGCTGGCCATGCTGCTCTGCATGCTGGTATCGGTGTTTATCCTCAACGTGCCCTATCGCGGCTCGCTGATTCTGCTGTTCCTGATAACGAGCCTGTTTTTACTCAGTACGCTCGGAATGGGGTTGTTGATATCCACCATTACCCGCAACCAGTTTAACGCCGCGCAGGTGGCGCTGAACGCGGCTTTCCTGCCCTCAATCATGCTGTCGGGCTTTATCTTCCAGATAGACAGTATGCCCGCCGTGATCCGCGCGGTGACCTACATTATCCCAGCCCGCTATTTTGTGAATACGCTGCAAAGCCTGTTTCTGGCGGGGAATATTGCGTCAGTGTTAGTGGTCAATATTCTGTTTTTGATGGCGTCGGCAGTGATGTTTATCGGCCTGACGTGGATGAAGACCAAACGGCGTTTGGATTAAGGAGAGGTTATGTTTTATCGTCTTTGGACATTAATCCGTAAAGAGCTGCAATCGCTGCTGCGCGAACCACAGACCCGCGCGATCCTGATTGTGCCGGTGCTCATTCAGGTGCTGCTTTTCCCGTTTGCCGCCACGCTTGAGGTCACTAACGCCACCATTGCGGTATACAACGAAGACAACGGCAAGCATTCGGTGGAGCTGACCCAGCGTTTTGCTCGTGCTAAAGCCTTCACTCACGTCCTGTTGCTCAAGAGCCCACAGGAGATCAAGCCCACCATCGACACGCAAAAAGCGCTGCTTCTGGTGCGCTTCCCGGCAGATTTCTCCCGCAATCTGGATACCTTCCAGACCGCGCCAATGCAGCTGATTCTTGATGGGCGTAACTCTAACAGCGCCCAGATTGCGGCGAATTATTTGCAGCAGGTGGTGAAGGATTACCAGCAGGAGTTAATGCAGGGCAAAGCGAAACCGAATAACAGCGAGCTGGTCGTTCGCAACTGGTACAACCCGAATCTGGATTACAAATGGTTTGTGGTGCCCTCGCTCATCGCCATGATCACCACCATTGGCGTGATGATCGTGACCTCATTGTCCGTTGCCCGCGAGCGCGAACAAGGCACGCTCGATCAACTGCTGGTTTCACCGCTGGCGACCTGGCAAATTTTTGTCGGTAAAGCGGTTCCCGCGCTGATTGTTGCCACCTTCCAGGCCAGTATTGTGCTGGGGATTGGCATCTGGGCGTATCAAATTCCGTTCGCCGGATCGCTGGCGCTGTTTTACTTTACGATGCTGATATACGGGTTATCGCTGGTGGGATTCGGTCTGCTGATTTCCGCGCTGTGCTCCACGCAGCAGCAGGCATTTATCGGGGTGTTTGTGTTTATGATGCCCGCGATTTTGCTGTCGGGCTACGTCTCGCCGGTAGAGAACATGCCGGTCTGGTTACAGGATTTAACGTGGGTAAACCCGATACGACACTTTACGGATATCACGAAGCAAATTTATCTGAAGGATGCGAGTCTGGATATCGTATGGGGAAGCTTGTGGCCGCTACTGGTCATAGCGGCCACGACGGGTTCAGTGGCGTACGCGATGTTTAGACGCAATATCGCTTAGCTTTTTCTCTTTGGTCAGTAACGACACAATCGCGGGACCTGCCAGAATAACCAGGCCCGCCAGGGCCAGCAGCAGGTTGTTTTGCAATACGCGCGACAATAGCCACAAAACAATCATGGCGGCACCAAAATACCAGGTGGTGGTGAGCTCTTCGAGCACATCACCCACTTCACGCCAACGCGCTTCATGGTGACGCTGTAAAAACAGCATCGACAGCACGGTAACGCCATACATCACGCATAACCCCAAGCCGACATGCACCAGTGAGCCGCTCATCCAGCCCATTACCAGTACTGCCACGACCAGTAAATGCAACATTATCTGCCAGCAACTGAGGCCAGTTGTGACACGAACGCGTTGTTGCCACTTCATGGCTTCTCTCCTGAAGGATATTTCTCTGCTAGTTCAGAGTACCGCACTTTACGGAAAATTCCGTAACACCGCATCTTTTTGTGACGCCGACTACACTTTATTTTCATCAGGATAGTGACGCTGGCAGGAGCATATGACCCAACAAACCCGGCATTTTTCATTAAAAATATTGACGATCAACACACACAAAGGCTTCACGGCATTTAACCGCCGCTTCATTTTACCCGAGCTGCGCGATGCGGTACGCACCGTCGGCGCGGATATTGTCTGCCTGCAGGAAGTGATGGGTGCGCATGAAATCCACCCCATGCATGTGGAGAACTGGCCGGACACGACGCACTACGAGTTTCTGGCCGATACCATGTGGAGTGACTATGCCTACGGGCGCAACGCGGTCTATCCCGAAGGACATCACGGCAATGCCGTGCTGTCTCGCTTCCCTATCGAACATTATGAAAATCATGACGTGTCAGTGGGCGAAAGCGAAAAACGCGGGCTGCTTTACTGTCGAATCACCCCACCTGAGCTTGCCTTCCCTGTTCACGTCGGCTGCGTGCATCTGGGCTTACGCGAAGCGCACCGACAGGCACAGCTGCAAATGATGGCAAATTGGGTCAATGCGCTGCCGGAAGGTGAACCCGTGGTGGTGGCAGGCGATTTTAACGACTGGCGTCAACGTGCTAATCACCTGTTGAAGGCAAAAGCAGGGCTGGATGAAATCTTTACCCGCGCCCACGGCCGTCCGGCGCGAACCTTTCCGGTGAACTTTCCGGTGCTGCGCCTTGACCGGATTTACGTCAAAAATGCCCATGCCAGCAGCCCGAGCGCGCTGGTACTGCGCACGTGGCGTCATCTGTCCGACCATGCCCCTTTAAGTGCGGAGATCCACTTATGAAATGTTCATGGCAAGAAGGAAATCGGATTACGCTCCTGGAAAACGGCGATGAATATTATCCCGCAGTCTTCGCCGCCATCGGCAAAGCGCAACACAGAGTGATCCTGGAAACCTTTATCTGGTTCGAGGACGGCGTGGGTCGTCAGCTCCACGAGGCGATATTGCGCGCCGCCCAGCGCGGCGTCACCGTCGAAGTGTTGCTCGACGGCTACGGTTCACCCGACTTGAGCGATGAATTCGTCAATGAATTAACCTCGGCAGGCGTGGTTTTCCGCTATTACGATCCGCGCCCTCCTCTGCTGGGGATGCGCACCAACGTCTTTCGCCGCATGCACCGTAAGATAGTGGTCATTGATGATAGCGTCGCCTTTGTCGGCGGCATTAACTATTCCGATGAACATATGTCCGATTACGGCCCGGAAGCGAAGCAGGATTACGCGGTACGCGTGGAAGGCCCAGTGGTCCAGGATATTTTACTCTTCGAGCTGGAAAATCTACCAGGCCAGTCTGCTGCACGTCGCTGGTGGAAACGTCGTCACCGCCCGGAGGAGAACCACAAACCCGGCGAGGCACAGGCGCTGTTTATCTGGCGCGATAACGCAGACCATCGCGATGCCATTGAGCGCCACTATCTGAAGATGCTGGCGAACGCCAAACGCGAGGTGATTATTGCTAATGCCTATTTCTTCCCGGGCTATCGTCTCCTGCATGCGATGCGCAATGCAGCACGACGCGGCGTGCGGGTCAAACTGATCGTTCAGGGCGAGCCGGACATGCCGATTGTCACCGTTGGCGCGCGGCTGCTGTACGATTATCTGGTGAAAGGCGGCGTACAGATTTACGAATATCGTCGCCGCCCCCTGCACGGCAAGGTGGCGATAATGGACGATCACTGGGCTACCGTCGGCTCCAGCAATCTCGATCCCCTCAGCCTGTCTTTGAATCTGGAAGCAAATCTTATCGTCCACGATCGGGAGTTCAATCAAACGCTGCGGGATAATCTCAACGGGATTATCGCCCGCGACTGTGTGCGGGTGGATGATTCGATGGTGCCGAAACGCACCTGGTGGAACCTCACCAAAAGCGTGGTGGTGTTCCACTTCCTGCGCCATTTCCCGGCACTCGTGGGCTGGCTTCCTGCCCATACGCCGAAGCTTGCGCTGGTGCCAGCTCCGGTGCAGCCCGAAATGGAAACCCAGGATCGCGTTGAAGCCGAAAACACGGGAGTGAAGCCATAATGAGCAAATCGCATCCTCGCTGGCGTCTGGCTAAAAAAATTCTGACCTGGCTGTTTTTCATCGCCGTTGCGGTCCTGCTGGTGGTATACGCGCAAAAAGTAGACTGGGAAGAGGTCTGGAAGGTCATTCGCAATTATGACCGCGTCGCGCTGCTGAGCGCGGTCGGCCTGGTTATCCTGAGCTATCTGCTCTATGGCTGTTATGACCTGCTGGGGCGCGCGTACTGTGGACACAAGCTCGCGAAACGCCAGGTGATGCTGGTGTCGTTTATCTGCTACGCGTTCAACCTGACGCTAAGTACCTGGGTCGGCGGCATTGGGATGCGCTACCGGCTTTATTCGCGGCTCGGGCTGCCGAGCAGCACGATCACCCGAATCTTCTCGCTGAGCATTACCACTAACTGGCTGGGCTATATCTTGCTCGGGGGGGTTATCTTTACTTTCGGCGTGGTCCAGTTGCCTGCGCACTGGTATATCGACGAATCAACGCTTCAGATTATGGGCATCGTATTGCTGGTGATGATCGCCGCCTATCTGTGGGCCTGCGCTTTCGCCAGGCGACGCCATATGACCTTCAAAGGGCAAAAACTGGTCCTGCCGACTTGGAAATTCGCCCTGCTGCAAATGGTGATTTCCAGCGCCAACTGGATGGCCATGGGCGCGATTATTTGGCTATTGATTGGCGAGGATATTAACTATTTCTTCGTGCTGGGCGTGCTACTGGTGAGCAGTATCGCGGGGGTGATTGTCCATATTCCGGCGGGAATTGGGGTACTGGAAGCGGTATTCATCGCCCTGCTGGCAGGCGAACATGTTTCGCACGGCACCATCATTGCGGCACTGCTGGCCTATCGTATGCTGTATTACTTCTTGCCGCTGGCGCTGGCGACAGTCTGTTATCTGCTACTGGAAAGCCGCGCGAAAAAACTGCGGGCCAAAAACGAGAAGGCGATGGCGAAGTGATGGTGTCGGGTGGGGTGCGATCTGATGCCCTCACCTCGGCCCTCCCCCACAGGGAGAGGGTTAGGGTGAGGGTGAGGGCAAAAAGATTAACGACGATTACCAAATATCCGCAGCAGCATCAGGAACAGGTTAATGAAGTCCAGATACAGCGTCAGCGCGCCAAGGATGGCGTATTTGCGCAGGTTTGATGTGTCACGAACGTCAATTTGCTCACCGATGTTTTTCAGCTTCTGCGTGTCGTAGGCGGTTAAGCCGACGAAGACGATCACCCCGATATAGGTCACTGCCCACATCAGCGCTTCGCTTTTCAGCCAGAAGTTCACCAACGACGCCAGAACGATACCAATCAGCGCCATAAACAGCATGTTACCGAATCCGCTAAGATCGCGTTTGGTGGTGTAGCCATAGAGGCTCATTGCACCAAACATCCCGCCTGCAACCACAAAAGTACTGGCGATAGATGAGTAGGTATAAACGATAAATATGCTGGAAAGCGTTAGCCCGGTGAGCGCTGAATAGAGCATAAATAGCGTGGTCGCCATGCCCGCACTGAGCTTTTGCACCAGGCCAGACAGCACAAACACCAGCGCCAGCTGAGCAATGATCAGCCCAAAGAAGGTGATCTTACTGGAAAAGATAAACATCATCAGCGAAGGGGTGTTCGCTGCGTACCACGCGATAAACGCGGTTAGCAACAACCCGACCGTCATCCAGCCGTAAACCTGCGCCATATACGTCTGCAATCCCGTACGGGTCTGCTGCACTATCGAATCGGAACGCGGAAATCGGTCCATGATTCACTCCTGATTAAGTGGAAATTCTCTATAAGACTAACACATACGCGCCATAACGATTACCAGCGGCTGGCCGCTTCTTTATCGCTGTCGCGCGACTCAACCCAGCGCTCGCCTTCCGGCGTGGCTTCACGCTTCCAGAACGGCGCTTTGGTTTTAAGATAATCCATAATGAACTCACCCGCCGCAAATGCACTACTGCGATGCGCACTGGTCACGCCGACAAAGACAATTTCTTCACCCGTCCACATTTCACCGATGCGGTGAATGACGGTCACGCGCCCCAGCGGCCAGCGGCTTCGTGATTCATCCACAATCTCCGCCAGCGAGCGCTCAGTCATGCCAGGATAGTGTTCAAGGGTCAGCGCCTTTACGCTCTCGCCCAGATTGTGATTACGGACTTTGCCGGTAAAAGTCACGACCGCACCGTCTTCATCGCGCTCTGCAAGCCAGGTATATTCTGTTCCGACGCTAAAGCGTTCAGGTCCAACGACAATACGCGTTTCAGACACGATCAACCTCCTGTTACCGGCGGGAAAAACGCCACCTCATCGCCCGGTGCAATAGGATGGCTGAACTCCACCAACGTCTGGTTGACGGCGGCTAGCAGCTTGCCCTGTTCCAGCGCCAGCGCCCATCGGTCGCTCTGGGCGGCGAGGTGCGCACGTAGCGTTTCGACGTTATCGAACGCGGGTTCCAGCGTCAGGCTATCGGTGCCGACCAGCTCGCGAACCTGCGCAAAAAACAGCACCTTAATCATGGCTACCTGCCTTAAAATCGCCTGATTTCCCACCGCTTTTCGCCAGCAGGCGAACCGGGCCAATCACCATATCTTTTTGCACCGCTTTGCACATATCGTAAATGGTTAACGCTGCGACGGAAGCCGCCGTGAGCGCTTCCATTTCAACACCGGTTTTCCCCGTCAGGCGGCACAGTGATTCAATACGCACGCGGCTGTGTTCGGGCTGCGCCTGCAGATTCACTTCAACTTTACTTAACATCAGCGGATGGCAAAGCGGGATAAGATCCCAGGTTCGTTTCGCAGCCTGAATGCCCGCGATACGCGCAGTCGCAAAAACATCACCCTTGTGATGGCTGCCGTCGATAATCATCGCCAGCGTTTCTGGCAGCATGGTAACAAACGCTTCCGCGCGCGCTTCGCGCACCGTTTCTGCCTTGGCGGAAACGTCCACCATATGTGCTTCGCCAGCGGCGTTAATGTGGGTCAATTGCGACATAGTTATTTCTTTAAATGAGGGTGAAAGTTACACGGACGGGTACGGGCATCCAACTGCGGCGCAATGATATTTTCCCACGCGGTACGACAGGCTTTGGTGGAGCCAGGCATGGCAAAAATTAGCGTCTGATTTGCGATCCCGGCAACCGCGCGAGATTGCAGCGTGGACGTACCAATCTCTTCAAAAGAGAGCATGCGGAACACTTCACCAAAGCCTTCCACTTCGCGATCAAACAGAGGCAGCAACGCCTCTGGAGCCTGATCGCCTGCGGTAAAACCGGTGCCGCCAGTGATCAACACCACCTGCACCTCTTCGCTGGCGATCCACTGCGAGACCTGAGCGCGAATCGCGTAGCGGTTTTCTTTCACAATTGCTTTATCGACAATGTGATGACCCACTTCATGCGCCGCGTCGCGCAGCCAGTGCCCTGAGGTATCATCCTCTTCGCCCCGGCGTTCTGAAATAGTTAGTATAGCGATACGTGTCGGGATAAATTCTGCACTTACCTGACTCATCGTCATGTTCCTTTTAAGCCGATTACCCGCCGATGTAGGACAGGTTCTGAGTAATACCGGTGTCGCCCTGATGCAGGAAATGAGTCTGCTTTTTCTGCGCCAGAGCAGCTGAGATACGTGCTTCAAGGGCATCCTGTTGGGCGTCATCTTCCAGCAAATCCCGGAGATCGACGCCACCGTCGCCAAACAGGCACAAATGCAGCTTACCGATCGACGAAACGCGCAGACGGTTACAGCTGGCGCAGAAGTCTTTCTCATACGGCATGATAAGGCCGATTTCGCCTTCATAATCCGGGTGACAGAAGACCTGAGCCGGACCATCACTGCGCTGGCGAATCTGATGGATCCAGCCGCGTTTAAGCAGCTCATCGCGCAGCACCATGCCGGAGATGTGATGACGGCGGAACAGGTCGCTGCCCTCGCCTGTTTCCATCAGCTCAATAAAACGCAGTTGAATGCGGCGCGGTTTGATCCACGCGAGAAAGGCGTCCAGCTGATGATGGTTTACATCGCGCATCAGCACCGTATTGACTTTGACCTTCTCAAAACCCGCAGTAAAGGCGGCGTCGATACCGTCCATCACCTGCTGGAATTTATCCTGCCCAGTGATGGCGTGGAATTGCCGCGCGTCGAGGCTATCGACGCTGACGTTAATCGCCGTGAGGCCCGCCTCGCGCCAGCTCGCCACGTCGCGCGCCATGCGGTAGCCATTGGTGGTTACGGCAATTTGACGAATATTTTCGTTTTCGCGGATTGCGGCAATGATGTCAGGGAAATCACGGCGCAGGGAAGGCTCCCCGCCGGTGAGACGTACTTTTTCCGTCCCCAGTTCAGAGAATGCACGCGTGACGCGGCGCACCTCATCGACGGAAAGAAAGCCGTTATTGGTGACGCTGCCGGGCTTGTAGCCGTTTGGCAGGCAATAGGTGCAACGGAAGTTGCACACATCGGTAATCGACAGACGTAAATAGAAAAACTTACGCGCGAAAGCATCAGTGAGTTGTGAAGCCATGTACACCTTTCCAGATACGGGAGGCACAGTCATTTCTTTCTGTACCCTGGTGGCGATACCGCCACGGCCAGAGCACCATATCTTTCGACACAGGCGCAAAGGCTAGAGTGTATGTTTTCATAATAGAAAACGTGGTTATGCCGATAGTAGCGCGGAAATCACGGTTTCGCCATTTCCGGTTTCGCTATATACTTTTATACATAGCGACTTAATCGTGCATTTTCACTACAGGATACGCAAAAATCACAGTTTCGCATTGATATACGTCATTTTGCGAGGGGTGGGACATCGTCTTTTAGGGGTAGTTAGGTTACTGTTACGCGGTTCAAACGTGATAAGGAATGTGTATGCGCAATCGCACTTTTGCGGATCTTGACCGTGTGGTCGCTCTCGGCGGAGGGCATGGTCTGGGCCGCGTGATGTCATCGTTGTCATCACTCGGTTCCAGACTAACAGGGATTGTAACCACCACCGACAACGGTGGATCCACCGGGCGTATTCGACGCTCAGAAGGCGGCATCGCCTGGGGCGATATGCGTAATTGCCTGAACCAGTTAATTACCGAACAGAGCGTTGCTTCGGCCATGTTTGAGTATCGTTTTGGGGGCAATGGTGAGCTTTCAGGCCATAACCTTGGAAATTTGATGTTAAAGGCGCTTGATCACCTGAGCGTCAGGCCTTTAGAAGCCATCAATTTAATACGAAACCTGCTAAAAGTAGATGCGTTCCTGATCCCAATGTCTGAACAACCGGTCGATTTGATGGCCATCGACGTGGAAGACCATGAAGTTTACGGCGAGGTCAATATCGATCAGCTCATCCACCCGCCTAAAGAGCTGATGACCTATCCGAGCGTACCCGCCACGCGTGAAGCCGTCGACGCTATCGCTGATGCTGACCTAATCCTGATTGGTCCCGGCAGTTTTTACACCAGCCTGATGCCGATTCTGCTGGTCAAAGAGCTGGCGCAGGCGCTACGCAGGACGCCCGCGCCGATGGTTTACATCGGTAACCTGGGCCGTGAACTCAGCCCGGCGGCAGCCAGTTTGTCGCTGGCTGACAAACTACACATCATGGAACAGTACGTCGGTAAGAAGATTATCGATGGCGTAGTGGTGGGGCCAAAGGTGGATGTGTCGAATCTGGAAGGCCGCGTCGTCGTGCAGGAACCGCTCGAAGCGAGTGACATTAAGTATCGTCACGACCGACACCTGCTGCGCGAAGCGCTGGAAAAGGCAATTCAGGAATTAGGTTAAACATAGCGCCCCTTCATTGTTTCCAATAAGGGGCGATATTATTTACGACGCCGCAATAAACAGTTCGCGCAGCTGATGGAGCTGGTCACGAATTTGCGCAGCCTCTTCAAACTCCAGGTTTTGCGCATGCTGCATCATCTGCCCTTCAAGCTCGTGGATCTTCTGCTGCAACGCTTTCGGCGTCAGCACCAGTTCAATCGGATCGGCCTCAACCGGCGAGCGCGATTTCCCGCGACCTTTGCCCTTGGTTTTGGCAAGCCCCTGACCCAACGCCAGAATATCCACTACCTTCTTGTTCAAACCCTGCGGGATAATGCCATTTTCAATGTTGTACTGATGCTGTTTCTCACGACGACGTTCGGTTTCGCTAATGGCTTTCGCCATCGACGCCGTAATTTTATCGCCGTAAAGAATCGCTTTACCGTTGATGTTACGCGCGGCGCGGCCAATGGTCTGAATCAGTGAACGTTCAGAACGCAGGAAGCCCTCTTTATCGGCATCCAGAATGGCCACCAGCGACACTTCCGGCATATCCAGACCTTCTCGCAGAAGGTTAATCCCCACCAGCACGTCGAACTTGCCGAGACGTAAATCGCGGATAATTTCCATTCGTTCCACAGTATCAATATCCGAGTGCAGATAGCGAACGCGCTCGCCATGCTCTTCCAGATATTCGGTCAGATCTTCTGCCATACGTTTGGTGAGCGTTGTTACCAGTACGCGTTCGTTGATGGAGGCTCGAATACGAATTTCTGAGAGCAGGTCGTCGACCTGGGTTCCCACAGGACGTACTTCGATAATCGGGTCAAGCAGCCCGGTGGGACGCACGACCTGATCCACCACATCATCGCCGCATTTTTCAAGCTCGTAATTACCCGGCGTTGCCGAGACGTAGATCGTTTGCGGAGCCAGCGCCTCAAATTCTTCGAACTTCATCGGACGGTTATCAAGCGCCGATGGCAGGCGGAACCCGTACTCCACCAGCGTTTCTTTTCGCGCGCGGTCGCCGCGATACATGCCGCCGATTTGCGGAATAGTGACGTGTGATTCATCGACCACCAGCAGCCCATCGGCTGGCAGATAGTCAAACAGCGTTGGCGGTGCTTCGCCCGGCCCGCGCCCGGAAAGATAACGTGAGTAGTTTTCGATACCCGAGCAGTAGCCCAGCTCGTTCATCATCTCTAAATCGAACTGGGTACGCTGGCTGATGCGCTGCTCTTCGAGCAGTTTATTGTTCGCCAACAGCACCTTGCGCCTGTCGGCAAGCTCAATTTTTATATCTTCCATCGCCTGCACAATGCGCTCTCGCGGGGTCACGTAGTGCGTTTTGGGATAGACGGTAAAACGTTGAATCGCCGAATCAACCTGTCCGGTGAGGGGATCAAAAAGCGAGAGCCGCTCAACCTCCTCGTCAAAAAGCTCTACGCGCAGCGCGAGATCGTCGGATTCCGCAGGGAAGATATCAATCACCTCACCGCGCACGCGGAACGTACCACGCTGAAACGCCTGATCGTTACGGGTGTATTGCAGTTCGGTCAGGCGACGCAATATGGCGCGCTGATCGATAATCATCCCGTTCGTCAGGTGCAGCATCATCTTGAGATAAAGATCGGGATCGCCCAGACCATAGATCGCAGAAACCGACGCCACCACAATGACATCCCTACGCTCCAGAAGCGCCTTGGTTGCCGACAGACGCATTTGCTCGATGTGTTCGTTGACCGAGGCATCTTTCTCGATAAACGTGTCTGAGCTCGGCACATAGGCCTCTGGCTGATAGTAATCGTAGTAGGAGACGAAATACTCCACAGCGTTATCCGGGAAGAACTCTTTCATCTCGCCATAGAGCTGCGCCGCCAGGGTTTTGTTGGGTGCCAGCACCATCGTGGGGCGCTGTAAATCTGCAATCACGTTGGCAACGGTAAACGTTTTGCCTGAACCTGTTACGCCCAACAGCGTCTGGTGCGCGAGGCCATCTTCAAGGCCCACTTTGAGACGACGGATCGCCTCTGGCTGATCGCCAGAAGGACGGAAGGCAGAATTCAATTTGAACGGTTTACTCATGAGCAACAACCTGATGACGGAATAAGCGGCAGGAGAGTAATTTTACTCGGGACTGATAAATTTGCCAGTAAAAAACACTGGATGTAAAACCAGTGTCATAATAAAAAAATCACGCGCCGGGTGTTATCCCCAAAACTTTTTCGGTTTTAACATTTGTCAAGCCACGTAATGATAGTTTTATGGCAACGGATGACACTTTCATTACGCTAATTGCTTTTGTCTAACTAGTTAATTAATAGAAGATATTTCTTAAAGCCGCGTTTCGCGCCAATTCATGCGCAGGCCGCGTCTTCTCTCGCTTACCTTGGGTTTTCTAACTCTAATGCACAAGGTTATCCACAGGAATAGTGGATAACTGCCTCCAGCCCGTATGGTTAGCCACTCGGCAAATTCCCGGTTTTTCCCAAAGTCGTCCCAACAAAAAATATTTATCGCTTTATTTTGATGATAATCAGTCCTGCCCCGCATAAGCAACAGACGAGATCTTGCTCACGTTTTTACGATCCTTGCCTGCACCATGACCCGTCACGCTGAGCACTGAGGGTGTGCAATACGGCGTTATTCCGTCTGAAAAGGGAGGTTCAAATCTGAAAAAAGCGTCTTTTTTAAACAACTTTCATGAGATGGCAGGAGTTTTGCAGCATGGAGAGTGAAGCTTCACCCACAACGCCTTTTCAGGAGAAAATATGTTGAGTCTACGCGCGGTCAATCAGTTCTACGGGAGCCAACATACATTATGGAATGTTGATTTGGATTTGCCTCCGGGCATCTGCACAGGTGTGGTGGGGCTGCCTGGCATGGGTAAAACGACCCTGATTAACTGCATCACCGGCAATCTTCCCGTTGAGAGTGGCACAATCATCTGGCATGAAAAAGGTGGCCCTCCTTGCAACCTGCTCGGCGCGGGCGCAGAACAGCAGAGTATGCCAGGGATTGGTTACGTCTCGCAGGATCGGCGGATTTTCTCCCAGCTGACGGTAGAAGAAAATCTGCATGTCGCGATGAGGGCGAAAGGAAAACCGGACGCCGCAGCCAGCAGCGAAATCTACGATCTCTTTCCCCAGCTCTGGCCGCTGCGCCAGACGCGCGCAACGGGAATGTCAGCAGATGAGCAATACCAGCTGGCGTTGGCGAACGCGCTTATTACCCACCCTCGCCTGCTGATTATTGATGAGCCGATGCACGGCGCGGGACACACTTTTGCCCACAAACTGAGCCAGCTATTGGCGCGACTCAGTCGGGAGCTTGGGATGACGGTGCTACTGGCAGAGCAGCAGTTGTCCTTTATCCGCCGGGTAGCCGACCGATTCTGTATGCTTTATCGCGGGCGTAACGTGGCGCAGGGCCACGTTAACGAGCTGGATGATGAGCTTATTGCCCACTGGATGTCGCTGGATGCAAGACGCTGAGATCCAGATATCGCCCGGTCTCTGCATTTTCGGCACCTTCAGCAAGCCAGGGGATCTCGCCCAAAAATGGCGCAGGGAGGACGTTTTTCAGCGTGGCAAGATACTCCTGATGACGCTTCCCTGGCGCAACAACGTCGTTGGCTATCCAGCCCGCCAGCCGTAATCCGGCCTGTTTAACCGCCTGCGCGGTGAGCATCGCGTGGTTAATACAGCCAAGTTTGACGCCAACAACCAGGATAACCGGCAGTTGTTCTTTGGTCACCCAGTCGGCAAACGTGTGTTCATCCGAAAGCGGCGTGAACCAGCCACCCGCGCCCTCGACCAGTACCCAGTCGGCTTCCTCTTCCAGCAGGCGTAATCCGGCGGAAAGCACCGCAAAATCGATCGGTCGCTTCTCATCAGCGCTGACAATGTGCGGCGAGGTGGCTTCGGCGAAGGTGTACGGATTCACGGCCTGGTAAGCCAGCGGTAGGCTGCTATAACGCTGCAATGCCAGTGCGTCGGAATTACGCAAGCCCTCAGGCATCATCTCGCTGCCGGAGGCCACCGGTTTGTACCCGGCGGTGATAAACCCCTGCAATCGCGCCGCCTGCAACAGCGCTGAACTGGCGACGGTTTTACCCACCTCGGTGTCAGTTCCGGTCACAAAATAACGTTCAGTCACGTTCAATAATCCCATGGAAGAGTTGATAAGAGAGCGGGAACTCGCCTCGCTGCTGCGGCCATGCCAGTTCGAGGCGCTGAAGCTCACCGCGCGTCAACGGCTTGCGAGCACGACCGGTGTGGAGATGCGTTGCCCCAATGCCCTTCAGGGAGCGCATCGCGCTAAGCGCATCCGGGAAGGCCAGCGTGATGGTCTGCGTGGTGAAGCGGTAACGCCAGCCATTCATCCCGGCGAGAACGGTGTCCTGCGATAAAAAACGGTTAGCGTGTGGCCTATCGTCCACCGCCTGCCACGCCTGATTCAGTTCCGGCAGCGAGTTTGCCAGCAGCGTACTAAACGCCACGGTTCCGCCCGGACGCGTGACCCGATACAGCTCACGCAGCGCCTGCGGCAGGCTGGCGCACCATTGCACCGCCAGATGGCTCCAGACCAGATCAAACTGCGCGTCGGGCAGAGAAAGGGCTTCAATGTCAGCGACCAAATAATCATCGGCGGCCTGCTGATAACGCGCCTGTTCAATCATCTGTGGAGAGAGATCCAGCGCGGTAACGTGACTTCCCGCTTCGCGCCAGAGGAGGCTATTAGCACCCGGACCGCATCCTGCGTCCAACACAGCGTTATATTTTGCATCCCCCAGAAACAGGCGTAGCGCCTGTGCGCTCTGACGCTGCAATTCATCGTGCTGGGAATAACGTTGTGCCGCGCGACCAAAGGCGCAGGCAATGGCCTGTTTATTGACCGGCTGCATAAAGCACCTCCAGTAAACTATCAATATCCTGCGACTGATGCGCCGCCGTCAGCGTCAGACGCAGACGCGCGGTTCCCACGGGCACGGTCGGCGGGCGAATCGCGGTGACCCATTTTCCGCTATCGCGAAGCTGCTGCGCCAGATGCAAAGCGCGACCGTTATCCCCGACGATAAGCGGCTGAATCGCACTGTGGGAGTCGGTGGTTTTGAATGGCAAATCCTCAACACCCGCCCGGAAGCGCTGAATGTGTTGATTCAGGCTGTGTCGACGCTGCGCGCCATCCTCGCTGCGGATAACATTCAGCGCGGCCAGCAACGCCACGGCCTGTGCCGGCGGCATACTGGTGCTATAGATGAGATGACGGGCAAATTGCAGCAGGTAATCGGCAACCGATTCGCTGCATAACACTGCCGCGCCGCTCACGCCAAAACCTTTACCAAAGGTCACCACCAGCAGATCGGGCTTCACATTTTGCACCGCCGTACTGCCGCGCCCTTCTTCACCGAGCACGCCAATACCGTGGGCATCGTCCACCAGCGTCCAGGCGCTATGCCGCTGCGCGACAGCCTGAATATCTCGCAACGGCGCGCTGTCGCCGTCCATGCTAAATATCCCTTCCGTGACCACCAGCTGCTGCCCGGCGCAGGATTTATCCAGCAGAGCGTCAAGCTGTGAAACCTCGTTGTGCGCAAAGCGACGTAGCCGTGCCGGGCTGAGATTCGCCGCTTCCAGCAACGAGGCGTGGCTTAACCGATCGGCCAGGATTCCGTCTTCCTTCCCCATCAGCGCGGCGATGAGCGCCTGATTAGCGGCAAAACCTGAAATAAATAACAGAGCCCGTGGGTAGCCGAGCCAGTCGGCCAGCGCCTCTTCGAGGGCGAAGTGTGCCGTCGTGTACCCGCTCACGTGCCCCGATCCGCCGCTGCCTACGCCGTACTGGTCTGCCCCCTGCTGCCAGGCGCGAATAATCGCCGGGTGCTGGCTCAGCCCCAGATAATCATTGCTGGAAAAGTGACAAAACTGACGCCCGTCGCGGGTGAGAAAGCGGCCCGCGCCACCCTCCACCACCGTTCGCACGCGAAAAGCCTCCGCTGTCCGACGCGCGTTCAGGGCAGTATCGATTCGCTGCTGCCAGGTCATACCGTGGCCGCGTTGTAATACTGTTCGGTATCGGCGTTAAACAGCTGCTGCTCCAGGCGTTGCTGCTGCTCGTTATCGCCGGTCAGCACCTCCGTTTGATGCGGATTCAGGCCCAGCTTGCGGAACAGCTGTACGTCTTTGTCCTCTTCCGGGTTTGGCGTGGTCAGCAGCTTGCAGCCGTAGAAGATGGAGTTCGCACCGGCCATAAAGCACATCGCCTGGGTCTGCTCGCTCATCTGCTCACGTCCTGCGGAGAGGCGCACAAACGAGGTTGGCATCATGATGCGCGCCACGGCGATAGTGCGGATAAAATCGAATGCATCGACATCGTCGTTATCCGCCATTGGCGTGCCTTTGACTTTAACCAGCATATTGATTGGCACGCTTTCCGGTGGAGTCGGTAGGTTCGCCAGTTGCAACAGCAAACCGGCACGGTCTTTAACCGTTTCGCCCAGGCCCACAATTCCGCCGGAGCAGACTTTGATACCCGCGTCGCGCACTTTATCCAGCGTGTCCAGACGCTCCTGATAGGTGCGGGTAGTAATAATATTGCCGTAGAATTCCGGCGAGGTATCAAGGTTGTGGTTGTAATAGTCCAGCCCTGCCGCCGACAGGCGCTGCGCCTGGCTTTCATTGAGCGTGCCGAGCGTCATACACGCCTCAAGCCCCATCTCTTTCACGCCCTGGACCATTTGCTCCAAATACGGCATGTCGCGATCGTGCGGATTTTTCCACGCCGCGCCCATGCAAAAACGGGTCGAACCGGCATTTTTGGCTTTACGCGCCGAGTCGAGCACTTGCTCAACTTCCATCAGGCGCTCGGTTTCAAGCCCCGTTTTGTAGCGCGCGCTTTGCGGGCAATATTTGCAATCTTCCGGACAAGCGCCCGTTTTGATCGACAGCAGCGTACTGACCTGAACGTGGCGCGGGTCAAAATGCTGACGGTGGATCTGCTGCGCTTCAAACATCAGTTCCAGGAACGGCTTATTAAATAATTCGGTGACTTGCGACATCGTCCAGCGTGCGTGGTGAGCCATCGGGCTTCTCCAAAGGGTTTTGTTAAGTGTCGGTTCGGTTTATACTTGTAAACCTAAAATAATTCAAAATGGTTTACAAGTCGATTATGACCCAGGACGATCTCGCCTTCGATCAACGCCACATCTGGCACCCTTACACTTCGATGACTCAGCCGTTACCCGTCTATTCGGTGGCCTCAGCGCGCGGGTGTGAATTACAGCTCTCCGGTGGCGAAACGCTGGTGGACGGTATGTCGTCCTGGTGGGCAACGATTCACGGCTATAACCATCCGCGACTGAACGCGGCGATGAAAACGCAAATTGACGACATGTCACACGTGATGTTTGGCGGAATCACCCATCAGCCTGCGGTGGATGTGTGCCGCAGGCTGGTCGCCATCACCCCAGAGCCGCTGGAGTGCGTTTTCCTCGCCGATACCGGTTCCGTTGCAGTGGAAGTGGCCATGAAGATGGCGTTGCAGTACTGGCACGCGAAGGGCGAGCCGCGTCAGCGTTTTCTGACCTTCCGCAACGGGTATCACGGCGACACCTTCGGCGCGATGTCGGTCTGCGATCCGGATAATTCGATGCACAGCCTGTGGAAGGGCTATCTGCCGGAAAACCTGTTTGCCCCTGCGCCACAAAGTCGTTTCGACGGCGAATGGGACGAAGCGGACATGGTCGGTTTTGCTCGCCTGATGGCCGCCCATCGCCATGACATTGCCGCAGTGATCCTGGAGCCTGTCGTGCAGGGTGCGGGGGGGATGCGCATGTATCATCCTGAATGGCTGAAGCGGATCCGTAAGATGTGCGATCGCGAAGGTATCCTGCTGATTGCCGATGAGATTGCTACCGGCTTTGGCCGCACCGGCAAGCTTTTCGCCTGCGAACATGCCGATATTGCGCCCGATATTTTGTGCCTGGGCAAAGCGCTGACCGGCGGCACCATGACCCTATCTGCCACCCTCACCACCCGTCATGTCGCCGAAACCATCAGCGACGGCGAAGCGGGCTGCTTTATGCATGGTCCAACGTTTATGGGCAATCCGCTGGCCTGCGCCGTCGCGAGCGAGAGTCTGGCCATTCTGGAGAGCGGCGAATGGCAGACTCAGGTCTCCGGGATCGAAGCCCAGTTGAAACAGGAGCTGGCGAGCGCAGCGGCGTCAGAATTTGTCGCTGACGTGCGCGTGCTCGGTGCCATTGGCGTGGTGGAAACGAAACATCCGGTGAACATGGCCGCACTGCAAAAATTCTTTGTTGAGCGTGGCGTGTGGGTGCGCCCGTTCGGCAAGCTGATTTATCTGATGCCGCCGTACATCATCACTCCTGACCTGCTCAGCAAGCTGACCTCTGCGGTGGTTGATGCTGTTAACATTCCTGCACATTTTGCGATTTAGCGATTTAGCGTTGGGAAATTGCCCGGCGAAGGTGCCGGGCTGGCTTTTACAATATCGACGGCATCAGGTCAGTGAGTCGGCCTTCTTCCAAAAGCTGCATCGCGTTTTCAATGTCCGGCGCAAAGAAGCGATCGTCATCGTAATGCGACACCTTCTCGCGCAGAATATGGCGCGCCTGCTCCAGCAGCGGGCTGGATTTAAGCCCTTCACGCAGATCAATTCCCTGGCTCGCCGCCAGCCATTCAACCGCGACCACACCGCGCGTATTTGATGCCATTTCCCACAGTCGTCGCCCTGCCGCAGGTGCCATCGACACGTGATCTTCCTGATTCGCCGACGTCGGCAGGCTGTCTACACTGTGCGGATGGGATAGCGCTTTGTTTTCGCTGGCGAGCGCCGCTGCGGTCACCTGCGCAATCATAAAGCCCGAGTTCACGCCACCGTTACGCACCAGGAATGGCGGCAGCTGCGACATATGTTTATCCATCATCAATGCGATACGCCGCTCGGATAATGCGCCGATTTCGGCAATCGCCAGCGCCAGATTATCCGCCGCCATCGCCACCGGCTCAGCGTGGAAATTCCCGCCGGAGATGACTTCATTTTCTTCAGCAAAGACCAGCGGGTTATCCGATACCGCGTTAGCTTCGACTAACAGCACCTCAGCCGCATGACGTAATTGCGTCAGGCACGCGCCCATCACCTGCGGCTGGCAGCGCAACGAGTACGGATCCTGGACCTTGTCGCAGTTATGATGCGAGTCGGCAATTTCACTGTTTTCGGTTAATACATGCCGGTACAAGGCCGCTGCATCAATTTGTCCGCGCTGGCCGCGAACGTTATGAATACGGGCATCAAACGGACGACGGGAACCGAGCACCGCTTCGGTGGTTAACGCACCGCACACCACGGCGGAGGCAAACAGGTCTTCTGCTTCAAACAGCCCACGCAGCGCGAAAGCGGTCGAGGCCTGCGTGCCGTTCAATAGCGCCAGCCCCTCTTTCGCCGCAAGGGTTATCGGCTCCAGCCCGGCTTTTTTCAGCGCCTCGGTTGCCGGCAGCCATTCGCCCTGCCAGCGCGCTTTACCTTCGCCAAGCAGCAGCAGCGACATGTGCGCCAGCGGAGCCAAGTCGCCCGATGCACCCACGGAGCCTTTGGTCGGGACCCACGGCGTGACCTGTGCGTTGACCAGCGCCATTAACGCCTGAATCACGCTCAGGCGAATGCCGGAAAAGCCACGCGCCAGGCTGTTAATTTTGAGCACCATCATCAGGCGAACCATCGCCTCATCCAGCGGTTCACCGACGCCCGCCGCGTGGGAAAGCACCAGGGAACGCTGTAAATTTTCCAGGTCGTGCGTAGCAATGCGCGTTTGTGCCAGCAGGCCAAAACCGGTGTTGATACCGTAGGCGGTGCGGTCTTCTGCAACGATTGCGTTGACGCACGCTACGCTGGCGTTGATGCCATCGTGCGCTTTTTCATCAAGCGAAAGGGTACAAGGCTGACGCCAAACGTGGCGCAGCTGTTTAAGCGTGAGCGTACCGGGAGTGAGTGTTAATGCGTTCATCAGTGCTTTCCTTGTGTGGCAGCGACCATTGGCAGGTTAAGCCCCTGCTCTTTGGCGCAATCAATCGCTATCTCATAACCCGCATCGGCATGACGCATCACGCCCGTCGCCGGATCGTTATGCAGGACCCGGGCAATCCGCGCGGCGGCTTCATCAGTACCATCGCAGACGATCACCATTCCCGAGTGCTGGGAGAAGCCCATTCCCACGCCACCACCGTGGTGCAAAGAGACCCAGGTTGCACCGCTGGCGGTGTTGAGTAACGCATTGAGCAGTGGCCAGTCGGACACGGCATCGGAGCCGTCGCGCATAGATTCCGTTTCGCGGTTAGGGCTGGCAACGGAACCCGAGTCCAGATGGTCGCGGCCAATCACGATCGGAGCGGAGACTTCACCACTGCGCACCATTTCATTAAACGCCAGACCGAGTTTTTGACGCCACTCCAGCCCGACCCAGCAGATACGCGCCGGCAAACCCTGGAAATTAATACGTTCACGCGCCATATCCAGCCAGCGGTGCAGATGCTCATCGTCAGCGACGATCTCTTTTACTTTCGCATCGGTTTTATAAATATCTTCCGCCTCGCCAGACAAAGCGACCCAGCGGAACGGACCCACACCGCGACAGAACAGTGGGCGAATATAGGCCGGAACAAAGCCGGGGAAGTCGAACGCATTATCGACGCCCATCTCTTTTGCCATCTGGCGAATATTGTTGCCGTAGTCGAATGTCGGGACGCCCATCTCGCTAAACGCCAGCATCGCGCGCACGTGCTCGGCCATCGAGCGTTTGGCGGCAAGGACTGTCTCTTCAGGATGGCTTTGCGCTTTTTGCTGATACGCTTCCCAGGTCCAGCCTTTTGGCAGATAGCCGTGCAGCGGATCGTGAGCGCTGGTCTGGTCGGTGACTAAATCAGGGCGCACGCCGCGTGTCACCATTTCCGGCAGAAGATCCGCTGCGTTAGCACACAGCGCAATCGACACCGCTTTGCCTTCTGCCGTGTATTTTTTGATGCGGGCCAGCGCGTCATCCAGATTATCGGCTTGCTCATCAACGTAGCGGGTACGCAGGCGGAAATCGATACGGCTTTGCTGGCATTCGATGTTCAGCGAACAAGCGCCTGCAAGCGTGGCGGCCAGCGGCTGCGCGCCACCCATGCCACCCAGCCCGGCGGTTAATACCCAGCGCCCCTTCAGCGAGCCGTTATAGTGCTGACGACCCGCCTCGACGAAGGTTTCATAGGTGCCCTGGATGATTCCCTGACTGCCGATATAGATCCAACTGCCTGCGGTCATCTGGCCGTACATCGCCAGCCCTTTCGCATCCAGCTCGTTGAAGTGCTCCCACGTTGCCCAATGCGGCACCAGGTTGGAGTTGGCAATGAGCACCCGCGGTGCATTTTTGTGCGTTTTGAACACGCCGACCGGTTTGCCGGACTGCACCAGCAGGGTTTCGTCGTTTTCGAGTTGGGTAAGCGATTCCACAATGGCGTCGTAGCATTCCCAGTTGCGGGCTGCACGACCGATCCCGCCATACACCACCAGCTCGTGCGGATTTTCGGCGACGTCGGGATCGAGGTTGTTCATCAACATGCGCAGCGGCGCTTCGGTGAGCCAGCTTTTGGCGGTCAGCGTGTTGCCACGCGGAGCGCGAATGTCCTGCTGGCGGTATTTACCTGACGACATTGTGTGGTCCTCATACGGGATGAAAGATACAAATAGATATACTTGTATAGACAACCACGCACAAGGCGGAATTTAACAAAAAAGATACAATTTTATTATATTGCGTTACCTATCACGCTTTTAAAACTTATGACATAAAGTGGCCCTGTAGCCGGTATCTTGCCCCCGGAAAAAGCAGCCGTGCGTGGGAGACAATCTTTGATGCAGACCAGGTGCGGCGGCGGATCAGCAGGCAGGGGTCGTGCTCTTTAATACGCAGCCAGTCGCACTCTTGCGCGCTCGCACGAACCGCCTCGACAATATGTTCACCCTCGGTCAGCGGTGCAACCTCAGAGAGCCACGCATGCGGTGTGGTCTGCGTGTAGTCTTGATCCAGGTAATCGGGAACCCGATCGGCGTTTACACAGCGGTCTTCAATTTGCACCGGGATATCGTTTTCATAATGCACCATCACGGAATGAAAAATCCGCGCGCCTTCCTCGACGTTAAGCTCGACGGCCTGCTCTGCGCTGGCCTGTGTCTCTTCGAGCACCAGCACCTCGCAGCGATGCTGATGCTTACGCGAGGCTATCTCATCGGCGATGCTGCGGATTTCAAAGAGCGCAGACTGCCCTTTCGGCTCCGCCACAAAGGTGCCGACGCCCTGCAGGCGAACCAGTAACCCTTCATCGGTCAGCTCGCGCAGCGCGCGGTTAATGGTCATGCGGCTAAAGCCAAACTGTGCCACCAGCTCGGCCTCAGAGGGGATGCGATCGTGCGCGCGCCAGACGCCAGCGGCAATTTTTTCGCTGATCGCCTGCTTCACCTTTTCATAGAAAGGCGCAGGTGCGCTGGGTGGCGGGTTCGGGGAGCGTGAAAACATCGTCGTTCCTTAGATAATCGTTATGCCCACCAGTGAGCAATTTGCCAGGCCAGACGCGCGGCCAGTCGTGCGCCTTGTCCCTCTCGGTCATAGCGCGGATTGAACTCGACCAAATCTGCTGCCTGCAATTTACCGCTACGGCAAATCTGCTCGATAACAGGAATAAGTTCCAGCACCGGAACGCCAAACGCGGCGGGCGCGGAGACGGCGGGCATTTCACCGGCTGGCAGGACGTCGAGATCGAGAGTCAGGTAGACGCGATCGGCCTTGGCTAAAACCGTATTGAGCGCGGATAACGCATCGCGACGAAAATGCAGGTCTTCGACCAGCATGACATTCAGGCGAGCGGCTTCGTCCCAGAGCGCCTGCGTATTGGCCGCGCGGCTGACGCCCAGGCACGCATAGTGAAATTCACGCCCCTGCTCGGCGCAGTAGTGCGCAAGCTGGCGAAACGGCGTGCCGGAGGTGGCGCGCTCTGCGTGACGTAAATCGAGATGCGCGTCGAGATTAATAATGGCGATTCGCTCACCGGGGGACGCCTCCAACACGCCACGCCCATGCGCCCACGCGGTTTCATGCCCACCGCCCAGCACCAGCGTACGCATGCCTGACTGCTGGCAGGATTGCACAGCATCACTTAATGCCCGCTGCGCCTCTTCGAGTTGTTCGCCTTCAACGACAATAGTTCCCCCGTCGACGAGGCGTTCATGGCCTGTATGACTCGCCATATTTGCCAGCGCGTTGCGCAGGATGTCCGGGGCTTGTGCTGCGCCCTCCCTGCCGTGGTTACGCTTAACGCCCTCATCGCTGGCAAAACCTATCAGCGCAATATCGCAGGGAGAGGGAATAAAGGTTTCGCCCTGCTTTATCGTCTGAAAAATGCGCAGGGCATTAGCGGCTTCGGCGCTGTCGTCTCGCCCTTGCCAGACGTTTTGGGGCGTAGGTCGCCAAAGACTCATGTGATGTTTCCTCGAAAAACGCGCTGATAAAGCGGATTACGCCCCGGTTCGTAGATCATTTCCACCGGATTTTGCGCATCCCAGATAACAAAATCTGCGGTAAAACCAGCTTTAAGCTGGCCGTGCGTATGGGCACGACCCAGCGCACGAGCGGCATGCCGGGTAACGCCAGCCCACGCCTCTTCCGGCGTTAAGCCGAACTGCACGCAGGCCATATTCATCGCCAGATGGAGGCTGGCAAACGGGCTGGTTCCGGGGTTGTAATCGGTCGCCACCGCTATCGGCACGCCACGCTTTCGCAGTAGCTCGACCGGCGGGCGCTGACGCTCCTGTAAGAAATAAAATGCCCCCGGCAGCAGGACTGCAACGGTGCCACTTTGCGCCATGGCGTTCACACCCGCGTCATCAAGATACTCAATATGATCCGCCGATAGCCCCTGATAACGACTTACCAGCGCAGCGCCGCCAAGGTTCGACAACTGCTCAACATGACCTTTCACGGGGATCCCTAACGCGGTCGCGGCCTGAAAAACCTGCTCGGTTTGCGTTGGGGTAAATCCGACGTTCTCGCAAAAAACATCAACCGCCTCAAACAGCCCCTGCCGCCAGAGCGTTGGCATGATGTGTTCGCACACCAGCTTAATATAAGCGTCTGCATCGTGACGAAATTCGGCGGGTACCGCATGGGCTGCAAGCAGGGTCGCGCTGATTTCAACCGGATTTTGCTGGCCCAGACGTTGTGCCACGCGCAGCATTTTCTCTTCTGCTTCTGCGTTCAGGCCATAGCCGGATTTGATTTCTAATGTCGTCACGCCCTCGCTCATCAGGCGATGCAGTCTTTGTTGCGCAAGCGTCAGCAAGGTTTCTGGGTCGCTGCTTCGCGTGGCGGTCACCGTGGCATTGATACCGCCTCCCTGAGCGCTTAACGACTGGTACGAGACGCCGTTTAGACGCTGCTCCCATTCCGCTGCGCGATCTCCCCCGAAAACCAGATGCGTGTGGCAGTCAATCAGGCCGGGCGTAACCAGACGTCCTTGCAGATCGATTTGATGGCGATGGTCCGGCGGAACGTCTGATTCGGGAATAAGCGCCAGGATAGTGTCACCGCGCACGATTAATGCCACGTCGGAAAGCAGACCATAAGGTGAGTGATTATCAGGATCCATCGTAGCCAGTCGCGCATTTCGCCAGACGGCATCATCAGGGTGAAGCTGCTGCATAAGACTTCCGCTTGTCATGAGTTGTATAGACATTTATTTTCATTCGCTTGCCCCTGTCAACCGCCTTTACCGAAAATGTTATTTATTTGTGATCACTTTCCCGCGCGGTAAAGGCTAAAAATACAACTTTTTGCCTTTTCATCTTCCCGTTTCGCTCAACTTAGTATAAAAAAGCAGGCTATTTCGACCATCTCGTTAAGACTTGCGAAGTCAGGAGCTTTACCTTGAACATTTCCAGGATTTCCCGTCTGGCGTTAGCGCTCGCTTTTGGCGTGACATTGTCCGCCTGCAGCTCAACGCCGCCGGACCAGTTGCCATCTGAGCAGGCAGCGCCAGGTACCGCCTCTCGCCCAATTCTGTCCGCTGGTGAAGCGAAGAATTTCACTGCGGCACATTATTACTCGGCCATGGATCCGAACGCTGCTCCGTGGACGCCATCCTCTATTCGTCTGCCAGAGCAGCCAAACTTTGTGGTTGGCCCGGCAGGAACTCAGGGCGTGACGCACACGACGATTCAGGCGGCTGTTGATGCTGCAATCACTAAACACAGTGCATCACGTCAGTACATCGCCATTATGCCCGGCGAGTATGAAGGTACGGTCTACGTTCCAGCCGCACCTGGCAGCATTACGCTGTACGGTACGGGCGAAAAAGCGACCGACGTAAAAATCGGCCAGGCCATCGACTCTGAAATCGATCGCAACACCTGGCGTCATCTGGTGAATCCAGCCGGTAAATACATGCCAGGCAAACCGGCGTGGTATATGTTCGACAATTGTCAGAGCAAACAGAGCGCGACCGTTGGCGTGATGTGCTCAGCGGTGTTCTGGTCTCAGAATAACGGTCTGCAATTGCAGAACCTGACCATCCAGAATACGGTAGGCGATAGCGTTGACGCGGGTAATCATCAGGCTGTGGCACTGCGCACCGACGGCGATCGTGTCCAGATTAATAACGTGAATATTCTGGGTCGTCAGAACACCTTCTTTGTGACCAACAGCGGTGTGCAGAACACGCTGCAGAACAACCGTCTGACGCGTACTCAGGTCACCAATAGCTACATTGAAGGCGATGTGGATATCGTTTCTGGTCGTGGCGCAGTCGTGTTTGAGAATACCGATTTCCGCGTCGTGAATTCGCGTACTCAGCAGGAAGGTTATGTGTTTGCGCCAGCCACGCTGTCCAACATGTTTTATGGTTTCCTCGCCGTGAACAGCCGCTTTACCGCGTCTGGTGACGGCGTGGCACAGTTGGGTCGCGCCTTAGATGTGGATTCCGCTTCTAACGGTCAGGTTGTGATTCGCGATAGCGTGATCAACGAAGGCTTTAACATGGCGAAACCATGGGCTGATGCTGCTATCTCTAAACGTCCGTTCTCGGGTAATACCGGCGCGATGGATGATAAAGGCAACGTGCAGCGCAACCTGAACGACGCTAACTTCAACCGCATGTGGGAATACAACAACCGCGGTCTGGGTAGCAAAGTCGTTGCTGAGCCGAAGCAGTAATTTCGATTGATGGACATAAAAAAACCTCGCCATGGCGAGGTTTTTTATTGCATTCCGCTTAGTGTGCGTTAACCACAACCCACATTGGCCCTTGGCCGACAGCGTAGCGCCCTTTCTCTTCCAGAAGCTCCTGCTCGCCTTTGATTTCATATAACGCGATATGGTGGGATTTCTGCCCTGCTGCAATCAGATATTTACCGCTGAAGTCGACGTTGAAGCCTCGCGGCTGAGTTTCAGTTGGCTGGAAGCCTTCGATTGCCAACACGCTGCCGTCTTCTGAGATACTGAAAATAGTCATCAGGCTTGAGGTACGATCGCAGGCGTAAAGGTGACGACCATTCGGGGTGATGTGGATGTCCGCAGCCCAGCGAGTATCGGTGAAATCAGCAGGCATCATATCCAGGGTCTGCACGCATTCGATTTGCCCGTTCGGATCTTTCAGCTCCCACACGTCAACCGAGCTGTTGAGCTCGTTCACCACGTAGGCGTACTGCTGATTCGGATGGAACACCATGTGACGCGGACCCGCGCCCTCAACGGTGGTGATTTCCGCCGGAGATTGCGCCGCCAGGTGACCGTCATCGCTCAGCGTAAACAGGCAGATGCGATCCTGTTTCAGCGCAGGAACCCACAGCGTGCGGTTGTCCGGCGAGATATTGGCTGAGTGACAGCCTTCCAGCCCTTCGACCACGTCCACGGTTTCAACCGGGATACCGTCTTCAAGACGCGTTACGCTCACGCAGCCTGAATTATAGGATCCGCTGAACACAAAGCGTCCCTGGCGATCGGTGGAAATATGCGTTGGGCTACCCGGCAATGCGGCTTCAGCGGCGTAGGTCAACGCGCCGTCATCGGGGGCGATACGGTACGCCAGCACGCGAAATTCTGGGCGTACGCCAACGTATAAGAAACGTTTGTCCGGGCTGATAACCATCGGCTGAACCTGCCCCGGAACATCTACAACCTGAACCAGCGTGAGCGAACCTTCGCTGTTCAAACGCCAGACGTGGATCTGCTGGCTCTCAGGGCTGGCGGTATAAACGGTTTGTTTCATGAATCCTCACTCCTCACTGCGCATGAAAGTAATTAACTTTTAACGGTGAATGCTGAATTTTAGCCTGGAATTTTGCCGGTATCGTCTCTCGGTGTACCATCCCATCAGACCTTAAATTCAATATTAACCCGGAAGAACAAATGACCTCGCGTGTGATTGCACTGGATTTAGACGGTACCTTGCTGACCCCTCAAAAAACCCTGCTCCCCACTTCACTTGACGCCCTCAAGCGTGCTCAGGAAGCGGGATATCAACTTCTGATTGTGACGGGTCGACATCACGTTGCCATTCATCCTTTTTATCAGGCACTGGCTTTAGATACACCTGCAATTTGTTGTAATGGCACTTATTTGAGTGTGTGACGCTTATTACAACATTTTCACCAATCCAGGGCAATACGCCAGTATCCAACGTTGTTCCAGTGCTCAACAAGACTCTCTTCACCTTGTTTCGTCGTAGCCGCAAAGCGGTGTACTATCGGAAAAACTACATACCAAAATCAGGTGAATCACTACATGGACTATCAGGTAATTGCCCTTGATCTGGACGGCACTTTATTGACGCCAGAAAAAACTATTTTACCAGCCTCATCAACTGCCCTACAGAATGCCCGTAAATCAGGGGCAAAGGTTGTCATAGTTACCGGACGGCACTTTGTAGCCATCCATCCTTTTTATCAGGCATTAGCACTGAATACACCAGCTATATGTTGTAACGGTGCTTTATTGTACGATTACGCCGAAAAAAGAGTTATTGCCTCAGACCCATTACAACCAGAACAAGCTACTCAATTAGTAAACCTACTTGATAGTTACAATGTTCATAGTCTGATGTATGCCGATGATGCCATGTTTTATCAAAATCCAACGGGGCATATTATCCGTACAGAAAATTGGGCTAAATCTCTTCCAGAGTCACAACGTCCAGTATTCAAAAAAGTACCCTCTCTGAGTGAAGCCTCGCAAAATGTTGATGCTATATGGAAATTCGCCCTTACTGATTCTGATACTGAAAAACTACATCGCTTTGGTCAGATAGTAGAGCATGAGCTTGGCCTTGCTTGTGAATGGTCTTGGCACGATCAAGTGGACATAGCACAAGCCGGAAACAGTAAGGGTAAACGCTTGACACAATGGGTAGAATCGCAAGGCTTATCTATGAGCCAGGTTATGGCCTTTGGTGATAATTTCAACGATCTAAGTATGCTGGAGACTGCTGGCCTGGGTGTTGCTATGGGTAACGCTGTTGATGAAGTGAAAGCGTGTGCTGATTTAGTAATAGGTAACAATACGGAAACTGGAATTGCTGATGTAGTAAATCAGTACTTCGCAAGCATAAAAGAAGAGATAATTTAGAGAATTAGCATAAGAGGATATATCCATGACAGAAGAACAATTTGAACGGGATTACCCAAGAGATCAGTACAACTACGTACGAACCAATTTCAGAACGAAGGGATCGCATGGACAAACTGAAATAGAGTCATTTGATATCGTTTCTATCGCCACTGGTGAAACAGTTCTACAAGCTACCCGTACTGAACATACGAACCTGAAAGGATTGGACACTACTGTAGATTGGGATTGGTAAAATATGAATCTTTTGGCTTTCATACCGCTTTTTGTTGCTTTCGCTTTCTATCTTTTGGGGCCGTATTTCGGTTTTACGGCGGTGCAATCACTCGGTTACCTTTCATTAGTCTATACGCTTGCAGCTGGATTTAATTTAGTAAAAGGGAAATATCAGTTAGCAAAAATCGGTAAGCAAACAATTGATGTTTTCACATGTACTAGTATTGCTGTTAGCTTAAGTGCTATAGGACTAGGTGTTTATACTCGTACGATTGATCAACATGACACCTTAGTATACTTAATAATTATATTCATGTTTGTCTGGTTAGTAGCTAAAGAGTACAAAAATAAAAAAGCCCCGTAATGGGGCTTAAAATCCTGCGATGAAAAACATCAATAATTCCATAAATGACTGATAAAATTTCAAGTGAAAATGTTTAAAGATTATAATTTAGTGTCCCACTTGTTCAATAAATGAAAAAACATTCAATTGTTTACTAAGCATATCTTCAATGAGTGCTTGTAAATTCTCTCTTTCTCGCGTCATCTCTGGTATTAGCTTTAATGCCATCTCCACCCTTGGATCTCTTGATAAATTGAATGGAAGTTCGGTAAAGGCTTTACTTTCATCATCATTATAAACGTTAAGATTCCACATACCAAAAACTATATTGATAAGAGCTAATAGCTCTTGATCCTTAGCGATTATACCTCTCATGTACGTTCTAATTTTATCTACTTCTTCAATATGTTCTTTCTTAACATCCCATGATAAAATTTTTAAGTACTCAAGTTCAGATACAAATTCAGTATATATTTCACTTTCTTTTTTTATCAGACCTACATAGTTAGAAGCCATTTTTTTCATGGAACGCACATCTTTATATGTAGTAACATCTTTCTTTACGAATGAAGAAAACCAAACATTAAACACGCTGATATGTAAAGCTGGTACAAAATTCTTCTTAATATCTAATAGATGTACAGATAGAATTTTTACGCATCTATCAATAACTTTATCCTTAGTAGCATCACGCTTCCATGTTTTAGCAAACACTAAACCCATTATAGCCGCAAATGCCATAACAACATTTGCTAAAGCACTTATAGAGTCAGATAATTTATCAGTTTTAACAAAGCAAAGTACTAAAATGACACCAAAGAAGAATGATAAAATAGATAAAAAACCCTCTCTAACAAACTTAATAATAACATTAGCTGTTGTTTTAAATTTCATAGTGGCAACCATTATTAGTATCGTTCTTAGAAGGTTACCAGCTTCTTTCAAGGGTCTTCAAGAGATAAGTCATCAAAAACAAAAAAAAAGCCCCTATCGGGGCTTAAATTTTAGTTACCACTAAGCAACAAAACGATGATTCTGATAATGTCAGATAGTGGGAAAGAGAATAAAACAATACCAAAGTAGTCTAGAATAGGCACTAAGATATAGTTATATACAAGAATGAAAGTACAGGCATATCCTAAGAATGATCTCCAGCCTCTACCAGCTTTGATCTCTTCACGGTTTGTTTCCTGTGCTTCATTCGTTTTCTCTGTTTCAAGTTCGTCTTGTGACTTAGCAACTTCGGTTTTATTCTTAGTAAAAAGGCTAATCCCTGATTTGATAAGATCAATGATAATACTTAACATATGTTATCCTTGTATTTGGCAAACACAAGAAACTACGCGATGACCTTTAAATATGTGGTTGTAAGATAATAGTACCTTTACTTCTACTTGTTCTTTTAGTAGTTCAACCATCAATACATCATCCTCATTTACTTTAGGCGTTGTATGATGATGAAAACTATATACGACTAAATCACCTTTTGTTTTATCTACTTTCTTTTTTATGAGCTTACTACCAGATAGTGCTTTATCATATGGTAATGTTACACTTACTGGTTGGATTGTCTGAAAAGAAAAATCTGTTAGTACAGAATGATCATAACATGGGAAATTTTCTAAGTTATCCATCTTACCTCCTCCAACGGTAATCAAACGTACCGCGTAATGTTCTTAATTGTTCTATTACTTGCTTCTCGGTTTCATCATAGAAATCAAACAATGGTTTTCTACCAACGGAACCATAGTAACCAATCACCCTCTTTTCACGTGCCAGTTTAGGATTACGTTTAGAGGATTTCTTGGTAGTGTCGATTAAGTACGTATTACCGTTCTTACTCTTCACCTTTTTGTATTTATTACTCTTGGTTCTTGAACGTAGCTGTGTAATGTTACCTTGTTTAGTTAGCTTGGCATTCGGAAGCGGTGCAATCTTACCTTCATTAACATTCTTATACGCTGGATCAAGAATGTACTTTAGATATGATGCTTGATTTGGTAGTAGAATGATTTGGTTTATTGTCTTGAACTCACTTATCTTTCTAAAGTTAAAGTACATACTCTTTCCAGTAAATGCGACACCACCACCCGCTACATCACTATCAATCTTCCTTTGAATGTGGTGTGTAACTATACGCATACGATTACTTAATTCTTTCTTAAATTCTTGTCCTATCTTTGGGCTATTCCTGTTTATGAATCGCTTCATATCATTAGGGCTATTGCTGTTTCTCCAAGCCATATCTATTCCTTAATTTAGTATTTCATATAATGATTGAAGGATTCCACGGATACGTACCGCATCTCCCCCACTCGGTAATCTCGCCTTATGCATTACTGCAAGGTTTAGATTTCCCGTTTTTAGTCCTTCATTAATGATTAATGCTGTTTCTACAAAAAGTGTTTCTTTCATCGAAGGGAAAGCCCACAAGATAGTACGAGTGAAATTTAATCCTTCTTCAATCTTGGAATTAACTATCTTTGAACTTGAACTGTACTCACGCCATCCGTTTTCTACTGAATTATCTTTTAGTTTCTTAATTTCCTTAACTCTCTTGTACATCTGTTTGCTGCCTATGTAGCTTGTATTATCTTCAAATTGGAACAAGTACACGAAACCTACATAACTACCGTTAGTTAATTCTTCTTCACTCCAATCTTCGTTGTATTGCCATGCTTCCATATAAATACCTTATAAAAATCATCATAAGGTATTTATTCAATGGATATAAAAACACGACTAATAGAATATGAGGGATCACAAGCATATCAAACGCGTATGGGGTACTTTAGAAACAACAAGTATTACCCATATAAGGATAGTGAAGGGTTCTTAACCGTAGGATTCGGGCATAAAGTACTACAAGGTGACAATTTCAATAATGGTATTACTGAGGTAGAAGCACTTCACCTACTTGATAAAGATATTGCTATAGCAGAAAGCCAGCTAAGTAAACTAAACCTAATCATTCCTAAAGATTGGCAAGACTTCATGATCATCATGATTTTTCAACTTGGATTATCTGGAACGATGAAGTTCAAAAAAATGATTCAGGCACTACGTGATGCCAACTACCCCGAATCAATTAAACAAGCAAAAGATAGTTTATGGTATCGTCAGACACCAAATAGAGTTAATGCGATGATCGCACAATTAACCAACAAATAAGAAAAAGGGATAGTACCGTAATTGATACTATCCCTTTTTTGTTACTGCTTTGATTGTTCAAGAATCGTAATAATTCTCTCAAGCTTGATATCCAATTCGTGAATTTGAATTTCAAGGTTTCTCAAAGTTTCTTTCATCTTGTCTTGTTCGTCGCTTAGACGTGTAATGTTACTATCTTGTACCGCAATGGTAGTTTCAATATCAGACACACGACTTAATAAATCATTAGTATCTTTTGTATTGTCACGAAAAATAGTATATATCAGTACTAAACCACTAATAACCAAAGCAAGAATTGTTCCCATACCCATTTAGTACTTCCCTATTTTATATTTTTGGTAATAGTATTTATTACGCATTATATAAAGGCTGATCACCAGCACGATATAAGAATGATGACCAGTTAGCAGGAACATTAAGTGAAGCAATACCACTACGTGAAGTTGTACACATCACATAGATATAATTCCAGTTACCACGACCTACAGGCGGAACATATATAGAATTCAATCTGAAAGATGTAGAACTACCACCGTTACCAGCATCATAATAATAGAGATTAGTTAAACCGATTCCATCACCACCCATACGAATATAGAAGTATTGACGTTCATATGAGGTTAAACCAATTGATAAATCACTATCAAAATAACGTGGAAAATCTTCACCACGTATACGCAACGCTATATAGTGTTGGTTAGCTACTGGATTTAATGCGGCCTGCCCCCCTGATACAGTCTTAGAGCCAAAGATAAACGGTACAGGGTTGATACCAGTTGATTGTGGACGGCAGATATCACCTACGATACGTGCGGCACTTAGAGTACCAAGAATGTTACAGTTTTCATTGATAATAACGTTATTCAGTACACCAGATGTTGCCTGTATATTTCCACGTACAGTTACGTTACCAAAGTTGGCTGTACCGTTCTTGTTAATCATCCAACCGTTCACACCATCCCAATTACTGGATTGTATCTGCTGGCTAATCTTCGCTGAGTCGATCACGCCGTCCATGATATGGGCGTTACGAATTGCGGCATTGGCGATTTTCGTATTGTCGATTGCGGCATCCTGAATTTTCGCACGGGAAACGGAAAGGTTATTTATCATAGCCTCATTGATGCTCGCTGATGCTATCACCGCTGAGTTGATATAAGTCTTACCACCCTGAACCACAAACGGATATACCCTGTCTGAGAGTTTGGCACTGTCAGTACTGATGATGCTAAAGCGATCCGCCATGACGGTAAACACCGATGTTTTTTCATCTGCTGCTAAGGCAATGCCCGTTACGTTACCGTTGTTTGATACCTGTAGCTGCCAGCGTGAACCAAGTTCATCTACGATCTGTTTCTCAACAATGCCAGTAGCCGTATCACTGTTAAGTAGACTATCAATAACGTCTTCGTTCAATTTACTGTACGGTACTTTCGTGTTTTGGTTAAAACCGATAGTAGGCGACCATACCAGTTCATCCTGGCCGAACACGTCATAGGCTGCTACACGTGCGAACCATGAACCATCTTCAATACCAAACGATGCTGAATAGCGGTTAGCACTGCTAAAGTACTTCGAGCCTGAGCTAAACCCTTCATCAAGTGCGATTTGTAGAACGATTCCCGCATAATCCGGTACGTTTGATTCTGTCCAGTCAATGAACACGGAATCATAGCCGCTCTTAAGGTTGATCCCTAACAACTGTGGATGCTGTGGGTTACTAACTTCAATCTGAACTTCTTCACTATAGATACCAGTACCCCAACCATGAGCGATGATCCCAAACACACGGTAACGGCTTAGGCCATCACTGGTATTCATTGAATATGAGTACGTCCAGTTGCTTGTAGTGGTGTAATATGACGTGATGTAATTACGATAACGGTCATATACACGGATTTCATAGTATTTGAAGAAATCGGCAAAGGTTTTACCATTTACGGCTAAGTTAGCCTGATCATCCCAACGGAAAATAAAATCTTGAGCATAAGTCTGGTTTAAACCCACATCATCATTCACCATATCAAGGTTAGTAATCTTCGGCAATGCGAAAATAACTTGTGGTGTTTGATTATAGATAGCTACTAAATCTGATGAATAACCTAATGTGTTATAAGCCTCAATAGCAAAATCGTACTGTACACCATATAGAAGATTTAATATCTCAAAACTCGTAGAGTACTGCCCTACGTTACCAATGTTGATCCACACACTGGAATCACTGCGTTTGTAACGAATCTTGTAACCACGTACAGTTGTATCCTGTGATAAATCCCATGTTAACAGTACTGTATTACCTGATGCCGTAGCCCCTAAGCGTTGAGCCTGTAGATTAGTTGGCGGTTGTACGTATGTTGGGTTAGGTAGATTAGTCAATCCATCCTGTGGGAATTGTCCCGGATCTTTCCCTTGATAGATACCATCATCATATGAAATCGCTGTTATCTGAATAATACCAGCTTTATCAACAGTCATTGGTACAGTACGTTGAATACATCTGTACTTGTTATTACTAAATCCTGCTTCTTTAAAATCAATTGTAAACACATCATATACTTTCATATCCGTTACATAGGTATTGAAAGTAATCGTGTTCGTGATGTACTTAGATTTAAGCAATTCAATGTTACTAAGAATAGCAAGCTGATCTTTATCCTGAACCCAAAGATAGTTTAAATCCTTCTTGATAATATAACCATCTTTAGCAATGGATGCATTACTAATGGCATCACTTGGATAACGGATAATATCTTGTGAATAGTCATTACCTGGGTTTGTATAAGTACTGTCCATTGTATTAAAATAATCAGACTTAGAACCCGTTGTGATATTCACACTACCAAGAATATTCGTTTCATCAAAATGTACACTTGGAATATCTGGAGCATCTACCGTTAGATAGTACATACCATTTGATTCATACAGTACACCACCAAATGTCTGTAGAATATTTTCAATGTTTTCCTTAAATGATTTATCGTACTGAATATTTCCATTTGAATAAAAATGATTATTAGCACAATAGTTAGCCATATTACGGAAACTTGTCATATCAATATCATTCGGATTCAAACCAAAACCAAATTCTGTATTAGTTATAAAGTCATATAATTGGCTTGGTGGATTACTTGAAGGTTTACGCACATTATCAGTTAAGTCATAGATCATACGTCCACGCATTTCTACCGATAGTGTATAGTTCTGGTTCGTTAGAATCCCATCAATCAATGAATCGTTGGTTTTCTTGATTACAGTACAGATCTGTACAAGACCATCACCACGCATATTATCATTCCATTGACTGCCGCCATATTGACGGGCAAGCGTCATAGAACCACCGTATGACGGTTTACCAAAACGTACTTCAATCTGTAGGTATTTGCGGTACTTCTCTATCATCATTGATGTAGGTACTTGGCCTTCTGTGGTGATATACGCACCATCAAGCAGTACCGGAGCATTATCAAAATAGATTTGCTTAATTACGCCTTGTGATTGTTCTCCTGGAACCTGACCAATTTCACAGATACTGATCGCATGTACCGTACATAACTGGTTTGAAGTACCTTTATAGACGTTCTGCCATACGACGATAGAGCCTAACTTGTTATATGCTACTTCTGTTGCGTTACGATTTGATCCGCCATAGCTGATCGGAATACCGGTACTTGGCGATGTTGATCGGGCGTTATTGCTTCCCGTACTTGGGTACGATACCCCCATTTGACCTACATTCATCATCTGTGATGAGCTGATGTAAGATAGTGCTGCTGTACCAATACCTATAGCTATTACTGCTGCTAAAGCTAAACCTGCTGCGTATGCCGCTGCTGCTGCTGATGCCCCTGCGATAATAGCTACGGCTACTGCTGCTATTGCCATAGTTATTCCCCTTTGAATCTATATATTTTGTCTTTCTCATTTGGGATATATTGAGATACGATATAATTTGTTTTATCCTCGGATAAAATTATGACTTTCCCACGCCAATAAACAGTACTGTGACCTGATGAGATAACAATATCCCCATCAAGTGGCTCTGTTACTAATTGGCCTTTGTCTTTACACAATAGAAGTAAGGTAGAATAGCTACAGTTTTCTTTAGCATATTTTCTACCTACTGTTGGTGTTGTGTATTTTTGATAGATTTCATCACGGTAATTACTGCCAGTGATCATATCAATTACTGTTAGCACCATGATATGACAATCATTAGTACCGTACACTAATGGTTCACCAACTAAACCACTTAGGTACTCTGTTATAAATCCATTTTTCATTATTTCTTACTACTCTTCCAGAATTGCTCTGAACTATTTAGTATGCCAATTAGATCAAAGAACTTATCACCAGTATGTAATGATTGGTGTACTGATGTACTGGATAACAGGCGTTGTGTTTGGTCTAACTTCTTCCACAATGAATTAAGATTTACTGTTGTTTCATTAGTTGTATTACCTGCTGTGTTGTTGAAGTCTGAACTAAAGTAATCAATGTAACCACTAAACATACGATAGGCATATAGAATACCCCCTGTAGCTGGGTTAACTATACCCATCCAGATATTAACTTTGGCATCATTCCATAAACCACGTAACGCCATAGATAGATAATCCTGGCTTACGTTACTTACTTTCAATAAAGTACCGTTATTGTTGATTTGGTTCTTTTCTACATAGTTAGCAAATGATGAATCAAGGAAATCAGGTACAGACTTATAATTAATCCCATTATAGTTCTGATCGGCTATGGCATCAGTTAGATATATGTTACTTCCAGTAGCTGGAAGAATATCAATCAACTTAACCATAACCCCACATTGATAGAGTTCTTTTTCTGTTAGAACGGTTTTGTTATCGCCTCGTGTAAGATTCCAGTACGCGATAAGATCCGCATTAGTTAGTACATTACTTGGAATTGACATAAATTAACCTCTGATGTTTTCGGTTGCGTTTATTGTCACTTCCATAATGTTTGTACTTGGCATCTGATATGCTGCGTTCTGTGGTGTAAGAATAAATGAACCTTGAATATTGTCATATTTCATTACTTCCCCAAGTTGGATGTTTTTGATTAATCCAGGGAAGATAGTAATCATGTTGCCAGTGTTGGCTATGATTCGGTATAGTTTCTTGTGTCCGTTGAATTGAACTAACGTACCAACTTCAAGTGTATTAGCATTAACGGCAATGGATGTTGCCCCCGCTGCCCTTGCTGCTGTTACCTGTACTTGTGATGTTTGAGTACCGTTGTATGTACTCCACCATCCAAGAGGCATAGAGAACGGCTTGCCCTGACCATATAAAGCGTAGAAGTTAGCGAGTTCAGCACGGTTCATCTTGTTTAAGGTAACTTTGAAACTAAGGGTAAAGTACTGCGAACCAACAACACGTGTAATAGTTTCACCTGTCCATGTTTGGTTTTGGTATTGCGGTATATTGTCCGTTAACATGAACTCACTAATAAGAGTGTTATTTAACATATTATTATTCCTTTAATAGTTAGCCCACAATCCATGTGGGCTATATGATATTTATACGTTATTCTTCTGAGATTTACGTGTTGCCTGAACGATAGTATCAGCGTGTTTATCACACATCTTTTGAAAATCAGCATCAGAAATCTGACCATTACTATTAATAATTAACGGTGCGTCAATCTTAATATCACCTGATTTACTACCATCCTGATTACTCAAGTATTTTGTTAAATCCTGGTTTAGTGATTTACCTACTACACGTTCACCTTTTTCAAGATTGTATGTACCAGTACTTGGTAGTGAATCCCAACCATCATGGGCTTGCCCCTGGATAGCTGTACCTTTGATAGTACGGACAATGGATGCACCTTGAGCTGCTACCTGTAGACCTGCTGCGATCCCCATAGGCCACCCAAGTTTGATAGCCTCGGATATACCCTGCTGGATGTTGATCACTGCCTGAGCAATGGCAATACCTTTACTCACGGCAAAAGCTGCCTTAGCCGCTCCTGATGATTCACCGAACACGCCAGCCATGATAGTTCCTACATCACCTGCCCCCGTAGCCCACATACCTAAAGTGTTTGATAGTGCGTCTGCGGTTAATCGCCCACGTTTGATATCGGCGTTGGCCTGAATCGCTGTTAGCTGATCCTGGTACTCCTGGAATCCAATTACTTTGGCATCGTATAGAGCTTTAGCCCCATCCTGGTTCTCTTGCTGTTCAGTACTTACTTGCTGTACCTGTGTTGGATCTGGTGAGAAGTCCAACGGGTTCTTGTACCCTAATCCCTGACTTGCTGTGTCACCTGTCCACGTCTTACCCGCTGCTGCTGCTTTGGCCTTAGCCTCTGGTGTGGCTTTCGGATCACTGGCAATTGCGGCAATATTTTGTGCTTGTTTTAAACGGTCTGTTTCAGCAAGCATTTCATCAACCATAGTTTTGTACTTAATCGCACGGCTTTTATATTGCTGATCTAACATTGCTGTAATTTCAGTTTCATTCTTACCAGCTAATTTACCTGCTGTACTGATACGTTTTTCAATTTCATCTTGTTCATAGTTAAAACGAGTAATACGTATCTGTGCTTCGTTAGTACCGATCTGTGATAAGGTTTGTTCTAATAGTGCTTTTGCTCTTTTAGTTTGTTCATTAATCTTATCTTGTGCGGCTTGTGCTTTCTTGGCTGCTGCTTCATCTTTCTTTGCTTTATCTTCACGTGCTTTATCTTCATCGGCTGTTAGGCTTTTTACTAACTTCACACGGTTAGCTTTATAACCTTCATCAAGTTTAGCTAAATCGGCATTCATTGCCGCTTCATCACCTTTGTAAGCACGTGCTAAAGAATCTTTAATCGTTGCTCGTAGTTGTTGGTGAGTAGCATCAAGAGTATCAATCTGTGCTTGTGTCTTTTGCTTCGCTGATAGATAAGGTTTCAACGCTGAATCAATAACACTCTTATCTGAACCCTTGTTATATTGCTCTTGTTGTTTGGCTAAAAGATTATATGCGGCATCAAGATTTGCTAAAAGATTTTCAAAAGTCTTATTATTAGCTTCTTGTTGCTTCTGCTGTTCTTCTACCACCTGAGCACCATAGATAGACGAGTTTTTCTGAATCTGTTGTTGGTACTGTTGTTGGTATTCCTGTACTGCCTGTATACCCTGCTTACTCGTAGCTGCTGCGGCTGCTGCCACTGGCTTACTGTTGAGAATCTTAGTCATTAGATCAAGAATATCAGCAAGACTTTTAGCAACAGGGGCAAGTGTTGAATTTCGCCACGTATCCCATGCTCTTGATAGATTATTTGTTGCCGTTCTATATTCTTCAAATTGTCGTGATTGCTCTGCTGTTAACTGAATATTTTCATTAGCAAGGCTATTTTGGTACTCTTGTTCAGTACTGAATTCTCTATATATAGTCATGCGTTTAGTAGCATCGTTAGCTACGGTTTCCATCATTTGTACAATCTGAGCCTGACTAAAGCCCATTTGTTTAGCTTGATAGTAAATCTTAGCAATAATATCTTCACCGCTTTCTGCTGCTTTCTGTAACTCAAACATATTCAATTTCAATGGTTGAATTACATCGGTTAGCATAGAACCAGCGTTATTAGTGATAGCATCGCCTAACTTGTCCTTAGCATCTTTCATCTGATCGGCTACTTGATCCATAGTTAAACCTACGGACGCAAACATATTAGCCGCCTGTTGGATCTGTACTATGCCAGTTTGTGATAGTGATGCTGCCTGAAAGACTTCAAACGCCTTTTCTGATTGTTCTTGTACGTTGGCTAATGTGGCGGCAATGGCGATACCTGCGACCCCTACCGCACCAGCGAAACCAGACATAGCTTTAGCCGTGGTTGATAGTCCGGTATTGAAACCACCGAACACCCCGCCAGCACGATCCCCAAAATCACCTATATCATTTGCTGCGTTTTTTAATGATTTTTGTAGTCCAGATTCATCACCTGTGATTTCAAATATCATTGATTGTTTATTATTGTTTGCCATTTGGCTTTACTCCCATCCAATTAAGCATGTTTGCTTTTTGTTGATCTGCGATCTTCTTCTCCCTTTCTGCGTGTTGTTCAGCTAAGGTTTTATTTGAAATGATGTTCAATGAATCGAGTTCATAGATACTAAATTTCGGTATATCTTCTTTCTTGATATTGCCAGTACTTAACCATATTGCCTGTAATAGTTCTGTATGCCTGATTTGTTCAATTTGTGATGAATCAGGATCAACAGATTCTTTGAATATTAATAGGTAGAAGAAAAGCAAAACGGGCATAGTGTAGAGATCATCCACACTACACCCGCTGTTATACAATAAAGATAGTGATAGTCTGAGAATCGGATCGCGTCTTACTTTGCCTCTACATCCTCAACATTAAAAGATTTGGCAAAAACTTTACCGATCTCGGCATTTAGTTTTAGTTGTACTGTTAAATCAACATTCTGTTCAACTTGTTCAGGTGAATCAAAAATCTGTTTACCACTTTCATCAACAACACAATAGAAGATCGCTTTATATGGATCTGAAACTTCTGCATGTTGAGTAATTGAAGGTAGTTTGATGTATACGGTACATTCTGGTGTTAGTTCTACTGGTGTTAACTTCACACCAATAGCTGTCATAAGATTAGTAAAATCCATTTCGCTTTATCCTTGTTAGTGGGTTTGTAGTATTTAGTACTTACGCACCAGTAACTTCACCAACCGCAATTGGAGCACCAGTAACGGAAACTACGAAATCACGAGTAACCACGCCGTCAAAATCCCCGTTCACAACGTCCGAGCTTACGTAACCATTCACGATGCTGTAATAAGCCGCACCATCTTGATCATCAATGTTCTGGAAATAAGTTACTTTAACTTGAATTAGGGTTTGTGCTGCTGCGGCTGCCGCAAGCATTTCCTGACCTACAGCACCTGGTTTCCAGTTAACAGTTAGAGTTAGATCCGGTACTGAACGAGAACCAAGCAATTTCTTCGCGTACTGTTGACCGAAAGTGTTCACACTAACAACGTTAGATTCCGCACCTGCCGCTGATGGAAAAGCACCAACTTCTTCAACAACAGTAAATGCTGTAGCTTGACCGCCACCCGCTGGAGCAGTTGCGATTTCCACTTTGACATTATTGCCTACAAAAATAGAATTAAAAGCCATGTTTAATATTCCTTTATATATTTGGGGCATCATTCCTTGACACCCCTTCTGTTTATTTATATATGTTGGTTGTAGTACTTCATGTAAAGTGCTAAACCTCTTAGTAGTTCACCTGTATAGAAGCCAAAGAACATTGAATTGTTCTGTGGTGTTGTAGGTGTTCCACTTCTGATAGCTGATGACCAGCCACCATTCATTACGTGATTAGCTGAAACTACGTTATAGTTCTGTTGAATTTCCGCGAATAGTAAATCAAGTAATTCGTGATCTGGATAACCTGCTATTGCCATCATTGAAGCACCAGCAAGCCATAAACCAGACATATGACCCGTAAAGCCATCATAGATAACTTCACCATCATATTTAAATCGTGTTGGTGCGTGACCATCATTATTTTTCATGAACCACTTCAAGTAATTCATCCAGTTTTGACAGTACGTAATAATGTTCTGCGGAATAGCATAATCACCACGTTGATATAGTTCATGGACTACATCACAACCACCAAAGAACGCACGAGGTTCATAACCTGACCATGCTTCTTCATACCAGTGCTGCATAATAAATTGATCTGGTTGTCCATCAGGTGAATATGCTAATGCGTCCTGACGGTTCCATACATAAGCCTGAGCACATGGACCAGGTAAAGTAGGATGGAATTTATTAGTAAACCAATCTTGAGCATCACATAAGAACTTAATACTATTATTTAGTCTGGTTTGATCAATTGTAGTACCTTTGAAACACCATATAGCGGGTAGTTGATAACCTGGATATGGTAGACCACGCCAACCGGAATACAGTTGAGCATATGGATCTGTGATGTTACTAAATGGTATTAGTCCGGGTGTATATGACAAACTATCAAGCATGTAATTACGAATTACACAATCACCTAAACGTGCTGTATATCCACTACTGGTACTATCGTTGAAAGTTAGAGAAACCAGTACTGAATAATCACCTGTACCACCATCATTATAAAGTGCTGGCAAATCGTTAACACAATACCAGTCAATACGACCTGAGACACTATCAACCGGATCGGTATCAAGTAATAGTGTAAACTCTTCACGTCCTGTTAGTGTTGGTTGTCCTGGCTGTTCATCACCTTCTTCATGATCCGGTTGATAAGAACTCAATTTAAAATCCAGTACATTAAACGTTTGTGTTACCCATGCCCCGTTGCTTGCTGGTAGCATAGCCCACCAACGCCAACCGAGATCATCAATAATACGAATGTTAAAATCATCAGCATATGTTCTATATGTGAAGGTGTTTAAGTCCTGTGTTTCATCATCAAAGATCCAGAAACCAACTGTAGAACTACCGTCAGAATCCATAGTAGTAGAAATCACGTTGTCATAGTACGTTCCAGCGATACCGGAAACATATTGAAGTGAAGTTACTGTATTATCCCCATAATCGGAAACCATTCGCATATCTGCTGTTAAGTACTGTCCACCATCAGGTTTAGCAATTCTGGTAAAATGGTTCATTGGGATATCCATAGATATAATACTGTTGTCAGTATTGGTAATGGGTAAACCGCAACGGTATCTAATAGCACCATCTTCTGTTTTAGTTTTATTAACTGTCATAGCTACAGCAAGGCTTAACGGTTTGCCAGTGGTATCAACACCACTATATTCAACATGGAATGATGAACTATTATTAAACTTGAACCATATAGATTGTTGTTCAAGTGTTGTTTGTGCTGAGGCACTTTGATTAATGACAATATAGCCTTCTGAATCACGTGAGTATGATGCTACTTGATCACTTGGATAGAAATAATCATATGAAATACCATCTGTAAAAGGCGTTAAAGCAATAGCACTTTTACGAAAGAACATATCAAATTTATCAATATCAGAATAACCAGTACAAGTAATTAGTGAATTCTGCCATGCTAAGTAATAGATACGCTCGCCTGTGATATCCCATAGTAGTTTACATGCCTGACAGAACCACAATTCAGCATCCGAGGCGTTATCAGAAAAGTCGAGCGTACCATAGTTATCAATAGGTACGTTTACTGGCCTGTTGTGCCAACGTTCATTACGCCCCATAAGATAGCCACCCTCTGATACAGGATTCTTCGTGGCGTAGTTGAATCGGTAATTGCCGTTTATAGACGTGTCTTTGAGCTGGACTGTACCGATCTGGCTTGTTAGCCCTTCTGCCAGTACATCACCATTGCTATCTACCTTGCGGCCTGTACGGTCAACAATCCAATCAACATCGTAGGTAGGGGCTTTAGTATCCCAATCAATGCTATCTTCACTGGCTAACCATGCGTAGGCAGTTGCGTTTACCTGATTCCAACCAAGACCCGCCCTTTCTGGAAAGGCAAACCATACCGCATCGAGGTATTCACCGTAGTTAGGTGAACCATGAGGTATCTGTGTTTGTCCGTTCGTCCATGTGAACAATACACCCTTGAACCCGCCATGAGTTGGATACTCTGGATCTAATGGGTAATGAGCCAGTACTGGAGCCTTGCCATTACAGATCCAGTTACAGCGTAGTGAACCATTAGGAGGATCGGGAAACGCTACCCCACGAAAGAACGCCAAATGATAGGCGTTGAAAAAGTCTTTAGCACGTTGTAGATAGTACGGTTCTTTGGTTGCCTGATACGCATAGATAGCACCAAGAATTGCTAAGGATTGTCCTTCTGTGGTTGCGTCACCGTCCGGTTGTGCCTCCCAGCCTGTTTCCGCTATAAAGTGCCTGTTGTTTGCTAAAACGTTTTGTGGGTTTAGTACAAAGTGATCTGTTTTATTGTCATTAACTAAACCCGTATTACGTTCTAAAAATTTCCAATGCCCTTCAATCATCTGTTGGGCATTGCTGATATTTTGTTTTCTTATCATTCTTGTAAATCCGCCATTAGTAAGGAGCCGTACCAGGTACTCCCCCCATCGACAGTTAAGAATTGAATCACATCAATTGAGTTCTGAGTAAAGGTTAATACTGGTTCACGACCATAAGACCAAATAACATTAGAAGGCCATGAAATTTTATTTGCCCCTGTTCCCTGTGTTAAACACATAGTAATAGTTTGGCTATTTAAGTTGCTTCCACTGGCATTGATTACACTTAGTTGTGTTACTGCTGCGGTTAGTGTTGCTTTGAAAACACGCTTACCATCAGACATATCAAGTTCTAAAGTATCTTCTACGTTATTTATTGTTAGAAGGTCTTGAGTGATAGTAACTTTGGTATCAATGTTCGCTTGTAGTGCGGCATCTTTAGCATCAATTTGTGCTTTTGAATACGTTCCAACATCGTTATAGTTCAAGGTTACGTTACTGTTAAGAGCATAACCGTTAATTGTAGTGATACGTAACGCAAACAATCCGTTACTTTCAGTACGGGAATATACATCACTAATATCTGCTGCTACTAATTGAATGTTAGTACCAGATAATGGCTTGTTATTGATTAAGAACGTTTTAGGCACATAAGTACTATTACTAAATGCCAATGATGCCATATCAGTTAGTTGTGTTGCCGTTAATGTGATATTAGAACTTAATGGTAATCCGTTAACAGTAACCGTTTTAGCAACAAAGGTATTATTAACCTGAGTCTGTGAATATACATCAAGAATATCTGCGGCTACTAAGTTCAACGCCGTTCCTGATAGTGCGTGTCCGTTTAACTGGAATACTTTCGGAACTACGTTTGAATCAATGTAGGTCTTAGAGTAAACATCACTAATATCTGCTGCCACTAAAGTGATGTTAGCTGTAAGTGCTTTACCATTGACAGTACGTGTGATTGGTACGTAGTTACTGAGATCTGTAGCGGCTGCCGCACCAAGTTCTGTTAACGTTGGTTTATCGGCACTGGTATAGACCTTGTACCATGCCCCGTTACTTGCTGTTGAGAAGTTACGAATGTTCAGTACTGGCGTACCAGTTTTGTTCATTACTAATTGAGTACCGTTCGAACCATCAAGGTTAGTGATACCCAACATATCAACACCTGTTGGTGCGTTGGCTGCTGCGATCTTAACGAATGAGTTACCATCACGGCCTTGATAGCTTGGGAACTCGTTACCGTTCGAACCAACACCCCAATCACCACGATAAAGTTCAACTACAGATTCATCAAGAATACCTGCTGATACTTGGCTTTCTGGTGTGAATACGTATGAGCGGGTAACAACCTGATCCATATCTGACGTATCTGATACGCTGGATAAGTACCCGTTATAAAGCACATAGTTTACGGTTGTATCGTTTGAACCTTCATCAAGCATTTCTACTTTGACTTGTACTAACTGCTGAGAATCAACAGCAGAATCAAGTACGGCGTTTTCACCTGGAACGTAGTTAACTTGAATAGTCATATCACCATATGAACTATCACCCGCTACTTTAGAGGTGTAAGTACTATCATATGTTTCTACAGTTGAAATAGTTGTTGATTCACTAAAACTTGGAAATGCTGAAAGATTTTCTACTTGAACAAAAGTACGGGCATTTGGAGCAACGTTGGTTGTATCTGTATTAATCCATACTGTGGTTAGATTCCCTAAAAATGTTTGAGCCATAATTATTCCCCATAGCTAAAAGATAGTGTTTGCGTGTGAACATATGCGGTTTCCGTGGCTTCGGCTTGGGAAGTCATTAGACTATCTTCAATTCGGATATTGAATAATGGCATTGGAAGTTGCTGGTTTAGTTCATCAAAGAAACCAGATGTATAAAGTGCTTCAAGAATCTTTTCTATTTCATCCGAAGCACTTTTAAATGATTGTCCGACAGCTACAAACTCAACTCGAAATTCACATAAATTTCTAATAGTTGATGGTACGATTTGATTGTTTACAATTTGATTTGCTTTGGCTATCTGTGTACGTTGTACTGAAGAATCACCAATGTAAACCATTGTGGTATCATCTACCGTTGCTTTTGATGGATATTGTAGATTAACAATTACTGCTAATTTATTAATCAAATACTTTCTTATTGTATAGTCTGCCGTGAACATATTATATTTCCTCTTCTAAATCGATCTTGCGAATATAGTGATAGTTAGAGATACCGCTTGTATCATCATCTATTCTATTTACTAGGTATTCGGTGTTATCAATTGTGAAGGTACTATTTAGTTTAATTCCTGACTTGGCACTAAAATATGTTACGGTAGTTTGACTATCATCGAAAAAAAGCTCGTCTTGTTCAAAAATTGCGGTAATCGTTATTGATACACCATCTTGAACAATGACGAGCTTTTCACCAAAAGCATTAAGTAGTGACTCTATTTGCGAGTTACTAAGAAATGCTTTCATTTGTCATACCTGTATTAAGCTAGGTTTAGTACTAGGAATGCTTCATCGTGTGCTAGAGCATGAGATTGGAAGCTGAAAGTACGTAGAACGATACCCATAGAGTTACGTTGAGTTGTATCATCGCGATCCATAGTTACTGAACCCCATTGAGCCATGATGATATTTGACCAATCGCCAAACACAATAGCACCAGCGGCAACTTGAGTAGATTCAATAATACGTACTGAATCAGCTAGAATACCGTCACCCATATAGCCTTGTAGCAAGTACTTAGCAGCGGTGTTAGAACCATCTAGAGTAGTACGCAATACAGCAGCGGTAGTAGGATGTACAATAGCAACTACATTCTCAACACGGACATTAGCAGCAGCTAGAGTAGCTAGAGCACTAATAACATCGGTTTTGGTTAGAGCAGCAGTTAGGGTTACTTCTGGAGCCTTAGCAACAACATCAGCAAGAATTAGACGTTCTAGTTTTAGAGCAGCACCCTTAACCATCGCATCTTGAATATACTGTTCAGCAGTACTAGCAGATTTGATTAGAGTACGAGTTAGTTCAACAGAACCGGTAAAGATTTCTGGCTTTAGAGTGATCTTCTCAAAAGCGGCGTTATAAGATGGTGATGGAGCACCTTCAGTAACATAACCGAAGTTATCAGTGAAATCAGCAGATAATTTAGGTAGAACTAGATTACCTTCACCTTCTAGATTTGCGAATACTTGTACAGGTAGAGTAGCAAATACTGACTGAGCACGTAGCACATCAATATAAGAATCTGCGTATACTTCTTTAACTAGAGCAGCACCGCCAACAGTAGTAGAAGTACGGACGAAATCACCCGCAGGGATTTCAGTTTTACCAGCAAAATTACCTTCACTTAGTGAACGAATTAGGCCATTTAATACGGATTTTTCCATTTTGATTTCCTTATCATGATTAGGATTTGTTTTTGTATTTAGTGTGCGTTTGAAGTCCTCAACTGAAATTCCATTTTCAATTGCTTCAGACACATCAATATTTAGAACTACGCCGATTGATTCCAATTCACGTTTACGTTCCACTTCTTCTGTAGAATCTTCTACTTCAGAATCATCAGTACTTTCTTGTACTTCTTCGCGTTGTTCTTCAACGTCGCTTTTATTTATCATTTGTTCAAGCAAGTCTGGACGATTAGCCATTAGTGCTAATAGTTCTTCATCGCTCATACGTACTTCTTCTTCAGATTCTTCTACTTCTTCTTGTTCAGTAATTTCTTCTTCAGATTCAACTTCAGTACTAACTACTTCTGATTCATCTTTGATTTCAGGTTCAGTACTTTCAATTTCGTTTTCATCTTCCATGATCATATCCTTCTGGTTGTCATCATTGTTATTTATCAATGAACGACCAACACCAGCCGATACATCAGCAGGTACAGTTACCAGTGATATTTCATATGGGGTGAATTGAGTTACGTAGATAATGTTACCTTCAATACGGTAATCATTAACTGTGTAACCAAAACTAATATGTGTTAATACACCTTCATTGATTTGTTCCCATTCTTTTTCCGAAGCATTGGAAATCTGTAAAACAGCACGACCTACTTTATCTGAATCAATACGTGCCGCTAGTACTTTGCCAATCAAATGATCTCGGTCATGATTAAAAAGTACTGCCCCTGAATTGTTCAAACGCAATAGGTCTACATTTTCTGGATTACATAGAAGTACTTCGTTATATAACTTTCCTTCTATTTCACGTGCAACAGGAGTTTCAGAACAAAAAGCAACTTCAACGGTACGATTATCAGAATTAATCGCCGTTGGTAGGGTTAACTCCCTCGTCTGGTTTTTGATTTTCATCTAGAACTTCCTTGTTCATATTTTTCTCATTCTCTATTTCTTGAAGTACAACACGTGGATCACCGCCCATTTCACTAATTACCTGTGTACGGGATTTCAAACCGGCATCAATAGCAGCTACTTCACATTGAATATCCTTCAATGGATCAAGTGAAATAGGTTTAGTAGGGATATAACGAGCACATACAAGATCATCGAAATCAGAAAAACTTAATTTCAACTTACTATTATTTAGCATTTCATTCTTTAACCAAGCTGTATAAATTGGCTTGAGTACTTTATTTATGAGTACATTAGTTCGAGTACTGAAAGTTGTAGCTTGTAGGCGTTCGGCAAGTTTCGCAGCACTAAATGACGCATCAGCAGTACTTCCCATCAGGGATTGCTTAGTGACATTTAAGCCCATTGAAATATTATCAAATAGTACATCTGTGAATTCTGCTATACCGTCAACACCATTACGAGGATCAACTGATTTAACATCTTGATTAGCATTTAATTCAAAGATAGCACCTGGTTCTAAGTACTCGTTATAAATCGCAGTATCTTGTTCACCTTCAGATAGTGCTAATTCATTGTTACTTCCATTATTGGTAATGAATGTGGTTACACTGGCTGAGATACGCTTCGCCAAAAGTGCCGCTTCCTGGAAGTTCTTTAGGTCTGCTAAAACTTTAGTACTGGCAATTAGATCCGGTATACCGCGTTCCTGTGTGGCATCATCCATAACAAAGTAATGTAGGATTTCACTTGCTGGTACAACTTCATAACTAGTAGCATCATATGTATATGTTACTGGATTATATTTAGCGAAATAGTAGTTTACAGGTTGACGGTACTTGTTATATTCAATCCCATTACTGATATATCCATCTGCCAGTACTGCGTTATTCAACTGAGTCAATCTAGCAGAATCAATAATTTCAATCTTGATAGAACGGTTGAAATTATGAATACGTACAAACGCTTCACCATCACGGCAACGATGTTTTTCTAGTACTTGTGCGAATAGATCAAAAGTCATTGAGCCATCATTAGAGAATTTACTAGCATCATAAGCCCAACGATCAAATAGTTTTTCTAGTTGTTGGTTAATGGTATGTTTGGTTTCTTCATCAACATCAATATCTACTGATGGCTTTACATAGATACCATTACTGCCTACTACACCATCTACAGAAAGCATCATGTATTTACGTGCGATTGGGTTTACTAGTGTTGCGTCACGTGATTGATTACGCCATTCTGATAAATGCCATTTAATGATGTTATTAATACTTACTGAGTTAGTACCGACACCAAAGCCGAAAGCATTCACACCATTACTAGTTGTACGAATCTGGTTTAAATCACGTTGTAATGTTTTACCAACATGTTCACGGACTTCATTAGTTTTCTGTACTGGTTTTGGTTGTTCAGGTTGTTTTTTCTTAAACCACATTAGCGAGTACCCCAACGATCTGGATAGTTAGGATCTCGGAATACAGTCATACTCTTAAATGGTTTACTAGAACCAGATGTAGGTTGACCATTCATTTTAGCCCATAGAGAATTAGCACGTTCAATATAACGAGCACGGATTGCTTCTAAGTTTACTAATGACTCACTAACTAGAGTTTTATTATTAATTGTAATGCTGTAGTTAGCACCACCTTGTATTTTTGCTTCAATTACCGCTTCGATCTCTTCAATCATCTTACGAATACGTGCGTATTCTTCAGTATGTTTTGTTGGATCGATTACTTCACATTGGGAAGTACTGGCAATACCATTAGTAATAGTTGTACAGAATAGCTTTTCTGAAGCAACGTTAGTTTCAAAGGTAATAGTAAATGGTTGTTCACTATCACTATTACTGTTATCTAATGTAATTGAATTACCAGTACTGACATATGAAATAACGAAAAGTGTTTTAGCAGGAATTGTTACAAGATAATCATATGGGTTTGAAACCATATAAATCTTTTCTGGTAAAATTGCCATTGGATATCCTTATCATTTTACGTTTTTCCAAACCAGTTTGAACCCACACCAGCACGCCTAGAACGTCTGGTACTTTGGGTAGGTTGTGATTCTTCTGGTTTATTTATCTTTTGTGGTAATGATTTGGCTTTATGTTCGCGTAGTTTTCTAAACGGTTGCGTACCTAATTGTGATTGGGAATATACGATTGCGATCATTCCATAGACCAGACAATCTAGAGCCTCGTTTCTCTTCTGCCCTTTCTTTAGTCGCCATACTAATTTACCACCAGCAGGTTTTAACTCTTCGGCTGATAGTTGTTCAAAGTAATCTGATGGTAGAGTACTGGAAAAGCGTAATTGAATTGGTGCGTTCTCTGCTTCAGTACTGAGCATCAAGTTTAAAAGTTTACGAATAGTATTCTTTTGCTCATGAACATTAAGGATCTGAAGTTTATATCCGGCTTGTGTACTCTGTTTGAATAAGTCACTTGTAGTACTGCTAGAACCCTTAATAGGATGATACTTAGCCCAACGTGCGGTAAACTTCTTAACAGTATCAGTGGCGTTACCATTCGAACTATCCACGAACACGGCAAGTGTAGGTACTATGCGACCGTCAAGACTTCGGAAATCTTGACGACAAAACTGATCTAAGTCCTTCCATGCTTGAGATTCAATCTTGGTACAGTCATGACCATAGAAGAATTCGTGAGAAAGCACGTAAATGTTCTTTTCATCAAAGCCTAATATAGTAGCTTCCAGGCGATCTAATTGTTGGTCAACACCAATACATATACCTAAAGTACTTTCAGGTATTTTATGTAGATTAAATTCATCTTCACGTAATGATTCCAATCGAAGTATATCTAGTTCTTTTGCGTATTCATCTTCATAGGGTAATCCCAATTCATTATTATAAAATGTTTGAAGATTGAAATTATAAAGAGCATCGGCAAACTTACTAACCATTTCTGAAATAGTATTCAATGGGGAATACATACGCGAAATCTGATAGCCAACCACACCCGGATCACCAACAGTACTAGTAGCTATCCATCGACCGTTATCGATCATTTGGTGGCGTGTATGCTCGTCTATCTCTTCCTGACAATGAGGACAAATTAAACGTGTAGTTGTACTGTCTGGTATTGCTCTACCATTCTCAAGTTGTTTGAATTCAAATGCTACTTGTTCCCATTCAAAAGTATTTTCATGACCGCAAGTGTGAGTAACAAACCAACGGCGTTTATCAGAGAGGTTATATTCTGAGTTAATTAAATCATCTTTATATAATGGTGTACTTGAAATAACTACTAGAGCATCATCACCGAAAGTACTAGTACGTGCTTCTGCTAGTTTTATTGGTGAACCTTCTTCTGTAATAGAAACATTACTCACCTCATCCAATAGAACTACACGACAAGTAATACCGCGTAGGTTTCCTGGTGTATTGAGGTTTAGCCAGTACACAAAAGTACCGTTTATCATTTGTGTTTGCTTCGCGTTGTTCGCGGCGTTCTTATCATTCTTGTCTGTAACTAATGGGCTTAGTACTTCACTGGTTTCAATAGCTGGTAGAAATTTACCATCCTTGAATTTCTTCACTTCAGATTCAGAAGAACTACCAAAAGCAAAATTACATGGATCATTTGCCATCAGGTTAAATGCTATGGATTGTAAAACAGTGGTTTTTAAAAGCTGACTACATGACTGTAGAATGATCTTTTTAGTACTTCTATGTTGTGCTATATCCATTGGTTCGCGTTGAAAGGAAAACGGAACCCAATCAAGCCCCATATTCGGCCCGTCAACAAACTTAACTACACCATTACTGATCCATTGGCTTGTTTTCTGTATCTTCGGTGGCTGTATCGTCGGCAGTACTTTCATTAGTACTTGCGTTAATTTCTTCTTGTTCGTTTCCATCTTCTAATATTTCTTCATCCGTGGGTAGTTCAAATTCCATGCTTCCTAGCTGGAATAAAGTACTATCAATATGTTGTTTTAATATATCTCGTAAATCTTTTGCGTCTGTCTGTGCGAATAGTTCCAAGTATGTTTTACTAGGGATAGCTCTCATTGCTGTTTTAACTTGAAATAGGTATTCAGTTAGTACTTGTTCAAGATATTCAGTACTAACTACCGTTCCATGTTTCACCTGTAATTCAAGTTCAGATAATGCCGCTTCTGCTTTTAGTTTACGTAGGCGTTCTTGATCTATTTGTTCACGTGTATCGGTATTACGCAATGGTAGAATTACATTCTGTACTATCCATGCTCGTGTATCAGCTTCTTCAGTACCTTGACCAATTGGCATACCCTGTGCTTTCCATTCTCGTACTGTTGATTCGTTGTACCCGTACTGTTTCGCAAGCTGATTCATGCTAATGTTCTTATTCATTTGTATAACGTTTCGCCTCTTTATTATTTTTTCACATATATTTAAAACAAAGTGCGTCGAAATCTACGCGGTGTTTTAAAGCCCAAAGAGAACCTAAATGACAAAGGTTCTCATTTTGTTGAGTTATTTTTCTTCTCTGAATTGATTGATTAATAGAGCAATTCGATAGTTATCTATAGGTCTACCGTTCAGTGATTCATCTTGTATTAATTCCTGAGTCAAGCACTGTAGATAGTCGAGGTGTACACGCTCTGAGCCTTTGTAATTGTCTATTGTGCTCCAGTCATAAACCCATCTACCGATTGTGTAGCTGTGTTGGTGATTCACTGTGATGTATTTATAGCTGAGTACTAAACTGTGATGGTTGATGAATAGCTTGTATGATTCATCAAACGTGATATGAGCGTTGATTAGCTTATCTGAACGGGAATACTCATAACCTGTATAAGTACCGTCTATGATGCTTGTAGAGCCTTTAGGGAAGTGTAATGTTATGTTCATAGGTATACCCCATAGTTGTTGTCTATAGGGTATTTACTATGGTGTTAGAGAAGGTTGTGTATCTTGTCAAACGGTACTGATCGGTACAGGTATCCTTGTACTGCCGTTACTCCAGCATCGCGTAGTACTGGTAGCTCTTGCCGCTGCTCTACTCCCTCTACGATTACATAGGGGCAATAGTTCATGATGTTCTTCATCAGTACGTTGAATGTTGGTTTTTGTACTTCCTCACGGTAGAACGCCCTATCGATTTTTACCGCTTCATAGCATCCAGTAGTTAACGCCGCAACGTTAGCCCGACCGGAACCAAGATCATCAAGGAACAAGCGATAGCCTACGTTTAACAGTGTTCGTAACACCGGATGATCTATACCCAATTCCAACCCTTCAAAGTCTTCTGAGATCTCCAACCTGACAAACTCCAGCTTATCCAGTAAGTGAGTTATACCACTGTCATATACACATAGCCGTGCCTGTAAGGTATCAACATTAACGGTACAGAAAAGCCGGTGATCCCTGAACCATGACGCACGTAATTCTATGGCCTGTAGTTGTCGTGTGAGTAGTTCCTTTTTCCTTTCAATATCCATAGTCATGATGAAGTACTTACTGTTCAGTACAGGCAAGTCCTGGCGATGGAAACGGGTTAACAATTCACAACCAACCAGTTGGCCTGAAGTTGTCATGATCGGCTCTGCTATAAAGCTAGTTATTATCATCAAATTGATCTCTTTAATCGATCGATACTCTATTATTGATCGTTATAATCTATTAGCATAGAAACTATTCGCCTAAAGAAAATCATTTAACTTATTGAATATGATCGTTTTTATTGAATTTTTAGCGTTTCGTCTTGTTCTTCAGCATTACACTGTATAGATTTACAGTATCTAACGGTTAGTGGAGGGCTAAGAAATGGGCAATAAGAACGGTTACGATCCATCCATACGTAGAGGTGTTCATCAGTTCTCACACGCTGGGGTTTGGTTCACGGTATGTTATCGGGGAAGTGTTCTTGAGCAATTCAAGTTTGGTGATCGAGTGATATTTGAAGGTTCTGTAGGTGGGGTGTTCTGGCTGGGAACGGTGGAAAGGGATTGTTTTGTACTGATTAGCGAAACGCCATTCAAAGAGGTTTTGGATGCTTTGAGTTATCTACATGCTGAACACCTTGTGATTGAACAACATGCTGATGATTGGTTTTGTGGGCAAGAAGAACTGCCATTCTAAAAAATGCCCCTACACATTGACGGCCCCATTGAGTAGGACAGTTCATGTTATTGGGGCATATTCAATTACTTAATAAGTATTGTGTAAAATCTTCTTGTTTGTACTACTGCGACAATAAAGCACCCAATAGCAAAGCATATTTTCATACCATCTTCTATTGGGTGTACATTTAATACATATCTAATTATAAAGTTGAACACTGAAAGCGTTACAAACCAATACAGTAGGAAATACAAAAATGAAAACAGGCGGCAAAGTATATTGCTACTTTTAATATCAAAAATCTTTGCTGTCAGTTTTGTTAATGGTGAGAAAAGCATCGCGATAAAACCAGGTATTATAGTAATTAGAAATATCGCAACAAACATCAAAGGCACTTTTACATATTCATTGCCATTTGGACCAATTATAATAATCAAACCAGTGACAGCCGTGATCAGCCCACCAATCAATAGTTCTTTCGTTCCCTCGAACATCTCAGAGATATTTTCAACAGTAATTTTCATTTTACCACTCTTCACTATAGGCAAGTTCTGAATGATAATATCATTTACAAATTGAAAAAGCCCTGTAGATTCACATCATACAGGGCTTAGTACTGAAATTTTCAGATTACTTCGCTACTACCTGCCAGCGTCCACCAGGCTTTGTAATCTCATACTGGTATTGATCATCACACCATACATCTATACGGCCTGAGAAGTTCGCATTGCTAAACGTAGTGACTTTATCGCATGTGTAATCACGCTGGATAAGAGCCTGAGCGAAATCCTTAGCGTCCTGTAACTCTTGATTGGTGAGCTGGGTAGACGGTTCTTCGTGCTGTGCTTCATGCTTAACATCTCCACCTGAGATTTTGAAATACAAAGCGATGAGCACCAATAAAACTACAATAATTTTCCCCATTAGTAACCCTTGTGAACTATCTGGAATACAAGAGGTTGTTTCAACATCCTCTAAGTCACAATGGGTAGTATCGGCCTTATGTAGAATTTCTTTACTTACATGTAAACTGAAGGGGGAGTAACAGTACTGAGGGCTGTCGTATGGTAGCTTCACGCCACACCCACACCTTCAACAAACCTACCCATAGTGGGGGGCGTGAGGTTATGAGTGTACTTTAGGTATGATATAGAGGTAAAGCCATATAAGATTATCGATAAGTTTTTTTAAAGTTAATCCAAAAGCTCAATGCCCTTACCAAGTAGTAAAGGCATTGAGAAAATTAATAGCTAAGCTGTTTTATCTCTGTTGGTGAGATTGGATACTGATATTCAGGAATAATCATTCTACAAAACATATCAAATCTTGTAAGATGTTCCTTAACCTGGTCGATTGGAACGCCAATATTGCGTAATGAATTGATAAGAATATCATTGTCAAAGTCGGGTCTTCCATAATACGCACATTTATTATCAATGATGTGATTATAGAACTGTAGTACATCATTATAAGTTTGAATTTCAGTATCAGTTTTATAATCAAATGATTTTATTGACATGTTTCCATCAATGCTTTCAATGCTGACTCGTAAACTATCGAAATATAAAAAAGCACTACGGAATTCACTCTGAGGCATTTCTATATTTTGGTCTGAGATATAAATGAAACTCTCCGCTCTCAGCTCAAGTAGATTAGAAAAAAGATCACCCTTATCTATTGTTACTAAACCATCAGTACGTGTATAGACGCCATCCTCAAAATGATAATAGTAATATTTTTCATTATCAACTAACTTATAAAAACCAGTAATATCATCTTTCATGCGAAAGATTACACCATCCACTAATTCTATAGCAGAATAGTCACATTTTTTATAATTCATTTTCTTCCTTAACTAGGGTACGTAGAACATAATATAGTCTATATATGAAATGTCGGGATACGTTTGAGGATTAGTTAGTAAAACTTCATGTGAACTAAGGATAGTCCGGGCTAACTGAGTAAACGAATCATCGCGGCTATCACTCAGGCGATATATCTCATATATACCATTATCAAGGGAAAGAATTTTATAGCACATAACGATTCTAGATATTAATTTGTCAGCCTTATATAGTCATAGCGAAGTGCCAGACTTTCAATATCAATTAATTTACAAGAGTTAAACAAGTAACCTTGTACACCCCATACCTCTAAACGTCTAGCTAGTTCAAGTTGTTCATCTGTCTCTACGCCCTCAAAGACGATTTTATTACATTTATTTTTATAGAGTATCAAACCTTTGAATGGCTGTTCTTTCTTGGCTTCCCGCCAGAAGTATTCACGATCAATCTTAATCAATTCATACTGAGAAGCATCAACCATGCTTATATCACAATATCCTGCTCCCAAATCATCCAGCCATACCTTACCAAATCTAGTACATAGTGCTTCTATTAGTTTAGTACGGGTGTGTAGTTCACATGTTGCTAGACTCTCTGAAATTTCAAGCCGCACATAATTCATACCCTTTAATAGGCAATCTTCTTCAGGTGTGCGATTGATACATTCAATCATATCCCTGTTAACATTAAGACTACACAACAGATTGTTCTTTGTGAAGAAATCACTTTTTTCTTTGATAGCAGTGACTTGCTCTCTGAGTAACAAACATCTTTCTTCATTGCTCATGCTCTGAATGACAGTATCCGGCGGGTAAAACTTACCATACTGATCTTGGAAGCGAGTTAATATTTCAACCCCTCTTAACCTCATTGAAACTGGGTCTACTAATGGCTCCACTATGAAAAAATGTTTCATATCAATCACTTCCCCGTCTTGAAGTATTGTAAGTAATCTAAATGAGAATAAGTTAATAAATTTTATTAGTTAGCGAGCTATACCTATAAACATACCTGTTATCTACATGTTTTCAAGGTTTCGAATGTAAATTGTATACTTGTCTCTAATATCCGGTTTTCAGAGGGTTTAATATTTTGTTTCAATCATTTACGTAAGTATCATCTTTCCTAATGATTTCTTAATGTTAATCGGTGCTAATAAAGTCACAAATAGACCATAAAGGTTATATGGGATTATCTGGTGATTCTACCTTTAGATGATCAGATAAGATATTAATTACTCGGATTATTGTACCTAACTCTTAGTTAACTAATGATTGTTGGAAGTATACTGCCTCATCATCTGATAAGTCCTTAGTTCTGGTAGTACTTTACCAGTTATTGATTAATTAATCGTAAGGGCTTAAACAGCCCGATAGCCCGACAAGGGCAAAGCCCGCGTAGTTACTCCAAAAGACGGCAGACCCAAAACATTATTGGTTTTCACTTCCTTCAGTAGTCGATAGAAAAAACAAAAGGCGTGGCGTTCTTCGAGTGACTAGCGAGAAAAACGCAGGTTTACGATCTTATCTTTTTGGTTTTACAGAGACTAACGAGCAAAGCGAGTTAGGCTCTATGAGACTTAATAGACAAGTAAGGCATTTACTTTAAAGTGTATATTATATTAAGTTACGGGAATCAATATATAGTATGTAACCCGTTGATTTTACTACTATATATTGTGGCATCAACCGTATTTTACTCATAATAACCGTATTTTCGACGTATACAATACGGTTATAGTTACGGTTATTATTCCCATATGAATCAATTACTTATTCATTGCTACTAGTCGTTCAATTAAGGTAATAAGATCCGCACCTTCATCTTTTAGCAGTTCAACTAGTGCTACATGTTCTTCAGTTACGGTTTTCTTTGGTTTGTATTGCTCCATTCTATTAAGGGATTTCCCTTCCTTTACTAGTACTTCAAACGCCTGTGATACCAGGGTTGCTATGCGTTTGTATTTTTCACGCGATGATTTACTATCTGGATATTTTTGATTTTTATTCTGTCTGAATAATTTTAGATGTTCAAATACCATCACTTCACTGATTTCAGGAGCATTCTTTACTATCGCAAATACATCTTCTTCCGGTACACGGTGTTTACCTAGAAAAGTACTTTCCTGGATTATTCCACGCATTACTTCTTTTGCTTCACTAGATAGTGAATTAAAGCAAATGAAACGTAGTTCATTCTGGATCATTTGATTATTGTGTATTGTTTCTTTTCTTGCCATTATAATTACCCCTTAATATGGGGCTGTCACTCCTACATGATAGCCCCTAAGTTATTATGCTTGTTTGATAATTCTTGTGTAACTATGTCGTGTAGTATTACGGTTCCATAGTTGATTGAAGTGGGATGTAATCCCAATGTATGAGTACTTTCCAGTATTCCACGCATCAATGATTTGTACTTTCTCTTCTTCGGTGAATCTATTCCAGCTACGTTTATTTTTCGCTTTTGCCATATTCTCTTTTTGTGTAATCCATTGTAGGTTATCCACGTGATTGTTTAGGGGATTACCATCAATATGATCAACAACTAATTTCAATGATTCATCACGTTCAATAAAAGTTTCTGCGATTAGTCGATGTACTTCTACAGTTCTACTATCACCACCTTTGACAGATAGTGATACTTTGTAGTACCCATTAGATTTTGAAGGGGTTAGCTTTAGTAGTGTTTCTGTCTTAGTATTGAATACTTCACCTTCATTACTTACTACATAATATTCATATTTTGTTTCTTTCCAAATTTTCATATATAACTTCCATATTACCCGCGTTACTTCCTGTAATCGCGTTTCTACTTATTGTGTGGTTAGTAGACAACCAATTAACTACTTACTGTTTAGTACCATGTACTGATCAATTAAGTAACCTACAGCAGAAGATAGAGTACCTTTTGATATCTTACCTTCATCAATCAATTTCTTTAGTACTTCAACCTGTGAATTAGATAAACGTGCGGTTATTACGTTATCTTTTCTATCCTTAGATTTATTTTTCTTCATTTAATTACCTCATGTAATTTGTATACGTATACGTTATTTATCCCAAGCAAAAAAGATAGCCCTTTTAGGGGGCTATACTTTAGCAATATAGGAGAATTATAATGTTACCATCTATTTAGTCTCTGATGGCTGGAGAAATGGAATTATGCTTCGCAGTTCGGCTAGGTGAACATTTTCGATCACTCAGAAAGCCATATCTATATTATAGGACATTTTTTGCGTCTGTCCCAAATATGTTATAGATACCTACATTATACCGTGAAAAAATCACCCGTTCCAAAATTCTTAGGACTTTTTCTTTCGTAATTTATCAGTACTTTTATTTATGTGTTGTCTTACGTGACGTTCTACAAATGGTATCTTTAGTGGAAGTGCTAGTACTGTGAGAATCATAAACATCAATACTAGTATTGTGTAGATTGGGAATAGTAAGATTTCAATTAATAGTTTTAGCATGTATACGCCTCCTGTATTGTATACATTTATTTATATATTGAGGCGTAATCATGTGAGTTATTGTAATAGAAGTACTGATACGAACATACTCTTTGCTGTAACGCGTTTTGAGAGGCTCTATCACTAAACCACACCAACGCATTGCCATATACGAAAAAGCCTCGTATACGAGCGTACACGAGGCCAAAATTAATTTTAAAACGTATAAATCTTGTTTTTAAGATAATCAGATAGTTCTCAGAAAGTTAGATAGTCTGCCTTTCGATTTATGATAGCTTTTACTATTCAACGTTAATGATAGTTAGCTTTACTATTGTTCTTCAAACATAAAAACACCCTGCTAATACCATCAAATACTAGCAGGGCAAAAAAATGTATCGTATTTCGCTTACGTCCCATGATAACTATCATCAAAGTACTGCTAACTACTCAACTGATACTACTTTATTATTATTGTCAATTTAACTATAGACTACTTTCAAGTACATCACTATGTACTTTTGAAGTAACGTTAGATTTATCACAAAAACACATGTAACGATTGTTAGTTACATTTTTAAAAGAGAAATACTATCATTACTCAACTTTGTATTTTTCAAAAAATCTTCACGGCTGAAGCAAGATTCTAAAATCGCATTTTTGGTGGCTCTGCTGACGTTACAAGTTAATTAAGAGGTTTCTTTCGTTTTATGTTTAGGATACTCGTTACTTAGTGAATAAGAAACTCATATTGTTTCGCATCCAAACACCTACGGCATCACATCGATCTACAGCATCTACATAGTTCAGTAATAGCGAGTAATCAATGATTGAAAGATCTTCTTTAGTCTGCTGAAAACGGATCTCACCATCTTTAACACTAATTACGAAAGATGGTGTGTAATAGAATTTAGCACCATCAACATTTTCAATGATCACCTCACTGATTAACTTTTGTTCTTTCTTCTTATTCTCTATAAAAAGGACATGCCTTTTCAGCTCGTTCTGCTTGTAGATAATGTCAATTGTGTAAAAATTGCCGTTACGCTTTAGACGAATATTAGAAACAATCTTGTTAAGTTCATTCTCATAACGTGTGCGTATGTCGACGTTATTCACATTATATAATTCAGTAACGTTAACATCCTGTAGTACTGGCACATCTACTTGTACTGTAGCTAATGAAGCCTGTCGTGCTAACAATCTCTCTAATTCTGATTTAGCATCATCGAGTTCTTCACGCATTTCAAAAGATATAGGCTTACCAGTACTTTTACGGCGTTCAATACCATTTTCATAGTTAGTGATCTGATCCTTAACTTGATCAATCTGGATACGCAATACTTCTATTTCAGGATTAAATTCCTGCTCCTTAATTACAGTACTAAGATCGATCCCTAACAAATGTTCTACAACAAAACGTTCTACCGTTTCATATGTCATAGCTTTATTTTCACAAAGTCCATCACGTTCATTGAGACAACGGATGTATCTATATTCCTCAATTTTGGGATCGCCTTTCTTTGGTGTACGTTTAGCACGAACCACATTATGATACATTGGACCGCCACATTCAGTACAACGTGCGATACCACTAAACAAATTACTTTTAATCAGTACTTCTTCCTGTCCATCTTTCTTCACGGTAACACGTCCAGCATTAGGACGACGAGACTTTAGCAATTCCTGTACTAATTCAAATTCTTCTTCATTAATCACTACAGGGTACACATCCATATCGTACTTTTTCTGAGTTACTGGATTTTCAATATCATCATGGTTACGGATGATTTCTGAAATGAAAATCTTACCTGTTACACGGCGATTAGTAAGAATCTTATGGACAAGTTCACCAGTCCACGGACGATTAAATTTATATTGCTCACCTTCTTTCCTTTGAAGTTGTTTAGCAATAGTTGGACATCCCATGCCAGTTTGATAAAGAGAAAAAATCTCTTTAACTACTGCCGCTTTATGATTAAGTACATACTTATCATTTTCTACTTCGATCCATTGAGGACGCTTATTAGTTACAATAGTACCTTTGTTAAATGCGTGTTCGCGTTTCTTCGCCCAACCTTTACGAATACGATCACTTTTATACTTAGATTCATCATATGCCCGTTGAGCATTCATCATCACAAAAGGTAGATCTTTAGAATTACTACGGCTGATAACTATGTTAGCCATTACATCATGAATAGCTACGTTGTGTGCCATTAGAGCATTGATGTAACCCATCACATCAAACGGGTTCTGGCGGCTAAAGCGGTCTATAGATTCCACTACCAATATAGAACTATCCCACATACCATTACGTACTTGTTCCATCCATGCCCCTAACTCACCCTCTGAGATGTTTAAACCCTTAAAGGCTGAGACACCTTGATCCGATAGTACTACTGGGGCTGGATCATCCATTTCCGCACAAATGCCAGTACGCTCTAAGTAGCCTTCTAATAGTTCTGCTTGGCGTGCGATGCCTGACCCGTCAAGCTGCTGATCGGAGCTAACACGGTGATACACAAAGACTTTTTTCATGTGCAACCTTCTATTTTTTGTTTGTATAAGCATAACACACTTGTATGATTATCAGGCAAAAAGAGTGATCGAGTCCGATCCCCTGCCGGTACCTCAAGCTCTGCAATTGATTGATTTGCTCAATGAGCATGACGTTCACGGCTTGATGTACGTCGACGATGCGATGCTTTACGAACGCCCTACCGGGCATGTGATCCGCACCAGCAACTGGGCACTGACGTTGCCAGAAGCTCAGCGCCCTGTCTTTACTCAGGTCCCCTCTTTGCGCCAGGCGGCTGAAGAGGTCAACGCTATCTGGAAGTTTGCGCTGACGGATGAGGACACCGCCAAGTTGAACGAATTTGCCAAACACGTCGAGCAAACGCTGGGTCTGGAATGCGAATGGTCGTGGCACGATCAGGTCGATATTGCCCGCAAAGGCAACAGTAAAGGAAAGCGCCTGACGCAGTTTGTCGAGTCGCAGGGCGGGTCCATGCAGGATGTCATTGCCTTTGGCGATAATTACAACGACATCAGCATGCTGGAAGCGGCGGGAACGGGCGTGGCAATGGGCAATGCAGACGATGCGGTCAAAGCACGGGCCAACATCGTCATCGGCGACAACACCACCGACAGCATCGCGCAGTATATTTACACCCACCTGCTGTAATCAGGTCGTGATAGAAACGCTCTTGATCTGCGCGTAAAGCCACAGGCCAGGTTTGATACCTAACTCATCTCTGGCCCACGGGCTGATACGCGCCCAAAGCGTTTTACTGCCCACTTCAAGCTGCACCTCTACCTGCCCATTGTCATCAAGACACTGCGCAACTTTGGCACGCAGAATATTACGGATACTGGTTTGCAGCGGCGGCTGTAGCACCAGCGACACGTCCGATGCCTGAATACGGATACGCAGCGCGGATTGCAGCGGCTTGTCGATCTTATTCACCCACAGATGCTGATCGCCCAGCGCCAGCGCGGTCATCGCATAGTGCGGATGATGTTCCAGCACGCTCACTTTCAGGATGCTGCTCTGCTGCTCTTTCGGCAACCACGGGTGCATCACGCTGCTGCCCCAGACCTCCTCCAGATTGCCAAAGGCTTTGACGCTGCCGTTTTCCAGCACCAGCACTTTGTCCGCCAGATGCAAAATCTCATCCAGGGAATGGCTGACGTAGAGCATCGGAATATTGATTTCGCGGGCCAGACGCTGGAGGTATGGCAGTAGCTCACGCTTGCGGGGAATATCAAGCGAGGCCAGCGGTTCATCCAGCAATAGCAGTTCGGGCGCGGTTAACAGGGCACGACCCATCGCCACGCGCTGTTTTTCACCGCCTGAGAGCGACGACGGCAGGCGTTCCAGAAGATCTTCAATGCCCAGCAACGCCACCAGCTTATCAAACTGTCCGGCCATGCTTTTCGCCATGCCGTAGCGCAGATTGCCGCGCACCTTGTAATGCGGAAAGAGTCGAGCATCCTGGAACACATAGCCAATTCGACGCTTTTCAGGGGCCAGATGAATCTTTTTTTCGACGTCGCTAAGTACACGATCGTTAAGCACAATCCGGCCCGTTTGCGGACGCGTCAAGCCGCTAATGGCGTTGATCAACGAGGTTTTACCAGCACCTGATACGCCAAAAACTGCGGTGATGCCGCTCGCGGGGAGCGTTTCGTTTAGCGTCAGGCAGTGGCTTCCCAGCGTCTGGGTGAAGTTAAGTTCCAGCATGATTATTTCCCCATCCGCTCACGGCTGAGTCGCGCCAGCCATTCAGAAATCAGCAGCGATACCAGCGCCAGGACGATAGAGAGAATACACAGCCGCGCGGCAGCACTTTCACCGCCCGGCGTTTGAATCAGGGTATACATTGCTGACGGGATAGTGCGGGTTTCGCCAGGGATGTTAGACACGAAGGTAATGGTTGCACCAAATTCGCCAAGCGAACGGGCAAAAGCCAACACCGTACCGACAATAATCCCCGGTAACGTCAACGGCAAGGTGATGGTTAAGAACACGCGCCAGCGTCCGGCACCCAGCGTGCGCGCGGCCTGCTCCAGTTTGATATCCACCCCTTCCAACGCAAGGCGAATGGCCCGCACCATCAGCGGGAACGACATTACCGCCGCAGCCAGTACCGCACCGCGCCAGCTAAATGCAAACGTCAGACCAAACCAGTCATATAACCATTGGCCGATAAAACCGCGTCGCCCCATAGCAATCAGCAACAGATAACCGACCACTACAGGCGGCAACACGAGGGGAAGATGCAGCACACTGTCGAGTAGGGCTTTGCCTGGAAACTGGCAGCGAACCAGCAGCCAGGCGAAGAAGATCCCAAAGGGCAAACTAAAGACAACCGCCAGGGATGAGACTTTTAGGCTCAGCAGCACCGCCTGCCATTCAGGATCCGTCAATATCATTAGTGAGTCGTAAATCCATAACGTTTAAAGATTGCAGACGCTTGCGGCCCCTTCAGGTAGTCATAGAAGGCGCTGACCGTTGCATTTTTATGTCCATCGATGATGGCAATCGGGTATTCGACTTTCTTGTGAGAGTCTTCCGGGAAGGTGCCAACAACTTTCACCCCTTTACCGGCAACGGCGTCAGAGCCATAAACGATACCCAGTGGAGCTTCATTACGTTCTACCAGCGCCAGCGCACCGCGCACGTCTTCGGCAGGAGCCAGTTTCGGTGACAGCGTATCCCACGCCCCCAGTTTTTGTAGTGCTTCTTTTGCGTAAATCCCCGCTGGCACGTGATCCGGATCGCCCACCGCCAGACGACCCTCCTTCAGCAGGGTGGTCCAGTTAGTCTCTTTATTGATAGTGAATTCGCCCTGCGCACTGGCTTTAGGTGCCACAACGACCAGGCTATTGCCGAGCAGCGTTTCACGCGTTGCCGTATCGATAGATTTTTTCTCTACGGCATAATCCATCCATTTCTGATCGGCAGAAATAAACAGATCGGCAGGCGCGCCCGCTTCAATCTGGCGGGCCAGAGTCGACGAGGACGCAAACGAAGAGACGACATCGACATTTTTCTCTTTTTTGTATTGCGCCGCAATGTCCTGCATGGCGTTGGTCAGCGACGCTGCCGCAAAGACCGTGATTTTTGCTTCGTCTGCGAACGCATGTCCGGTGAGCGAAAGCGTCAGTGTTGCCCCGGCGAAAAGGCGTAACCATTTACGTGCCATTTTTAACTCCTGTGAGTGTCGTTATATACAAATAAATATAACGACAACGGTAGGGATAACCTAGCGTTAAATCGTACCGATTAATGAGTAAACGAAATGGCTATAGAATAAATATCGGCGGGAGTGGGAAAAACTTAAGGGCAAAACGCCCGGACTGACCGGGCGTTTTGAAGGAAATCAATGCTGCTTTTTAGGCTGGTCTTTGTGACCGATGTTCGAAAACAGGTTGAACAACTCACCTAAGCCGTAGATGGCGCCGAGGATGATGGCCATCACTACGGGTACCATGATCACGGCGAATACCAGACTCTTCAACAACTCTAACATGGTTTTCTCCAGACATTGTGAATAGCGTATTCTACTCTGAAAGATGAGAAATACATCCCCTTTTGTGCGGTACCCTTTGCGCACCAGGGCATTTGGTCCACAATACACTTTTTGCCAGGACTTTGTTATGCAGGCCGAAATTCTCCTTACCCTTCGACTTCAGCAGAAGCTTTTCGCCGATCCGCGACGCATCGCCCTGCTTAAACAAATAGAACAGACGGGTTCAATTAGCCAGGGAGCTAAGAACGCCGGTATCAGCTATAAAAGTGCATGGGATGCCATCAATGACATGAACACCCTCAGCGAACAGACGCTGGTCGACAGAGCAACGGGTGGCAAGGGTGGCGGCGGCGCAGTATTAACCCGCTACGGTTTGCGTCTGATCCAGCTTTACGACCTGCTGGCACAGATTCAGCAGAAAGCCTTTGACGTGTTAAGCGATGACGATGCCCTCCCCCTCGACAGCCTGCTGGCGGCCATTTCCCGCTTCTCATTGCAAACCAGCGCGCGCAACCAATGGTTCGGAACCGTTACCGCTCGCGATAACTCTCAGGTTCAGCAGCATGTCGATATTATTCTGGCCGATGGAACCACGCGTCTGAAAGTGGCGATTACCGCGCAAAGCGGCGAGCGACTCGGGCTGGATGAAGGCAAAGAGGTGCTGGTGTTGCTCAAAGCGCCGTGGGTGAATATCACGCGTGATGCTGAACAGGCAAGAGCTGCCGATAATCAACTGCGCGTAAAAATTAGCCATATTGAGCGTGGCGACGAGCAATGTGAAGTGCTGATGGCCTTGCCGGATGGTCAAACGCTATGTGCCACCGTGCCGACGGCGAGCGCGACGGATTTAGAAGAAGGCGCGGACGTGACGGCATATTTTAATGCCGACCGGGTGATTATCGCCACGTTATGCTAAGCGCATTGACAAATTTGGCGACAGTCGGTATCCCTGAGACATATTGCTGCAAAAAACGGGATAACACATGTCATCATTGCATATTTCGCAAGGCACGTTTCGTCTTAGCGACACACGCACATTAGATCTTGCGGATTTAACCTTACGCGCTGGCGAAAGCTGGGCTTTTGTCGGCACTAACGGGAGCGGCAAGTCTGCCCTCGCCCGCGCGCTGGCGGGTGAACTCACCCAGCTTAAGGGCGAACGCCAGTGCAGCTTTTCACGCCTGACTCGGCTCTCCTTCGAACAACTGCAAAAACTGGTCAGCGACGAGTGGCAACGTAATAACACCGACCTGCTCAGTCCGGGTGAAGAAGACACGGGCCGCACCACGGCTGAAATCATCCAGGACGAGAAAAAAGATCCCATCCGTTGCCAACACCTGGCCGAACAGTTTGGTATTGCAGGCCTGTTGGATCGTCGTTTCAAATATCTTTCAACCGGTGAAACCCGCAAAACATTGTTGTGTCAGGCTCTGATGAACGAGCCAGAACTGTTGATTCTGGATGAACCGTTCGACGGGCTTGACGTCCAGTCCCGCGCGCAGCTGGCGTTGCTATTAGCCGATTTGAATCAGCAAGGTTATACCCTGGTTCTGGTGTTGAACCGTTTCGATGAGATCCCTGATTTTGTGCAGTTTGCCGGCGTGCTGGCAGATTGCGCGTTGACCGAAACCGGCGAGAAAAACGCCTTGTTACAGCAGACGCTCATTGCGCAGCTGGCCCACAGTGAAAAGCTGGATGGCATCGCGCTCCCGGAGCCTGATGCACCTTCGGCGCGTCATGGTTTAGCCCCCGACCAACCCCGTATTGAGTTAATTAACGGCGTCGTTTCCTATAACGACAGGCCCATTCTCAATCAGCTGAGCTGGACGGTGAATCCCGGCGAACACTGGCAAATTACCGGCCCTAACGGTGCGGGAAAATCCACGCTGCTTAGCCTGATCACGGGCGATCACCCGCAGGGATACAGCAACGATCTGACGCTGTTTGGCCGCCGTCGCGGCAGTGGCGAAACCATCTGGGATATTAAAAAGCATATCGGTTATGTCAGCAGCAGCCTGCACCTCGACTATCGCGTCAGCACCACCGTGCGTAACGTCATTTTGTCCGGTTATTTCGACTCCATCGGCATATACCAGGCCGTCTCGGACAAGCAGCATAAGCTGGCGCAGCAGTGGCTGGATATTCTCGGAATGGGTAATCGCGTGGCTGATGTGCCGTTTCATAGCTTGTCCTGGGGACAGCAACGGCTGGCGTTAATCGTCCGTGCGCTGGTCAAACACCCGACGCTGTTGATTCTGGATGAACCGCTTCAGGGGCTGGATCCGCTCAATCGTCAGCTGATCCGTCGTTTTGTGGATGTCCTGATTGGCGAAGGCGAAACGCAGCTGCTGTTTGTTTCACACCATGCGGAGGACGCCCCGTCCTGCATCACCCACCGCCTTGAGTTTGTCCCGGAAGACAACCGCTACGGCTACGTATTAAGCGACCTGCGTTAATATCAAAAGGGGGTGCGCCCCCTTTTCAGATAACCTGCATCAATACTTCCCTATCTCTTTGATTTAGAATGTCCTCAAAGGTCAAAAAAACAGGTTTTAAAATCAGTGTAACCGATTCCACTATTTTATCCCATGTCACACTTTTCACGTCTCTGTTATGCTATGGTTATTACATACCATAAGCCTAATGGAGCGAAATATGCGAGTTCTGGTAACAGGTGGTAGCGGTTACATTGGAAGTCATACCTGTGTGCAACTGCTGCAAAATGGCCACGACGTCATCATCCTCGACAATCTGTGCAACAGTAAGCGCAGCGTGCTGTCGGTGATCGAGCGCCTTGGCGGAAAACAACCCATGTTTGTGGAAGGTGACATCCGCAACGAAGCGTTGATGACCGAAATTCTGCACGACCACGCTATCGATACGGTGATCCACTTTGCTGGCCTGAAAGCCGTCGGCGAATCGGTGGCCAAACCGCTTGAATACTACGATAACAACGTCAACGGTACGCTGCGTTTAATCTCCGCTATGCGCGCCGCCAACGTGAAGAACTTCATCTTCAGCTCCTCCGCCACCGTCTACGGCGACCAACCCAAAATCCCTTACGCCGAAAGCTTCCCGACCGGTACGCCGCAAAGCCCGTACGGTAAAAGCAAGCTGATGGTGGAGCAAATTCTGGCCGACCTGCAAAAAGCGCAGCCAGAGTGGAGCATCGCCCTGCTCCGTTACTTCAACCCGGTTGGCGCGCATCCGTCAGGCGATATGGGTGAAGATCCGCAAGGTATTCCTAACAATCTGATGCCGTACATCGCCCAGGTCGCCGTCGGTCGTCGCGATTCGCTGGCGATTTTTGGCAACGATTATCCAACCGAAGATGGCACCGGCGTACGTGACTACATCCACGTCATGGATCTCGCTGACGGCCACGTTGCCGCGATGCAACAACTGGCAGGCAAGCCTGGTGTACATATTTATAATCTCGGCGCAGGCGTTGGCAGCAGCGTACTGGACGTGGTTAACGCGTTCAGCAAAGCCTGCGGTAAGCCAGTGGCGTATCACTTCGCCCCGCGCCGCGATGGCGATCTCCCGGCTTACTGGGCAGATGCCAACAAAGCCGATAAAGAGCTGAACTGGCGTGTTACCCGCACGCTCGATGAAATGGCACAAGATACCTGGCACTGGCAGTCACGCCATCCGCAGGGCTATCCGGACTAAGGATCCGTCATGACGCAATTTAATCCCGTCGATCACCCGCATCGGCGTTTTAACCCATTAACCGGGCAATGGATTTTAGTTTCACCGCATCGCGCTAAGCGCCCGTGGCAAGGAGCGCAAGAAACCCCTGCTCAACAAACGTTGCCACAGCACGATCCTGACTGCTTCCTGTGCCCGGGCAATACTCGCGTAACCGGTGATAAAAATCCCGATTACAAAAGCACTTACGTATTCACTAACGATTTCGCGGCGCTGATGACCGACACGCCAAACGCGCCGGAAAGTGACGACCCGCTGATGCGCTGTGAAAGCGCGCGCGGCACCAGTCGCGTGATTTGCTTCTCGCCGGATCACAGCAAAACGCTGCCGGAGCTGAGCCTTGATGCGCTGAAGGATGTGATCACCACCTGGCAGGAACAGACTGCCGAGCTGGGTCAGACCTATCCGTGGGTGCAGGTGTTCGAAAACAAAGGCGCGGCGATGGGCTGTTCAAACCCGCATCCGCATGGACAGGTATGGGCGAACAGCTTCATGCCTAATGAAGTCGAGCGTGAAGACCGACTGCAAAAAACCTATTTCGCTGAACAGCAGTCCGCCATGTTGTTGGACTACGTCCAGCGTGAGATGGCGGACGGTAGCCGTACCGTTGTAGAAACCGAGCACTGGCTGGCGGTCGTGCCGTATTGGGCGGCGTGGCCATTCGAAACGCTGCTGCTGCCTAAAGCGCATGTGCTACGCATTACCGATTTGAGTGATGCACAACGTGATGATTTAGCCCTGGCGCTGAAAAAGCTGACCAGTCGCTATGACAATCTGTTCCAGTGCTCCTTCCCGTATTCCATGGGCTGGCACGGTGCGCCGTTTACTGGCGAAGACAATCAGCACTGGCAGTTACATGCCCATTTCTATCCGCCGCTGCTGCGTTCTGCGACGGTACGTAAGTTTATGGTGGGCTACGAAATGCTGGCGGAAACCCAGCGTGACCTGACGGCAGAACAAGCGGCAGAACGTCTGCGCGCCGTCAGCGATGTTCATTACCGCGAATCAGGAGTCTAAAAATAATGAGTCTGAAAGATAAAACACAATCCCTGTTTGCTGAAAAATTTGGCTACCCTGCCACCCATGCGATTCAGGCGCCAGGCCGCGTGAATCTGATCGGCGAACACACCGATTATAACGACGGTTTCGTGCTGCCTTGCGCTATCGATTATCAGACTGTCATCAGTTGTGCAAAACGCGACGATCGCACGGTGCGCGTGATTGCTGCCGACTACGATAATCAGTCTGACGAGTTTTCTCTCGACGCGCCGATTGTGGCCCACGATACCCAGCAGTGGTCTAACTATGTTCGCGGCGTGGTGAAACACCTGCAACAGCGTGCTAAAAATATCGGCGGTGCGGATCTGGTGATTACCGGCAACGTGCCTCAGGGCGCAGGCTTAAGCTCATCGGCATCGCTGGAAGTGGCGGTCGGTACCGTCTTCCAACAGCTTTATCATCTGCCGTTGGATGGTGCGCAAATCGCGCTGAATGGTCAGGAAGCAGAGAACCAGTTTGTCGGCTGTAACTGCGGCATCATGGATCAGTTGATCTCTGCTCTGGGCAAGAAAGAACACGCACTGCTGATCGACTGCCGCTCGCTCGGGACCAAAGCGGTTTCCCTGCCAAAAGGCGCGGCGGTGGTGATAATCAACAGTAACTTCAAACGCACGCTGGTGGGCAGTGAGTACAACACACGCCGCGAGCAGTGCGAAACCGGCGCGCGTTTCTTCCAGCAACCTGCGCTGCGCGATGTATCGCTCAACGAATTCAACAAGGTGGCTCACGAGCTAGACCCCATCGTGGCAAAACGCGTTCGTCACGTGCTGACCGAAAATGCCCGTACCGTTGAAGCCGCATCAGCGCTTGAAAAAGGCGACCTGAAACGCATGGGCGAATTGATGGCAGAATCTCACGCTTCTATGCGCGATGATTTTGAAATCACCGTGCCGCAGATAGATACCCTGGTAGAAATTGTCAAAGCAGCAATTGGCGATCAGGGCGGTGTGCGTATGACCGGTGGCGGTTTCGGCGGCTGTGTGGTCGCCCTGATTCCGGAAGCACTGGTCTCCACCGTTCAGGAAGCCGTCGCTCAGCAGTATGAAGCAAAAACCGGCATCAAAGAGACCTTCTACGTGTGCAAACCTTCACAAGGAGCGGGACAGTGCTAAACGAAACGCCAACCCTCGCACCGGATGGCCTGCCGTATCGCCTGTTAACCCTGCGCAACCGCGCGGGGATGGTGGTGACGGTCATGGACTGGGGCGCGACATTACTTTCCGCTCGTGTTCCCATGCCTGATGGCAGCGTGCGTGAAACCCTGCTCGGCTGCGCATCGCCAGAGCAGTACGTTAACCAGGCCGCGTACCTTGGCGCATCCGTGGGGCGTTACGCCAACCGCATCGCCAAAAGCCAATTTTCGCTGGACGGCGTGCAGTATCCTTTGCTGCCAAGCCAGGGTGAAAACCAACTGCACGGCGGTCCGGAAGGGTTTGATAAGCGTCGCTGGCAGATTGTTCAGCAGAACGACTGCGAAGTGCAGTTCGCGCTGGAATCCATCGATGGCGATCAGGGATTCCCGGGTAATCTTACGGCGTCGGCCCGCTTCACGCTGACGGAAGATAACCGTATCGCTATCGAATATCGCGCCACGGTAGACAAGCCTTGCCCGGTTAATATGACCAACCACGCCTACTTCAATCTTGACGGCAATCAGTGCGACATCCGCAATCACAAGCTGCAAATTCTGGCGGATGAGTATTTGCCGGTTGATGAAATGGGCATACCGTCCGCAGGCCTGAAGTCGGTGAACGGTAACAGCTTTGATTTTCGCATGACGAAAAGCATCGCCCAGGATTTTTTGAGCGATGATGACCAGCGCAAAATGAAAGGCTATGACCACGCGTTTCTGCTACAGGCGAAAGGCGATATCCATCAGCCCGCCGCGCAGGTGTGGTCAGCGGACGAAAAGTTGCAGATGACGGTTTACACCACCGCCCCTGCCCTACAGTTTTACTCCGGTAACTATCTGGGCGGCACACTCGCACGCGAACATGATGAGTACACCGACTGGCAAGGTCTGGCGCTGGAAAGCGAGTTTTTGCCGGACAGTCCGAATCATCCCGAGTACCCGCAGCCTGACTGCATTTTACGACCAGGCAATACGTACATCAGCCTGACGGAATATCACTTCATTCCGCGTTAAGACCTCGCCCTCCTTTGGAGGGCTTTTTTTTGCGCATCTTGCTGAAAATAACGCCTTTCAACGACAAATCATAACCTGCGATTCACAAGCATCTTACACTGGGCCACTATTTTCGCTATGGTTATGGTTAAGCGTTGCCGATGGTACGGTCACGGCAATATAATGAGAATTGTTATCATTCAAAATGCTTGAGGAGTAAGATATGGCTGTAACTAAGCTGGTTCTGGTGCGCCACGGCGAAAGTCAGTGGAACAACGAAAACCGCTTTACCGGTTGGTATGATGTTGACCTGTCCGAAAAAGGCGTAAGCGAAGCAAAAGCAGCGGGTAAATTGCTGAAGGCCGAAGGCTTCAGCTTTGATTTTGCTTATACCTCTGTGCTGAAACGTGCCATCCACACTCTGTGGAACGTTCTGGACGAGCTGGATCAGGCGTGGCTGCCGGTTGAAAAATCCTGGAAACTGAACGAGCGTCACTACGGTGCGCTGCAGGGTCTGAACAAAGCTGAAACCGCCGAAAAATACGGTGACGAGCAGGTTAAACAATGGCGTCGCGGCTTCGCCGTCACGCCACCAGAGCTGACCAAAGACGACGAGCGTTATCCGGGCCACGACCCACGCTATGCAAAACTGACCGATGCAGAGCTGCCACAGACTGAAAGCCTGGCGCTGACCATCGATCGTGTTGTGCCTTACTGGAATGAAACCATTCTGCCACGCCTGAAAAGCGGTGAGCGCGTGATCGTTGCGGCTCACGGTAACTCCCTGCGTGCGCTGGTGAAGTTCCTGGACAACATGGGCGAAGACGAGATTCTTGAGCTCAACATCCCAACGGGCGTGCCGTTGGTGTATGAGTTTGATGAAAACTTCCAGCCGATCAAACGTTACTATCTGGGCAACGCTGACGAAATCGCTGCAAAAGCGGCGGCGGTAGCAAACCAGGGTAAAGCGAAGTAACTGTTCGCCAGATGTAAAAAAAGCGTGGAGCAATCCACGCTTTTTTATTGCTCGGTAAAAGCTAGCCGCGGCGAGCTTTTACCGCATTCGCCAACTGATGCAGGATCGTTTCGGTATCTTCCCAGCCGATACATGCATCGGTTACGCTTTTTCCGTAAACCAGCGGCTCGCTGCCTTCCAGATTCTGGTTCCCTTCTACCAGATGGCTTTCAATCATCACGCCAATCACGGCCTTCTCGCCGTTTGCAAGCTGCTCGCAAACGTCTGCCCCAACTTCCATCTGCTTTTTAAATTGCTTGCTGGAGTTGGCATGGCTGAAATCGATCATCACTTGCGCAGATAAACCCGATTTTTCGAGGCCTGATTTCACTTCCGCGACGTGTTGAGCACTGTAGTTAGGCTCTTTACCACCGCGCAGGATAATGTGGCAGTCGCCGTTACCGCTGGTATTCACAATGGCAGAGTGGCCCCACTTGGTCACAGACAGGAAGCAATGTGGTGCGCCAGCAGCGTTAATCGCATCGATAGCGACTTTGATAGTGCCATCGGTACCATTTTTGAACCCTACCGGACAGGAAAGGCCAGAAGCCAGCTCGCGGTGTACCTGCGACTCCGTGGTACGCGCACCAATCGCGCCCCAGCTCATCAGGTCTGCGAGGTATTGCGGGGTGATCATATCCAAAAACTCGCCGGCCGCCGGTAATCCACTGTCGTTAATGTCGAGCAGCAGTTTACGCGCAATACGCAGACCGTCGTTTATCTGGTAACTGTTGTCCATATGCGGATCGTTAATCAGCCCTTTCCAGCCTACCGTGGTACGCGGCTTTTCAAAATAGACGCGCATCACCACTTCCAGCTCCCCTTTGAGTGCTTCACGCAGCGTCAACAGACGCGCGGCATACTCTTTTGCGGCGGCAGGATCGTGGATAGAGCAGGGTCCAATCACCACTAGCAGACGATCGTCATTACCCTTCAGGATTTTGTGAATCGCTTTGCGTGCATGAGAAACGGTGTTCGCTGCATTTTCGGTGGCGGGGAATTTTTCAAGGAGCGCGACAGGCGGTAATAACTCATTGATCTCTTTAATACGTAAATCGTCATTCTGATAATTCATGTTCGTTCCAGCGTTGGCATAACTTTAGTAATGAATGCAATGCTTTCAATCTAACTTGTTGGCCATAACGTGTAAACGGGATTTTACACTCCGCACGGATAATTCCTGGAATTACGCTAATAAACGCCACAAAGTAGCGAAAAGCGAGATGTAACCTACACTTTTTAAAGGTAACCACTCTGTTTATATGTTTTAACGTGATTCTATTCTGACTTAACGCCAGATATTGGAATCTTTCACCACTGAGCGAAACCCTCTTTCGCTTATGCACTGTTGGACGAAGTTATCCAGCAAATAACAACCAGAACAGGAGCAACATGATGAAAATGACTAAACTGGCAACTCTTTTCCTGACAGCAACCTTGACGATGGCAAGCGGTGCAGCACTGGCGGCCGATACTGCTGGGTCCGACAGCAACGGTCAGGCGAATGCCGCCGCTAATGCAGGCCAGGTCGCACCTGATGCAAAAGATAACATTGCGCCAAATAATGTTGATAACAACAATATCAACTCGGGTAGCGGGACAATGCTGCACCCGAACGGCACGGATTCAGGCACCATGAATCACGACGGCATGACCAAAGATGAAGTGCACAAAAATTCGATGTGCAAAGATGGCAAATGCCCGGACATCAACAAGAAAGTTGGAACCGGTGATGGCAGTAATAACGATGTCGACACCAAAACTGACGGTACAACCCAATAACGGTTTGCCCGCTTCTGAATAAATTGAGGAGAGCTGATGCTCTCCTTTCTTTTTTGTGCAAAATGTTAAAAACTCAAAGCTGACAAAGATAATAAATCAGGACATCTTGTATGGCGCACACACATTCTCATTCGGATTCTCCCAGGGATGAAAACGCAAAACGCCTGATGCTGGCTTTTGGCATCACGGCAACCTTTATGGTCGTTGAGGTGATCGGTGGACTTATTTCGGGTTCGCTGGCGCTGCTGGCAGACGCGGGGCATATGCTTACCGATGCTGCGGCCCTGCTTTTCGCTTTAATCGCCGTTCAGTTTGCTCGTCGTCCCCCCAATGCGCGTCACACCTTTGGCTGGCTTCGCCTCACCACCCTCGCCGCTTTCGTCAATGCTATTGCGCTGGTCGTGATTACCCTTTTGATCGTCTGGGAGGCTTTCCAGCGATTTCAGCACCCGCAACCCATTGCCGGAAGGACGATGATGGTGATTGCCGTCGCCGGGCTAGTTGCCAACATTCTGGCATTCTGGATTCTGCATCGCGGCAGCGCAGAGAAAAATCTCAACGTACGTGCGGCAGCGCTGCATGTACTGGGCGATTTGCTGGGTTCGGTCGGGGCTATCGTGGCGGCGCTGGTGATTATCTATACGGGCTGGACGCCGATCGATCCGATTCTGTCGGTCCTGGTCTCCTGTCTGGTGCTACGTAGCGCCTGGCGGCTGTTAAAGGAGAGCGTGAATGAGCTGTTAGAAGGCGCGCCCGCTGCGCTGGATATTCCTGCCCTGAAACGTAATTTGAATCGTTCGATTCCCGAAGTGCGTGACGTCCACCATGTTCACGTCTGGCAGGTAGGCGAGAAACCGGTCATGACGCTCCACGTGCAGGTCATTCCACCGCACGATCATGATGCACTGCTGGGACGTATCCAGCACTTCCTAAAACATCATTACGCTATTTCACATGTCACTATTCAGATGGAGTATCAGCCCTGCAAAGGGCCTGACTGCCATCTCAATGAGACGCAGCCCGGCCATTCACATCATCACCATCATTAACGGGAAAGCGCGCGAGAGCCACGCTCACGCGCGCTATTCATCCACATCCGACTGCCGTTCAACGCAATGAAGGTCAGGATCAGATATTCCAGTGACATGGCATATACCCCCTGAAGTGCAAATATCACCACGCTGATAACGTTGATGATGACCCACAACAGCCAGTTCTCGACATATTTGCGGGTCATGAGAATCATCGCTGCGATCGACAGCACCATCATGCATGAATCCCAGAACGGGAACGCATCGGGCTGTAGCTCAGGCATCGTGACGTTTAAACCCAGGCTCGACATGACCGACACGGCGATACGCGTCAGGAAACCGAAGACGGGATTAATATAAATCGTCATAAAGCCAATCGCTACAACGCAGGCCGCAAGCCAGGCTATTGCCTTCGGCAAGGATAACCAGCGAATCTGTAATTCCGCTTCCTGCTGGTTGTTCTGACGCGACCAGGCATACCAGCCATAAATATTTGCAGCGAAGAAGAACAGTTGCAGGAGCAAGCTGGCGTAAAGCTGAATCTGGAAGAAGATGATGGCAAACAGCGTGACGTTGATCAGTCCGAACGCGTAGTTGCTGATTTTCTCAAGGCTTGCAAGCCAGATACAGAGCAGGCCAGCCAACGTTCCGATAGCTTCTATCCATGACAAGTCATAGCCGCCAGCACCGATTGGTATGTGAACCAGGATATTCTGCGTGCTAAAAAAATCCATCTTTTCCCCAGAGCGTCGTATTACGCGTTATTTAATCAAGAACGTAGTGTAGTCGCAAATTCCAGCATACGGTTAAGCGGAACTAACGCCCCTTCACGCAGGGCGGCATCGACATGGATTTCATGTGCTGCTCCGCCGGACTCCAGCCCTTCTGCAATCGCTTTCAGACCGTTCATTGCCATCCACGGGCAATGAGCACAGCTGCGGCAGGTGGCCCCTTCCCCGGCTGTCGGTGCTTCGAACAACTCTTTATCCGGCACGGCCTGCTGCATCTTGTAAAAAATGCCGCGGTCGGTGGCGACGATCAGTTTCTTTTGAGGCAGGGTCTTTGCAGCATTGATGAGCTGGCTGGTTGAACCGACCGCATCTGCCATATCCACGATGGCCTGTGGTGATTCCGGATGAACCAGAATCGCCGCTTCCGGATAAAGCGCCTTCATGCGTGCCAGCGCCTGGGTCTTGAACTCGTCGTGAACGATGCAGGCTCCCTGCCAGCAAAGTACATCGGCACCCGTTTGTTTTTGCACGTAGCTACCCAGATGCTTATCCGGTGCCCAGATAATTTTCTGACCCAAGCTATCAAGATGCTCAATTAACTCAACGGCAATACTGGACGTGACAACCCAATCCGCGCGCGCTTTAACGGCGGCAGAGGTATTGGCGTAAACCACCACGGTTCTGTCAGGGTGAGCGTCGCAAAAGGCGCTGAACGCGTCGATGGGGCAACCCAGATCCAGAGAGCACTCAGCGTTAAGAGTTGGCATCAGGATGGTTTTTTCCGGGCTTAAAATCTTTGCCGTTTCACCCATAAAGCGAACGCCCGCCACCAGTAACGTTGACGCAGAATGTTTAGCGCCAAAACGCGCCATCTCCAGAGAATCCGAGATACACCCGCCCGTCTCCTCCGCCAGTTGCTGGATCTCAGGATCGGTGTAGTAATGCGCCACCATCACGGCATCACGCTCCTTGAGCAGGCGCTTGATTTTTTCGCGATAGAAATGCTTTTCGTCCTGATTCAACGGAACAGGTTTCGGAGGGAAGGGATAGATTGCCGCTTCTGGATCGAACATCACACTCATAATGGCTTCTCGTTTTACTGGCTTAACATTTTGCCATTCATTTGCGTTGCATCGCAAAGATGATAGCAATTGTGTTTTATATACTAAACAAGATAGCGAATTTGAAAAGAAATGTCACAGGAAATGGATAGCAAAAAGGCGCCTTTAGGGCGCCTTTTTACATTGGTGGGTCGTGCAGGATTCGAACCTGCGACCAATTGATTAAAAGTCAACTGCTCTACCAACTGAGCTAACGACCCCTTGCGGGATTTACTTCAATTTTTTATTCAGGCTGGTGGGTCGTGCAGGATTCGAACCTGCGACCAATTGATTAAAAGTCAACTGCTCTACCAACTGAGCTAACGACCCATTCGGGTGTTGCCTGAATATTTATTCGGTACCAATAATTAAATTGGTGGGTCGTGCAGGATGACTCGGCTTCGCCTCGCCCTTCGGGCCGTTGCTGATGCAACGCTATCCTTCACGCTTAACATCCGAATCAGATGTTAAATTGGTGGGTCGTGCAGGATTCGAACCTGCGACCAATTGATTAAAAGTCAACTGCTCTACCAACTGAGCTAACGACCCAAATGGTGGGTGATGACGGGCTCGAACCGCCGACCCCCTCCGTGTAAAGGAGGTGCTCTACCAACTGAGCTAATCACCCATGTACTACCGAAATCTTTTAGTGGTGGGTCGTGCAGGATTCGAACCTGCGACCAATTGATTAAAAGTCAACTGCTCTACCAACTGAGCTAACGACCCACTATTTGTGCCGCTTCTGGGGTGTTTGATATCCCTTGGCAACGGCGGCATATATTACTGATTTAAGAATTGAGCGCAACAAAAATTTCGATACAGATCACTTAACTGCTTACGAATCATGCGGCACGACCAGAAATAACGCAATTTCTGGTCATGCGACGGTCATCCCATCGAACCAAGACGTTTTTGCGCTTGTTTCGCACCTTCGGTGCCTGGGTACTTACTGACCACCTGCTGGAATACTGCCTTGGCTTTCGCAGTATCACCTTTGTCCTGCATGATAACGCCGACTTTGAACATCGCGTCCGGAGCTTTTGATGATTTCGGGTAATTTTTCACCACAGAGGCAAAATAAAACGCCGCATCATCTTTTTTACCCTTGTTGTAATTCAACTGACCGAGCCAGTAATTAGCATTTGGCTGATAGGTTGAATCCGGGTACTTCTTCACGAAGTTCTGAAACGCCGCTATAGCGTCGTCCTGACGCGATTTGTCCTGCACCAGGGCAATTGCTGCGTTGTAGTCAGTATTCGCGTCACCGCTCTGTACAGGCGCACCTGTGGAGGCTGACGCGTCTGCTGCTGGCGCTGGGGTTGCTGTCGCCGCCCCACTTTGATCGCCCGCCGCCGGTTGTGCCGCTGCACCACCGCTACCTAAGCTGTCGATCTGCAGCAAAATCTGCTTCTGACGTTCGACAACCTGATTTAACTGATACTGACTTTCCTGGATTTGGCCACGAAGCGAATCAATGTCATTTTGGTTATCGGAAAGCTGCTGCTGGAGTTGAGTTAAAAGCTGACTGTGAGCGTTAGAAATACGCTCAAGTTGAGTGACGCGGTCTTCGACCGAGCCTGAGCCGACACTACTGATTGGCGCCTGAGCAAAAGCGGCCCAGGGGGCCGCTATGCCAACCAGTAACGACAGACTCAATAGTTGATGTCTGAAGTTACTGCTCATGCAATTCTCTTAGTAAACCAGTACGGCACGACGGTTTTTGGAGTAAGCCGCTTCGTCGTGACCCAGTACTGCAGGTTTTTCTTTACCGTAAGAAACGATAGAGATCTGGTCAGCAGAAACGCCTTTACCCTGCAGGTACATTTTAACGGCGTTTGCACGACGTTCACCCAGGGAGATGTTGTACTCAGGAGTACCACGTTCGTCAGCATGACCTTCTACGGTGACTTTGTAAGACGGGTTGCTACGCAGGAAGTTTGCGTGAGCGTCCAGCATCGCAGCGAAGTCAGAACGGATGTCATACTTGTCCAGATCGAAGTAAACAATGTTGTTCTGCTGCAGCTGCTGCATCTGAAGACGAGCTTGTTCTTCAGAAGACATGTTGCCGCTACCGTTAGCGTCCATACCAGTACCAGCGCCCATCATGCCTTCGCCGCTCTGGTCGTTGCTTGCGTTCTTGTTAGAAGAACACGCTGCGATTGCCATGACAGGCAGAGCGATCATCAGCCCCTTCAGCACTTTGTTCAGTTGCATTTCTAAGATTCCTTTAGTAATCAATTAATTATTATTTAGAGATACGGCGACCAGGCAGGTGATTTTACCTGTCCATCAGTAGCCGGAAGACGCGCTTTGAAACGCCCATCTGTAGAAACCAGATTCAGCACGGATCCCATCCCCTGAGAAGAGCTGTAGATTACCATAGTGCCGTTAGGTGCCAGACTTGGCGTTTCGTCCAGGAACGTTGACGACAAAATTTGTACGCCACCCGCTACCAGATCTTGTTTGGCAATGTGCTGCTGACCACCAGCTGTACTCACCATTACCATAGTTTTACCGTCGCTGCTTACATCAGCATCCTGGTTCTGTGAACCTTCCCAGGTAATACGCTGCGGTGCACCGCCGTTGACGTTAACTTTATAAACCTGTGGACGACCTGCCTGGTCAGACGTAAAGGCCAGATTCTGGCTGTCCGGGAACCAGGTCGGCTCCGTGTTGTTACTGCGACCATCGGTCACCTGACGAATCTGACCAGAACCAATGTCCATAACATACAGGTTCAGGCTGCCTGTTTTAGACAGGGCAAACGCCAGTTTGGAGCCATCCGGAGAGAATGCTGGTGCACCGTTGTGACGCGGGAAAGACGCAACCTGACGCACTGCACCGTTAGACAATGTCTGGATGACCAGCGCAGAACGGCCGCTTTCGAAGGTAACATAAGCCAGTTTAGAACCGTCAGGAGACCACGCCGGGGACATCAGCGGTTGCGGTGAGCGGTGTACGGTGAACTGGTTGTAGCCGTCATAGTCAGAAACGCGCAGTTCATAAGGGAACTGACCGCCATTGGTCTGAACGACGTAGGCGATACGGGTACGGAAAGCGCCTTTAATTCCGGTCAGCTTCTCGAACACTTCATCACTCGCCGTATGGCCCGCATAGCGCAGCCATTGCTTGTTCACCTTATAGGTGTTCTGTGCCAGAACGGTACCAGGCGCACCGCCGGTATCCACCAGTTGGTAAGCAACGGTGTACCCACCATCTGGGTTAGGAGTGACTTGACCTACGACAACAGTATCAATACCCAGCGCAGACCATGCAGCGGGTTGAACTTCTTGCGCAGTACCCGGCTGCTGAGGCAGACGTGAACGGTCTAATGGATTGAATTTACCGCTGTTGCGTAAGTCAGCGGCAACAATGCCGCCAACGTCTTCAGGAGCAGCACCAGGGCCTGCCCACTGGAACGGAACAACGCCGATCGGACGCGCCGAGTCCACCCCTTGGGTGATCTCGATACGCACTTCTGCGTGCAGCACGGCTGCCCACAGCATAAAGAAACTCACTACTACGCGTAATGCCTGCTTCATCATATCTCCCTTATCTGAGTAACATTACCCACGATAATTTAGCAGAATGTTAACAAACTCAAATAAACAAAACTACTCGTACCTGGCGACTAACCCTGGTCTATTTTCCCCGATTTGCACAGGTAAATATGACTTAAGGTTTGAAATCCATTGGCGCGTTTTTGAAAGTCTCATAGATCCCGTCGCTTGGAGGTTTCGGGAATTTAGACATTCGATTTGTTGCTGCAAGCATAGCCTGGCAAAATGCCGGATCGCCTGCCTCAACTTTGGCATTTAATAAAGATCCATCACGAGCTAACTGGATACGCAAGGTACAAACTTTACCCTGATACGTTCCCCAGTCATGCAGGTAATTCTTAATTGCGGCTTGAACCTGCGAGCCGTAATCATTGATCTCCCCTTGAGATGGACCGCTTTTCTTATTATTTCCAGGGCCTGCAGAGGCAGCACCGCCTGATTTCGGCGCATTCTTACCGGAGCTCAGGTCACCAAAAAGGTCGTCAACATCGGATGCAGCGGCCTTCTTAGCGGCGGCAGCCTTAGCGGCAGCGGCTTTTTCAGCGGCGGCAGCTTTCTTGTCCGCAGCAGCCTTCTCAGCGGCGGCAGCTTTCTTATCCGCAGCAGCCTTCTCAGCAGCGGCAGCTTTTTCAGCAGCAGCCTTCTCAGCAGCAGCCGCTTTCTTCGCAGCATCAGCAGTGGCTTTTTTCTCTGCTTCTTGAGCGGCTTTCTTAGCGGCTTCAGCCTCAGCTTTCTTCTGAGCATCGGCTGCAACTTTCTTAGCAGCTTCTGCTTCGGCTTTTTTCTGTGCATCCGCAGCCGCTTTCTTCACGGCTTCTGCTTCAGCAACTTTTTGCGCATCGGCAGCTGCTTTCTTCGCGGCATCGGCAGCTTGTTTCGCCTGAGCGTCAGCCTTCGCTTTTGCATCTGCTGCAGATTTGGCGGCCGCCTCTTCTGCTTGCTTCTGCTGCTCCTGCGCTTTCTTCGCCGCGTCCTCAGCCTGTTTCTGCTGATCCGCCTGCTCTTTCACTGCTTCCTGCGCCTGCAAACGTTCTTTCTCAAGCTGCTTTAGACGCTCCTGCTCCGCGGCCTGCTTTTCACGCAGCTCCTCGACTTGCTGTTGCGCCTGCTTATCACGCTGCTCTTCAGCACGTTTCGCACTCGACTGCTGTTGTTGCTGACGATTATAGTTTTGCACTACCGCGCCGGGATCCACCATGACGGCGTCAATGGAGGAACCTCCACCGCCACCAGCTGATGCATCGATGTGCTCATCGAACGAACTCCAGATCAGTGCTGCAAAGAGAATCACGTGCAGCACTGCGGAGACAATTATCGCTCGCTTAAGCTTGTCGTTCTGTTCGGTTGCCTTTGACACTATCGGTTCCCAAAAACTACGCAGATGATCAAATAGGCTGAGTCATTAAGCCAACCGACTTAACGCCCGCACTATGTAGCAAGTTCAGCGCTTTAATAATTTCATCGTAAGGCACGTCTTTCGCCCCGCCGATCAGGAAGACCGTTTTCGGGTCCGCTCCCAAACGTCGCTGCGCTTCAGCAATAACCTGCTCAGGCGGAAGCTGATCCATACGATCTTTTTCGACTACCACGCTGTACTGCCCCACGCCGGAAACCTCAATGATAACCGGTGGATTATCATTGGAGCTCACAGCCTGTGACTCTGTCGCATCCGGCAGATCGACTTCGACGCTTTGAGTAATGATCGGCGCCGTCGCCATAAAGATCAGCAGCAATACTAGCAGTACGTCGAGCAGCGGAACGATGTTGATTTCGGACTTGAGTTCACGACGACCTCGTCCACGCGATCTGGCCATGGTTTACCCCTTGTTACTCTCGGTGCTGGTAAACGCCTGGCGGTGCAGAATCGCGGTGAACTCTTCCATAAAGTTGTCGTAGTTCAGTTCCAGTTTGTTCACGCGCTGATTCAGGCGGTTGTATGCCATAACGGCTGGGATTGCTGCGAACAGACCAATCGCGGTCGCGATCAGTGCCTCTGCAATACCCGGAGCAACCATTTGCAACGTCGCCTGTTTTACCGCGCCAAGCGCGATAAAGGCGTGCATGATCCCCCACACGGTACCAAACAGACCGATATACGGGCTGATGGAACCCACAGTGCCGAGGAAAGGAATATGGTTTTCAAGCGTTTCCAGTTCACGGTTCATGGAAATGCGCATCGCACGCGCGGCACCTTCAACAACCGCTTCTGGCGCATGGTTATTAGCGCGATGCAGCCGAGCGAACTCTTTGAAACCGCTATAAAAGATTTGTTCGGAGCCTGCAAGGTTCTCACGGCGTCCCTGGCTTTCCTGATACAAACGAGAAAGCTCGATGCCAGACCAGAACTTATCTTCAAAGGCTTCCGCTTCACGAGTGGCAGCATTGAGGATACGCGTTCTCTGGATAATGATGGCCCAGGATGCGATTGAAAAACCAATTAAAATGAACATGATAAGTTTAACCAGAAGGCTAGCCTTCAGGAACAAATCAAGGATATTCATGTCAGTCACTGCTTAAACTCCGCGACAATAGACTTAGGAAGCGCACGAGGCTTCATAATGAGTGGATCAACACAAACAATCAGTACTTCTGCTTCGTTCAGTACCGTGTTCTCTGCATTGACGATCCGCTGCGTGAAAACCAGCGAGGTTCCGCGCATAGATGTTATTTCCGTTTGGACTTCGAGCATATCGTCGAGTCTGGCGGGTGCAAAATATTCCAGCGTCATCTTGCGAACCACAAAGGCAACTCGCTCAGCCAACAAAACCTGCTGGCTAAAATGATGATGGCGCAGCATCTCAGTGCGTGCACGTTCATAAAAAGCAACGTAGCTGGCGTGGTAAACCACCCCACCGGCGTCAGTATCTTCGTAGTAGACCCGAACCGGCCATCGAAACAGCGTTGTATTCACTTTACATCCTGGTAATGCAACAAAAGTTGGAGCTTTCAAACTTCGCTACTATACGCGCGGGAATGATGGTTTGGAATGGGGGAAAGTAAACGGAGAGTAAATTTTTATGGGCTCAAGTAAGCCCATAAGATTAACGGACAGTTCTTATTCAGTTGAAGAAAAAGATCAGTCCCGCGAGGAGGACCAAATCGGCTACCAGCGGGCAGAAAATTCCCTGCCAGTGGACCGCTTTTGGACGAAAGCCGACACCATGAATGATGCCCGAACAAACCGCCCACATGATCAGGAAACCATGCCAGATTTCCAACTCGCTGGTTTTCGCCGCAAAGCGCGACGGATCCCAAAATATACAGCCTGCCAGCAGTAATGCCATCACCAGAGAAAGCGCCCTTAACGGGCGCTTATCCATTACCGCATATAACATTGCGATAATACTCATCAGTGATTATCTTCACCTGCTTTGGACGCTTCAATGTGCTCAAGCGCTAACGCGGTGATGACACCAAATGCACAGGCAAGAAGCGTCCCTAAAATCCATGCGAAATACCACATATTCAGCTCCTTACTTAGTACAGGGAATGAGAGTTGCTCTCAATGTCTTCTTTCGTGATGCGACCGAACATCTTCCAGTAGCACCAGGAGGTGTACAGCAGAATAATCGGTACGAACACGCCAGCAACATAGGTCATCAGGTTCAGCGTCAGCTGGCTAGATGTTGCATCCCACATGGTCAGGCTAGCATTCAGCATGGTGCTGGATGGCATCACGAATGGGAACATCGCAATCCCCGCCGTCAGAATGATGCAGGCCAGAGTCAGTGAAGAGAACACAAAGGCCAATGCGCCTTTTTCCAGACGAGACAGCAGAATCGTCAGCAGCGGCAACACCACACCCAGAGCAGGGATAGCCCACAGCGAAGGCATGTTGTTGAAGTTCACCATCCATGCACCGGCCTGGCGAGCCACTTCTTTCGTCAACGGGTTAGACGGCGCAGCGTGATTGATAGCAGAAGTCACCACATAGCCATCAATACCGTACACGACCCAAACACCTGCCAGCGCAAAGCAGACCATCGTCACCAAAGCAGCAACCTGTGCTGTAACGCGTGAACGAAGATGGAGTTCACCAACGGTACGCATTTGCAGGTAAGTTGCACCCTGAGTGATGATCATCGCAACGCTCACCACGCCCGCTAACAGACCGAACGGGTTCAGCAACTGGAAGAAGTTACCGGTGTAGTACAGGCGCATATATTCATCGAGGTGGAACGGCACGCCTTGCAGCAAGTTACCGAACGCCACACCAATGACCAGCGGTGGCACGAAGCTACCGATGAAAATGCCCCAGTCCCACATGTTACGCCAGCGGGTATCTTCAATCTTAGAACGGTAGTCAAAACCAACCGGACGGAAGAATAAAGATGCCAGTACCAGAATCATCGCTACGTAGAAACCAGAAAACGCCGCCGCATAGACCATCGGCCAGGCAGCGAACAACGCGCCGCCTGCGGTGATCAGCCACACCTGGTTACCGTCCCAGTGCGGGGCGATAGAGTTGATCATGATTCGACGCTCGGTGTCATTACGACCGAGGAAACGGGTGAGCATGCCCACCCCCATGTCGAACCCGTCTGTGACCGCAAAACCAATCAGTAAGACACCGATCAGCAGCCACCAGATAAAACGCAATACTTCATAATCGATCATTTGACGACTCCTGTCTTAGCGTGCCGGCTGAGAAGCCACATTGGACTGCTCGTAGTGATAGCGACCGGTTTTCAGGCTGCTTGGGCCAAGGCGTGCGAACTTGAACATCAGGAACAGCTCAGCCACCAGGAACAGGGTGTACAGACCACAGATCAACACCATAGAGAAGATGAGGTCCCCTGCTGTCAGAGACGAGTTGGCGACCGCCGTTGGCAGCACCTCCCCTATTGCCCATGGCTGACGGCCATATTCCGCAACAAACCAGCCGGATTCGATAGCAATCCACGGTAGCGGCATACCGTACAGCGCAGAGCGCAGCAGCCATTTACGCTGACCAATACGGTTACGAATGACGGACCAGAAGGACGCCCCGATAATCAGCAACATGATAATGCCGCTACCGACCATGATACGGAACGCGAAATAGAGTGGAGCCACGCGAGGAATCGAGTCTTTGGTTGCCATCTGAATCTGCGCTTCTGTCGCATCAGCAACGTTTGGCGTATAGCGTTTCAGCAGCAAACCGTAACCCAGGTCTTTCTTCACGTCGTTAAACTGGTCACGAACGCTCTGGTCAGTGGAACCTGAACGCAGCTGTTCCAGCAACGCATAAGCTTTCATCCCGTTACGGATACGCTCTTCATGCTGCACCAGCAGGTCTTTCAGGCCAGTAACCTGTTTGTCGACCGAACGCGTCGCAATGATGCCCAATGCGTATGGGATTTGAATGGCGAAACGGTTTTCCTGTGCATCCTGATCCGGAATACCAAACAGGGTAAATGCCGCAGGAGCAGGCTGGGTTTCCCATTCTGCTTCAATGGCTGCCAGTTTCGTTTTCTGCACGTCACCCATTTCGTAACCGGATTCATCACCCAGAACGATAACGGAGAGGATGGCCGCCATCCCGAAGCTCGCTGCAATAGCGAAAGAACGTTTGGCGAAAGCGAAGTCACGACCGCGCAGCATATAGTAAGAACTGATGCCCAGAACGAACATCGCGCCACACACATAGCCGGAGGCCACGGTGTGAACGAATTTCACCTGTGCAACGGGGTTCAGCACCAGCTCGGAGAAGCTCACCATCTCCATACGCATGGTTTCGAAGTTGAAATCAGACGCGATAGGGTTCTGCATCCAGCCGTTAGCAACCAGAATCCACAGTGCGGACAGGTTGGAGCCTAACGCCACCAGCCAGGTCACCGCCATATGCTGGACTTTACCCAGACGGTCCCAACCGAAGAAGAACAGACCTACAAAGGTGGATTCGAGGAAGAAGGCCATCAGACCTTCAATGGCCAGCGGCGCACCGAAGATATCCCCAACATAGTGAGAATAGTAAGACCAGTTAGTCCCGAACTGGAACTCCATAGTCAGACCGGTTGCCACGCCCAGTGCAAAGTTGATACCAAACAACTTGCCCCAGAACTTGGTCATATCTTTATAAATCTGTTTGCCGGAGAGGACGTAGACCGTTTCCATAATGGCCAGCAAGAACGCCAAACCGAGCGTTAGTGGCACAAACAGGAAGTGGTACATCGCGGTCAAGGCAAACTGTAAGCGCGACAGTTCGACTATATCTAACATCATGACTCCTTGCTCATCGCATGAAGACTCCGAGAGTGAATCCCGTTAGAAAGGGTTCACACGCATGCCCCAATACAAAATTATCTGCATCCTTTCTTCGTGGACTATTTCTTCGTGAGAAGAAAAAAGCAGTGATGAAAAGTTACAAATACGTTAATAAAAAACTCAAATTGATTCCGCGAATATAATACGCTGCAAAACCCTTACAATAAACAGGTTTTTATTGAATCAGTTTTACGTTTTACGACGGTGATCAATTTATAGCTAATTTGATGCATTTCATCCAATTTGATCGCGGTCAATTTAACGCCTTTTGAAGGCTTTTTCCAAGGATTAAACATTGATTTAAATCAAAAACGACGCAAGTTGTTAATAGTGTTTAATTCGGGTGTTTTGAGTAATCTCTATGTTAAAAATATGTATGCGTGAAGTGTTTTTGGTTATTAACTATGGGTTGAATTATAGAATGGGCAATTTTATTTAACGATAATCGCTCTTTTCATTTTTTCAGGCTGGCTGATACAAAAATCATAGCAAAGGCCACGGTAACCGTGACTTCTTTTTAACAGAACCGCCAATAAAAAAGGCCGCTTTTCAGCGGCCAACCATGTCGAAACGGACATTTATTATTTCAACGCTCCCCTGTCGAGGAGCAGAGAGGTTTTACTTAATGATAGCTTTCAGTGCGTCGCCGATGTCAGCCAGGCTACGTACGGTTTTCACGCCTGCAGCTTCCAGTGCGGCAAATTTCTCGTCTGCCGTACCTTTACCACCCGCGATGATAGCGCCCGCGTGACCCATACGTTTGCCTTTCGGCGCGGTCACACCTGCGATGTAACCTACAACAGGCTTAGTCACGTGATCTTTGATATACGCGGCGGCTTCTTCTTCTGCGCTACCGCCGATCTCACCGATCATCACGATCGCTTCGGTCTGCGGATCTTCCTGGAACAGCTTCAGGATGTCGATGAAGTTAGAGCCAGGAATAGGGTCACCGCCGATGCCCACACAGGTGGACTGACCAAAACCGTAGTCGGTGGTCTGCTTAACCGCTTCGTAGGTCAGCGTACCAGAACGGGAGACGATACCCACTTTGCCTGGCTTGTGAATGTGACCCGGCATGATGCCGATTTTGCATTCGCCCGGGGTGATAACACCTGGGCAGTTCGGGCCAATCATGCGCACGCCAGCTTCATCCAGTTTAACCTTCACAGTCAGCATATCCAGCGTCGGGATGCCTTCGGTGATGGTGATAATCAGCTTAATGCCTGCGTCGATCGCTTCCAGAATAGAGTCTTTACAGAACGGAGCCGGAACGTAGATAACGGTCGCCGTTGCGCCCGTTGCTTCTACGGCTTCGCGCACGGTGTTAAATACCGGCAGGCCCAGGTGCGTAGTGCCGCCTTTGCCTGGCGTCACGCCGCCAACCATCTGTGTGCCGTATGCAATCGCTTGTTCGGAGTGGAAGGTACCCTGGCTACCGGTGAAGCCCTGGCAGATAACTTTCGTGTTCTTATCAATCAAAACGGACATTATTTCCCCTCCACGGCGGCAACAACCTGCTGAGCTGCATCCGTCAGACTTTTCGCTGCAATAATATTCAGGCCGCTGTCAGCCAGTTTTTTCGCGCCGAGTTCAGCGTTGTTCCCTTCCAGACGAACCACAACCGGGACGCTCACGCCCACTTCTGCCACTGCGCCGATGATGCCGTCCGCGATCAGGTCGCAACGTACAATACCGCCGAAGATGTTAACCAGAACGGCCTTCACTTTGTCGTCAGAGAGAATGATTTTGAATGCTTCGGTCACGCGCTCTTTGGTTGCGCCACCGCCCACATCGAGGAAGTTAGCCGGCTCGCCGCCGTGCAGCTTAACGATGTCCATGGTGCCCATTGCCAGGCCCGCACCGTTAACCATGCAACCGATGTTGCCATCCAGCGCCACGTAGTTCAGTTCCCACTGTGCAGCCTGCGCTTCACGTGGATCTTCCTGAGACTGGTCACGCATTTCGCGCAGGTCAGACTGGCGGAACAGTGCGTTACCGTCAGCGCCCAGTTTACCGTCGAGGCAGATCAGGTCGCCCTGAGTGGTGATAACCAGTGGGTTGATTTCAATCAACGCCAGATCGCGCTCCAGGAAAATCTTCGCCAGACCCATAAAGATCTTGGTGAACTGTTGAACCAGCTTACCTTCCAGACCCAGCTTGAACGCCAGCTCGCGACCCTGGTACGGCATTGGGCCCGCCAGCGGATCGATAGCCACTTTGTGGATCAGGTGCGGGGTTTCTTCCGCGACTTTTTCGATTTCCACGCCGCCTTCGGTAGACGCCATGAACACCACGCGACGTGAGCTACGATCCACCACGGCACCGAGGTATAATTCTTTTGCGATATCCGTCGCCGCTTCCACCAGAATCTGGTTAACCGGCTGGCCGTTCGCATCCGTTTGGTAGGTCACCAGGCGTTTGCCCAGCCAATGTTCAGCAAAGGCGCGAATCTCTTCTTTGCTCTTAACGACCTTCACACCGCCCGCTTTACCGCGGCCACCAGCGTGAACCTGACACTTAACTACCCAAGGGCCGGAACCGATTTTAGATGCGGCTTCTTCTGCTTCACGTGGGGTAGTACAGGCATAACCCACCGGAGCCGGTAAGCCATACCTGGCAAACAGCTGTTTGGCCTGATATTCATGTAAGTTCATGTGTTCTATCCATCCTTCAGGTAATCGTTAGGTGAGGCTTTTATTGGCCCGGCAGTCATAGCACCGCCGGGCAATACTGCAAAAACTACACGTCCAGCAGCAGACGAGTTGGATCTTCCAGCAGCTCTTTGATCGCCACCAGATAACCCACAGACTCGCGGCCATCGATCAGACGGTGATCGTAAGAAAGTGCCAGATACATCATCGGCAGGATCTCAACTTTACCGTCGACCGCCATTGGACGATCTTTAATAGCGTGCATGCCTAAAATCGCGCTCTGCGGCGGGTTGATAATTGGCGTGGACATTAACGAACCGAATACGCCACCGTTGGTAATTGTGAAGTTACCGCCGGTCAGGTCTTCAACGGTCAGCTTGCCGTCGCGACCTTTCAGGGCCAGCTCTTTGATGCGCTTCTCGATGTCAGCCATACCGAGGGTATCAACATCACGCAGAACCGGGGTCACCAGGCCGCGCGGCGTAGACACCGCCATGCTCACATCGAAGTAGTTGTGATACACCACGTCTTCGCCGTCGATAGACGCGTTCACTTCCGGATAGCGTTTCAGCGCTTCCACCACCGCCTTCACGTAGAAGGACATAAAGCCCAGACGGATACCGTGGCGTTTTTCAAACGCATCGCCGTACTGCTTGCGCAGGTCCATGATGGGCTTCATGTTGACTTCGTTGAAGGTCGTCAGCATCGCGGTAGAATTTTTCGCTTCCAGAAGACGCTCGGCCACGCGCTTGCGCAGGCGAGTCATCGGTACGCGTTTTTCACTGCGTGAGCCCAGCGCTGGCTGTGCTGCGGCAGGTACAGACGCAGCGGCCGGTGCTTTGGCTTCTTCTTTCGCTGGCGCTTTTGCCAGATGTTTTTCAACATCTTCGCGGGTCAAACGACCGCCGACACCGGTGCCTTTAATGGCGCTGGCTTCGAGGTTATGCTCGCCCAGCAGGCGACGGATCGCCGGGCTGAGCGCGTCGTTGTTTTGTTCTTCAAGAGACGCTTGCTGACGCTGAGCCGGGGTGGACTCTTTGCTTTCAGACTTGGCGCTGGACTCTTTACCACCGCTATTGCCTTCACGCAGGCGACCTAAAATCTGACGTGATGTCACGGTAGTCCCTTCGTCTTCCAGCACTGCGTCCAGAATGCCATCCGCCGATGCCGGTACTTCCAGTACCACTTTGTCAGTTTCGATTTCTACCAGCACTTCATCGCGCTTAACGCTATCGCCTGGTTTTTTATGCCAGGTCGCTACCGTTGCGTCAGCTACGGATTCAGGCAGGTCGGGAACAAGAATATCTACGCTACTCATTATGTATCCTTTAATTAATCGACGTTCAGCGCGTCATTGACCAGATCTTGCTGTTGCTTCTGGTGAACGGACATATACCCTACCGCCGGAGAGGCGGAGGCCGGGCGACCTGCGTAACGCAGACCGGACCCAAATGGAATCACATCACGGAAATGATGCTGACTGCAGTACCATGCGCCCTGGTTAAGCGGCTCTTCCTGGCACCAGACAAAATCATGTACATGAGCATAAGGTTTCAACGCTTCCTGCACCGCCTGGTGCGGGAACGGATAAAGCTGCTCGATACGCACGATGGCGACATCTTTCTGACCATTTTTGCGGCGCTGTTCGAGCAGGTCGTAATAAACCTTACCAGAACACATCACTACGCGCTTCACGGCCTGCGGATCCAGCTCGTCAATCTCGCCAATCGCCGGCTGGAAGGCGCCGTTCGCCAGTTCGTCCAGCGTAGATACCGCCAGCGGATGACGCAGCAGAGACTTCGGTGACATCACAATCAGCGGACGGCGCATACCGCGCAGCGCCTGACGACGCAGCATGTGGTAAACCTGTGCCGGAGTCGACGGGACGCACACCTGCATGTTTTGTTCCGCACACAGTTGCAGATAACGTTCCAGACGCGCAGAGGAGTGCTCCGGACCTTGTCCTTCGTAGCCGTGCGGCAGCAGCATCACCAGGCCACACATACGGCCCCACTTCTGCTCGCCGGAGCTAATAAATTGGTCGATAACCACTTGCGCGCCGTTGGCGAAGTCACCGAACTGCGCTTCCCAGATGGTCAGGGTGCGTGGCTCAGCCGTGGCGTAACCGTATTCAAAGGCCAGTACCGCTTCTTCAGACAGCACGGAGTCCCAGACTCTGAATGAACCTTGACCGTTATGCACATGCTGCAGCGGCGTGTAGGTTGAACCGTTGGTCTGGTTGTGAATCACCGCGTGGCGGTGGAAGAAGGTGCCACGGCCCGCATCTTCACCGGACAGACGCACAGGGATACCTTCATCAACCAGCGTGGCGTAAGCCAGGTTTTCTGCGCCACCCCAGTCGAACAGCTTCTCACCGGCCGCCATAGACTGACGATCGGTGTAGATTTTCAACACACGCGCCTGCATTTCGATAGCGTCTGGTACGGTGCTGATACGCTTCGCCAGCTCTTGCAGACGCTTGGTTTCGACCTTATTCGGGTAGCTCTCATCCCAATCGTGATTGAGGTACGGCGACCAGGTAAAGGAATGCATGTTCATCGGGCGCAGCTCTTTCACCACGCATTCGCCGGCATCCAGCGCGTCACGGTAAAGATTCACCAGCTCGGTGGCATCTTCCAGCGTTGCGGTTTTGTCGGCTTCCAGCTTGTCAGCGTAGATCTTACGCGGCGTTGGATGCTTTTTGATTTTCTGGTACATCAGCGGCTGGGTTGCACTTGGCTCGTCCGCTTCGTTATGCCCATGACGGCGATAGCAGAACAGGTCGATGAACACATCGCGCTTAAAGGTATTACGGAAGTCCAGCGCCAGTCGGGTAACGAAGGCCACGGCTTCCGGATCGTCCGCGTTCACGTGGAAGATAGGCGCCTGCACCATTTTACCGATATCGGTACAGTACGGGCTGGAACGCGCATCCAGTGGGTTAGACGTGGTAAAGCCCACCTGGTTGTTGATAACGATGCGAACGGTACCGCCCACTTCGTAACCACGCGCTTTGGACATGTTCAGGGTTTCCTGAACGACGCCCTGCCCGGTTACCGCCGCATCACCGTGAATGGTGATTGGCAGCACTTTATTGCTGCTCGGCTCGTCCAGACGATCCAGACGCGCACGCACGGAACCGATAACGACCGGACTGACGATTTCCAGGTGCGATGGGTTAAACGCCAGCGCCAGGTGAACCAGACCGCCGTCGGTTTCGATATCGGACGAGAAGCCCATGTGGTACTTCACGTCGCCCGTGCCGAGATGTTCTTTATGCTTGCCCGCGAATTCGTCGAACAGGTCCTGCGGCTTTTTGCCCAGGACGTTAACCAGCACGTTCAGACGTCCACGGTGCGCCATACCCAGCACCACTTCACGCGTGCCGCTGTTGCCCGCATGACGAATCAGCTCTTTCAGCATCGGCACTAACGCGTCGCCACCTTCCAGAGAGAAACGTTTTGCACCCGGGAATTTGGCACCAAGATAACGCTCCAGACCTTCGGCTGCTGTCAGCTCGTTCAGGAAACGTTTTTTCTCTTCAATGCTAAACGTTGGGCGACCGGCTACCGACTCAATACGCTGTTGGATCCAGCGTTTTTCATCCGTAGACATAATGTGCATGTACTCTGCGCCGATGGATCCGCAGTAGGTTTGTTTTAACGCTTCAAGCAGTTCGCCCAGCTTCATCGTGTCTTTGCCGCTGGCAAAAGAACCCACGTTAAAGGTTTCCTGGAAATCGGCTTCGGTCAGATCGTGATATGCCGGATCGAGATCCGATACACGCTCCTGCTTCCACAATCCTAACGGATCAAGGTTCGCATGCTGATGACCACGGAAGCGATAAGCATTAATGAGCTGCAGGACTTTAACCTGCTTCACATTGGTGTCAGGGTCAGAAATCGAGGAAGAGTAACGTGAGGCATCCTTCGCCAGACGACGGAAATAATCACGTGTTTTGGAATGGAATTGATCCGGTTTGACTCCCGTTCCAGGTAACTGCTGGAACATGGAACGCCAGTTAGCGTCCACTGAGTCAGGATCGGTTAAGAAGTCTTCATAGAGCTGTTCGATCCAACTCTGGTTTGCACCTGAGAGGAAGGAAGAGTCCAGCCAGGCTTTCATTGCGCCGTTCTGCATCGTGATCCCTTAAGCATATTTATGCTTATTTCGCCGTAGAAACTACCACGCACACCGCGTGTACGTGCCGGGGTTCACCTGCGAGCTCTTGTTGGCTCGCGAAGGAACCTTTAGAAACTGTCTAGACTTCAGGGCAGTTTTTAAAGATTTCTGCAATCTATCCCCTCTCCCCTGTGGGGAGAGGGTTAGGGTGAGGGGAAAACGCTCCCCTCTTAAAACTTACGCACTACGTTGTAACAGCATCGACTTAATATGCCCGATGGCACGCGTCGGGTTAAGCCCTTTAGGACATACACTGACGCAGTTCATGATGCTGTGGCAGCGGAATACGCTGAAAGCGTCACTCAAGCCTTCAAGACGACTATCGGTTTCGGTATCGCGGCTATCAATCAGGAAGCGATAGGCAGCCAGCAAGCCCGCAGGGCCGATAAATTTGTCCGGATTCCACCAGAACGATGGGCAAGAGGTCGAACAGCATGCACAAAGAATACATTCGTACAGGCCATCGAGTTTTTCACGCTGCTCGGGTGACTGTAAATGCTCACGCGCTGGCGGATTTTGCCCATTATTCAACAAGTAAGGCTTAATCTTCTCATATTGTGCATAGAATTGCCCCATGTCCACCACCAAATCGCGGACGACCGGCAGGCCAGGCAGAGGACGGATCACAATTTTCTGCCCGGCACGCTGTAACGCTGAAATCGGGGTGATACAGGCCAGACCGTTTTTGCCGTTCATGTTCAGGCCATCGGAGCCACATACCCCTTCACGGCACGAGCGACGAAACGACAGCGTCGGGTCCTTTTCCTTCAACTGCATCAACGCGTCGAGCAGCATCATGTCGCGACCTTCGTCCGCCTCCAGGGTGTAATCCTGCATATGCGGAGCGTCATCAACATCCGGGTTATAACGATAAACTGAGAATTCGAGTTTCATTGTCCTGTCTCCGCATTAATAAGTACGAATCTTCGGCGGGAACGCCGGACGCAGTTTCGGTTCCATGTTGACTTCACGTCGCGTCATAGATTCCGACTCTGGCAGATACAGGGAATGACACAGCCAGTTAGCATCATCACGATCCGGATAGTCGAAGCGGCTATGCGCGCCACGGCTTTCGGTGCGGAAGTTTGCGGACACCGCAGTGGCGTAAGCGGTTTCCATCAGGTTATCCAGCTCCAGACACTCTACGCGCTGGGTATTAAACTCGCTGGACGTATCATCGAGACGGGCGTTTTTCAGGCGCTCGCGGATAACTTTTAATTGCTCAAGTCCTTTCGCCATCGCATCGCCTTCACGGAAGACCGAGAAGTTGTGCTGCATACACTCTTGCAGCGCTTTACGAATTTCGACCGGATCTTCGCCGTCACGGTTGCCGTTCCAGCGGTTGAGGCGCTCAAGCGAGGCGTCAATATTCGCCTCGGTCGCGTCGCGCAATTCGCCCTGCTCGGCAATCGACTCTTGCAGATGTATCCCCACCGCACGACCAAATACCACCAGGTCGAGCAGAGAGTTTCCGCCCAGGCGGTTAGCGCCGTGTACGGATACGCAGGCGATTTCGCCTACGGCAAACAGGCCAGGAATCACCACGTCTTCGCCCTGCTCGTTCACGGTCAATGCCTGACCGGTGACGCGAGTTGGAATACCGCCCATCATGTAGTGGCAGGTTGGGATAACCGGAATCGGCTCTTTCACCGGGTCGACGTGCGCGAAGGTACGAGACAGTTCCAGGATACCCGGCAGGCGGGATTCCAGAACGTCTTTACCCAGGTGGTCGAGCTTCAGCTTAGCGTGCGGACCCCACGGGCCGTCGCAGCCGCGACCTTCACGGATTTCGATCATGATGGAACGCGCCACCACGTCACGACCCGCCAGGTCTTTCGCATTCGGGGCATAACGCTCCATGAAGCGCTCGCCGTGTTTGTTCAGCAGGTAGCCACCTTCACCACGGCAGCCCTCTGTGACCAGAACGCCCGCACCGGCGATACCGGTCGGGTGGAACTGCCACATTTCCATATCCTGCACCGGTACACCGGCGCGGATCGCCATGCCAACGCCGTCACCAGTGTTGATGTGGGCGTTCGTCGTGGACTGATAAATACGGCCTGCGCCGCCGGTCGCCAGCACGGTCGCGCGGGCTTTGAAGTAAACCACTTCACCGGTTTCGATGCACAGGGCGGTACACCCCACCACTGCGCCATCGTCGTTTTTCACCAGATCCAGCGCATACCACTCAGAAAAAATCGTGGTGTGGTTTTTCAGGTTCTGCTGGTAAAGGGTGTGCAACAGGGCGTGACCGGTACGGTCCGCTGCCGCCGCAGTACGTGCCGCCTGCTCGCCGCCGAAGTTTTTCGACTGGCCGCCAAACGGACGTTGATAAATAGTGCCATCCTCCAGACGGGAGAACGGCAGACCCATGTGGTCAAGCTCCAGAATCGCTTCCGGGCCGGTTTTACACATATATTCAATGGCGTCCTGGTCACCGATATAGTCGGAACCTTTCACCGTGTCGTACATGTGCCATTCCCAGTTATCTTCATGGGTATTGCCGAGGGCAACGGTGATACCGCCCTGCGCAGAAACCGTGTGAGATCGGGTCGGAAAGACTTTAGAGAGCAGCGCACAGGTCTGGCCGCTCTGGGAAATTTGCAGTGCAGCGCGCATACCTGCGCCACCAGCACCAATCACAACAGCATCAAATTCTCTGACTGGTAGTTTCATCACACACCCCACACCACAACAAATCCATAAATAACGTAAACCACCAATGCAACGACGATAGCCAGTTGCAGCGGCAAACGAATCGCCAATGGTTTAACGTAATCGGTCAACACCTGCCACATGCCAATCCAGGCATGAATAAGGATGGAGAAGAGAGCCAGCAGGGTGAACACTTTGGTGAAGGCGGATCCGAAGAAACCGCTCCAGATTTCCCACGTCAGCTCGCCGCTGGTCGCAAAGAAACCGATCATGTAGATGATGTAAAGCGTGAGGACGATGGCGGTAGCACGGACCAGAATAAAGTCATGTACGCCGTTGCGTCCTAATGCGGAGGCGTTGCTTACCATACGAGCACTCCTGCGAGAATTGAAAACACGACTGTAATAGCAAACGAAATCCAGGCAGATCGTTTCCCTGCTTCGAACGTTTCTTCCAGGTAGCCAAAGTCCATCAGCATATGGCGAACACCCACAACAACGTGGAACGCCAGCGCAGTCAGAATGCCCCACATGATAAATTTCACGAAGAAGCTGTTCATGATGGCAGAGGCCTGGAGGAATCCTTCAGGAGAAGAGAGGCTGGTTCCCAGCAACCACAGCAGAATGCCAACCGCCACAAACGTAATCACACCGGATGCGCGGTGGAGAATGGACGCTATTGCCGTTACAGGGAATCGGATCGTTTTCAGATCCAGATTGACAGGTCTTTGTTTTTTCACATTTCTTATCATGAATAACGCCCACATGCTGTTCTTATTTTTTCCTTCCTCCGGTCTGCGATGCGGGTCAGACAGCGTTTCCTATCTATAACTGCGCGTCATGTAAAACATTGCTTCCAAATGCTAAAACGACACGTTACAACGCTGGGTGGCTCGGGATTGCAGGGTGTTCCGGAGACCTGGCGGCAGTATAGGATGTTCACAAAATCATTACAATTAACCTACATACAGTTTGTCGGGTTTTATGCGGAACAGTGATCAGAGTCACGATAACAACATTATTTTAATTTTTACCCATCGAATTTGACAAACATTAAACAATATTGTTACAAACGTCATCAGAAAAGGCATATAATGCGCAAAAGTTATGAGGTCTCTCTTTCACCTGACAATTAGTTATGTAACAGTGTGATGGTATTGACCGAAGTTATCAGGACAGTTATTAGTGATATACAGGTTTGAATAATTCGGACTGCGAAGACACTGATTTGCTGTTGTTTCTCTATTTTTTCAATCGTTTACCTGCAAGGCGCCATAGCTCTGTACCCTGGTTTCTCCTCGCGAGCTGAGCGGCAAGCCAAATAACAACCTGGTAACGATGAATAACAGCTGAATGCAAATCCGGTGTGAAGAGTAGTCTTAAGCAATAAGGCGCTAAGGAGACCGTAAATGGCTGATACAAAGGCAAAGCTCACCCTAAATGGTGACACTGCTATTGAACTGGATGTGCTAAAAGGCACGCTCGGTCAGGATGTTATTGATATCCGTACGTTGGGCTCAAAAGGGGTGTTTACCTTTGATCCTGGTTTCACCTCTACCGCATCTTGTGAATCTAAAATCACCTTTATCGACGGTGACGAAGGTATCCTGCTCCACCGCGGTTTCCCCATCGATCAGCTCGCTACCCAATCCAACTATCTGGAAGTGTGCTACATCCTGCTGAACGGCGAAAAACCGACGCAGGCACAGTTCGATGAATTCCAGACGACGGTGACCCGTCACACCATGATCCACGAGCAGATTACCCGTCTGTTCCACGCCTTCCGTCGTGATTCTCATCCGATGGCCGTCATGTGTGGGATCACCGGTGCGCTGGCCGCGTTCTATCATGATTCGCTGGATGTGAATAATCAGCGCCATCGCGATATCGCCGCGTTCCGCCTGCTGTCCAAGATGCCGACCATGGCTGCGATGTGTTACAAATATTCGATTGGCCAGCCGTTTGTTTATCCGCGTAACGACCTCTCCTACTCCGGTAATTTCCTGAACATGATGTTCTCCACACCGTGCGAGCCTTACGAGGTTAACCCGGTACTGGAACGCGCCATGGACCGTATTTTGATCCTGCACGCAGACCATGAGCAGAACGCATCGACTTCAACCGTGCGTACCGCAGGCTCCTCCGGCGCGAATCCATTCGCCTGTATCGCAGCGGGCATTGCCTCCCTGTGGGGACCGGCACACGGCGGCGCGAATGAAGCAGCACTGAAGATGCTTGAAGAGATCAGCTCCGTTGAGCACATTCCGGAATTCGTGCGTCGTGCAAAAGATAAGAACGATTCCTTCCGCCTGATGGGCTTTGGTCACCGTGTTTATAAAAACTATGACCCACGCGCCACCGTCATGCGTGAAACCTGCCATGAAGTGCTGAAAGAACTGGGCACCAAAGATGATCTGCTGGAAGTGGCGATGGAGCTTGAACACATCGCGCTGAACGACCCGTACTTCATTGAGAAGAAACTGTACCCGAACGTCGATTTCTACTCTGGCATTATTCTGAAAGCGATGGGTATTCCGTCCTCCATGTTCACCGTTATCTTCGCCATGGCACGTACCGTGGGCTGGATTGCGCACTGGAACGAAATGCACACCGACGGCATGAAAATCGCCCGTCCTCGTCAGCTGTACACCGGCTACGAACAGCGTGATTTTAAGTCTGATATCAATCACTAATTCGTTTCGGATGTTAAAAACGCGCCAACTGGCGCGTTTTTTTATTTGTGCGGTTTGAAGCCCTCTCCCATCGAGAGGGTATCCCCAAAAATTTTGGATTTAGTCGCGGTGGCGATTTTCTCAATTTAAATAAAAGAGTTACAGCGATGCCCTGGTCCGGCTGTAAATCGCTGAGTCGTTGACCGTAGGCCGGGGCGATGCGCGGAGAGGGAGAACTCCGCGCCCTATTTCTGACACCCCGGACACCAATAAAACGGTCGTGAAGAGAGCGTTGTCTTCTCTATTATCCCGCCGCAGCGCTCGCATACTTCACCCGCGCGATGAAACACCTTAAACCTGAACAGCGCCCCGTGATGCTTATTATCATTCACCACCCCACGCGTAAGGTACGACAGGCGCGGGATGTCAAGCAGCGCATGGGATAGCGCATCAAGCTGCGCGTCGTTCAGCTGCGAGGCTTTATGCTGCGCCGCCAGCCCGACGTCCCAGAGTATTTCTACCCGCAGATAATTACCCAACCCGGCCAGAAACGCCTGATCCAGCAGCAGACCGGAAAACTGTCGGTTGCGGAATGTGGGTGATAACAATCGGGCTTTCACATCGCTCGCCGTCAGGCGCATGTCCAGCACGTCCGGTCCCACGCGTTGCAGGAAGGGATGCGTCAACAGTTGCTCAGGCGTTAACATGTCAATATCAGAGGCGCTATAGAGCAAAATCGCTTTATCTGCGGTTTGCAGCCTCACGCGCAATATTCGCGTGGTTTGCGGTTGATCGCTCGCGTCAACGACTCGCCATACGCCATAAAGCTGATTGTGGCTATATAACGTCAGGTTATGGGAGAAGTGAGTGAGCAGCGCCTTGCCACGCGTTTCAATGTGCGTGACCGTCTGCCCAACCAGCTGTGATTCGAATGGTTTTAGCTGAGGGAAGGCAAACCACGCGTCGGTCAGTGGTTTGCCTTTTATCGCCGCCTCCAGGCTATCCGCCGCACGGCGGATCTCCGGACCTTCTGGCATTTTAGCTTCCTTGGTTAGTGCGTTGCACCGCCTGCCACTTTGATATCAGACGCCTGACGCAGCGCCACCGTGATGGCAATTTCCAGCGCGTCTTTTACCGTTTGCGCCGCCATGCTGGGCGCACCCGCATGGGCAGCGGCCTGTTCTGGCAGATACGGAATATGAATAAATCCGCCCTTCACGCCCGGCTTTGCGCTGATTTTATTCAGCAGGCCGTACATCACATGATTACAAACGAAGGTGCCCGCCGTTTGCGACACCGACGCAGGAATACCTTTTTCTCGCATCGCCGCCACCATCGCCTTGATCGGCAGCGCGCTAAACCACGCTGCCGGGCCTTCTGACACAATCGCGACATCGACCGGCTGCTGCCCGCGATTATCGGGGATACGTGCATCGTCAACGTTGATGGCTACGCGCTCGACGGTGACGTCAACGCGCCCTCCCGCTTGCCCGACGGCGATGACGACGTACGGCTCAAGCTCATCGATGGCGGCATTGAGCACCGTTAACGACTCGCCAAAGACGCAAGGAAGCTGACGCGTTACCACGCGGCAATTATCGATATTCAGCCCTTCTAGCTGTTTTACCACTTCCCAGGAAGGGTTAACGGTTTCGCCGCCAAACGGCTCAAAGCCGGTAATTAATACGGTATCCATCGTCTCTCCTTACAGGAACATCAGGAAGTAAAGCAGGAAAACGTTGACGATCAGCAGCAGCACGCCGGTTGGCACCTGCGCCTTGATCACCGCATTTTTATCCGGTAGCTCGAGCAGGGCTGCCGGAACGATATTGAAGTTCGCCGCCATCGGCGTCATCAACGTGCCACAGTAGCCGGAGAACATGCCAATCGCCGCCATCACCGCCGGGTTGCCGCCGTGTTGCAGCACCAAAATCGGTATCCCGATCCCTGCCGTCACAATCGGGAACGCGGCAAATGCGTTACCCATCACCATGGTCAGCAGCGCCATCCCAATGGTATATACCGCGACCGCGATAAAGCGGCTGTCGACGGCAAAGTAGGTTTGCGTCAGCCAGGAAATCCCTTCGCCCACGCCCGCTGCGGTGAACAACAGCCCCAGCGTCGCCAGAATTTGCGGCAGAATAAACGCCCAGCCGATGGAATCGAGCAAACGACGCGCTTCCTGTAGCGGCTGATGCACTTTTTCGTGCGTCATTTTGACCGCCATTGCCAGGCCAATCAGCGTGCCAACCGTCATGGAAAACAGCGTCACCAGCGTGGAGTGATTGCCTGGCCCAAACAGCGTCTCTTGAAGTCCCGGAATGTGGTTAAACATCAGCACACCGACCACCGTCACGACGGGGATAGCCAGTGCCGGATAGAACAGTCGGTTACCCAGACGTTGGGCGCTGGCTTCACGCTCTTCTGGCTTGCGCTGATGGTAGCTGCCCAGACGAACGCCGCCAAAACCGGCTATCAACGCTAATCCAACAACCGCCAAACCCACGGCGATATGCACGGTGCGCTTATCGCCGACCAGCTGATAAGTCCAGTCGCCGAGCAGGAAAATCAGGCCGTATATCCCCCAAAACAGACCGGTGGTGAGTCGACGCGGGTTGGCTTTATCACGAAATGACATGATCGCCACGATCAGCAGGACCAGACCCGCGAGCCAGTACAGATAGCTTTGCTGGAAAATCATGATGCATCTCCCTGTGCGCGTGCCGATTTGGTGAGCTCTCGCTCAAGATGCTTGTCGAGGCGCCACAGCCGTGTGGCGTGAATAATAAAGGCGCAGATAGCCGTCGGGATCCCCCACAGGGCAATGTGCAGCGGCTCAGTCTGGATGCCGCCTGACTCCAGCATAAAGTTATGCATAAAGATGATCGCACCAAAGGCAACGAAGATATCTTCACCGAAGAACAGCCCGACGTTGTCGGTCGCGGCTGACATCGCGCGCAGGCGATAGCGCACCGTACCCGGCAGCTCGCCATATTTTTTCTCCGCCGCACCTTCGGCCATCGGTGCCAGAAGTGGACGCACCATCTGTGGATGTCCGCCCAGGCTGGTTAACCCCATCGCCGCCGTTGCTTCGCGCACAAACAAATAGACGATTAACAAGCGGCCCGCGGTAGCGCTGTGGATTTTTGCAATCCACGCCTGCGCTCGCTCTTTAAGACCGTGACGCTCCAGCAGGCCGATAACCGCCAGCGGGATCAGAAGGATATACGGCAGGTTACGGGTGTTCAGGAACCCTTCGCCGAGTTTTTCAAGGATGGTGGCGATGGGCATATGCGCCGCCAGACCGGTGACAATCCCGGCGACAATGACCACCAGCACCGGATTAAAACGTAAAAGAAATCCAACCACAATCACCGCAATACCGATGAGTGGCCAGAGGGATAGCGTCTCTGCCATGATAACTTTCCTGTTGTTGTGTTGTGTTTACCGTTGTGCGTTACGCACTAATTTTAATATTGTTAACTGCAAATGCTTCGCGCAGACGACGGGCAAACGCCAGCGCATGTTCCCCATCACCGTGCAGGCAGACCGTCTGCGCCCGCACCTGTGCCCATTCCCCGGTCACGCTTTTCACCCGACCGTGTTGGACCATCTCAAGCGTTTGCGCCAACGCCTGTTCTTCATCTGCGATCAGCGCGCCCGGCTCCGTTCGCGGTACCAGACTGCCATCGGCCTGATAGCCCCTGTCGGCAAAGACCTCTTCCCGCGCTACCAGCCCGTGACGTTCAGCGGCACGAATCAGTTCGCTTCCCGCCAGCCCGACGAGGATCAAGCCCGGATCGACGGAATAGACCGCTCGTGCTATCGCGTCAGCCAGCGCAACCTCTTTCGCGGCCTGGTTATACAGCATTCCGTGCGGCTTAACGTGACATAGCTGCCCCCCTTCGGCGCGCGCGATAGCCTGTAGCGCACCGATTTGATACAGCATGTGGGCATAGACTGTTTCTGGCGGAAGATGCATGGCGGTGCGCCCGAAGTTTTCCCGATCCGGGAAGCTCGGATGCGCGCCAATCGCGACGCCGTTCTTTAACGCCTCACGCACGCAGTCGCGCATGGTTTGCGCATCGCCCGCGTGGGATCCGCAGGCGATATTGGCTGACGACACCAGTTGTAAAAGTGCGGCATCGCTGCCGCAGCCTTCCCCTAAATCCGCGTTCAAATCAACGACGATCATTCAACCTCCATGCCAACTGTTCGATATGTTGCTTCTGCACGCGTCGCGCTTCAAGCGCCTCTTCCAGCGTACACGGCACAAAGTGAATAGGCTGCCCCAGCGGGATTTGCGCCAGATGGTACATATCCGCCTCAATGATGCAGGCAATACGCGGATACCCACCCGTCGTCTGCGCATCGTTCATCAGCACAATCGGCTGACCGTTGTGCGGCACCTGAACAACGCCAGGCAGCAGACCGTGCGACATCATTTCGCGATCGGTGGTGCGCGCCAGCTGCTGCCCCTGCAAACGGTAACCCATGCGGTTACTCTGCGGACTGAGCTTCCACGGCAGACGCCAGAAGGCATCCTGCGAAGCCTGATCAAACTCGTGATATTCCGGCCCCGGCAACGCGCGAATACGGTTACTCCACAGCAGCTGTTTAACGCCCTGTGTTTCAGTAAATTCATGTGGATGAGGACGAAGCGCCAGTCTGTCGCCGTCTTTCAACAAGCGGCCTTCAAAACCGCCTATCCCGGTTTTCAGATCGGTACTGTAAGAGTTCATCACTTCCGGCACATCAATGCCGCCTGCAATCGCCAGATAGCTGCGCATGCCGTGAACAGGACGGTTGAGCGTCAGGCGCTGTCCGGATTTTGCCTTGAGACGCCATCCGGTCCAGACCGCTGCACCGTCAAGCAGTGCATCGCAGCCAGCACCCGTCATGGCAAACCAGCTATCACGCTCAAATTCAAACGAGCATTGTCCGAGGGTAATTTCCAGCGCGGCATCGTTAGGATCGTTGCCCACCAGCAGGTTTGCTATCTGTAACGCAGGTTTGTCCAGCGCGCCACAATAGCTGATCCCCGACTGGCGCAGCCCGATGCGCCCGCCATCCTGAACCGAGGTATACAGCCCCGCGCGAATCACCTTCAACATACCCCCTCCTTCTGCGGGACAAACCGCACGGTATCGCCGGGGCGCAGCAGCACCGGATCCTCTTGTTTCGCATCGAATAGCGGCAGGCTGGTATGACCGATCAACTGCCAGCCACCCGGCGTAGCCAGCGGGTAGATCCCGGTTTGCGCACCGCCTATCCCCACCGATCCTGCCGGGACCTGTAGACGCGGTTCCGCACGACGCGGCATCGCCAGTTGCTCGGGCAACCCGCCCAGATAAGGGAATCCCGGCTGAAAACCTAAAAACCACACCACGTACTCAATTGAGGCGTGTAATTCCACGACCTGCTTTTCACTTAACCCGGCATGGCGGGCAACTTCAGCAAGATCCGGTCCGGCTGTTTTGCCGTAAACCACCGGGATCTCAATAAAGCGTGATTCAGGCTCCAGCGCCTCGCTTTCTTCCCACCAGCGCTGTAATCGCTCGATGGCATCCAGCGCCACCGACTGAGGGTTGCGCAATACCACGGTAATATTATTCATCCCCGGAATGGCTTCTACCACTTCAGGGATCTCTGCCAGTCGCTGGGTTAAGCGCCAGATCCTTTTTTGCGTCGCCATCGTGACCGGAGGCTCAAGCTCCAGTACCACCGCGGTTTCGCCCAATAAATAACAACGCGCTCGCTGCACTTACGCACCTCTCATCAGGCAGGATTAGGAATATCGATAAACGTCACGTCCAGGTCGGTATTTTCGGTCAGCCATTCGCTCAGCGCACGGATACCGCCGCGTTCAGTGGCGTGGTGTCCTGCCGCATAGAAATGCAGCCCCTGTTCGCGCGCCGAGTGAATCGTCTGCTCAGACACTTCGCCGGTGATAAAAGCATCCACGCCAAAGCGCGCCGCGTTGTCGATAAAGCCCTGACCGCCGCCGGTACACCAGGCGATACGTTTCACAAGATCCGGACCGGTATCACCACTCCAGAGTGGACGACGCCCCAGACGCGCCTCAATCCAGGAAGCCAGCTCCAGGCCCGGCACCGGCATTGACAGTTCGCCCCACGGCAGCAGCTCTTCAATTTCACCCATCACCGTAATACCCAGCAACTGGGCGAGCTGGACGTTATTGCCCAGCTCCGGATGCGCATCCAGCGGCAAGTGCCAGCCGTACAGGTTGATGTCGTTGGCCAGCAGGGTTTTCAGGCGGTTGCGCTTCATGCCACGAATAATGGGCGCTTCGTTTTTCCAGAAATAGCCGTGATGCACAATCACCGCATCGGCTTCCAGACGTACGGCTTCATCGAGTAACGCCTGGCTTGCCGTCACCCCAGTGACAATTTTTTGCACCGTTTCACGCCCTTCTACCTGCAGGCCGTTCGGACCGTAATCGCTAAAGCTGGCGCTGTTCAGCTTTTCGTTAATCAAACTTTCCAGTTCGGTGTTTTTCATCATCATTCTCTTTATGCTTTTCGGGCGGCTTCATAGGCCGCCAGCGTGGCGACACGCGCCTGTTTATGGTCGACAATCGGGCGCGGGTAATGAAGGGTTTTCCCTGCTTTATCCGCCCACACCCAGGGTTCGTGGATGGCCTTACCTGGCACATCCTTAAGTTCCGGCAGCCACTGGCGGATAAACTCGCCCGTGGCGTCAAAACGTTGCCCCTGCGTTGTCGGGTTGAAAATTCTGAAATACGGGGCAGCATCGGTCCCCGTTGAGGCGGCCCACTGCCAGCCTCCGTTGTTCGCAGCCAGATCGCCATCAACCAGCTGAGAAATAAAATAACGCTCTCCGACTCGCCAGTCAATAAGCAAATCTTTCACTAAAAAGCTGGCGACAATCATCCGCAGACGGTTATGCATCCAGCCGGTTTCGTTGAGCTGGCGCATCGCGGCATCCACAATCGGATAGCCGGTCTGGCCATTTTGCCAGGCCTGTCGCTGCGCGTCATCCTGCTGCCATTTCACGTTATCCGTCCAGCGGATGAACGGCCGATGTTTACATAAATCAGGATGATACGTCATCAGGTGACGATAAAACTCTCGCCAGATCAGTTCGTTTAGCCAAACCGATCCCGCCCCCCCTTCCATCGCCTGCGGCTGTTCCGCCAGCAGACGATGCAAACACTGACGCGGTGACAACACGCCCAGCGCTAAACAGGCCGACAAGCGGCTGGTGCCCTCGATAGCAGGAAAATCGCGGCGAGCTTCATAGTCGGCGGCATTGTGTTTGCAGAAATGACGCAGCTGCGCGATAGCGGCTTTTTCATCCGCCGGGAACAGCGCGGGGTCAACGTCCTGCTGGGGGTAATCAAAATCAATCTGGTCGAAACCGGTCAACGAAGCGCCCCTGGCCGAAGGAGCGGAAACACACTCCGGCAGCCCCTCTTTCAGGCGTTTGATGTAGGCGTTTTTAAACGGGGTAAACACTTTGTACATTTCGTGGTTGCCAGTCATGACGCTGCCGGGAGGCAACATGACGCTATCGTCAAAGCCCTCGCAAATCACCTCATTGAGAGTCTTCTCAAGCTGCCTGTCACGCTGCTGCTCGTTGAACTCATACTGGTAGTTATAAAAAAGATGAGTGACGTTGTGCTGCTCACAGACCTGCTGCACTTTTTCGCCCTGAGCGGCAAAGTCGCTTACCTCTTCATAGATAAGCGGAATGCCTTTTTCAGCCAGCGCCTGTTGTAATTCATTGAGATGAGTCCGCAGATACGTGGCCTGTCGCGGTGCCATAATGTGCTCGCGCCATTGTTCGGGTGTGGCGATAAACAGAGCTATTACGCGCGCGTTTTGACTGCGGCAGGCTGCCGCAAGGGCGATATTGTCGTGAAGGCGCAGATCCGCGCGAAACCAGACCAGATGCGTGGCCATATAACTCCTGAATAATTGTCCATAACATAAGCAAGGCTAATCAATGTAGACGTTGTAAGGCTCCCGTTCATTAAGATCAGCCTCATCACACTTTGCCATGAAGTGTAGACTCAATGAAATAAAAAAGGCCGCCCCAGAGGGCAGCCTTAATCATCAAATACGCTTTATTTATATGCGGTTTTTATTTTAATAGAAGTCGCAGGTTGCTTTCTCGGCCTGATCCATCCATACCGGTTTCTCACTGGTTTTCGCCCAGACGCGGTGCAGATAGCTGTAAAAACGTGCCCTGTCTTTCCAGAACAACATCACTGGCAGCGCAGCGATACCCACCACTACGGCGAATGCACGACGTAAAAAAACAACATGCGCTGGAAACGCTTTGTAAAGGTCCATTATTTTCTCCCCTATAGTTGGCCGGAAACGCTATCCGGAAAAATCAAATGTGGTCATCTGGCTAAAATAGTACCGTTTTGTTTGTAATTTTACTACTCATCCGACCACTTATTTTCATTCATTTAGTGAATATTTACGTTTCCTCCGTAATTAAGTTACGAAAAAGTTAACGAAATACTTAACATTAGTAAAATTATGGCTTTGGCATTTTTATACTTTTTTTACACCTGCCCTCCTCTTTTTTGCGAAATCTTTGCACCAGAAATCCTACCGTTAGCACAAAGACAAATGTCACCCGGAGGTGAATTGTGAGTGCAGGTCTTATTGCTGGCATCGTGCTGGTTTTCCTGTTGTTGGGTTATCTGGTCTATGCCCTGATTAATGCGGAGGCATTCTGATGGCTGCTCAGGCGTTTTTACTCATCGCCAGCTTCATGCTGGTGCTGTTTGTGTTGGCGCGACCGCTGGGGACTGTGCTGGCGCGGATGATAACCGGTGCTCCACTGCCCGTTGTGGGCACGATGGAAAATGGATTATGGCGAGTCATGGGGATCGATTCCCGGGAGATGAACTGGCGTCAATACCTGATGGCAATACTGCTGCTCAATATCGTGGGACTGGTGGTGCTGTTCACCATGTTGATGCTACAGGGCGAATTGCCGCTAAACCCGCAACAACTGCCGGGGCTGTCATGGCATCTGGCGTTAAACACCGCAGTCAGCTTTGTCAGTAACACCAACTGGCAATCCTATGCAGGTGAAACCACGCTGAGCTATTTCAGTCAGATGGCCGGCCTGACCGTGCAAAACTTCCTCTCGGCTGCCAGCGGTATCGCGGTGATCTTCGCCCTGACCCGTGCCTTTGCTCGCCAGAACACCAGTACGCTGGGTAACGCCTGGGTGGACCTCACGCGCATCACGCTATGGGTACTTCTGCCGATTTCCTTGATTATCGCCCTGTTCTTTATTCAGCAAGGCACCTTGCAAAACATCCTGCCGTACACCTCGTTTACCTCGCTGGAAGGGGCAAAACAGATGCTACCTATGGGGCCGGTGGCCTCGCAGGAAGCGATCAAGATGCTCGGCACCAACGGTGGGGGCTTCTTTAACGCCAACTCATCCCATCCGTTTGAAAACCCAACGGCGCTAACCAACATTGTGCAAATGCTGGCGATCTTCCTGATCCCCGCCGCGCTCTGTTTTGCCTTTGGTGAAGCGGTGAGCGATCGACGTCAGGGACGCACGCTTCTGTGGGCGATGTCGCTCATTTTCGTGGTGTGCGCAGCATTGGTGATGTGGGCCGAATGGCAGGGCAACGCTCATTTCATGCAGTTGGGCGCGAACAGCAATATCAATATGGAAGGCAAAGAGAGTCGCTTTGGCATTCTTTCCAGCAGCCTGTATGCGGTGGTCACCACGGCGGCATCGTGCGGCGCGGTCAATGCGATGCATGACTCGTTCACCGCGCTGGGCGGCATGATCCCCATGTGGCTGATGCAGATTGGCGAAGTAGTGTTTGGCGGCGTCGGTTCGGGGCTGTACGGCATGCTGCTGTTTGTGCTGCTGGCGGTATTTATCGCCGGGCTGATGATTGGCCGCACGCCAGAATATCTGGGTAAAAAAATCGACGTGCGCGAAATGAAGCTGACTGCGCTCGCCATTCTGGTCACGCCTGCCCTGGTGCTGATGGGCACCGCGCTGGCGCTCATGACCGAGGCCGGACGCAGCGGCATTTTCAACCCCGGCATTCACGGCTTTAGCGAAGTGCTGTACGCCGTATCGTCCGCCGCCAATAACAACGGTAGCGCCTTTGCGGGTCTCAGCGCCAATTCGCCTTTCTGGAACTGCCTGCTGGCATTCTGCATGTTTGTCGGTCGTTTTGGCGTCATCGTTCCGGTACTGGCTATCGCCGGGTCGCTGGTGAATAAGAAAATCCAGCCGACTTCAACCGGCACACTGCCCACTCACGGCGCGCTGTTTATCGGATTACTGATTGGCACCGTGCTGCTGGTCGGTGCGTTGACCTTTATCCCCGCCCTCGCATTAGGCCCGGTCGCGGAACATCTTTCTTTACGCTAATTGAGCGGAGATAGCAGTTATGAGTCGTAAACAACTGGCCCTGCTCGAACCCGCGTTGGTTCGCCAGGCGCTGATGGACGCGGTAAAAAAATTAAGCCCGCGCGTGCAGTGGCATAACCCGGTGATGTTTATCGTCTGGATTGGCAGCGTGCTCACGACCGCGTTGGCCATTGCCATGGGGACGGGACATCTGGCGGGCGACGCCCTGTTTACCGGTGCCATTAGCCTGTGGCTGTGGTTTACCGTTTTATTCGCAAACGTTGCCGAAGCGCTGGCGGAAGGTCGCAGCAAGGCTCAGGCCAACAGCCTGAAAGGCGTGCAGAAGACCGCGTTCGCCCGCAAACTGCGTGAGCCTAAACACGGCGCGCAGATGGATCACGTGCCTGCCGATGAACTGCGTAAAGGCGACGTGGTGCTGGTCGAAGCCGGGGACATCATCCCCTGCGACGGCGAAGTCATTGAAGGCGGCGCGTCGGTGGACGAAAGCGCCATCACCGGCGAGTCTGCACCGGTTATCCGTGAGTCCGGCGGCGATTTTGCCTCGGTCACCGGCGGGACACGCATTCTCTCAGACTGGCTGGTGATTCAGTGCAGCGTTAACCCTGGCGAAACGTTTCTCGATCGCATGATTGCCATGGTCGAAGGCGCGCAGCGACGTAAAACACCGAACGAAATCGCGCTGACGATTTTACTGGTAGCGTTAACGCTGGTCTTCCTGCTGGCGACAGCCACCCTCTGGCCGTTCTCGGCCTATGGCGGCACGGCGGTGAGCGTAACCGTCCTGGTCGCGCTGCTGGTTTGTCTGATCCCGACGACCATCGGCGGCCTGCTGTCGGCCATTGGCGTGGCGGGGATGAGCCGCATGTTGGGCGCAAACGTGATCGCCACCAGCGGACGCGCAGTTGAAGCGGCGGGTGACGTCGACGTGCTGCTGCTGGACAAAACCGGCACAATAACGCTCGGGAATCGTCAGGCATCGGACTTCCTGCCTGCGCCGGGCGTCGATGAAAAAACGCTGGCCGATGCCGCACAGCTCTCTTCGCTGGCGGATGAAACGCCGGAAGGCCGCAGTATCGTCATTCTGGCAAAACAACGCTTCAACCTGCGCCAGCGCGACGTGCAAAGCCTGCAAGCCACCTTTGTGCCCTTTACCGCGCAAACCCGCATGAGCGGGATTAACGTGCAGGGTCGGATGATCCGCAAAGGTTCGGTGGATGCGATTCGCCGCCATATCGAAGCCAACAACGGTCATTTCCCGTCAGAGGTAGATACCCTGGTCGAAAACGTCGCGCGTCAGGGCGCGACGCCGCTGGTCGTCGCCGAAGGCTCAACCGTGCTCGGCGTGATAGCCCTGAAAGATATCGTGAAAGGTGGCATTAAAGAACGCTTTGCCCAACTGCGTAAGATGGGGATCAAAACGGTGATGATCACCGGGGATAATCGCCTGACGGCGGCGGCAATTGCAGCCGAAGCGGGGGTTGATGATTTCCTGTCTGAGGCCACGCCGGAGGCCAAGCTGGCGCTGATTCGCCAGTATCAGGCCGAAGGTCGTCTGGTGGCGATGACGGGCGATGGCACCAACGACGCTCCCGCACTGGCACAGGCGGACGTCGCCGTAGCGATGAACTCCGGCACGCAGGCCGCGAAAGAAGCAGGCAATATGGTCGATCTGGACTCTAACCCGACCAAGCTGATTGAAGTGGTGCATATCGGTAAGCAAATGCTGATGACACGCGGCTCGCTGACCACCTTCAGTATTGCTAACGACGTGGCGAAGTATTTCGCCATTATCCCGGCGGCGTTCGCAGCGACCTATCCGCAGCTTAACGCCCTGAACGTGATGCATCTGCACTCCCCGGCCTCGGCCATTTTGAGCGCGGTCATTTTCAACGCCTTAATTATCGTCTTCCTGATCCCGCTGGCCCTAAAAGGCGTGAGCTATAAGCCATTGACCGCCGCCGCCATGCTGCGCCGCAACCTGTGGATCTACGGATTAGGCGGGCTGGTCGTGCCCTTTATCGGCATTAAAGCTATCGACATGCTACTCACCGTATTCGGGCTGGTTTAAGAGGAAAATCAAATGACTATGTTACGTCCCGCTATACTTCTGTTTATTCTGCTGGCGCTGATAACCGGCGGACTTTACCCACTACTCACGACCGCGCTCGGCCAGTGGTGGTTTTCCGATAGGGCTAACGGATCGTTGATTATTCAACACAATGAGATTCGCGGTTCGCGACTGATTGGGCAGAGTTTTAGCGATGCGGGCTACTTTCAGGGACGACCTTCCGCCACGGCGGAAAGCCCGTATAATCCGATGGCCTCTGGCGGCAGCAATCTGGCGGGCAGTAATCCTGAGCTGGATAAAGCGGTCGCGGAACGTATTGCCACCCTGCGAGCGGCTAACCCGCAGGCCAGCCGCAACGTACCGGTGGAGCTGGTGACCGCCTCTGCAAGCGGGCTGGACTATAGCCTGACGCCGGAATCCGTCGCCTGGCAAATTCCACGTGTGGCCGCGGCTCGCCAGTTAACGACTGACCAGGTGAGTCGCCTGGTCGCCGAGCATACGCAAAAACCACTGGTCAGTTTTATCGGCATGCCGGTGGTGAATATCGTTGAGCTGAATCTGGCGCTGGATGCGCAAAGGAAAAACTAAATGACCGACGAGCCCTTGCGCCCCGACCCGGACCGGCTACTTGAACAAACGACCGCCCCTCATCGCGGCAAACTGAAAGTATTTTTCGGCGCCTGTGCAGGCGTTGGGAAAACGTACGCCATGCTGGCAGAAGCCCAGCGACTGCGGGCGCAAGGGCTCGATATTCTGATCGGGGTGGTCGAAACCCACGGACGAAAAGAGACCGCGGCATTGCTGGACGGGCTGGCAACCCAGCCTGCGCGTCGTATTCACCACCGTGGTCGCCAGGTTAGCGAATTCGATCTCGACGCCGCCCTCGCCCGCCGTCCGGCCTTAATTCTGATGGACGAACTGGCGCACAGCAACGCGCCAGGCTCACGCCACCCTAAACGCTGGCAGGATATTGAGGAACTGCTGGAAGCCGGAATCGACGTTTTTACCACCGTCAACGTTCAGCATCTGGAGAGCCTGAACGACGTGGTTAGCGGCGTAACGGGTATTCAGGTGCGTGAAACCGTACCCGATCCGTTTTTCGATTCCGCCGACGAAGTGGTGCTGGTGGACCTTCCGCCCGACGATTTACGCCAGCGCCTGCACGAAGGCAAGGTCTACATATCCGGCCAGGCCGAACGGGCCATTGAGCATTTCTTCCGTAAAGGTAATCTGATTGCTCTGCGTGAGCTGGCGCTGCGTCGCACCGCCGATCGCGTAGACGATCAGATGCGCGCCTGGCGCGACAGACAAGGACAGGACCGCGTCTGGCACACGCGCGATGCCATTCTGCTCTGCATCGGTCACGGCAGCGGCAACGAAAAACTGGTACGTACTGCCGCGCGCCTGGCCGCGAAATTTGGCAGCGCCTGGCACGCCGTTTACGTTGAGACACCGCATCTTCATGCGCTGCCTGAAAACCAACGCCGCGCGATCCTCAGCGCCCTGCGTCTGGCGCAAGAGCTGGGCGCAGAAACCGCCACGCTGTCCGATCCGGCAGAAGACAAAGCCATTCTGCGTTACGCTCGCGAGCACAATCTGGGGAAAATTGTCATTGGCCGCCGCCATCATCGGCGCTGGTTCAGTCGCGAATCCTTTGCCGATAAGCTGGCAAAACGCGCTCCGGATCTGGATTTAGTCATTGTCGCGCTTGATGACAAGCCCGCGCCCCTGCCAGGTCGCTCAACCGATGCGCGTCCGTTTAGCGATAAATGGCGCATCCAGATTCGCGGTTGCCTGGTCGCGACGGTGCTCTGCGCGTTAATTACCATTATCGCCAGCCAGTGGCTGGTTGCTTTTGATGCCGCCAACCTGGTCATGATCTATCTGCTTGGGGTGGTGATTGTCGCTCTGCTTTACGGGCGCTGGCCGTCCGTTCTGGCGACCGTGATTAACGTCGCCAGCTTCGACCTGTTTTTTATCGCCCCGCGCGGCACGCTTGCCGTCTCGGATGTGCAGTACATTCTGACCTTTGGCGTGATGCTCACCGTGGGACTGATCGTCGGTAATCTGACGGCGGGCGTGCGCTATCAGGCCCGTATTGCCCGCTACCGCGAACAGCGCACCCGTCATCTGTATGAAATGTCGAAATCGCTGGCCGTCGGGCGCACACCGCTCGATATCGTGCAAACCAGCGAGCAGTTTATCCGCTCTACTTTCCACGCCAGCAGCCTGATTTTACTGCCCGATGAACAGGGGAAACTGCGTCCGCTAACCTCTGCAACCGGCATGACGCCATGGGATGACGCCATCGCCCGCTGGAGTTTTGATAAAGGGCTCCCCGCAGGAGCGGGAACGGATACCCTGCCCGGCGTGCCGTATCTCATTTTACCGTTGCGCAGTGCCGGTAAGAATCAAGGGCTGGTGATTGTTGAACCCACGCATCTGCGGCAGTTAATGATCCCTGAGCAACAGCGTTTGCTGGAGACCTTCACCCTGCTGGTCGCCAGCGCCCTGGAACGCCTGGCATTGACGGCGAGTGAAGAGCAGGCGCGGCTGGCCAGCGAGCGCGAAAGTATCCGCAATTCCCTGCTGGCTGCGCTCTCCCACGACTTGCGCACGCCGCTGACGGTTCTGTTTGGCCAGTCAGAAATCCTGACTCTGGACCTGGCGGCGGAGGGGTCATCCCATGCGCCGCAGGCCAGCGAGATTCGCCAGCACGTACTCAACACCACGCGACTGGTGAACAACCTGCTGGACATGGCGCGCATCCAGTCTGGCGGGTTTAACTTGAAGAGAGAGTGGCTTACGCTTGAGGAAGTGGTGGGAAGCGCGTTGAAAATGCTGGAGCCAGGCCTGGGTGGGCGGCATATCGCGCTGGATCTGCCAGAGCCTTTAACATTAATTCACGTTGACGGCCCGCTGTTCGAGCGCGTGCTGATTAACCTGCTGGAAAACGCCGTTAAATACGCCGGAGCCAGAGCGCACATCGGGCTCAGCGCGGGCGTTACCCAACAGACCTTGCGCCTGGACGTGTGGGATGACGGTCCGGGTATTCCTGCCGGGCAAGAAACGGCTATTTTTGAAAAATTTTCCCGAGGCAATAAAGAGTCGGCCATCCCTGGCGTGGGGCTGGGGCTGGCCATCTGCCAGGCGATTGTCGACGTGCATGGCGGCACGATTAGCGCCCATAACCGTGCGCAGGGAGGGGCCTGTTTCTGTGTTACACTTCCGCTGGATGCCCCGCCAGAACTTGATGAATTGCCAGAGGATTTGTGATTAACGTCCTGATTGTTGAAGACGAACATGCGATTAGCCGTTTTCTGCGCACTGCGCTGGAAGGAGACGGCCTGCGCGTGTATGACGCAGGGACGTTACAGCGCGGTCTGCTTGAAGCCGCCACCCGTAAGCCCGACCTGGTTATCCTTGATTTAGGCTTGCCCGACGGCGACGGGATCGATTTTATTCGTGAAGTCCGCCAGTGGAGCCAGATGCCGATTATCGTGCTCTCTGCCCGAACAGAAGAGACGGACAAAATTGCCGCTCTGGATGCCGGAGCCGACGATTATCTGAGCAAGCCCTTTGGCATTGGCGAGCTACAGGCACGACTGCGCGTTGCATTGCGTCGTCACAGCGCCACCGCACCTGCGGAACCGGTGTTTACGTTTTCCGATATCCAGGTCGATCTCGCCGCCCGGCGGATCCTGCGTGGAACCCACGAGATTCATCTCACGCCCATTGAGTTTCGCCTCCTCGCGGTGCTGCTTAACAACCATGGCAAGGTCCTGACTCAACGTCAGCTACTCAATCAGGTCTGGGGTCCCAACGCGGTCGAGCATAGTCATTATTTACGCATATATATGGGCCATCTTCGGCAGAAACTTGAGGCCGACCCCGCGCGCCCTCTTCATCTATTAACTGAAACCGGTATCGGTTATCGGTTCATGCTTTGAATAACTATTCAAAATAATTTATCACCACAATCACAACCTCTCACAAATATATTAATCAAATAACCTAAGCGTTATTTTGATGTTATTTAATTAGAATTTACGCATCTTAAAAACATAACGTTAACACATTAGCCACAAAACAGCGTTTTGATCTGCCATATGCATCAAAATCGAATATTTATTTCTGATATGATCGATTTTTGGTGATCATCCTCACGGTTTACCTCCCTTTCCTGGATAGAATGACCATGCTTTCAATTTATGAAAGGAAAATAAACATGGAAAACAACAATCGTTCAATGCCCCATATAAGGCGGACAACTCATATTATGATGTTTGCCCACCGCAATAGCTTTGACTTTCATTTCTTTAATGCCCGGTAGTCCTTCGACTCTGGGCGCATCTGCTTACAGGTTATCCTGAAACCTCTATCTTTACAGGCTTTTGCCTGTGAACACCTGCGCTCACTTCTTTAAATCCTGCTGTCTTCGTCACCGGACGAACTGGGTTTAACTCATTTTAAAAGCAAATTACTGATTTTTTATCAGCGGCCACACTTTGCTTTTTTTCCGGAATATTTCGATTTCTTATTTAACAGAAGTCGAAGGACAAATATTGCCAAAAATAAAGAGATGAATATGAAAATGCTAAAAATCGCTGCCAGCCGCGCATGCCCGGACTGTTTTACAACAACACGCGAAATGGTCGATATTGGCACCTCAGATTATATTGATGTCGCCGCCGTGGTACTGGCAGTGAGTGATATTTTCAACGGCACGATAGAAGAATTAGAAGCCACCGGATTTGGTATTCCGGTATTTATCGCCACGCATAAAGAAGAGATTGTTCCAGCAGAATACCTTTCACGCATTCAGGGTGTTTTTGAATGCAACGATACCAGCAACGACTTCTATGGACGCCAGTTGGAAGCCGCCGCGCAGAAGTATGAAACCCAGTTGCGGCCACCGTTCTTCCGCGCGCTGGTTGATTACGTTAAGCAAGGTAACAGCGCATTCGACTGCCCAGGACATCAGGGTGGGCAATTCTTCCGCCGCCATCCTGCGGGTAACCAATTTGTTGATTTCTTTGGCGAAACGCTGTTCCGTTCGGATTTGTGTAATGCCGACGTCGCGATGGGCGATCTGCTGATTCACGAAGGCGCGCCCTGCACGGCACAAAAGCATGCCGCAAAGGTGTTTAACGCCGACAAAACCTACTTTGTGCTTAACGGAACCTCGTCATCAAACAAAGTGGTGCTTAACGCCCTGCTCACCCCTGGCGATCTGGTGCTGTTCGATCGTAACAACCATAAATCCAACCACCACGGGGCGTTATTACAGGCTGGCGCCACGCCGGTTTATCTGGAAACCGCACGCAACCCGTACGGTTTTATCGGTGGAATTGACGCGCATTGCTTCGAAGAGCGCTATCTGCGCGAGCTGGTTGCAGAGGTCGCCCCCGGTCGCTCCCGCGATGCGCGTCCATTCCGCCTGGCGGTGATTCAGCTCGGAACTTACGACGGCACCATTTATAACGCCCGTCAGGTGGTCGATAAAATTGGTCATCTTTGTGACTACATCCTGTTCGATTCTGCGTGGGTGGGTTACGAGCAGTTCATTCCCATGATGGCGGACTGTTCGCCGCTGCTGCTTGAACTGAACGAAAACGATCCGGGGATTTTGGTCACCCAGTCGGTACATAAGCAGCAGGCCGGGTTCTCACAAACCTCGCAGATCCACAAGAAAGACAGCCACATCAAAGGCCAGCAGCGTTATGTTCCGCATAAGCGCTTGAACAACGCGTTTATGATGCACGCCTCCACCAGCCCGTTTTATCCATTATTCGCCGCACTGGATATCAACGCCCGTATGCATGAGGGGCAAAGCGGTCGTAACATGTGGATGGACTGCGTGGTGAACGGGATTGAAGCGCGCAAACTGATCCTGCAAAACTGTCAGTTTATTCGCCCATTTGTGCCCGATATGGTGGACGGCAAACCGTGGGAAAGCTGGCCAACCGCCGATATTTCCTCTGACCTGCGCTTCTTCCACTTTGTGCCAGGCGAAAACTGGCACGCGTTCGAAGGCTATGCCGAACATCAGTATTTTATCGATCCGTGCAAACTGCTGCTGACCACCCCAGGTATCAACGCCCGGACCGGTGAATACGACGATTTCGGTGTACCGGCAACCATCCTCGCGAATTTCCTGCGTGAAAATGGCATCGTCCCTGAGAAATGCGATCTTAACTCGATCCTGTTCTTGCTGACGCCAGCGGAAGACATGGGCAAGTTGCAGCAACTTATCGCGCAACTGGTGCGTTTCGAGAAGTTACTCGAAACCGACGCGCCGTTAAAAGAGGTATTGCCTTCACTCTACAAACAGCATCCGGAACGTTACGCCGATTACTCCCTGCGCCAGATTTGCCAGGAGATGCACAATCTCTACGCTCGTCATAACGTGAAACAGCTGCAAAAAGAGATGTTCCGTAAGGCCCATTTCCCGCGCGTGATGATGAACCCGCAGGAGGCGAACTATGCCTATCTGCGCGGTGACGTCGAGCTGGTTTCCCTGCGTGACGCCGAGGGTCGTATTGCCGCCGAAGGTGCTCTCCCTTACCCACCGGGCGTGCTGTGCGTAGTGCCTGGCGAAGTCTGGGGCGATGCGGTACTGCGCTACTTTACGGCGCTGGAAGAAGGGATCAATCTGCTGCCGGGCTTCGCGCCTGAGTTGCAGGGCGTGTATATCGAAGAGTGTGACGGACGTAAACAGGTGCGGTGCTATGTCATCAAACAGCCAGCCGCTCAGCTTGCGCTGCTGAAAGGGGAAGCACTATGAGCAAATCCAATAAAATGGGCGTTGTTCAGCTCACCATCCTGACGATGGTCAACATGATGGGCTCCGGCATCATTATGCTACCTACCAAGCTCGCCGAGGTGGGCACCATTTCGATCATCTCCTGGCTGGTGACTGCCGTCGGTTCCATGGCACTGGCGTGGGCCTTTGCTAAATGCGGGATGTTTAGCCGTAAGCCCGGCGGGATGGGAGGTTATGCAGAGTACGCGTTTGGGAAGTCGGGCAATTTCATGGCCAACTATACCTACGGCGTGTCGTTGCTGATTGCTAACGTCGCCATTGCGATATCGGCGGTGGGATACAGTACGGAGCTGTTTGGCGTGGCGTTAAGCCCGGTACAAATCGGCCTCGCAACTATTGGCGTCCTGTGGATTTGCACCGTCGCCAACTTTGGTGGGGCACGCATCACCGGGCAGATCAGTAGCGTGACCGTATGGGGCGTGATCATCCCGGTTGTTGGCCTGTGCATCATTGGATGGTTCTGGTTCAGCCCTACGCTGTATGCCAACTCCTGGAACCCGCACCACGTGCCGTTCTTTACCGCCGTTGGATCGTCTATCGCCATGACGCTGTGGGCTTTCCTGGGTCTGGAATCCGCCTGTGCTAACGCCGAAGTGGTGGAAAATCCAGAAAAGAACGTGCCGATTGCGGTCCTGGGAGGAACGCTGGGCGCGGCGGTTATCTACATCATCTCCACCAACGTGATTGCCGGGATTGTACCGAACATGGATCTGGCGAACTCCACCGCGCCATTTGGCCTGGCGTTTGCGCAAATGTTCACGCCGGAAGTCGGTAAAGTGATTATGGGTCTGATGGTGATGTCCTGCTGCGGTTCACTGCTCGGCTGGCAGTTTACGATTGCGCAGGTTTTCAAATCTTCGGCTGACGAAGGCTACTTCCCGAAAATCTTCTCTCGCGTGAGCAAGTCTGGCGCACCGGTACAGGGGATGCTGGCGATTGTTATTTTCCAGAGCGGATTGTCGCTGATGACCATCAGTCCATCACTCAACAGCCAGTTCAACGTGCTGGTGAACCTGGCGGTGGTGACGAATATCATTCCATATATTCTGTCGATGGCGGCGCTGGTGATCATTCAGAAAATGGCGAAGGTCGAACCGGGCAAAGCGAAATCGGCCAATATTGTGGCGCTGATCGGGGCGATTTACAGCTTCTATGCGCTCTACTCTTCAGGGCAGGAAGCGATGCTGTATGGCGCGATGGTGACGTTTATGGGCTGGACGCTGTACGGTCTGGTGTCGCCGCGCTTTGAATTGAAGAATAAACACAGCTAAGGTAAAAGCAGAACGGCAACCGAACGGTTGCCGTTTTTTAAGCGCTTACGCGTTTTTCAGCACTTCGCTCACAATCTCTACCGCTTCTTTCTCAATCAGCTTACGGTGTTCGTCGCCGAGGAAGCTTTCGCAATAGATTTTATATGCATCTTCCGTACCGGACGGACGCGCAGCAAACCAGCCGTTGTCGGTCATCACTTTCAGACCGCCGATGGAGGCGCCGTTACCTGGTGCCGCCGTCAAACGTGCGGTAATCGGGTCACCCGCCAGCGTGTTTGCACTTACCATCTCAGGAGAGAGCTTAGAGAGTGCGGCTTTCTGCGCAGAGGTCGCGCCTGCCTGAATACGGTTGTAGCTTGGCGCACCAAAACGAGCAGCCAGCTCGTTATAATGTTCCTGCGGGTTTTTACCGGTCACGGCGGTGATTTCGGCGGCCAGCAGGCACATGATGATACCGTCTTTATCCGTCGACCACGGCGTACCGTCGAAACGCAGGAACGATGCCCCTGCGCTCTCTTCGCCACCGAAACCGAAGCTGCCATCATGCAGACCATCAACGAACCATTTAAAGCCTACCGGCACTTCTACCAGCTTGCGGCCCAGGTCGTTCACCACGCGATCGATCATCGCTGATGACACCAGCGTTTTACCGACGGCGACCTCTTTGCCCCACTGCGGACGATGCTGGAATAGATAGTTGATCGCCACCGCCAGATAATGGTTCGGGTTCATCAAACCAGCTGGGGTCACGATACCGTGTCGGTCATAGTCAGGGTCGTTAGCAAAGGCTAAATCGAACTTGTCGCGCAGTGCCAGCAAGCCCGCCATCGCGCACTCGGAGGAGCAGTCCATGCGGATTGCGCCGTCTTTGTCCAGGTGCATAAAGCGGAAGGTCTGATCGACCTGATCGTTAACGATGGTCAGATCCAGCTTGTAGAACTCAGCAATGCGTTTCCAGTATTCAATACCGGAGCCGCCCAGCGGATCGACGCCCAGCTTCAGGCCCGCTTTCTGAATGGCGGCAATATCAACGATATCTGCCAGACCTTCAATAAATGGCTGAACAAGATCCCGTTCTTGAATGTGTCCGGAGGCCATCGCGGCATCCAGAGAAAGGCGTTTCACTCCTTTCAGACCCTCAGCCAGCAGCGCATTGGCGCGATCTTCAACCACTTTGGTGACGTTAGTATCAGCCGGACCACCGTTAGGTGGGTTGTATTTGATACCGCCGTCATCTGGTGGGTTGTGCGATGGCGTGATGACGATGCCATCAGCCTGCGCGCCGCCTTTTTTGTTGTGCACCAGGATCGCGTTAGACACGGCGGGCGTTGGCGTATAGCCGTTGTCTTCCTGAATGATGACATCCACACCATTCGCCGCCAGCACTTCCAGAACGGAAATAAAGGCAGGTTCAGACAGCGCATGGGTATCTTTACCCACGAAGCACGGACCCGTGATGCCGTTTTTGGCACGCTCTTCAGCGATGGCCTGAGCAATGGCCAGAATATGCGGTTCGTTAAAGCTATGGCGTGCCGCGCCGCCGCGGTGGCCAGATGTACCAAACTTCACTGCGTGTTCTGCGTTGCCCACTTCCGGCTTCAGCACATAGTACTGAGAGGTAAGCTGAGCGACGTTAATCAAATCGCTTTGTTGTGCAGGCTGACCCGCACGATCGTGATTTGCCATTGCCTGGTCCTTCTTATGCAAGGGTTAAATTGTACCGCAAACCTTTTCAATCAATTCCGCCGGGAATTGCATCGACTGCATGATGTGTTCGACCATGCTGCATTTGCGTCCGGTATTGGTATTGGTGATGACCCAGTAAGGGGTCGCCGGAACCTGTTTTGGTTTGGTTTGGTTACCGTTTTGAATCAGCGTCTGCTCATCCACCGCAAAGTACACGCGTGTACGGCCATGGAGCGACTCGGTCGCCTCAGCAAACGCTTTGTTATCCAGTGAATAAAGTGTAGTCAGCACCAGCAGAAAACGGTTAACCGCTTTCTTTTGATCTGCATATTCGTCGGAGAGCAGCAGTTCACGCACGGCACGGACTTTATCCTTCACCGGCGCGACGGTTTTTGCTTCAGCCACAACGTTTGGCTGACGAGCCTCTTTAGAAACCGGAGTTGCAGGCTGTGAGGCGGCGGAAAATTTCAGCATGCGTCGTAAAATGTCGGACGCACTCTCGCCAATATGTCGCGTGTGGCTGGCAATATACGCATAGAGCTCATCATCAACTTCGATTGTTTTCATCTTAATCCAGTGCAATATCTTATCTGAATACAAGTCGTTGGGATTATAGGGTCAAATCCCAACCGCGGATAGGGTCAAGCCAGGGTGGCGGCAAAAGTCAGATTAAACTGGATCCTTGCAGCCGGGCGGCAGAATGGTCAACATAATACCCTAACCTGACAGACGTAAAAAAAGAACTTTGCCATGAAATTGAATACCCGAGCGCAATCTGCACAATCGACGAACAATAATTCTCCCATCGTGCTGGTTCACGGCCTTTTTGGCAGCCTTGATAATCTTGGCGTGCTGGCGCGCGATCTGGTGAGCGATCGCGATATTCTGCAGGTGGACATGCGAAATCATGGCCTTTCTGAACGAAGCCCTGAGATGACCTATGCGGCAATGGCACAGGATCTGCTGGACACGCTTGATGCAAACCAGATAGAGAAGGCCACGTTTATTGGGCACTCAATGGGTGGTAAAGCGGTGATGGCGCTAACCGCGCTTGCGCCAGAACGTATTGACCAGCTGGTGGTGATTGATGTCGCCCCGGTGGATTATGACGTTCGTCGCCACGATGAGATCTTTGCGGCTATTAATGCAGTCACCGAAGCTGGCGCATCCACACGCCAACAGGCTGCTGCTATTATGCGTGAGCAACTCGATGAAGAAGGCGTGGTACAGTTCTTGTTGAAGTCTTTCATCGATGGGGCATGGCGTTTTAACGTGCCGGTGCTGTGGGACCAATATAGCCATATTGTCGGCTGGCAGGCGATTCCTGCCTGGCAGCACCCTACCCTGTTTATCCGTGGTGGCAATTCACCCTACGTCACGGAGGCTTATCGGGATGCACTGGTCGCGCAATTCCCGCAGGCGCGTGCGCATGTGATTGCCGGGGCAGGTCATTGGGTTCACGCCGAAAAGCCGGAGGCTGTCCTGCGCGCCATCCGTCGATATCTATCTGAAACGGTGATTTGATTAAAAAGCCAGCGACCGATCGTCTGCAGGACGCCAGTCGTTGGCGTCCTGATACCAGTAATGTATGATGTCGCGCTCATCGCCCCGGCAATAGCAGGGCCGCTCGTTTTCCCCGAAGTCTCTGAATCATGGCCAAAGAACAAACGGACCGTACGACATTAGATCTGTTCGCGACTGAACGTCGACCGGGACGACCTAAAACCAATCCGCTTTCGCGCGATGAACAATTGCGCATCAATAAGCGCAACCAGCTTAAACGCGACAAAAGTCGTGGGCTTAAACGCGTCGAGCTTAAACTCAATGCGGATGCCGTCGACGCGCTGAGCGAACTGGCCGATGCTCGTGAAATCAGCCGCAGCGAGCTGATCGAAGAGATGCTCATGGCGCAACTCCAGGCATTACGCCATTCCCAGTAAGAGTCTGAAAAATCGACTTCACGTCACTTTCATGTAGCACAGAGTGCAGTCCAGCGTGATAGCTGTTTCCGTGGACTTCTCTGTTCTGCTATGATTGCCCTTATCCGTGGACAAATTGCGCCACCATACCATTAAGTTTCAAGAGGTTATTTTACTCATGGCAATCATCGGCATTTTTTTCGGCAGCGATACGGGTAACACCGAAAACATCGCAAAAAACATTCAGAAACAGCTTGGTAAAGACGTTGCCGACGTGCATGACATTGCTAAGAGCAGCAAAGAAGATCTCGAAGGTTATGATATTTTGCTGCTGGGCATCCCAACCTGGTACTACGGCGAAGCACAGTGTGACTGGGATGACTTTTTCCCTACGCTAGAAGAAGTAGACTTCAACGGTAAGCTCGTGGCGCTGTTTGGCTGTGGCGACCAGGAAGACTACGCAGAATATTTCTGTGACGCTTTGGGCACCATCCGCGACATTATCGAACCACGCGGTGCAGCCATCGTAGGCCACTGGCCGACAGCGGGTTACCACTTTGAAGCATCAAAAGGTCTTGCAGATGACGATCACTTTGTCGGTCTGGCGATTGATGAAGACCGCCAGCCAGAACTGACCGCTGAACGCGTGACGCAGTGGGTAAAACAGATTCGCGACGAGCTACATCTCGACGATATTCTGAATGCCTGATTGAAGATGCGGCGCTTCAGCTTAGTTGCGCCGCATTGATAGGTAATTCCAATTAAAATAATTGCTACAAATTTTTAACTTTTGCTTTCAGACCTGTACAATAAACCAGGTTAAAGTGGACTCACTCGGCTAACTTTGTTGGCGGTACCACGTTTTTATAAGCATACTTTGCTTGAGACTTGCAGTTTTCATTTAAGCATGGCAGTTCTATAATGAGACGCATTATCCCAAGTGCATTTTCTGTCACTTCTTCTTTAGAAGTGAATCGTTTAGCAACAGGACAGATTCCGCATGACTGACAACAATACCGCATTAAAGAAGGCTGGCCTGAAAGTTACGCTTCCTCGTTTAAAGATTCTGGAAGTTCTGCAAGGGCCGGACAATCATCACGTCAGTGCGGAAGACTTGTACAAGCGCCTGATTGACATGGGTGAAGAGATTGGCCTGGCGACCGTTTACCGCGTTTTGAATCAATTCGACGACGCAGGGATTGTCACCCGTCATAACTTCGAAGGCGGTAAATCCGTTTTTGAACTGACCCAGCAGCATCACCACGATCACCTTATCTGCCTCGACTGCGGCAAGGTGATTGAATTTAGCGATGACTCTATCGAAGCGCGTCAGCGTGAGATTGCCACCCGACATGGTATTCGCCTGACCAACCACAGCCTGTACCTGTACGGTCACTGTGCAGAAGGCGATTGTCGCGAAAATGAGCACGCGCATACCCCGAAATAAGGGTGCATTTATACAAAGCAAAGAGCCAACCGCAAGGTTGGCTTTTTTTTGCCTGCTATTAATCAGTTCGCGTTGTTATTGCGTATCTCTTGCCAGATTTTGTCGCAGCTTTTTGCCACTTCCTGATCGTTGCCGGTTTTGCGCGCCTGGATGCAAGCCTGATAATCCATCACCCTGACGTTTTCCTGAGTCGCAAACTGCTCATGCGCTTTCTCTTTTCTGAGTACATTCAGCACGCTCTGACAGGCCTCGATTTTCTCCGGCGATCCTTGTGCCGTATTAATACAAGCGCTATAGGCTTCTTTCAAACGGGAGTCTTCTTTTGGTGCCTGAGGCTGTGCGCAGGCAACCAGTCCCGATGCAAGCACCGCGACCATGACGATTTTTTTCAACATAACAGTCTCCATTCCGGCGAGACGGGGGGGGGCCATCCCGCCGGAGAATTCATCAGAAGATAGTGAAAGGTGCGATAACCATGAATTTCACGTCACGTTCATCCTGGAAGATATTGCCGTAACCGCCCGCGTAGCTCGGAATATCGGAATGGTTGTCGTACTGGGTGAAGTGCAGTTTGAACATCGTGCCTTTCGCACGGCCATCCTGGAGGGTGTAGATTGCGTCCAGGCTGTATGACGATTCTTTCAGACGGTAGTTCGGATCGTAGTAGGCATCCGGCGTTGCCATATCAGCAGGCTTGGCGTCCCACGCGTAAGCGTAAGATGCACCCACTGCCCAGCCCGGCAGATTCCAGTTTTTCAGGTCATACATCGCACCGAAGAAGAGTGCTTTTTCACCATCGGCGTTGAAGTCAGAACGGTTATCCCACCAGATATCCAGACGACCGTTTGAAGAGGCGTAGGTTGGCGTCATGCGCTGGAGGAAGTAGCCCTGCTGCCCTTCCGCTTTCACCCAGGTTCCTTCGAGACGTAAATCAACTTGTCCCACTTTATACCCGAAGGTCAACGCTTGCAGCCACGCGGTACCATCATAAAGATCGTTCACGCCGCCATCGCTGACTTTATCGCGAGTACCGTAGAACTGATAGGTGGTCGACAGCGGACCGCCGACGATATCGAATTTGTAGCTGGCTTTGGCAAAGTACTGGTCAACATAGCCTTCTGCCTGACCAAATGCCGCTTCCAGCACGAGATCATTTTTAAAGTCATATTTTGCACCGAGGGAATGCAGATAGTCGACTTTGGTTTTTTTATCGTTCTGGTAGAACTTGTCCATCTCAATGTGCCACGGAGCTTTGTACTCGTTGGTCCACATATAGGAGAAACTCAACGCCCCCGCATCACCGTAGTCAAAATTAGCCCCGGCTTCTGCACCCTGATAAGTACCAGGCATAAAGCTCCAGTGCGGCGCTAATAGCGTTTGACCGGTTGGCTGAATATAACCACCACGCGCCCATACCGGGCCATATTTGAATTTAGCGGCGGCCTTATAAAGGCTTATCCCACTCTTATCGCCGGACCAGTCTTCCTTGTAGGCTTTATTGCTGGACGAAAATGCAATTTCGTTCGGGTGCGCGCTGTCGCCATTTTCCGCCATTTCAATGGCCGTAAAGGCGGCAATATCCAGACCGAACATATCTGCGGCATAGCCAGACTGGAAATCCAGGTTGGCGTTCCATGTAGAATGGGAAAGGTTGGTTTTGTATTTATTTTCGGTTACGTCTTTACGGTCACGTTCACGCTGCCAGTAATAGATACCACCCGTGAGAGTTGAATCATCAATGAATCCTGCTGCTTTAGCCTCTGGTGCGGCAACAAAAGCCGACATTGCTGTGATACCGGCAATAGCCAGCGCCAGCGCACTACGTTTGCCACTGAACGTACGCATAGATTGTTCCTCTTTGACGAATTAAAAACGCCTGAACGGCGAAAAATATAAATGACCAATAGGTCAGGGGTAGTTAGAAATACCCTCGAATTAACTACCGTCTTTAGACTATTTTTCGCGACGCGAATTATCAATGCTTTTTAACAGGCAAAATGCAGGATTATGACGAAGTGCACATAATTGGTAGTGAATTGAAACATTTCTATGAGAGGGCCGAAACACGCTGAAAATTGGGTTAAATTCAATAACTAATGCTTATTGATAGCGATTACATTGAGTAAAAATTGAGTATTTCTATAAATGAAAATTAAATTAAAAAAATAAGTAGCAGCTCATTGACCAGTTATTATTTAGGCATCCAGATTAGCCTTTATATAGACTGCTGATCGCAAAGAAAAAAAACGCCGCGATAAGCGGCGTTTGTCTGTCATTGACCAAAACTACTCGCCAATTTTCGCCCAGGTGTCGCGCAGACCAACCGTACGGTTAAAGACCAGTTTGGTAGCGGTTGCATAACGGCTGTCGAGGCAGAAGTAACCTTCACGCTCAAACTGATAAGCTTTTCCTGTTTCAGCCGCTTTCAGAGACGGTTCACCAAAGCCTTGCTTGATGACCAGCGATTCCTGGTTAATCGTCGCCAGGAAGTCCTCTGCCGCGCCCGGATTGGGTACGCTGAACAGACGATCGTAAAGACGAATTTCAACGGGTAGCGCATGCGCAGCGCTCACCCAATGAATAACGCCTTTTACTTTACGACCATCGGCAGGATCCTTGCTCAGGGTTTCTGCGTCATAGGTACAGTAGATCGTGGTAATCGTGCCTTCTGCGTCTTTCTCTACGCGCTCTGCTTTGATCACGTAGGCATTACGCAGGCGAACTTCTTTGCCCATCACCAGACGTTTGTACTGCTTGTTCGCTTCTTCACGGAAGTCAGCACGATCGATCCAGATCTCAGCGCTAAACGGTACTTCACGGGTCCCCATCTCCGGCTTGCTCGGATGGTTAGGCATCGTGACCACTTCGCTCTCGCCCTGCGGGTAGTTTTCGATAACCAGCTTAACCGGGTCGATAACTGCCATCGCACGTGGTGCGTTTTCGTTCAGATCTTCGCGAATACAGGATTCCAGAGAAGCCATCTCAATGGTGTTGTCCTGCTTGGTCACGCCGATACGCTTGATGAACTCGCGGATAGACGCTGAGGTGTAGCCACGACGACGCAAACCTGAAATGGTTGGCATACGTGGGTCATCCCAGCCTTCTACGTGCTTATCAGTCACCAGCAGGTTCAGCTTACGCTTGGACATCACGGTGTATTCCAGATTCAGACGAGAGAACTCGTACTGACGCGGATGCACAGGAATGGTGATGTTATCCAGCACCCAGTCGTACAGGCGACGGTTATCCTGGAACTCCAGCGTACACAGTGAATGCGTAATGCCTTCCAGCGCATCGCTGATGCAGTGGGTGAAGTCGTACATCGGGTAGATGCACCACTTGCTGCCGGTCTGGTGGTGATCGGCAAACTTAATGCGGTACAACACCGGATCGCGCATGACGATAAATGGCGAAGCCATGTCGATTTTGGCACGCAGGCACGCTTTGCCTTCTTCGAAACCACCCGCACGCATTTTTTCAAACAGTTCGAGGTTCTCTTCGACGCTGCGATCGCGGAACGGGCTGTTTTTACCTGGCGCAGTCAGCGAGCCACGATATTCGCGGATTTCGTCAGCAGACAGCTCGTCGACGTAGGCAAGGCCCTTGTTGATCAACTCAACTGCGTAGGCAAACAGTTGATCGAAATAATCAGAGGAATAGCAAATATCGCCAGACCAGGTGAAGCCCAACCATTGCACGTCGTTCTTAATGGACTCTACGTATTCGATGTCTTCTTTTACTGGGTTGGTGTCATCGAAGCGCAGGTTGCATTGTCCCTGATAGTCTTGCGCGATGCCGAAGTTCAGGCAGATAGATTTCGCATGACCAATGTGCAGGTAGCCATTTGGCTCCGGCGGAAAACGGGTATGAACCGTGGTGTGCTTACCACTAGCCAGATCTTCATCGATGATCTGACGAATAAAGTTACTTGGGCGGGCTTCAGCCTCACTCATCGTGGATTCCTCAAGGCGTAAATAACATATAACGGCATATGATCTTATAAGCCGGGCGCAGTGACAACCCTTAAAACGTCCCGGCTGAAAATAATGAGGATGATGACGACAAAAAAAAGCGGCGGAGGATATCCCCCGCCGCTTAAGGCATGAACTCTACTCAGGAGCGATTACTTGCCTTTAATCTCATACAGTGGCGTCTGGCCCGCAACAACCTGACCTTTTGCCTGGATAACCAGACCGCTGAAGTCGTCGATGTTGCTACAAACGACCGGGCTAATCATCGAGCGCGCATTAGCGTTGAGGAAGTCCAGATCCATTTCCAGAATCGGCTGGCCAGCTACAACGTGTGCGCCCTCTTCCACCAGGCAGGTAAAGCCCTGACCTTTCAGTGCGACGGTATCAATGCCCATATGGACAACGATTTCGGCACCGTTTTCGGTTTCCAGGCAGAACGCGTGGTTGGTGTTGAAGATTTTCACGATAGTACCGGCTGCCGGAGAAACGACGGTTTTTTCGGTGGGTTTCACCGCAACGCCGTCGCCTACCGCTCTGCTGGCAAACGCTTCGTCAGGAACCTGATCGATTGCCACCACTTCACCCGTTACCGGAGACACCAGCGCAGCAATGGTCGCAGCGTTAGGTACCGCTTGTGGTTTAACTACCGCGGCAGTAGCAGGTGCGCTATCCACAGAAGTTGCCGCAACCGGGCCACGCATCACGACTTTCTTCATTTCGTCGCCAATGGATTCGGCTTTAGCTCCGACAATGACCTGAATGGTCTGTTTGTTCAGTTTCACGACACCGGATGCACCAAGACGTTTACACATTGCATCGCTCACGCGTGCTGAATCAGCAACGGTCAGACGAAGACGGGTGATACAGGCATCAATCGCTTTCAGGTTGTCGGTCCCCCCCACTGCTGCGATGTAATTCGTCGCCAGCTGAGTCAGACCTTCTTCCGTATTGCTGTTCGCTTCTTCACTAACAATGTCATCTTCTTTATCTTCGCGACCTGGCGTTTTCAGGTTGAACATGCGGATAACCGCAGTGAACAGTACGAAGTAGATAACGAAGAAGACCAGGCCCATGACCACCAGCATCCAGACGTTTTTACTCGCCGCCGGCAGGTTGTACATCAGCACATAGTCAATTGCGCCCGCAGAGAACGAGAAGCCTGCGTGAATGCCCAGCAGGGTTGCCACGTACAGGCTGATGCCGGTCAACACGGCGTGCAGGAGATACAGCAGTGGAGCCAGGAACATGAACAGGAATTCCAGCGGCTCGGTAACACCCGTCAGGAATGCCGTGATGGCCACAGACAGCAACATACCGCCCACCATCGGACGACGTGCTTTCGGCGCGGCAAGGTACATCGCCAGCGCGGCACCCGGCAGACCAAACATCATGATTGGGAAGAAGCCAGACATGAACATGCCCGCAGTGCCGTCACCCGCATAGAAGCGGTTGATGTCACCGTGGAACACTGCGCCCGCCGAGTTGGTGAACTCACCAATCTGGAACCAGGCGATAGTATTCAGAACCTGATGCAGACCGGTTGGGATCAGCAGACGGTTGATGAAACCAAAGATGCCTGAACCCACCGCACCCGCAGAAACGATCCACTCACCGCCCGCATGGATTGCGTGCTGAACCGGCGGCCAGATGTAGCCAAAAATAGCGGCCAGGATCAGACAGAAGAAGCCCGTGGCGATCGGCACAAAACGTTTGCCGCCGAAGAAGCTCAGGAAGTCAGGGAGTTTGATACCAGACCAACGGTTGTAGACTGCACCACCCACCAGACCGGTAATGATACCCGCCAGCACACCCATGTTGATTTCTGGGTTAATGGTGACCATCGCTTTGGTCAGGATAAAGTAGCCAACCGCACCGGCCAACGCTGCGGCACCTGCACTGTCTTTAGACCAGCTAGATGCAACACCGATGGCGAAAATCAGTGCCAGGTTGTCAAAGATCGCACCACCCGCTTGCGCAATGAATGGTACGTTAAGAAGATCGGGTTGCCCGAATCGCAGTAACAATGCTGCCACCGGCAACACAGCGATTGGGAGCTGTAACGCCCTACCCAGTCGCTGGAAAAAACCTAAAATATTCATCTTATTCCCCCTATGAGACCCCGTTTAAGGCACGTTCTCAGCTGCGTTTTTATTGTGTTACGACTTATCAAATCAGTGGATGATTCACTGGCATTGTGAGTGTGTGAAAAATTAATTCGTATCGCAAATTAAACACGTATTTTTTGTGAGTTTTGTCACCAAATATCGTTAATAACCCTCCCCTGGACTGGCTAACAGTGAAAACTTATTTTATCATTCAAAAAATCAAGACGGATTGACCCTGCTTGACGTTATCCAGGTTACGCTTAATTCAGGTCAAGGCGCTTTCCGCCCACTTTTATACTTTAACTCTTGAGGTGAACAATGAGACTGATTCCCCTGGCAACCGCTGAACAAGTCGGTAAATGGGCTGCACGCCATATCGTCAACCGCATTAATGCGTTCAAACCTACAGCCGATCGTCCTTTCGTTCTTGGCCTTCCGACCGGCGGTACTCCGCTGACGGCGTATAAAGCATTGGTCGAAATGCATAAAGCGGGCCAAGTTAGCTTTGAACATGTTGTAACCTTCAACATGGACGAATATGTCGGTCTGCCAAAAGAGCACCCTGAGAGTTACCATAGCTTCATGCACCGTAATTTCTTCGATCACGTTGATATCCAACCAGAAAATATTAACCTACTGAATGGAAATGCGCCTGATATTGACGCAGAATGCCGCCAGTACGAAGAAAAAATCCGCTCTTACGGCAAAATTAACCTGTTTATGGGCGGCGTGGGTAACGACGGTCACATCGCCTTTAACGAACCCGCCTCTTCTTTGGCGTCTCGTACCCGCATTAAAACGCTGACTCATGACACTCGCGTGGCAAACTCCCGCTTCTTTGACGGCGACGTAAGCCAGGTTCCAAAATTTGCGCTGACCGTTGGCGTGGGTACGCTGCTGGATGCAGAAGAAGTGATGATTCTGGTGCTTGGCAGCGTGAAAGCGCTGGCACTCCAGGCTGCCGTTGAAGGAAATGTTAACCACATGTGGACCATCAGCTGCCTGCAGTTGCATCCGAAAGCGGTCGTGGTTTGTGACGAACCGTCTACGATGGAACTGAAAGTGAAAACGCTGAGATACTTCAACGAATTAGAAGCTGAAAACATCAAAGGTCTGTAATTGAATTACCGTCTCTTACGCTTAAGAGGCGGTCGTATTTTAACCGGGGGTCGTTATGTACGCTTTAACCCACGGTCGGATTTATACCGGCCATGAAATTCTGGATGACCATGCGATTGTTATCGCCAATGGCCTGATTGAACGTGTTTGTCCGCTGGCTGATTTACCGCCAGGCGTAGAACAACGCTCACTTGATGGAGCAATCATTGCCCCCGGTTTTATCGACGTTCAGCTTAACGGCTGCGGCGGCGTGCAGTTCAATGATACCGCCGAGGCGGTCACGGTTGAAACGCTGGAGATCATGCAAAAAGCCAACGAGAAATCGGGCTGCACCAGCTATCTGCCAACGCTTATTACCACTAGCGACGATCTGATGAAACAAGGTATTCGCGTCATGCGGGAATATCTGGCAAAACATCCTCATCAGGCGCTGGGCCTGCATCTTGAAGGTCCTTGGCTGAACATCGTTAAGAAAGGCACTCATAATCCTGGCTTCGTGCGTAAACCGGATGCTGAAATGGTCGATTTCATGTGCGCAAACGCCGATGTGATCGCTAAAGTCACGCTGGCCCCCGAAATGACCGGGCCGGACGTTATCGCTAAACTGGCCGCAGCAGGCATTGTGGTTTCGGCTGGGCACTCCAATGCCACGTTGAAAGAGGCCAAAATTGGCTTTCGTGCGGGCATCACTTTCGCGACTCATCTCTACAACGCGATGCCATACATTACGGGCCGCGAACCTGGGCTGGTCGGCGCAATCCTTGATGAGCCAGACGTGTATTGCGGTATCATCGCTGACGGGCTGCACGTTGATTACACCAACATTCGTAACGCTAAACGCCTGAAGGGCGATAAGCTGTGCCTGGTGACTGACGCGACTGCGCCAGCAGGTGCAAATATTGAGCAGTTCATTTTTGCTGGTAAAACAATATACTACCGCAACGGATTGTGTGTGGATGAGAACGGCACACTGAGTGGCTCTGCACTGACAATGATTGAAGGGGTACACAACCTCGTTGAACATTGCGGCATTGCGCTGGATGAAGTGCTACGTATGGCAACGCTCTACCCGGCTCGCGCTATCGGTGTAGACAAACAGCTGGGCGGCATTGCGCCGGGCATGGTTGCTAACCTCACAGCCTTCACACGCGATTATAAAATTATTAAGACCATCGTTAATGGTAACGAGGTCGTCACTGAGTAAGTAAAAGTATGACATCTGGCGGACAAGCTCAAATTGGTAATGTTGACCTCGTTAAACAACTGAACGGCGCGGCGGTTTATCGTCTGATTGACCAGCATGGGCCAATCTCGCGTATTCAGATTGCAGAACAAAGCCAGCTTGCTCCCGCCAGCGTAACGAAAATTACGCGTCAGCTTATTGAGCGCGGATTGATCAAAGAAGTCGATCAGCAGGCCTCCACCGGGGGCCGTCGCGCCATTTCCATTATCACCGAAACCCGTAATTTCCAGGCCATCGGCGTACGTCTTGGTCGTCATGACACCACCCTCACCCTTTACGATTTGAGCAGTAAAGCCATCGCTGAAGAGCACTATCCTCTGCCGGAACGTACTCAGGAGACGCTGGAACACGCGCTACTCAACACCATCGCGCAGTTTATCGAAAACAGTCAGCGTAAAATTCGTGAGCTGATTGCTATTTCGGTCATCCTGCCCGGGCTTGTCGATCCGGAAAGCGGGGTTATCCGCTATATGCCGCACATTCAGGTTGAGAACTGGGGGCTGGTTCAGGCGCTGGAAAAAAAATTCAACGTCACGTGCTATGTCGGGCATGACATTCGCAGTCTGGCACTTGCAGAGCACTACTTTGGTGCGAGTCATGATTGCGAAGATTCTATTCTGGTGCGCGTCCACCGTGGCACCGGTGCGGGAATTATCTCTAACGGGCGAATTTTTATCGGTCGGAACGGTAACGTCGGCGAGATTGGTCATATTCAGGTCGATCCCCTTGGCGAGCGCTGCCACTGTGGAAACTTCGGTTGTCTGGAAACCGTGGCGGCCAACGCCGCCATTGAACAACGTGTCCGTCACCTGCTCGAACAAGGTTATCAAAGCCGTTTAACGCTGGCAGACTGTAAGATCCAGGCCATATGCAAAGCCGCGAACAAAGGCGATCCATTAGCCTGTGAAGTGATTGAACAGGTGGGTCGCCATCTGGGTAAAACCATTGCCATTGCCATTAATCTGTTTAACCCGCAAAAAATCGTCATTGCAGGCGAGATTACGGAAGCCGAAAAAGTGCTGCTTCCGGCCATTGAGGGCTGTATTAATACTCAGGCACTGAAGGCGTTTCGTCAGAATCTGCCCGTGGTGCGTTCAACGCTCGATCATCGTTCAGCGATTGGCGCTTTTGCGCTGGTTAAACGCGCGATGCTTAACGGTCTTCTGCTCCAGCGTTTGCTGGAAAGCTAAGCACCCTTTATAGTGACGCCTTCTTTTTTAGAGATGCCGGGTAGTTCATGACCATTCAGAATGTGATTTGTGATATTGACGGCGTGCTGATGCACGACAACGTTGCTGTTCCTGGCGCTGCGGAGTTTCTGAACCGCATCATGGAAAAGGGAATGCCGCTGGTTCTGCTCACCAACTATCCTTCACAGACCGGGCAAGATCTGGCAAACCGTTTTGCTACTGCGGGCGTTAATGTGCCTGACAGCGTGTTTTACACCTCCGCCATGGCAACCGCCGATTTCCTGAAACGTCAGGAAGGCAAAAAAGCGTACGTGGTGGGCGAAGGCGCATTAATTCACGAGCTGTATAAAGCAGGGTTCACCATTACCGACGTTAACCCTGACTTTGTCATCGTGGGCGAGACGCGTTCCTATAACTGGGAAATGATGCACAAAGCATCGTACTTCGTGGCCAACGGCGCGCGCTTTATTGCGACCAACCCGGACACCCACGGTCGCGGTTTTTATCCCGCATGCGGTGCGCTCTGTGCGGGTATCGAAAAAATCTCGGGCCGGAAGCCCTTCGTCGTCGGTAAACCCAGCCCGTGGATTATCCGCGCGGCGCTGAATAAAATGCAGGCGCACTCCGAACAAACGGTGATCGTCGGCGATAACTTACGCACCGATATTCTGGCCGGCTTCCAGGCGGGTCTTGAAACGATCCTGGTCCTCTCTGGCGTCTCGACCATTGACGATATTGATTCGATGCCGTTCAGGCCGAGCTGGATTTATCCGTCGGTCGATGAGATCGACGTTATTTAAGACAAAAACCACGCTCCAGGGCGTGGTTTTTCATTTATCCCGCAATAAAACCAAATCCCATCTAACAAAATCACCCTTTCATTGCACAATCATCAATAAAACCGCTCACTACGTGCGCTTTTTTCAACATTCAACAATCGCTATTGCACTTTTTACGGTTTACGACGTAAAAGCCTTGCGCACCCTGGTCGTTTTGCGGCATTTTCATAAGCAAGCAACATCACAATGCAACAGGGTTAACGGAGAAGGTTATGTGTTCAATTTTTGGCGTACTGGATATTAAAACTGACGCGGTCGAACTGCGTAAAAAAGCGCTCGAACTGTCTCGTCTGATGCGCCATCGCGGCCCGGACTGGTCCGGCGTGTACGCAAGCGATAAAGCGATTTTGGCTCACGAACGTCTGTCGATTGTCGACGTCAACGCCGGTGCTCAGCCGCTGTATAACGAAAAGAAAACCCACGCGCTGGCAGTAAACGGTGAAATCTACAACCATCAGGCGCTGCGCGCAGAGTACGGCGATCGCTACGCGTTCCAGACCGGCTCCGACTGTGAAGTCATCCTGGCCTTGTATCAGGAAAAAGGCCCAGAATTCCTCGACGATCTGCAAGGGATGTTCGCCTTTGCACTCTATGACAGTGAAAAAGATGCTTACCTGATTGCCCGCGACCATATCGGTATTATCCCGCTGTATATGGGTCACGACGAGCACGGCAACTTTTACGTTGCCTCTGAAATGAAAGCGCTGGTTCCCGTTTGCCGCACCATTAAAGAGTTCCCGGCAGGTAGCTTCCTGTGGAGCAAAGATGGCGAAATTCGCTCGTACTACCAGCGCGACTGGTTCGATTACGATGCGGTGAAAGACAACGTGACCGATAAGGTCGAACTGGCTCAGGCGCTGGAAGATGCAGTAAAAAGCCACCTGATGTCCGACGTTCCTTATGGCGTTCTGCTGTCTGGCGGCCTGGATTCATCCGTCATTTCTGCCATCACCAAGAAATACGCCGCACGTCGCGTGGAAGATCAGGAACGCTCAGAAGCCTGGTGGCCGCAGCTTCACTCCTTCGCCGTTGGCCTGGAAGGCGCTCCGGATCTGAAAGCAGCGCAGGAAGTAGCAAACCATCTGGGCACCGTGCACCACGAAATTCACTTCACCGTGCAGGAAGGTCTGGACGCGATTCGTGACGTTATCTATCACATCGAAACCTACGATGTGACCACCATTCGCGCCTCTACGCCAATGTATTTGATGTCCCGCAAGATTAAAGCGATGGGCATTAAAATGGTGCTGTCAGGCGAAGGCTCTGACGAAGTATTTGGCGGTTATCTGTACTTCCACAAAGCGCCAAACGCCAAAGAACTGCATGAAGAAACCGTACGTAAACTGCAGGCGCTGCATATGTTTGACTGCGCTCGCGCTAACAAAGCGATGTCCGCCTGGGGTGTGGAAGCGCGTGTTCCGTTCCTGGATAAAAACTTCCTCGACGTGGCAATGCGCATTAACCCGCAGGATAAAATGTGCGGCAACGGCAAAATGGAAAAACACGTCCTGCGCGAGTGTTTTGAATCTTACCTGCCTGCAAGCGTGGCATGGCGTCAGAAAGAGCAGTTCTCCGACGGCGTGGGCTATAGCTGGATCGACTCCCTGAAAGAGGTGGCCGCTAAGCACGTTACCGATCAACAGCTGGAAACGGCGAGCTTCCGCTTCCCGTATAACACACCGGGTTCTAAAGAAGCCTATCTGTACCGGGAGATCTTCGAAGAATTGTTCCCGGTCCCAAGCGCAGCAGAATGTGTCCCTGGTGGTCCGTCAGTGGCCTGTTCCTCGGCTAAGGCTATCGAATGGGATGAATCGTTCAAAAACATGAACGATCCGTCAGGACGCGCGGTAGGCGTACACCAGTCAGCTTACAAATGATCCTAACGATCGCTATAAGGCCCTTCGGGGCCTTTTTTTGCTTTGTATTTCGCAGGTCAGAATTGATTAATAACCGATAATTGCCGAATATTCGGTCACGCTGTTCGCAACCTAACCAAACAGTCACATTCCGGCTATTTTCGTTGAAAAAGGTGTTGACGCTGCAAGGGTCTATACGCATAATGCGCCCCGCAACGCCGATAAGGTAGCGTGAAAAAAGATGGCTACGTAGCTCAGTTGGTTAGAGCACATCACTCATAATGATGGGGTCACAGGTTCGAATCCCGTCGTAGCCACCATCTTTTTTGCGGGAGTGGCGAAATTGGTAGACGCACCAGATTTAGGTTCTGGCGCCGCAAGGTGTGCGAGTTCAAGTCTCGCCTCCCGCACCATTTCCTAATAAGCGTTGCACGGATGGGGTATCGCCAAGCGGTAAGGCACCGGTTTTTGATACCGGCATTCCCTGGTTCGAATCCAGGTACCCCAGCCAATTTTCTTCGATTTGCGGTTCTCCGTGGTTATTGGGGTATCGCCAAGCGGTAAGGCACCGGTTTTTGATACCGGCATTCCCTGGTTCGAATCCAGGTACCCCAGCCATCGAAGAAAGCAGTACGGCTACGTAGCTCAGTTGGTTAGAGCACATCACTCATAATGATGGGGTCACAGGTTCGAATCCCGTCGTAGCCACCAAATTCGGGAAGCATCGATTAACATCGATAAGCCCAAAAAAAATTGTTGGGGTATCGCCAAGCGGTAAGGCACTGGTTTCTGATACCAGCATTCCGAGGTTCGAATCCTCGTACCCCAGCCAATTTTAAAGTCGTTAACCCATTTGTTTAACGCAATTGGGGTGTCGCCAAGCGGTAAGGCACTGGTTTCTGATACCAGCATTCCGGGGTTCGAATCCCTGCACCCCAGCCAATTAGTAACAAATAAGCCCGCTCTGCGGGCTTTTTTGTTTTTGTGCTTTCTTATGCCTTCGCCCCATAGAAGCAAAGGCACCGTTTAAAGGCCTAAGGCATACTTCAACGCCTGCCGTTTCAACCCACCGCCACGTTCTGCCGCCATCAATCCGATATTGCGCAGGATACGTACTGGGCCTAAATCGTTGCTGAAACCAGCATAAAAAAGATCCATTCCCGACTGCATCATGAAATTATCAGCCATACGGCGGTTCTGGTAGCGTTTAAGCACCTGTTCGCTCGCCCACGGCTCAGAACGTTCGCGCGCGCTGCTCATCACGTCTAATAACGCCTCAACGTCGCGATAGCCCAAATTCACGCCCTGCCCGGCAAGCGGATGAATGGTATGCGCCGCATCCCCCACTAACGCTAACCCAGCCCGGACATATTTCACAGCATGGCGGCGCGTGAGCGGGAATCCACCGGCCGCAACAGGAGTAACGTGCCCCAGACGACGCGGAAAGTGTGTGGCGATCGCTTGCTGTAGCTGCTCCATCGACAGCCCCTGTAACTGGCGAATACGCGCTGGCGTGTCGTACCACACCAGCGACGCCCAGCGTTCAAATAGCGGCAGAAACGCATGCGGCCCCGTCGGCGTAAAATGTTGCCAGGTGCTGTTACCCGGATCGTTTTCGCACTTCACGGTAATTAACATGCAGGATTGCTGGTACTGCCATGCGTGAATCCCCATTCCCGCCATCTGACGAACCTGCGAATTCGCACCATCGGCGCCTACCACTAGCCTGGCGGCCAGTTCCTCACCATTATTCAGTTCCAGCAAATACCCGCCTTCATGACGACGAAGCGCATTTAGCGATGCAGGCACACGCAGCGTGATATTCGCGTGCCCTTCCATCGCCTGCCACAGTGCTAATTGCAGAACGTTATTTTCCACCATATAGCCTAACAGCGGCAGCTTCAGCTCAGAGGCATCAAAGGTGACATGGGCACTCTCCCACTCCCAGGTTTCCAGGCGACGATACGGATGCGCGCGCATCGACAGCACCGAGTCCCACACGCCAAGCCCGCGCAGCAGATCGACAGACGCGGCGCTAACCGCCGAGATCCGCACGTCAGGTTTTTGGGCATCATCAAATGCAGGCGGCGCAGCCTGCTCTACGACCGTTACCTTAAATCCCAGCTGTGCCAGCCCGAGCGCCAGCGCGCCGCCGACCATACCGCCGCCGACAACGGCAATTTCGGTGTGTTGGAGTGTCATGGTCAATAATCCTTTTCAAGAGAATCCCTTAAGTTTACCGGATTTTTACCGGCTTGAGGCTGACAACCTTCATACTGGTCACAACCGCACCGAAGCATTACACTATGCGGCTTGCAATCCTGAGCCCGAGCAAGTCGATGACTAAAAAACTCCATATAAAAACCTGGGGCTGTCAGATGAACGAATACGATTCATCAAAGATGGCCGATCTGCTGGATGCCACCCACGGATATCAACTCACTGAACATGCAGAAGAAGCCGATGTGCTGCTGCTAAATACCTGCTCGATCCGTGAAAAAGCGCAGGAAAAAGTTTTCCATCTGTTAGGCCGCTGGAAGCTTCTCAAAAAGAAAAACCCGGATATCATCATCGGCGTGGGCGGCTGTGTCGCCTCGCAGGAAGGTGAACTTATTCGCACCCGCGCCCACTACGTTGACATTGTTTTCGGCCCGCAGACCCTGCATCGTTTGCCCGAAATGATCAACTCGGTTCGCGGCGATCGTAGCCCGGTGGTGGACGTCAGCTTCCCGGAAATCGAAAAATTTGACCGTTTGCCGGAACCGCGTGCTGACGGCCCGAGCGCTTTTGTCTCGATCATGGAAGGCTGCAATAAATACTGTACTTACTGCGTGGTGCCTTACACCCGTGGTGAAGAGGTCAGCCGCCCGTGCGACGATATCCTGTTTGAAATTGCTCAGTTGGCCGCCCAGGGCGTGCGTGAAGTCAACCTGCTGGGGCAAAACGTCAATGCCTGGCGTGGCGAGAACTACGACGGTTCTACCGGTTCATTTGCCGACCTGCTGCGTCTGGTTGCAGCGATTGACGGTATCGACCGTATCCGCTTCACCACCAGCCATCCGATCGAATTCACCGATGACATCATCGATGTGTATCGCGATACGCCAGAGCTGGTGAGCTTCCTGCATCTGCCGGTACAGTGCGGCTCTGACCGCGTATTGAATCTGATGGGCCGTACCCATACCGTGCTGGAATACAAATCTATCATTCGTAAGCTTCGCGAAGCGCGTCCGGATATCCAGATTAGCTCCGACTTTATCGTTGGCTTCCCAGGCGAGACCACGGATGACTTTGAGCGCACCATGAAGCTAATTGGCGAAGTGAATTTCGACGTCAGCTTTAGCTTCATCTTCTCCGCACGTCCTGGAACGCCCGCTGCCGATATGGTTGACGATGTTCCTGAAGAGGAGAAAAAGCAGCGTCTGTATATTCTGCAGGAACGTATCAACCAGCAGGTCAATGCCTGGAGTCGCCGCATGCTCGGCACCACCCAGCGCATTCTGGTGGAAGGGACTTCGCGTAAAAGCGTAATGCAGCTTTCAGGCCGCACCGAAAACAGCCGTGTGGTGAATTTCGAAGGTACGCCGGATATGATCGGTAAGTTTGTTGATATCGAGATTCAGGAAGTCCTCACCAACTCATTGCGCGGCAAAGTGGTCCGTACTGAAGACGAGATGGGCTTACGCATTGCCGAAACGCCGGAATCCGTTATCGCCCGTACCCGCAAAGAGAACGAACTGGGTGTCGGTGTTTACCAGCCTTAATCCGTTCGGGCCTGCCTTTCTGGCAGGCCTTGCAATTCCCCTCTGCATCCCCAATATGCATAGCAATGCTTGCGCCTTTATTCCATGGCGTGAATACTTTCAACATAGACCTGACTGAACGGGCCTGAAAGCACATTCTAAAGAGGAACAGTTTGAATACAGAAACGCGTGAAATTACCCTGGAGCCCGCAGACAACGCTCGCCTGCTGAGCCTGTGCGGGCCGTTTGATGACAACATCAAACAACTGGAGCGACGTCTGGGTATCGAAATCAATCGTCGCGATAACCAATTCAAACTCACCGGACGCGCCATATGCGTCAACGCCGCCGCGGACATTCTGCGCAGCCTGTATGTCGATACCGCCCCGATGCGCGGTGCGACGCAGGATATCGAGCCAGAAAAGATCCATCTCGCCATTAAAGAAGCGCGCATTCTTGAACAGAGCGCGGAGAGCGTTCCTGATTACGGCAAGGTCATCAATATCAAAACCAAGCGTGGCGTTATCAAGCCACGTACGCCGAACCAGGCGCAGTACATCGCCAATATTCTCGATCATGACATCACCTTCGGCGTCGGCCCGGCCGGGACGGGTAAAACTTACCTGGCCGTTGCGGCAGCGGTAGATGCGCTGGAGCGTCAGGACATTCGTCGTATTCTGCTGACCCGCCCTGCGGTGGAAGCGGGTGAAAAACTCGGCTTCTTGCCCGGCGACCTGAGTCAGAAGGTCGACCCGTATCTGCGTCCGCTATACGATGCGCTGTTCGAGATGCTGGGCTTTGAAAAAGTCGAGAAGCTTATCGAGCGTAACGTCATTGAAGTGGCACCGCTGGCCTATATGCGCGGTCGTACCCTGAATGATGCGTTCATCATTCTTGATGAGAGCCAGAACACCACCATCGAACAGATGAAGATGTTCCTGACGCGTATTGGCTTTAATTCAAAAGCCGTCATCACCGGTGACATCACCCAGATTGACCTGCCGCGCAGCACCAAATCAGGTCTGCGTCACGCGATCGAAGTGTTGGCGGAAGTCGACGAAATCAGCTTTAACTTCTTCAACAGTGAAGACGTGGTGCGCCATCCGGTCGTTGCACGGATCGTCAACGCCTATGAAGCGTGGGAAGAAGCCGAACAGAAACGTAAAACAGAACAGGCAGCAGAGCGCAAGCGTGAAGCCCAGGAACAGGAACCAAAATGAGTCAGGTTATTCTCGATTTACAGCTGGCATGTGAAGACAACGCCGGCCTGCCGGAAGAAGCACAGTTCCAGAAATGGCTTGATGCAGTCATTCCACAGTTTCAGAAAGAGTCAGAAGTCACCATTCGCGTGGTGGACAACGCTGAGAGCCACGAGCTTAACCTGACCTATCGCGGAAAAGACAAGCCGACCAACGTGCTCTCCTTCCCGTTCGAAGCGCCGCCAGGTATTGAACTGCCGCTGCTGGGTGATTTGATTATTTGCCGCCAGGTCGTTGAACAGGAAGCGAAGGAGCAGGAAAAACCGCTCGACGCGCACTGGGCGCACATGGTCATTCACGGTAGCCTGCATCTGCTGGGTTACGATCATATTGAAGACGAAGAAGCAGAAGAGATGGAATCCCTCGAGACAGAGATAATGCTTGCTCTGGGCTATGAGGATCCGTACATTGCCGAGAAAGAGTAGTCCGTTCTGTCCTTGTTGACTGAACAGACAAAACAGGCCGCCGCACAAGGAACCTTCCCGCGGCGGCACGCATTTAACTGACGAGAGAACCCTTAACAAACGCTATGAGCGACGACAATTCACACAGTAGCGACACGACAACCAGTAAGAAGGGATTTTTCTCCCTCATTCTGAGCCAGCTGTTCCACGGCGAACCTAAAAACCGTGATGAACTTTTGGAGCTGATTCGTGATTCCGGGCAGAACGATCTTATCGATGAAGATACGCGCGAAATGCTCGAAGGGGTAATGGATATCGCCGACCAGCGCGTTCGCGACATCATGATCCCCCGCTCGCAGATGATCACCCTGAAACGCAACCAGACGCTGGACGAATGCCTCGATGTCATCATCGAATCCGCCCACTCTCGTTTCCCGGTTATCAGCGAAGATAAAGATCACATTGAAGGGATTCTGATGGCGAAAGATTTGCTGCCGTTTATGCGCAGCGACTCCGAAGCCTTCAGCATGGAAAAAGTGTTACGCCAGGCGGTGGTTGTACCGGAAAGCAAGCGCGTTGACCGCATGCTAAAAGAGTTCCGGTCTCAGCGTTACCATATGGCGATTGTTATCGATGAATTTGGCGGCGTATCCGGCCTTGTGACGATCGAAGATATTCTTGAACTTATCGTCGGTGAAATTGAAGACGAATATGACGAAGAAGATGATATCGAATTCCGTCAGCTAAGCCGTCATACCTGGACCGTACGCGCGTTGGCCTCTATTGAAGAATTCAATGATACCTTCGGGACCCACTTCAGCGATGAAGAGGTGGATACCATTGGTGGCCTGGTGATGCAGGCGTTTGGTCATCTTCCGGCCCGCGGTGAATCCGTTGATATTGACGGTTACCAGTTCAAGGTTGCGATGGCCGACAGTCGCCGTATTATTCAGGTTCACGTCAGAATGCCGGACGATTCCCCGGTACCAAAACTGGAAGATTAATGTAAATGGCATTTGCCTCATTACTTGAACGCCAGCGCGTCCGTTTGCTGCTGGCGCTGTTATTCGGAGCCAGCGGTACGCTGGCTTTTTCGCCTTACGACATCTGGCCTGCGGCCATTATTTCCCTGATAGGCCTGCAAGGTTTAACCCTGAATCGCAGCCCCGTTCAGGCGGCCGCGATTGGCTACTTCTGGGGGCTGGGTCTGTTTGGCTCCGGCATCAACTGGGTTTACGTCAGTATCGCGCAGTTTGGCGGGATGCCTGGCCCGGTTAACATATTCCTGGTCGTACTGCTGGCCGCGTATCTGTCGCTGTATACCGGCTTGTTCGCGGGCATTCTTTCTCGCCTGTGGCCGAAAACCACCTGGGTTCGCGTCGCGATAGCCGCGCCGGTTGTTTGGCAACTCACCGAGTTTTTGCGCGGCTGGGTATTGACCGGCTTCCCGTGGCTTCAGTTTGGTTACAGCCAGATTGATGGCCCGCTGAAGGGGCTTGCTCCGGTGATGGGCGTCGAGGCGATCAACTTCTTGCTGATGATTGTCAGTGGCTTACTCGCACTCGCGCTGGTACAGCGCAGTTGGCAGCCGCTGGTGGCCGCTCTGGTGCTGTTCGCCCTTCCCTTTCCGCTGCGCTATATCCAGTGGTATACCCTTGAGCCCGAGCGCACCACGCAGGTTTCAATGGTGCAAGGTAATATCGCTCAGTCGATGAAATGGGACGAGAACCAGCTCATCAATACGCTGAAAATTTATCTCGATGCCACGCAAAAAGAGATGGGTAAATCGCAGCTGATTATCTGGCCGGAGTCCGCCATTCCCGACCTGGAAATCAACCAGCAGCATTTCCTCAGCATGATGGACGATCTGCTGCGCGCACGAAACAGTACGCTGATCACCGGTATTGTGGATGCGCGTCTGAACAAGCAAAACCGTTACGACACTTACAACACCATTATCACGCTCGGCAAAGACAATCCGTACCGCTACGAATCAACCAATCGCTACAACAAAAACCACCTTGTGCCGTTTGGTGAGTTTGTGCCGCTAGAGTCGATTCTGCGTCCGTTAGCGCCGTTCTTTGATTTGCCGATGTCCTCATTTAGCCGCGGCCCGTATGTTCAGCCACAGCTGCATGCGCATGGTTTTGCGCTGACTCCGGCAATTTGTTACGAAATTATCCTTGGCGAACAGGTGCGCGATAACTTCCGTCCGGATACCGATTATCTGCTGACCATCTCAAACGATGCCTGGTTTGGTAAGTCGATTGGCCCGTGGCAACACTTCCAGATGGCGCGTATGCGTTCGCTGGAGCTGGCGCGTCCGCTGCTGCGCAGCACTAACAATGGCATCACCGCCGTAATTGGTCCACAGGGTGAAATTCAGGCTATGCTTCCGCAGTTCACCCGTGCGGTGCTAACGACCAAAGTCACACCGACCACAGGTCTGACGCCATATGCGCGCACTGGCAACTGGCCGCTGTGGATCCTGACCACGCTGTTTGGTTTTGGCGCATTGGTGATGAGCCTTCGTCAGCGTCGTCAATAATTCCCCCCTCACCCTAACCCTCTCCCCATCGGGGAGAGGGACAGTACACACACCATTTCAAAATCCAGCTCCGCCTTTTCCCCTATCCCTTTCAGGGTGAGGGTTATTTCTGGCACGCCTATTGCTTTATTTATTCACATAAACGTCGTTTAGCTTAACGTGCAACCTGGTCGCACCAGTATCGATCGCAGGTAGCACCGAAACGGTGCAACGAGGGATTATTGCCTCTGAATGGTGCGGCGCGCTTCGCAAAAATAAACAATATCGCAGCAAAATCTTTACATTAAGCCAAACTAAATGTTAACAAGCTTGCATAACACTGCACTCGCATAGCGCGAGATATAACAACATCACAATGGGTATCAATGCGTCACTGGCGCAGATAATAAAGGAGTTGGGTATGCAATTACGTAAACTGGCCACAGCAATGCTGGTGATGGGAATGTCCGCAGGCGTCGTTCACGCTGAAGATGCCCCGGCTGCCGGGAGCACTCTCGACAAGATTGCCAAAAACGGCGTGATCGTGGTCGGCCACCGTGAATCATCTGTCCCGTTTTCATACTACGACAACACGCAAAAAGTCGTGGGCTACTCTCAGGATTACTCCAACGCTATCGTTGAAGCGGTAAAGAAAAAGCTAAACAAACCCGATCTTGAAGTGAAGCTGATTCCAATTACCTCACAAAACCGTATTCCTCTGCTGCAAAACGGCACCTTCGATTTTGAATGTGGTTCCACGACTAACAACCTTGAGCGTCAGAAACAAGCGGCCTTCTCCAACACTATCTTCGTGGTAGGGACCCGTCTGCTGACCAAAAAAGGCGGCGAGATTAAAGACTTCGCGGATCTGAAAGGTAAAGCGGTTGTGGTGACTTCTGGTACCACATCTGAAGTTCTGCTGCATAAGCTGAACGACGAGAAGAAAATGGATATGCGCATCATCAGCGCGAAAGATCATGGTGACTCCTTCCGTACGCTGGAAAGCGGTCGTGCCGTGGCCTTTATGATGGATGATGCTCTGCTGGCCGGTGAACGTGCTAAAGCGAAGAAACCAGACAACAGGGAAATCGTCGGCACCGCACAGTCTCAGGAGGCTTACGGCTGCATGCTGCGTAAAGACGACGCCAGCTTTAAAAAGCTTATCGATGACACCATCGCAGAAAAACAGACCTCTGGCGAAGCGGAAAAATGGTTCGACAAATGGTTTAAGAACCCGATTCCACCAAAAAATCTGAACATGAACTTTGAACTGTCAGACGACATGAAAGCCCTGTTCAAAACACCAAATGACAAAGCACTTAACTAATTAGAACCATTAAGGGGCAGGACCTCCTGCCCTCTCGATTGTCGGGAAGCACGGACAGACTATACGTTGAGTGGTCGTTCCCCACTCAGCGCGAACATGAGCTTCTCACCAATCTTCGAGGGTAGCGCTGCTACCCTTTTTTTTCTGGAGTTTATTATGTCAATAGACTGGAACTGGGGCATTTTTCTGCAACAAGCCCCGTTCGGCAACACCACCTATCTTGGCTGGCTATGGAGCGGCTTTCAGGTCACCGTTGCGTTATCGATAACGGCCTGGATCATCGCATTTTTTGTCGGTTCGCTGTTCGGTATTCTGCGTACCGTCCCTAATCGCTTTCTCTCGACGCTCGGCACCCTTTATGTAGAACTGTTCCGTAACGTTCCACTGATCGTTCAGTTCTTTACCTGGTACCTGGTGGTGCCTGAACTGCTGCCAGAAAACCTTGGTATGTGGTTCAAAGCTGAGCTCGATCCGAACATTCAGTTCTTCGTCTCCTCCATGCTGTGTCTGGGGCTTTTCACCGCTGCGCGCGTCTGCGAGCAGGTACGTTCGGGCATCCAGTCTCTTCCGCGTGGGCAAAAAAATGCCGCACTGGCGATGGGTCTGACGCTGCCACAATCTTATCGCTATGTGCTGTTGCCTAACGCCTATCGCGTAATTGTTCCACCAATGACCTCAGAAATGATGAACCTGGTGAAAAACTCAGCCATCGCATCCACCATCGGTTTGGTGGATATGGCGGCTCAGGCGGGCAAGCTGCTGGATTACTCTGCCCACGCCTGGGAATCCTTCACCGCTATCACGCTGGCTTATGTCTTGATAAATACTGTCATCATGCTGGTGATGAACCTGGTTGAACGTAAAACTCGCCTGCCGGGCAATCTGGGAGGTAAATAATGTACGAATTTGACTGGAGTTCCATCGTCCCGTCTTTGCCGTATCTGCTGGACGGGCTGTTAATTACGCTAAAAATCACCGTCATTGCCATCGTCATTGGTATTGTCTGGGGTACGATTCTGGCGGTGATGCGCCTGTCGAGCTTTAAGCCGTTTGCCTGGTTCGCCACGGCCTATGTCAACGTTTTCCGCTCCATTCCATTGGTCATGGTGCTGCTGTGGTTTTATCTGATTGTTCCTGGCCTGTTGCAAAACGTACTGGGGCTTTCGCCAAAAGCCGATATCCGCCTGATTTCTGCGATGGTCGCATTCTCAATGTTTGAGGCTGCTTACTATTCATAAATCATTCGTGCCGGCATTCAGAGCATCTCTCGCGGCCAATCCAGCGCCGCACTCGCTCTGGGCATGACGCACTGGCAGTCGATGAAGCTCATTATTTTACCGCAGGCGTTTCGCGCCATGGTTCCGCTGCTGCTTACCCAGGGCATCGTGCTCTTCCAGGATACCTCGCTGGTTTACGTACTCAGCCTCGCGGACTTCTTCCGTACCGCTTCCACAATCGGTGAGCGCGACGGTACCCAGGTCGAGATGATCCTGTTCGCAGGTGCGGTTTATTTCGCAATTAGTTTAAGCGCGTCGCTGTTGGTCACCTGGCTGAAGAAAAGGACTGTGCAATGATTTCCCTGAAAAATGTTTCTAAATGGTATGGGCACTTTCAGGTGCTGACCGATTGCTCCACGGAAGTAAAAAAAGGCGAAGTGGTGGTGGTATGCGGGCCGTCAGGTTCCGGTAAGTCCACGCTTATCAAAACCGTTAATGGCCTGGAGCCAGTACAGAAAGGCGAGATAGTCGTTGACGGTACGCAGGTTAATGACAAGAAAACCAATCTCGCTAAGCTGCGCTCTCATGTGGGGATGGTGTTCCAGCATTTTGAACTGTTCCCTCATTTGTCGATTATCGAGAACCTGACGCTGGCTCAGGTAAAAGTGCTTAAGCGTGATAAAGCCGCTGCGCGTGATAAAGGGCTTAAGCTTCTGGAACGTGTTGGTCTGTCTGCTCATGCCAATAAGTTCCCGGCGCAGCTTTCGGGTGGACAGCAGCAGCGCGTTGCGATCGCCCGCGCCCTGTGCATGGATCCGGTGGCAATGCTGTTTGACGAACCGACATCCGCGCTCGATCCTGAGATGATAAACGAAGTGCTGGACGTGATGGTCGAACTGGCGCACGAAGGCATGACCATGATGGTGGTGACCCACGAAATGGGCTTCGCCCGTAAAGTGGCGAACCGGGTTATCTTCATGGATGAAGGGAAAATCGTCGAAGATTCACCGAAAGAAGACTTCTTCGCCAACCCGCAGTCCGATCGCGCGAAAGAGTTCCTCGCAAAAATCCTGCATTAATCAATAGCGTGCGCAATCTTCGGATTGCGCACTGCTTCACGCTTTACGCCTCTTCTTCTCGTCTCCTTCACATTGCGGCGTTAACCTTGTCACAAAATAACGCTAAGAATGGAGCACTCTATGGCACTGCCAATCATTCTCGACTGCGACCCGGGTCATGATGACGCGATCGCACTGGTCCTCGCCCTCGCCTCACCCGAGCTGGAAGTCAAAGCTGTCACCTCTTCTGCCGGTAACCAGACACCGGATAAAACACTACGCAATGTTCTGCGGATGCTGACGCTGCTGAATCGCACTGATATCCCGGTAGCAGGTGGTGCCATTAAGCCGCTGATGCGCGAGCTTATCATCGCCGATAATGTTCACGGTGAAAGCGGCCTTGATGGTCCGGCGCTGCCTGAACCGGGTTTTGCGCCGCAAAACTGTACGGCGGTGGAATTGATGGCCAACGTGCTGCGCGAAAGCCATGAGCCCGTCACGCTGGTAGCGACCGGCCCGCAAACGAACGTCGCACTGCTGTTAAATAGTCACCCTGAACTGCATGGCAAAATCGCCCGCATCGTGATGATGGGCGGCGCAATGGGGCTGGGTAACTGGACACCCGCCGCCGAGTTCAACATTTTTGTCGACCCGGAAGCCGCCGAAATTGTTTTCCAGTCTGGCTTACCCATCGTAATGGCGGGGCTTGACGTGACCCATCGCGCGCAAATCATGGCGGAAGACATTGAGCGTTTCCGTGGGATTGGCAACGGTATTGCCACGACCGTGGCAGAGCTGCTCGATTTCTTCATGGAATATCATAAAACCGAAAAATGGGGTTTCCACGGCGCGCCGCTACACGATCCGTGTACCATTGCCTGGCTACTAAAACCGGAACTCTTCACCACGGTTGATCGTTGGGTCGGCGTGGAAACACAGGGGAAATACACTCAGGGGATGACGGTGGTGGATTATTACTCGCTGACAGGTAATAAACCGAATACGACGCTGATGGTCGATATCGACAGGCAGGGATTTGTGGATTTACTGGCAGAGCGGCTTGCCGTTTACGGGTAACGGGTATTTGTGAAGGGAGAGTACGCTGATGCCCTCACCCCGCCCTCTCCCACGGGGAGAGGGCACAAATATTCATTCTCTCCCTGTCGGGAGAGAATGCTTTTTCTTAGGGTTCAAACGGTCTTCTCTGGAACTGATCGTGTCCGCATTTCGGGCAACGCGGCAAAACGTCTGGTGTATAAACCGCCAGGTGGAAGTGGCAGTTTTCGCACACCAGATTGCCTAACCCCACCACCTCACCGCTGTGGTAAACGCCATGGTGATTCAGATCCTGAAAGACCTCACGCCACTCCAGCTGGGTTTTATCGGTGATGTCTGCCAGTTCCTGCCAAAGACTTTCTTTAATCACCCGCATAAACACACTGTCGGTGACCTCATTCTGGCTCTCTTCATAGCTGCGCGCAAATTCCTCAAGATCGCGCCGTACGGCACGCGTGACCTCTTCGACTTCGGTGCGCGTTAACTCACCCGTTTGTACCACTCGTGCGCGCGCCTGCTCGACGAGTGCATCAATATCACGTTCGCCATTACGCAGGCGTTCCGTCAGTGTTGTAACCAGTTCGCGGTAAAATTGAGCAACCTTGTTCATCATTTTGCCTCCCGGGTAAGTAACTGTCTCTAATAATAGACCTTATTTCACCACCGCTGTGTCAGGCCATCCACACTCTGCGTAAATTCCTGAAAGGGGCTTTTTTGGTAAAGGCTGTTTTGAGGCCGACGTTTGGGCTATGCTAGGCGGATCTGAGATACCACATCCATTGGCTACGTTTGTAGCTGTATTGAGAACAGGACCACTGGCTGCCATGCAAGAGCAATACCGCCCGGAAGAGATAGAATCAAAAGTCCAGCAACACTGGGACGAGAAGCGTACCTTTGAAGTAACCGAAGACGAGAGCAAAGAGAAGTATTACTGCCTGTCGATGCTTCCCTATCCTTCTGGTCGACTACACATGGGCCACGTGCGTAACTACACCATCGGTGATGTGATTGCCCGCTACCAGCGCATGCTGGGGAAAAACGTTTTGCAGCCGATTGGCTGGGATGCGTTCGGCCTGCCTGCTGAAGGCGCGGCGGTGAAAAACAACACGGCTCCTGCTCCGTGGACCTACGACAACATCGCGTACATGAAAAACCAGCTTAAAATGCTGGGCTTCGGTTATGACTGGAGCCGCGAGCTGGCGACTTGCACCCCCGAATACTATCGCTGGGAGCAAAAGTTCTTCACCGAGCTGTACAAAAAAGGCCTGGTGTATAAGAAAACCTCCTCAGTGAACTGGTGTCCGAACGATCAGACCGTTCTCGCTAACGAACAGGTTATCGACGGCTGCTGCTGGCGTTGCGATACCAAAGTAGAACGTAAAGAGATCCCGCAGTGGTTTATTAAAATCACGGCTTACGCTGACGAACTGCTGCGCGACCTGGATAATCTGGACCACTGGCCCGATACCGTTAAAACCATGCAGCGCAACTGGATCGGTCGTTCTGAAGGCGTAGAAATCACCTTCGACGTTGAAAACAACGACCAGAAGCTGACCGTTTACACCACCCGTCCAGACACTTTTATGGGCGCGACTTACCTGGCCGTGGCGGCGGGTCACCCGCTGGCGCAGCAGGCTGGGGCAAACAACCCTGAGCTGGCAGCGTTCATCGACGAGTGCCGCAATACCAAGATGGCTGAAGCCGACATGGCGACGATGGAGAAAAAAGGCGTAGCCACTGGCTTTAACGCCATCCATCCTCTGACGGGTGAAGCCGTTCCTGTTTGGGCTGCGAACTTCGTGCTGATGGAATATGGCACTGGTGCAGTAATGGCGGTTCCTGGCCACGATCAGCGTGATTACGAATTTGCGACCAAGTACGGTTTGAAGATCAAACCGGTTATTCTGGCCGCTGATGGTTCCGAACCGGATCTGTCCGAGCAGGCGCTGACTGAAAAAGGCACCCTGTTCAACTCTGGCGAATTTAGCGGTTTGAGCTTCGAAGCAGGCTTCAACGCTATCGCTGACAAGCTGGCGTCTCTGGGCGTTGGCGAACGTAAAGTCAACTACCGTCTGCGCGACTGGGGCGTATCCCGTCAGCGTTACTGGGGCGCACCGATTCCGATGGTGACGCTGGAAGACGGTACCGTAATGCCCACTCCAGACGATCAACTGCCGGTTATTCTGCCGGAAGATGTGGTGATGGATGGTATCAGTAGCCCGATCAAAGCCGATCCTGAGTGGGCAAAAACGACGGTTAACGGTCTGCCTGCACTGCGCGAAACTGACACCTTCGATACCTTCATGGAATCGTCATGGTACTACGCGCGTTACACCTGCCCGCAATATCAGGAAGGCATGCTGGATTCCAAAGCCGCCAACTACTGGCTGCCGGTAGATATCTACATTGGTGGTATTGAACATGCCATCATGCACCTGCTCTACTTCCGCTTCTTCCATAAGCTGATGCGCGATGCGGGCCTGGTTAATTCTGATGAGCCAGCGAAACAGCTGCTGTGTCAGGGTATGGTTCTGGCTGATGCCTTCTACTACGTGGGCGTAAACGGCGAACGTAACTGGGTTTCTCCGGTAGAGGCTATCGTTGAGCGTGACGAGAAAGGCCGCATCGTGAAAGCGAAAGACGCGGCGGGTCATGAGCTGGTCTATACCGGCATGAGCAAAATGTCCAAGTCCAAAAATAACGGCATCGACCCGCAGGTGATGGTTGAACGTTACGGCGCGGATACCGTTCGTCTGTTCATGATGTTTGCGTCTCCTGCGGATATGACGCTGGAATGGCAAGAATCTGGCGTTGAAGGGGCGAACCGCTTCCTGAAACGCGTCTGGAAACTGGTTTACGAGCACACCTCACATGGCGAGGCTCCAGCACTGAACGTTGACGCACTGAGCGAAGGCCAACAGGCGCTGCGCCGCGATGTTCATAAAACTATCGCAAAAGTTACCGATGATATTGGTCGTCGTCAGACCTTCAATACCGCAATTGCGGCTATTATGGAACTGATGAACAAGCTGGCGAGAGCGCCGCAGGAAGGCGAGCAGGATCGTGCCTTAATGCGTGAAGCACTGATGGCGGTTGTTCGTATGCTGAACCCGTTCACTCCGCACGCAAGCTTTACGCTGTGGCAGGAACTGAAAGGCGAAGGCGATATCGACAATGCGCCATGGCCAGTTGCTGATGAATCTGCAATGGTTGAAAACACCACGCTTGTTGTCGTTCAGGTGAACGGCAAAGTGCGCGGAAAGATTACCGTTGCGGTTGATGCCACTGAAGAACAAGTCCGTGAACGCGCAGGCCAGGAACATCTGGTCGCGAAATACCTTGAGGGCGTTACCGTGCGTAAAGTGATCTACGTACCCGGTAAACTGCTGAATCTGGTCGTTGGCTAAGCGCGGGAGGAAACGTGCGACTACTGGCAACATTACTCTTATCTCTGACGGTGCTTGTCACCGCGGGTTGTGGCTGGCATCTGCGTAACACTACGGCAGTGCCTGCCCAGATGAAAACAATGATCTTCGATTCTGGAGATCCGAACGGCCCGCTGAGCCGCGCTATTCGAAACCAGCTTCGTCTTAATGGCGTTGAACTTATCGAGAAAGGTTCACTGCGCCAGGATGTTCCGTCGTTGCGTGTCATCAGTTCAACGTTGAGCAAAGACACCGCGTCCATCTTCCAGGATGGTCGTACTGCGGAATATCAGATGGTTATGTCGGTAAGCGCTGCCGTGTTGATTCCGGGAAAAGATATTTACCCGATCAGCACCAAAGTTTATCGTTCGTTCTTTGATAACCCGCAAACTGCACTGGCGAAAGATGCCGAGCAGAGCATTATCATCAACGAAATGTACGATAAGGCTGCGGAACAGTTGATCCGCAAACTGCCAAGCATTCAGGCTGCTTCAAAAGAAGCGGCAGCGGAACAGCCCGTTCAGGCTGAAACCGCACCGCGCGTCTCCACGACGCTGGGTAACTAATGCTTCGGTTGTATCCTGAACAACTCCGCGCGCAGCTCAGTGAAGGGCTGCGCGCGGCGTATTTATTACTTGGAAACGATCCGCTTTTGCTTCAGGAAAGCCAGGATGCCGTGCGTCAGGTCGCCGCATCTCAAGGTTTTGATGAACACCACGCCTTCCATATTGATAACAGCACCGACTGGCAGACGCTCTTTTCGCTTTGCCAGTCGATGAGTCTGTTTGCTTCCCGTCAAACCATTTTGATTCAGCTACCTGAAAACGGCCCCAACGCAGCCATCAACGAGCAACTCGCTACGCTGGTCGGTCTGCTGCACGACGATTTATTGCTGATCGTTCGTGGTAATAAACTCACTAAAGCGCAAGAAAACGCAGCCTGGTTTACCCAGCTTTCTGCGCATTCGGTGCAGGTTGCATGCCAGACACCTGAACAGATTCACCTGCCAAAATGGGTTTCCGCTCGTGCAAAACTCAATAATTTGCAGTTGGATGATGCGGCAAATCAGCTGCTTTGCTATTGCTATGAGGGCAACCTGCTGGCACTGGCGCAAGCGCTGGATCGGTTGTCGTTGCTGTGGCCGGACGGTAAATTAACGCTCCCGCGCGTTGAGCAAGCGGTAAATGACGCCGCGCACTTTACCCCCTTTCACTGGGTTGACGCACTGCTGGCAGCAAAGGGAAAACGCGCTCTGCATATTTTGCAGCAGTTGCGCCTGGAGGGCAGCGAGCCGGTTATTTTACTGCGTACCCTGCAGCGTGAACTGCTGTTGCTCAATACCCTGAAACGACAGTCGGCTAATACCCCTCTGCGCGCACTGTTTGATAAACACCGAGTCTGGCAAAATCGCCGCGCGATGACGACCGAAGCGGTCAACCGACTAAGCCATGAGCAGCTTCGCCAGGCGGTACAGTTGCTGACGCGCGCCGAGTTGACGCTGAAGCAGGATTACGGTCAGTCGATTTGGGCTGAGCTAGAAAGCCTTTCTCTTCTGCTGTGTCTTAAGGCACTGGCCGACGTTTTTATTGATGGTTGATATGAATTCTCTACAGGCGCTGTTTGGAGGGACCTTCGATCCCGTTCACTACGGTCATTTGAAACCGGTAGAAATACTGGCGAATTTGATTGGATTGCAGCGCGTGATCATCATGCCAAACAACGTCCCTCCGCATCGTCCACAGCCAGAGGCTAGCAGTGCCCAGCGTAAGCACATGCTGGAACTGGCGATCGCGGATAAGCCGCTGTTCAAACTTGATGAACGAGAACTGCGTCGCGATACCCCGTCTTATACCTCAGAGACCCTGAAGGAATGGCGCGCTGAACAAGGACCAACCCGCCCGTTAGGTTTCATTATCGGTCAGGATTCACTGCTGAACTTCCCTTCCTGGCATCAGTACGACACCATTCTGGAAAACAGTCATTTGATCGTCTGTCGTCGTCCGGGCTATCCGCTAACGATGAAGGAAGAGCAGCATCAGGCCTGGCTGGATGCACACCTGACCCATAACGTGGAAGAGTTGCATAACTTGCCTGCGGGCAAGATTTATCTGGCCGAGACACCGTGGTTTGATATTTCTGCGACCCTTATACGCGAACGTTTGCAGCAAGACCTTTCCTGCGACGATTTACTCCCCTTGTCCGTACTGTCTTATATTCATCAGCAGGGGTTGTATCAGAAAAGCGCAGATGCATCAGGGTAAGCGCGAAAAATCGCGTTATTCGCCCTCATGCCATTGACAGCCCCCTCTATGCTGATATCCTCCGCAACCTGACTTTCCCGCCAATGATTGCTTTACAGAAATTGTTTTACAAAAATGGCGATGCATTGTCAGGCAGAGGATGGGATGATACCCGCCTTCAAAGCCCGTCCGGTGACATTTGTCCCGACACAGCCGTCAGTTCAGGTATACTGTCTGGCTACAAATTAACAGTTGCTCAACTTCACTCACCAGGGGAAAAAACTTGCAGGGTAAAGAACTCCAGGATTTTGTTATCGACAAAATTGATGACCTGAAAGGCCAGGACATTATCGCTATCGACGTTCACGGTCGATCCAGTATCACCGACTGCATGATTATCTGCACCGGTACTTCTTCTCGCCACGTTGCCTCTATTGCTGACCACGTTGTTCAGGAATCGCGCGCTGCGGGTCTCATGCCACTGGGTGTGGAAGGCGAAGCTATTGCTGACTGGGTCGTGGTTGACCTCGGCGATGTGATTGTCCATGTTTTGCAGGATGAGAGCCGTCGCCTGTATGAGCTGGAAAAACTCTGGGGTTAATGCGTGAAGTTGCAATTGGTAGCCGTCGGCACGAAAATGCCAGACTGGGTACAAACGGGCTTTACTGAATATCTGCGTCGTTTTCCCAAAGACATGCCGTTCGAGCTGGTAGAAATCCCGGCTGGAAAGCGCGGTAAAAACGCGGATATCAAACGTATTCTCGATAAAGAGGGTGAGATGATGCTGGCTGCTGCCGGCAAGAACCGCATCGTTACCCTCGATATTCCAGGCAAACCCTGGGATACGCCGCAGCTAGCGCACGAACTCGAGCGCTGGAAGCAAGATGGCCGCGACGTTAGCCTGCTGATTGGTGGGCCTGAAGGGCTATCTTCAGCGTGTAAAGCGGCAGCAGAACAAAGTTGGTCTCTCTCCGCGCTCACGCTTCCCCACCCGCTTGTTCGGGTTCTGGTAGCGGAAAGCCTGTATCGTGCGTGGAGTATCACTACCAACCACCCTTATCACCGCGAGTAATGATTGACCAGGGTAGATTAAGCAGCGGATGAAACTACAGAATTCTTTTCGCGACTATACGGCTGAGTCCGCGCTGTTTGTGCGCCGGGCGCTGGTCGCCTTTACCGGGATTTTGCTGCTGACTGGCGTGCTGATCGCCAACCTCTACAATCTGCAAATTGTCCGCTTTACCGACTACCAAACGCGTTCTAACGAAAACCGCATCAAGCTGGTTCCTATCGCGCCTAGTCGCGGCATTATCTACGATCGTAACGGCACACCGCTGGCGTTAAACCGCACCATCTACCAAATCGAGATGATGCCGGAGAAAGTCGATAACGTTCAGGATACGTTGGATGCCTTAAAAGGCGTTGTCGATCTCAACGATGACGATATCGCCGCCTTCAAAAAAGAGCGTGCGCGTTCGCACCGATTTACCTCAATTCCGGTGAAGACGAACCTGACGGAAGTCCAGGTTGCCCGTTTTGCGGTAAACCAGTACCGCTTCCCCGGCGTCGAAGTCAAAGGCTATAAGCGCCGCTATTACCCTTACGGTTCTGCGCTAACGCATGTGATTGGCTACGTCTCCAAAATCAACGATAAAGACGTCGATCGCCTCGATAAAGAGGGTAAGCTGGCCAACTACGCCGCCACCCACGATATCGGCAAGCTGGGCATTGAACGCTATTACGAAGACGTCCTGCATGGACAAACGGGCTATGAAGAGGTTGAAGTTAACAACCGTGGCCGCGTTATCCGTCAGTTGAAAGAGGTTCCTCCTCAGGCCGGTCACGACGTTTATTTGACGCTAGATTTAAAGCTTCAGCAGTATATCGAAACGCTGCTTACCGGCAGTCGCTCCGCAATTGTTGTCACCGATCCGCGCAGCGGTGGGATTCTGGCGCTGGTGTCAATGCCAAGCTACGATCCCAACCTGTTTGTGGACGGCATTTCCAGCAAAGATTATTCCGGCCTGCTTAACGACCCCAATACGCCGCTGGTTAACCGCGCCACGCAGGGGGTTTATCCACCAGCCTCTACCGTTAAACCGTATGTTGCGGTATCGGCACTTAGCGCGGGCGTAATCACCCGTAACACCAGCCTGTTTGACCCAGGTTGGTGGCAGCTCCCGGGCTCAGACAAACGTTACCGCGACTGGAAGAAATGGGGACACGGTCACCTGAACATTACGAAATCCCTCGAAGAATCAGCGGACACCTTCTTCTATCAGGTGGCCTATGATTTGGGGATTGACCGTCTTTCCGAGTGGATGAGCAAGTTTGGCTACGGTCACTATACGGGCATCGATCTGTCAGAAGAACGGTCCGGAAACATGCCGACGCGCGAGTGGAAGCTCAAACGCTTTAAAAAGCCGTGGTATCAAGGTGACACCATTCCCGTTGGTATCGGCCAGGGTTACTGGACAGCAACCCCGATTCAGATGAATAAAGCCATGATGATCCTCATTAACGATGGCGTGGTGAAAGTGCCGCACCTGCTGATGAGCACCGTTGAAGACGGTAAAAAGGTGCCGTGGTCACAGCCACATGAACCTCCCGTTGGCAATATTCATTCTGGATTCTGGGAAATTGCTAAAGACGGAATGTACGGCGTAGCGAACCGCCCGAACGGAACAGCACATAAATATTTTGCAGGCGCACCGTATAAGGTGGCGGCGAAATCGGGTACCGCGCAGGTATTTGGCCTGAAAGCGAACGAAACCTATAACGCGCATAAAATTGCTGAACGTCTGCGTGACCATAAGCTGATGACCGCGTTTGCGCCATATGATAACCCGCAGGTTGCGGTGGCGATCATTCTGGAAAACGGCGGTGCAGGCCCGGCAGTGGGTACCATCATGCGCCAGATACTCGACCACATCATGCTGGGTGATAACAACACCGAATTGCCAGCTGAAACCCCAGCCGCCTCGGCGACAGAGGACCAATAATCGTGACGGATAATCCGAATAAGAAATCGCTGTGGGACAAAATCCACATCGACCCAGCCATGCTGCTCATCCTGCTGGCATTGCTGACCTACAGCGCCCTGGTTATCTGGAGCGCCAGTGGTCAGGACATCGGCATGATGGAGCGCAAAATCGGGCAGATCGCGATGGGCCTGGTTATCATGGTCGTGATGGCGCAAATCCCCCCTCGCGTTTACGAAGGCTGGGCACCATATCTTTACTTTGTCTGTATCATCCTGCTCATCGCAGTCGATGCCTTCGGGGCGATTTCGAAAGGGGCGCAGCGCTGGCTTGATCTGGGTATTGTTCGTTTCCAGCCATCGGAAATCGCAAAAATTGCTGTGCCGTTGATGGTTGCGCGCTTTATCAACCGTGACGTCTGTCCTCCATCGTTAAAAAATACCGCTATTGCGCTGGTGCTGATCTTCCTTCCGACCCTTCTGGTCGCGGCACAGCCCGATCTTGGCACCTCCATCCTTGTGGCGCTGTCAGGCCTGTTTGTGCTTTTCTTATCTGGCTTAAGCTGGCGATTAATTGGCATAGCGGTGGTACTGGTGGCCGCCTTCATCCCAATACTGTGGTTCTTCCTGATGCACGACTATCAACGTCAACGTGTCATGATGCTGCTCGATCCAGAAACTGACCCGCTGGGTGCTGGCTACCATATTATTCAGTCTAAAATTGCTATTGGTTCCGGTGGGTTACGCGGCAAAGGCTGGCTACATGGAACACAGTCTCAGCTCGAATTCCTGCCAGAACGTCATACCGACTTTATCTTTGCCGTACTGGCAGAAGAGTTGGGGTTAGTTGGCATTCTCATACTGCTGGCGCTTTACCTGCTGCTCATTATGCGTGGACTCTGGATTGCCGCGCACGCTCAAACTACCTTTGGCCGCGTCATGGCTGGCGGTTTGATGCTGATTTTATTCGTTTATGTCTTCGTAAATATTGGTATGGTGAGTGGGATTCTGCCGGTTGTTGGTGTGCCGCTACCGCTGGTGAGTTACGGGGGCTCGGCGCTGATCGTGTTGATGGCCGGGTTTGGTATAGTGATGTCTATCCATACCCACAGAAAAATGTTGTCCAAAAGCGTATAAAAATAAGGGGATCGCAATGCGTAAGCAGTGGCTGGGTATCTGCATCGCGGCAAGTTTACTTGCGGCTTGTACAAGTGATGATGGTCAACAACAGGCGACCATTGCGCCACCGCAGCCTGCGGTCTGTAACGGCCCGATTGTTGAAATCAGCGGTGCGGACCCGGTTTTCGAACCGCTGAACGCCACCGCGAATCAGGATTATCAGCGCGACGGCAAGAGTTATAAAATCGTTCAGGATACGTCCCGCTTCAGCCAGGCCGGTTTCGCCGCCATCTACGACGCCGAACCGGGCAGCAATTTAACTGCCTCAGGTGAAGCGTTTGATCCTGCACAAATTACCGCAGCGCACCCTACTCTTCCTGTTCCAAGCTATGCGCGCGTGACTAACATGGCGAACGGTCGCATGATCGTCGTGCGTATTAACGATCGTGGCCCATATGGTAACGATCGCGTGATCTCGCTTTCTCGTGCCGCAGCGGACCGCCTTAATACCTCGAACAATACTAAAGTGCGTATCGATCCGATCATTGTGGCGCAGGACGGCACGCTTTCTGGCCCGGGTACAGTTTGTACCACCGTCGCTAAGCAAACGTATGCACTCCCTTCTCGCCCGGATCTCAGTGGTGGAATGGGAGGCGCGTCCTCAACGCCTGAAGCAATGCAGCCTCAGGGCGATGTCCGAGCCATCAGCAACGATACTCTGAAAAGTGAAGATAGCACTGGCGCGCCGGTCAATAGCAGCGGTTTCCTCGGTGCCCCAACGACGCTGGCATCAGGCGTACTGGAAGGAAGTGAACCGACGCCCGCTCCTGTCGTGACTCCCCCAGTCACTCAAAGTGCTCCCGTGACGGCCCCTGCGTCATCCCAAGGGACGGTTGCGGCTACGCCAGCCGCCAGCGGTAGTTTTGTGGTACAGGTGGGTGCCGTGAGCGATCAAGCGCGCGCGCAGCAGTATCAACAACGTTTGAGCCAGCAGTTTGGTGTGCCGGGCCGCGTTGAGCAAAATGGCGCGGTATGGCGTATCCAGATGGGTCCGTTTGCCAGCAAACCGCAGGCTGCATCCTTGCAACAGCGCCTGCAAAGCGAAGCGCAGTTACAATCGTTCATCGCTGTTGCAAAGTAATTAATCGGCGGTATCCGAATTGTCAGCTTGTGTAACTTACATTCACAAACTCATGCTGAAAGTCGGATGCCTGCCTGTATAGCTTTTGCTATAGTAAGGCACTTTTTTTAATTCCATCACGGATGTCGTTGTTCTGACCATGAAGACCACTTTCTCCGCTCGTTTCGTACAGCGCGTGGCGCTGACCACGGCCCTTTGCGCAGCTGCGCTTTCCGCAGCTCACGCCGATGACCTGAATATCAAGACCATGATCCCTGGCGTTCCGCAGATCGACGCTGAATCTTATATTCTGATCGACTACAACTCAGGCAAAGTGCTGGCAGAACAAAACGCTGACACCCGGCGCGATCCGGCGAGTCTGACCAAAATGATGACCAGTTACGTTATCGGTCAGGCCATGAAAGCGGGTAAGTTCAAAGAAACCGACCTGGTGACAATTGGTAACGATGCCTGGGCTACTGGGAATCCGGTGTTCAAAGGTTCTTCTTTGATGTTCCTGAAACCAGGCATGCAAGTTCCTGTTTCCCAACTGATCCGCGGGATTAACCTGCAATCGGGTAACGATGCCTGCGTGGCGATGGCTGATTTCGCTGCCGGAAGCCAGGATGCCTTCGTTGGCCTGATGAACAGCTATGTCTCCGCTTTGGGTCTGAAAAACAGCCACTTCCAGACCGTACATGGCCTGGATGCTGACGGTCAGTACAGTTCCGCACGCGATATGGCGCTCATTGGTCAGGCCCTGATTCGTGACGTGCCAAACGAATACACCATCTATAAAGAAAAAGAATTCACCTTTAACGGTATTCGCCAGACCAACCGTAACGGCTTGCTGTGGGATAACAGCCTGAACGTTGACGGCATCAAAACCGGCCATACGGATAAAGCAGGCTATAACCTTGTTGCATCCGCAACTGAAGGCCAGATGCGTTTGATCTCCGCGGTGATGGGCGGTCGCACGTTTAAAGGTCGTGAAACCGAAAGTAAAAAACTGCTGACCTGGGGTTTCCGTTTCTTCGAAACCGTGAACCCACTGAAGGCAGGGAAAGAATTTGCTTCTGAGCCAGTATGGTTTGGCGACAACGATCGTGCCTCACTGGGCGTTGATAAAGATCTCTATCTGACCATCCCGCGTGGCCGTATGAAAGATCTGAAAGCAAGCTATGTGCTGAACACCAGTGAACTGCATGCGCCGCTGCAGAAGAACCAGGTAGTCGGCACCATCAACTTCCAGCTCGACGGTAAAACTATTGATCAGCGCCCGCTGGTGGTCCTGGACGAAATCCCTGAAGGTAATTTCTTCGGCAAAATCATTGATTACATTAAATTGATGTTCCATCACTGGTTTGGTTAATAATTGAACACTTGAAAGTGTGATTTCCATCCCCATATACTGTGTATCCAGATAACTCCCACCGACGTGGGAGTTATTATTTTTTGAAGTACTGCGGAGCTGACATGAAAACCAAACTTAACGAACTGCTTGAATTCCCTACTCCATTTACTTACAAAGTAATGGGTCAGGCGTTGCCGGAGCTGGTTGACCAGGTGGTTGAAGTGGTACAGCGCCATGCACCGGGCGATTACTCCCCTACGGTAAAACCGAGCAGCAAGGGCAACTATCATTCCGTGTCGATTACCATTACGGCAACGCACATTGAGCAGGTAGAAACGCTGTACGAAGAGCTCGGCAATATCGACATCGTCCGTATGGTGCTGTAATCCCCTTTGGTTACCCGCTTTGCCGGGTAACCCACTTCCCCGGAGTTCTTGTTTTGTATCAGGATAAAATTCTTGTCCGCGATCTCGGGTTACAACCCTATGAGCCTGTCTCTCAGGCTATGCACGATTTCACTGATTCCCGCGATGACGACACACCAGATGAAATCTGGCTTGTAGAACACTTGCCCATTTTCACTCAAGGACAAGCCGGTAAAGCAGAGCATGTGCTGGTCCCCGGTGATATTCCGGTGATCCAGAGCGATCGTGGTGGGCAGGTGACTTACCACGGGCCTGGGCAACAAGTCATGTACGTTCTGCTCAATCTCAAGCGCAGGAAGCTAGGCGTTCGGGAATTGGTCACATTGCTGGAACAAACCGTGGTCGATACGCTGGCAGACTTTGGTATCGAAGCCCACCCGCGAGCCGATGCCCCTGGCGTCTATGTGGGGGAAATGAAGATTTGTTCGCTGGGCTTACGCATCCGCCGGGGATGCTCATTCCATGGGCTGGCGCTGAACGTTAATATGGATTTATCCCCTTTCCTGCGCATCAACCCCTGTGGGTACGCTGGCATGGAGATGACCCAGATGCGACGCTGGGTTGAGACAGCGACTCCCGATATTATTCGCCCTTCCCTGGTGAGCAAGCTTTTAGCACTGCTAAACAATCCACCTCACGAATATATCCCTGCTTAATATATAATACATACTGGTCCATTTATTTGATGGACCTTCACGTATTTACCGCTTTTACGCTTTACAATAATCCACATCTTCTATATTTTCGAAGCGCTTGAGCGATTTCGATTAATTACGCCACGTTTTATACACCACATGAATTTCATCTGGCGAACGGGTCATCTTTTGATCAAAAAACACACAACAGTTTGATTTTTTTGAACAATTTAACTAAAACGAAACCGTTTACTATTCGCTACAAGCATAATATATAAATTCAACTATCATTCATATTGTGAATGAATACGGAGTGACAGCGTGGATTATAATAATTTACCGGCTAAACGACTGAATGAACCCGGCGGTCAAGACAAACCGCAAGTTTTTCGGACTTTACGTAATATTGACCTCAATTTATTGACCATCTTTGAGGCAGTATATGTCCATAAGGGTATCGTTAATGCTGCGAAAATTCTTAATCTCACGCCCTCAGCAATAAGTCAGTCAATTCAGAAATTGCGCGCGATATTTCCCGATCCGCTTTTTATTCGTAAAGGTCAAGGCGTCACGCCTACCGCCTACGCAACGCATTTGCATGAGTATATCAGTCAAGGTCTTGAGTCGATTCTCGGCGCGTTGGATCTGACGGGCAGCTACGATAAGCAGCGAACCATTACCATCGGAACGTCGCCTTCGATAGGCGCAATGGTCTTGCCGCTCATTTATCAGGCTGTGAAAAGTGAAGCGCCACAGCTGGTGCTGCGTAATATTCAGATAACCGATACGGAAATGCAGCTTGCGCAGTTTCAAACGGACCTGATTGTCGACAGCAATGCGTTTAGCGCACGCTCGTTAGGCCACAACGTCCTTTATGCTGATGGTCTGGTATTGGTATGCCGAAAAAACCACCCGGCATTAAGCCAGCCTGCCACCGTGGAAAATTTGCACGAGTATCAGCATGCGTTGTTTATGAATGAAGCGCACAACCTGACCCACCTTCGCCAGCGGATCAATGAGCTTTTCCCGGATCGTCAAACCAGCTTTAGTAGTTACAATATGTTTACTATTGCGGCACTGATTGGCAGTAGCGATCTGTTGGGCATCATGCCAATGCGTCTCTTTACCCTCCTGCGCCAATGCTGGCCACTTGAGCAGATTCCATTTGCTCCCCTCAATAGCGAAACCATTGAGATATCTCTTCATTACAACAAACTGAGCCTGCGCGATCCGGTTCTGGAAAATGTCATCGACATCATACGTCGGGCATTCTGAGACGACCGTTCAGCCTAAGCCCCTGCTTTGTCTGGGGCAAAGGGCACAAAACAACAACTATTTTACAATTTGGCGACCTCACAGGCTGCTTTATCGTCCGTATCAATGGTATACTGCCTGTCATTCATTCAAAAATAGTTGATAAATACAACATTCCCTTGAATTGAAACGTTTTCCCTCGAATTTCGCAACTGGAACACGCACGCTATGAGTAAACCCATTGTGATGGAACGCGGTGTTAAATACCGTGACGCCGATAAAATGGCCCTTATCCCGGTTAAAAACGTGGTTACGGAGCGCGAAGCGCTGTTAAGAAAACCGGAATGGATGAAAATCAAACTTCCGGCAGACTCTTCTCGCATCCAGGGTATCAAAGCGGCGATGCGTAAGAATGGCCTCCACTCTGTGTGTGAAGAAGCCTCTTGCCCTAACCTTGCGGAATGTTTTAACCACGGTACGGCAACGTTCATGATCCTGGGCGCAATTTGCACCCGTCGCTGCCCGTTCTGCGATGTTGCGCATGGCCGCCCGGTTACTCCAGACGCTAATGAACCACTGAAGCTGGCTCAGACCATTGCCGATATGGCGCTGCGCTACGTGGTGATTACCTCTGTAGACCGCGATGACCTGCGAGATGGCGGTGCTCAGCACTTCGCTGATTGTATTAGCGCCATCCGCGAGAAAAGCCCAACGATTAAGATTGAAACGCTGGTGCCTGACTTCCGTGGCCGTATGGATCGAGCCCTGGAAATCCTGACCGCCACGCCTCCAGACGTGTTTAACCATAACCTGGAAAACGTGCCGCGTGTTTACCGTCAGGTTCGCCCAGGTGCCGATTACAACTGGTCCCTGAAGCTGCTCGAACGCTTTAAAGAAGCGCATCCTCACATTCCAACCAAATCAGGTCTGATGGTGGGTCTGGGTGAAACCAATGCTGAAATCGTCGAAGTCATGCGCGATTTACGCCGTCATGGAGTGACGATGTTGACCCTCGGTCAGTATCTGCAGCCTAGCCGCCACCACTTGCCGGTTCAGCGCTATGTCAGCCCTGATGAGTTTGATGAGATGAAAGCTGAAGCGATGGCAATGGGCTTTACCCATGCAGCCTGCGGCCCATTCGTCCGCTCTTCTTACCACGCCGATATGCAGGCGAAAGGCGAAGAAGTGAAGTAATATTTCATTACATTTCACTCATAAAAAAACCGGCTTTTAGCCGGTTTTTTTCTTTCCGCTGATTAGGAAAGATGTTGCCATTACTCTTTATGCGAGAGCTTCTCAGCCGTGACTTCGCCCTCTGCCGTTTTCTTTGCAGTGGCGTCATCGTCATTCATGGCTTTTTTGAAACCTTTAATGGCCGTACCCAGGTCTCCGCCCAGCGTACGTAACTTCTTGGTACCAAACAGCAGAATGACCAGAGCCGCAACCACCAGCAGTTTGGTAATACTAATCTCACCCATAGATACCTTCTTAACTTAAAACAGGCTGCAAACAGCGCCAAAAGACCTGATGTTATTAACGGTCATTCGACGCGCGCACACAATAGCAATCTGTAACAAGGTGAATCAAGCACTGTTGAAAAAAACGTCATAATAATTGCGGTGGCGCAAATCGCCGATTGCGCAGCACCGGTAATTGGCCGCGCGCAAGTGCAATTCTGCCAGGATCGATCTCAGCCATCACCAGCGCCGGCACTTCAGCCGCAGCGGCAACGGTCACGCCCAGGGGATCGATAATCCGACTCTGGCCAATGTTCTTATTTCCACATTCACCTGCGGCTACCACATAGCAGGTCGTATCCAGCGCTCGCGCCGTGAGCAACGTTGCCCAATGGTGCTCTTTCAACGCCCCTCTGACCCACGCCGCGGGCAATACCAGCACCTCTGCACCCGCCAGCGCGAGGCTAAGCGCCATCTCGGGGAAACGTAAATCGTAGCAGGTCATCAGCCCCAGTTTGATACCGTCGACGTCAATCAAGGGGGGAATTTGAGTGCCGGGATCAACCAGCCTTGATTCCTGAATACTAAACGCGTCATAGAGATGCAGCTTGGCGTAAGTCTCAACAATCGCGCCTTCACGTAGCACTACAAGCGTGTTCACCGCCCTCCCCTGCGTAGAAGGCACGTGGATAGTAAAAATAGTGGTCAGCCTGTTACGAGCGCTTTCTTCCAGTAGACATTGCAGGAAACCGCCGTTCAACGGCTGAGCTGATTTCACCGAGAGATCGGGGTCATTGTCATCTCGCGCCAAAAGAGCCTCCGGAAGCACCAGCAACGATGCCCCTTTACTTGCCGCTTGCCCCATTAATGAAATGCATTGCTGCGCATTCGCCTCCCAGTCAGGCGTTACCGCGAACTGGCCTACCGCAACATACATATTTTCCCCCTGGTTCAATTAGCGATACACTCATTACCCTCTCACATCAAATAGCAGGAAATGACAATGTTACAACTCCTTTTAGCCGTTTTTATTGGTGGGGGTACGGGTAGCGTTGCTCGGTGGTTCCTCAGCATGCGGTTCAATCCGCTGCATCAAGCAATACCGATGGGCACGCTTGCCGCTAACGTCATCGGTGCATTTATCATCGGGATGGGTCTTGCCTGGTTCAATCGCATGACCCACATCGATCCGATGTGGAAGTTATTAATCACCACCGGTTTCTGTGGCGGCTTAACGACGTTTTCCACCTTCTCTGCCGAAGTGGTTTTTCTGTTTCAGGAAGGACGCATGGGCTGGGCGTTGACAAACATCGCCGTCAATATGCTGGGATCGTTTGCGATGACCGCGCTCGCATTTTGGTTATTTTCAGCCACAAACACGCATTAATCGCCGATGCGTTAATGTTGCCTTAATTTATCTCTGTCACTCTTGTCGCAATATTGGATGAGGGTGATGACATGAAGCAGAATTTGATGAGCGCGGGTATGGTGTTGCTGAGCGTACTCATCGTCGCCAGCTTTTTAAAAGTGTATCTGTTTAGCTGATTTTAAAACAAAAAAACCCGCTCAATGAGCGGGTTTTGAAACTATTGCTGACGCGTCTGAATTACAGAGCAGTTACGTTAGCAGCAGAAGGGCCTTTGGCACCGTTAGTGATTTCGAACTCAACGCGCTGGCCTTCAGCCAGGGTTTTGAAACCATTAGTCTGGATTGCAGAGAAGTGTACGAACACATCTTTGCTGCCATCTTCCGGAGTAATGAAACCGAATCCTTTGGACTCATTAAACCACTTAACGTTACCTTTAATCTTAGACATCAAAATTACCTTTGCATGAAAAATGGACACAAATGCTGTGTCGGGTATCAGTACAACAATTGTCGGCGGTTTTGTCCAGTGGATATTTGATAAAAAGTGACAAAAGTCGCGTTAATTTTATTGCCTGGCTTTTTGTTCTTTATTACCCCAAATGAGTATGCTTTTTCGCCAGTTTGACACCCTATTTTAGTTAAAACTGAAACCGCATCCAGGCGAAGTAAACGTTGCCGTTATTATAGGTGCCGGGGATATAGGTCATCTGGAATGTCGCTGGACCATACCCAATCGAGGCGAGCGGTAATAACACAGGAACTGGGATATATTTCCAGTTATCACGCGCGGTGAATCCAGCGGTATAACCAAGCCCCATATGGAAGTTGTCGTCGGCCAACGGTCGCCAGGTTTTCTCCCAACCATAGCCGCCAATCGGCTCCCATTTGTTGTAGGAGTCTTTAAACGCCATCAGATACAGCCCGTGCCAGTTGCCTTTATCATCCCAGCGTGACTGACCGAAACCCACCCCCCAAGGACGCTCGTTATAGCGATCTGTTTTCTCTTTGTCATAGGCAAAACGCGCATGCCAGGTGATCGCTGGAATGTAGAGATCGTAATGCTCCGGTTCATTCCAGGTTTGCGCAACGTTATCAGTGAAGGTCGAGAACCAGCCTTTAGGCGCAGTGTTATCATCCGCTATCGCAGATGAGGAAAGCGTTAGCTGTCCAAAAATAAACATCAAAATGAGAAAGGTTTTATTTATTACATTCACTATTCAATTACCATTTTTTGTATTCGCCGCCACCTTATCATATTTTATTTGAATGAATGCTTAACGACATCGGTTTTAATCCTAATTCTGACCATCAGGATTGGGAATATTCTTACTGATAAAATTGAAGCGCCTCAAAATAGATGAGGCGCCAACATCAATTAACGTTTATGCAACAATTTATACAACGCAGGAATAACCAACATCGAGAGTATGGGTGCCGTAACCATTCCACCAATCATTGGTGCAGCAATACGTTGCATCACCTCAGAGCCGCTGCCGCCACCCCACATAATCGGCAGCAAACCTGCCATTATCGTCGCAACTGTCATCACCTTTGGACGAACGCGCAGCACTGCTCCCTCATGGATAGCGCGCTGCACCATCTGGCTCCCACCGTCGGGTTCAAGTCTGCGATATTTATCAAGCGCCTGGTTGAGATACAGCACCATAATAACGCCGAACTCTGCGGCCACCCCCGCTAACGCGATAAATCCCACCGCTCCGGCCACTGAAAGGTTATATCCCAGTAACCACAGCAACCACACGCCGCCAATAAGCGCGAAGGGCAATGTCCCCATAATTAATAAGACATCAGAGACACGTTTGAACGTCAGCCAAAGCAGAAGAAAGATAATCATTAACGTTACGGGGAGCACTAATTTTAATTTCGCCGTTGCGCGTTCGAGATATTCAAATTGTCCCGACCAGGCCAGCGAAACGCCCTGCGGTAACGTCACGTGTTGCGCAACACGTTGCTGCATCTCATCCACCGCAGACTTTAAATCCCGCCCGCGCAAGTCGACGTAAATCCAGTTTGAAAGTCGCGCATTTTCACTTTTCAGCATCGGCGGACCTTCCGTTACGCTGATATCTGCCAGCTCTCCCAGCGCAATTTGGCTGCCGTTTGCGGTGATAACGGGCAGTACGCGAAGCTTGTCAACGTTATCGCGCAGATCGCGGGGATAGCGCAAATTGATGGGATAGCGTTCGCGTCCCTGAAGCACTTCCCCCACATTGTCACCGCCGATAAGCGTGGAGACCATCCCCTGCAATTCATCAACCGAGACGCCGTATCTCGCCGCCTTTTGCCGATCGATACGGATGTCCACATAACGCCCTCCCGCCAGACGTTCCGCCAGCGCGGAGGTCACGCCCGGGACCTTCTTCACTATCTGCTCAATCTGAGCGGCAACCCTTTCGATATCGGCAATATTATTGCCGTTCACTTTAATACCAACCGGGCTTTTAATACCCGTTGCCAGCATATCCAGACGATTGCGAATCGGCGGCACCCAAACGTTAGCAATGCCCGGCACCGAAACGGTTTTATCCAGTTCATCGACCAGCTTTTCGGGCGTCATGCCTGGCCGCCACTGGTCGCGAGGCTTAAAGTGTATCGTCGTTTCCAGCATGGTGAGCGGCGCAGGATCGGTCGCCGTCTCGGCTCGCCCGGCCTTGCCGAAAACGCTTTCAACCTCCGGTACGCTTTTGATCAGCCGATCGGTTTGTTGCAGTAATCGACTCGCTTCACGAGCCGAAATCCCCGGCAACGTAGAGGGCATATACAGTAAATCGCCCTCATCCAGCGGCGGCATAAACTCGCTGCCTAGTCTGCTCAACGGCCAAATCGTCACCAGCAGCAGTACCACCGCCAGCGCCAGCGTGGTTTTCGGGAAGGCCAACACTTTATCCAGCAGCGGTTCATACCAGCGAATCAAAGCACGGTTGATCGGATTGGCTTTTTCATCAGGAATGTTGCCACGAATAAAGTAGCCCATCAGCACCGGCACCAGCGTAATCCCAAGCCCTGCCGCCACCGCCATTGACCAGGTCTTGGTGAACGCCAGCGGGGAGAACATCCGCCCTTCCTGCGCTTCGAGCGAGAACACAGGAATAAACGACAGCGTCACGATCAGCAGGCTGCAAAACAACGCAGGCCCGACTTCCACCGCCGCACGTTCCGCCAGACGCCAGTAATCTGAAGAGAGCGGTTCTTTTTCAGGATTATCGTGACGCCACTGCTCCAGCACTTTGTGCATGTTCTCAATCATCACGATGGCGGCATCCACCATCGCCCCAATGGCAATCGCGATCCCGCCCAGCGACATAATATTGGCGTTGATGCCCTGATAGTGCATGATCACAAACGCGCCCAGAATACCCAGTGGCAAAGAGATAATTGCCACCAGCGCGGAACGCAGATGAAAAAGAAATAACACGCAAACCAGTACCACTACGGCAAACTCTTCCAGCAGCTTGTGGGTAAGCGTTTTGACGGAATCCTCGATAAGCGTTGAGCGGTCATACACCGGGACAATTTCTACCCCTTCCGGCAGCGTTTTTTGCAACGCCTGAAGTTTGTCTTTCACGGCGTGAAGCGTTTCCAGCGCATTTTGCCCGTAGCGCATCACCACCACGCCACCGGCAACCTCTCCCTCGCCGTTAAGCTCTGCTACACCCCGACGAATCTCCGGTCCGAAACCAATCGTCGCCACATCCTTTAGCAGGAGTGGCACGCCGTCACGCGTGGTGATAACGACATTGCGGAAATCCTCCAGCGTGCGCAGATAACCGGTCGTGCGCACCATATATTCCGCTTCCCCCATCTCCAGCAGCGCGCCGCCGCTCTCTTTATTTGCCGCCTGAATCGCACTCACCATCTGCCCATGAGTAATATTCAGGGCGCGCATTTTCTCCGGGGAGGCCACAATCTGGTACTGACGCACCATGCCGCCAATGCTCGCGACCTCTGCAACATTTGGCACCGTTTTCAGTTCAAACTTTAAGGTCCAGTCCTGAAGCGCCCGCAAATCGGCCAGACTATGTTTACCGCTGCGATCGATAAGCGCGTATTCATAGATCCAGCCCACGCCCGTTGCGTCTGGCCCAAGAGAGACTTTCACCCCGGCAGGTAACTGCGACTGAACCTGGTTTAAATACTCCAGTACCCGGGATCGCGCCCAGTAGAGATCCGTCCCATCTTCAAACAGCACGTACACGTAGGCATCCCCGAACATCGAAAATCCGCGCACGGTTTTTGCGCCGGGAACAGAGAGCATCGACGTCGTGAGCGGCCAGGTCACCTGGTCTTCAATCACTTGCGGCGCTTTGCCTGGATAGCTTGCCTTGACGATAACCTGCACGTCCGATAAATCAGGCAACGCATCCAGTGGCGCGCGCTGTACGGCCCACACGCCCCAGCCCGCCATCACTACAGCAACGAGGATAACCAGCAGACGGTTACGTAAAGACGCGCGAATAATAGCAGCGATCATTTCGTCACCTCCGGCAGCGCGCTGCGAAGGCTGGCTTCAGAATCGATCAGGAATTGCCCGGAGGTGACAACGCTATCGCCTTCCTGTACGCCAGAAGTGATTTCGGTCCACCCCTCGGAGGTCATCCCCGTCGTGATGTTAACCGGTTGGAAATAGCCATCGCCCGTGGCCAACAGGAGCCGTTGTGACTCCCCGCTATTAATGACCGCCTCCTCGGGAACCGCCAGCACCGACGTCATCTGTGTGGGTTGCTCACGCGTCACGTTAAGGAACATGCCCGGTTTAAGTTTGTGTTGCGGATTTTCAAGCACGATCCGCGCCCTGAGCGTACGGGTAGCGGTATCCATCTGCGGCAAAATTTCGCTAACTTTTCCGCGAAAACGGATCCCCGGCCAGCTTTCCGACGTGGCGATCGTTTCGCTGCCCACCGCCAGCGATTGCGCCTGCGTTTGTGGGTAATCGACCACCAGCCAAACCGGATCGAGAGACGCGATTTCAAATAATGGCGCGGTCGCCGCCACCTGCGCCCCCTCGCGCACGTCCAGTTTAGCGATATACCCCGCGCGATCGGCGCGCAGCGTCATTCGGGTTTGTGGCTTCCCGCTGCGCTCCAGCGCGCGGATCGTCTCTTCCGGCATAAACTGTAGCGCCAGTCTTTCTCGGGCCGCGCGAGTTAACATCCCGTCGCCAAGCTGACGCACCGCAAGATACTCTTGCTGTGCGGTGGTCCATTGCGGTATCCACATTTCCGCCAGCGGCTCACCGGCTTTAATCTGCTGTAACGGAGCACGAACATAAAGTGTTGAGATAACGCCGGTAGCCGGAGCAGGAAGTGTAGTAATACTGCGCTCATCGGTTGAAACCGTTGCAAACGCCGAGAACGGTAACGTGAGCTGACGCTTCTGCACGTTGGCCGTTTTCATGCCAAGATTTTGCTGCTGTTGGGCGTTTATCCCCACGCCCGCCGCCGCTTTTTCTTCATCGGCATAACGTGGTACCAGATCCATATCCATAAACGGCGATTTTCCCGGTTTATCAAAACGCTGTCCCGGCATCATCGGATCGTACCAATAGAGCACCCGGCGCTCTGCGGGTTTTGCAGCATCGGGCATGACGTGTGTTTTACGCAGTCCAAGGGAGTATCCACCACCTGCGGCCATCAGTACCGCCAGCGCCACCACGGTTAAGCTTTTCGTTTTCATTGTGCGATCTCCTGTGGGATAAGCCACTGGATTGCCGCCCAGTTACGCGCCATTTCACGTTCGGCCTGGCTCGCCGCCAGTTCCGTATCAAGCACACCGCGACGCGCCTCCAGCAGCGTCGGGAGATCCGATTGCCCGGAACGATACTGGGCGGTCAACACGTCCAGCCGCTTACGCTGTAGCGGCAAAATATCTTCACGCTGACGCTGCCAAAGCACCTGCGAAGCCTGATACTGCGCCACCAGCGACTGCACCTGAGCAACGTGTTCACGTTGAACGAGCGTCAACTGATCCACGGCCTGCATTGAGCGCGACAGATCGGCAGCGTAATCCTTATCCTGCCTGCGCGACTGGAACAACGGCAGATCGACGGTGAACATCACCCCGGCCATGTCGTCATACCCTTCGGCGCGATGGGAATAAAACACTTCAACCTCGACATCGGGAAGGGCGGCTATGGCCGACTGCGCGGAACGTGCTTTTGCCGTTTCCGATTCGCGCTGAGCAGCTTCTACCTCGGGATGGCGATCAATGGCGTCTTGCAGAGTCTTTTCATCTGCGGGTAAGCGTTGGTAGCGCGGCAATGGCCCTTTTACATCAGCGATCGATTGCCCGGTAAGCTGCAACAATCGGCTTTGCGCGAGCTGAACATCTCTTGTGGCAATGGTCACTTTGTCGCGCATGGCACTGAGGGTCATCTGCATCGAAAGCACGCTATCCGGCGTTGCGCTGCCTGCGCCCACGCTGGCCTTTTGCACGCCCTGCTGACGTTCGGTTTCATCAACGAGTTTTTTGGCGATTTTCAACGCCTGCTGCGAAAGTGCCAAATCCATCCAGGCCTGCGCCGTATCACGCTGAAGCACAGCGCGAATGGTCCCGGACTTTGCCACCACTCCGCGCGCCTGCGCCTGTAGCGTCTGGGATTTTCGTTCACGCTTTTCCGCGCTGACATAGCTTTGCATAATGCCAATTCGCTGCATGGTCATTCCTTCGCGGGTGAAGCGCTGGTCATTGCTCCCCTGCACCGGCACGTTTTCGATGCCGAATTTCAGTTTGGGATCGGGAAGCTGAGTGGCGGAATCCGCCATTGCGTCCAGGGCTTGCGCTTCATTGCGACTGGCGGAAAGCTCAGCCGAATAACGTTGTGCCACGGTGAGGGTTTGCGTGAGCGTCCATGACTCTGCCTGAACGGCAGAGCATAAAAAGCCGAGCATCACCCCACCGAGCCAAAGGCTCAGTGTCTGTTTTGTCATGATGTCCTCGCTTAATTCAGCGGTGTCAGGGCGATTATCTGAAAGCCGTCACCCGCCCGCTCAAGTGTGAACGTGACGCGGTCCCCAGTCTTAAACGAGGCTGTCTTAACGTTGGTGGCAAGGGCAAACGGCATGGTCATCGCGGGCCACTTCAGCTCGGGAATCGCCTGATGCTTAAGGACAATGTTTGGCGGGGAAATTTCCAGGACTTCGCCCTGCCCCTGCCAGCGCGCAGCTGTAGTGGACGGATCGTTAGCCTGAATGGAAAGCGAGAAAAGAGAAAACAGCACGCCCGTAAGCGCAGAGAAAAATAAAGCACGCATAATAAAACTCCTGTTAAACGTTAATTAAAAATAAATTCAACGAATTAACAGATTTCTACTCCCGGAACCGGCAAAAACGAATCGTTGCCGGAGGCCCTACTGAAGGGGGGGTAAGTGACCATGCGGAGTGTGGCGTCTGACGACATTCCGGGGCGGCTAAACTGAGCGTCATGGCGACAGGCAGTGCAACCAACTGCGGATGTGGCGTATCCGTTTGCGCCCGATCCGGCACACAGTGCTTTTCGCAGAGTGGGGAAACGTCGCCCTTATCATGGGAAACGGGTTTTGCCATCATGTCCATATGCTGGATCATGGCGACTTCGCCCCGAAGATCGAGAGTGCAATCATGCGATGCCACCGCAACCTGGCTTTGGATCAGCAACCAGCCAAAGGCTAACAAAAACATCAACAGATGCTTTTTGAGAAAGCGCAGGCGGTAGGTCCAGTTGGCGTACATAGTGGCGTCGTCAAATGACTAGAGGAGCCCGAGTATAGGAACAGGGCTTGCTGAAATTAAAGCAATTTTAAACAGTTTTACGTTATTAATCCGTTCATTGATAAAACCATCGAACATCAATAACAATTAATCTTCATACCTATGACATATAATATTTATTGTTGTGGTCAATACTGAGGTGACATAAATGGCACGGCAATGGCAAAATATTGCTGACGTCTACCTTAGTAGTCGATTTGTTGATTTTAATCAGCAATCACTGCCCATTTATTCGGCACATTCTCACCCTTCATTTTTTTGATTTTCCGTGCTCTCTGGGGAGTGCACGTACAGGGGAAACCATGCTTACGTTTATCGAACTCCTCATGGGAGTTGTCGTCATTGTCGGCGTCGCACGCTATATCATCAAAGGCTATTCGGCCACCGGAGTCCTTTTCGTCGGTGGGCTGGTACTGCTGATTGCCAGCGCGCTCATGGGGCACAAAATATTACCCGCCAGTGCCGAAAGCACCGGCTATTCTGCAACCGACATTGTGGAGTACATCAAAATCTTGCTGATGAGTCGCGGTGGCGATCTCGGCATGATGATTATGATGCTTTGTGGTTTTGCGGCTTACATGACCCATATTGGTGCTAACGATATGGTGGTAAAGCTGGCATCAAAACCGCTGCAATATATTAATTCCCCCTACATTCTGATGATTGCCGCCTATTTTGTGGCCTGCCTGATGTCGCTGGCGGTTTCCTCGGCAACCGGTCTTGGCGTATTGCTGATGGCGACGCTGTTCCCGGTAATGGTGAATGTCGGTATCAGCCGTGGTGCAGCGGCGGCGATTTGCGCCTCTCCGGCGGCCATCATTCTCTCCCCCACCTCTGGTGATGTGGTTCTGGCCGCAAAAGCCGCAGAAATGCCGCTGATCGACTTTGCGTTTAAAACGACGCTGCCTATCTCTATTGCCGCGATTATCGGCATGGCGGTGGCGCACTATTTCTGGCAGAAGTATCTCGATAAAAAAGAAAATATCAGCCATGAGATGCTCGACGTCAGCGAAATCACCACCGACGCCCCGTCGTTCTACGCCATCCTGCCGTTCACGCCTATCATCGGCGTGCTGATTTTTGACGGTAAATGGGGCCCGCAACTGCACATCATTACGATTTTAGTTATCTGTATGCTGGCAGCGGCCATTCTGGAATTTGTACGCGGCTTCAATACGCAAAAAGTCTTCTCAGGCCTGGAAGTGGCGTATCGCGGGATGGCAGATGCCTTTGCAGGCGTGGTCATGCTGCTGGTTGCCGCCGGGGTCTTTGCTCAAGGCCTCAGCACCATCGGCTTTATTCAGAGCCTGATTTCTATTGCCACCTCGTTTGGTTCCGCAAGCATCATACTGATGCTGGTACTGGTGATCCTGACCATGCTGGCCGCGATGACCACCGGCTCCGGGAACGCGCCGTTTTATGCCTTCGTGGAGATGATCCCAAAACTGGCTCACTCCTCCGGCATCAACCCGGCCTACCTCTCCATTCCAATGCTGCAAGCCTCTAACCTGGGCCGTACCATTTCGCCGGTTTCAGGTGTGGTGGTTGCGGTAGCGGGTATGGCGAAAATCTCACCGTTTGAGGTCGTCAAACGCACCTCTGTGCCTGTGCTTGTAGGTCTGGTGATTGTGATCGTTGCGACCGAGATTTTGGTCCCGGGTACCGTGGCTCACTAAGCGCTAAACGCTCCTGCAAAAAGCGCCTACGGGCGCTTTTTGTGCTTTAATAAGTTCCTGGAATAAATTTGCCTTAAATCATCAGGAATTCAAATGTTCAGGAAGGAATTCGTTACTCGTTTCAGCGCGATAGCACTCGGCTTTTGCGCTTTATCTGCCCATGCCGCTCCCCTCCAGGCGACACAGTATGGCGATTTTGATCGCTATGTTCTGGCCCTGTCCTGGCAGACCGGATTTTGCCAAAGCATGCACGATCGCAACCGTAACGAACCCGACGAGTGCCGTTTGCAAAAAGAGAGCGACAACAAAACGGATTTCCTCACTGTCCATGGACTGTGGCCTGGCCTGCCGAAATCTATCTCTTCTCGCGGTGTCGATGAGCGTCGCTGGATGCGTTTTGGCTGCGCTACGCGCCCCATTCCGAATATGCCTGAAGCCAAAGCCAGTCGTAAATGCGCCGCAGCAGAAACCGGGCTTTCGCTGGAATCCGCCGCCAAACTCAGCAGCGTAATGTCAGGCGCGGGTGGGAACTCCTGTCTTGAACGTTATGAATATGCCAAACACGGGGTCTGTTTCGGTTTCGATCCCGATGCCTATTTTGGCACGATGGTTCGCCTGAATCAGAGTGTAAAAGCGAGCCCGCTGGGGGGATTCCTTGCCGATAACTACGGTAAAACCGTCACCCGTCGGGACGTCGACAAAGCCATCGCGAAAAGCTGGGGACAAGACAGCGTGAAAGCGGTCAAACTTACCTGCCAGGGCAATCCCGCTTACCTGACTGAAATGCAAATATCACTGAAGGCGGCGACCATTAACGCTCCACTGTCATCGGCCTCATTCGCGCCTCAGCCGCATCCGGGCAACTGCGGCAAGCAGTTTGTTATCGATAAAGTCGGTTATTAAGCCTGTGCCGGGCATTCCTGTGCCCGGCGTTTCATCCCGTTCCCTTATAGTACGATGACCGTCACACTTCCGATTTCTCGCATCATCTCTCCAGCCATTGCATCATTTATCCGGTAAACACGGATGAAACCTCCCCGCCATAATCGCGGTATCAACCACAGGAGGAATTTCACATGGCTAAAAAACTGATTGCGTTATGCGCATGTCCAATGGGTCTGGCGCATACCTTTATGGCGGCTCAGGCGCTGGAAGACGCTGCCGTAGAAGCAGGCTACGAAGTGAAAATTGAAACCCAGGGCGCAGACGGGATCCAAAATCGTCTCACCGCAGAGGATATCGCCACGGCGGATATCATTATTCACGCCATCGCCATCACCCCGGAAGATAACGAACGCTTTGAGACCCGCGATGTATACGAAATCTCACTTCAGGACGCCATTAAAAATGCGGCGGGCACCCTGAAGGACATCGAAGACATGATTGCGGCAGAACAACAATAATCATTCTCCAACTCAGGGGTCTTCGTCATGGCAATTAAAAAACGCAGTGCGGTTCGCTCGGACGGTCACGAGGGCGATACGCTGGTGCTAAAACCCGCGCCAGTGGCAACGGGCAGTACCTTCTGGAAAGAGCTTCCTCAGCACATTATGTCGGGGATCTCCCGCATGGTGCCGACGCTCATTATGGGCGGGGTGATCCTCGCGATTTCTCAGCTCATTGCCTACGTCTGGCTGGAAATCCCGCCCGACACCGGCATCATGGATGCGTTGAACTCCGGCAAATTCACCGGCTTTAACCTGTCAGTGCTGAAGTTTGGCTATCTGACGGAATCCTTCGGCGGGCTGCTATTCAGCTTCGCCATTCCGATGTTCTCCGCCTTCGTGGCGAACTCCATCGGCGGCAAGCTGGCCTTCCCGGCGGGCTTCATCGGCGGACTGGTCTCCACCCAGCCCACGCTGGTGCTGAATTTCGATCCTGAAAAACTCACCTGGCTTGCTACTAAGCCTGTGCCATCGACCTTTATCGGCGCGCTGATTATCGCTATCGCCGCGGGTTATCTGGTCAAATGGCTGAACACCAAAATCAGCGTGCCCCAGTATCTGCTGGCCTTTAAAAGCACCTTCCTGATCCCGATCCTTTCCGCCCTGTTCGTGATGCTGGCGATGTACTACATCATCACCCCAATCGGCGGCTGGCTGAACGGCGGGATGCGCACGCTATTACTGGCCGCAGGTCAGGCCGGTTCGATGATGTATGCCATCGGCATGGCGGCGGCAACCGCCATTGACCTGGGTGGCCCCATCAACAAAGCGGCCGGTTTCGTTGGGCTTGGTTTGACTACCGATCATGTTCTGCCGATCACCTCACGCGCCGTGGCCATTGTTATCCCGCCGATTGGTCTGGGCCTCGCCACGCTTATCGACCATCGTCTGACCGGCAAACGCCTGTTCAGCCCGCAGCTGTATCCGCAGGGTAAAACGGCAATGTTCCTGGCGTTTATGGGGATCAGCGAAGGTGCCATTCCGTTCCTGCTGGAAAACCCGCTCGCCACGCTACCTGCGTACATGACCGGAGCCATCGCCGGGGCGATGACGGCCACCGCGCTCGGTGTCGTACAGTGGTTCCCTGAATCAGCCATCTGGGCCTGGCCGCTGGTCACCAACCTTGGGGCTTATATGCTCAGTATTGTGGTGGGAGCCGTGATCACCGCCCTACTGGTGGTGCTGATCCGCAACAGCATGCATAAGCGCGGAAAACTGTCTATCGACGCGCTGTAAGGGAGGTTGAGATGGGATTACTGACAACGCTTCGCGACTTGCTGGCAGCGGAGAATCTGGACGGCATTCTGATCGCCTCGCGTCAGAATAAGCAGCCGCATCTGGGTATTTCCACCGGTTCTGGTTACGTGCTGGTCACGCGTCAGCATGCGCATATCCTGACGGATTTTCGCTACTACAGCGATATCGCCTCACGTATCACCGGGTACGAAATGCACCTGTTGAGCGCCGATTGCCCGTTTTTCACGGTCCTAAACGGGCTTATCGCACAGGAAAACCTGCGCACGTTAGGGTTTGAGGGCGAGCATGTTAGCTGGCATACCGGCAGTCAATGGCGCGACGCGCTTAGCGCGAAGCTTTGCAGCGTCTCGCTTGACGCCCTGCGGCAGATTAAAACCGCTGATGAGATTCTGCGAATCCGCGCGGCCTGTCGGATTGCCGATAGTACCGCGCAGCACATACGCCGTTTCATCCAGCCGGGCATGCGGGAGCGCGATGTCGCCGCCGAGCTGGAGTGGTTCATGAAACAGCAGGGCGCGGATAAGCCCTCGTTCGATACGATTGTTGCCAGCGGGTCGCGTGGCGCACTCCCACACGGGAAAGCCTCCGACAAAGTCATTGCCGCAGGCGAGCTCATCACCCTCGACTTTGGCGCGCAGCATCAGGGATATTGCTCGGACATGACCCGAACGTTCCTCGTTGCCGGGCACGAGGCCACGCCGCAGGCGCATCCTTTGTACGCGGTTTATCAAACGGTGCTGGAGGCGCAGCTGGCGGCCATCGACGCCATTCGCCCCGGCGTGGCCTGCCATCAGGTCGACCGAGCCGCCCGCACGATTATTGAGCGCGCAGGCTTCGGCGCTCAGTTTGGTCACAATACTGGCCACGCCATCGGTATCGACGTACATGAAAACCCGCGCTTTTCGCCTACCGACGCCACGCCGTTACAGCCCGGTATGCTGCTAACCGTAGAGCCCGGTATTTACCTCGAAGGCCAGGGCGGCGTGCGGATCGAAGATGTCGTGCTGGTCACGGAGTCTGGGGCCGACGTGCTCTACACCATGCCAAAAAGGCTGCTAATGACGGGAGAGATCTGATGGATATGGAATTATTACGCGCCCTGAGCGAGGCGGATGCCATTGCCGCCTCGGAGCAAGAGGTGCGCGACATCCTGCTCGCAGAGGCCCGTAAATACGATAAAGAGGTGCAGTTCGATGGACTGGGCTCGGTACTGATCCGCGTTAATCAAAGCAGCGGACCCAAGGTCATGGTTTGCGCGCACATGGATGAAGTCGGCTTTATGGTGCGCAGCATTTCGCGTGAAGGCGCAATTGACGTGTTGCCGATTGGCAACGTGCGGATGAAAGCCCGCACGCTGCAACCGGTACGCATTACCACGCGCGACGGGCGCAAAATCGCCGGCCTGCTGGACGGCGAGGCAAAAGGTGACACCGTTGAGAATCTGCGCGTGGATATTGGCGCAACTCGCGCAGAGGACGTTCTCGCCGCTGGCGTTGACGCAGGCGATCGCGTCACCTTCGACACGCGGTTTAACGCCCTGCCCCACAACCGCATAATGGGAAAAGCGTTTGACGATCGCCTTGGCTGCTTTCTGCTGATAACGCTGCTGCGCGAACTGCACAAAGCCCCGCTGGGTTGCGAGCTGTGGCTGGTTGCCAGCTCCAGCGAAGAGGTAGGACTGCGCGGCGGGCAAACGGCGAGCAGGATGATTAACCCCGATATCGCCCTGGTGCTGGATACCGCCTGCTGGTCAAAAAACTTTGACTACGGCTGCGCCAACCATCGCCAGATTGGCGCAGGCCCTATGCTGGTGCTGTACGACAAGTCGCTGATTGCGCCGCCTAAGCTGGCCGCTTTCGTTGAGAAAGTGGCCCACACCCTGAGTATTCCGCTGCAAAAAGACATGTTCAGCAACGGCGGTACCGACGGCGGGGCCGTTCATCTTTCAGGTACCGGCGTCCCGACGGTTGTACTGGGCCCGCCGACCCGGCACGGGCACTGTGCGGCATCGATTGCTGACGTCCAGGATATTCACCAAACCCACCAGCTGCTGGTTGCACTGGCGGCATGTTTGAATCGTGAGACCGTGAATCATCTGACGGACTTCAGGTGCTGATCTCGCGCTAAACGGAGGTAGTATGTTATCGATTGAATTTTTCTGCCCGCTGCCGAATGGGCTACACGCCCGTCCGGCCTGGGCGCTGAAAGAGCAATGCAGCGCCTGGCGCAGCGATATTCGTTTTATCAACAACCGCCTGAGCAGCCAGGCCGATGCCAAAAGCTCGCTCGCGCTGATCAGCACCGGTACGCTGTTTAACGACAGCTGCATACTTGAAATTAGCGGCAGCGACGAAGAGCAGGCCAGGCGCGCGCTTGAGCAATATCTCAATGTGAGCTTTATCGACAGCGACAGCATTCCGTCCGGCGATGCACCGCACGTGGCGCATCCCCTTCCCCGCTCGCTGGTGCGGCTCAATCCCCATCTGCAACAGGCCATTACCCTCGCCAGCGGCATTGGTGCAGGCACTCTGCAACGCTTTGAGAGCAATAATCTGCAACGCTATCGCCAGCATCCGGCAAGCCCGGAAGATACGACGCGGCTGGAGCACAGCCTGGCGACGCTGGCCGATCGCTTAAACCAGCAGTTGCGCGGACTGGGAGGCGAAAGCAAAACCATCATCAGCGCCCATCTTTCGCTGATCCAGGATGACGAGTTTGGCGGCAATATTCGCCGTCTGATGGGCGAGGAGCGTCTGAGCCTGGCGGATGCCATCATCCGCAACATGGACCATATTTGCCAAAAGCTGTCCCTGTCAGCCAGCGACTACCTTCGCGAGCGGGCGAGTGATATCCGCGACATCAGCGAACAGCTGCTCAGTATTACCTGGCCAGAGCTTGAGCAAACCACAACGTTTGTCCTGAATGCGCCGACCATTCTACTGGCTGACGACCTCACGCCCAGCCAGTTTCTGAGCCTCGACACCCGCCAGCTCAAGGGCATGGTGCTGGAAAAAACGGGCCGCACTTCGCACACGTTAATTCTGGCACGCGCCGCGTCGGTTCCCGTACTGAGCGGATTAACGGTGGCCGCTTTGGCATCAACGGTTGGCAAGAACGTTATTCTCGACGGCGTTTGCAGCGTACTGGTGGTAGAACCCGATGCCGCGGTTAGCCAATACTACGGCGTAGCTCAGCGTCTCGCCGACAAAGCTCATCAGCAGCAGAGTAAAGATGCCGGCCTGCCCGCGATGACAAAAGACCAGATCGCCGTGGATATCGCCGCCAACATCGGTAGTGCGCTGGAAGCGCCCGGCGCCTTTGCCTGCGGCGCTCAGGGCGTGGGATTGTTTCGCACCGAGATGCTGTACATGGACCGCGACGCCGCGCCGGACGAACAGGAGCAGTTCGAAGCCTACCAGCAGGTGTTACTGTCAGCGGAGGGCAAACCGGTTATCTTTCGCACGATGGACATCGGGGGTGACAAGCAGATCCCTTATATCCCGCTCCCGCAGGAAGAAAACCCCTTCCTGGGGTATCGTGCGGTGCGCATCTATCCGGAATTCGTTGCGCTTTTCCGCACCCAGCTGCGCGCCATTTTACGTGCAGGGGCCAGCGGCAATGCGCTGCTGATGATCCCGATGGTTCACAGCCTCGATCAAATTCTGTGGGTCAAACAAGAGCTGAGAAAGGTTCAGGACGAACTGAAGTCGCAGGGTTTACGTCACGCCCCGCATCTGCCGCTGGGCATCATGGTCGAAGTGCCCTCCGTGTGCTTTATCATCGATCACTTCTGCGACGAGGTGGATTTCTTCAGCATTGGCTCAAACGATATGACCCAGTATCTGTATGCGGTCGATCGTAATAATCCGCGCGTGTCACCGCTGTATAATCCCATTGCGCCCTCATTTTTACGCATGGTGCGCCAAATCGTGACTGCCGCCCATCGGCACGGAAAATGGGTTGGGATTTGCGGAGAATTGGGCGGAGAGCGTCGTTATCTGCCGCTGCTGTTGGGCTTAGGCCTCGACGAATTCAGTATGAGCGGTCCGCGCATCCCTGCCGTGAAGGCGCAGCTGCGTCATCTTGAAAGCAGTGCGTGTCGGGCTTTGGCCGATAAAGCCTGCGAATGTCGCAGCGCCGAGGAGATAGAAACCCTTCTCACCGAGTTCACGCCGCAAGAGCCCGCCCGTCCGCTGCTGGCGCTGGAAAATATCGTGATGGATGAGCCGCTCGCCTCCCGAGAGCAGGTGCTTCAATTCCTGTGCGGCAACCTTGCGATCCACGGGCGAACCGAAAACCCAATCGAGCTGGAAGAAGATCTCTGGCAGCGTGAAGAAATTGTCACCACCGCCGTGGGCTTTGGCGTCGCGATTCCGCACACCAAATCTCAGTGGATACGCCACTCCAGCATCAGTATCGCCCGTCTGGCGAGGCCGATAGACTGGGAATCCGATATGGGCGAAGTCGAACTGGTGATCATGCTGACCCTGGGGACGCAGGAGGGGATGAACCATGTGAAGGTCTTCTCCCAATTGGCGCGCAAGCTGGTGAATAAGACGTTCCGGGAGACGTTATTTTCTGCTAACACGCCAGAGAGCATTCTGGAGTTGCTTAACGCCGAACTGATTCTTTAAGATTACTGAAATCGCGCACGATATTCCCCCGGCGTCACGCCAAACTGACGCCGGAATAGCCGACTAAAATAGTCGCTGTCAGGGAAACCACACCGCTTTGCCACCTCACCAACGGGCAGATGATATTTCTGCAAAATCGTTCTCGCCTTGCCCATTCGCACCCAGCGCACGTAATCGACAAAGCTCATGCTCCCCTGCTGGGAAAACAATCGCGACAGATGATTGGGCGAGATATTGAAAAAGGCGGCAACGCTCTCCCGAGAAATCGGCCCGGCATAATGATCCTGCACCCAGTTGCACACGCTCTGATAGAGAAAATCCCCACGCGACAGCCCCGGTTCGGGAAGCGTCGACACCACCTTGCGGCACCAGTGCAGCAGGCTCAACGCCAGCGGCTGAATAATCGCCTGATCCTGCGGCGACGCGCTAAGGTGCGTCAGCGCCATCAGCATTGCCGTTCGTTCGCCGCGCTCCGGGTGCGGCAGCTCAATGTTACGCTGCGGATAGACTGACTCACCGCTGCGGGCATCGTGAAACAGCAGGCCAAGCCAGGACGGCGCAAAAACGATACTCAGCAGCATGGTTGGTTTATCAAATATCGGCACGCTGGCACTGCGGGCCGGAAGAAACAGCATCTCACCCTGCATAAGCGATTTTTGCTCGGCAATAAGCCGATTGCCGTATTCACCCCGCAGCACCACGTCGAGCCGTGGCCATTCCACGCTAAAAGCGCCCTCAGGCAAAAGCGTGGGACGATGGGCAAACCATACACGTCCCAACTGCTGTGAATTCAATACCAGCCCGGCCAACAGGTCGGCAAAAAACTGCTGATCGGCGGGGATTGTGGGGGTGTGCATATTAGCCTCTGCGCGCATCCGGGCGCACCATATCGAAACGCTGAGCGTCGCTAATCGAATAGTATGCCGACGGACCACCAGCACGCAGAATCGGGTTGGCTTTGGCGGTCTGGTAGATCCCCTCTTCCAGCAGCGAGTCATGGATATGAATGCCCACCACTTCACCCAGTACCAGCCAGGTTTCGATAGGCGTTCCGTCTGCGCCCGTGAGCTGGATGCACTGAGAGAGTCGACACTCAAAATTCACCGGGCTTTCTGCCACTCTCGGGGCCTTCACCACACGGCTTGCGCCAGGCGTTAACCCGGCAAAGGAAAACTCATCTTCTTCGTGCGGGAGCGTGGCGGAGGTTTCATTCATCGCCTGCGCCAGGTCAACCGTCGCCAGGTTCCAGACAAACTCCCCGGTCTCAACAATGTTGCGCACGCTGTCTTTCCAGCCATTGCTGGAAAAACCAATAATGGGCGGGCGATAGTTAAAACAGTTGAAGAAGCTGTACGGGGCAAGATTGAGTCGCCCCTCGCTATCCTGGCTGGAAATCCACCCGATAGGCCGTGGCCCAACGATGGCATTTAAGGGATCGTGTGGCAGGCCGTGTCCCTGCTCAGGCTGATAAAAATACATAGCGCTCTCTAAGTGAAAAATCAGGCTGAATGACGCTTCGCTCATCCCCCTGAATCAAGAGGATCAGCGTAGCGCAATCCGTTAAAAATTAGGACTGAATAAATTTCAGCAGGTCGTCGTTAATCTGGTGTTTATGGGTGGCGCAAATCCCGTGGGATCCGCCTGGATAGACTTTTAGCTCGGCATTCGGCAGGATCTCCGCCGCCACTTTGCCACAGGTCTCAAACGGCACGATTTGGTCATCATCACCGTGGATCACCAGCGTCGGAATAGTCATTTTTTTCAGATCTTCGCGCAGGTCGGTTTCCGAAAAGGCTTTGATACAATCGTACAACGCCTTGATAGAGCCCTGGAGCCCCTGCTCAACAAAGCTCTCCCGCACCGCTTTCGACTCTTTAGCACCAGCACGGTTATAACCATAAAAAGCGGCGGTCAGTTCATAAAAGAAAGCCGCACGATCGTTTACCACGCCCTCGCGGATACCGTCGAAAACCTCTTTCGGTACCCCTTCAGGGTTGAAGTCCGTTTTGACCATAATCGGCGTCACGGCGCTAATCAGCACCGCTTTGGCGACACGTTCGGTGCCGTGACGGCCAATGTAGCGCGCGACTTCGCCACCGCCGGTGGAATGGCCCACATGCACCGCATCTTTCAGATTAAGGTGCGCCGTCAGCTCGGCTAAATCATCGGCATACTGATCCATATGATGCCCATCCCAGGACTGCGCGGAACGCCCATGCCCGCGTCTGTCATGGGCAATCACGCGAAAGCCTTTCGACCCCAGATACAACATTTGATCTTCAAAGGCATCGGCGGTTAAAGGCCAGCCGTGACTAAACACCACGGGCTGCCCGCTGCCCCAGTCTTTGAAATGCAAATAACTGCCGTCTTTCAAGGTAAGTTTGTCGTAATCGCTCATGAGATCTCCTGAAAAGGAACACAGAAAACGGATAGTCGCCCAACGGGGCGCTTAAAAAGCATACTGCAAATCTGAGAACCATCACGTTTTTCACCTAAAATTCATCTGCACGATGAATGTGACATTCATCACTTCAAACTTGCGTGCTCAGCCAGTATCATCATGAGAGATAAAACCCTCGCTGCCAGACGGCGAGGGTTTTCTTTTGGATTGGTTTCTGCGCGACACGCAGCACTAAAGACATGGAGTAATAAATGTCCAGACCCACCATTATCATTAATGAACTCGATGCAGAACGTATCGACCGTCTGCTGGAGAAACCCGCATTTGCGTCGCTGCCTGTTGCTGAAGCGTTAAACGCAGAACTGGACCGCGCGCAAATGTGTACGGCTGAGTCGATGCCGCATGACGTCGTCACCATGAACAGCCAGGTAAAATTCCGCGATCTCACCAGCGGTGAAGAACGCACCCGCACGCTGGTCTACCCAGCACAAATGACCGACAGCAGCACGCAGCTTTCGGTCCTTGCGCCCGTGGGTGCCGCTTTGCTGGGGCTGCGTACCGGCGACACGATCCACTGGGATTTACCCGGCGGTACTTCTGCGCATCTTGAGGTGCTGGAACTGCTTTACCAGCCAGAATCAGCAGGCGATTACCTTCGTTAATCCCATCTGAAGAAGCGAACACCGCTTTGCCCGGAGGATGCAGCTGCATCCTCTTTCCGTAATTTCACCCATCTTTCCTATATCGCTCAAAAACGCCTTAATCCAGGCTTAATCCGTTTCGGTGCCGCGGGGACGGTCATGAATGAGATACTTGGCATTACGCTGGTTTATTTCATTTTTTTGGCGATCATCGTCATGGCCGTGCTGTATCTTGAGCGCCACTGGTAACCCCTCTTCCGCGCATTCCTGCGCAAAGATAAGTAAAAAAATGCCACAACGTGAAAAACTGCCTGACAGATAGCAGAAACCGATAATATTTTATGTTTGAATACATTCAGCGTTATTAAACAAGGAGAAACGGGTATGTATCAGACAATCATTATGCCGGTTGATGTTTTTGAAATGGAACTGAGCGATAAGGCCGTGCGCCACGCCGAATTCCTGGCGCAGCAGGATGGCATCATTCATCTTATCCACGTGCTGCCAGGCTCCGCCAGCCTGAGTCTGCATCGTTTTGCCGCCGACGTCCGTCGCTTTGAGGAGCATCTGCAACACGAAGCGGAGGCGCGCCTGCAAACGATGGTCGGGCACTTCAGCATCGATCCTTCGCGCATTAAAACCCACGTTCGCTTCGGCAGCGTGCGTGATGCGGTCAATGAAATGGCGAACGAATTAAAAGCGGATGTGGTCGTTATCGGCTCGCGCAATCCCTCTATCAGCACCCATCTCTTAGGATCTAATGCGTCGAGCGTCATTCGCCACACGCATATCCCGGTGATGGTCGTGAGATAAAAAAAAGAGGCTACCAACCGGTAGCCTCTTCACATTGCAGGTGTAGCCTTACTTTCTTTTATTATGCAATTTTGGTGCGAATCAGATAATCAAACGCGCTCAGGGATGCTTTTGCACCTTCGCCGGTCGCAATGATAATTTGTTTGTACGGTACAGTGGTGCAATCGCCCGCCGCAAAAATACCTTTCACGCTGGTTTCGCATTTGGCATCAATCATGATTTCGCCCATGCGGTTACGCTCAATCGCACCTTCCAGCCAGGTCGTGTTTGGCAGCAGCCCAATCTGAACGAAGATGCCTGACAGCGCCACGCTGTGAACGTCGCCGCTCACGCGGTCACGGTATTCAAGCCCGGTCACTTTGCTGCCGTCGCCTTTCACTTCCGTTGTCTGCGCGTTTAGCACGATATCGACGTTTTTCAGGCTGCGGACTTTATCCTGCAATACCTGGTCAGCTTTCATCTCTGGCGCAAACTCAAGCAACGTAACGTGTTCAACGATACCCGCGAGGTCAATTGCCGCTTCGACGCCGGAGTTACCGCCGCCAATCACCGCCACGCGTTTGCCTTTAAACAGCGGGCCGTCGCAGTGCGGACAATAGGTTACACCTTTCGTACGATACTGATCTTCGCCCGGCACGTTCATATTGCGCCATTTTGCGCCAGTGGCGATGATAATACTGCGGGCTTTTAGCACCGCACCTGATGCGGTTTCAATCTGATGTAAACCGCCTTCAACCGCAGTCGGTACCAGCTTGCTGGCGCTCTGGCTGTCGATCACATCGACGTCATAATCATCTACGTGCGCTTTCAGTGCGCCCGCCAGTTTCTGGCCTTCGGTTTTTGGCACGGAGATATAGTTTTCAATATCCACGGTATCCAGAACCTGGCCGCCAAAACGCTCGCCCATCAGGCCAGTGCGGATGCCTTTACGTGCAGAATATACCGCAGCCGCCGCGCCTGCCGGGCCAGAGCCCACGATCAGTACATCGTAAACATCACGTTTGTTCAGCTCATCAGCGGTACGTTTTTCCGCACCGGTATCCACTTTCGCGACGATTTCCGTCAGTGTCATACGACCCTGGCCGAATTCTTTGCCGTTCAGATACACAGCCGGGACACCCATCACATTGCGATCGGTGATTTCGTTTTGGAACACGCCACCGTCAATCGCAGTGTGTTTGATGCGCGGGTTCAACACCGACATCAGGTTTAACGCCTGCACCACGTCCGGACAGTTATGGCACGAGAGCGAGTAATAGGTTTCAAACTCAAAATCACCGTCGATATCGCGGATCTGCTCGAGCAGCGTTTGGGCTTCTTTCGACGGATGACCGCCGGTCCACAGCAGCGCGAGCACCAACGAGGTGAACTCGTGTCCCAGTGGCGAGCCCGCAAAGCGAGGCCCCTGGTCAGATCCTGGGTTGGTAATCAGGAAAGACGGTTTACGCACCGGCAGGCTGTTGTCTTCTTTAAAGGTCACTTTCGGTGACAGTTCAGCAATCTCCGCCAGCAGTTCTTTGATCTCTGTCGATTTCGCGCTGTCATCCAGTGTGGCAATAAGCTCAACCGGTTTGGTCAGTTTCTCAAGGTAAGCCTTAAGTTGGGTTTTCATGTTTGTGTCGAGCATTATTCTTCCCTCTCTAAAAACGTCATCATGCAAGTTGCCTTATAAAGGCAGCCTGAATGCAACTTGCATCATGGTGTTGGAATGAAATGGGCGCATATGCGCCCATTGATTGACGGGCAAAAAAACTTAGATTTTACCGACCAGATCCAGAGATGGAGCCAGTGTCGCTTCGCCTTCTTTCCACTTCGCCGGGCACACTTCGCCTGGGTGAGAAGCAACATACTGAGCGGCTTTAATTTTACGCAGCAGGTCAGATGCGTCGCGGCCGATACCTTCAGCGGTCACTTCGATGGCCTGGATAATGCCCTGCGGGTCAACAACAAAGGTGGCACGGTCGGCCAGGCCTTCATCTTCACGCATGTTTTCGAAGTTACGGGTCAGGGCACCGGTTGGGTCGCCGATCATCGCGTATTTGATTTTAGCGATGGTTTCGGAACTGCCGTGCCACGCTTTGTGGGTGAAGTGGGTATCGGTAGAAACGGAATAAACGTCTACGCCCAGCTTCTGCAACTCTTCATAATGATCTGCCACATCGCCGAGTTCAGTCGGGCAAACGAAGGTAAAGTCAGCTGGGTAGAAGAAGAACACACTCCAGCGGCCTTCGGTATCTTTCTCGGTGACTTCGATGAATTCGCCGTTTTTGAACGCCTGGTTTTTGAAAGGTTTAATTTTGGTGTTAATCAAAGACATCTGTACTTCCTCCGTGTTTTCGTTGTGAGCTAAGGTAACTAACTTTCATTGATAGGGCTAATGCGTTCGATTTATCAAATCAATCAGTCAAACCTTACAACTTTGATAAGAGGACATTCCAGAACTCGCAAACCAAACGTCGCGGGACCATTCAGTGCCAGTCAAAGCGGGGGATGCGTAGCGATAAGCGCGGCGTCACCTATTACCCAAGGACAGATTTAAATGACGACAACCGGGTATGACATTTCATAACCATGATAAATTGAATTTCGTAATGCAGGATGGCCAGTACATTAACGATACTTGTAATTCAACCCCTCAAACCGACCTTTAGAGAATTAAAATAATTAAACTCCTTTTCTGGCACTATTTTAATAATCCACAGCCATGATATATTAAGTCAGAATTTATGCAGATTTAAGTTAAGCATCACAAAAGGATTGTGAATGGTTAACTTCCATCTATAGTTACCATGTATGTGATAACTATAACCACAACACACTCAGGATGAACTATGGCTAATCTTTACGACCTTAAAAAATTCGATCTCAATCTTTTAGTCATATTCGAATGCATCTACCAACATCTCAGCATCAGTAAAGCTGCAGAAACCTTACACATCACCCCCCCAGCCGTCAGTCAGTCGCTACAACGGTTACGTAATCAGCTTAATGACCCTCTGTTTATCCGTTCTGGGAAGGGAATTACACCCACTACCGTAGGGACCAATCTCCACATCCATCTTGAGCAAAATCTAAATCAGTTAGAGCAAACCATCAACATTACCCATGCATCTGATCTGACCAAAAAATTCATCATCTATGGCCCACAGATTATTACGCCGGGGAGATTGCTCAATCCTCTGTTGTTACTTATTGAAAGAGAAAGTTTCGATATAGAACAATATGATATAACTGTTTCTGCTGAAGCAGCCGAGGATTTACTTGCCTACCGTAAGGCAGACATGGTGTTTACACTTTTCCCTGTCAGCAACCGCTCAATCGTCTGTACTCCGTTTCGATCGGTAAAGATGGTATTGGTCTGCCGAATGGATCACCCTCGTATTGGTGATAGCATCACAAAAGAACAAATGCTGGCAGAAAAGCACACGCAAATGGCCAGTAACGAGCCAGGTGTACAAGAGTTTCAGACATCAATCTTGCCATTGTTGCCTGAAAGGACAATTGCGTTTCGTAGCGACTCATTCATTTCAATAATCAATATTATTAGCGCATCTGATTTAATTGGCTACATTCCCCTTCCCATATTCGAAACATACGCTTCAGTGTTTAATCTTAAAAAAGTCGCCATGCCTTTTGAATTACCGCAACCGCAAGTTTTCATGTTGTATAACCGCGCATCGCTCAATAGCAAGGCCTTTTCTGATTTCATTACTCAAATCCCCATAGATTAAAATAATTACTATTTTTTACTTTTATCTGTGACGCTTTTCATGAATAGTATGCTTACTCATCATTGACGGTGACCCATCCGGTATTGATTACCCAGGAAGCGATTGTTCATGTCAATATACAAATATCCCCTTGTACTAAATGTTCTTGAGGCTGCAGTTGAACGAATAGAATGGACACTTGAGAATTTACCTCAGGTTTGCGTCTCTTTTTCTGGCGGTAAAGACTCGACCATCATGCTTCACCTGACCGCGCAAATTGCACGAAAGCAAAACAAGAAAATAAGCGTTTTGTTTATCGACTGGGAAGCACAGTTTTCCTGCACTATCGAACATGTCGAAACGATGCGGAGGCAATATAGCGATGTCATCGATCGTTTTTTTTGGGTTGCCCTGCCGTTAACCACCCAAAATGCCCTTTCCCAATATCAACCCGAGTGGCAGTGTTGGGAGCCCGGTACAAACTGGGTTCGACAACCGCCAGAAGACGCGATAACCGACCCGAATTTTTTTGATTTTTATCAGCAGGGAATGACCTTTGAAGCCTTTGTCAGAGCCTTTTCTGACTGGTTTGCCGAACAACGGCCTGCCGCCGTGTTGATCGGCATTCGAGCTGACGAGTCCTATAACCGTTTCCTCACTATAGCCAACGCGCGCAAACAGCGTTTTGCCGATGATAAGCCCTGGACCAGCATGGCTCCGGGCGGGCATGCCTGGTATGTCTATCCGATATATGACTGGAAAACGGCAGATATCTGGACGTGGTTTGCTAAAACGAAGTGTTGCTATAACCCATTGTACAACCTGATGTATCAGGCCGGTGTACCGCCCCGTTACATGCGCATCTGCGAACCCTTTGGCCCGGAGCAACGGCAAGGATTGTGGCTGTATCATGTTGTTGAGCCCGAACGCTGGGCAGCGATGTGCGAGCGCGTCAGCGGTGTCAGAAGCGGCGGTATCTATGCGGGCCACGATAATCACTTTTATGGCCATCGAAAACTACTCAAACCCGATCACCTCTGCTGGTATCAATATGCCATGCTGCTACTGGACAGCATGCCGCAAACTACCGCAGAGCATTATCGTAATAAAATTGCTGTTTATTTACACTGGTATCAAAAGAAAGGAATGACCGATATTCCTGACACGCAAACGGGTGATATTGGCTCAAAAGATATTCCGTCATGGCGGCGAATTTGCAAAGTGCTACTGAATAACGATTATTGGTGTCGGGCGCTTTCTTTTAGCCCAAATAAACCAAACCATTATCAACGCTACAATGAACGCATGAAAAATAAACGCAAGGAATGGGGAATATTATGCAAAGAATCATAAGCGCGATGGAATGTTATCTTTCAGCTTTACCTGACGCGGAGCGCATTGAGGCCATAAATGCTTTGCGCCAGGCTATTCACCAGCTAAGTCCTTTTCGCGATCAACCCGTCGACTGTGTGCTGTGGATTAAACAGGACGATATCACCGCCAACGATTACAACCCGAATAACGTTGCCCCGCCCGAAAAACGGCTTCTGAGTAAATCCCTTGAGTTAGATGGCTTCACGCAACCTATCGTGGTGTCCGAAAACGAGCCCCATCATTACGAAATTATCGATGGCTTTCACCGTCATGAAATCGGGAAAAGTAAAGCAACATTAAGGCGGCAACTTAAAGGCTATTTGCCCGTGACCTGTCTGCGCAAAGAAAGGCAGGAGAAGTTCGACCGTATGGCCGCGACGATTCGCCACAACCGCGCACGTGGACGCCATCAAATCAACGCCATGTCTGAGATCGTGCGGGAACTGTCTCTGCTTGACTGGGATGACGAGAAAATTGGTAAAGAGCTAGGAATGGACAGCGACGAAGTGCTGCGTCTGAAGCAAATCAACGGTCTGCTTGAACTGTTTGCAGACCGTCGTTATTCAGAAGGCTGGACGGTAAAATAATTACAACACGTTCAGGCGCTCTGCCGCTGCCAGCAGCGTCGATTCCTGTTTTGCAAAGCAAAGACGAATCAGCTTATGCGGGAAAGGATCGGCGCAAAATACCGATAATGGAATGGCCGCTACGCCCGCTTCTTTGGTTAACCACTGGCAAAAGCTCACATCGTCCAGACTGGAAATCGCACTGTAGTCCGCCAGCAGAAAATAGGTTCCTTCACTCGGCAATATCTCCAGACGGCTGGCGCTCAAGGCATTCACAAACAGATCCCGTCGCGCGCGGTAAAATTCCGGCAGCTCACGATAGTGTTCCGGCTCTGCGCGCAGCATATCCGCCAGCGCCAGCTGCGCCGGGGTATTGACGGCAAACGTCAAATACTGATGTACCTTGCGCAGTTCCGCGCTGATAGCCGCAGGCGCTACGCAATAACCCACCTTCCAGCCGGTCATGTGATAGGTTTTGCCAAATGATGAAACCGCAATCGCGCGCTCGCGCAGCTGCGGATGCGCCAACACGCTGGCGTGCCCCTCTTTCGCAAAACAGATATGTTCGTAGACCTCATCGCTCAGAACGTAAATTTCACGTTCGGCAATGGCCTGCCACAGCGCGGCAAAATCGGCTTTTTGCCACACGGTCGCCGACGGATTATGCGGCGTGTTCAGGATAACCAGACGCGTTTTATCGCTCAGCAGGGCCGCAAAAGCCTGCCAGTCCGGGCGAAAATGCGGCGGCTGAAGCGCGATTCTTTTTACCACCCCACCAGAAAGCTCAACGGCAGGCGCGTAGCTGTCGTAGCTCGGATCAAAGCAAATCACTTCATCGCCGGTACGCACCAGCGCGGTGATGGCCGCGTACAGCGCTTCGGTCGCCCCAGCCGTCACCGTCACTTCGCTGTTGGCATCGGGTTTATAGCCGTAAAGCTCAGCCGTTTTATCGGCAATCGCTTCACGCAGCGATTGCGCACCGGTCATTGGGGCGTATTGATTCGCGCCCTGCGACACGTGATACGCCAGACGCTCCTGCAAATATGTCGGCCCGTCAAAATCCGGAAAACCTTGTGAAAGGTTAATCGCATTATGCTGCTGCGCTAATGCACTCATTTGCGTGAAAATCGTCGTGCCGAGGTTGGGCAGTTTGCTTTGCGGAATCAACGGGTTATTGCTCATTATGCGGTGCCTGCGTGTAATACTTATGTTGCTGCCACTATAACACGATGTTAGTCTTTGGCAATCAAGACGCTTAGACGTCTAAATCATATGAATATTCCTGGCCGACAGAGGTAAAAGGAAATGACAGACAACCTGCAACTCACACAACTGGTCGATGCCTGCCGCTGGATTGGCGCAAAAGGCTGGGCTCCGGCGACCGGCGGCAATATGTCCATTCGTCAGGATGACCATCTTTGTTGGCTCAGCGAATCGGGTAAAGACAAAGGCAGCCTGACGACCGACGATTTTCTACAGGTCGAAATCGCCAGCAACCGCGCACCGTCCGGTCGCAAGCCTTCGGCGGAAACGGGATTGCATACGCTGATTTATCGCCTGTTCCCGCAGGCCAATGCGGTGCTGCACGTTCATACCGTCAACGCCACAGTGCTGTCGCGCCTGACCAAAACGCCAGAACTGCACATCAGCGGCTTTGAAATGCAGAAATCCCTCACCGGGCAAACCTCGCATCTCGATACCGTGACGATTCCGGTGTTCGATAATGACCAGGACATTGACGCCCTCGCCGCGCGAATCGCCCATTACGCCCAGGAAACGATACTTAATTATGGTTTTCTTCTGCGCGGCCATGGCTTAACCTGCTGGGGACGCGACGTGGCCGAGGCCCGCCGTCACCTGGAAGGTCTGGAATTCTTATTTGAATGCGAAATGCGTTTACGACAACTGGAGAGATTATGATTCGCGCGATAGTGACGGATATTGAAGGCACCACCAGCGATATTCGTTTTGTTCACAATGTGTTGTTTCCCTATGCGCGCGAGCGGCTGGCGGGGTTTGTCACCGCACAGCTTTACGCCGAGCCGGTGAAATCCATTCTGGACAATCTGCGTGATGAAATTGGCGCGCCGCACGCCAGCATCAGCGAACTTATCGACACGCTGTTTGCCTTTATGGACGACGATCGTAAATCAACCGCGTTGAAAGCCCTGCAAGGCATTATCTGGCAGGACGGCTACGTGAACGGTGACTTCACCGGTCAACTTTACCCGGACGTTTTGCCATCGCTCGAAAAATGGAAAGCGCAAGGGATTGATCTCTATGTTTATTCCTCTGGCTCCGTTGCTGCGCAAAAACTGTTATTTGGCTACAGCGACGAAGGTGATATTACTCATCTGTTCAGCGGATACTTTGACACCCACATCGGTGCCAAGCGCGAGGTTCAGTCTTATCAGAACATCGCGACACAGATTGGCGTTGCCCCCTCGCAGATCCTGTTCCTCTCCGACATTCATCAGGAGCTGGACGCCGCTGAACAAGCTGGTTTTCGCACCCTACAGCTGATTCGCGGCGATGAAGACGGCGCGAGCCACCATCATCAGGTGCATCAATTCGACGAGATTAATCCGGAGCAGATCCCTTCATGAGCGCATTAACGATTTATTCTGAAACCGAGACCCGCGAGCCGCTGTGGCACAGCACCGACGCCGCTGATATTGCCGCGAAGCTCAACGCGCGCGGCGTGCGTTTTGAACGCTGGGAAGCCGACCGCGATTTAGGTCGCGATCCCGCACCAGAGGTGGTGATCGAGGCTTATCAGCACGCCATCGACAAGCTGGTGGCTGAGAAAGGTTATCAGAGCTGGGATGTTATCAGCCTACGTGCGGATAACCCGCAGAAAGAGGCCCTGCGCGCGAAGTTCCTTAACGAACACACGCATGGTGAAGATGAGGTCCGTTTCTTCGTCGAAGGTGCCGGGCTGTTTTGCCTGCACATCGACGACCAGGTTTATCAGGTGCTGTGTGTCAAAAACGACCTGATTTCCGTGCCAGCGGGAACGCCGCACTGGTTTGATATGGGCTCAGAGCCGAACTTCACGGCAATCCGTATTTTCGATAACCCGGAAGGCTGGGTAGCGCAGTTTACGGGCGATGCGATTGCGGATGCCTATCCGCGGCTAGCCTAATTTTCACTAAATTCAGTCATCAACTCTAGATATTAAGATTGGTGACTGTTTTATTAAATACACATTAATCCATAATTAATAGTTTAATATAATTTTTTTCCAACCCTTTAATTTCGCACCATATATCCAAGCCAGCTTGATTTGATGTTATATAGCTATCACCGTCCGCATCTGTAACTTGCAGCATGACATTAGAAATAGGCCGGATGTAATCGCCTACTCTCTTAAATAAAAATAGACTCATAATATCTTTAATTAATACATCACTTGTGACATTAAAATTCCTTGCTATAACAGCCATATCTTCCATATGGATGTACCCACCATTGAATAACATTAAATCGAAGACGTTCTTTAAAGCCTCACCTATTAACTCTGGCTCCCAACTTTGTAAGAATTTTCTTTTTTTTAATTCCACCTCTTTCATTTCTATAAATTTAAATTTCCAACCAACCTTATCTCCCTCCTCAACTGGAATGGCATACAACAAAGGAGCAAAAAATTCAATTTTATCAACGTTGCACCATGGCATTTCGACGTTAAAATAAACTGATATTTTAGACCAAATAATCTCTAACATGATTCTTGCTGCATTATCTCGCATGGATACTAATGCTGCCCATTGTTGTTCTCGGTTTATACCCAGATAAGGCATTCCATTTGCCTTAACAATACTAATATTGTTTGTTGTAACTAAAGTTGGGAAACTCGGAACTCCTAAGCCTTGCCCGGATATTTCTTTTTTCATCGTTAAAATGTCTACAAATGCATTTCTTATACCATATTCAGTAGAATAACCGCCATACCCATGGATTATACTGACGGGGGCCAAACTCTCCTGGACAAGAGCATAAAAAAGAATTGAATCGGGCCTAGATAAAGAATGAATGTCTCTATAATGCTTAGGTGCTTCCTTACCAGTAATTTGAGAGAAGTGTTTCCTCGCTATAGATACATCTGGATTGAAAAAAAAAGACCTTCTCAATCTGGATTCAAAATATTTTGCATACTTACTTCTAATAATCCTAAGGTGATCAAATGCATCTATGTAATCTGATTTTTTTAGCGTCTTCTTAACTTCAAATATGCATAGAACTTGATCTATTGGGTATATAAATTCTTTTGTTCTTCCATATTGCTGACCATCACCGCAAACCAACATACCATCAATTTGTTGAGGTAATAAATTGCCGTCTATCGATATGAAACCCGACACCACTTTAAGATCCAATCCTTCAGGAAGGATGTAACTTTGATCAATCCCTTGCCTTGTTATTTCTTCATAAGCTGAACCTAATGTCGGCATATGGGGCATATCGATTTTGCTGAGTTGGATCTTCTCAATCTCTATAAATTTCTCAAGTAATTCTGAAGCTTTTTCAATCATAAAACCTCACATCCTAATCATGAAATTTAATACTATTGATTACATTTGTTGGTTCAAAACCTATCAATTGAGCTAAATGCACAAATTCCACCACATCTAACCTGCGCTCACCATTTTCAACTTTCGCGATAAACGACTGCGGCTTGCCGAAAGCCTCCGCAAGCTGCGCCTGAGTAATTCCTTTTTCTTTGCGGGCTTTCTTCAACGCATTGATAACACGCTGGTATTCATCTGAGTAAACTGAGGCCATTGTTCCGATTCCATACAAATATCCTGAAATCGAATATCCTCTCATTGTGTTTTTATCCCAAAACAGGATAATTAAGCGCGTAACGGACACATGTTAGGAGGACACAATGCATCATCAAAACTGGCATCCTGCCGATATCATTGCCGCACTAAAGAAACACGGAACAAGCCTGGCAGCTTTGTCACGTCAGGCCGGGCTTTCGTCATCCACACTAGCGAATGCGCTTTCCCGGCCATGGCCTAAAGGAGAATTGCTTATCGCACAGGCGCTAGATATTCCGCCCGATGTGATATGGCCGGAAAGATACTTTGATGAAAAGGGAGAGCCAATATTTCGTCAGATAAGGAATACCAAAAAGAGAAATCTGTCTTCAACATAATCAATGAATTCTTCCCCCCTCACCCCAACCCTCTCCCTCAAGGGAGAGGGGGTCTAAGAGCACTACCGTTTTAGCCCCTTCGCATACGCCACCAGCTGATCCAGCACAATCCCCCACCCTTCGTGGAAGCCCATCTGTTCATGCTGCTCGCGGATTTCCTTCGTTGGATGGCGCGCAATCGCCGTATAGCGGGTCTTCCCCTCCCCCGCATCTTCCAGCAGCAGGATCGCCGTCATAAACGGTTTCTCGGCCGGCTTCCAGTCTTCGGTATAGCCGTCGGTAAAGACCAGCTTTTTACCGGGATCGATTTCAAGAAACACGCCGAGGTTATCCATCCGCTGCCCGCCCACCTCAAACACGGTGTTAAACCGCCCGCCCACGCGCAGATCGAGGTCGCAGTCGGTCACCTTATGGGGAGCTGGAATGAAGAAGTTTTTGATGTGCTCCGGCGTGGTCCAGCAGAGCCAGAGTAGGTCGCGCGGTGCGTCCACCACGCGTTCCAGTTTTAAGTCAGTATCAGGATCGAGCGTCACGTTACCGTCCTCTTAAGGGAACCCCTTAAAGGATAGCCACACTCAGGAAAATTGCCCTTTCGCCACGTCTTCCGGCCTCACCACGCCCGTATCCAGCACCCAACCACTAATTAACGCCGCTGGCGTGACGTCAAACGCCGGGTTATACACCTGCGCATCATCCGGTGCCCACTGCACCGCGCCAAAGCTCCCGGCAACGCCCGTCACTTCGCTTGCGGCACGCTGTTCAATCGGAATCGCCTCGCCGTTTGGACAGTTCGGATCGAGGGTGGTTTGCGGAGCGGCGACGTAAAATGGAATGCCGTGAAATTTCGCCAGCACCGCCAGGGAGTAGGTGCCGATTTTGTTTGCCACATCGCCGTTAGCCGAAATACGGTCCGCCCCAACCCACACAGCATCGACCTGCCCTTTTGCCATCAAACTGGCGGCCATCGAATCGGTGATCAGTTGATATGGCACACCCAGCTCGCCGAGCTCCCAGGCGGTTAATCTCCCGCCCTGTAACAACGGACGCGTTTCATCCACCCAAACGTTGCTCACGTTGCCTTCCTGATGCGCGCGCGCGATGACGCCCAGCGCCGTGCCGACGCCCGCCGTTGCCAGCCCGCCGGTATTGCAGTGGGTTAACAGGCGGCTGCCAGGCTTCACCAGTTGGCTACCCGCGCGGGCAATAGCATCACAAAGCTGTTTATCTTCATCAATCAGGCGTAGCGCTTCAGCCGTCAGCTTAGGCACAAAATCTTCCTGCCACAGCGCCTGCTTCATGCGGTCGAGATTATTCATCAGGTTCACCGCCGTCGGGCGAGAGGCACGCAGGGTTTCCAGCGTCACGGCCAGCTCATCGCGGCTTTTACCACTTTCTGCCAGCAGCGCCAGCAGCAGGCTGGCAGAAAGGCCGATCAGCGGCGCACCGCGCACGCGCAGGGCGTGAATGTGCCCCACCAGCAATTCTGTGGTGGACGCATCCAGCCAGCGTTTTTCCTGCGGAAGCGCCTGCTGATCGAGAATAAAGAGCTGATTATCCGCCACCCGCAGGCTGGTCGTCTGTAATGTCTGCATGTCGTTAATTCTCTGTTGCGTTGATGTATCACATTGTGTCAGGATAAAATTCAGATGTATAGACGTCTAAATGTCTTTATTACCAGAACCAATGAGGAACAGGCAATGTCGCAATATCGTACCTTCACCGCCCAGGACGCCGTTGAGTATGCAAAGCAGTTTGGCGGCCTCGATAACCCTTCTTCGCTGGTGGAGGCGCAGGAAGTGGGCGACGGCAACCTCAATCTGGTGTTTAAAATTTTTGACGCTGACGGCGTGAGCCGCATCATCGTTAAGCAGGCGCTACCCTACGTGCGTTGCGTTGGGGAATCCTGGCCGTTAACGCTGGACCGCGCACGTCTGGAGGCGCAAACCCTGGTCGAGCATTACCAGCACAGTCCACAGCACACGGTCAAAATATTCCATTACGATCCAGAACTGGCAGTGATGGTGATGGAAGATCTCTCCAGCCACAAAATCTGGCGCGGCGAGCTGATAAACAATCACTACTACCCGCAGGCCGCGCGCCAGCTGGGCGAGTATCTGGCGCACACGCTGTTTCACACCAGCGATTTTTACCTGCATCCGCACGACAAAAAAGCGCAGGTGGCGAAATATATCAACCCGGAAATGTGTGAAATCACCGAAGATCTGTTCTTTAGCGATCCGTATCAGATCCACGAGCGCAACAACTATCCGGCCGAGCTGGAAGCGGATATCGCGGCCCTGCGCACCGACGACGCGCTGAAGATCGCCGTTGCGTCTTTGAAGCACCGTTTCTTTTCACAGGCCGAAGCGCTGCTGCATGGTGACATTCATAGCGGGTCGATTTTCGTCGCCGACGGCAGCCTGAAGGCAATCGACGCCGAGTTCGGCTATTACGGCCCGATCGGTTTTGATCTCGGTACGGCCATCGGCAATCTGCTGCTCAACTTCTGCGGTCTGCCGGGGCATTTGGGCATTCGCGATGCCGCCGCCGCCCGCGAGCAGCGCCTTAAGGATATTCAGGAGCTGTGGAATACCTTCGCCGAACGCTTCCAGGCGCTGGCAAGCGAGAAAACTCGCGACGTCGCGCTTTCCGTGCCGGGCTATGCGTCTGAATTCCTGAAAAAGGTCTGGAAAGATGCAGTTGGTTTTTGCGGCACCGAGCTGATTCGCCGCAGCGTCGGCCTGTCGCACGTGGCGGATATCGACACCATTCAGGACGACGCCATGCGCCACGAATGCTTGCGTCACGCCATTACACTGGGTAAAGCACTGATCGTGATTGCCGACCGCATCGACAGCGTGGAAGAACTGATTGCACGGGTGCGACAGTACAGCTGATTTTCTCCCTCTCCCCGTGGGTTGAGGGATCCCCACAAATCGAGGATTTGCACAATGTACTCCCTCTCCTCTTCGGGGAGAGGGCTGGGGTGAGGGGGAGCATGCGGCTCAGGAGGTTATTCCGTTCACTTCCAGTTTCGTGCTTCTCTATGAACCCGGAAACGGTGAACGTGCCATGGCGGCTCAATCGCCGCCGCCCTGGCGACCGGGGCTCCCGGCAAGAAAATCGTCGCTTCGCGATACCCTCGTCTTATTCCTTACGGCTATCGGGGACGGGCGCTGCAACGTCCCTGTAAATGCGCCCTCGCCGCGCATCCATGCGCGTCGCCCCGGCCTTCAGTCAACGACTCGGCGATTTACAGCCGGACCAGGTCATCGCGGTAAGTCTGATATTTGGATGGCACCATTTTCATGGCTATGGAACCAAAATTACTGGGGATCCCTCAGCCCTGTAGTTGAAGGCATCAGACCGCACCTATCCCAAATACTCAATCACCGATAACCCACCGTTATAATCCGTGCTGTAGATAATCCCCTGCGCGTCCACAAACACGTCGCAGGACTGGATCACCTGCGGGCGATTCGGGCGGGTATCCATCATTTTCGCCGGGGCCGCTGGCACCAGCGCACCGGTTTCCACCGGGCGATACGGATTCGAAATGTCGTACGCGCGCACGCCTGCATTCTGGTAGGTCGCAAAAATCAGCGTCGAGCTGATAAAGCTCCCCGGCCGATTTTCATGCAGATTGTGCGGGCCAAAGTGCGCCCCTTTTGCGACATAATCAATTTCATCCGGCTGCGGGAAGGTGGCAATACTGACCGGATTCGACGGTTCGCGGATATCAAACAACCAGATGAGCTTCTCGCCGTCCTCCTGGTTATCCAGCACCGCTTCGTCCAGCACCACCAGCAGGTCTCGCTCCGGCAGCGGCAGCGCGGTGTGCGTGCCTCCGCCAAACGGCGGGCTCCAGTTGCGATGGCTGATGAGCTTCGGCTGAGTGCGGTCCTTCACGTCCAGCAGCGTCAGGCCGCCGTCGCGCCAGCTGCCGTAGGCCGTATCCCCGGCAATAATCGCGTGATGCAGCGCATAGCGCTTGCCTTCCGGCCACGTCGGCTGTTCACCGTCGGTCTGATTCATCCCCGGCAACCACCAGCGCCCCGCCACTTCGGGTTTACGCGGATCGGCCAGGTCGATGGTCAGGAAGATGTAGTCGGTAAACCCGTCAATCAGCGCCGAGACGTACGCCCAGCGCCCACCCACGTACCAGATACGGTGAATGCCAATCCCATCCAGCGACAGGAAGCTGATTTCGCGCGGTTTGTCCGGCGTGGAGATATCAAAAATGCGCAGCCCCGCGCTCCAGTCTTTGTCCTGCACGTCGCTGACGGTATGCCCCACCTGACGAGTGTAATAGACCTTTTCGTCGGCGAAACGCGCGTCGGCAAACAGGTCACGGGCGTTAATCACCAACAGCAGGTCGTCATGCGCCTGAAGATGCACGTTCCAGGTGCCAGGCGGTGCGGGCACGTAGCCCGCGGCCTTTGGGTTTTTCGGATCGCGCACATCAACAATCGAAAAGCCCTGCGACACCATATGGCCGATATAGGCAAAGCCGCGATGCACCATTAGCTGTACGCCGTCCGGGCGACCGCCCTGATCGCTATGGCCAATCAGCCGCATGTTGCGGCTGTATTCGGGCGTCGGCAACGCACTCATTTGCTTTTCGCTTCAAGCGTGGCAAACCACGGGGCGATAAAGTCCTCGGTCTGGCCCCAGCCCGGAATGATTTTACCCAGCGATGCCACGTTCACCGCACCCGGCTGGGCGGTCAGCAGCGCCTGCGGAATGGCAGCGGCTTTGAAGTCATAAGTCGCAGGCGTAGCTTCACCGGCAATCTTATTGGCAATCAGACGCACGTTAGTGGCCCCAATCAGCTTAGGATCAACCGCAACGCTCACCTTCCACGGGCTGCCTGACTCGCGCATCAGCTGCAAATCCTGGTTGGAAATGTCGATGCTGTAGAGTTTAATTTCGGTGCGGCCATTCTCTTTCAGCGCCTTGTAAGCCCCCTGGCTAAACGCATCCCAAGTACCCCAGATGGCGTCGATTTTGCCTTTCGGGTATTTCGCGAGGATCGCCCCGACCTTGTTCGCCGTGTCGCCCTGTACGTCAGAAGAGACGGCACCAATGGACTCCAGCTCTTTGATGTCCGGATACTGTTTTTGCAGTTCCTGATAGGCTGCCTGACGGCGTTCCATCGGCGGGAATCCCGCGACCCACAGCTTAACGATGTTCGCTTTGCCGTTGAAATCCTTCGCCAGTTGGCCGAAAGAGAGGTGGGTCAGCGAGGCATCGTCCTGCTGAGTCACAGTGACGCCCGGGATCTCACCGGTCACCGCAGTATCAAACACCGCCACTTTGATCCCGGCATCCACCGCCTTTTTCACCAGCGCGGTCGAATACGGATCGCGACCCTGCGACAGGATAATCCCGTCGTATTTTTGGCTGATCGCCTGGTTCACAAAGTCCTGGAACTTCGCATCGTCGCCGTTACTTAAAAAAGTGCTGACCTTAAAGCCGAGTTTTTTACCTTCCTGAATCGCGCCAGAGACAAACTGCGTGGTGTTGTCATCGGAGCCGAGGTTACGAATCACCGCAATGCGAATCGGGCCTTCATGGTTGGCGATGGCGGCCGGAACCGGTACAGGCGTTGCCGCGTGGGTGGATAAAGAAGTCAGTAACCCCAGCGCCACTAAAGAGAGTGCAATTTTTTTCATTATGGTTTTCCGTTGTGTTGTTTTAAATGGTTAACGTTTTTGTATGTAGGTGATTGCCAGCGCAACCGCCAGCACCAGCCCTTTTATAATGTCCATCGCGTAATACGGCACCGAGAGCATCACCAGCCCGTTCGATAGCACGCCGAGGATCACCGCCCCTACCAGCGTACCCAGCGCGTTCGGCTTGCCGGAGCCCGCCAGCGAAAAGCCGATCCACGCCGCCGCGACCGCATCCATCAGGTAGCCACCACCCGCATTCACCTGCGACGAACCAATGCGCGAAGCCAGCAAAATGCCGCCAAGCCCGGCCAGCAGCGAGGCAATCACGTAGGCCGCCACCTTGTAGCGCGTGGTGCGAATGCCGGAAAGGCGCGCCGCTTCCGGGTTACCACCGATGGCGTACATCCGGCGTCCGTGAGTCGTCAACGACAGCGCCAGCTGCGCCAGCACCGTCACCACCAGCATAATAATCACAATGGTCGGCACCTGGCCCAGCGCGCCAAAGGCCGCCGGAATGGTGCCTTCCGCCATGTCGCCGCTCGGCAGCACCATGTTTTCAGTAATCGACCCGCCGTAGCTGTAGGTCATCGCCACGCCCTGAATCACAAACAGGCTGGCAAGCGTGGCGAGCATGTCCGGGATGCGCAGAATGACAATCAGAAAGGCGTTAAACAGCCCGACCAGCGTACAAAGTGCGAGGGTAATCAGAATCGACTCGGTAGTGCCAAAGCCATGCCAGACAAAGAGCGAAATCACCAGCGCGTTCGCCAGCGACGCGGTCGATCCCACCGAGAGATCGAACCCGCCGACGGTCAGCGAAATCGACACGCCGATGGCAATCACCGTCACGATCGCTATCGATCGCAGAATATTGATGATGTTAAAGGGATCGAGGAAGTTATCCGAGGCCATGCCAAAAATCGCCACCAGCGCGACCACGGTCAGCAACATGCCCCACTTATAAAGAAAATCAAAAATCTGCTGACGGCCCGACGCCGCCGCATTCACTGAAAGGGCCTTGCTCACGACGCCGTACCTCCGGTTGAATAATAAAGTAATGTCTCTTCGCGGGCCTCAGCCCCGGCGATTTCCGCCACGATACGTCCGTCCCACAGCACGCAGATGCGGTCGCACAATCCCACCAGCTCGGCGAACTCGCCAGAGGCATAAATCACCCCTTTGCCCTCGCGCGCCAGCCCGTCGATCAGCTGGAACAGATCGGTTTTGGCCTTCACGTCCACGCCCTTGGTTGGCTCGTCAAAAATCAGCACGCTGGCTTCGTTGCGCAGCCATTTGCCTATTGCCACCTTTTGCTGATTGCCACCGGAAAGACGGCGCAAAATCTGCCCCGGCCCACGGGCACGGACACCGACGCGGGCGATCACTTCCTCCGCCCAGCGCCACGCCTGACGATGACCAAACAGGCTCCAGCGTGAAAAACTGTTATCCGCACTGACCGCCAGATTCATGCTCACCGGCTCGTCGATAAAAATGCCCTCTTTACGCCGCTCTTCCGGCACCAGCGCCAGCCCACGCAAAACGGAATCTGCAGGATCGCGTGGCTTCCACGGCTGTTGATGCAGTTCCCCGCGCGCCACGCGGCTTTTGGTTGCACCAAACAGCGCCTTGCACAGCTCGGTTTTGCCCGCTCCTGCCAGCCCGGCAATCCCCAGAATTTCGCCCTTGCGCAGGTGCAGAGAGATATCCTTCAGCAGCACGTCGTCGTGCAAACCGTCGACGCGCAGCAGCGTTTCATCGCTGTACTTCGGTCTTGGCGGTGGATAGATATCGCTCAGCTCGTGGCCGAGCATTTTCTCGACGATGGCTTCTCCGCTCAGGTTCGCCATCGGGCTGGACTCAACAAGCTTGCCGTCGCGCAGCACCGTTAAGGTGTCGCAAATCGCCTTTAATTCGTGAATACGGTGAGAGATAAACACCACGCCGATGCCCTGCTGCTTGAGCCGGTTCACCACAGCGAACAGGCGCTCGCTTTCGTGAGCGTCCAGCGGCGCGGTCGGTTCATCCAGAATCAAAAACCGACAGTGATGTGACAGCGCCCGCGCCAGCAGGATTTGCTGTTTTTCCGCCAGCGAACAGCTCTCTATCGAGCGACGAACGTTCAGGGAGACGTCGAGTTGCGCCAGCGCCTGTTTCGCCTGCTCGCGGATCGTGCTCCAGCGATAGCCATGCCCCGGCAGCGCAAGGTTATCGAGCATGATATTTTCGGCAATGCTTAAGCCCGGGATCAGCGCTACGTCCACTTCCTGCTGCACCAGATGAATGCCCAGCCGTTTAGCATCGAGCGGCTCGCGAATCGACACCGGCTGGTTATTAATAATAATTTCACCCTCGTAATGGTCATGCGTACCGCACAGCACCGCCATCAGGGTGGATTTCCCCGCGCCATTCGCGCCCGTGAGCGCATGCACGGATCCGCCCGTAAGCGTGAAGTCCACGCGCGATAGCGCCTGAAACCCCGCAAAGGCCAGGCTGATGCCACGCATCTCAAGGCGACTGGAAACCATTCGCGTAAATCCTTCATTAATATTTTGATTTATGGAATTTTTCACAGCTCGGGTTGACTGGCAATGATAGAAAAGGCATAAGATAAAGCTAAATATTATTAGCCATCCGGATGTCCAGACATAACATCGGGTTAGCGCTTCGTCTAAAAGGACACTTCCATGAGCAATACCGATATTCGCGTCGTACCCGGCCCGGCAAACTACTTTTCCCACTCCGGCAGCCTGGCGCGCCTGAGTGACTTCTTCACCCCCGAGCAGCTCTCCCGCGCCGTCTGGATCTACGGCGAGCGCGCCATTGAAGGCGCGCTCGCCTATCTGCCAGAAAGTTTTCATGCGCCGGGGGCTACGCATCTGCTGTTTAAGGGCCATTGCAGCGAGCGTGACGTGACCGACCTGGTGAATCAGTCGGGCAGCGAGGCCAGCGTGGTGATTGGCGTCGGCGGCGGCGCAGTGATGGATACCGTCAAGGCCGTGGCGCGTCGTTTAAGCGTGCCGTTCGTTGGCATTCCAACCATTGCCGCCACCTGCGCGGCCTGGACGCCGCTTTCGGTGTGGTACAACGACGCCGGTCAGGCATTGCAGTTCGAAATTTTCGACGATGCCAACTTCCTGGTACTGGTCGAACCGCGCATTATTCTGAACGCGCCCGCGGAATATCTATTGGCGGGCATCGGTGACACGCTGGCGAAATGGTACGAGGCGGTGGTGCTGGCACCCAAACCGGAAGCACTTTCTCTGACTGTCCGACTGGGGATTAACGCCGCGCTGGCGATCCGCGACATGCTGCTGGAGAGCAGCGAACAGGCCCTGGCGGATTGGACGCGCGGTGAACTGACGCAGGCGTTTCGTGACGTGGTGGACGCCATCATCGCGGGCGGTGGTATGGTCGGTGGGCTGGGCGAACGCTACACCCGCGTGGCCGCCGCACATGCGGTGCACAACGGGCTAACCGTGCTGCCGCAAACCGAGAAATTCCTGCACGGTACCAAGGTGGCATACGGCATTCTGGTGCAAAGCGCCCTGCTCGGTCAGGACGACGTGCTTGCAGCGCTTATCGCCGCCTACCAGCGCTTTAACCTGCCAACCACCCTTCGCGAGCTGGACGTGGATATCCATAACCGCGACGAGCTGGACAACGTTATCGCCCACACGCTGCGCCCGGTGGAGTCGATTCACTATCTGCCGGTCGAGCTGACGCCAGAGGTGTTACGCGCGGCCTTTGAGAAAGTCGAGGTCTTCAACCATTCAGCGCATTGACGGCGGGTAAACACCCTCTATACCTAATGATGGTTCTCATCACTCTCGCAACGAGGTCATCATGCAGATCGATTTAACAGGTAAAAAGGCGCTGGTCACCGGCGCCAGCCGTGGATTAGGTCGCGCCATTGCATTGTCGCTGGCACAAGCCGGTGCCGATGTGGCTATTACTTATGAAAAATCCGCCGATAAAGCGCAGGCCGTCGCCGACGAAATCGCCGCGCTAGGAAGGCGCAGCGAGGCCATTCAGGCCGACAGTGCCAATGCCCAGGCGATTCAGGATGCGGTGAATCGCACCGCGCAGACGCTCGGCGGGCTGGATATTCTGGTGAACAACGCCGGGATCGCACGCGGTGGCCCGCTGGAATCCATGTCGCTGGAGGATATCGATGCGGTGATTAACGTCAATATTCGCGGCGTGGTGATCGCCACCCAGGCGGCGCTGGCGCATCTTACCGAGGGTGGACGCATTATTAACATCGGCAGCTGCCTGGCAAACCGTGTTGCCCAGCCGGGGATTTCCGTCTATTCGATGAGTAAATCCGCGCTGAATTCCCTGACCCGCGGCTTAGCCCGCGATCTGGGGCCACGCGGCATTACCGTTAATCTGGTCCACCCCGGCCCGACCGACAGCGATATGAACCCGGCGGACGGTGAACAGGCTGATTCGCAACGCACGCTCATCGCCACCGGACATTACGGCACGCCGGAGGATATCGCCGCCGCCGTCACGTTCCTGGCAAGCCCGCTGGCCGGACAAATTTCCGGCACCGGTCTGGACGTGGACGGCGGGCTAAATGCCTGAGTGATTCCACTTTTTTTGCACGCCTCTGTCACTCGATGGAGGCGTTTGCGAGCCGCTTCGACAGCTTCTGTTTTGCCCCTTTCCCCTGATGACACTTCGTCCTACAGTGCCCCCATAAGAAATTCGCAATTTATCTAATAGTCTTATTATTTACTTATAATTTGTGAGAGAGTACAGTGGAGGTACGGATGAGGATTGTCTGGTCAAATGCAGCAAAAAAAGCGCTCAGTAAAATTGACAGCCGGTATCAGCAGCGAATAGAAACAAAGCTTGCTGAACTGGACGATCGCTCGGCTCCCCGACCCGATATCAAAAAGATATCGGCTTCGGAGAACCACTTCCGCTTGCGAGTGGGCGATTACCGGATAGTTATTACGCTTCGGGACGATCCCCATAACGATTGTCATGTTTTAGCTGTCAAACGCAGAACATCGACGACTTACCTGCACGAGGAGAACGCGCCTTATGGCTGTTCAGTTAATTAAGGATGATGAAGGGAAACCACAGTATGTGGTCATACCCTATGACGAATACTTCCGTATGTGCTTACAGATGGCAGAAATTGACGACGAAACCGACGATGATCTGGAAGATATAGAAGTCGAACACGACTGTTATGATGACGTTGAATTACCGGGAGAAGTGTGTAGCATCATGACCTGGCAGGAGGTCAGCCTGCAGGCCGCATGGCGCATCTTCCGTGGTTTATCGCAACAGGAAGTGGCCGACAAACTGGGCATCAGCCAGTCTGCCGTTTCACAGCTTGAGGCGGTAGACTCTCGACCGCAAAAACGCACCCGCGAAAAGCTGGCGGCGATTTACGGCTGTAAGCAGGAACAGATCAGCCTGTACCTGCCGAAAGAGGGCTAGCAGCACTTCACGCCGCCCTTCGCGCCATAGCGAGCGTCCTGGCGATCGCGGAAAAATTCTTCATACGTCATCGGCGCCTGATCCGGATGGGTCACGCGCATATGCTCAACGTAATTATCGTAATCCGGCACGCCAATCATCATTTTGGCGGCCTGTCCTAAGTACTTACCTGCTTTGGAGAGGGTGTCGAACATAGGTCGTTTCTCGTCTTTATTCCCTCTCCCCTTTGGGGAGAGGGCTAGGGTGAGGGGTTAATGCGCCCCTTTAGCCTGGGTCACAATCTCATCCAGGTTTGCCGGCATCGGCTCGTATGGCGTCTCTTTCGCCGTTGGCTTATCCACTTTCAGCGCCGCCATCGCGGTTTTGACAGAGTACAACGCCAGCACCACAACCACCACCATAAAGAAGATGGTCAGCCCGGCATCCAGACGGTTGTTGAACACCAATTGCGAAAGCTGGGATTCAGTGTACTGCGCCGGAATTTTGCCGCTGTCGATCATTGCCTGGAACTTATTGGCAATCGCCAGGAAGCCAATTTTGTTATCCGGGCTAAACGCTTTCTGCCAGCCTGCGGTCAGGGTACAAATCAGCAGCCACGCGGTCGGCACCAGTGCTACCCAGGCGTAACGCTGACGCTTCATCTTGAATAGCACCACGGCACAGAGCATCAATGCCATACCGGCCAGCATCTGGTTGGCGATACCAAACAGCGGCCACAGGGTGTTAATACCGCCCAGCGGATCCACCACGCCTTGATGCAGGAAGTAGCCCCACGCCAGTACGCACAGCGCCGTCGCCAGCAGGTTCGCCGGGAGCGAATCGGTGCGTTTCAGCCCCGGGGAGATAACCCCCAGCAGATCCTGCAACATAAAGCGCGCCGCGCGTGTGCCCGCATCGACTGCGGTCAGGATAAACAGCGCCTCGAACAGAATGGCGAAGTGATACCAGAAGGACACGTCCATCAGCCCGCCCAGCGCACCATGGAGGATATACGCCATCCCCACCGCCAGCGTCGGCGCACCACCCGCTCGGGAGATAATCGACTGCTCGCCGACCTCATTCGCAATATGGGTTAGCGTTTCCGGGGTAATGGCAAAGCCCCAGCCGCTCACCACCTGCGCAGCAGACGCCACCACATCAACCGTACCGGCCGGAGCCAGTACCGCCATCGGGCTGTTCATCGCAAAATACACGCCTGGGTCGATAATACAGGCAGCCACCAGCGCCATAATCGCGACGAAAGACTCCATCAGCATGCCGCCGTAACCGATGAGGCATGCCTGATTCTCATTCGCCAGCATCTTCGGCGTCGTGCCGGACGCAATCAGCGCGTGGAAGCCAGACACCGCGCCGCAGGCGATAGTAATAAACAGGAACGGGAACAGGCTGCCGGTCCAGACCGGGCCGGTGCCGTCGATAAACTTCGTCAGCGCAGGCATGGTCAGCATCGGGCGCATAATCAAAATGCCGATCGCCAGCCCCACGATGGTGCCGATTTTCAGGAAGGTCGAGAGGTAATCACGCGGGGCCAGCAGCAGCCACACCGGCAGGACTGCCGCAACAAAGCCGTAGCCCACCAGCATCCAGGTCAGCTGCACGCCGGTAAAATCGAACATCGGTGCCCACGTTGGGCTTTCCGCGACCCAGCCGCCGGAGATAATGGCAAAAATCAGGAAGAACAGGCCAATCACCGACACTTCGCCAATGCGCCCAGGACGCAGATAGCGAATATAAATCCCCATAAACAGCGCCAGCGGAATGGTAAAGGCAACGGTATACGTTCCCCACGGGCTGTGGGTCAGCGCTTTCACCACGATCATCGCCAGCACTGCCAGAATGATCACCATGATCATAAAGGTGGCGATAAGCGCGATCACTCCAGCCGTTGCGCCCATCTCCTCTTTCACCAGCTCACCCAGCGAGCGCCCGTCACGGCGGGTAGAAACGAACAGCACCATAAAGTCCTGCACGGCCCCCGCCAGCACCACACCGGCCAGGATCCAAATCATCCCTGGCAGATAGCCCATCTGCGCGGCAAGCACCGGTCCCACTAACGGACCCGCCCCGGCAATCGCCGCAAAGTGGTGGCCGAACAACACTTTTTTATCCGTTGGAACGTAGTCCAGACCGTCGTTATGACGAACGGCGGGCGTCATACGCGTGGCATCAACTGCCAGCACTTTATCGGCAATAAATCGCCCGTAAAAACGATACGCGATCAGATAAATGCAGACGGAGGCCACGACTATCCATAGCGCATTGATCTGTTCACCACGATTGAGGGCGATAAAGCCCAGAGCAAACGCCCCCACAACGGAGAGCCCTGCCCAGATAAGGTATTTCCCTGAGTTGTTCATAGTTGTTGTCCGTTAGCGTGAAACAGCGAGATGTTACATTTTGTTTCTAGATCACCGCTTCAGATTTAACAACTTTGAAACGCAATATTGTGTGGTCAAACCAGACATTTACCTCACAGTGTTAACTCGATCACTTTCGCAGTGAAACATCCCCCTGCCGTCTCCACTTTCCCGGTCACATTTTTGCACTTTTCATCCAACTTCAACGTTAGGTAATGATTTATATCATTTTTATTACGCACAACCTCGCCAGACTGAATCCTGCGCGATCGCGCATTAACAAGGAAAAGGATATGAACAGTTCAACACACCAGGACTTCAAGGTCGGACCGGGCGCGTACTTTGCGCTAGCATTTGCCGCCGTTTTCTTCTCTGGCCTGTTAGGCGGAAAAGAGTGGTACGGCGTTTTCGATTTCACCACGCTCAACGGCGCTTTCGGCAAGGTGGTCAGTAAAGCCAGCCTTGATGATGGCACCTTAACCACCGCCACCAGCGCCTTTCGCGGCACGGGCGGCAGCGGTGCTATGGACGGCTTTCTGTTTGCGCTCGGCTTAATCCCGGCGGTGATGTTTGCTTTGGGCATGATCAACGTGCTGGAGCACTACGGCGCGCTGCGTGCCGCCCGCAAGCTCCTTACTCCGCTCTTACGTCCGCTGCTCGGCATCCCCGGCACCACTGGACTGGCGCTGATTGGCAGCCTGCAAAGCACCGACGTGGGCGCATCACTCACCCGCAATCTTGCCGACGAAGGACAAATCAGCGAAAGCGAGAAAGACGTCTTCGCCATGTTCCAGTTCTCGGCAGGCGCGATGATCACTAACTTTTTCTCGTCGGGTGCCATCCTGTTCACGCTGATCGCCGCTGACGGCACAGCGGCGGTGCCGACCTCCATCGGTGCCTGCGTCGCAGTGATGTTCATCATGAAAATCGTCGGGGCCAACCTGCTGCGACTGATCCTCAAATTTACCGGCAAAGAAGCCACTGACGCCCAACCGGCAAAAGGAGAAGCCCAATGAGTGCCCCACAATCGAATCCCGTTATTACCGATGTATTTGTTGAAGGCGCGCGCAAAGGCTGGGGCATCGCCACCAGCAGCACCCTGCCAAACGTGGTGATGGCCTTTATCATCATCAAAGCGCTGGAAATCACTGGCGCACTGAAGGGGCTGGGGATGATTTTTGCCCCGCTGATGGGCCTGTTTGGCCTGCCGGGTGAAGCGGCTGCGGTGCTGATCGGCGGCTGGATGTCGATGGGCGGCGGTATCGGCGTGGCAATTGGCCTGTTTGATAAAGGCATTATCAGCGGCGAACATCTGGCAATCCTTGCCCCTGCTATCTATCTGATGGGCTCGCAGGTGCAGTACCTCGGGCGCATTCTCGGCGTAATCGGCACCCGCGCTAAGCGCATTCCGCTAATGATCGCCATTTCCGTCGTCAATGCATTTTTAGCCATGCTGCTGATGCGTATTATTCTCTGAACAGGACGTTAACCATGAATCTTGACCATTACATTGAAGAACTCAAAACGCTGGTGAATGTTGACTGTGGTACCCAGACCATTGCGGGTGTTGCGACCGTGGCGGGCCTTATGCAAGCGCTATGGCAGCGCGAAGGCTGGCATACCGAGCAAGTGGATTTGGGCGATAAGGTCGGCCCTGGCGTTTTCGTTTGCAACAAGCCGCAGGCGGTGCAATTTGACGTTCTGCTAGTCGGCCATCTGGACACCGTGTTCGCACCGGGTACGGTTGCAGAACGTCCGATGACCCAGGACGACACTCGTCTGTATGGCCCTGGCGTCTCGGATATGAAGAGCGGGTTACTGAATATTCTGTGGGCAATGCGCGAGCTGGACGCGGCAGACAAATCGCGTCTTTCCATTGCCGTGGCGATGAACCCGGACGAAGAAACCGGATCGGTCTATTCCCATGAATGGATTGGCGAGCTGGCGAAACGCGCCCGCTGCGTACTGGTGTGCGAAGCCGCGCGCGCCGACGGCTCGCTGGTGAAGGCGCGCAAAGGGATGGCGGGGTATCACCTTACCTTTAGCGGCGTGGCGGCACATGCAGGCAACGATCCGGAGAAAGGCCGCTCGGCGATCGCGGCCCTGGCGAACAGCGTGATTGCCATTAACGCGCTTACCGACTGGGATCGCGGCACCACGCTTAACGTCGGCGTGATTAAAGGCGGCAGCGCCGCGAACGTGGTGGCTGACTGCGCCGTGGCGGAACTCGACGTGCGTTTCTGGGAAAACGACGAAGACGACCGCGTGGATCGCGCCCTGCGTGAATTGTGCGAAAAAGGGTTTCTGGAGGGTGTCACTACGTCGATCGCCCGTGTTAACCACAAGCCTGCTATGGCCGCAGGCGAAGCCACTCAGGCGCTGATGCAGCAGGTTGAAGCAGCAGGAAAAGCCGAAGGTATCGCCATTACCTGGCAGGCGGTGGGCGGTGGCAGCGACGCCAACCACACGGCGGCGCTCGGCATTCCCACGCTCGATGGCTTAGGGCCGATTGGTGCCGGGTTCCACAGCCCGGCGGAATGGCTGGATATTGCGTCGATTGAACCGAGAATTCGGTTACTGAAGCGCGTTGTTTCGATGTTGTGATTTTTTCCCTCTCCCCTATGGGGAGAGGGTTAGGGCGAGGGGTCAGCTATCCCGCGCAATCTACCCCAGCACCATCGTACTTAGCCGACAGGTACAGCAGCGCCGTCCCTGCTCGTCAAACACCACAATCTCCCAACTCTGGCTTTGACGCCCCAGGTGCAGCGGCTGACACACGCCGCGCACCTTACCCTGCGACACGGCGCGATGATGCGTCGCGTTCAGCTCTGTCCCCACGACGTTCTGGCCGTCGTGGGTCATCAGAAAACCGGCCATCGACCCCAGCGTTTCGGCCAGCGCCGCCGACGCCCCGCCATGCAGCAGGCCAAACGGCTGATGCGTGCGGGCATCAACTGGCATTTCGGCTTCCAGCGTCTCATCGCCGATGCGGGTATAGACCATGCCAAGATGCGCCACCATGGTGTTACGGCTGGTGGCGTTCAGCTCATCAAGCGACAGGTGACGTTTCCAGATCATCTTACGCTCCTAGTGTTGAGCCGCCGTCCACCACGATATCCTGCAACGTGATATGGCTGGCCTGGTCGGAAGCAAGGAAGAGCACCGTGCTGGCAATCTCCTGTGGACGGGCAATTTTACCCAGTGGAATACCCAGCTTAAACTGCTCGCCAAAGCCGCGAATGCGCTGCTGCTCGGCGTCATCACTCACCCACAGGGTGCGCTGCATGTCGGTATCCGTTGAACCCGGCGAGACGAGATTACAGCGCACGCCGCTGCCCGCCAGCTCCAGCCCGACGGTCAGCGCCAGGCTTTTCAGCGCCGCTTTCGACGCGCCGTACGCACTCATACCCATGCGCGGCGTGTGCGCCGCATCGGACGCCACGGTGACAATCGCCCCGCCCTGCTGACGCCGGAACTGGCCCATCGTCTGCTGGAACAGGTTAAATGCCCCGCCCACGTTGACCGCAAAAGTCTGCTGCCAGTCGTCCTGCGACAGCCGATCGGTCGCACCCATGCGCAGAATACCCGCCGCATTGACCAGCACGTCCAGGCGCTCGACGTGAGCCAGCGCGCGCCCGCACACCTCGTGAACCTGCTCCGCGTCCGCCACATTCAGCACCTGCGTGGTAAACGGATACTCACCCGCCGGGAAGGCCAGATCGAAGCCCGTCACCTGCGCGCCAGCCTCAACAAAGGCCAGCGCCGTGGCGTAGCCGATGCCCTTACCCGCGCCCGTCACCCAGACGGTTTTGCCGGTAAAATCGAATCCGGCCATTACTTCACCTCACGAGACAGCAGCGCCCACCAGGCGTCGAGGGTTGGATTTTTCGCCAGCATCACAAAATCGATGTCGCCGTGCACTTTGCGCCAGCGGGCCGCCAGCGCCATCATCCGTACCGAGTCCAGGCCGTAATCAATCAGGTTTTCGTCATCCAACGGCTCGTCGGATTCGTCCAGCAGCGGCAGCACCACAGCACGCAGCGCTGCTTTAGAGGCCGGAACGGACGGCAACAGTTCCTGGGTCATCACCACGCGTCCGGTACGACCGGCCACATAGTTGAGCGACATCAGATGCTCTTCACGGCTAAAGTCGGCCAGTGCGTCAGCGACAAAGAACGGCTTGATATCGCGCATAAACGCGTCGGTGGCGGTGGTCATGCAGCCGATATGCGCGTAGACGCCGGTGATCAGCAGCTGATTGCGGCCAGTGTCTTTCAGCATCTGCTCCAGCGGCGAGCGATGAAACGCACTGTAGCGCCATTTCACCAGTACGGTGTCGGCCTCATCCGGCGTCAGTTCAGCCACGATGCGCTGCTGCTCCGGCGAACGGGTCAGGCCCGGTCCCCACATGTCGTTCAGCAACGCGCGGTCTTCGTCGCTTTGTTCCTTCGGCTGCGCGGTGTAGTACACCGGAATATGATGCTTTTTGCAGTACTCGCGCAGTTGGGCGATGTTCGCCACCACCTGCTCCATCATCGGGCTGTTATCGCCCCAGAAGTTGAGGAAGTATTCCTGCATATCGTGGATTAATAACGCCGCACGCTCTGGCTCAAACGCCCAGCTCACTTTGTTATTCGGCAGATCGGCCGCCGTCGGCAGTGCATAGCCGGTTAATTTTGGAATCGCCATATTCTGTTCCTCAGCCCTGTGCGCGTTCTGCGAGCCACAGGCGCAACTGTTTCTTGTCTACTTTCCCGACCGGCGTCAGCGGCAGCGCGTCAACGCTCTCCACGCGGTCCGGCAGCTTGAATTCTGCAACGCCCTGCTCGCGCAGGAAGCGACGCACCTCGACCGCACGCAACGGCGTTTTCACCACCAGATACGCGCAGCTTTTTTCGCCCAGTAGGCTGTCTTCCATACTGACCAGCGCGGCGTGGATCACCGCGTCATGGCGCAGGAGCAGGTTTTCGACCTCTTCCGCCGCGATCTTCTCGCCGCCACGGTTGATCTGATCTTTCTCACGCCCCTGCACGGTGATGTACCCCTGCTCGTCAATCGCAATCAGGTCGCCAGAGCCGTAAAAGCCGTTGGCATCAAAGGCGCTGGCGTTGTGTTCCGGGCTGTTAAAGTAGCCGCGAAAGGTGTACGGCCCGCGCGTCATTAAGCGCCCCACTTCGCCGCGCGGCAGCGGTTGACCCTGTTCATCGGCCACCCACACTTCGTCATCCGGGCACATCGGACGGCCCTGAGTATTCATGATGCGCTCTGGCGTATCGTCGAGCGCGGTGTAGTTCACCAGCCCTTCCGCCATGCCGAATACCTGCTGAAGCTGGCAGCCAATTTCTGCCGGGATGCGCGCAGCAAGCGTTGCGGAAAGCCGCGCCCCGCCGACCTGCAACAGCTGGAGTGACGCCAACTGCGCGTTGCCCGCGCCTTCGGCAATCGCCTGAAGCCACAGACTCACCGCAGGCGGCACCAGCGAGGTGACGGTAATCTGATGCTTTTCAATCAGCGGGAAGCACAGCGTGGCGCTCGGATCGTTTGCCAGCACCACGCAGCCGCCCGCCATAAAGATGCCCAGTGAACCTGGGGAGCTCATTGCAAAGTTATGGGCCGCAGGCAGCGCGTTCAGGTAGCGGGTTTCGGCAGTGATACCGCACACCTCGTTACTGCGGCGAATACTGTATTCGTAGTCGTTATGGGTGCGCGGGATCAGCTTCGGCGTGCCGGTACTGCCGCCGGAGAGCTGGAAGAATGCCACTTCGTCGGCAGGCGTTGGGCTGGCGACAAAGTTATCCGCCGAACGCGCTATCGCCGCCTCCAGCGCATGTTCGCCCGTATCGCCGCGCAGCAGCACGACGCGTACGGAGCGGTGTTCATCGACAAAGGTATTGAGGAAGTCATCGCCCGCAAACAGCGCATGCAGGCGATCGGCAATCACCAGAGCCGGTTCAATCTGGGTCGCGTAGGCGTTTAGCTCGCTGCGCTGATGACTAAAAAGCGCGTTGACCGGAGCCACGCCCACCTGTAACAGCGCAAAAAAGGTGATGTAAAACTCCGCCACGTTGCCAAGCTGCACCAGCGCCGTTTCGCCACGCTTGATGCCCTGCGCCTGAAGCGACGAGGCCAGGTTATTCACCGCCTGATGAAATTCGCGGTAGGTATAGCGGCGGTCACCGTCGACGATAGCCACGGCGTCGTTGTCCGCATGACGAGTCAGAATGTCGGTCAGCGGCAGATCCTGCCAGTAGCCTTTTTCACGGTAGCGCCGGGCAAAATCGTCGGGCCAGCGGGTAAAGGGGATGGTCATGATGATTCCTCAGTGCAAACCAAAAACGTTGAGCATGGTAGAAAGCTTGACGCCGGTTTCGCGCCACTCGCCCACCGGCGAGGAGGCCGGGACAATACCCGCGCCCGCAAACAGGCGAACCGTTTTTTCATGTAGCCGCGCGCAGCGGATAGTGACCACCCACTCGCCGTTGCCTTCGCTGTCGCACCAGCCGACGATGCCGCCGAACAGCTCGCGATCAAACGGCTCCAGATCGGCAATGAGCGCTTTGGCCGCCTGATGCGGAAATCCGCTCAGGGCTGGCGTCGGGTGCAACAGACACGCCAGCGTCAGCGCGTTTTCGTTCTCACGCGCTTCGCCCTCAACCGGCGTTGCCAGATGCCACAGGGTTGGCGTGGTGATCAACTGGGGCGAAGATGGCATGGAGAGCTGATGGCTGCGTTTTTCCAGCACGCTCTTCATCGCCTGCGTCACCAGGTCATGTTCGTGACGATCTTTTTCCGAAGCCAGTAGCTTGTTGCCCGCCTCGCGATCCAGCATGTCGTCCGGCTGACGACGCGCGGAACCAGCCAGTGGCAAGGAGCTAAAGTGCGCGCCCTCTTTACGCAGCAGCAGCTCAGGGCTTGCGCCCAGCAGCACGCCGCCGTCTTCGAGCGGTACGTGGAAGTTAAAACTCGCCGGGTTCTGCGCGATCAGGCGCTCAAGCAGCGCGCCGCTGTCGATCTTCCGATCGGCAGCGATATCGATCAGGCGCGAGAGCACCACTTTGTTCACCTGCGGCGTGGCGGTGAGGGCGGCGGCGCGGGCTACCATCTCTTCAAACACCGGCTGCGGCGGGATTTCGGTGCGTTGCGCGATCGTCAGTGCCTGCGCGCCTGAAAGATAGCGCGCGGATTTTTGACGCGCGGTGCGCGAGAAGGTCTGCCAGCTTTGCGGAATAAACAGTGACGACGGTTTGCGGGTATCGAACGGAATGGCACCCACCATGATCGGGTGGGCAATGCCGCTGGCTTTCGCCTCGGCAAACGCCTGCGCCAGCTTTTGCTGGAAGGCTCCGGCCGGATCGTCGCCGCCGACGGCGGATTCAGAAAAACGGGCAAAGCAGCCTGACGTGGTAAAACTGCGATAAGGCGACATAAAGAAAAAGCTGTCTGATTGCAGCGTGGTCGCGGTGTGGTGAACTTCCTCAGCCAATGACGTATCCATATCATCCTCCTAAAATGATAAACGCAGTAAGAATAATTATCATTTATATTTTCGATGGCTAACCTAATCTTAGAGCGCGGCGGTGTCAACCGCAGAGCGAACATCTTGTGCGACTATTGCTTGCATCCCTCCCCTTCATTCATGAAAATGAGAAGCATTAAGCTCAACAAAATCAGGATGCCGCTTTGTGAAACTCCCCGCTGTTTGCCGTAACGCCCTGCTTTTAGCAGGACTTTTTGTTTTAGGACTAACCTCAGCGACCGCCGCCGACTGGCCGCGCCAGGTCACCGACAGCCGCGGCACGCATACGCTGGAAAGCAAACCGACGCGCATTGTCTCCACCAGCGTGACGCTCACCGGCTCGTTGCTGGCCATTGACGCCCCGGTGATCGCCAGCGGCGCAACGACGCCGAACAACCGCGTGGCGGATGCGCAGGGTTTTATGCGTCAGTGGGGAGATATTGCTAAGCAGCGCAAGCTGGCGCGTTTGTACATCGGGGAGCCGAGTGCCGAAGCCGTTGCCGCGCAAATGCCGGATCTGATTCTGATCAGCGCCACGGGCGGTGATTCTGCGGTCGCGCTTTACGATCAGCTCTCGACGATCGCGCCCACGCTGGTCATCAATTACGACGACAAAAGCTGGCAGACGCTACTCACCCAGCTCGGCGCGATAGTCGGGCAGGAAAAGCAGGCCGCCGCACGCATTGCCGAGTTTGATACCCAGCTTGCGAAGGTAAAGCAGCAGATGAAGCTGCCACCACAGCCGGTTAACGCCATCGTCTACACCGCCGCCGCGCACAGCGCAAACCTGTGGACCACGGAATCGGCGCAGGGCAAATTCCTGCAACAGCTTGGGTTCACGCTGGCCGACCTGCCTGCCGGGCTGCACACCTCGAAAAGCCAGGGTCAACGTCACGACATCATCCAGTTGGGCGGTGAAAATCTGGCGACGGGGCTAAACGGCGAAGGGCTATTCCTGTTTGCGGGAGACCAAAAGGACGTCGATGCGATCTACGCCAACCCGCTGCTGGCGCACCTGCCTGCGGTGCAAAACAAGCGCGTCTGGGCGCTAGGAACGGAAACCTTCCGTCTGGATTATTACAGCGCCATGTTGGTGTTGCAGCGGCTGGATACGCTATTCAAATAAGCGCGGACTATACCCTCTCTCCCGTTTGGGGAGGGGGATTCCCAGTCATTTTTATTTCCACAGCCATGAATATGGTGACATCAAAATATCAGACTTACCGCGATGACCTGGTCCGGCTGTAAATCGCCGAGTCGTTGACTGAAGGCCGGGGCGACGCGCATGGATACGCGGCGAGGGCGCATTTACAGGGACGTTGCAGCGCCCGTCCCCGATAGCCGTAAGGAATAAGACGAGGGTATCGCGAAGCGACGATTTTCGTGCCGGGAGCCCGGGTCGCCAGGGCGGTGGCGATTGAGCCGCCCTGGCACGTTCACCGTTTCCGGGTTCATAGAGAAGCACGAAACTGGAAGTGAACGGAATATCCTCCTGAGCCGCATGCTCCCCTCACCCCCGCCCTCTCCCCAAAGAGGAGAGGGAGTAAATTGTGCAAATCGTCGAGTCAGGCCGCACTATCCTTCAACACCACCTCCTGCCGGAACCGTCTTAACTCCGTCAGCGTCATCAGCAAAATCGCCCCGACGATCGCCAGCACAAATCCGCTGCTGCTCGCCGACGCTACTGGCGTCAGAATCACACCCAGCCCGCCGAGGATCGCCGCGCCAATCGCATCGCCCGTCACGTTCTGCGCGGTCCACAGGCCGTTAATTCGCCCGAGCATCCCTTCCGGCGTTTGGGTTTGAATCAGGGTGTATTGCAGCAGCGAACTGATTGCGCTCAGCCAGCCGAACAGCGCCAGACACACTACGCCCAGCGCCCAGAACGGCATCAGGCTAAACAAAGCAATGGCAATAAACGAGGCGACGGTGGCCGAGAGCATAATCAGCCCCGGCCGTGCGCTGTGCGCCAGGTTGCCGCTGGTCAGCGCGCCGAACGCCGCCCCGAGCGGGATCGCCGCGTACAGCAGGCCAATTTGTGACGCGCCCATTTGCCATTCAATCGCCAGCGCCGGATAAAGCACGCGCACCGCGCTCGCCATGGTCAGCAGGCCGCCCAACAGCGCAATGCCGCCAATCAGCGGGTTGCTGAACAGGAAACGGATCGCCGCCATCAGCGATGTTAAAGGATGCTCGCGCGGCTGCGGTGGCGGTGGCAAAAGCGGCAGGCGCAGCAGGGTCAACGTGGTGATAAAGGTCCCCGCCGCCGCCAGGCCGTAGTTCCAGGCCACGTTGCCGGTCGCTAGCAGCAGCCCGCCAACCATCGGCGAAATCACCGAGCCCAGACGGACGGTGAGCATGGTGATCGCCCCGGCCTGCATCAAATTCTCACGCCCGACCAACGCGGGAGTCGCCGCCAGCAGCGCCGTAACGCCCAGCGAGGCAAAAAATCCGTCCCACAGTCCCAGTAGGTAAATGGCGATGAGCGACGGCTCCGGCAGCATCGCATTCAGGCACAGCCCGATAAACCCGACGCCGCAGGTGCCACGCGCCAGCAGAATCAGCCTCTTACGCTCGTATCGGTCCGCCAGCACTCCGCCTACCATCAGGCCGATAAACATCGCGCTGCCCGTCAGGGTGACGGACAGGCCGACCAGCCAGCTGGACTGGGTCATGGCCTGAATCTGCACCGGGACGGCAACGCCGAGCAGACCAAGGGATAAAATGGAGATAAAGCGGGCGATAAAGACGGCGCGAAACGCCGGATGCGTTTTGAGCAGGCTGAGATTGAGCAGCCAGGATTTTTGATTCATGACAAGGCCTTGAGGTCTAACTATCTACCAATTTCATGGGCGCACATGCTAACATAGCCAAATAAGATAGATAACGATAATTACTATCATTATCAAATCATGGACGTTGCTATGTCGTTTTCCTCTTCCGCGTTGCGCGCCGCTGCGGTGCCCGTTTTATTACTGCTATTAATGCTGGCCGTGGCGCTCAGCCTGCTGGTTGGCGCAAAACCTTTGCCCGCATCCGTAATCGTCGATGCCCTGTCCGGTCGTTGTCAAAGCGCCGACTGCACGATCGTGCTGGATGCTCGCCTGCCCCGCACCCTTGCGGGACTGCTGGCGGGAGGCGCGCTCGGTCTTGCCGGTGCGCTGATGCAAACCCTCACCCGCAACCCGCTGGCCGACCCCGGTATTTTGGGCGTCAACGCCGGTGCCAGCTTCGCTATCGTGCTGGGCGCGGCGCTGTTTGGCTTTTCCTCCCCCACTGAACAGCTGATGATGGCATTCTGCGGCGCGCTCGCCGCATCGTTAATCGTCGCCTTTACCGGCAGTCAGGGTGGCGGGCAACTGAGTCCGGTGCGCCTGACGCTGGCGGGCGTTGCGCTCGGCGCGGTGCTCGAAGGATTATCCAGCGGCATTGCCTTGCTTAACCCGGATGTGTGGGATCAACTGCGTTTCTGGCAGGCCGGATCGCTGGATATCCGCACGCTGGAAACCCTGCGCATCGTCACCCTTCCGGTGCTGATCGCCGCCACCGTGGCGCTGCTTTTAAGCCGGGCGCTCAACAGCCTGAGCCTCGGCAGCGACACCGCCACCGCACTCGGCAGTCGCGTGGCGCGTACCCAGCTTATCGGCCTGCTGGCAATCACCGTGCTGTGCGGCAGCGCGACGGCGGTGGTCGGGCCCATTGCCTTTATCGGCCTGATGATGCCCCACATGGCGCGCTGGATAGTTGGGGCCGATCACCGCTGGTCGCTCCCGGTCACGCTGCTCGCCACGCCGGTATTGCTGTTATTTGCTGACATATTGGGCCGCCTGCTGGTCCCGGGCGAACTACGGGTGTCGGTGGTGAGCGCCTTTATCGGCGCACCGGTACTGATTTTCCTGGTGCGACGCCAGCGCGGAGGTGCCCTGTGATGGCGCCTTCCCGCCGTTTAGTCACCACCTGTCTGTTGCTGGTTATCGCAAGCGTGCTCACCGCCGTCTGGAGCTTGCGCAGCGGCGCGGTAACGCTCGATTTTGTACAGGTTTTTGATGCCCTCACCGGCAATGCGCCGCGTAACATCACTATGGTGGTCACCGAATGGCGACTGCCGCGCGTGATGATGGCGATTCTGGTCGGCGCGGCGCTCGGCGTCAGCGGGGCCATCTTCCAGTCGCTGCTGCGAAACCCGCTGGGCAGCCCGGACGTGATGGGCTTTAACACCGGAGCCTGGAGCGGCGTGCTGGTGGCGATGGTGTTGTTTGGTCAACACCTGACAGCAATTGCTCTGGCGGCGATGGCCGGTGGAGTCCTGACCTCGCTTGTCGTCTGGGCGCTGGCCTGGCGCAACGGCATTGAAACCTTCCGCCTGATTATTATCGGCATTGGCATTCGCGCCATGCTGATGGCGTTTAACACGTGGCTGCTGATGCGCGCGTCGCTGGAAACCTCGCTCACCGCCGGGCTGTGGAACGCCGGATCGCTTAACGGGCTAACCTGGGCTAAAACCCTGCCCGCCACGCCGATTATCGCGCTGATGCTTGTCTGCGCGTGGCTGCTGGTGCGCAGAATGCGCCTGCTGGAAATGGGCGACGATAGCGCCTGCGCGCTGGGTGTGAGCGTTGAACGGTCCCGCCTGACGCTGATGCTGGTCGCGGTAGTCTTAACCGCCGCCTCCACCGCCATCGCGGGCCCGATCTCCTTTATTGCGTTGGTCGCCCCGCACATCGCGCGGCGCATCAGCGGCACGGCGCGCTGGGGCGTGACCCAGTCGGCGCTGTGCGGCGCGCTGTTATTGCTGGTTGCCGACCTCTGCGCCCAGCAGCTGTTTATGCCTTATCAACTTCCGGTGGGCGTCGTGACCGTCAGCCTTGGCGGCATTTACCTTATCGTGTTGTTAGTTCAGGAGTCCCGCAAGAAATGAGTGCAACAACAACCCGCTTGCGCGGCGAAAACCTCACCCTTGGCTACGGCAAAAAAATCGTCGCCAGCGACTTAACCGTGTCGATTCCCGACGGCCACTTTACGGCGATTATTGGCCCGAACGGCTGTGGGAAATCCACCCTGCTGCGCACCCTGAGTCGCCTGATGACGCCCGCACAGGGCAGCGTGTTTCTCGATGGCGAGCCTATTCAGCAGTTTGCCAGCAAAGAGGTGGCGCGGCGCATCGGGTTACTGGCGCAGAATGCCACCACGCCCGGCGATATCACGGTGCAGGAGCTGGTGGCGCGCGGACGTTACCCGCATCAGCCTCTGTTCACCCGCTGGCGTAAAGAAGATGAAGAGGCCGTGACCCGCGCCATGAACGCGACGGGCATTACCGATCTTGCGCTGCAAAGCGTGGATACCCTTTCCGGCGGACAGCGCCAGCGCGCGTGGATTGCGATGGTGCTGGCGCAGGAAACGTCGATCATGCTGCTCGACGAGCCAACGACCTGGCTGGATATCAGCCATCAAATTGACCTGCTGGAGCTGCTGAGCGATCTCAACCGCACGCAGGGATATACGCTGGCGGCGGTGCTGCACGATTTGAATCAGGCGTGTCGATACGCTACGCATCTGATTGCGCTACGCGACGGTAAAATCGTGGCGGAAGGTGCGCCAAAAGAGATTGTGACGCCCGAACTTATCGAGCGGATCTACGGAATGCGCTGCATGATTATTGACGACCCGGTGGCGGGCACGCCGCTGGTGGTACCGCTGGGGAAACGTGCGGTCTGATGGCGGCTCCGGACGGTCCCTTCTCCCCTATGGGGAGAAGGTTAGGATGAGGGGCAAGGTTCAAGTCTTACGCCAGTATCCCCTTCAGCACCGGTCCAATCTGTTCAAACGCCTGCGGTGAGATGATATCCACGTGAGCGCAGTCTTGAGGGTAAACCTCCAGCTCATTCACCCATGGGGCCCAGGCCTGTTGCGGATCCATCGTTCGCGTGCGCTCGGCGACAAACAGTGTGGCTTTGCCGTCGAATCGCGCGCTATGGGCGGTGGTGAGCAACCGCACCGCATCCGCATAGTTGCCTTCGATGGCGGTAAACAGCTCGCTTGACGCCTGGCCCTGCTGGGCGGCGATAAACGCCTGACGTTCGCGCTCGATTTCGGCCAGTACCTCAGGATCCAGCCCGTTGGCCTCTTTCTCGGCCCAGTTCTGCGTCTCTGGCGGCCAGGTATCCAGCAGGCCGAGGAACGCCACCTCTTCACCCTGCTGACGCAGCCGCGCGGCAATGCCCTGCGCTAATGTCCCACCGAGCGAATAGCCGAACAGATAATACGGCCCGTGGGCCTGCTGGGCGCGCAGCGTCGCCAGATGGTGCTCAATCACAGCATCCAGATCCGCGCATCGCGCCATCGGCCCGTCCGGTCGCGGCGACTGAATGCCGATAATCGACCAGCGAGGGCTGAGGTAGCGAGACAGCACGCTAAACTGCCAGGCGAATCCGGACGCCGGATGGAAGCAAAACAGCGTCGGACCATTGCTTTGACGCAGGGGTAAAATCGTCTCAAAGCCCAGACGCTGAGCCTGTTCCTCGCTGATGGGCGAATCCAACAGCGTGCTGAGCTGATTCACCGTAGAGGCCACCATAATCTGCCCCGGCGTAACCCGGCGGGCAAACGCGCGGCTGAGCTGTGCCGCCAGGCGCATCGCCAGCAGCGAATGGCCGCCAAGGGCGAAGAAATCCGCTTCAATATCGTTCACGTCACAGCCCAGCAGAGCAGCAAACGCCTGCGCCACCGCGATTTCCGTGGCGCTTTGTGGCGCACGACCCGTAGCCCTGCTGGTCAATTCCGGCAGCGGCAGCGCCTTGCGATCGAGTTTGCCGTTAGCCGAGAGCGGTAGCGCGCTGATTTGCAGCAGCACCACCGGCACCATGTGCGGCGGAAGCTGGGCTTTTAGCGCCGCCAGCAGCGCGTCGCGATCCAGCGGCAGGCCGGATTCAGAGACCACGTAGCCAACCAGTTGACGCGCATCGCCACCCGTCGCCGCAGCCTGATTAAACACGCAGGCGTGCGCCACCGCCTGTGCCACGTCCGGCAGTGATAGCATCGCGCGGTCGATTTCACCCAGTTCAATGCGCTGGCCGCGAATTTTCAGCTGATCGTCGCTGCGGCCTAAATACTCCACCGCGCCGTTATCCAGCCAGCGGGCCACGTCACCCGTGCGATACATGCGCTCGCCCGGCGCAAAGGGATCGGCGATAAAGCGGCTGGCGGTGAGATCAGGACGCCCAAGATATCCCTGCGCCAGCTGGATGCCGGTGAGATACAGATCACCCGCCACGCCAAACGGTACCGGGCGCATCATCGCGTCCAGAATGCGCAGCCCGGTATTCCACACCGGGAAGCCAATCGGCACGCTGTTGCCCTCGACCGCTGCCAGCTCTGGTCCAAACGCCGGATACCAGCTCACGTCTACCGCCGCTTCCGTTGGGCCGTAGAGGTTGTGCAGCGGCGCGTGAGTGAGCGCTTCCCACTCGCGGCATAATGCCGTCGGCAGCGCTTCTCCGCTACAGAACACCTGCTTCAGGCTCGCGCAGCAGTCGGCGTTTTCCGGCGTCAGCGAGGCGACAAACGCCGCCAGCATCGACGGCACAAAGTGGGTAGTGGTCACGCCGTAGTGAGCAAAGAACTGCTGCATCGCCTGCGGATCGCGGTGTGCGTCCGGCTCGGCCATTACCAGCTTCGCCCCGGCGATAAACGGCCACCAGAACTCCCATACCGACACGTCAAAGCTGCACGGCGTTTTCTGCGCCACCACGTCCTGCGCGGTGAGCGGGTAATGATCCTGCATCCACATTAAGCGGTTAACGATGGCGGTATGCCCCACCATCACCCCTTTCGGGCGACCGGTCGAGCCGGAGGTAAAGATGATGTACGCCGTCTGATCCGGCGTCGCCAGGTTCAGCGGTTCACTGCCCGCAACCGGTAACAGTGTGTTGTAACTAAACGTCTCGACAGGCTGATCGCTAAAGCGCGGGAGGTGATCGTCAGTGGTAATCAGCAATGACGGACGCGCGTCTTCGAGCATCATGCGCAGGCGATCGTCCGGATAGCCGGTATCGAGCGGCAGCCAGGCGGCCCCCGCCTCCACGATGCCGTGCAGCGCCAGCGTCAGGAACACCGAGCGCGGCAGGGCCACCGCCACGCTGTCGCCCGGCTTGACGCCGCGTTCGCGCAGCAGTGTTGCCAGGGCGATAACCTGCTCTCGCATCTGGCGATAAGTGAGTGCAATGTGAGCATCCGCCAGCGCGGGCGCGTCCGGCGTGTTGTGTGCCTGCGCCGCGACCAGCGCGCTAAGCGTAGTGGCGGGCAACATCATGCCGGTGTCATTAATGCGCTCAAGCTGATGATATTCCGACTCAGAAACGGTTTCTGCGTCGCCGCACTTCAGATCAGGGTTGTCAGCAAACTGGGCCAGCAGCGCGTGCAGGCGCGCCACGTGACGGGTCAGCGTCGGCTCGTCGTAACGGTGTTTGTTGGCGAGGATTTCAATACTCAGCCCGCCCTGCTCGTCCGGGAACAGCGCCAGCTCCAGATCGTTGACCGGGCCGGTCGCCAGCGTGTGGGTGATAGCGTCTACGCCATTAATATCCAGTTGATAATCAAACACTTTGACGTTCAGAACCGGGCCAAACAGCGCTTCGTCACCCGCCGCGCGGCCGCTGTCGCGGACAATTTGCTCGGCGTCGTAACGCTGATGGCGACGCATCTTTTTCAACTGATTTGCCAGGCGCTGCGCCAGATCCGGCAGCGTGTCGTGCGCGGCAATGTTCACCGACAGGGGAAGAACGTTCAGCACCGGGCCAGTGGCGGTGAGCGCCGCCGATCCCATCCGCCGCATAAAGATAAACCCGGCGGCGTAGTCCAGCCGTCCGGTTAAGCGCCCTAACCACAGCGCCACCAGTGCGAGGGCCAGATCGGTGCGTTGCACCTGGTGTGCAGCCGACACCAGGCGGCTAAACGCTCGCTTATCGGCAACCAGCTTCAGGCGCAAAATATCGGTGGTTGCCGCACGGCCCGGCAGCGGCGTGGGGGAAAGCGACACGGGTGGCGGAAGCTGCTTGCGCTGCTCGGCCCAGAACGCGCCGTCGCGTTGATACGCCTCGCTGTCGCGGTAGCGCTGATATTCCTCCACCACCTCGGCGAACGGCGTAAACGGTGATGCCGGAATCGGTTCACCTTTGCTGAGCGCGGTATAAATGGCGGCGATCTGGCGGGTAATGGCCGGGAAGCTGAAGCCATCTACCACTAAATGATGATAACGCTGATACCAGTACCAGCGGTTTTCCTCGACCTGAATCAGCAGGTGGAACGCCAGCGGCTGACCGCTGTCTACGCGCAGATCCTGACTGAGATCGGCCTCCATCAGCGCCACGGCGGCGGCGTGCGATTCAGCGCGAACCATTGCCGGTTCCGGCAGCGTGATGGATTCATCGACCCACTGCCACACCTCGCCGTTATCTTCGCTAAAGCGGGTGCGCAGGGTATCGGCCTGCATCATCCCCGCGGCGATGGCTTTTGCCAGCAGCGGTGCGTTGATATCGCCTTTCAGCTCGGTGTAGTGCGCCACGCTCCAGGCATTCGGCAGCGTCGAAAGCTGTTCCGCCATCCAGATACCCGGCTGGGCAGCGACGAGAGGAAGATGCGCGCTCATGCCTTATCCCCCGCAAAATGAGTAGGCTCAAGCGTTCGCCAGTTTTCGGTCAGCCACTGCTGACAGGCTTCCTGTGACTGGGCTTCGCACACCACGCGCCAGCCCGCAGGCAAGGCGCACTGCTGCGGCCACAGGCTGTATTGCGCCTGGTCATTAGACAAAATCGCGAACTGTCCCTGCGGATTATCGAAAGGATTACTGAATTCCATACCAGACTCCGTTATTAAATAAGCGGCTGCCAAAGGGTCATCAGCCCCTGGGTCAGCCCGCCGCGCCAGCAAAGCGCATCATGTCCGCCGTCAACCTGACGCCAGATAACCGGTTGCTGTGTGTGTTGTAGTTCGGCGTAAATCGCCTGATTCGCACGGAAAATCAGCGGCTCGTTGCGGCCCGCCTCAAGGACAATGCGCAGCCCGCGCGCGGTTTTTTCACCCGCTTTGAGCTGTTCGATGAGTAGTCCGTCATGATGTGCGCCACGATGCGGCCACCAGTAGGAGCCGGACTGGCTGAGCACGCAGCCAAAGCGCTGCGGCCAGTTGAGGCCGGCATACAAGGACGACAGGCCGCCAAAACTTTGCCCGGCCACCACCGTACGGTCGGGGCGATCGCTAAATGGCGTAGTGGATGTCACAAGAGGGAGAAGTTCGTCCTGCACCGCCAGCCAGAAATCGGGATTGCAGGGCAGCTCGCGACTGCGGTGGGCAGTGTCGATTACATCGATCAGGATATACACCGCAGGCGGTAATTGACCTTCCTGAGTCAGCGCCGTGAGCGCAGGCCAGACGGGCATGCTTTCGGCCCAGAACTGGCCGTCAAGCAGGACGGCCAGCGGGCGGTCCTGGCTTTCATCGCCAGTGGTAAAAATCCAGACGCGACGACGATTACCCAGCCGCGCGCTCTGCCATTCAATGCAGACGGGCGGTTGATAAGGCGTATCAGGGTGATTCCAGCCAGGCTGGACCGGCGCATTCGGCATTTCGAGCGCCGACACCGGATGCCCGCGCCCACCGCGCCAGCTTTGTGGATTCAGCGGATCGGCAATCGCCTTCGGCAACAGTTTGCGCCAGCCTTCGCGCAGCGCCATGCGGTCGGGCGAGTCGGCGTTAAACACCGCGTCACCAAAGTCGTTGTCATTTTCTGTAGGGATAAAACAGTAGCTGCCGCGCCACTCGGGCGTAAAAGTGCCCTGCCACTGCCAGACGTCGGTGCCGGGTAGCCGCTCAAGCGACTGCGGACGGGCGTTTTGATGATGATCGGTCACGCCAGTGATGTAGATCCAGACCCGCTTAATGAGGGACGACCGCTCCGTACCTGCCGGATCGCGCCACCAGAACGTGACGCGGTAGTCCTCTCCTTCTTTTACCCTTTCCGGCCCCTGTTTCGAGTGCCACCAGGCATCGCTTCCCGCTGTTTGCACCGTCACTCTCTTAACCTCATGTTTCTCGCGTCATTTTTTGTTACAGGACAAATTTTATTGATAATATTATTGATAACTATTTGCATTTGCAATAGCGTAGTGCCCGCGCTGTGGGAAGCGCGCTCACATAATAACCATGCCGCCTCCTCTCCCCTTCGGGAATGGAGTCAAGGGGATGCGGCGCGAAAAGCAGGACGTACAATGAATAAGAAGATTCACTCTCTGGCCTTGCTGGTCAACTTAGGGATTTACGGCGTCGCGCTGCCAGCACTGGCAGACGACACAGCGACCACCAGCGCGCAGCATGAAGACACGATGGTGATCACCGCCGCCGAGCAGAACCTGCAGGCGCCGGGCGTATCAAAAATCACCGCTGACGAAATCCGTAAAAATCCTCCCGCTCGCGACGTGGCCGAAATCATCCGTACCATGCCGGGCGTTAACCTTACCGGTAACTCCACCAGCGGCCAGCGCGGTAACAACCGCCAGATCGACATCCGTGGCATGGGACCGGAAAATACCCTGATCCTGATCGACGGTAAGCCGGTCACCAGCCGCAACTCTATCCGTCTGGGCTGGCGCGGCGAGCGTGATACTCGCGGCGACACCGGCTGGGTACCGCCAGAGATGATCGAAAGCATTGAAGTCATCCGTGGTCCGGCGGCGGCACGCTACGGTAACGGCGCGGCGGGCGGCGTGGTGAACATCATCACCAAAAAATTCGACGACCAGTGGCACGGCTCGTGGAACACCTACCTGAATGCGCCAGAGCATAAAGACGAAGGCTCCACCAAACGCACCAACTTCAACCTGAGCGGCCCGCTGGGCGGCGATTTCAGCTTCCGCCTGTATGGCAATCTGGATAAAACCCAGGCCGACGCGTGGGATATCAACCAGGGCCACCAGTCCGACCGTACCGGCGCGTATGCCGACACGCTGCCTGCGGGCCGCGAAGGTGTCGAAAACAAAGACGTCAACGGCGTGGTTCGTTGGGAATTTGCCCCGATGCAGTCCTTGCAGTTTGAAGCGGGCTACAGCCGCCAGAACAACCTCTACGCGGGCGACACGCAGAACACCAACAACGACAACAGCTCAAACGGGCTGGTGAAGAAAAACTACGGTAAAGAAACTAACCGTATTTATCGCCAGAACTTTGCCGTAACCTGGAACGGGGGCTGGGATAACGGCGTCACCACCAGCAACTGGGCGCAGTACGAGCACACGCGTAACTCACGCCTGGGCGAAGGACTGGCGGGCGGCCTCGAAGGCCTGTTCAACAGCAACAAATTCACCGACACCGATCTGGCTGACGTGATGCTGCACAGTGAGATCAATCTGCCGATCGATTTCCTGGTCAACCAGAACCTGACGCTGGGTACCGAGTGGAACCAGCAGCGCATGAAGGATTCCACCTCTAACTCGCAGGCTCAGCAAGGCGGAACCATCCCGGGCATGAGCGACGATCGCAGCCCGTATTCCTCGGCGGAGATCTTCTCCCTGTTTGCCGAAAACAATATGGAGCTGACCGACAGCACCATGCTGACCCCAGCGCTGCGCTTCGATCATCACTCCATTGTGGGCAACAACTGGAGCCCATCCCTGAACCTGTCACAGGGTCTGGGCGATGAGTTCACCCTGAAGATGGGTATCGCGCGGGCGTATAAAGCGCCGAGTCTGTATCAGACCAACCCGAACTACCTGCTGTACAGTAAAGGCCAGGGCTGCTACGCCAGTTCCGACGGCGTGGGCTGTTACATGATGGGTAACGACGACCTGAAGGCCGAGACCAGCATCAACAAAGAGATTGGTCTGGAGTGGAAACGCGAGGGCTGGATGGCGGGCGTGACCTGGTTCCGCAACGACTATCGCGACAAGATTGAAGCGGGCTACGCGCCGATTGGTCAGACATCCACCAGCAAAGTCAGTACCGATATTTACCAGTGGGAAAACGTACCGAAGGCCGTCGTAGAAGGCCTGGAAGGTTCACTGAATGTGCCGGTCACGGAGACCGTCAACTGGACCAACAACATTACCTACATGCTGCAAAGCAAGAACAAAGAGACCGGCGACCGTTTGTCGATTATCCCGGAGTACACGCTGAACTCAACGCTGAGCTGGCAGGTACAACAGGACGTATCGGTGCAATCGACCTTCACCTGGTACGGCAAGCAGCAGCCGAAGAAATACAACTACAAAGGCCAACCTGTGACAGGCTCTGAGAAGGACGAAGTTAGTCCGTACAGCATTGTCGGCCTGAGCGCGACCTGGGACGTGACCAAAAACCTTAGCCTGACCAGCGGCGTGGATAACGTCTTCGACAAACGTCAATGGCGTGCGGGTAATGCCCAGACCACCGGGAATGCCACCACTGGCGCATATATGTACGGTGCAGGGGCATACACGTATAATGAACCGGGTCGAACCTGGTACATGAGCGTTAACACCCGATTCTGATTCAGGTAATGACTTCCCCTCTCCTCTTTTAGGGGAGAGGGGGAATATGCGACTCCATCGCCGCCGTTAATTTTCCTCGTCAACATCCCCTTTAATTCCTCACCTTCATCTGAAAGTCTACATTCCACCTTCTGAATAAAAGTATACATTTATTTATTTCACCGCATTCGTGATGTCTACATTAAACTTTTTGGTTATTCATCACAAACACCTAACAAACGATGACATTATTTTTCGCGATATTCAAAATGATTATTTAAAATGAAAAATAAGAAATTTTTACAATAACAAACATCTTGTTTCTCCTTTAGCGACAGAGGTATTCTCTGCCTCGCCTACTGACCAAGCAGGCAAACACCTCAAAAAAGCCATGAACTATTACAGGCGTTTTTAATTATCGAGAATGAATAATTCACTTTCTCTGGTAATTAAAAATGACGTAATGCGCGTTGTTACCGTTTGGCATTACCCCAAGGATTTCCATTGTGAATTCCTGGTCCGCTATATTTAATCAAATGCGAGTTTACAATGAAGAAGTCCGTTATTGCCGTTATGCTGTCTGTCGTTATTACGCCTGCCGCTTATGCTGGCTTATATTCCTATGATGTCAATCAATCGGGCGTGGCAACGTCGTTCGTAGACAGGTCAGGGCAAAGCGTGTTTGACGTAAATCCGACTCAGGGCAAGCTGACTTTTTTTGGTTCCGATGATCACGTAATCAACTTTGATCAGATTCAGGGAAATCTGGATCTCCTTGTGGATCATCAAAACCAGATTACTGAAAACCATAATGCTATTGACGATAACACCAAAGACATCGCTGATAACAAAACCAACATCGATAATAATGCTCAGGCGATCCACAACACCGACAACCATTTACAGTCCGTCGACAACCAGACGCAAACCCTGGAAATCAACAATATTCAGGATCGTCAGGAGCTGGCAACCCATGACCAGACCATCAAGGATAACCAGCGCGATATCACCAACAACGTCGCCGCTCTCCAGCAGACCAATGCTGATGTCACTAAAAATACAGGCAATATTGCCGGTAACCGCACTCTTATCGGCGACAATGCCAAAGGCATCGCTGATAACAAAACCGATATTGAAACGAATGCTCAGGCGATCCACAACACGGACAACCATTTACAGTCCGTCGACAACCAGACGCAAACCCTGAAAATCAACAACATTCAGGATCGTCAGGAGCTGGCAGCCCACGACCAGGCTCTTAAGGATAGCCAGCGCGATATCACCAACAACGTCGCCGCTCTCCAGCAGACCAATGCTGATGTCACCAAAAATGCAGGCAATATTGCCGGTAACCGTACCCTTATTGACGACAATGCCAAAGGCATCGTGACCAACAAAACCTCTATCGATAGTCTTACCGTGCAGAACAAGACAACCTATAACCTCGCCGCTGATGCCTCCCGCATGAGCATTAATGGGGAGCACGAAATTGTCGCTCTGGGCAAAGAGACGAAAATCGCCAAAAGCAGCGGTGAGTACGCCCAATCTCGCGCTCAGGCCGCGCTGGATAATACCGAGAAGAACCGTGCTGCATTAAGCGCAACCAACAAAAAAGTTGCCGCGAATAGCGCCGAACTGACCAACCACGAGCAGCGTATTGAGACGCTTGAGCAAAGCAATAGCGCCAGTTTTGGTAAGCTTAAAAACGAAGTGGAAGACAACCGTAAACGTGCATCCGCGGGTATCGCAGGCGTGGCGGCAATGGCAAACATTCCGCAGGTGACTAACACCCAGAACTTCTCCGTTGGCGCAGGCGTGGGTAATAGCGATGGTGAAAACGCGTTGGCAGTCGGTTTCTCGGCGCGCGCCACGGAAAATGTAGTGGTTAAAGCCTCCGTGTCTGACGATTCCCAGCATAGCTTTGTGGTCGGCGGCGGGATCGCTTACGGCTGGTAATGTGACTTGCCGGGTCGCACCTGCTGACCCGGCGCGTTAACTGCGGTATGGTTCTCACTTTCAGAAGACAGCGAGAACCATCATGCAGGCGAATTACTCCACGTTTCTTCTTGCCGGGCACACCGTCCACCGCATCGAATTTTTCCCTGCCACCTTCATTGACGCCGATCTCCTTTGGCTCCCCCACCACGCTCAACTGACTGACGCCGGACGCAAGCGCAAAAGCGATCATCTTGCCGGGCGGATAGCGGCGGCTCATGCGCTCAACGCACTAGGCGAGCGCACTATTCCTGGCATCGGTCCAAGCGGCGAACCGCTCTGGCCGCAGGGTATTTCAGGCAGTATTTCCCACAGCGGTACGCAGGCCATGGCCGTGGCTAGTCGCGATCAAAAGGTACTGATAGGCATCGATTGCGAAGCCATTCTTTCAGAAAATGAAGCGAACGAGATCAAAGAGGGAGTCATTGATGCGCAGGAAGAAAGCGTGATTTCTCGCGCAGGCTTCCCGTTTGCCCTCGCCCTGACGTTGACCTTCAGCGCCAAAGAGAGCCTGTTTAAGGCGCTGTTTCCGGAGGTTAAAACGATGATGGGATTTGACAGCGCCCGCCTCACGATGCTCGATAATGAAAGTTTAACGTTGGCGCTGACCCGCCCACTGGCGGGGTTTGAGGAAGGCACTGCCTTTGCACTTAACTGGATGCGCGATCGCGAGTGTGTCATCACGCTGCTGTAAGATTTTCCCGCCGCTTCGCGTTCACGCTGGTCACCACAAAGGTGACGATAAATACCAGCGCGAACAGCACCACAATCGTCGGCGCGGGGGCGCTGTCGAGGTAAAACGACAGATAAACGCCGCTCACCGACACCAGCATAGAGATAGCTACCGCCACCATTAGCGCGACGTGAAAGCGCCGGGTGATCAGCACCGCAATCGCGCCGGGTGCAATCAACAGCGAAATCGACAGAATAATCCCCACCGCCTTTAGCGTCGCCACGATGGTGAGCGACACCATGCACAGCAGGCCGTAATGCAGCCAGCGGGTGCGCAAGCCGCTTGCCTGCGCCTGCTGATAGTCGAAGCAGAACAGCAGGAAATCGCGCCATTTCACGCCAATCACCACCGCTATCAGCCCCGCCACGATGCCGCTTTGCAGAATGTCCATCCCGTTAATGCCCAGCATATCGCCGAACAGAATGTGGTCGAGATGCACCTCGGGCTTAACGGCAATATAGAGGATTAACCCGACGGCGAACATGCCGGAAAAAACGATCCCCATGACGGTATCCTGCTTGATCCGGCTGTTATCTTTCAGGTATCCGGTGGCAACCGCGCAGAACAAACCGGCGACGAATGCCCCAACCGCCAGCGGCAGGCCCATCATCCAGGCGAGCACGATGCCGGGAAACACCGCGTGGCTCATGGCGTCGCCCATCAGCGCCCAGCCCTTTAACACCAGAAAGACCGACAGCAGCGCGCACGGCACGGCCACCAGCAGTGAAATGAGCAGCGCGTTGTTCATAAACGCAAACTGGAAGGGTTCAAGAAGTAAGGTCATCATTCCTGCACCTCCAGCGCGTGACGCGCCCGGCGGCGACTTGCCAGCAGGCCGTGCTTCGGCGCAAAGACAAAGGCCAGCAGAAACAGCAGCGTCTGGGCGACCACGATAATGCCACCGGTCGCACCGTCCAGATAATAGCTGGCCCACGCGCCGAGGAAGCTGGTGATGCTGCCAATCGCCACCGCAATCATCAGCAGGCGCGGGAAGCGGTCAGTGAGGAGCCACGCGGTCGCGCCAGGCGTGACCACCAGGCAGATGACCAGAAATGCGCCGACGGTTTGCAGCGCCGCTACCGTGGAGACCGCCAGCAGCGTGAAGAACAGGATTTTCAGGCGCTCGGGGCGCAGGCCGATGGCGCGGGCGTGGTTCTCATCGAAAAAGGTCACCATCAGATCCTTCCATTTGAACAGCAGAACGAGGATCGAGACCACGCCAATAATCGTCAACTGCACGATATCCTCCGGGGCGATGGCCAGGATATTGCCCAGCACGATGGTCTGAATATTCACTGAGGTCGGGTTGAGCGATACCATAAACAAGCCCAGCCCGAAAAAGGAGGAGAAGATCAGCCCGATAATGGCGTCCTCCTTCAGGCGGCTGCGCTGGTTCAGAAACAACATGCTGGCCGCCGCCAGCCCACCGGACAAAAACGCGCCCAGCGCGAACGGCAGCCCGAGCATGTAGGCTCCCGCCACGCCGGGTACAATCGAGTGCGACAGTGCGTCGCCAATCAGCGACCAGCCTTTGAGCATCAGATAGCAGGAGAGAAAAGCGCACAGCCCGCCCACCATCGCCGAGACCCACATCGCGTTGAGCATATACTCATAGCCGAAGGGTTCGAGAAGCGTGTTCATTTTGCCTCCCGCTCGACGCCCGGCGGGCGATGCATCACGAAAGGCCGCTCGTCGTCGGTGATAATGCGGTCTTCGGATCCGCTAAGCACCACGTGCCGCAGCACGCCGCTGAAGGCGCGCTCAAGATTATCGGCGGTGAAGGTGGTATCCGTTGGGCCGCTCGCCAGCACGGTGCCTTTGACCATCACCGTGTAATCGCAAAACTCCGTCACCGAACCTAAGTTGTGGGTCGAGACCAGCATCGTTTTGCCTTCGTCGCGCAGTTCGCGCAGCAGGCTGATAATTCTGGCTTCGGTTTTAACGTCGACGCCGGTAAAAGGCTCATCGAGCAGGATCACCTCGCCCTGCTGGGCAATCGCCCGCGCCAGAAAGATGCGTTTTTTCTGGCCGCCGGACAGTTCGCCGATCTGCCGATGGCGCAGTTCGAGCATATCCACGCGCCGCAGCGCCTCGGTCACGATCTCGCGATCCTGCGCTTTGGGAATGCGCATAAAGCCCATGTGGCCGTAACGCCCCATCATCACCACGTCTTCGACCAGCACCGGGAACGACCAATCGACCTCTTCCGACTGCGGCACGTAGGCGACCAGGTTCTGGCGCAGCGCGCGGTGCGGGGCCATGCCCAAAATAGCAATGTTGCCGCTCGCCACCCGCACAAAGCCCATCACCGCCTTAAACAGCGTCGATTTACCCGAGCCGTTGACCCCGACCAGCGCAGCAATCGACCCGCCCGGCACGCTGAACGACGCATCGCGCAGCGCCGTGTGGCCGTTGCGGTAGGTCACCGTTACGTCCGTGACGACAATACCTTTAGCCTGCATGTGCTACTCCTTCATGCCGTCGCGGATCCCCTGCACGAGCGTGCGGGTCGTGACGTTCAAGAGATCGATATAGGTCGGTACCGGGCCGTTTTCCGCACTCAGAGAGTCAACGTACAACACGCCGCCATAATGGGTGTCGGTTTCGCGCGCCACCTGACGAGCGGGTTTATCGGAAACGGTGCTTTCACTGAACACGGCTGGAATGTGATGTTTTTTCACCAGATCGATGACCTTACGCACCTGCTGCGGTGTCCCCTGCTGATCGGCGTTAATCGGCCACAGGTACAGCTCTTTCAGTCCTAAATCCCGCGCCAGGTAGGAGAAGGCCCCTTCGCTGGTCACCATCCAGCGCTTGTCTTCGGGAATATCTGCCACCTGCTTGCGCAGCGGTTCGAGGGTTTTGGTGATTTTCTGTTTGTAGATCTCGGCGTTGCGCTGATAGATCTGGGCGTTCGCCGGATCGTACTTGACCAGAGCGTCGCGAATGTTATCGACGTAAATCAGCGCGTTGTCCGGAGACATCCACGCGTGCGGGTTAGGCTTGCCGTTATACGGCCCTTCGCTGATGCCCATCGGCGTGATGCCCTTCGTGACCTCCACCTCCGGTACGCCTTTCAGGTGCTGGTAGAAGCGCTGGAACCACAGTTCCAGGTTCATGCCGTTGGAGAGGATCAGTTGCGCATTTTGCGCACGCTTGATGTCGCCTGGCGTCGGCTGATATTCGTGGATTTCTGCACCCGGCTTGGTAATGGAGGTCACGTCAGCCGCATCGCCCGCGACGTTTTTCGCCATATCAGCAATGACGGTAAAGGTGGTGACCACCCTGAACTTTTCAGCTGCAAACGCGCCCGTGGTGGTCACGGCGGTTAACAGCATGCTGAATAACACCTTCTTTAATCCTTGCCCTGGTCGCATCGCAGAAATCTCCTGATGTGGTTAAATTCAAAGCAAAATTAGCCTGTGCTATATGGTATAGCACAGGCTATATTTAAATGAAAATAGTTATCATTAAAGTTCTGTCAACGAAGATGTTACAGTATGGCTTGTATCGTCATTTTACGATTAACGCTGTGGCGTAAATGAGCACTGCATTAATCAGTACCGAAGCGACCATCATGCTAATCATATACAGTGCATCCCAGTCTGATTCCGTTATAAAGCTCACGGAGTCACTGTAAAGATGAAAGAGATACACTTCAGGTAATAATATATAACTCACTGAAAAAATTATAAAAAATGAAATAAATTGAATAATCCAAATTCCGACAAATTTTATAGGAGTCATTGTTAATACACCTGTACCGTACCATACGCAGAAAATGAAGCTGACACCATTATTTTGGGTGTACTCATTAACGCCTCCCGGAGCACTGCAAAATGATGGGGAGAAGGCAGCGTGATGCAACCGTTACTTATCCCCGCGTAACCTGCCGGATGAAGCCTGAAGTTTCCTCTAGCCACTTCATTAATAAAAGTGTGGTCATCAAGATTGTCATCCACGCGGTAAAGGGCAAACCATATAGAGTGATCAGAACCAGTGTATTTTGATGCAAAAACGTCATTCACTCGGGTACTTAAACTTCTCGGCCGGTCGACTATGTAATATTTTCCCGGTGGCAGTGGGCCAATATTTTTCACAGTGACAGAATCTGGGTTGTTCCGGTGATGCCCCTCATTGCCAGAATATGCGGGAAAAAAACCTATTCCAGGACAGCTTAAATTGGACAAGCCGTTACCATTAAGCCGAAATGTGCAATGAATCATCGTTCGTTCCAGGCATCGGTGAACATGATATTGCCGTCGCAGTGTTTCCAGGTGATCTTCTCATAGCGAAGTGAAACGGCTTCGAGGTGGTTGTGTTTCTCGGTGCTGGCGTTCTTGCAGTTATGCATCAACGGGCAAACAGAGACGACTTTGACGTCTTCGAGTAGCATGTTGAAGTATTCCACTTCCTGCCCAGCATTGTTGATGTGATACCACTTTAATTCGGCACTTTTCAACGTCTGGCCCTTTGCAACGGCCTTGTAGAGATAAGGGCTGGATGAATCGAATTCTTTTTCAAACGACAGTGCGCTATGTAAACGAGTACCCGTTATTTTACCGTTCATATTGTCTGTCGGAAGATGCAACCCATGAGCGAAACTATGAATTTCAATACTACCCTCTCTGTTCATTACATCTACAGAGCCTTTAATGTCGACACCGCCATCGTCTTTAAGCCATAAGTACGCTGGAATAGCCATTTTATCTCCTTATAAAAAAGGAATTATGCTCGCGATTATATTTATGTATTAATGCATTTGTGCTTAAGGAATGCCTTACGAATAACCCTTAACATTTATAAATGGATTATGAATAGTGGATAAGTATAATTTCAGAAAATGAATAACATCACGCCGTTGGACTATAAATATAAAACAAGAGAGCACATGATAACTCTGGCACTCTCGTGATTCTTGATATCTCAGCCCACGATAACCTTACTCATATTAATACCCGTAACCCCAAAGCCACTGGTCTCGTAGACATGTCGGGCACGGGCGTTGTCACCCGCCACGCGCAGCCTGATCTCTTTAAAACCTTTTTCTCGCAGATATTCTTCGAAATCCCGAAGCGCCTGTTTAGCAAGCCCCTGTCCCTGGAGGGCATTGAAAATGTGAAAGTCATAGATAAATACAGTTCGCATAATCGTATCTGGTTTATACCAGAGGTAGCCTACGTGCTTGTCTTGATGAATTGACGCTTCAATAAGGCACAGTAACATTTGCCCATGAGTATTGACGCCCTCATTGAGCGCATCTGATATTTCTTTATTGGCTCTTAAAAGAGCATCATCTTGAGATAACCCATAATTAGCCACAATCTCATCTGTATAATCAGGAATAAAATAGTCAAGATAAGCTGGAAACTCTTCTTCTGTCATTGCACGGAACGAGATCATCTCTGAGTCCTTAGCGATAGATCTTATTAGGAGATTGGACGATATGAATAACGCCAGCGGCGCTGGAAAGTCAATATTATTCCGTTGCGACGACTACCAGGCGTGCAGCCTCTGGCGGTTCTTATTAGCAGGAATTAGCTGGCGCGAATGGCTTCAAGACCAACACGCTGCCCGTAAGACAGCTCAAGGGTATTACCGTCAGGATCAGCAAAAAATACAAAATAGCCTACCGGATCGCCATAATATTCCGGTTCTTTGCGCAGCTTCCCTTCGGCCCGTGCCATTTCAGTTTTACGATCGATTTCTTCTCGAGTTGCGCAGGCAACACCAAGGTGACCGAAAGGACCCAGCGGGGTATCCGTCACGTTATCCGCTTGCACAAGGACCAGTGCAAATGGGCGGGTATGATCGCTTAGCCACGCCACTTTACGCGCATCCGGAACGCCGGGTTCGCGTGAATGGATAACCTCCATTCCAGCGTATTGACGATAAAATTCGATACTCTTGTCCAAATCTCTGACGACAAAGGCAACATGCGTGAGACCCACATCAAACTCTTTCATATGCACACTCTCTCCGGGTTGAATTCATTCCTCGCATCTTAAAAGCTCAAGTTAACTTCAGGTCAAGATAAAGTCATGATTCACTGTTTAGATTGAGCACAAAGTAGACACATGCCCCCGCTTATTTTTAAGGGGCATAGCGTCAGTTAACGGGAATTACCTTACCTGCATCCGATATTCAATCATCCCACTTTTTTTCGCCACCCAGTCGTACAGCCTTTGCCCACGGAAATTGGATTCATGTGTATGCCAATAAAGATGGCTGGCATGACGTTTTCGGGCTTCTCGTTGAACATATTCAATTAACTGTTTGCCAACCTGTTGTCCCCGAATGGTTTCGCAAACATATAAATCTTCAAGATAACAATAATCACTCTCAGCCCAGGTCGAACGGTGAAAAAGATAATGCGCAAAACCGACCACTTCTCCGTTATATCTTGCTACCACGCAAAATATAGGTTCAATGGGGCTAAAAAATCGTTGCCAGGTCCGTTTTGTGACGGATTCTGAAATATCGACATTATAAAATTCTTGATATTCTTTCCAGTTTGGCAACCAGCTTTCATAATCACTTTCCTGGACAGCATCAATAGTGACAATCACATTATTCATCATAATAACCTCTTTGTTTATTTATGTTCGATTGTGTTTATGTTGGCGCAAATAGATTATTTCAAAACAAATGACAATGTTGTCTTTACTGTTCATTTTTAGCCCCTGCGCTCACTCTTGCGAAAGGATTATAAGGGCCAAATGGCACGATTAGCCCTGCCAATTTTAGTGAGTCAAGCAGACCAATTCATCAACGTGAAGCCGACATTTTTGCTTTAGAATGAATGATGACACGAGGAATAGTGGGGAAACGGATGTTTAAGCACGCACAGCTTGAAACGGTAAAGGCATGGATAACCGATCCTGCAAACGGATCGCTACCGCTCCATGAAAGGATCCAGAGAGCAATACGGACACTCATACTGGAGGGGATTTTATCTAACGGTAAGGCCCTTCCGGCTTCACGCGCGCTGGCAAAATCACTGAGTGTTTCTCGGGATACCATTGAAGCGGCCTACACCAGCCTGCATGCAGAAGGTTTTATTGAGAGGCATACTGGAAGAGGTAGCTTTGTTTCTGCCAGCGCACGATTTTTGAAACCACATTCCCGCCAGCGTCAGTTAGCCGCTGATGTACGTAAAGCAAAACTCAGTGCCCGAGGCGAGGTGATTTATGAGAGTGGAGGGATACGCGAATTTTCCTCACCTCGCCCACTGGCTCCGGGTATCCCCGAAACGCGTTTGTTTCCGATTCCAGCCTGGGAGCGTCTTCAGCGACAGGTGCTGAAAGAGTATCGCCACCAGGCATTAGAACAAAGTCCACCGCAAGGTATGGAGCGCTTACGGCGGGCCATCGCGGAATATGTCAATCTGGAGCGCGGCACTCATGCCACGGCAGAACGGATAATTATTCTGACAAGTTCCCAACAGGCGCTGGCTCTCTGTTCTCACGTCCTGATGGACAACGGGGATGGCGTTGTGATTGAGGATCCTGCTTATCAAGGGGCGCACAAAGCGTTTAAAGCTGCCGGACTGAACAGCATTCCGGTTCCTCTTGATGATAAAGGCATTTGTATTGAGCACCTTAATTCTCTGACAGAGCCTGCAAAAGCTATCTACCTTACCCCTTCCCATCAGTATCCTACCGGGGTCACGCTATCTCTGGACCGACGTCTGGCGGTCATCGATTGGGCCAACCGCCACCACGCCTGGATAATCGAGGATGACTATGACAGTGAGTTTCACTATGAAGGCAAACCTATGGCCTGCGTTCAGGGCCTGGATGCTTTTAACCGGACAATCTATATCGGGACGTTCACTAAGTCTCTTTTCCCGGGGCTACGCATTGCATACATGATTGTGCCCGCAGAACTTGTCGAGCCCCTGACGATGGCAAGGACACTCATGGACGGTCATACCGCCTCAATCACCCAACTGACTCTGGCGAAATTTTTGGAGGGGGGTCATTTTGGTTCCTATGTGCGCATGATGCGTAGTGTTTATGTGACTCGACGTGACAAGCTGGCCAGCCTGATAGACACCTATCTTTCTGATTATGTGGTCTGCGTAACGCCAGCGGGTGGCATGCAGATGCCTTGCCATCTCAGGCAGGGAATATCTGAGGCAGAGATCGCCGTTGCTGCCCGCCGCGCAGGCGTCGATATCCTTGGGCTTACCGAATTATATGCAGGAAGCCCTGCATCCACAGGGTTCTTGATGGGGTTTGCCGCTTACACCGAGAGAGAGATAGAAGACGCAGTAAAACAGCTCGCCGCTATTTTTCGCGGTCTCTAGTGCTTTCCATTGCCAGACAGCAGTTTCCGTTCTGGAGCGCGGATTAAGCCTTGATTAAACAGGTTCGGCATCTAAAAGTGACGAGCCATAAGAGTTATCGATAGTGCAAAGCCAGCGATGTTGGCCTTCCTGCCTGAAAACATAAGTGGCACGACGCGTGGTTTCGACCGTTCCCCCTTGTCCATCAGGATAACGAAGAACGGTTTCCATGATCACGAGAGCATTACCACCACCTTCAATAACCTGCATATCTCCCTGCTCAACGATAAGTTGATCCTGAAAATATTCAGAGATGGCAATGAACGCGTTGCGAATATTGTTTTTGCCTTTAACGATCAGGCCCGGTTTTACCACCAGAGCGGCATCCTCGGAATAATTCTCCATCAAAGAATCAAAGTCTTTAGCAGAGATCGCTCTATCGCACGATTCAATAATCTGGCGTAGTGGGTGTGACGGCATGGACATTCTCCTGTTAAGCAACCAAAACGTATTAACTGACAACTCGACGTAAATGTATAGCTACCCGTTTTTTGGAGATAAGTTTCCGCATCATGAGGGTTGGACAGGGGAAGTTTTGTTAACAAATACAACCTCTGGATGGCAGATAATGGGGTACCTGAGTTTGGCCTGACACACTAATCTGGCGATGTATCAGAGAGAAGCACCACAGATTATCAGGTCATTTCAAATCCGTTTACGAACGGTTTCTGCTTGTGTACGAGCGTCGTTTGATTTAGCATTTACTAAATTTAGCAAACTCTAAAATTAAAGATGAAAGATACTCAACTGCACCAGTTACAGGAAAGCGCCTCGCTGGCCACAAAACTGCTTAAGTCGATGAGTAACAGCAGGCGACTATTGATCCTTTGCATTCTCATTGATAGGCCAGGCACCTCGTCAGGGGATTTGGGGCAATTGACCGGTTTAACGCCTTCTGCGACCTCACAGCACCTGGCGAAAATGAGAGAGGATGGCTTGATTGAATCTGAAAGAGTGGCGCAAAGGGTGAACTATTCCATCAAAAACGAGGCTGTTAAAAAGATCATCAACACCTTAAAAGACATTTACTGCCCGGAGGACCTCAAATGATGCCAGAATCCATTTCACCGCTTGAAGCCAAAAAGCTTGTTGAGCAAGGGGCTGTACTCATTGATATTCGAGACCGTGCTGAATACCTGCGTGAGCACATACCGCACGCACGCTCGGTACCTCCTACCGATATCGCGGAAGGTAAAACGGTGGAGGGCGCAGAGCGACAGCCCGTCATTTTTCATTGTCAGTCAGGGGTGCGTACGGCACAAAATGCGACTACGCTCATCAACGCCGTCAGTTCAGCGCCGGTTTTACTGATGACTGGCGGGATCAATGCGTGGAAAAATGCCCAACTCCCTACTATTGAAGACAAAAAACAACCGTTACCTGTCATGAGACAAGTTCAGATTGTTGCGGGCACACTCATTCTTATCAGCGTTGTATTAGGGTACACCGTTAATAGCGGGCTATTTTTACTGTCAGGCTTTGTCGGCGCAGGTTTACTCTTTGCCGGAGTCAGTGGCTGGTGTGGTATGGCAAAATTACTGTTAAAAATGCCCTGGAATCGCTCAGAGAAATAGCGTTGGCAACGTCCGCCCAGGCACAACCGTACCCCCCCCCCACACACAAAATCGGCGTCACACTCAAGCATGACGCCGATCTCTCAAAACAACCCTAGCTACCCTCTCACACGTCCGGGAACATTACGCTATTCCCCGGAGCTTCCCTGTGCAGGTGGATAAAGTTCAGGTGCCTTTCATACTGGTCCAGAATATCCGTAATGACCTGCTCCTTGCTGTAATCCATCAGGTCATTCCCCTGGCTGCCTTCCAGCAGGAACGTCTCCAGGCGGTAATACGTCGATTTACCGCTGCGCGCGCGATACGTGAATCCAGGCACCGAATATTGCTGCGGCCAAATCTGGTAAACGTAGTTTTGCTCGTCGCCCATGTGCACGCGCAGCTCCAGATGCCCCAGCGTCTCGCTCTCTTCCGGCGGCAGGCTTTTCAGCTCGACGTTTGCACCGCGCAGCTTCAGCTCCTGCGCCACCTCTTCCATAGCCGGATAGCACACCGTCTCCATCATCTGCTTGGTGTAGCGCGTGCCCGGATAGTTCATCAGGCGCGACAGGCGTTTCTTCCAGCTCAGCCTGTCCTGCGTGCCCATTGGGCGCGGCGCGGTGTCGCGGTTGGCGCTCTCGCGGCGGTAGTCTTCCACCTTCAGCGATTTATACAGCCCGGCCATCACGAAGAAGATCACAAAGCTGAACGGCAGCCCCATAATCACCGTCGCGTTTTGCAGGGCCGAGATGCCGTTGGTCATTAACATACCCAACGTCAGCAGGCCAATCACCAGCGACCAGAAAATACGCAACCAGTTGGGTGCATCGCTGTTGATATCCTTTAGCTTCGAGGTGAAGTTCCCCAACACCAGCGCGCCGGAGTCCGCCGAGGTGACGTAAAACAGCAGGCCGGTGATGGTGGCGACCGAGGCGCTAAAGGTAAACGCCGGATACTGCGCCAGCAGGCTATAGAAGCCGCGCTCCGGGTGCGCCATCGTCTCTTGCGCAAACGCCGCGTCGCCGTGAATGATCTCGTACAGCGCACTGTTGCCGAAAACCGACAGCCACAGCAGGGTAAAGGTAAACGGAATAATCAGCGTACCCAACACGAACTGGCGAATGGTGCGCCCGCGCGAAATACGCGCCAGGAACAGGCCGACAAACGGCGACCAGGCTACCCACCATGCCCAGAAGAACAGCGTCCAGTTATTCATCCACTCGACCGGGCGATCGAAAGCGAAGCTGTTGAGCGTCATGCCCATAAAGCGGTTCACATAATCGCCGACGTTGAGGACCAGCGCGTTCAGCAGGAACGACGTGTCGCCCATAAACAGCACGAACAGGATCAGGCCCAGCGCCAGCACCACGTTCAGCTCGGACAGAATACGAATGCCCTTATCCACGCCAGAGGTCACGGAGATGGTGGCGATAAGCACCGACAGCCCAATCAGCGCCGCTTTAGCCGCCATCGAATCCGGGATATCAAACAGCACGCTCAGCCCGTAGTTGAGCTGCACCACGCCAATCCCGAGCGTCGTGGCAATACCAAAGATAGTGCCGATCACCGCCGCGATATCCACGGTGTGACCAATCGGTCCGTTGATTCTTTTACCGAAGATAGGATAGAGCGCGGAGCGGATCGTCAGGGGCAAATTATAACGGTAGCTAAAGTATCCCAACGCCATGCCCATCAGAGCGTACATCGACCAGCCGGTCAGCCCGTAGTGGAACAACGTCCAGACCATCGCCTGGCGCGCGGCCTCCATGGTCTGCCCCGCCCCTTCCGGCGGCTGCATGTATTGCGTCACCGGCTCCGCGACCGAGAAGAACATCAGGTCGATGCCGATGCCCGCCGCGAACAGCATCGCCGCCCAGCTTAGCAGGCTAAACTCCGGCTTCGACTGCTCTGGCCCGAGCTTGACCGATCCAAAACGCGAGCAGGCAATGCACACCACAAACACGATATACAGCGTCGCGGCGAGCAGGTAGTACCAGCCAAACGTTTTTGAAACCCAGTTCAGCGTTCGACCAATCCACAGCGCGGAAAAGTCGCTAAAGAAGATTGTCATCAGGGAAAACAACAAAATCAGTCCTGCGGAGGTGTAAAAAACAACCGGATTGATTTTGTCCTTTTCTCTGCTTTGTGAAAGGTCTGTCATCCAGTATCCCCACCTTTTTCGTAACTATTAAAAACAGAATCCGCAACAATTAAGACACATTTTATATTGAACGTCCAATCAAAAACCGCTTTAATAGTTAACCAACGCTGATGAATGGAGTGGCAAAAATGCCCAAAGTGGGGATGCAGCCGATCCGGCGCAGGCAGCTAATTAACGCCACGCTGGAAGCAATAAATGAAGTGGGAATGCACGACGCGACCATCGCGCAGATCGCCCGTCGCGCGGGGGTATCGACCGGCATCATCAGCCACTATTTCAAGGATAAGAACGGCCTGCTGGAAGCGACGATGCGCGACATCACCAGCCAGCTGCGCCACGCGGTGTTAAGCCGCCTGCGCGCCCTGCCCGATGGCAGCGCCGAGCAGCGATTGCAGGCGATTGTATCCGGCAACTTTGACGAAACGCAGGTCAGCAGCGCGGCGATGAAGGCCTGGCTGGCCTTCTGGGCGAGCAGCATGCATCAACCGATGCTCTACCGATTGCAGCAGGTGAGCAGCCGCCGCCTGCTGTCGAACCTGGTCAGTGAATTTGCCCGCGAGCTGCCGCGTCCGCAGGCGCAGGAGGCGGGCTACGGACTGGCGGCGCTGATTGACGGGCTTTGGCTGCGCGCGGCCCTCAGCGGTAAGCCGCTGGACAAACCGCTTGCCGAGTCGCTCACCAGCCACTTTATCAGCCAGCATTTACCGACCGATTAACCGAGGAGACATTATGTCCCGAATGGCAGAACAGCAGCTTTATATCAATGGGGGCTATACATCGGCCACCAGCGGAAACACCTTCGAGACCATCAACCCGGCCAACGGTGAAGTCCTGGCGACGGTCCAGGCCGCGGGGCGCGACGACGTGGATCGCGCCGTGAAAAGCGCCCAGGAAGGGCAAAAAGTCTGGGCGGCGATGACCGCGATGGAACGCTCACGCATCCTGCGTCGGGCGGTCGATATTCTGCGCGAACGCAACGACGAGCTGGCGAAGCTGGAAACCCTCGACACTGGCAAACCGCTTTCTGAAACCGCCGCCGTTGATATCGTCACTGGCGCGGACGTGCTGGAGTATTACGCGGGACTGATCCCGGCGCTGGAAGGCAACCAGATCCCCCTGCGCGATACCTCTTTCGTCTACACCCGCCGCGAGCCGCTGGGCGTGGTCGCCGGGATTGGCGCGTGGAACTATCCGATCCAGATCGCACTGTGGAAATCCGCCCCGGCGCTGGCCGCGGGCAACGCGATGATCTTCAAACCGAGCGAAGTCACTCCGCTCACCGCCCTGAAGCTGGCAGAAATCTATACCGAAGCGGGTCTGCCTGACGGCGTATTTAACGTCCTGCCGGGCGTGGGTGCGGAAACGGGCCAGTTCCTGACCGAGCATCCGGGCATCAGTAAAGTGTCCTTCACCGGCGGCGTCGCCAGCGGTAAAAAGGTCATGGCGAACTCGGCGGCCTCGTCCCTGAAAGAGGTGACGATGGAGCTGGGCGGCAAATCACCGCTGATCGTGTTCGATGACGCGGACCTCGATCTGGCCGCCGACATCGCCATGATGGCCAACTTCTATAGCTCCGGCCAGGTCTGTACCAACGGCACTCGCGTGTTCGTGCCGCTGAAGTTCAAGGCCGAATTTGAGCAGAAAATCGCCGAACGCGTAGGTCGCATTCGCGCGGGCGATGTGTTTGATGAGCAGACTAATTTTGGCCCGATGGTCAGCTTCCCGCACCGCGAGAACGTGCTGCGCTACATCGCCAAAGGCAAAGCGGAAGGCGCGCGCGTGCTGTGCGGCGGCGACGTGCTGAAGGGCGGCGGCTTTGATAACGGCGCATGGGTGGCACCAACGGTGTTCACCGACTGCACCGACGAAATGACCATCGTGCGCGAAGAGATCTTCGGCCCGGTGATGTCCATCCTCACCTATGAAAGCGACGACGAAGCGATTCGCCGCGCCAACGATACCGACTACGGTCTGGCGGCAGGCATTGTGACCACCAGTCTGAACCGCGCCCACGGTGCGATTCATCAGCTTGAAGCGGGTATTTGCTGGATCAATACCTGGGGCGAATCCGCCGCCGAGATGCCGGTGGGCGGCTACAAGCACTCGGGCATTGGCCGCGAGAACGGCGTGATGACGCTCCAGAGCTACACCCAGGTGAAGTCCATCCAGGTTGAGATGGGTACATTCCAGTCCATATTTTAACCGGGAGGTTTATTTGCAATTTGACTACATCATTATTGGCGCCGGTTCTGCCGGCAACGTACTGGCTACGCGCCTGACGGAAGACACAAACACCACCGTGCTGCTGCTAGAGGCAGGTGGCCCGGACTACCGCATGGATTTTCGCACCCAGATGCCCGCCGCGCTGGCGTTTCCGCTGCAAGGCAAGCGCTACAACTGGGCCTATGAAACCGAGCCTGAGCCGTATATGAACAACCGCCGCATGGAGTGCGGACGCGGTAAAGGGCTGGGCGGCTCGTCGCTGATCAACGGTATGTGCTACATCCGTGGCAACGCCATGGATCTGGACAACTGGGCCACGGCACCGGGTCTGGAACACTGGAGCTACCTGAACTGCCTGCCCTACTACCGTAAATCGGAAAGCCGCGACGCGGGGCCGAACGACTGGCACGGCGGCGACGGTCCGGTGAGTGTCACCACTTCCAGGCCGGGCGTGAACCCGCTGTTTGAAGCGATGGTGGAAGCGGGCGTACAGGCAGGGTATCCGCGCACCGACGATCTCAACGGCTATCAGCAGGAAGGTTTCGGGCCGATGGACAGGACCGTGACGCCGAAGGGCCGACGCTCCAGCACCGCGCGCGGCTACCTGGACCAGGCGAAAGCGCGTCCGAATCTGACCATCCGCACCCACGCCATGACCGATCATATTATTTTTGACGGCAAGCGCGCGGTGGGCGTCGAGTGGCTGGAGGGCGAAAGCACTATCCCATCCAAAGCGACGGCCAATAAAGAAGTCCTGCTGTGCGCCGGGGCGATCGCCTCTCCGCAGATTTTGCAGCGCTCGGGCGTGGGCAATGCCGAGCTGCTAAAGCAGTTCGATATTCCGTTGGTACACGATTTACCAGGCGTGGGCGAAAACCTGCAGGATCACCTGGAAATGTACCTGCAATATGAATGCAAAGAACCGGTCTCGCTCTACCCTGCCCTGCAATGGTGGAACCAGCCGAAGATCGGCGCGGAATGGTTATTTGGCGGTACTGGCGTGGGCGCGAGCAACCACTTCGAAGCGGGCGGGTTTATCCGCAGCCGCGAAGAGTTCGAATGGCCGAACATTCAGTACCATTTCCTACCGGTGGCGATTAATTACAATGGCTCCAATGCGGTGAAAGAGCACGGTTTCCAGTGCCACGTCGGATCCATGCGATCGCCAAGCCGTGGGCACGTGCGCATTACGTCGCGCGATCCGCACGACCATCCGGCAATCCTGTTCAACTACATGTCCCACGAGCAGGACTGGCAGGAGTTCCGTGACGCTATCCGCATCACCCGCGAGATCATGCACCAGCCCGCACTGGACCCTTATCGCGGCCGTGAAATCAGCCCCGGCGTAGAATGCCAGACCGACGAAGAGCTGGATGAGTTCGTGCGCAATCACGCCGAAACCGCCTTCCACCCGTGCGGCACCTGTAAAATGGGCAGCGACGAAATGGCAGTCGTGGACGGCGAAGGCCGCGTTCACGGGCTGGAAGGGCTACGTGTGGTAGATGCGTCCATTATGCCGCTGATTATTACCGGCAACCTGAATGCCACCACCATCATGATTGGCGAGAAAATCGCCGATGCCATTCGCGGGCGCGAGCCGCTGGCGAAGAGCACGGCGGCTTATTATGTGGCGGACGGTGCACCGGTGAGGGGCTAAGTTGCATCTACTAACGTGTACACGTTGACCGAAATGGCAGTTCCACGGAGTCAATCCCCGGAAGTAACCGCCGGGGATTGACTCCGCTCAGAATGCATTGTTCCTGAGACGAAAAGAACGGGTGATGCGATCCCAGATCGCCACAAGCTCAGCTTCGCTATAGGCTGACGGAGGAGCTGTGTCGCTGCCTTCGGGTGGAATTTCGTTGCTTAGCGTCAGATCAAGATTGGGATGCATGAAGTCTGCATTTGTCTCATTCGCTACCGCGGTAAACATGAGTTGTGCTGGGGGATTATCGGATGAGCTTTTTGGCGGGGCCGTAATCAGCCATTCACTGGCCTTGAAACCAGCAATCTGCGCTTCACCCTTACGTAGCGTGCGTCCATTAATGCTGTTGATATACGACTGAATTTCCCCGGTTCGCTCCAACATGGTTGTGCTTTCTTTCAGAGCATTATTGCTCCCGACGGTAAAAGAAAAGACCGAACTGTGCGGATAAATCAAGGTGATATCTTCCTTTGGTTTTTCGCGCCCGTCGCGGATAAACCCCTCTGAAATACAGGTGCCCGGCTGTGTCGGGATTTCGTCATCTTTTCGCCCGCTCAGACGGGACATTAAGTCCTGTAGCTCCGCGAGTTTCTGAGCTTTGTTGTTTAGAAAATCGATACTGACGCCAGCATTGATAAAATCCGCCTTATCTTTTTGATATTTTGGGTCAGATAAATCGGTGATTTCCTGAGTAAGGGTAAATGCTACCCCGTCAACATACAGATGACCTTCCAGAATACGGCCAAAACCCGGTACACTTTCATTTTCATTGCGGTCGAAAATCACTGATCTGTCACTCAGTCGAAAAATTTGCTTTAAAAAAGGCTGATCCATTTTCCGTACCGTATGACTGTTTAACAATTCCTCCTCCCGCAGCCGGATACGCTGCGCAAACGCTGGGGGATACAGTCTCTTGCTGCTGATACTGACCTCATTAATCTGGGCGCGGTCCGCACGGGTGTTTTCGAATGAGGCCGGAACTTCAAACATATAGCGCCCCACGCACTGGGCTTTGGTGGAGGCAAAAAGGGTGTCAACCATACGTTCTTCCTTAACGGTTAATTCCGGTGGCGTATGCACAAACGTCACATAGTTGTGAATATAGAATCCTGCCGCCAGCAACAGCATCGCCAGCGGAATAAGGAGGGGAAACGGGAGTTTTTTCATGGTGCCGGCACCTGCTGTGCAATTTTTACCACCGAGCGGACCGTGAACATCAGGGCGTCGGACAGGTCACTGTAGACCGAGAGTTTTTCTTTCATCCGGCACAAAATCTCGAACTTAACGCCCTCGCAATCATCTATTAAAGACGTGGTAAAACAGCGGGTTAATTTGTCATTCCTGGTGTCATTCATATCTCAGATTCCATTCCCTTTATCCATGACACACGCTATTCAGAATGCATTGTTCCTGAGACGAAAAGAGCGGGTGATGCGATCCCATACTTCTAACAGTTCGGCATCGCTGTAGGTCGGTGGCGGCAAGTTATGATTACTTAAAGTCAGGTCAATAATCGGATGTCGAAAATCCACTATTTTTTCATTGGCTATGATGTTAAACAGGAGTTGCTTGGCAAGGGGATCGGATGATCTTTCTGACGGGGCGGTGTTAAGCCATTCATCGGCCTCAAAGCCTGCTAACTGGGTTTTACCCTTCCGCAGCGTCCTCGCTTTAACTTCTGTAAGGTAAGGCTGAATTTCATGACTCCGCTCCAGCATGCTTTTTGGATCGCCAAGAGAAGTATTTGTGGAAACCGACAGGGAAAAGACCTGATTATGCGGATAGACAAAAGTAATATCTTCCTTTGGTTTTTCGCGCCCGTCGCGGATAAACCCTTCTGAAATACAGGTGCCGGGCTGTGTCGGGATTTCATCATCTTTTCGCCCGCTAAGACGAGACATTAAGTCCTGTAGCTCTGCCAGTTTCTGAGGCTTGTTATTGGCCATCCACTCAGGTCTTCCCGCCTCTTTCCGTAACCAGAATGCCCGCTCTTTGGCAAAGCGCGGGTCTGAGTAATCGATAATCTCCTGAGTGAGGACAAACGCCACCCCATCAACATACAGATGCCCTTCAAGAATGCGACTAGAACCCGCCACACTCTCATTTTGATTACGGTCAAATATCACCGCGTTGTCATTTGTCCGGTGCACCTGCTTGAGAAAAGGACTATCTACGGCATCCACGGTATGGCTGTTTTTCAGCTCCTCCTCCCGCAACCGAATGCGCTGCGCAAACGCCGGGCGATAAAGTCGCTTGCTGCTGATGCTGACCTCATTAATCTGGGCGCGGTCCGTCCGGGTGTTTTCGAATGAGGCCGGAACTTCAAACATATAGCGCCCCACGCACTGAGTTTTGGTGGAGGCAAACAGGTTGTCAACCATACGGATTTCCTTATCGGTTAATGCTGGAGGGGGGTGCACAAACGTTACGTAGTTGTATATATAATATCCGGCTGCCAGCAGCAGAAGTGTTATTGTGACAATGACAGGAGACTTGCTTTCTTTCATGGTGCCGGCACCTGCTGCACGATTTTTACCACCGAGCGGACCGTGAACATCAGGGCGTCGGACAGGTCACTGTAAACCGAAAGTTTATCTTTCATCCGGCACAAAATCTCGAACTTAACACCCTCGCCATCATCTGTTAAAAACGTGATAAAACAGCGGGTTAATTTGTCATTTTTGGTGTCATTCATATCTCAGATTCCATTCCCTTTACCCATGACTCACGCTATTCAGAATGCATTGTTCCTGAGACGAAAAGAGCGGGTGATGCGATCCCAGATCGCCACAAGCTCAGCTTCGCTATAGGTTGATGGAGGAGCTGTGTCGTTGCCTTCAGGTGGGATTTCGTTGCTTAGCGTCAGATCAAGATTGGGATGCATGAAGTCTGCATTTGTCTCATTCGCTACCGCGGTAAACATGAGTTGCGCTGAGGGATTATCGGATGAGCTTTTTGGCGGGGCCGTAATCAGCCATTCACTGGCCTTGAAACCAGCAATCTGCGCTTCACCCTTACGTAGCGTGCGTCCATTAATGCTGTTGATATACGACTGAATTTCCCCGGTTCGCTCCAGCATGGTTGTGCTTTCTTTCAGAGCATTATTGCTCCAGACGGTAAAAGAAAAGACCGAACTGTGCGGATAAATAAAAGTGATATCTTCCTTTGGTTTTTCGCGCCCGTCGCGGATAAACCCTTCTGAAATACAGGTACCCGGCTGTGTCGGGATTTCATCATCTTTTCGCCCGCTAAGACGAGACATTAAGTCCTGTAGCTCTGCCAGTTTCTGAGGCTTGTTATTGGCCATCCACTCAGGTCTTCCCGCCTCTTTCCGTAACCAGAATGCCCGCTCTTTGGCAAAGCGCGGGTCTGAGTAATCGATAATCTCCTGAGTGAGGACAAACGCCACCCCATCAACATACAGATGCCCTTCAAGAATGCGACTAGAACCCGCCACACTCTCATTTTGATTACGGTCAAATATCACCGCGTTGTCATTTATCCGGTGCACCTGCTTGAGAAAAGGACTATCTACAGCATCCACGGTATGGCTGTTTTCCAGCTCCTCCTCCCGCAACCGAATGCGCTGCGCAAACGCCGGGCGATAAAGTCGCTTGCTGCTGATGCTGACCTCATTAATCTGGGCGCGGTCCGTCCGGGTGTTTTCAAAAGAGGTCGGAACCTCAAACACATAGCGCGCTACGCACTGAGTTTTGGTGGAGGCAAACAGGTTGTCAACCATACGGATTTCCTTATCGGTTAATGCTGGGGGTGTGTGCACAAACGTTACGTAGTTGTATATATAATATCCGGCTGCCAGCAGCAGAAGCGTTATTGTGACAATGACAGGAGACTTGCTTTCTTTCATGGTGCCGGCACCTGCTGCACGATTTTTACCACCGAGCGGACCGTGAACATCAGGGCGTCGGACAGGTCACTGTAGACCGAACGGGAGCTATCCACCGGATCAACGGCATAGGCCCCTTCATGGTCAACATCAGTCGCCAGTACGGCATGGATATGAGGAGATGAAGTACGAATAGCTTTGACCGGCACGGTGCCATCGCCGGGGCTACCGGAAGAAATCAGTTCGTGGGCTCTTAATGGCGACAGTTCAATAAAATCTCCAGCGTGACTTCGAACTCTCTGGGCCTCCCGCACGCTCTGGGGGATACGCTCTTTCCACGTCAGAAACGCATCAGAGGGGTTACTTACGCTGGAACCGTAAAACAACCAGGTTTGCGGGTGGTATTTTCCATTCAGATTTTCAATGAATTTTCGGACTTGATCGTTGATCCTATTCTCATATTTGTCCCACTCAGCCGCAGTATCCCCCAGCAGCAAATCCTTCTCACACAGCCGCCACCAGGCCGTTTTATTCAGGTATATTTCCGTGTACGGATCGCTTTTCGGCAGAGACTGTTGCGTACCGCCGCTCTCGATTTTCAGCCAGCCAGGACCGTACGCCTTGCCCGGCAGCAGTTGTAACGGGCCGGGCGACTGGGCCAGTACCGGCATCAGTTTCTCAGCACTGTCCCCGATAATCATCCCGGTCACACCTCGTTCACCGGTTTTCATCCGGCGATAGGCTGCCGGCGAGCCAAGGTCCGGCATCACGCCGTGTACAATCCCCAGAATGTTGCCCTGTCCGTTCATGTTTTCAGAGTAATGACGGGCAACAAGACCGCCCATTGAGTGGGTGACCAGAATGACTTTGTCCACCGCCAGACGGCCGTGATAATCCCCCAGCACCTTTCTGATATATTTACCCAGCAACGTCGCCGAGTCGGCATTGGACTGTAGCCAGTTATAGCCAAAAACGTGCAGCGGATATAAAAAGTGGTGTCCGTGCGCCGTTTCTTCTTCCGTCAGCACCTGCTCCGCAGGTTCGTCGCCAATCCTGACACCGGTAAAACGCTGCCGCGCCGTTTGTAATTGTGCTTCACGAAAGTAGTTATCTATCAGGATGTCGTCGTCACTGAGCAGGTATTGCAGGCGGTCAAGCGCTTCGCCGTAGCTCATGTAAAACGCACTTCCCCACCCGCGTGCGCGCCGGGACGGGAATTTTTTGCCATCAGCCCCGTCATTGAAGATCTCACCGCGGTCATCTACGGATGTAGTTTTTGGATCAAGAAGTTGCTTTCTTTTCTTTGGGTTGGCAAGTGGCCATTTTTTTAGCGATTCAAAGCTGCATTGCCAGACCTCACCGTCATCATTTCTCAGATTTGATCCCATCACTCCTGGAATAAAAATAACCGGAATGATTTTGTGCGGCGGCTTAAGGCAAACCGCCACGTAATTATTTTCTTTCGGCTGGGAGGTAACTTCATAATGAAACCCTCCATTGTCGTCCCAGATAGGCCGATGATAAGCACGGTTTTCAGTATCATCCATGAGTTAAGTTCCTGATATACTCAGTCGGAAGCGGCATTAACGCATAAAACCTTCGAGCAGAACTTAACCTAAATCAACGTTAAAATTCACTCTGCGAACCCCTCCCTAAATTTATTTTCATTTTCCTGCATCCAGTTTCCCCCCTGCCCTCGTATGTGAGTATGTGAGCAACGACTTGCTCCCCAATCCGAGGATAGATGATGAAAAAGCTAATCAGTGTTGCATTCGTATCCAGCGCTTTACTGTTCTGTGCTGGCGCATCAGCGGCCATGGATTCCGGTTCCGTGATGGTGGGTGGCGCAGAGATGCTCCCGAGCAAAAATATCGTTGAAAACGCCATGAACTCGAAGGATCACACTACGCTTGTGGCGGCGGTGAAAGCGGCAGGGCTGGTGGATACGCTACAGAGCAAAGGGCCGTTTACCGTGTTTGCGCCAACCGATGCGGCATTTGCAAAATTGCCTGCGGGCACGGTCGATAAGCTGGTCAAACCGGAAAATAAAGCGATGCTCACCAGCATCCTGACCTACCACGTGGTGGCCGGTAAGTACGACATGAAAGCGCTGGAGATGAAAATCAAACAAGGTGGTGGGCACGCGGAGCTGAAAACCGTCAACGGCCAGCCGCTGTGGATCATGAGCAACGGCCCGCACAATATCCAGTTGAAGGATGGCCAAGGCAACGTGGCGAATATCAGCATCTATGACGTCCATCAGAAAAATGGCGTGATCGATGTTATCGATACGGTCCTGATGCCTAAGTAGTTGTCTATACTTTGGAAGTCAACATCCACTTGCGGGAAAAGCATGGATAACGCGCTTGCTGAGCAGCACACCCTATTAATGCAGGCGGTCGCAACCGGCGATCGCCGCGCATTTGAGCAACTGTATCGACTGACCTCTCCGCATCTTTTTGCCGTGGCGCTGCGCATGTTACGCCATCGCGCATGGGCCGAAGAAGTCCTGCACGACTGCTTTATCACCGTCTGGAGCAAAGCCGAAACCTATAACGCCGCCCTAAGCTCACCGATGACCTGGCTGACGCACATCGTGCGTAACCGCTGCATCGACTGGCTGCGCAGTGGACAGGCGCGTTCCACGCACGTGGAAGAAGAATATACCGACCAGTTAGTAATTGCGGATAGCGACGAACCTAACGGCTGGTATGACGAATCACAGGCGGAACGTCTGCGCCACTGCCTCGGGCATTTAAGCAACGACCAGCGCCAGAGCATCTCGCTCGCTTACTATCAGGGAATGTCTCACGGCGATATCGCTGACTGGCTCCAGCAGCCCGTAGGATCGGTGAAAAGCTGGATCCGTCGTGCAATGGACCATCTTCGGGAGTGCGTTGGACTATGAACGATCTTGAGAAACGCGATGATATGCTGGCTGCCGAATATGCCCTGGGTACCCTGCGAGGCGGTGCGCGGTTGCAGCTTCAAAGAAGGCTTGCCGATGAGCCGGATCTGGCCGCACGCGTAGCGTACTGGCAGGAGATGTTCAGCACCCTCGATAGCCATCTTGCGCCGATCCATCCGCCGGAGGCGGTGTGGAAAAAGATTGCCCTCGATCTGCCCCTGAAAGCGCCTTTACGCAACACCCGACCTTATCTTGGCTGGATGGTGGCGGCAGGCCTCGCCGCCGTGACGGTCGTGACCTGGCTCTCCACCCGCGCGCCGGAACTCGCGCCGCTGATGGTCCTGAACGATGGTCAGCAGCACGGACAGTGGGTGGTCAGCGCCGATAGCCGTCGCCAACAGTTGAGCATTACGCCGTTGCGCCCAACCAATGTCGCGGCGCAAAACAGCCTGCAACTTTGGCTGATCCCGCCGGGACAAGCTCCTGTCTCGCTGGGGCTGGTGGATAACCGCGCGCCAACGCAGGTTTCGCTGAAGAACGCGTCGATTGTCACTGATGCGGTAATCGCGATAAGCCTCGAACCGCAGGGCGGGTCACCAACCGGCCAGCCAACAGGCCCGGTGCTGTACAGCGGGAAGATATAATTCTCAGGCCTTCATCGGAAGGCCTCGAGCTTTTGGATCTGCCGCCCTGCCCCGTCGAAATTCTCCACCGCCAGCCAGGCTCGGAGCGACGCGTCGCGCTCTGGCCATTCGCCATCGATAATAGAAAGCATATCGCTGTCGCGGGTGCGTCCTTTACGCACCAGCTTCTGGCGCAGACAGCCCTCCCAGGTGAACCCGAGCCGCTCAGCCGCACGGCGCGAGGCAATGTTCATCGAATCGCACTTCCACTCCAGCCTGCGGTACCCGTGCTCGAAGGCATTTTTCAGCAACAGCCAGACGGCCTCTGTTCCCATCGCGGTATTTTTCATTTTGCGCGACCAGGTCACGTGGCCGATTTCTACCGATCCCAGTTGGCGCTCGTTCGCCATATAGCTCACCAGGCCGACCGCGCGCTCGGTACGCAGATCGATAACGGCATACGGCACCAGTTCATCGTCCATGGCTTTTACGATAACCCAGTGGGTGGTCGCCTCAACGCTTTCGGGCTGGGTGCTGGCAAGCCACGTCCAGTCGCTGTCGTCGCCCAGCGCGTAGGCTTCAAACAGATCGGCGGCGTGGCGATGGGCATCCAGCGGCTCCAGGCGGCAGAAGCGTCCGTTGAGCGGCGTGCGGGTCAGGACTCGCGCGCCCTTCCAGTCTGGGACGATATCGTTAACGATCTGACCATGTTGATTGATTTCGGGCACGGCGGTGACTCCCTGAAAGGTAAGGCTTTTGTTATAGCAGGTTAAAAAGAAGACGCAAAGAGCGCAGAGCTAATAGCCAACCGGCATGCCTTATACCCTGCGGGCATAAGCAAAGCAGAATTTGAACTTTGCGGATTTTCTGACTCAGCCTAACGTAGCGGAACATAAAACAATCACAATAATTCTTTTTCAGGGATCGCTATGACCAAAAAACTGCTGCCGTTACTGGTGCTGGCTGCGCTGTCTGCCGCCGCCCATGCCGCTACTCCGCCTAATACGCTGGTGGTCGCTCAGGGTCTGGATGACATCGTGAGCCTTGACCCGGCCGAAGCCAACGAACTGTCCAGCATTCAGACCGTACCGAGTCTTTATCAGCGTCTGGTTCAACCGGACCGCGATAACCCTGAAGAAATCACCCCCATTCTGGCAGAAAGTTGGCAAGCCGACGCGGCAGCAAAAACCCTGACGATTAAACTCAAGCCCGATGCAAAATTTGCCTCCGGCAACCCGCTGCGCCCGGAAGACGTCATCTTCTCGTATACCCGCGCCGTGACGCTGAACAAATCTCCCGCCTTCATCCTGAACGTATTAGGCTGGGAGCCTGGCAACATCGCCAGCCAGTTGAAAAAAGTAGACGATCATACGCTCACCCTCAGTTGGACGGCCGACGTCAGCCCGGCGGTGGCGCTGAATATTCTCTCAACGCCTATCGCCTCGATCGTCGATGAGAAGCTGGTTTCCGCCAACGTGAAGGACAACGACTTCGGCAACGCGTGGCTGAAAATGCACTCTGCGGGCAGCGGTGCGTTTAAAATGCGCGTCTATCAGCCGCATCAGGCTATCGTGCTTGAAGCCAACGACACCGCCCCCGGCGGCGCGCCCGCGCTTAAAAGCATCATTATCAAAAACGTGCCAGACCCGGCTTCTCGCCGCCTGCTGATTCAGCAGGGCGATGCGGACGTGGCCCGCGATCTGGGCGCAGATCAGATCAGCGCCCTGGAAGGCAAAGCGGGCGTGAAGGTGTTGAGTATTCCCTCTGCCGAGCAGAACTATCTGGTGTTTAACGCGGGCAACAGCGCCAACCCGTTGCTGAACAATCCCGCGTTCTGGGAAGCCTCGCGCTGGCTGGTGGACTATGAAGGCATCACCAAAAACCTGCTGAAGAGCCAGTATTTTGTCCATCAGAGCTTCCTGCCGGTCGGCCTGCCGGGCGCACTGGAAGACAATCCGTTCACGTTCGATCCGGCAAAGGCAAAGGAAATCCTCGCTAAAGCGGGTATTAAAGACGCGCACTTCACGCTGGACGTGGAGAACAAACCGCCGTTTATCACTATCGCCCAGTCAATGCAGGCGAGCTTTGCCCAGGGTGGTGTGAAGGTCGATCTGCTCCCGGCGGCGGGTAGCCAGGTCTATGCCCGCGTGCGTGCGAAGCAGCATCAGGCGGCCATTCGCCTGTGGATCCCGGACTACTTTGACGCGCACTCTAACGCCAGCGCCTTTGCGTGGAACGATGGTAAATCCAGCACCGTGGCGGGGCTGAACGGCTGGAAGATTCCGGAGATGACCAAGGCCACGCTGGCGGCGGTGGCAGAGCCGGATCCGGCTAAACGTCTGGGTCTTTATAAGAAGATGCAGGAAGAGATACAGCATAACTCGCCATACGTGTTCGTCGATCAGGGTAAAACCCAGATTGTGGTACGCGATAACGTGAAGGGATATCAGCAAGGGCTGAACGCGGATATGGTTTGGTACGATCGCGTCACGAAGTAGATTTTTCCCTCTCCCCAAAGGAGCGAGGGGACTGTTTCGTGCAACGATTATTACTGGCGATCCCTCAGGGAGAGAGGGGTCTCCCCCGCAAATTTTCAGGATAACGATTTTCCATGCCACATCTTTCCACCCGCGTACTTCAGGGCTTTCTTACCCTGCTGCTCACGCTCTTCGGGCTATTGCTCGTCACGTTTGCGCTTTCCGCCTTTTCTCCCGTCGACCGCGTACTACAGATCGTTGGCGATCACGCCAGCCAGTCCACCTACGATCAGGTTCGCCACCAGTTGGGGCTGGATCGGTCACTGCCCGTCCAGTTCTGGCACTATCTGCAAAACCTCGCTCACGGCGATCTTGGCACCGCCAGCGCTACCGGGCAGCCAGTGTTGCAGGATCTGCTTCATGCATTCCCCGCGACGCTCGAACTGGCGACGCTGGCGCTGATTATCGGCTCCGTGATCGGCGTGATCGCAGGCGTGCTATGCGCCCGTTATGCCGGTTCGCCGCTGGATCTCGGGATTCGGACCCTCACCCTGCTCGGCAATTCGGTGCCGATTTTCTGGCTCGGCCTGCTGATGCTGGCGCTGTTCTACGCGAAGCTACAGTGGAGCGCAGGCCCCGGCAGGCTGGATGATATCTGGCAGTACACCGTCGAGCCGCGCACCGGCTTTGCGCTGATCGATACCTGGCTTTCAGGCGATCGCGATGCGTTTAAAAACGCCGTCAGCCACCTGGTGCTGCCGGTTTTGCTGCTGGCCTATTATTCGCTGGCAAGCATCACCCGCCTGACGCGCTCGGCGTGTCTAAGCGAAATGAACAAAGAGTACATTCTGCTGGCGCGCGCCAAAGGTGCCGGGGAGATGACCATCCTGCTGCGCCACGTTCTGCCAAACATTCGCAGCACTTTGCTGACGGTGATTGCCCTGGCTTACACCAGCATGCTGGAGGGCGCTGTGTTGACGGAGACGGTCTTCTCCTGGCCGGGCATAGGTCGCTATCTCACCACCGCACTGTTCGCGGGCGATACCACCGCCATCATGGGCGGCACGCTGTTGATTGGCGTGAGCTTTGTGCTAATTAATAACCTCACCGACCTGCTCGTGCGGGCGACCGATCCCAGGGTGCGCTGATGCCATTTTATCTATTTTTACGCCGCCTGCGCCGCTCTCCCGCCGCGTGTTGCGGGCTGATGGCCATCACGCTGCTGGTGCTCATCGCTCTCTTTGCGCCGTGGGTTGCCCCACTCGATCCCAACTGGCAAGACGCGGCATCGCGTTTACAAGCGCCAAATGCGCAACACTGGCTGGGCACCGACAGCTACGGGCGCGACCTGCTCTCACGCCTGATCTACGGCAGCCGTCCGGCGCTGGGCTTAGTGGCGCTGGTCACCATCATCACCCTGCCCGCCGGGCTGCTGGTGGGCATTTTGTCCGGCTATTACGGCGGCTGGATGGAGCGGATTTTAATGCGTTTTACCGACGTGGTGATGTCGATGCCGCGCCTGATTCTGGCATTTGCTTTTGTCGCGATGCTTGGCCCCAGTCTGGTGAACGGCGCGCTGGCACTGGCGCTCACCACCTGGCCTGCGTATGCGCGTCAGGCGCGCAGTGAGATTCAGCGCCTGCGCCATAGCGATTATCTCGCCGCCGCCGAAATGATGGGTATCCGCGGGTTCCGGCTGCTGATCGGCCATATTCTGCCGCTGTGCCTGCCGTCCGCGATCGTGCGGCTGGCGCTCGATCTCGCCGGAATTATTCTCGCCGCCGCCGGACTAGGCTTTCTCGGCCTGGGTGCGCGTCCCCCGATGGCGGAATGGGGCGCGATGATTGCCGACGGTATGCTGGTGATTTTCGATCAGTGGTGGATTGCCGCCGTGCCGGGGGGAGCAATTCTATTCGCCAGCCTGGCCTTTAATTTGCTGGGCGATGGCCTGCGCGATGTACTGGAGCCGCAACATGACTGAACCCCGCGTCATCGTCGAGGCGCTAAACATCGACTATCCCGCCGCACGCGTGGTGAACAACCTGAGCTTTACGCTCGGCAACGAACGCCTCGCGCTAGTGGGGGAATCCGGCTCGGGTAAATCCATGTCTGCCCGCGCGTTGATGGGCCTGGTACGCCAGCCCGGAGTCGTGAGCGCCAAACAGCTCAACGTGCTCGGCAACAACCTGCTGACCCTGAGCCCTCGCCGCTGGCAGGCGCTACGCGGCAACGGTATTGCAATGGTACTTCAGGATCCACGCTATGCGCTCAATCCGGTGAAAAACGTCGCGGCGCAGCTGGAAGAGTCCCTCACGCTGCATCACTCCCTGTCGCGCAAAGAACGTCGGGAGCGTGTTCGCGACATCATTCACGCCGTCGGGCTGAACGACGCGGCGCTTGCTCGCTACCCCGGCGAGCTCTCCGGCGGGATGGGCCAGCGCGTGATGATCGCCATGGCGCTCATTAACAATCCGCAGGTGCTGATTGCCGACGAGCCGACCTCCGCACTCGACGCGCGCCTGCGTAACCAAATCCTCGAACTGCTGGTGCAGCAGTGCGAACAACGTCAGATGGCCATGCTGCTGATCAGCCACGATCTGCCGCTGGTGGCGGAACATTGCGACCGCGTGCTGGTGATGTATCAGGGTGAAAAGGTCGACGAGATGGCGGCGAATCAGCTGCCGCAGGCTACTCATCCGTACACCCGCACGCTGTGGACCTGCCGTCCCGATGCCAGCACCTATGGGCAGATGCTGCCCACGCTCGACCGCACCCAGCCTGGGAAGGAGGCAAACAATGGCCCTCGTTGAAGTCAGTCAGTTACAGGTGACGTTTGGTGAAAAAACGGCAGTGTCGGCAGCAAGCTTTGCCATCGAGAAAGGTGAAACCTTTAGCCTGATCGGCGAATCCGGCTGCGGCAAATCAACCCTCCTGCGGGTGCTTGCCGGGCTACAGCGCGAGTGGCGCGGCGATATCACCGTAATGGGCGAAGCGCTACAGCCGGGTCGACGCTTTGCAGGCCAGCTTCGCCGTAACGTGCAGATGGTGTTTCAGGATCCGTGGGCATCCCTGCATCCAAACCACACAATCTCGCGCACGCTGGCAGAACCGTTAAACATCCACGGTGAAACGCAGATTGCTGAAAAGGTCGCGGAGGCATTGCAGCAGGTGGGGCTTGCGCCTGATGCGGCTAAACGCTACCCGCATCAGCTCTCCGGCGGCCAGCGTCAGCGCGTGGCGATTGCCCGCGCCTTGCTGCTTCGCCCTCAGCTTCTGCTGTTGGATGAACCGACCTCGGCGCTGGATATGTCGGTGCAGGCGGAGATCCTTAACCTGCTCAATCGCCTGAAACAGCAGCACGGCATGACCTATCTGCTGGTGAGCCACGATGCAGATGTGGTTGCGCATATGTCCGATCGCGCGGCGTTCATGGCTCAGGGGATCATTCAGCGCGTATTTGACCGGGAAGCAATGATAAAGGGCGAGCACCGAATGGGGTAAGGGGTGGACTTTCTGGAAGGAGCCTCGCAAACCTACAAATAACTCTATGTAATTCAGAGTTCTTGCTTTTCTTCCTTTTATCTCCACCGTAAAGTGCGTGCATTGCGGCATATCCGCAATCGGGCGTAGGAACCCGTTGGCATAACATGATTAATTTTTTGCATACGGAGGATGCTAAATGGCTACTATCCCAGCAATGTCTAAAACGCTCTCTGAAGAAAGCGTTGTTCACCATCTGATCCACATGCCGCTTCCAGCTTCTGCGGATCTCTTCGAACTGGCCGAACTCTGCACCGCCTATGTCAGCGTGTTGCTTGAAACAGACGATCGCCCAACGCGCACTACGCTTTGTGAACGCCTGCTTCAGGCGCTCGCACACCTGCGGGAACGTTGCGATACCGATCTCCCGCCATATCTTGTGGAAAGGCTTATTGCCGGTGAGAAAATGTCCTCCTGCGTACCGGATTGCTGGCAGGAAACGGCGTTACAGGTAGATTATGCGCTGGCGTTAACACAGGCTGTGATGGGTGGGAAATTGCCTGCTAACGTAGAAAACGATCTCACCAGGCTGCTGCATGATATGGTCTGGCTGCTGGCGGAGTTCGTGAGGGAGCCGAAATTCAGCGAATAGCTGGCACAGGATTTCGGCACACAATCAGCCTGAATGACTCAGACTTTCAGCATTTTCACGGTGGCTTCGATGTCGATCTCATCTTCTGAGAAGATGTGCGTCGTTCCCTGGAAAGTGGTGATCGCCAGTTGTTTCACCGCGCGCATTTCGCCGGGTTGCGGGGCTGATTTCGGTCTGATGTTGCCCATCAATAATCCCACTGACAGCACCGCATTCTCTTTGTCGATGCGGGTATCGGCTGGAATTTCTTCGCTGTAAACCACGAAAGACTTGATCGAGGTAAGCTTAAGGCGCTCGCCCGCAATATAGATGTATTTGTTTTCCGGCAGCACCTTCACGGCAAACGCCGACAGGCCCTTGTTGTTGGTGGTCGGTTCAAAGGTCACCGCCGCATCTTTCTTGATCAGATCAGGGTTGGCGACCTTAATCACATGAAAATAGCGGTTATCACCGTTTTCATCTTTGATAAATCCAAAACCTTTGTCTTCAAACCAGGTTGTGATTGTTCCGTTCATCGCCATTACCGCCTAATTAATCGTTCATCAACACAATTTTTGCAGCGCGCAGTGTAATGCACATTGCCTGCGCAGACCACGTCTTTGGGTTAAGTGTGGATGATAAATTTGCGCGGTGCGAGCGAACACGTTGAGATCCTGACCGCGGTATGTCTCGTCCGGTGTTGCATCGCCCACCTTCGCGCAAAAGGCGAATCAACGCTGTTGTCTATACTCATCTCATTAACGACAACGGAGCACGCCATGCCTCTACCCGACTTTCACTCTTCCGATCCTTTTACTCTCGGCATTGAGCTGGAACTGCAGGTGGTGAATCCGCCGGGTTACGACCTCAGCCAGGACTCCTCGGCGCTGATTGCCGCCGTCAAAAACGACATCAAAGCCGGTGAGGTTAAGCACGACATCACCGAAAGCATGCTCGAAATCGCCACTGGCGTGTGTCACAACATCGATCAGGCGGCGGCGCAGTTTTCCGCCATGCAGCAGGCGATTCTGCGCGCGGCAACGGAGCAGCATATTCAGATTGCCGGTGGAGGCACGCATCCTTTCCAGAAGTGGCAGCGCCAGGAGGTGTGCGACGATGAGCGCTACAACCATAATCTGGAGCTGTTCGGTTATTTGATATTACAGGCGACCGTTTTTGGTCAGCACGTGCATGTGGGTTGTCGAAACGGTGACGATGCCATTTACCTGCTGCACGGGCTCTCGCGTTTTGTACCGCACTTTATCGCCCTCTCGGCCTCGTCACCCTATATGCAAGGCAGCGACACCAAATTTGCTTCATCGCGCCTGAATATTTTCTCAGGATTTCCGGATAACGGCAAAATGCCCTGGGTGAGCAACTGGCAAGCGTTCGAAGGGCTATTTCGCCGCCTGAGCTATACCAGCATGATCGAAACCATCAAAGACGTACACTGGGATATTCGCCCCAGTCCGCATTTTGGTACGGTCGAGGTGCGGGTAATGGATACCCCGCTAACGCTGTCGCACGCCATTAATATTGCCGGGCTGATTCAGGCAACCGCGCACTGGCTGCTGACCGAACGGCCCTACAAGCATCAGGAACAGGACTATCTGTTGTATAAATTTAATCGGTTCCAGGCCTGCCGCTACGGCTTAGACGGCCTTCTGACCGACGTAAATACCGGCGAGCAGAAAACCATCGCTGAAGATCTGAAAGGGTTGCTGGAGCGCGTCGCACCGTCAGCCGAAAAGCTGGGCGGTGCGAGCGCGATTCAGGAAATTGCCCTGATGCTGAAACAGGGCAAAAGCGAGGCGCAGCGGATGCGGGACTTTATTGCCGACGGCGGCTCGCTTATCTCCCTGGTACAGAAGCACTGCGAGCTGTGGGCGACTAGTCCGTAAGCTTATGTCCCCACTCGCGCAGGCGCTGGAACAGCACAAACAGCGCCGGGATAAACACAATGCCCACCACGGTCGCCACCAGCATGCCGCTGAACACCGTGGTCCCAATAATACGGCGGCTCTGCGCACCCGCGCCGGTCGCCAGCATCATCGGCAGTACGCCGATAATAAACGAGACGGCGGTCATCATCACCGCGCGGAAGCGGCGCGACGCCCCTTCGCGGGCGGCATCGATAATCGGCATCCCTTCCATGCGCCGCGCGCGGGCAAATTCCACGATCAGGATAGCGTTTTTCGCCGCCAGGGCGATCAACAAGACCAGCCCAATCTGCACGTACACGTCGTTCGCATATCCCGCAATCCATAGCCAGACCAGCGCCCCACCGATGGCGAATAGCACCGAGAGCATCACGCTCGCGGGCAGCGTCCAGCTCTCGTACTGCGCCACAAGGAACAGCCACGCCATGACTACCGCCGCCAGCACGATCCACATCGCCTGGTTGCCGGTCTGCTGCTCCTGATAAGACATGCCGCTCCACGCATAGTCGTAACCATCAGGCAGGTTGTCTGCCAGCAGTTGGCCCATCACCACCATCGCCGTGCTACTGCTGACACCCTCTGCCGCCATACCGCTGACCGATACCGACGGGAACTGGTTGTATTGTTGCAGGAACGGCGCGCCCACGGTCGGCGTAATCGTGACCAGGTTGCTCAGGCGCACCCGCTCGCCATTATTGCTGCGCACGTACAGGTCGCTGATTTGCTCGGCGCGCTCGCGCCACTGCATCTCGTTTTGCATCACCACGTGGTAGACGCGGTTGTTGATGCTGAAATCCCCGGCACGGGTACCGCCGAAAGCGGTTTGCAGGCTAGAGAAGATGCGCGAAACCGGCACGTCGAGCCGGGCCGCGCGCTCGCGATCGACCGTCAAAGTCAGTTGCGGCACGTTGCTGCTCCAGGTCGTAAACACGCGGTTAAGCTGCGGATCCTGATTCGCTTTCGCCAGAACCTGACGCGTGACGGCTTCCAGTTCCGCCGGGCTTTGTCCCGCCTGCGCCTGAATGCGCAGGTCAAAGCCCGACGCGTTGCCCAGGCCCGGCAGCGTCGGCGGCGCGAAGGTCATAATGGTCGCTTCCGGCAGGGCCAACAGCTGGCGCTGCAAGGTGCCCATGACGTCGTCGAGCGGCGGGCGCTCGCTCCAGTCCTTGAGCATTACCGAGATAAACCCACCGTTTGAGGCGCTGGTCCCGTTAAGAATGTTAAAACCAGAGACCTGAATCACATCCTCGACCGCCGGATTGGCGGCGATTAGCGCGCGAGCGGTGGTCATCACCGCCTCGGTACGCTCCAGCGACGCCGCTTCCGGCAGTTGCACGCTGGCGAAGAAGTAACCCTGATCCTCCTGCGGCAGGAAGCCTTTCGGCATGGCGGTAAAACTGAATACCACCACCGCAGCGGCACCCGCCGTAGCAAGCAGCGCAATCCACGGGCGCAGGTTGAACACGGTGACGACCCTGGCATAGGTGTGACGCGTAGCGTCCAGCCCACGGTTGAACACGCGGAACACCGCCGCCGGACGCGTGGTGCGCGGGCGCAGCAGCATAGCGCACAGCGCAGGAGTTAGCGTCAGGGCGACCAGGCTTGAGAGCGTGACGGCAGTAGAGAGCGTAACCGCAAACTGGCGGTACAGCTCGCCCACAATCCCCGGCAGCAGCGCCACCGGCACAAACACCGCCAGCAGCACCAGCGTGGTGGCAATCACCGGCCCGGCAATCTGACGCAGCGCCAGCGCAGTGGCGGCAGTGCGGCTCTGCCCTTCGGCCATCAGAGTTTCGACGTTTTCGACCACCACGATGGCGTCATCCACTACCATGGTGAGCGCCAGAATAATGGCGAACAGGCTGAGCGTATTCGCGGAGTAACCCAGGGCGTAGAGCACCGCGAAGGTCCCCACCAGCGAAACCGGTATCGCCAGGGTGACAATTAGCGTGGCACGCCAGCTTTGCAGGAACAGCGAGACCACCACCACCACGGCCAGCATCGTCAGCGCCAGCGAAACCCCAATCTCTTTGATGGTCGCCGCGACGAACTCGGTCGTGTCGAACTTGACCTCATATTTCAAATCGTCCGGGAATCGCGATGACAGCCGTTCCAGCTCGGCACGTACGACCTCTGCGACGCGCAGAGCGTTAGCGGACGGCGTTGGGTAAATGCCCATATAGGCAGAAACGTGGCCGTTCAGCTGTGCGCCTGAACTGTAGCTGCGCGAGCCCAGTTCGATGGTGGCGACATCCTGCAGGCGCACCAGTTGCCCCATCTCTCCGGCGCGAATAATGATATTGCCAAAGTCATCGGCCTGATTCAGACGCCCCAGGCCGTTGATGGTCAGAGTTTGCTGCTGGCCGTTAAATACCGGCGGTGTGCCAACCTGCCCCGCCGCGCCCTGCACGTTCTGCTCACGCAGCGCCTGCGAGACATCGTCCGTGGTGACATTGAGCGCGTTCATCCGATCCGGTCGCAGCCAGATGCGCATGCTGTAGTCACGCGCGCCAAACATCTGCACTTGCCCGACACCGGGCAGACGCGAGAGCGCCTCCAGCACCTGCGTGCTGGCGTAGTTACTGACGAACAGCGGAGAATGCGTGCCGTTCGGTGAGTAAAGGCTCACCCCCATCATCAGGTTGGTGGCGCGCTTACGTACCTGCACGCCGTTTTGCTGTGCTTCGGAGGGCAACTGGGCTACGGCTTGCGCCACGCGGTTTTGCACGTCGATAGCCGCCAGATCCGGGTCGGTGCCTGCGGCAAAGGTGATGTTCAGGCTGTACGCCCCTTCATCGGAGCTGGTCGATTCCATGTACAGCATGTGGTCCACGCCGTTGAGCTGGGTTTCGAGTGGCGTGGCGATGGCCTCCGCCACGTCAGCCGAGCTGGCCCCCGGCCAACTGGCCGACACGTTCACTACCGGCGGCGTGATCTGCGGATATTGCTCCACGGGAATGATTCTAAGAGCGATGGCCCCAAGCAGGGTGATGACCAGCGCAATCACCATCGCGAAACGCGGGCGTTCAATAAAAAACGTCAGCATGATGGCTCCTTAAGGCAAAATCTGAACGGCAGCGCCGGGCTGCAACCGTTGCGCGCCATCGGTGACCACGCGCTCGTTCGGCTTGACGCCGCTGTTGATCGTAAACTGCTGGCCAACCTGTCCGGCCACCGTCAGCGGACGTCGTTCCGCTTTGCTCTCGTCATTCACCACCCAGGCAAAGAAGCCATCGCCGTTTTGCTGAACCGCTGCCGCCGGGAGCATTAACGTCTCCTGCCCGGCCTGCGGGCGCAGGATCACGTTGACGTTACCGCCGGGAAGCAGGCGATGCTGCGGATTGGCAAATTCGGCGCGCATCATCACGCTGGCGGTTCGAGGATCGATGCGGTTATCCACCGAGGTCAGCGTGCCGTTTTCACGCCGATCGCCGTTCTGGATCTGTGCCATCCACGCCTCTTTCAGCGCCGTGAGATTGGCATGTTCAACGGCCTTGGCCGCAAACGCCCCCTCTTCCAGCGCAAAGGCGATGCGAACCGGATCGAGTTGCACAATGTCCACCAGCACGCCGCTCGACGGATTCACCAGGCTGCCAACGTGATACTGGCTGTGCCCGACACGCCCATTAATCGGCGAGGTGATGCGGGTAAATCCGAGCGTCACGTTGCGCGCTTCAAGACGGGCTTTGGCCTGCTCCAGCGCAGCGCGAGCCACGTCGCGTTGCATGAGCGCATTATCGACGTCGTGGCGGCTGATAGCATTACTGGTGCCGAGGCTCTGAAAACGGGTGAGCTGTTGCTGGGCCTGACGCAGCGTGGCCTCGGCGCTGTTGACCTCCGCCTGCGCCAGACGCACCGCCGCGCGCGGCTCCGCGTCGTCAAGCTCAAACAGCACGTCGCCCTGTTTCACGGTTTGCCCGTCGCGGAAATGCATTTTGGTGATGACGCCTTCCGTGCGTGCGCGCAGCTCAACCGTGTGGATAGCCTCGATGCGGCCCGGGATCTGGCGCTCGGGGGCGTGGATCGCCTGTTCGACGGTAGCGACGCGCACCGGAACGGCAGCGGCAAAGGCGGGTTGCAGGGTACAGACGAGGAGCGCGCACAGGACAGGAATTTTCATGGCGTTTATCTCAGAAAATGTTTCCCCTCACCCCGACCCTCTCCCCAGAGGGGCGAGGGAGAGTACCAGACTGTCCCCTCTCCCCTTTGGGGAGAGGGTTAGGGTGAGGGGTAAGGTGTTAACGTTCGTTACGCAGTCTTACGGAACCTGCGGGTCAGTCGCTTCTCGATTTCAACGATAAAGAACATCACGCCAGCAATCGCCAGGGTCACAAACCAGTAGCGCAGCGGCAGGGCTTCGGTGCCAAACAGCATCTGCATAAACGGCAGGTAGATAATCGCCAATTGCAGCAGAAGCAGCACACCGGTCACCAGCCAGATGCCTTTATTTGCCAGCAGGCCGCGGTTCAGAGAGAACCCATCCGCGTTGCGGCAGTTGATCATGTACACCCACTGGGCGCTGACCAGCATTTGCAGCAGTACGGTACGGATAAACTCGGCGCTATGGCCGCGCGGCGCGAGCCAGGCTTCCAGCGCAAAGGCCGCTATCGCAATCATAGTTCCCACGAAGGCCACTCGCCACACGGCGAAGGCATCCATCACGTGCTGTCCGGTCTCACGCGGCGGACGCTTCATGATATTACGCTCGGCGGCTTCAAAGGCCAGGCCGAAGGAGAGCGTGGCGGACGTCGCCATGTTCATCCATAAAATCAGCACTGGCGTCAGCGGAATGATGTTCCCCGCCAGCAGCGCAATCACAATCAGCAGGCCCTGCGCCAGGTTGGTTGGCATAATGAACAGGATGGTTTTCTTGAGGTTGTCGTAAACGCGACGCCCCTCTTTTACCGCGCCAGCGATGGTGGCGAAGTTATCGTCCGTCAGCACCATGTCGGCGGCCTCTTTGGTCACCTCGGTGCCTTTGATACCCATCGCGATACCGACATCCGCCTGACGCAGCGCGGGCGCATCGTTAACGCCATCGCCGGTCATACCGACAATTTCGCCTTTGTCCTGCAACGCTTTGACCAGGCGCAGCTTATGCTCTGGGCTGGTACGGGCGAAAATATCAAACTCAACTGCCGCATTCGCCAGCTCCGCATCGTCCATTTTCTCCAGCTGATAGCCGGTGACCGCCTGCGCGCTGTTAGTAATACCCAACATCTGGCCAATGCTCATGGCGGTCTGCGGGTGGTCACCGGTGATCATCTTCACGCGGATCCCGGCCTGCTGACAGGCGTGGATAGCGTCGATGGCTTCCGGACGCGGTGGATCCATCATTCCGGCAATGCCAAGGAAGATCAGGCCGTTTTGCAGATCGTCGTGAGTCAGCGTTTGCTCACCTGATGCGGGTTTAAACGCAGCGGCGACCATTCGCAAGCCCTGGCTTGCGTAGCGCTCCATCTCGGCTTCCCAGTACGCGCGGTCAAAGGTGCTCGCACCGTCACGGGTCAGCTGCTGGGCGCATAGGTTGAAAATCACGTCCGGCGCGCCGGTAATCAGAATCTGCTCCTCGTCACCGATGCGGTGGTGAGTGCTCATGTACTTATACTGCGAGTCGAACGGGATTTTGTTGATGAGCGCGGTCGCCAGCGGCGCAAGGTTCGCTTTGGCGGCGAGCACCTTCAGCGCACCTTCGGTTGGCCCACCGGTAATGCCCCACAGGCCGCGCTCGTCCTGAATCATCTGGCTGTCGTTACACAAATCGATGGTGCGCAGGTACTGCTCCAGAACCGTACCCGGCTGGATCTGTACCGGCTCGTCGCTGCCTTCCAGATAAATATCACCCACCGGCTCGTAGCTGTTGCCTTCTACGCGGTAGCAGCAGTCGGCGGTGATGATCGCCTTGGCGGTCATCTCGTTCATGGTCAGGGTGCCGGTTTTGTCAGAGCACACCACGGTCATTGCGCCCAGCGTTTCCACCGTCGGCAGCTTGCGGATAATCGCTTTCTTCTGCGCCATCGCCTGTACGCCGAGCGACAGGATAATGGAGATAATCGCTGGCAGACCTTCCGGTACGGAGGCCACCGCCAGGCTAATCAGGGACAGCAGCAGCTCGCCCATCGGAATGTCGCGCAGCACCATGCTGAAGACAAACAGCGCCGCCATCATTGCCAGAATAATGGCAAAGATCGCCTTGCCGAGCTTGTCCATCTGCACCAGCAGCGGCGTGCGGTGTTTTTCGATACCCGCCATCATCTGGTTGATATGACCCAGTTCCGTATCCTGGCCCGTCGCCACGACCACACCCATGCCGCCACCCGCACTCACGGTAGTGCCGGAAAACACCATATTCGTGCGATCGCCCAGCGATAATTCACCGGTCAGCGGGAGAATATGTTTATCCACCACCGTAGACTCACCGGTCAGAATCGCTTCTTCAACGCGTAAATTATGCGCTTCGATAAGACGCATATCCGCCGGAATACGATCCCCGGCGCGCAGGATAATTATATCTCCAGGGACAATATCCTTCGTTGAGATGGTTTCGTGAGCGCCATTTCGAATAACCAGCGCATCGCTGGACAGCATATTTCGAATGCTCTTCAGGGATTTTTCAGCGTTACTTTCCTGAATGTGACCAATTAATGCGTTGATAACCGCCACGCCAAGAATCACCAGCGTATCGACCCAGTGCCCCATCACGGCTGTTAATACCGCGGCCGCGAGCAGAACATAAATCAACACATCGTTAAAATGGGCGAGGAAACGTAGCCAGGCCGGTTTGCCTTTTTTCTCTGGCAATGCGTTTGGCCCGTGCTGCTGCAAACGCGCCTGCGCCTCTGCGCGGTCCAGGCCGTTAGCCTGACTCTGCATATTTGCCAGCACCTGCTCTGCGGTCTGGTGGTAGGACGGGGTTTGCGAATTCATTTTTTTTGTCATTAATGCAATTCCTTAAATTTCCGGTGGACGCAAGCCTGAATTCCTTTCTGGCTTTAATAAATTGTTTTTAGACTTGCCGGGGGAAATATTCTCCCGCAATATATTCCTGTCTGGTTGATACCATTGATTTTTACAAAATGTTTCTAAACGAAAACTAAACGAGGAGATAGCATGCTGGGTATTTATCGCGGACGGCGTCTGGCTTTGTACATAGTTGTTGCCATTGTTATTGCGACGTTAATCGGATTTAGCACCTATACGTTTGTAAAATTACTTGCCTGATAATGACAGTAATTTACAGTACGAAAGAGTAATTTAATCCTGGCGATTTTTAGGGTTATTTTTTAGAAATAAAAGGCAAATAATAAATGCGTTTCTAATAATAACCCTTTATTCGCCGGATATTGCTTTACGTTGCAAGATGCAGGACAATAACTTTTTTAACTGACGATTAACATTTATATGAAACACCCGTTAGAATCGCTGTTAACGGCGGGCGGAATCCTGCTTATGGCTTTGATTTCGTGTTTGCTGCTCCCGGCCCCTTCCCTTGGGCTGGTGCTGGCGCAGAAGCTGGTCGCCACCTTTCACCTGATGGATCTGAACCAGCTCTACACCATTCTGTTCTGCCTGTGGTTTGTGATGCTCGGCGCCGTTGAGTTTTTCGTTCTGCGTTTCATCTGGCGCCGCTGGTTTTCACTGGCTGCGTAGTCCGGTTAAATCGCGCATGCCGTGGATCAACGCTTCGCACCAGGCCGCATAGTCGTGGCCGCTGGACCACGGATGGAAGCTCACGCGGTAGCCCTTATCGCGTAGCACCTGCTCAAAATCCTGCGTATTACGATAGATCCCACCGTTCGGCCCGCTGGTTTCAAATCGTCCGGCCTGTAGCCAAAAGCGAACCGGATACGGCGGCGACTGCTGATACTGCCGCGTCAGCCAGCCCGGTGCTTCACCCTGCGGCGCCCACCAGTACGATCCCGACAGGCTCAGTACGTTGCCAAACAGACGTGGATAACGCAGCGCCACCCATGACGAGGCAATTCCCCCGTAGCTCGACCCCGCCAGCACCGTTTTTTGCCGCTGCATCGCCATGCCCTGCCCACGCAGCCACGGCAACAGTTCGTGCGCCATAAAATCAGCAAAGTCGGGGTTAGGCGGTAACTCTTTTGCGCGACGCGCGTGATCGAGACTGTCGATAAACACCACGTTGACCGGCGGGAGATGATGACGGGCAATCAATCCGTCGAGCACGTTGGCAAAATGATACTCATCCTGATAAATCTGCCCGTCGAACAGCACCAGCGTCCAGCGTGCGGGCTGCGTGCCCCGTGGTTTATAGAGCATCACCTCTCGCGAATTACCCAAAATCTTACTGCTAATGCTGTGCCGCGTGAGCGTGCCTTGCACCAGCGACTGGGAGGTCGCCTGCGCCGAGCAGTAGCGCATCGGGCTCAGATCGAGCAGCGAGTAACGGTTCCAGCGATCGGCCTGTTGATCGCCATAGGTGTTGGGATTGAGCGGATCGGCCTGAGCGCTGACCAAAATAGCGCGGCGTTGATCGCGCGAGCTGCCCTCCACGCGAGGCACATCCGGGGCGAGTTTGTACTGCATGATCGTATCGGCGGGAACCACGTAGCTTCGAAACCACACGTCGGTATTGCCCAGGCGAAACAGGGGATCATGATCGCCCGCGGGTGAGCCCAGAATAAACACGTTGTTGCGTGCGCCGCGCCACAGGAAAGTGACGCGCTTGTGCGTGGCATCAAACGGCTCCACCATCGGCGTTCCCTGCCGAATCTGCGTCTGCCAGAACGCATCTGTTTCTCCACCGGCAGCAATCGTTTTAGCCAGTTTTTGCAGCGTGGGGCTTTCTGGCTCAAGAATTTGCGTACGAGGCAGTGGCAAGGTTTCTTTCATCCGCCACTCAAAACGCCACGGCTGGCCTTCTTCGCCATGTAAAACCAAAGAGGTGCTCTGCTGTACCGGAAGCGCAAACAGCAAGGAGTGTTCACCATCGCCAGGGCCGTTTTCAATCAGCGTGCGTATGCGACGGTTTTGCTCGTCCAGCAGGTTTGCGTCCGTCACCCCTTTTAGCGTGGCGGAGACATAGTTTTCGCCAAGCGCGGGAAGCACAAAACAGACCTCCCCACTGGCATCAAACTTGCCCTGTTGCTCGCCCTGAATGGACGAATGTTCGCACGTTGCCGCCATCGCTGGCAGCGTACTTATCCCTAACAGCAACCCACTCCACGCCCTTTTCATTCAACCCCATTCCCCACCATTATTTGCCACCAACGCTAATGCAAATGGTAATAATTTGCAATATCATCTGGCGAGTTATTCAGGTGTTTTAATGGCGATAGCAACCAAGGAAATATCACTAACATGTTTAAAAATAATAAGATAATGCAGCTCTGGGTCATGAGTCTGGCCGCCGGTAGCATGGTGGCGCAGGCACAAACGAAAGAAGAAACGATGGTGGTTACGGGAACGGCAAGTCAGGAACCGACCGCGCCAGTGAAAGGCATCGTGGCGACGAAAACGTTGTCTGCGACCAAAACCAGTGCGGAAATCGTGAAGACACCGCAGTCAGTTTCCGTCATTACCCGCGATCAAATGGAGCAGCTTGATGTCACATCCGTGTCACAGGCACTGCGCTATTCGGCGGGCGTGTTTACCGAATATCGCGGATCGTCCAACCGTAATGACGAAGTGTTTGTGCGCGGCTTTAGCTACGTGCCGAAATACCTCGACGGCCTAAGCTTTGGCGCGACCGCCTCTTCGCAAACCGGCAGCGTCGATCCGTGGCTGCTGGAGCGCGTAGAGCTGGTGCGTGGCCCGGCGTCCGTGTTGTTCGGCCAGGTTAATCCCGGCGGGCTAATTAGCATGACCAGCAAGCGCCCGACCAGCGAACCGATTCATAACATACAGTTCCGTACCGGCAATAACGACCTGGCAGAAGGTGCATTTGACTTCGGCGGACCGCTCAGCGACGACGGCCGCGTGCTGTACCGCGTAAACGGCATCGCCCGCACGCAGCATAACCAGGTTGAAGATTATAAAGAGACGCGCATGGCGATTGCCCCGGCGATCACCTGGTATCCGAACGATCAGACCCGCTTTACGCTGCTGACCAGCTACCAGAAAGATCCGGACGCGGGATATCGTAACTTCCTGCCGGCTTACGGCACAGTGACCAGCGCCGACGGTAAATACATCCCACGCGACTTTAACGTCAGCGATCCGGATTACAACCAGTCCTGGCGCGAACAGACCATGATCGGTTACGAACTGGAGCATCAGTTTGCCGACAACCTGACCTTCCGTCAGAACGCACGTTACGCCACCATCAAGCAAAAATACCGTTATCTGGTGTATGCCAATAGCGCGGCAAACAGCACCGTGCTGACGCGCCGCGCTCAGCATGAAGCGCGCACCACCAACGAGTTTGGCCTGGATAACCAGCTGGAATATCTGCTGAATACCGGTGAAGTGAGCCATACGTTGCTCGGCGGGCTGGACTACAAAACCAGCAAAGATAAACAACTGCTGGAACGCGGTATGGGGTCGCAGTACGACATGGACTGGACGAACCCGGTATATGGTATCAACGTTGATGAAAGCACTTTCAGCACGGCTACCGACGAACAGCAAAACCTGGATCAGATGGGCCTGTATTTGCAGGATCAGATGAGCTGGAACAGCTGGGAATGGCTGGTTTCCGGGCGCTACGACTGGAGCGAAGTGCGCACCAATGACTTTACCGACGACAGCTTTACCCAGCAGAACGATAACAAATTCACCTGGCGTACCGGCCTGCTGTACGCGTTCGACTTTGGCCTGTCACCGTATATCAGCTACAGCACCTCGTTCGAGCCAAGCCTGCAAACCAACCGCGCACCTGGCGTGGCACCGTTTAAGCCAACCACCGGCGAGCAAACGGAAATCGGCCTGAAGTATCAGCCGGTCGATTCCACGCTGATGACGTTAGCACTGTACGATTTAACCCAGGACAACGTGACGACCTACAACAGCGCCGAAGGCTGGTTTGAAAATGCGGGTAAAGTGCAGTCCAAAGGGGTAGAAGCTGAGATTCACTCTACGGTGATGGATAACATCAACCTGATAGGCTCGTATACCTATATCGATGCCACGACCAAGAGCACCACGGTAGCGGGAACCGAAGGCAAAACGCCAGCGCGTATTCCGGCGCATATGGCCTCTGCGTTCGCCAGCTATACCGTTCCGGGTGGCGCGTTGAAAAGCCTGACCGCAGGCGTAGGCATGCGCTATATCGGCACCAGCTACGGCGATGCGAAAAACACCTTTAAAGTGGGGTCGGTGGATCTGTATGACGCAATGGTGAGCTATGAGCTGGGTGAGCTAAACGTCAGCCTGAAAGGCGCGAGCGTTCAGTTCAACGTCAATAACGTGGCGGATACGAAATACGTAGCGTCCTGCGCCAGCGATACCGCGTGCTTCTACGGCATTGGCCGGACGATGACGGCGACGGTGAATTATAGCTGGTAAATTGTGCGGTCTGGGGTCCTCATCCTCACCCAGAGGGGATGAGAGTTCCCCAGAAAATTTGCCTACAAAAGCGATTTACATTGTTTCAGTAGAATTAAGTACTTACAGCGATGCTCTGGTCCGGCTGTAAATCGCTGAGTCGTTTCCTGAAGGCTGGGGAGAGGGGACGGTTTCGTGCAACGATTATTACTGGGGATCCCTCCCCCAGGGTAGAGAGAAATAACTCAGTGCGTCCGACTGTGATTTTCCTTGCGATACGCCCCCGGCGGCTGATTAAACGTGCGGGTAAAGATACGCGTAAAGGTCTGCTGAGAATCAAACCCATAGCGCAGACAGATATCGTACACGCGCTCGTCCGACTCGCGCAGATCGCGCGCCGCCAGCAGCAATTTGCGCTCGCGGATATAGCGCCCCAGGCTTTCGCCTTTGTATTGCATAAATAAGCGCTGGAGATGCCATTTGGAGTACCCGGCGTGGCGTGCAATCTCTTCAATGCGCAGCGGCTGATGAAGATTGTCGTCGATCCACTCGACGATAGTATCGATAACCTGAGCGGAAATAGTCATGCTGTTCTCCCCCTCGACTGCCTGATTAATCATCATTCCCACCACGCCCGAAATTGCTGCGTCGCATCATTAACCTGCACCGGCTCGCCGAGTTCTGGCGTCAACAAGCGATAGTTTTTGTTTTTGCTGGCCTTCGCCAACTGAATCAATGGATCGTTCCAGGTGTGCTTCGCCAGCACAAAGCGCCCGTTATGACCTGGTACCACGGCTTTGGCATTGATATCCGCCGAGGCCTGCGCGGTTTCATCCGGCAGCATGTGGATGTACTTCCAGTCCTGGTCATACTGACCGTTTTCCATGATCGCTACGTCCACTTCGCCAAACTGATCGCCAATCGCCTTAAAGTGCGGGCCATAACCGGAATCACCGCTGTAGTAGATTTTTTGCTCAGGGGTAACAAACATAAAGCTGGCCCACAGCGTCTGGTTGCGCTTTAAGCCACGCCCGGAGAAATGACGCGCGGGCAGCACGTGCACCGTCAGTTCATCGGTGATGCGCAGCGACTGGTTCCAGTCGCGCTCGTCGATAATGTTCGGGTTCATACCCCAATAACGCAGGTGCGACCCGACACCCAGCGGCGTGACCACGCGTTTCACCTTCGGCATCAGCGCCTTGATGGTGGCATAATCCAGATGATCGTAATGATCGTGCGAGATAATCAGCAGGTCGATCTCTGGCATCGACTCGGCGCGCCACGGGTATTCCCCGTCGAAAGCTTTATTGAGGAATGAAAACGGCGCGGCGTAGTTGCTCAGCACCGGGTCAATCAGGATGCGTTTCCCGGCCAGTTGCAGATACCAGGAAGAATGCCCGAGCCAGACCAGCGTGTCCTGTTCCAGCGGCAGACTGGCAAGATCGGTCTTCACCAGCGGCAGCGGCTTTGCCGGACGGGCATTTTCGGTTTTGGTGGTCAAAAACTCCCACATCGCCACCAGCATATTTTTGTCGCCGTTGTAACCCGGCGTGGGCAAGGTATTGTGAAACTGCCCTTCCCGATAATGGGGCGACGCCTCCACTTCGCTGAGCTGCTCACCCTGCGGCGGCTGACCAAATCCGGCATTGAGTACAAACGGTAAACTCGCCGCTGAAGCAATAATCATGACAAACACCACGCTAACAATAAGAGGCTTCTTCATATCCTGACCCGATGACGCGCTCCGTCCGATGGTTAACGCGGTTGAGCTTGATTATGAGTGAGTAAGCACTCATTATAGATACGATGAATATATCGTCAAGACGTTTTCGATCTTTGACATTCCGCGTTGCAGCGTGACAAAGCACGTGTTTCAATCAGGGTTTTTATTATTGACATGAGGGGAAAATGAGTGGCACGTCCGAAGAGTGAGGATAAAAAACAAGCGTTACTGGAAGCGGCCACCGTCGCCTTTGCGCAGTCCGGCATTGCGGCATCAACCGCGTTGATTGCCCGTAGTGCGGGCGTCGCCGAAGGCACGCTGTTTCGCTATTTTGCTACCAAAGACGATCTGCTTAATGCCCTCTACCTGCATCTGAAACAAGATCTTTGCCAGACCATGCTCGCCAATCTGGATCGCGCGCTGAGCACCCCGAAAGAACATACCCGCAATATCTGGAACAGCTACGTTGACTGGGGCATTCGCAACCCCATTGCCCACGGTGCCATTCGCCAGTTGGGCGTGAGCGAGAAAATCAACGCCGAAACAGAACAGGCGGTACACGAGATGTTCCCGGAACTCCACGAGCTGTGCCGTCGCTCTGTGCGCCAGGTGTTTATGTCCGATGAATTTAAATCCTTCGGTGATGCCATTTTCTTATCGCTCGCCGAAACCACCATGTCATTCGCCACCCGCGATCCGTCCCGGGCGACGGAATTTAAGGCCCTTGGATTTGAATCCATGTGGCGCGCGCTCGCTATCGAGGATGTTAATGGACAGTAAATCCCTACAGGAACATGCCAAACGCGTGGCGCTGGAGCAGCCGTTTACCGAGCACTGCTGGCCGTTTGGCCCGGAATATGACGTGTTCAAAGTCGGCGGCAAGATTTTTATGCTGATGGGCGTCGCCCGCGGACGGCCTCACGTTAGCCTCAAATCCGATCCCGAAAAATCGCTGTTAAATCAGCAGATTTATCGCGGCATCGAGCCTGGGTATCATCTGAGTAAGAAGCACTGGATCTCACTCTACGCGGCGGACGATATTACACCTGAGCTGGTGAGCGATCTGATTGCTGACTCGTGGAATCTGGTGGTCGATAAGTTGACGAAAAAAGAGCAAAAGCGAATTCGCCCAGACTGATTGTTCGTCACAGCCGAACAGTTTAAGCGCCCGAATCGCACTTATCATTTGCGGCTTACCCTTGTAATCTGCTTTCCTTTCGCGCCCGTGCGCGGGTGAATTTCATCATCAGGAGTTGTTATGGATATTATTTCTGTCGCCAAAAAGCGTCATTCCACCAAAGCATTCGATCCAGCCTTTAAGCTGAGCGCAGAACAGGCTGAGAAAATCAAAACTCTGTTACAGTTCAGCCCGTCCAGCACCAACTCCCAGCCGTGGCACTTTATCGTTGCCAGCACCGAAGAAGGTAAAGGGCGCGTCGCAAAATCAGCCGCCGGCACCTTTGTCTTCAACGAACGCAAAATGCTGGATGCCTCTCACGTGGTGGTCTTCTGTGCGAAAACCGCCATGGACGATGCGTGGCTTGAGCGCGTGGTCGATCAGGAAGAAACCGATGGCCGTTTTGCGACACCGGAAGCCAAAGCCGCCAACCATAAAGGCCGCTGCTACTTTGCCGACATGCACCGCGTGGATCTGAAAGACGACGACCAGTGGATGGCAAAACAGGTTTACCTGAACGTGGGTAACTTCCTGCTGGGCGTAGGCGCGCTGGATCTCGATGCAGTGCCTATTGAAGGCTTCGACGCCGCGATTCTGGATGAAGAGTTTGGCCTGAAAGAAAAAGGTTTCACCAGCCTGGTGGTGGTGCCGGTTGGCCGTCACAGCGTGGAAGATTTCAACGCGTCACTGCCGAAGTCCCGCCTGCCGCTGAGCACGATTGTGACTGAGTGCTAATATCGAATGGGCCGCTATGTGCGGCCCATTATGTTTTTCCGATCACCAACCTGCGATGCGGATGAACTTCACGATCGTAGCCCCACGCAAACGCAATCCAGCGTTCTTCCAGTTCAGCGTATGAATGAACAGGTGTTAATTGCCACTCTTCCCCTACCGTACCGTCTGCCACGCTAATCTGATAATTCATGGTAAACGCCCAATCGATCATGCGTAGCCAAAATCGTTGACCATCACCCGTTTGTTCGCTGTCAGACACAACAATGTCGTATTCGTTTAACAGCCACTGAAAGAATAATTGGGGTAGTCCGCTTATCACGCGTTGATGTACCGCGCGTGGCGTACGCCAGACCATAACTTGCGTAGCTGCACCGTGAGGATAGGTAATTTCTTTATGAAATGTCAGCCTCACGGCATACGCCGTGTAAGGTTTACCGTCATCGGTGGTCACAAGACGATATTCATCGCTATAACGCGATCTCAAGAGACGGTACCCTACAGGCAGCAAAAAACCCGGCAGATGAAAATCCTCCGTACCTCTCGCAAGGAACGCTTCGGTATGTTCAACGTTTCGGGAGATAAGGCCGAGTTTTTGGCTGAAATCTGCGGAATCAATCATCAGTGGCGACATCAGTGGTTTCTCATCGCATAAGTATAGTCCACTTTACTACTGATCAAAATGACATAGATTCAGTAGGTTGGTTTAATTCTGACCTCACCTTACGCGTTTTTAACCAACATAATAGAATCGGCGCTGATTCCCTGAAAGCCGCTCGCAAAAAGCTTATTTATCGACGCTCCCCGCGTGCCAAATCCGCTCCGCATAGCGACCTATCACCGCAAGCGAGGCCGCGAGAATCAGGAAAAACACCACCTTGTTCATCCCATCCCAGAAGTATTCGAAATAGCGTGTGTAGAGATTGATGGCGAGGAACGTCAGGCCAAAACCGCGCAGCATGCCGTCGTCGGTTTTGAGGCTGATGTAAATGCACACTATCGCTGCCACGGCGAAAAGCAGCGCCCAGGGCAGCAATGCTGCGCGGGTCATGCCGTACCAGTTGTCGATATCGTAGTTGCCAAAAATCGACATAATCCACAAGGCAACAAACAGATAGGTCAGCCCCATCGCTTTGCTGGTGGCGTAAAGATGGCGGCGTTGCAGCATCGTTCGCAGCAGCCAGCATAGCGCCAGCAATGCTCCGCCGAAGAAGATGAATCGTACCGGGTAGTTCATCCCCAGCCAGTACGCGCCCCAGCCAGACATGTAGCCTGTTTCCGCGCCAAACCAGTTACCGAGAGACAGCAAAAAGAACAGCCAGACCAGCCCCGATCGGCCAAAGAATCCCACCAGCCCGTATACCGCGCAGCCTGCAAGGAACAACGGTGCGATATGCCCGCTGCCGTTATCCAGCCGCTCTCCCAGTTGCCAGAGGGCTATCGCAGTAAACAACACGCCGAGAAAGAGAATCGACTCCGTACTGTAATGCCACTGGGTTTCTCGCCGCTGGCGGCTGAATCCCCACAGGTAAAATAGTGTAGCACTCAGCGCAGGCAGCCCAATGCGTGCGAGGGAGGAGAAAGACAAGAATTCGATAATCTGCGCCATCAGTTCGCTGTCGGCGAACAGACTGCCGATAGCGATAATCACACAGGCCATCGCGGTCCAGAAGGCGTAACGACTGAGCCGCTGCCAGTCCATCGAGACCCGCTTTAAGGTGCCAGACAGACGCTGGTGTTCATCGGCGCTTAATGCGCCCTCCTGCTCCCACTCGGTAAGTGCGCGGCGAAGGAGCCGTTCCTGTTTACGGGTGACGTTCATGTTCTGTCCCTGAATACGTTGGATTCAATTGAGTATAACAGCCTGTTCCGCCAGCCACGTTAGCGCCCGTTCCCCCACCTCATCCACCGGCAGATACACCAGCAGTCGCGAACCGTTACGCGGGGCAGAGTACCAGTACATCTGCTGCAAACTGAAATCCCCCAGTTCAGGGTGGCAGAACAGCTTCAGCTGATTTTCCACGCCACGCACGTCATTGCGCTGGTGCCACAGCGCTTCAAACTCTTCAGATACGGCAAAGAACCGTGCCAGCTTCGCTTCCCACTGCGGATCGCCACGGTGTTCCGCCATCGCCGCACGGAAGTAGGAGACAAAAATCGGCAGCACGTCGTCGCGTTTGCCCAGTCGGCTGCGCCATGCCGGATGAGTCAGAAAGAGGTAAATGCAGTTGCGGTCTTCCGCTGGGATCGCATTAAAGTCGACGCCCATAAGATGACCAAAGCTGTCGTTCCACGCCACGATATCGAAATTCGGTTTTTGGATACTGGCGGGTTTGGGCATCAGGGTATCGAGCAAACGCCTTGTGCCTTCGCTGATGCCCTCACAGCAGGCGGTCTGTGGCGCTTCACCCGGCGATAAACCGGCCAGCACAAACAGGTGTCGGGTTTCGGTGGGAGAGCATTGCAGCGCTTTTGCTACCGCCGCCATCACCACGCTGGACGGGTTAACGTCCCTGCCCTGCTCAAGCCAGGTGTACCAGGTCACGCCGACGTCGGCGAGCATGGCGACTTCTTCACGACGCAGCCCCGGCGTGCGGCGACGACCACTACGCGGCAGGCCAAGGCGCTGCGGGTCGAGGCTTTCGCGACGTGCGCGTAAAAACGCGCCAAGCTGCTTTCGGGTGTCATCCTGGAGTGAGATGACAGGTTCAGACATCAACGCCATAAATCCCCCTGCATGGTAGTACCAGTACCAGTATAAGCAAGAACTGGTACCCGTTTATTAGATAGTTGATGCTACGACCATCCGCTGAATGACGCAATGGAGTTCCCATGAATACGTCAGTTGTTTCACCGGGCCGCGCAGGCCTGATATTGCTGTTAACTGGCCAGATGCTGCCGCTGATTGATACGTCGATCACCAACGTGGCGCTGGATTCGATCACCCACTCGTTGCACGCCACCGCCACTGAACTTGAACTGATCGTCGCCCTTTACGGCGTGGCTTTTGCCGTTTGCCTGGCGCTCGGCAGCAAGCTTGGAGATAACCTCGGTCGTCGCCGCCTGTTTATGGCGGGCGTTGCCATTTTTGGTGTCGCCTCGCTGCTGTGTGGAATGTCGGGAAGCGTCGAACAATTGCTTGGCGCGCGCATCGTACAGGGCGCGGGTGCGGCGCTGATCATGCCGCAGATTCTGGCGACCCTGCACGTCACGCTGAAAGGCACTGCGCACGCCAAAGCGATCAGCCTGTTTGGTGGCATCGGCGGGATTGCCTTTATCGTCGGGCAGATGGGCGGCGGCTGGCTGGTGTCGGCGGACATCGCCGGGCTGGGCTGGCGAAATGCTTTCTTTATTAACGTGCCGATTTGCCTGGTGGTGCTGGCCTTGAGCCGTCGCTACGTGCCGGAAACCCGTCGTGATACCCCGTCGCGCATCGACTGGCTGGGCACCGCGCTGCTGGCAGTAATCCTGTGCTGTCTGCTGTTCCCGATGGCGCTCGGCCCGCAGTGGCACTGGTCGTGGCCGTTAAAGGCGGCGCTGATTGCCATTATCCCGCTGGCCCTGTTGATGGCGGCAAACGCACGTAAAAAAGAACGCGCGGGCGCGCACCCGTTAATCCCGCCGCGTTTATTGCAGTTGCACAGCATCCGCTTTGGGGTACTGATTGCGGTGCTGTTTTTCAGCGCCTGGTCCGGGTTTATGTTCTGTATGGCGCTCACCATGCAGACCGGTCTTGGCATGGCACCCTGGCAGTCGGGCAACAGCTTTATCGCTCTCGGCGTGACCTACTTTATCTCGGCGTGGTTTGCCCCGCGCCTGATTGCCCGCTATAGCACCAGTCATATTCTGCTGATCGGTCTGGCGATTCAGATTATTGGGCTGTTGGCGCTGATCGCCACCTTCCGTGTCTGGGGAATGGATAACACCGCGTTGACCTTAGCCCCGGCAACGGGTCTGGTGGGCTACGGGCAGGCGTTGATTGTGAACAGCTTTTACCGCATCGGGATGCGCGATATTCAGCCCGACGATGCCGGTGCCGCCAGCGCGATTTTGAGCACGCTGCAACAGGCCGCACTGGGCCTTGGCCCGGCGATCTTTGGCGCTATTTTGCTCCACGCGCTGCAAAGCCACCACGGGGATTACGCTCGCGCCATCGACGTCTTCTTGCTGGTTGAAACGGTGATGATGATTGGGCTGGCGCTGGCCACGCTGCGGATGCGCCATCGTCTGTGTATCCCAGTGGTCAAGCCCAGCCACGTAACAAAATAGGTCGACCTGAATTTGCATAATGAATCCGCAGCCGTCATCATGAGGCTGCATCAATACAGGAGACGTTATGCAGGAATTAATTGCTCAGGTTGAAGAGTTAGGGATTGAAATTAATCACACCACCTCGTTGGTGATTATCTTCGGTATTATTTTTCTTACCGCCATTGTCGTGCATCTTATTTTGCACAAGGTGGTGCTGCGCATCTTTGAAAAACGCGCGCAGGCCAGCAGCCATTTGTGGCTGCAAATCATCACCCAAAACAAACTGTTTCACCGTCTGGCCTTTACCCTCCAGGGGATTATCGTTAACGTCCAGGCGGTTCTGTGGCTGCAAAAAGGCAGCGAAGCGGCGGATATGCTCACCACCTGCGCCAAGCTGTGGGTGATGGTGTATGCCCTGCTGTCCTTCTTCTCGCTATTGGACGTGATTTTTAATCTGTCGCAAAAGCTCGCCACCGCGTCTCAGCTTCCGCTCAAAGGAATATTCCAGGGCGTTAAACTGGTCAGCGCCATTCTGGTCGGCATACTGATTATCTCCCTGCTGATTGGGCAGTCTCCGGCCATTTTGATTAGCGGCCTTGGCGCGATGGCCGCGGTACTCATGCTGGTGTTTAAAGACCCGATACTGGGATTAGTGGCCGGAATACAGCTCTCCGCCAACGATATGCTCAAGCTCGGCGACTGGCTGGAGATGCCGAAATACGGTGCCAACGGCACCGTGACGGATATCGGCCTGACCACCGTTAAGGTCAGCAATTTTGATAACACCATCACCACCATTCCCACCTGGGCGCTGGTGTCTGACGCGTTTATTAACTGGAGCGGCATGTCGGCCTCCGGCGGGCGTCGCATTAAGCGCAGCCTGAATATCGATACCACCAGCATTCATTTTCTTGATGAGCAGGAACAGCAGCAGCTGATTCAGGCAAAACTACTGAAACCTTATATGGCGGCTCGCCATGAAGAAATTAATCTGTGGAATCAGGAAAACGGTGAAGGTGAGTCGGTATTAAACCTGCGCAAGATGACCAATATTGGCACCTTCCGCGCGTACCTTAATGAATATCTGCGCAATCATCCACGTATTCGCAAAGATATGACCTTAATGGTTCGCCAGCTCGCGCCGGATAACAACGGCCTGCCGATTGAAATCTATGCGTTTACCAATACGGTCGTGTGGGCAGAATATGAAAATATTCAGGCCGACATCTTCGACCATATTTATGCGGTAGTGGAAGAGTTCGGCCTGCGTATTCATCAGTCACCCACCGGGAACGATATTCGCTCGCTGGCGGGGGCATTCACGCAATAAGCATCAGGTACTGGCGCGGGCCACAAAGCGCCAGTCCATCATCACCCTTTCCGTGGGCGCATCCGGGTTGTCGATTTTGTTCAGCAGCAGTTCGACCGCCTTGCGCCCGATATCCCGCGACGGCTGTTGGATTGTCGTCAGGGCAATCATCTCGGCAAGCTCCGTGCCGTCGAATCCAACCACCGCAATATCCTGCGGCACGCGCAGTCCCGCCTGCTGAATGGCGCGCATCGCACCTGCCGCCAGGGTATCCGACACCGCAAACACCGCATCCGGCGGGTTCTCTTTCAACAGCTTTTCCATCGCTGCCGTGCCCGCGCCGGAGCTAAGATCGCTGGCGTATTCCACCACCTGATAGTCCAGACTGCGCAGATGCAGCACGCTTTTATAGCCGCGCTCGCGCAGGCGAGCATATTTGTAGCTGAGATCGTGGTTAATCAGCGCAATGCGCTGGCGTCCACTATCTGCCAGCTGGCTGACCACGTGCTGGGACGCATCGACATCGTTAATCCCGACGCAGGAAACCGACCCGGCATCGGCATATTCGGCACACTGTACCCACGGTGCATTACCGATAAGCGCGGAGAGTTCCGGGAGTTTTGAGAAGGCATCCATGGTGATAATGCCATCGACGATTTTGCCGGAGAGCAGGCTCAAGCCCGAACGGGAGCGTGCAATATCGGAGCCGGAATTGCAAAGCAGGATGCGATAACCGCTTTTCTCGGCTTCTTCTTCGATGCCTTTTACCACTTCGGCACAGAACGGGTTGGCAATGTTAGAGACCATCACCAGCACCATATAACTGCGGGCGGTGCGCAGCTGGCGCGCCAGCAGGTTGGGCTGATAGTTGCTCTCTTTAATCGCCTGCAAAACGCGCTCGCGGTTTTTCGCTTTGACTGTGTCGCTGTTATTGAGCACACGCGACACCGTCGCCACCGACACCCCGGCCAGCTGAGCGATTTTCTGAATTGACATAACGACGACACATCCTGCGGTTAGCATTTTATGCAGGCTACCATAAATTTGTGCCCGGCGAACCGGGCAACACGTTATCGCTCCACGCTGACCCAGCGCTGCTGCTGATGGCTTTTCACAATCGCATCAATGATATACATCACGTTCGCTCCATCGTGGAAAGTGGCAAACAGCGGACTTTCGGGCATCGTGCCCGCCTGCACGGCGCGGTAGAACTGCGCCATCATGTTTTTAAACGCATCCGGCCAGCCTTCGATGTGCCCACCGGGGAAGTAGGCGCTGTCGGCGGCGTCGCGGTTCATCAGACCCGGATCGTCAGATAACGTCTGATTCGCCTGCGCGCGATGGCCAATCCACAACTGCTGAGGCACTTCCTGATCCCACGCAACGGACTTATCGCTGCCGTTGATTTCAAAGCTGAGGCGGTTTTTACGTCCAGCGCTAACCTGCGAGACGCTGAAGCTGCCCTTGCTGCCGTCGTCAAAGCGGAACAGCACCGAGCCGAAGTCTTCAGTGGTGACCAACTTATCCTCGTACTGCGCGTGTTGCTCCTGAGCAAACGTCTGATTGCCCTTCACACTGGATTTGCGCGTCGGCCAGATGATAGAGAGATCGGCCATCACCTCGACAATCCTGCGTCCGGTAACGAACTGTACCGTGTCACACCAGTGCGATCCGATATCCGCCACCGCTCGTGAGGCCCCGCCTAGCGCGGCATCCACACGCCAGTTGTAGTCAGTTTCCAGTAACATCCAGTCCTGTAAATAGCTGCCATGGGAGGCAAACAAGCGCCCGATGCTGCCCTCGCGCATCATGCTGGCCGCCTGGCGCACCATCGCAAACTGGCGATAGACAAAGCTCACGCCGTGGACAACGCCGGCTTGTTCTGCCAGCGCAACCAGCTCGCGCGCCTCTTCCGGCGTCATGCACAGTGGTTTTTCGGAGAAGACGTGTTTCCCCGCTTGCAGGATCTGGCGGTTGATTTGCGCATGCAGATGGTTAGGCGTGCAGTTGTGAACCACGTGTAAATCCGGGTGCGCGAGCAGTTCCTGTACGCTGCCGTAGGCGTGCGGCACGTTCAACGCCTGCGCTTTTTCTTGCGCCTGCTCAAGCGTGCCGTCGCACAATGCGACCACCTGCACAAAGCCCAGTCGCCTCAGCGCCTCAATGTGCGCCGGGCCAATAAACCCGCTGCCGATAATCCCAACATTAATCATCGGTACCTCCTGCGGCAAAATCGTCAAACGCGCGGGACGACACCGGAATAATATGGCGGCGGATAAACTCGCTGCCTTCGCTCGCGCCCGTGTCGCCGTCCTTCATGCAGCATTCCCACTCCAGCACTGCCCAGCCCTCAAAATCGTACTGGGTGAGCTTGCTGAAAATGCCTTTGAAATCGATCTGCCCATCGCCCAGCGATCGGAACCGCCCGGCGCGGTTGATCCACGGCTGATAGCCGCCGTACACGCCGCTGCGCCCGTTGGGCAAAAACTCGGCGTCCTTAACGTGGAACGCTTTGATACGCGAATGAAAGATGTCGATAAACGACAGATAATCCATCTGCTGCAAGAGCATGTGGCTGGGATCGTAGAGAATATTGCAGCGCGGATGGTTATCGACCAGCGCCAGAAAACGCTCAAACGTCACGCCATCGTGCAGATCTTCGCCCGGGTGCAGCTCGAAGCACAGGTCAACGCCGTGCTGATCAAAGACGTCCAGGATTGGCCGCCAGCGGTTTGCCAGTTCCTGAAATGCGTCCTGAAAACGCTGTTCGTTGTGCGGTGGCCACGGGTAGAAATACGGCCACGCCAGCGAACCGGAGAAGGTGGCGTGAGCGCTCAGTCCCAGCTTCGCCGACGCCGCTGCCGCCTGCTTCAACTTTTCTGTCGCCCATGCCTGGCGCGCGGCATCATTACCGCGCACCGCAGCCGGGGCAAAGTGGTCGAACGCTTCGCCGTAAACCGGGTTGACCGCCACCAGCTGTCCTTCCAGATGCGTGGACAGCTCGCTGATGACCAGCCCGTACTCCGCCAGCCTGCCGGTCACGTCATCGCAATAGGCCTGGCTTGTAGCGGCCTGTTCCAGATCGAAAATCTGAGGATGATTGCAGGGAATTTGCAGCGCTTTGTAGCCCTTTCCCGCCGCCCAGCCCGCCAGCCCATCGAGCGAGTTAAACGGGGCTTGCCCGCCGATAAACTGCGTCAGAAAAATGCCCGGTCCCTTAATCGTTCTCATACCACCTCCAAAAAATTACGCCTTGTCATCGTCATACTTGAACGAGAAAAGGAAAATCAGTGCGATAACGGCAGCGGCCACCGCCGGGATCCACCAGAATGTCACCCACGCCTGTGGCACAGTTTGGCCCGCGACCAGGCTGTTATACAGTGCGCCGGAAATCTGCGAGCCGAGCAGCATGCCGATGCCATAGGTGAACATCACGATCATGCTCTGCGCCTGGCCTTTGACCTTTTCGCCCGCCACGCGGTCGGTGTAGATAAAGCCGACAACAAAGAAGAAGTCATAGCACACGCCGTGCAGCAGGATGCCGAGATAGAGCAGGAAGCGCCCTTCCTCGCTCACGCCCAGCGCAAAGAAGGCGTAACGCACAAACCACGCCAGCATGCCGATCAGCAGCATGTATTTCACGCCCAGGCGGCGGAACAGCAACGGGATCACCAGCATAAAGACGATTTCGGACATCTGCCCGAACGACATCGCGGTGCTGACGTCTGCAATACCCGCATCCGCCAGGTAAGAGGCGGTATAGGCGTAATAGGTGCCCAACGGCACGGAAATCAGCATCGCGCACAGAGAGAAGATAAAGAAGTGACGCGTCTTGAGCAGCGCAAAGGCATCCGCGCAGAACAGATCGCGCACCTGTACCGGCAGCCCTTTCGCCGGCGCTGGCGTGTGCGGCAGCGTCAGGCTGTAGATTGCCAGCAGTACCGAACTGACCGCCGCCACCTGGAAAATGGTCACACTGGAAGAGACCCCGGTGACGCCGATAAAGATCCCGGCAACAATCCAGCCGATGGTGCCAAACACACGCACCACCGGAAAGGTTTTGTCCACGTTGTTCAGGCTGTGAAACGCGATGTTGTTGGTCAGCGCCAGCGTCGGCATGTAGCAGAGCGTATAGCCAAACAGCAGGCCAATCAGCAGCGCGCCGTTTTCCGCGATGAGTGCGCCAGGCACAAACCACAGCACCGCCGCACCGGCGAGGTGCATGACCGCCATGACTTTTTGCGAGGGAAAGAACCGGTCGACCAGCATCCCAAGTACGAACGGCGACAGTATTGACGCGATCGGCCCTGCGGAGAACGCATCACCAATCAGCAAAGACATGTTGTGCTGGGTCATCACCAGGCCGAGCGTGACCGACCAGCTACCCCAGATAAAGAATTGCAGAAACATCATCAGCGACAGGCGCGGCACCAGCAGCCGGTGCTGCCCTATCGCCTTTCCACTACTTTCGGTTGTTGACACCATGATAAGCCTCACCCAGAAAAAAAAGTAATCGATTACAAAACGGTTCAAATAAAAAGTAATCGATTACAAAATAAAGATCCCGTGGATCAAATCAGAAATGGGAGGGGGGTCACGATAAAGGAGGGTGATGTATTTTGGTCATAAAGTGCCTCTTGAAATTATAGCCTTTTAGCTATAAATTGATTATAGCTAAAAGGCTATAAAGGAATTCACGATGTGGGTAGTCGAAACGACGGATACGTTTGAAGAATGGTTTCACCGGCAAACGCTGGACTTGAAGGAAGATGTGCTGGCAGCAATGCAAATTCTTGCTGAGTATGGCCCACAGCTTGGGCGGCCCTATGTTGATACCGTAAATGCATCTTCTTATCCGAATATGAAAGAGTTACGGATTCAACATGCAGGCGATCCCGTTAGGGCCTTTTTTGCATTCGATCCTTTACGCAAGGCGATTGTGTTATGCGCTGGCGATAAGACGGGAAAGAATGAAAAAAAATTCTACAAAAACATGATCAAAATGGCTGACGCTGAGTTCAGTCAGCATCTGGAAAGTATGGAGGCCGTATGGCAACGCTAAAAGAACTGATGGCACAACAAAGCGAAGAAAGTCAGGAGCGCATCGCGGCTAAAGTGGAAGACATGCGCCGTGTTATCGCACTTAACCAACTGCGTGAAGAACTTAACATGTCTCAGACTGAGCTAGCCGCTGCAATGGGGGTTAAGCAACCTACCGTAGCAAAAATCGAGCAGCCCGGTAATGACCCTCGCCTTTCGACGTTGAAACGCTACGTCGCCGCGCTTGGCGGGGAATTGAGCATTGACGTCACGTTACCGAATGGAAAACGAATTGCCTTTCAGATTTAGCGGGGTATGTGCGGTCTGATGCCCTCCCCCCGGACCTTACACACCCACAGGGAGAGGGAGAAAACCGTGCTACTTTTTACGCGAAAGCTTAAACGCCACAAACAGGAAGACAATCCACACCGGCAGCAACATGGCTGACAGTCGCATGTCGTCGAGGGTACACATCAGCACCAGGATCATCGCCAGGAAGGCGATGCAGAGGTAGTTACCCGCCGGATAGAGCAGCGCTTTGAACTGTGTTTCGCGTCCTTTGCGACGCATCGCGGCGCGAAATCGCAGGTGTGCCAGGCAGATCATTATCCAGTTCAGCAGCAGCGTTGCTACCACCAGCGCCATCAGCAGGCCAAAGGCTTCTTTCGGTAGCAGGTAGTTAATCAGCACGACGAGTGAAGTGATGCCCCCAGAGAGTATCAGCGAGTTGACCGGCACACCGCGACGACTGACGCGGGTTAAGAACTTCGGCGCGTTACCCTGGACGGACAGCCCAAATAACATGCGACTGTTAGAGTAGACGCCGCTGTTGTACACCGACAGTGAAGCCACCAGAATCACGAAGTTCAGCGCAGACGCCACCAGGTTGCTGTTCATATCGTGGAAAATCATCACGAACGGACTGCTGTCAGATTTCACTTCGACCCACGGATAAAGCGCCAGCAGCACCACCAGCGAACCGATATAAAACAGCAGGATGCGATAGACCACCTGGTTAACCGCTTTCGGGATGCTTTTGTGCGGATCCTGCGCTTCTGCGGCGGTGATGCCGATTAGCTCCAGCCCGCCAAACGAAAACATAATCACCGCCAGCGACATGACAAGGCCCTTCCAGCCCGTTGCCAGGAAGCCGCCGTGCTTCCAAAGATTATCGATATTGGCGCGCTCGCCGCCGTGGCCGGAGAACAGCAGCCACAGGCCAAAGCCGATCATGCCGATAATCGCCAGCACCTTGATCAGCGCAAACCAGAACTCGGTTTCGCCGTACAGGCGCACGTTCACCAGGTTAACGGCGTTAATGATAATGAAGAAGGCTGCGGCCCAGATCCACGTCGGGACATCCGGGAGCCAGTACTGCATATAGATGCCGGCGGCGGTCAGCTCGGCCATGCCTACCAGCACGAACATCACCCAGTAGTTCCAGCCGGAGAGGAAGCCCGCAAACGGTCCCCAGTATTTATAGGCAAAGTGCGCGAACGAGCCTGATACCGGCTCCTCGACGACCATTTCGCCGAGCTGGCGCATGATCAGAAATGCGATAATCCCGGCAATGGCATAGCCCAGCAGTACCGCCGGCCCCGCCATTTGAATGGCAGGCCCGATACCGAGAAACAGCCCGGTACCGATCGCACCGCCCAGGGCAATTAATTGAATATGTCGATTTTGCAAACCACGTTGCAGCGTCGGAATCTGTTCCGATGAGGCTTCAGAAACGCTATTACCTGAAGCGGATGACGCGTCTTTCACGTCCTACCCCTGTCTCTTTTTATTGAAGGGGCACCTTTTAACACTTCGAGTCAGCAGGAGCAAGCTATAGGTCAGCGGAGGGATGGGGGCATCCTTGCCCCTGATAACGAGGATAAAGCTTAGAACTCGTAGCCGACAGAGACTTTAAAGGTGCGCGCTTCGCCCTGGAACACGTAGGTTCCCGAGTCGTCCACGCTTGACCAGTAGTTCTCGTCAGTCACGTTGTCGATGCCCGCACGAACGGTCATCTGGTTTTGATTCTGGTTCACCGCAAAGCGATAGCGCATGCCCAGATCCAGGGTGGTGTAGCTATCGAGCTTTTTAGTATTCGTCAGATTGGCATACTGTGAGCCGGAATGGTTCACGCGCGCGGTGGCGGTCAGGCCGTCGATCGGCTTGATGTCGTATTCGGCACCCAGTACCGCATAGAAGTTCGGCACGCCGACCGCATCGTTGCCCTGGTTCAGGCCGTTGTTGGTTTTGGTCAGCTCCGCCTGCAACCATGTGGCGCTGGCGTTCAGGCGCATCCCCAGCATTGGCTCACCGAACACATTCAGCTCCACGCCGCGGTTACGCTGTTCCGCATCCAGACCGTAGTGTTTGGTCTCTCTGTCGAGGATCGCCGACGGCATTTTGATTTCAAACAACGCAAGAGAACCGCCCACACGACCAAAGTCAGCCTTCACGCCCACTTCGTTTTGTTTGGAGTGAACGATACCGGTGCTCTGCCCGTAGTTGGTCGCGGTGTTTGGCGCGGTTTTACCCGGCTGGAGTGCTTCGGTGTGGTTAGCATAGAGGGAAATTTCATCCCACGGCTTGTACACCACGCCGTAGGTCGGCATCCAGCGGCTACCGTCAAAGCTGTCTGCTGCGTTTTCTACACCGGTGATTTTGTTATAACCACGGATCACCACCTTCTGATGGCGTGCCCCGGCGGTGAACAGCAGTTTGTCATCCAGTACGCCGAGGGTGTCACTCAACAACCAGCCCTGAGTACGCGTGCGACCGCTGGTGAGCGGATCGCTGTAATTGCCGCCCGACCCATTGAAGTTGCTACTGTCAGGCTTCTCCACGCCGTTATTGTGATAGATGTTGGTGACGGGGTTATCGGCCGCCGCCGACATCCTCCACGCGATTTTTTCGTTTTTGGTCTGCGCCGAGTAGCCTACGTTCACCTTGTGTGACACAAAACCGGTATCAAAGTTACCGCGGATCCCCGCCATGCCGCTGACCGAGTCGCTGATACGGTTGGTATCCAGGCGCGTTGCCGTCGCGTTGCCGCTCTTGTCGATTAGCTTCGCACCGCTGTACAGCCCTTCTTCATGGGCATGCTGTGCGCCGAGTCCGGTATAGGCCGTCCAGCTATCGGTGATGTCGTACTCGCTGCGCCACATCCCAAATTCGTTTTCGATATTGCTGTAAGCCCACTTCTGCGAATAGTTACGGTCGTTTTTGGGAGGCTCTGGTACGAAATCCACACCCGAAATATTGACGCCCGTTTCGCTGCCGTGGAAGGTTTTCTTCTGGTAGCCCAGATCGACAGAGGTGCGGAAGTTGTCACCCTGGTAGTCAAGGCCAGTTGAAAGCAGCGTGGTGCGACGACGATCGTTCGCCACCGGCGCTTCGCCTTCACGGTGGACCAGATTAACGCGCGCACCAAACTGGTCGCTATCGCCAAAGCGACGACCCGCATCAAGCGTCGTGCCAATCTGGGAATTGGAGGTGTAGTCTACGCCGACTTTCGCCTGCGGCACGTCGCCCGCGTGTTTCGGTTCGAGGTTGATCATCCCGCCAACGCCGGAGCTGGCCGCGCCGTTCATCAGCGAGTTTGCCCCTTTAAAGATCTCAATGCGATCTACCATTTGTGCGTCCACTACCTGGCGCGGCAGCACGCCGGAGAGGCCGCCAAAGGTCATATCGTCGCCGTCAAATTTCAGGCCACGAATGCGGTAGCTTTCGGCGCTGTTGCCGTAGCCCTGCACGGACTGCACGCCCGCATCATTCGCCACAACATCGGCAATGGTTTTTGCCTGCTGATCTTCAACCAGTTTAGCGGTGTAGCTGATAATGCTGAACGGCACGTCCATCGCATTTTGCTGGCCGAGCATCCCCATACGACCGCCGTTGGCAACTTGCCCATCGAGGAACGCCGGAACCAGTTGATCGCCGCCCGGTTTAAAATCATTCGCCGGGGCTGCCTGGACTACGACGGTCTCTTCTTTTGCCGTTTGCGCAGCAAAGGCGGGATGCATAACCGTGCCGATGGCGAGCGCCAGCAGCGTTTTGTTCATTGTGGTGTTGTTCATGATTAACTCGTTCAAATACGCGCAAAATGGCCCGTTTCCGGGCCTAATCTTTTTTATTTCAGAGCAATACGGACAACGCTGTCCGGCCCGTTAGTCGAGTGGTCTTTATTGAAAGCCTGCTTGACGGTGACGTACAGCGTCTGACCGTCTTCCGACAGCACCATGCTGTTAGGATTAGGCGGCAGATCCCAGGTTTGCTTCACGGCGTACGTGGTAGCATCCAGGCTCAGCAGTTTTCCGCTTTCACGCTGGGTGATGTACAGCTCATTGCGTTTGGCGTTGAATATCACCGCCAGCGAATCGCCCACTTCAAGCTGCTTAATCACTTTGCCGGTGTGGATATCCAGCACCAGCGTGGTTTTCGCCTGGGAGTTATCGGTGACAAACAAACGCCCGGTGGCGCTGTCTTCCGCCATGTTAAGCAGCAGCGCCGGTTTGTCGCCGAGCGGCTTCCAGCGTTTTTCGATGCGGTTGGTACGCGGGTTGATAATCAGAATTTCGCCGCCGCCGTTCGCCACATAAATGCGTCCGGTTTGTTCAGACCACAGCAGGCCAGTCACCCACTGACCGGCGTTTTTGATGGTTTTTTTGAGCTTCAGCGTTTCGGCATCCACCACCCAGACTACGGCAGGATCCGCGACGCCGCCGATGTACAGCAACCCATCATGCAGCAGCACCTGACGTGCGCCGTAAGGGAAGCCTTCTTTATTGCGCTCGGTGAACAGCAGACGATTTTTCACTTTGCCATCGGCGGTGCTAATGGCGCTGATACCGCCGTCCAGCGAGTTAGTGACATAAAGGGTTTGACCATCCGCAGAAATCGCGAGGGCGAAGTTTTTCAGATCCGTATGGCTGCGACCGATAGTTTTCAACGTCGTCGGATCGAGCTTGTAAACTACGCCGCCCTGCACATCTTTAAAGCCTTCGGAGCTGGCGACATACAGTGCGTCACCTTTCGGGCTGAGCACCATTTCGTACAAGCCGTCTGCCAGGTCGCGTTTCACCACGCCCGTTTCAGCCGGTGCGGTGACGGTGGTTTGTGCTTCAGGAGCAGGCTTTGCGGCATGTTGAGCGGCACAGCCGGAAAGAGAGGCAGCCACCAGCAATGCCAGCGCGGACAATTTTTTGGTCATCAGGAACATCCTTTACCGTTCAAAGAGATCAATCAGGCGGGGAACTGCGTCGCATACTGCTGTGCGATTGAGGTTTTGTTTACAGGCTGTGAGGCCAGTGCAGAATCCACCGTAAAACTCAGTGTTCCGTGTGAGATCTGCGCTCACTGTTTATGCGGGAGATGTCCATCTGCGCCCACAAACACTAAAGAGAATGAGAACTATACTCATTATCTATTTGTGATCAAGTGTAAACAGAGGAAACAGGATAAAAGTAGCCGGGAGATTGAAGGGATAAACTTCCCTTCACCCTTTGGCGCAATAAAAAAGAGGCGTGTTGGAATAGCTGAAGAAATAGCCGGCGGAATGTGCTGGCGTTATTTTAATTCGAATACCCCGATCGCGACTGTGGTAAAAATCAGGGATATTCAGGCGATAAGGCTCACTTTTCTTAGGCAGTTCATTGGTATCATTGGAGACCATGATAACGTCTCCCCCTTCCCGCCAGAAGGCAAAGCTAATTTGATTACTGATCGCCATCTGACTCGCGTCGTTTTTCACATATTCCCCGGATGAGCGTAATGTTCCCGCATCCCCCTTAAAGTTATAATTTGTCATAACGTCAACTACGGAATCATCATCCACGATGATCATATGTGCCTCGCAGCGAAAATGATTACGCTGATAATGGCTGTAGCCTGCGAATATCAGCGGAGTGATGATAGCAATCACAATCAGTGACCAGCGCAGCACGGGATGATTAATTCTCATAATACTTCTGCCTGTAAAAAATAGAGTCGCACTGCGCACCGCGCTCGTCAGGATGACGATCGCAGATAAAAACGGAACTGCCTAACTGAGAATGATTAAGCGACATCCAAACCATGCCCCCGGCCTGACACTGAATCGGATATCGCGATGAAAGCGTCATAAATTTAGTAAGGCTTTGCGCTTTATCCTGCCAGGAGGAATAAATTTCGCAGCCGTTACGTTTACCCACGTGCTGATAATTGGCAAATATCGGCTCATCGCTTTGAATAGCACTAAAAAGTACGCCACAGGAAATGAGAAATACAACGGCAGCAATCCAATAGGCAATGCGGGAGCGTAAGGCTGTTTTCTGAGTGACCTCTGACGTCGTTAACCTGGCGCCTTCCAGTTCAGTAGAAACCGCTGGAGAATCTTCATAGATAGCCGTTTTATGCGAAATGACAAACGTCGCCAGCTCACCTGTGCGAACCTGTGCGACAGACTTAAACCCTTCCTTAGGGATCGTTTTAATGATGTTCTCTTCAAGGCCCGCGGATTTCAGCGCCTTACGGATTGAGGCAATCGTCTGATAAAGCGCATTGGTGGTGACGACCGCACCGTGCTTCTCCCACACCGAGGTGAAAAGAAAACGCTGTGTCAGTACCTGTTGGTTGTGTTCGAGGAGCTGAAGCAGGCACTCACTTACCGGCCCGTGAAGCGTTGCCGCTCTGCGCGGATACTCTGCCAACGGTCCGAGGCGACGCAGTTCGGGCTCAAAAATCAGGGTCTCGTTGATAAGATAAACATTCTTCATGACGTACCCATTAGCGATGCAAAAAAATCTGATTCAGAATTTTATTCTTATCTATCAGTGCATTGAAATTTAAGCCATGCTCATCAGTTGATGAAACCGTCCTCCGCGCTCAGTTTATGATTCAGTATAAATCATATAACTTCACTCCTCTTTTTGTCAGGATCTTCTTATCTTTATCGCTATCGCCATCACAACAAGGACGATTCATTATCGGGTGCCGTACGCATCAGCTATTGATGCTGAATTGATCACTAAATTCACGATTTAATGTTGATGAGAAGATAAATCACGCATTTGCAGAATCTAAAACCTTAAAACAATGCAGCTATAGGGTTAAAGACTAAAAATAACGTTTATGTAAAACGAATCACTACGGAACCCGGTTTCATAACCGGTGCCTCATAGTGCACAGTGTTGTGTATTGGAAAGCACTCATCTCAGCCATATAATCCACCTTATAAAGAGTAAGGATTATTTCGCTGTATATCTGTCGACATACACACCAGGGTTTTCTTATCTAGGTATAATAGAGATGAGCTATCGTCTATATGGATTTATGATCGGTGCGGAAATTCATTTCGATATTTCAAATCGAAGGCTGTACCGATTGACGGGTAGCCATACTGATAAAAGCGTTTCCTTTGCATCAATTTATTTTAACGAAACAATGCTTAGATTGTTCTTGTATCTCCTTAAACATGCCAGATCAAAAATAGTCACTAAAGAAGAGTTATTTGAAAAAATCTGGGAGGATCATAACTTAAGTCCTTCAACTCAGCGATTATGGCAAGTCCTCCATAATTTAAACAACAAGCTTAGCTTGCTTGGATTGCCTGAGGATTTTATTCGAAACATTAAAGGGCGAGGTTACATCATTGATTATCCTGATGTGATCCCCGTTTATTACAGAATGAGTGAACTCCCGACTCATTCCGCTAAAAAAGAGGAGAAGACAGATACCCTGGATGAGTGATGTCAATCCAGCGGTTTTGCCCTGAGCACACGGTGCGAGGGGCTTTTTTTTTACCTTATCACGATGAACCCGTATTGCAAAAATGATAGCAAACAAAAGCACTGTTGCTCGGTAAATACCGACACTGGAAGAGTATATGAGCATATTAAACCGCTTTGTGAATTTGAAAATCAGCAAGAAATTATTTTTTGGTTATTCGACCGTCCTGTTAGTCACCCTTACCATTCTCACCACGGGCCTGATGGGGTTACTCAACGTTCAAGATAAAGTTGATAAAAACGGGCATACCACGGACCTGTTTAACGCCCTTTCTGCCGTACGGCTTGGTCGCACCAATTTTCAGTACACGTTAGATCAGAAATACCTGGAACAGACCAACGCGGCAACGGAACGGATGCAGGCCACCGTGGCTAAAATGGATACGTTTACCTGGACCCCGGAGGGTAAAACAGCCCTCGATAACACCACGCGGGCGGTTAACAGCTATGTTGAGACGCTGGCGGCGTTCACAAAATCACTTTCAGCTAAAAAAGACAGCGAGCGCAAGCTGAACACGCAGGGCCTGTGCGATAGCTCCACGGTTGCCGCTTCCCTGAGCCAAAATACTACGCTCGATCTTGCGCATTCGCTGATTGCTTCCGATCTCGCCTTTGTGATGAGCGATATTGATTCGCAGGTATCCACCTTCAAACAGCATCCTTCCGATGAACTTCAGCACAGCATTCTTTCCAGCATCGACAATGGCAAACGTGATGCCGACAGACTGCTCACCGTCGCCACGCAGGAGCACAAAGTGTGGATCCTCGCGAGCATAACTACCATGCAAAGCGTCGCCGCCGAGTTGGATAATTACAAAAGCGTTTGGACTGCCCAGTCAACGCTTTCAGACAGTTTAACCGGCAAGGCCGCAGTGCTCACGCAGGCGATTCAAACCCTGTTTAACATGCAGCAGAAATTGGTTGCCGAGACGGTGGGCGATGTTCAGATGCAGATGGGGATTGTTGCCTCGATAGGTATTGCGCTGGGCGTTCTGCTGGCGATGGGGATTACCTTATCGATTACGCGTCCGCTTAATGAAACGCTGCGCGTCGCCGAGCAGATCGCTAAAGGTGATCTGACCAGCACGCTGTCCAGTACCCGCCGCGACGAGCCGGGGCTGCTGATGCAGGCAGTGGCGACCATGAATGAAAATCTCAAGAACATCATTAATGACGTCCGCGACGGCGTGGATAGCGTAGCGCGATCGTCAACGGAAATCGCCGCAGGCAACATGGACCTCTCCGCACGTACCGAGCAGCAATCCGCAGCGGTGGTGGAAACCGCCGCCAGTATGGAAGAGCTGACGTCGACCGTAGCGCTGAATGCTGAGAACGCCAACCACGCACGCCTGTTGGCGGAAGAAGCCTCACTGAATGCCAACGAGGGTAGCCAGATTTCGAAGAAGGTGATCGACACCATGAAAAACGTGCGCACCAGTTCGCACCGTATTTCTGAGATAACCACCGTCATTAACAGCATCGCCTTCCAGACCAATATTCTGGCGCTGAATGCGGCGGTCGAAGCGGCACGCGCGGGCGATCAGGGTAAAGGCTTTGCGGTGGTCGCCGCCGAAGTCCGTACTCTGGCGCAGCGTAGCGCCCAGTCGGCGAAAGAGATCGAAAATCTGATCCTCGAATCTGTTGGGCATGTGGATACCGGATTTAACCTGGTGGAGGGTGCCGGGGAGGCGATGTCAAAAATCGAGACATCGGTTGCTCAGGTACGCGACATCATGAGCGAAATTGCCGCTGCCACCGACGAACAAAGCCGCGGAATAGCGCAGATTGCTCAGGCGATGGCCGAGATGGATACCACGACGCAGCAAAATGCTGCGCTGGTGGAAGAGTCTTCAGCGGCAGCCAGCTCGCTGGAAGATCAGGCCGTTCAGCTTGAGAAAGTGGTCTCCGTTTTCCGGGTCTCAAAAGAGGCCAATCCGCAGCGCGAGTCCCGGACCCTCGGTAAAAGCAGCATGGTGTCGTTGGCAACCAAAAAACATGCTACGGCCAACAATCATGATGACTGGGTCAAATTCTGACTTCGGCCTGATGATTTAGCCCAACCTCGCCAGGCTTTAGCCTGGCGACAGCGCGACACAAAAAAATGCCTAACACCTATAAAAAGAACACCTTCTTTCCTTCTGCCATAAGCTCGCTTTTGGCTCGCCATTCGTCATGGCGTAAATCAAAGCAGCTGTCCGTGCAGGTTAAAGCCCTACAAACTGCGATTGTTCAACGGCAAATCGTCCCGTTTTATCAGTCCTTTGTGAATGCAGAAACGGGGGCATTAGCCGGAATTGAAGTGCTCGCAAGATGGAAACATCCGCTGTGCGGCTATGTTTCCCCAGACATTTTTATTCCGCTGGCCGAGCAGCATCATCTTATCGTTGCGCTAACGCATTCACTGATGCAGCAGGTGATTTTCGATCTGCAATATCAGATCCACCGTTTCCCGACGGGCATCTATATTTGCATTAATATCAGCGCACAAAATTGCCTCGATCCTGGTTTTGAATCCGATACCTGCGAGCTATTAAAGAAATTTAATGCCAATCAAAGTCAGGTGGTTATAGAGATAACTGAACGGCACCCGTTGCATTTTACCCCTCAGTTGAGCGAGTGGTTTGCCGCACTAAGAAGAGCCAACGTCTCGGTGGCGCTGGATGACTTTGGCACGGGGTATTCAAATTTGTCATACATCTCGGCCCTTAATCCGGAATTCATTAAGATCGATAAAATGTTTGTCAGCCAGATTGGCGTCAGTTCCGATACTCGCCTGGTCGACAGTGTGATTGCGCTGGCAAAGAATATGCACCTAAAAGTGATTGCCGAAGGAGTCGAAACGGAAGCTCAGGTCGCATACCTGCGTGATAAACATATCGATTTCCTACAGGGGTTTTATTTTTCAAAACCGGTTCCGGCGGCCGAGCTGATTAACGCCGTGGTGAGCTAACGATTACCCCCGCGCCAGCGCGGGGGTAGCCGGTTAGAACAGATAGCTCATGCTCACCGACACGCTACGCGGTTCGCCATAGACAGCGGAATCGTCGAGATAAGAGTAATATTCACGATCGAACAGGTTGCTGATATTGGCCTGAACCGCCAGCTGTTTGGTCAGTTGATATTGCGCAAACAGGTCCACCAGCGGATAGCTGCCCTGATACAGACGCTGCGTTTCCCCATCCGGCCCGGTGACATCTTTATACACCCGGTTTTGCCAGTTAACGCCCCCGCCCAATGTCAGCTCCGCAAGCACCGGAAGACGATAGCGGCTGAAGAGTTTAAGCTGCGTTTGCGGCGCATAGCTGTTGAACCGACCCTCGGTATCCCGCGCAACGTAGCGTGTGGCGCTGAAGGTCAGTTGCAGGTTATCGGTCACTGCACCGTTCACCTCAAATTCCGCCCCTTTACTCACCGCCCCTTTTGTTGCGCGATAGGCCTGCTCGCTGGAGCCATTCACAAATTCACCGCTGATGGCTTCTGCTGCGTTTTCTTGTTCAATACGGAACACGGCGAAGTTGGTCGTCAGACGACCGTCCATCCAGTCGGCTTTCAAACCCGTTTCGTAGTTTTTGCCGGTCACCGGAGCGAGCCACGCGCCGTCTTTACTGCGCTTGGTTTGCGGGGCGAAGATTGAGGTGTAACTGGCGTAAGCCGATAAACTCTCGGTAAGGTCATACACTACGCCACCGTAAGGGGTGGTGTTGTATTTACGCATATCGCCGCTGCTGCCATTGGTGCTGTACTGGGTATAACGCGCGCCCAGGATCAGCGACAGCGGGTCGGCAAGCGAGAAACGGGCTGCCGTGTAGACCGATTTTTGACGCACAATATCATCCGCATTTTGATACCAGTCGCCCCACTCCGGCTCGGCCACGCTGCCATCCCAGTGATTATTGAATATACCGAGCTGGTCGCTGTCCATTGGCCCATCTTTACTGAACGTCGCGTTATGCTGGCGACTGTAGCTCGCCCCGGCCATCAGCTGATGCTGACGCCCCAAAAGCGCGAACGGCCCGCTGGCGTAAGAATCGAAAGAGTCCAGCGTGCGTTTTCCGCGATCTTTGCTTCCCCAGCCGCTCGCGCCCTCACCCGTGTCTGCGTCGGGGTTCCCCATCACGTAGAGCAGCGTATCGTTGAACGTTTGTTCGCCGTGGGTGCCGTTGAAGCGGAATGACCAGCCGTTATCCCAGTTATGCGTCAGGTTAGCGAAGACTTTCCGCGATTCAATGTTATACCCGGTCCAGTCTGCTGAGGTGTTCACATTGCGATCGTAATGCGTGCGCGAGCCGTTGCTGTACAGGCTCGGCAACCCACCCCAGGTAGGATTGGCGGTATTGGTTTGTTGGTAGTCCCAGCCGAGTGAAACCGTGGTGTTATCTGTGATATCAGCATCCATCACACCATAGAGGAATTTCTTACGCTTTCCGTAACGGTCCAGCCAGCTGTCTTGATCCTGATAACCGGCGATGACGCGCGCGCGCAGGCTGCCGTCTGCATTCAGCGGCGCAGAAAGATCGGCCACATAACGCTGTTTATTCCAGCTCCCGTAGCTGACGCTAAGATTACCGGCAACGGTTTTGCTGTCGGCACGCTTTCGCACCATATTCACAGAGGCTCCCGGATCGCCCGCGCCCGTCATCAGGCCCGCCGCGCCGCGCACCACTTCGATGCGTTCGTAAATCGCCGTATCTCCCGTCGCGTCGCCGAAGTTCCAGGCATCGCCCATCGATGTCGGGATATCGTCATAAGAGAAGTTGGTGATTTCAAAACCGCGCGAGAAGTAGTTTGAGCGTTCACTGTCAATCTGCTGCGACGAGACGCCCGTTGCGTTTGTCAGCACCTCATCGACGTTTTGCAGATCCTGATCCTGCATGCGCTGCTGCGTGACCACGCTAATGGACTGCGGTATGTCGCGCGGTGCCATCAGCATTTTGGTTCCCGCGCGGGTCGTTTTAACGGTGTAATCTTGCCGCTCGTCCGGGGTGCTTTCGGTCGCACCATAGACCACCAGATCCTGTTCACTGGTGTTCTCAGCCGCCAGCGCAGGATGCGCGACAGCCTGGATTGCCAGCGTCAGGAGCGAAATCGTAAAAGGTTTTTTGAATGCCAATGCGGGTAAAACCCCGCCATTATCCCTGTCATTGAAATACATGAATTTCCCATCCGGAATTGTTTTTGTGTGTAAATGAGAATGGAAATCATAATTATTTAATTTATTATGCGCAGGCTAATTTACTGGCAAAATGTAACCAAATGTTTACTTTATAAAAATCAGATTGTTATGACGGGAAATGGAGGGAGGGGTTGACCGCCCCATCGCGGGGCGGCCAGAAAGGCTTATTTTTTCTTGTAGATATCAGCAGTGCCGTGGATTTTTTTATCAGTATTGCCTGAGGTCAATACCAGCACATCAGCACCTTTTTCATCGGCTTTTTTGATGAGTTCTTCTTTTGCATCAGAGACGGCTGTTTCACCGGAGGTCGACACGGTCCCGATCTTTTCATACTGCGTTTCTACTTTCTTAAAATCTTCGCGAGTGAGCAGCTCGGCAGCGAAGGCGTTAGAGGTAAACAGAATGGCAGTTCCCAGCAGAATGGCAGTCGTCTTTTTCATAACCTAATTCCTTGTGATTAATAAGAAACAGCGTAAACCTCACTGCAAACAGCAAGGTTTAATCAGCATGGTCGAGAAATGAGAGAAGCGCCATTTCGGGAAGACGATTCTTTTATAACAAATGGCGTGAAGTTATAACGTGTCATCATCGGCTCAAATGGATTTTTTTGTCAGTCAACACACCACGACAGCAACATAATCCTGGCAAAGCACAAGCAGAGATAGCAGCTTCCCTCCCTCTCCATGACACCATGAAATCTCTTTTCACGTCCGACGATCGCCTGTCGGTCATTCGTTTTAAGAGATAAGGTCGTTGAGAAATGGCGAGTTCTTTTTTTTCTATTCCTAAAGTCTATTTTGGCGAAAACGCCATCGCAACGTTGCGCAGATTAAACCATAAGAAGGTCGGGATCGTGACCGATGACTTTATGGCGTCGACCGGTAAAACGCGCTATTTGATCAACGAGATGCCGTTGGCTTCTGTCTCTATTTTTAGCGACGTCAAACCTGACCCCAGCATTGAGATCCTGCAAGCAGGTGCCGCGCAATTTAAGCGTTTCAAGCCGGATGTGATCATTGCACTCGGCGGGGGATCATCGCTGGACGCCGCGAAAGGAATTAAGGTGACGCTGGAGGAGTATTTCTCCGACCACGCCATTGAACTCATTGCCATCCCCACCACCAGCGGCTCCGGATCGGAAGTCACTGCCTATGCCATTATTTCAGATCCGCAAAATGGCCGAAAATATCCTCTTGTCGCGGATGAACTGGTGCCAGATTGCGCCATTTTGGATCCCCATCTGGTGAGCTCCGTTCCCCGTCACGTCGCCGTTGATACCGGCATGGATGTCCTTACGCATGCCATCGAGGCGCTGGTCTCCACAGGGGCAAATGACTTTAGCGACGCGCTGGCGGAAAAAGCCATTGCGCTTGCCTGGCAGCACCTGCCCGTCATTTTTGCGGATGAGAAAAACAGTCAGGCACGCGCGCACATGCACAATGCCTCCTGCATGGCAGGGATGGCGTTTAATTCTGCGGGGCTGGGCCTGGTGCACGGCCTGGCGCACGCCATTGGCGGCATGCTCCACATTCCGCACGGCAAAATTAATGCCATGCTGTTGCCGTTGATTATTGAGGACAACGCTGAACATTCGCCCTATGCCTGCGAACGTTATCTGAGATGTGCCGCGATCATGGGTATTCAGGCTCCCACCCACCGGGAAACAGTCCGCGCGCTAGTCAATAGCCTTTGCGATATCAATCGCCACTTTGGCATTCCCGCCACGCTCGCCGAGCTTGGCACAGATCTGGCGACTCTCGAATCGTTACGCCAGCCGCTTATCGCAGCCGCGCTGGCCGATGGGTGTACAGCCTCAAATCCATATTCTCCCACGGCAAGCGATGTTGACCGACTCCTGACGCGGATCGCCGGGTAAATCTGGACAAGATTGTCATCTTTCTTTCCGGGCGGTCAAAAAACTCCTGCGTGAGGGCAAAAAGCGCAACGCGGGAACGAATACGCTAAATCAGCCCTATTTCATTCCTTATTCAGGTCGTTGACGTTATGAATACCAACCAGCAGCAAGCCGAATTGATTACCCAACAAATTATCCAGGAACTGAAAGCTCAAGGTGCAAGGCCTGCCATTCAGGCGGCCAACGCAGTACAGACTCTGGATATCCCGGTGGGGATTTCTAACCGCCATGTGCATCTTTGCCGGGAAGACATGGACGTTTTGTTTGGCTATGGCTCAACGTTAACCCGCATGAAAGCCGTCAAACAGCCAGGCCAGTATGCCGCCGTTGAGACCGTCACCTTGTGCGGCCCTAAAGGTGAATTGCAGAAAGTGCGGGTACTCGGCCCGTTGCGCAGCGCCACTCAGATTGAAATCTCCGTTTCCGATGGTTTTGCGCTCGGTATCAAAGCGCCGGTGCGGATGTCCGGCGATCTACAGGATTCACCGGGTATCGACATCATCGGCCCGTGCGGACGCGTGACAAGGCACGGCGGCGCAATTGTCGCCTGGCGCCATATTCACATTTCCCCTTCCGAAGCGGAGCAATTTTCCCTGCGCGATGGGATGGAGATTGACGTGCGGATTGATGGCCATCGCGGCGGTATTCTTAGCCACGTGCGAGTACGCGTTAGCGCCGATGCTGTGCTGGAAATGCATATTGATGTGGAAGAGGCCAACGGCTTTGGCCTCCGCAATGGCGACTGCGTGCGACGCGTGATAACGGAATGCCATTATGGATGAACGCCTGAAAATCAGGCTGCCTGGCAGAATCGCTGAGGTAAACCGGATCGACAACGATCGTTTTTCACAGCGAGTGGACGCCATCATCGATGAACTGTTGGCGCGTCGCCAGCAGCGCTTGCAAACGCATCAGGTCATGCGCGTAGTGGTGAGCGGAGAAGATCTCTCCACCCTACCCGCCACCCTGGAATGCCTCGCCGCACTGAGCAACGGGGGGTATTTATTGCTGCTGACCTTCTCGCATAGCGCCGCGTCTTCTTCCCTGCAAATGGCCTGTCTGGAAGGCCTTGCGCAACGCGGTATCGATGCCTTGTGCGATAACAGCGATCCCGCTCAGGCATCAAACGACTATTGCGCGCTTTACCTGCCGGCTTTGTCCAGCAACAGCATGAGCAAAATCGCCTTGGGGATTCGCGATAACCTGGTGTGCCGCTGGGCGTTCCATGCCCTGAGCCAGACCAAACAGATTGTTGTCACCCTTAACGCCGAATGCCAGGACACCACGGCTGGCGCATTTTCACCTGCCTTTCAGGCGCGTCTTTCGCTTTATGCTCAAACGCTTGTGGAATATGGCTTTACGGTCATCGGTAAAGCTATCGCCACCAGCAATACGCCAAACGTGCGCCGCGAGAAGCCGCTGATAACGCTTAGCGACGTACGACAAATGCAGGCAGGCCAGTCCATGCAGATAGGCAGTAACACGCTGATTACGCCGGCCGCCCGAGATGAAATACGGGATCGCGGCATCACCATTATTCAGTCTTCCTAGGGGGGGAATATGTATCTGGCTAAGGTCACAGGGGCATTGGTCTCCACGACAAAACATGCCTCACTCAATGGGGCGAAACTGCTGATTGTCGCCCGCCTGGACGAGCATTATCAGCCCACGGGGACAGCGCAGGTCGCCGTTGATTGCGTTGGCGCGGGGAACGGCGAAATTGTGATCGTGACGACGGGAAGTTCCGCCCGCATGAGTAACAGCAAAGAGCATTCGGTGATTGATGCGGCAGTGGTCGGCATCGTCGATGCTCTGGATATCAACGGGCAATCATCCACCGGTGAGAAATAGCATGAAACACAGTCTGGACCTCGAACTTGAGCACCGTATCAGCGACGCCATTTCTCGCCAGCTCTCATCACGACGGATTTCGCTGAGCCTAACGGATGCGGCTTCTCTGGCGAAATATGCCCACGAGGTGGCTGAGGACCGCAATGTTCCCATCGTATTCAGCCTGGTCGATGCGGGCGGTCAGCAACGCTACTTCTTTAGCATGGATAACGCCTTGCTCATCAGCCACACGCTTGCCGGTCAAAAGGCCTGGACGGCTGTCGCACTGAAAATGCCGACCCATATGTTGGCAACGGCTGTCCAGCCAGGTGCCAGCCTCTATGGTTTGCAGAATGAACCGGGCATCTGTTGCTTCGGCGGTGGCTTGCCCTGCTGGTCCAACGGCATTCTGCTTGGGGCAATTGGCATCAGCGGCGGCACCGTAGAAGAAGACATTGCGATCGCCAACACCACGTTAGCGCACTTTAGCCACGAGCATTTTCCGCTTTCCCCCTTTAACGCGTCATTGTCTTGAATGACAGGAGTCATCATGTCGTTAGCTTCACTGGTTTTGGTGATTAACTGCGGTTCTTCATCGCTTAAATTCTCCGTATTACCGCGCAACGAGGACGTGCCGCTGCTGTCCGGACTGGCAGAGAAACTGGGTCTACAGGACGCCAGCATCACCTTTCAAGACCCGGCGGGCCATAAAACGACCCAACCGCTTGAAGATGCCAGCCATACCAGCGCATTAACCGCGCTTTTTTCCATGCTTAATATGCAGGGGCTGTTGCCTCGCCTGAGCGCTATTGGGCATCGCGTGGCACATGGTGGCAGTGACTTTACGGAGTCGGTGTTAATCACGCCGTCCGTCATCGCACGCATTCGGGAACTCTCTGCCCTGGCCCCACTGCACAATCCGGCCAACCTGGTCGGCATCGAAGCGGCCATCTCGCTGCTGCCTGCGCTTGCGCATGTTGCCGTGTTCGATACGGCTTTCCATCAGACGTTACCGCCCGAAGCCTACACCTATGCCATCCCTCTGGAATATCAACAACAGCACCAGGTGCGCCGCTATGGATTTCACGGCACCTCGCATCGTTTTATCGCCGAAGAGGCGGTCGCTCGTCTGAATCTCGACCCTGACGATCATGGGATCCTCATTGCTCATCTGGGCAATGGTTCGTCGGTTTGCGCGGTTAAAAATGGCGAAAGCGTGGATACCTCGATGGGCATGACGCCGCTTGAGGGGCTGGTGATGGGGACACGATGTGGCGATCTGGATTTTGGTGCTGCCGCCTATATCGCCCGCACCACCGGACAGTCCATCGACGAGCTTTACACCATGGTGAATAACGAATCCGGGCTGCTTGGCCTTTCTGGTCTTTCCAGCGATTGCCGGACATTACAGGAGGCGCGAAGTCTTGGCTGCCCTCAGGCCAGCCTCGCAATTGACGTTATGGTCCACCGGCTTGCACGTCATCTTGGCGCACACCTCGCCTCGCTGCACCGCTTTGATGCCCTGATTTTCACCGGCGGCATTGGCGAAAACTCAGCGCTGGTTCGTGAGTTAACGGCACAACGCCTTGCCGTGTTTGGCGTCCGGCTCGATACCGCAAAAAATGCGCAGGTATTCGCAGGTCGGGACGGAGTGATTTCATTACCTGATTCGCCTGTCGTTGCCGTGATCCCCACCAATGAAGAAAAAATGATTGCCCAGGATGCGGCGACGCTTTCATTGACGATGTCCGCCGTTGCCTGATCGGGTTATTTCAGAACGGTTCAGAGAGAGGATTTTATTGTCCAGCCAGCAAGCGGAAAACAAGAAAGTCTCTCTGGCGGGCAAAACATTTTTTCCTCAGCGCAATAATATCGTAGTGCATGAATTATTAAGTCAATGGATGCCGCTTTGTTGGTTATTCCATTACTTGCTTTTACTCTCACCTGGAATATTGAGGTCATTATGCAACAAGAAGCATTAGGTATGGTTGAAACAAAAGGTCTGGTATCTGCAATTGAAGCCGCTGATACCATGGTTAAATCCGCAAACGTCACTCTGGTTGGCTATGAGAAAATTGGCTCAGGTCTGGTCACCGTAATGGTGCGCGGCGACGTGGGTGCGGTGAAAGCAGCAACGGATGCAGGCTCGGCCTCAGCAAGTAAAGTGGGTGAACTGGTCTCCGTGCATGTTATTCCACGCCCGCATATCGAAGTGGAAAAAATCCTGCCAAAAGCTGTCAGTTAATAAAGCCTAAGGATACTGACCATGAAAGATAATCTTGTTGAACAGATTATATCTGAAGTAATGAATAAACAGTCCGATGTTAGCGCAAATAAGAAATCGACAACCAGCATCGCCGGGTGTGGATTAACCGAATTTGTCGGCACCGCTCTGGGACACACGATTGGACTGGTTGTTGCCAACGTCGATCATCAGCTCCATGAAGTCATGAACATCGACAAGAAATATCGTTCGATCGGTATTCTTGGTGCACGCACCGGAGCCGGCCCGCATATTTTCGCTGCTGACGAAGCGATTAAGGCCACCAACAGCGAAATCCTCTCTATTGAGCTGGCACGTGATACTCAAGGTGGCGGTGGACACGGATGCATGATTGTTTTCGGCGCCTCTGATGTGTCTGACGTTCGCCGCGCAATTGAAGTCGCGTTGGCCGAAATTGAGCGAACCATGGGCGATGTCTATGGTTCTCCTGCGGGCCATCTTGAATTTCAGTACACCGCACGTGCCAGTTTTGCCCTTAATAAAGCCTTTGGCGCCCCGATTGGCAAAGCCTTCGGTATGACCTGCGCTTGCCCGGCAGCCATTGGTATCGTGGTAGCGGATGCTGCCGCGAAAGCCGCCGTTATTGAGCCCGTGGGCTACGCCAGCCCTGCCAGTGGTACCAGCTTTAGTAATGAAGTTATCTTCACCTTCGCCGGAGATTCAGGCGCCGTTCGTCAGGCCGTCATTGCCGCCAGAGATGTTGGGCTGGCGCTGCTGTCAACGCTGGATCCAACGCCTCTCAAATCAACGACAACGCCGTACATTTGATGGCACGACAATTAACGCGCAAAGCGATGTGAAGTAAGGAATGAACAGCATGAACGATCTTGAAATTTCTCAGGCCGTCTCCCGCGTTCTGAGCAAATACACGATAACAACAGCGCCAACACCAGATCCTGTCGTGCGACCGCCGCACGACAATATTGAGGAGATAGTGGCCAGCGTTCTGGCGAACCGGGCGCGCCCGGAATCGCTCGGCGTCACCTGCGCAAGCAGCGGTGCTTTTGCCACGATGGATGAAGCCATCGCCGCCGCTCAGCAAGCGCAGATTCAGTATCGTCACTGCACAATGCAGGATCGCACCAGCTTTGTTGACGGCATCCGCCAACTGTTCCTGCAAGAAGATGTTTTACAAGCTATTTCGCGAATGGCCGTGGATGAAACCGGGATGGGAAACTACGCGGATAAGCTGACCAAAAATCGGGTGGCGGCACAGAAAACCCCAGGAGTCGAAGATTTGGCAACCGGGGCGCTGAGCGGCGACGGCGGTCTGACTCTGACGGAGTACTCCGCCTATGGCGTTATTGGTTCAATCACCCCGACGACCAACCCGACGGAAACCATTATCAACAACTCCATCGGTATGCTGGCGGCGGGAAATACGGTTATCTTCAGCCCTCACCCGCGTTCACGTGAGGTGTCGCTCCACTGCGTTGCGCTAATCAATCAACGGCTGGCCCAGTTGGGGGCACCCGCCAATCTGGTTGTCACCGTGACAACGCCTTCCATCGATAACACCAACGCGTTAATCAACGATCCTCGCGTCAATATGCTGGTTGCGACGGGCGGCCCCGCCATCGTTAAAACCGTCATGTCGTCGGGTAAAAAAGCGATTGGCGCGGGAGCGGGTAATCCACCTGCCGTGGTGGATGAAACCGCCAATATCGAGAAAGCTGCTCGCGACATTATCAACGGCTGTAGTTTTGACAACAACCTGCCATGCGTCGCGGAAAAAGAGGTCATCGTCGTTAATGAAGTGGCGGATTATCTCATCCACTGCATGAAGAAAAGCGGCGCGCTGCTGTTGTGCGATAAACAGCACATTCAGCAGTTGCAGGCGCTGGTGCTCAACGACAAAGGAACGGGTCCGAACACGGCATTTGTCGGCAAAGATGCTCGCTATATTCTGCAACAAATCGGTATTAGCGCCCCCGAAGAGGTCAAAGTCATTTTGATTGAAACGGAGCGCGACCATCCGTTTGTCGTGCATGAGTTGATGATGCCGGTTCTGCCCATTGTGCGGGTCGAAAATGTCGATGAGGCCATCGAGCTGGCGATAAAAGTGGAACATGGCAATCGTCACACCGCCATCATGCACTCCACCAATGTCGAAAAACTCACCAAGATGGCACGGCTGATCCAGACCACCATTTTTGTGAAAAATGGTCCGTCCTATGCCGGAATTGGTGTCGGCGGTGAAGGCCACGCCACGTTCACTATTGCAGGTCCTACCGGTGAAGGGCTGACGTCGGCACGCACGTTCGCCAGAAATCGTCGGTGTGTGATGGTCGAAGCGCTCAATATTCGCTGATAAAGGCAGGATGGGTAAACCCTTGATGAAAAAACGCATTATCAACGCACCGACACCGGAAACGCTGGCGATGATCAAACGCCGTATGCCATCCGAGTCACGCAACCGACTGGATACAATCCGCATTGATGCCATCGGGTTGATCATGCTCCCCGTACCGGACTTGTACTTTTACGCCGATCGGGCCAGTAAAAGCGCGCATGTCGCGGTGTCGGAAATCTTTGGGAGTTGTCCGCAGCACATCACGACATTGGCCATATTCGGTGAAGTCGCCGCCGTGAATGAAGCCATGCACGTTATTGAGGATGATAATAGTACGTTCTGAGGACGGGCTATTTCACCATTCAGCCCGATATCGAGATGACAGGCGATATTTGGGTTAATGCCGCTGACGATGAAGCGATACAGGAAGTGAGGTTAAACCATTCAGGTGTGGTGTTATCACCATGCTCATATCATTTCGGGAGTTATTGTATGTTAGAGAAAGGCTTTACTCATCCGACCGATCGTGTTGTAAGACTCAAAAATATGATTCTGCACGCTAAACCTTACGTAGAATCAGAACGAGCCGTGCTGGCGACCGAGGCTTATAAAGAAAACGAACACTTACCTGCTATTATGCGCCGCGCAAAAGTCGTGGAGAAAATTTTTAATGAATTACCGGTAACGATTCGCCCTGACGAATTAATTGTCGGTGCGGTTACCATTAATCCACGTTCGACCGAAATTTGCCCTGAGTTCTCTTATGAATGGGTCGAAAAAGAATTTGATACCATGGCGCAGCGTGTTGCCGATCCGTTTATTATCCCTAAACAGACCGCATCAGAACTGCACGAAGCCTTTAAATATTGGCCCGGTAAGACCACCAGTTCCCTGGCGGCGTCTTATATGTCTGCTGAAACCAAAGAAAGCATGAGCAACGGCGTATTCACCGTTGGAAACTACTTCTATGGCGGCGTGGGGCACGTCAGCGTTGATTACGGCAAAATTCTGAAAATCGGTTTTCGTGGCATCATTAACGAAGTCACCCGAGAGCTGGAAAATCTTGACCGCAGCTCGCCGGATTACATCAAAAAAGAACAGTTTTATCACGCCGTGATTCTGAGCTACCAGGCGGCAATTGGCTTTGCTCACCGCTATGCTCAGGAGGCCACCCGCCTTGCCCGAGAAGAGCGTGACCCGGCACGTCAACGCGAACTGGAGCAAATCGCAAAAAACTGCACCCGCGTACCGGAATACGGCGCAACCACCTTCTGGGAAGCTTGCCAGACATTCTGGTTTGTTCAGAGCATGTTGCAGATTGAATCCAGCGGTCACTCCATCTCCCCTGGCCGTTACGACCAGTACATGTATCCGTACCTGGCCGGAGATCAATCCATCAGCAAGGAATTTGCTCAGGAGCTGGTTGACTGCTGCTGGATAAAACTTAACGACATCAACAAAACGCGCGATGAAGTATCTGCCCAGGCCTTTGCCGGTTACGCGGTATTCCAGAACCTGTGTGTCGGGGGGCAAACGGAAGACGGTCGCGATGCGACTAACGCGCTGACCTATATGTGTATGGAAGCCACCGCCCATGTGCGGTTGCCGCAACCCTCTTTCTCGATTCGCGTCTGGCAGGGCACACCGGATGAATTCCTGTTCCGCGCATGCGAGCTGGTTCGTCTGGGGCTCGGCGTGCCGGCCATGTACAACGATGAGGTGATCATTCCGGCCCTGCAAAACCGTGGCGTATCGCTGCGTGATGCACGCGATTACTGCATTATCGGCTGCGTGGAGCCGCAGGCACCCCATCGCACAGAAGGGTGGCATGACGCGGCCTTCTTCAACGTAGCCAAAGTACTGGAAATTACCCTGAACAATGGTCGTTCAGGCACCAAACAGCTGGGGCCCATTACCGGTGAATTGACGCAGTATACCGGTATCGATGATTTCTTTACCGCCTTCAAAAAACAGATGGCGCACTTTGTACATCAGCTGGTAGAAGCGTGTAACAGCGTGGACATTGCTCACGGAGAACGCTGTCCTCTGCCGTTCCTGTCCGCCATGGTGGATGATTGTATTGGTCGTGGTAAATCGCTTCAGGAAGGCGGAGCCATTTACAACTTCACCGGCCCGCAGGCCTTTGGGATTGCCGATACCGGAGATTCCGTCTACGCCATCCAAAAACAAGTCTTCGAAGATCGTCGACTGACGCTGCAAGAGCTGAAAAGCGCTCTTGATGCGAACTTTGGTCATCCTGTGGGGGGTAACCCGCACGCGGCATCGGCGAAATCCTCTCTGGGCGAGCAGGAAATTTATGAAGTGGTTAAACGCATTATCGACGAGCACGGTTCACTGAATCCGGCTGCGATTAAAAACGAAGTCTATCGCCAGCTTTCCAGCACCCATGCTGCGCCAGCCACCGGTAATTCTCGGTTCGAAGAAATTCGCCATATTCTGGAAAACACGCCGTGCTTTGGTAATGACATCGACGACGTTGACCTGGTTGCCCGGGAATGCGCGCTGATTTACTGCCAGGAAGTGGAGAAATATACCAACCCACGCGGTGGCCGCTTCCAGGCGGGGATTTACCCGGTTTCAGCCAACGTTCTGTTTGGTAAAGATGTCAGCGCCCTGCCCGATGGCCGTCTGGCGAAAGAACCGCTGGCAGACGGCGTTTCCCCTCGTCAGGGCAAAGATACCCTTGGCCCAACCGCTGCGGCGAACTCTGTTGCCAAACTTGACCACTTCATTGCCTCCAACGGCACGCTGTATAACCAGAAATTCCTGCCGTCGTCTCTGGCCGGGGAAAAGGGGTTACATCACTTTGGTGGCCTGGTTCGTAACTACTTCGATAAGAAAGGGATGCACGTTCAATTTAACGTTATCGATCGTAACACCCTGATTGAAGCTCAGAAAAACCCGCAGCAGCACCAGGATCTTGTCGTGCGAGTGGCAGGATACAGCGCCCAGTTCGTGGTGCTGGCCAAAGAAGTTCAGGATGACATTATCAGCCGTACCGAGCAGCAATTCTGATTTTGCGCTTCCCTGTTGGGCCATGCCAGGTTGCATGGCCCATTTTCAGACCCGATTTTGACGGTCGACACGTTGATAGCCTGACGGCCGCTTTTTTATGACGAGTGATGTTATGAATAGAGTCGAATACGATACGGAAGGCGTTTTATTCAATATTCAGCGCTATTCCCTGCACGATGGCCCAGGGATCCGCACCATTGCGTTTTTCAAAGGCTGCCCGCTAGCCTGTAAATGGTGCAGTAATCCAGAATCACAGCGCCCGCAGCCCGAGCTTATCTATAAAAAGAACGACTGTATTCGCTGCGGAAAATGTATTGATGTCTGCAAGCAGCAGGCATTGTCCACCAGCAATCCTTTTTTTATCGATCGTGAACGCTGCATTCAGTGCGGTGATTGCACCCGCGTTTGCCCGACACAAGCGTTAGAGATGAAAGGAAAACGGATGGCGGTTAGCGAAATCATTCGTGAACTACAGAAAGAAGAGAATCTGTTCCGTCGGTCTGGTGGTGGCGTGACGCTCTCGGGTGGAGAGCCGCTGGCGCAGCCAGAGTTCGCCAGAGAACTGCTGAAAGCCTGTAAATCGAAAGGCTGGCATACCGCCATCGAAACCACCGGATTCGCTACCAAAGAGGTGATCGAGGAGGTGTTCCCGTGGATCGATTTGGCGTTAACCGATATTAAAGCGATTAACCCCGCTATTCATGAAGAGAATACCGGCGTGAATAACAGCCGCATTCTGGAAAACCTGATTCGCATCTCTTTTATTACCAAAGTAATTGTCCGTATTCCAGTTATTCCCGGAGTTAATGACAATCCCGATGAAATTCGTAGTATCGCTGAATTTGCCAAACTCATGTCCGGCGTCGATACCATCCATTTATTGCCTTATCACACTTTCGGAGAGAATAAATACAGCCTGTTAGGACGAATCTACCCACTGGATGACGTTCAGTCTCACCCGGAAGAAAAAATGGAAAGCCTGAAGAAAATCGTAGAATCGATGGGTTTCCATTGCCATATCGGCGGTTAATGAGCAGCCATAACCTTGATGTAATTTTACTTATTATTATCCTCTCGTACTCAACATTCATTAAGTGATGAGTCCCTGCATCACTTAATACAGGAAACCATTATGAGTAACACTCTTGATTCAGTAAAAGGCCCCTGCATTGCCGAGTTTCTGGGTACCGGATTATTTATATTTTTCGGTACTAGCGTGTTATGCGCCGCAAAACTGGCAGGTGCCAGTTTCGGTCTGTGGGAAATTTGTCTGGTATGGGGGCTAGGCATCGCCCTCGCGGTATATCTGACATCCGGTATTTCAGGTGCCCATCTCAACCCGGCGGTGACGATTTCGTTATGGATGTTCGCCTCTTTTAGTGCCAAAAAAGTGCTGCCGTACATTCTGGCGCAGATGGCCGGTGCGTTTTGTGGGGCGGCACTCACCTACATGCTGTATCACAATCTTTTTGCCGAGTACGAACTGGCCCATCAGATGGTACGTGGAAGCGAGGATAGCCTGTACCTTGCCAGTATTTTCTCCACCTACCCGGCATCATCCATCAGCGTAGGGTTGGCCGCACTCGTGGAAATCGTCATTACCTCGATTCTGATGGGGCTGATTATGGCGCTGACGGATGATGGTAACGGCGTACCGAAAGGGCCGCTGGCACCGCTTTTAATTGGGATTCTGGTGGCGGTGATTGGCGCATCTACAGCACCGCTAACCGGGTTCGCAATGAATCCTGCGCGTGACTTCGGACCGAAACTCTTCACGTTCTTTGCTGGGTGGGGGAAAATTTCCATGACCGGCGCCAGAGATATCCCTTACTTTATCGTGCCGCTCATTGCGCCGATTATCGGCGGGCTTCTGGGTGCAGGGATTTACCGCTATTGCATCGTTCGCAACCTGCCTGCGGTGAAAGCCGCCAACGCAACGAAGACACCTTCTATCTGACGCATTGCCACTAATACAGTCCGTCTCACCGTAATCGGGAGGCGGATTTTTTTGCAGGTAGGAACGTCAAAAAGCCACCCGAAGGTGGCTCCTGTTTGCCTCGAAAAACTATCTACGCGAATTTTTGCCCCGCACCCGTAACGGTTTTTCCTCTTCCTGTATGTCATCTTCAACCGTAACGACAGGGATGGTCATCGCTTCAGGCTCCGGCTCCACGGCTAATGGTGCAACCTCGGTCTGAGGTGAAGTCTGTTGCAAAGACGGTACGCCATAGGTTTCCCGGGAGGCAATCAGGTTATCAATACCGGTCGCCGTACGCGCTATCACCTTCCAGGCATAGACGTTTCCGATCCGGCCTGCGGCCGCTACACCTGCCGCCACTGCGGCGTTCATGGCCCCCACTTCTCCCGCCAACTTTACGGTCACCAGCCCCCCGCCCTTGGTCAATTCATAGCCGACCAGTTCGACGTTTGCGGATTTCATGGCGGCATCTGCGGCCTCGATTGCCACCGCTAAGCCAACGGTTTCTATTAAGCCTAAACTTTGCCCGGACATAACTTTCTCCTGTTATTTCAATTCAGTGAGTCTCCACAGGAATACGTACCGCAAAGGCTGCTGCATCACGCAGCAGCGCGGCCTTGTCGGTGAGTTCCCATGGAAATATTTCCCGACCAAAGTGGCCGTAACATGCCGTCTGGCGATAGCGAGGTGCAAGTAGGTCGAGCTGCCTGATGATTCCATAAACACTGAGGTCAAAATGGTCTTCAACCAGCTGTGTCAGCACTGTTGACGCCAGACGCGCCGTGCCAAACATCTCAATACGCAGCGACACCGGGCGCGAAAGCCCAATAGCCCAGGCCAGCTGAACTTCGCAACGCGTTGCCAGCCCTGCCGCAACAATATTCTTTGCCACGTAACGTGCCGCGTAAGCTGCCGAGCGATCGACTTTTGAAGGATCTTTACCCGAAAAAGCACCACCGCCATGGCACGCCGCGCCGCCGTAGGTATCCACGATGATCTTCCGCCCGGTTAAACCGCAATCTGCCGCCGGGCCACCGTGAACAAACTCACCGGCGGGGTTAATCAATAACCGAGTGTCTGGCGTCAGCCAACGCGAGGGAATCACTGGCTTGACTATCTCCTCAATCACCGCCTCCCGCAGTGTGATGAGCGAGATATCCGCACGGTGCTGGGTGGAAATCACAATGGTATCGGCATTAATGATTTGGCCATCGCGATAGCGCAACGTCACCTGACTTTTGGCATCAGGCAGTAAGCCGTCAAGCTTGCGGGTTTTACGCAGCATCGCGTGGCGCTCCATTAATCGATGCGCGTACAACAAAGCAGCGGGCATGAGCTGGGGGGTTTCATTGCAGGCATATCCGAAGGTAATGCCCTGATCGCCCGCGCCGAGCGTGGTCGGATCGCTGGCGCGTATTCCCTTCGCAATATCGACAGACTGCCTGCCCAACATATTGATAACGGCGCAGGTTGCACCGTCAAAACCCTTTGAGGAGTGGTCGTAACCGATAGATTTAACCGTGGCCCGTACAATTGACTCGATATCGACATTTGCAATGGAGGTTATTTCTCCGGCCAGTATGACCGCACCGGTTTTAATCAGACATTCGCAGGCGACTTTTGCCCAGGGATCTTTCAGCAGATAAGCATCGAGAATGGCATCCGATATTTGGTCTGCCATTTTGTCCGGGTGCCCTTCAGCAACCGATTCAGAGGTAAAAAGATAATCATCCACGGCAGGGCCACTTAGTGATGGGAGTCTTTTATCTTAGTGGGAGTCGCTATTTGGAGCAGTACACTATATTGCTGAGAACGCGGACTTTTTTGCGCTCGCGTTGGGCGTAAGCGCAAAAAATCCCCTGCGGCATTAACAGATATCGGGTGAGATTGTCTTGCGGAAATCCGAAGGGGCAATCCCCGTTTCTTTTTTGAAGATCCGGCAGAAATAGTTCGCATCCTGCCAGGATAGCTCCAGTGCAATCGTGTTGACTTTTAAGTCACTGAACTGCAACAGTGATTTTGCCATACTGATTTTTCGACCGGTAATATAGCTAGAAAAGCCAATGCCCGTACTTTTCTTGAAGGCACGGCTCAAATAGCAGGGACTGACAAAGACTTTTGCCGCAATATCATCCAGCGTTAAATTACTGACAATATTTTTTTCAATATGAAATTGCGCGCGAGCAACAAAATCCATGCCGCTGCCAGAGAGTTTAAACGACTGGTTGAAAATAGCGTCACTGATGCTTAATAACGCATTAAGTACCCGCCAGTAATGGTTTTCCGACAGTCCTTGCTGGCGAATATTTAACACCAGCTCGGCAAGCTTATGCCGACATTCGGTATAGCTATCGCCCTGGCTTGCGAGATGCTGCTGAACGATTTCCAGCACGTCGGTGAGATGTCTGGAGCGATCATGACCTTGAGGGTGCTCGGCGTAGGCCGTATCAAGAACGCTGAATAAAAAGGTATTCCAGCGCGGATAATCGCAGGTATTTATCATCTCACCGATCTTCTTTCGCAGATCGCGCGTCGCGATAGCGACCTGTTCATCAACCTGCAGCGTCTTGCGAATGGTATCGTTCAGAATACTTTGCTTTACCGGTTTTAAGAGATAGTCATCCACTTTCAGGCTCAGCATATGGCGAACGATTTCAAAATCATCGTTGGCAGTGGTGACAATCACTTTGGTATCCGTATTTTTTTGCTTAAGGTACTCGATAACCTGGTTGCCATTAGGCAGCGGAATATTAATATCAACGAATATCATATCAATGTGGTTAAGCTGATCGATCAGCTGGATAGCCTTGTTACCTGTCGATGCCTCATGAATGACAGAGTTTTCAACACAGCGTGAAATAATGCGTTTAAGCGACTCCCTTTCAATGTGCTCATCTTCGACAATAACAATATTATACATATTTATACTCCGGGCTCAGGCAGGCACCATTGGAAAGCGTAGTTTTATTGTGGTGCCCTGCATCGGTTTATGGGGGCTAATAATTTGCAAGCCATAACTTTCCCCAAAGAGTAGCTGGAGGCGGTTTTTAATATTATTAATGCCAATGCCTCCTTTTTGTCGATTCTGGTTCCCTGACAGGATATATTCAATATCATCACGCGAAATACCGTCGCCGTTGTCGGTAATTTCAATTATCACATCCTTCCCATCGTCGGTTGCACGCAGAAAAATATGACTCTTGGTTTCACGTGGTTCTACTACATAATTAAAGAAATTCTCAACCAGCGGCTGAAGAATTAAAAACGGACAGACAACATCGTTATACTTCACCGGAATATCACAGACATAATCAAACCGGTCATTCATCCTGACTTTCTGAATAGCCATATAGCAATTAACGTAGTTCATTTCCTGGCCGAGGGTGATCAGACCATTGTTACTTTTGCGCAGCAGATAGCGCATCATATCGGAGAAATCATGGACCATGGTTTCGGTACGACTGGCATCCTCCAGGAACGCCAGCCGACCAATGGTATTCAGCACATTAAATAAGAAATGAGGGTTAATTTGATAGGAGAGCGCCTTAAATTCTGCATCATGTAATGAACGCTCTATCTCGACACGCTTGAGTAGCTCATTCGCTAATTCGTGATCTTTAGCGCGCAGTTCGCGCTGGATATTATTCGCATGCGCCTGGTCCACCAAATATGAAGCGACATGAAGTAACGTGTGGGCTGTAGATTCAAAACGCTCGTAGGGCATACGCTGCGTATTATGATGCAGATTAATAAGCCAGGGATTCTCTTCCCATAAATTGTTGTTATCCAGAATATAGGGAATGCTTTTTTCTTTTTCTTCTTCGACCTTAACCTGGCCCGAGATAAATGCGCCGAGATAGTGATTATTCACAAGGATCGGTACAGCAAACTCAACAAACCCACAGTAACAACGATAGACCACCGGTTCACCGGCACGCATCGCCGCCTCTCCCCCCGCGCTGTCGCTGTCATAACAATGCTTCGCGAGCCCCTCATTCATTCTGGAACGTGCGCAAAAATCGGAAAAGCCGCTAGGACGCGTCACCGGAACGCCGTCCTGGTCCACCACGACAAGGGCAATCATCATCGATTTACTAAAATTATCTTGTAGCGTTTGCAAGCGATCGACATCAAGAAATTCGTGCAATTTGTATTTGTTATTCATGATAGCGGCTCACTTAATTTCAACACCCTTAAACCTTACCTTATTTATGGATTTGAAAAAATGAAACGGCTCACAAACAATAAATGAGTTGTAGGCAACATGTTAATACAATGGTAAAAATGTGATAACTGAGAAGCGCATTAAGCCGATTCTTACCTCAGGTAAATTTTTGCAAATGATAGTGTATTTTTGCCAGGATCGTATTTCTATTGTCTATGAGATAAAGGTTATCCGTCCTGCAGGTTCTTATACTCATATTTTTATCATTATAAGGACGCAACATGGCCACTATTTCAATTAGCGCGTATGGAGCAGATGCCACTGCGCAACGGCTATCAACTTCCGCTATTCAGCAGGCAATTACTGACTCACAACGTAATGATACGGTGGTGATCCCCGCAGGACGCTTCCTCACGGGGGCCATTTTTCTTAAAAGCGGCATGACCTTGCACCTTGAAGCGGGTGCAGAGCTTATCGGTAGCCAAAATCTGGCCGATTACCCTGAGATTGATACCCGCGTGGCTGGGATCGATATGCGATGGCCTGCAGGCATTGTTAACCTTATCAACTGTGAAGATGTCAGCATCACTGGCGCGGGCACGATTGATGGGCAAGGGTTGGTCTGGTGGCAACGCTTTTGGGGCGATGACGAACAAAGCGGCATGTTGGGGGACTATAGTGCCAGAGGTCTGCGCTGGGTCGTGGACTACGACTGTCAGCGACCGCGCAATATCGTTGTTTATGAAAGCAAGAATATTGCGCTCCAGGACTTCACCAGTCGTGAGTCCGGTTTCTGGAATCTTCATCTCTGTTATTCAGAAAATGTATCCGTAGACGGTGTCCAGATTTGTAACTCTGCGGGGCCGAGCACCGATGGGATTGATATCGACTCTTGCGAACATGTGCGTGTGGAACGCTGTGTGGTTTCCTGTAACGACGACAATATCTGTATCAAAGCGGGGCGAGGCCGCGATGCGAAGCAAAATGCACGTGGCGCCAGAGATATCATTATCCGTGATTGCACGCTCAATAAAGGATCTGGCATTACCCTGGGCAGTGAAACATCAGGGGGCATCGAACGTGTGCTAATTGAACATAACCGCTTTAATGGCACCGGTGTGGGATTCCGTATTAAATCTGCTCGAAATCGCGGTGGTTTTATCCGTGATATCACCGTGCGCAATTTGCACCTTCTCGACGTGCGATTCCCGGTGTTAATCCAGCTTAACTGGTTTCCGCTGTATAGTTATGGGCAGACAGAAAACCTCCTGGATAAGCCCGCACACTGGCGTAAGCTGGCAGAAGGTGTTGACGGCGATGAAGGTCTGACTGACGTCTGTCGTCTGACGCTGGAGAACATTTCGGCACAACGTTCAGACCGTCAGCTATTTTCACGTGCGCTATTTATTGAAGGATATCCAGAACGGCCTATATCGGCGTTGACGCTTTCTTCACTTGATATCGATGCCAGCGAGTTTGGTAAAATTTCTGGCGTAGACGGGCTGATTTTTAACGACGTTCGGATCGTGGCTACTGACATCACGCTGGATAATAACGACAGTTATGAGCGCTAACGCTTTTTCCCCGATGGGATCTTTGCGCCTGTGCTTTTGCCACCATGGAATTTACAGCTCCCATTTGAATAGTTCACGCTATACCATCACCCACGCATATTATGGTTAATTATTGACAATCAATCGTTACATTTTCTTTATTCTGTCCGGAGTATGGTTAATTCAATCTTACAAACCAACACGGAGTTACCACAATGGCAATACCAGTTTATCTATGGCTTTACGAGGAGAACGGGAAGCTACTTAAAGGCGGTGTTGATGTTAACGGACGTGAGGGAAGCATAGAGCTGGTGGGTATGCAGCACGACGTGTTTATTCCCACAGACGATATGACCGGTGCAGCTACCGGTACACGCCAACATGAGGCATATACTTTCGAAAAAGAAATTGACCCATCATCCCCGCTTTTGTATCGCGCCCTGACAACCGGCCGCACGCTGGAAAAGGCTGAATTAAAATACTACCGCATCAACAATAACGGCATGGAAGAAGAATATTTTAATATATTGCTGGAGAACGTGAAGGTGTGCCACATAGTGCCAATAATGTTTGATATCCAAGATCCTGAGTTTAAAAAGCATGGTCATATTGAACACGTTGGCCTGCGTTACGAAAAAATCACCTGGAAATATGTCGATGGTAACATTCAACACCCTGACAGCTGGAAAGAGCGTAAAACTGCATAAGGAAATCACACATGGCAAACTGGAAATATAAGCAAAGCACTGGCGAGCTCTTCAAAGATGGCAAGCTGATTGAAACAGGTTACTCCGGCGCTCTCACTAATAAAAACAACCCTGACCGTGAAAATGTTCGAGAAATGGGGCCAATCCCTCGCGGTATGTGGAAGATCGGTAGCTCCGGCACCAGCAAAGGGCCGCTGACCATTACCTTGAAACATATCAGCGGTAGTTCCTACGCACGTGATATGCACACCTTCCGTATGCACGGTGATAAGCGTGTTGGTATTGCCGGATTCGCTTCCGAAGGCTGTATCATCATGAGCCATTCGACCCGCCTTCTTGTGAGCAAAGATACAGGGGCGTCACTGGAGGTTGTACGATGATCCGCAGCTATGAGCTAGCTATAGTGTTAATGCCTGTATGTGCAATGGCTGCAACTCCCGGTAGTGAATGCGCAGCGCCAGGGCATTATGTCGAAGGTATGTTACTGACCAGCATAAAGAACGATCTCGGCATAGACCTGACATCCATCCAGTACAGCAAAACAACCGTGGAAGTGCTTGATGTGCTGCCAGTATCTGATGTTTTCGCCAGAAAAATGGCGATTGCCGATAGCCAAGCCGATTTAAAGAAACCCGCCGATCTCAGGCTTTCTGAGAGCGATTATTACAGCATGTATCACGATAGGCATGTACTGTCCGTGACGGCTAAATATACGTTTACGGATAAAAACAGCAAACGTAATGAGTTCATTTCCTCAGCGTTCGCCAATGAAGATGAATGCTCGGTACGGTACAACGGATATATCACCTTATCACGAGAGTTTTGACGATCTTGGCCCGCATTACGCGCTGTAGCGGGCCAGCTTCATCGTTCATCTTACAAATGTGAATTTCAACAGAGAATGAGATGTGCCTTTAAGAACGCCGCTATCTGTTTTGCTGGAAATGGGTGGCTGGGAAGCATCGAGACGGTTCGTCGATATGCTCACCTGGCACCTAACCATTTAACCGAGCACGCACGGAAAATTGATGCCATTTTTGGCAATCACGACACAGATATGACACAAGGGGAAAATCAGGCAGACTTGAAACGGGCGTAACTATATGATTCTTAATGGCCCTGTAGGATTCGATAAAAACCAATAACACAATGTTATATAACAATATTTTTAAATAAACCAATTTAACATGCCCCCATTAATGCCCCCAAATGTTTTAGCGACCTGTATATGTGGCTATTTTTTGTACTTTATCAAAGCACCATCACCAAAGATGTAGAGTGCTGTAACGTTCTGGCCTGTCCAGTTTCACTTCACTCAGCGAAGCACGGACAATGCCTGTCTCCAGCTCCGCCGGCTGCTAACCCATCCCGATCTTCGCGCAGATGAAAATTTTAATTTCGCGGGTATAAAAATCCGACCAAGCGGGCCATCACACTGGCTATGGCTTCCAGAGATTTTCCTACCCCTTCACAACCAGATTTCGACATGTATGCCTTTGGACAAAGGCGGCTCGATGGCCGCCTGACGGTTTTAAGTATTACGCACCAGCCAAACTACCTTTTCCCCGAGGAATACAGCCACAGCCGCCGCCAACGCATTAAACACGATGTACATCGTGAAATAATTATACTCTACGCGATCAGGGTATGGCTCCAGCTTCTCAGTCGGGATGTAATTCATCAGGTTCGTGACGGTATATTTCAGGCTTTCGGCCAGCGGGTCGAATATCCCTGAAAGCATCAGGACAAATGTGATCGCCAAAAACACCAGGAGGCGTAACGACCACTTAGCCGGGCGTAACATCGCAGCTCCCCGACGTATTACCGATCACCGTCACTTCACCATAAGCCCAAAGTTTATCCCCCTGTAAAATACGGTGACGGTGGGCCTTTAGCAATGCAGCACGTACAACGTAAAAGTCACGCGAGAGGAAAAAGGTTATACAGCCCTCACTGATGCCAGAACCATCTGGTCGGGGCGGATGCAAACGGAAATGGCCGCGCTGGTAGTGATGGCGTGCATCGACGTCAAAATTCATGTAGTCATCTACGAGCCCATCCTTTCTGAACAGCGCAAACCAGTCGTAATAGTTATTACCTGTGAATGCATGTTTAAACCAGGTTTGGGTGTGGGAGTAAAACCCACCAGCCGGACGATCAACAATCCAGTAACTACCGGGCGGAACCGTGGCATTCGTCATATATGAACATTCTGGCCTGTTAGCTAAATCACCCAAGCCGGAAAACACCGGAAACGAACCTACGCCGCCAACATCCAGACGAGCTACACGCCCTTCGTCATAGAGGTGATTAAAATCGACTCTGCAACTAATCATCAGGCTACCACTCGCTGATTCCATGAGTCTGTATATGAAATATTCCCGTCGAGATAAAGCCATGTAATGCTTTCATAAGCCAGTGAGATGGATTCCGTAGGGTTGTTCATCTGGCCGCCAGTATTTTTAAAATTGTGCATTACTGGCGTGACGGCCACCACTTTGACGTTTTTCAAAATGATGTGCATAAATTCTTCTTCTACGCCAGCGTCATTAATTCGATACCATTTGATAATGGCTTGCTGGAGAGTTTCCCCCTGGCAGACTGCACGATTCAAATAAGGCGTGGCCTTGTCCAACTCTTTCGTGAAACTGAGCTGGTCATGCACACGAGTGCCAGTGAGTTTGCCGAAAGTATTATCGTAGGGAATGTGTACGCCGTGGTTAAAACTCTGCATTTCAATAGCACCCTCACGCAACAGAACGTTGCTACTTCCATGAATCAGGGTTCCAGCGGAGTTATAGAGCCAGATATATGCGGGAACAGCCATTTTATTATTCTTTCAGTGGGTTAGTTTTGCCACTTTTTTACACCTGAACAACGGTATTCCCAAAGCTAAAAATGCTATTTTTCATGTGGATATTCTGAAACCTTAATTCACTCAATGCTCCCGCAACTATGGATGTGAATACAACGGCGATAAATGCCATTTACCTGCCATGAAGCGGTTAGGGCGCTATTCATCGCTCCCCTCCAGACGACGAGCTAACCAACGCTGAGAAAGGCGGATCAACTCGGCCTTACGTTGTGGGTACGGCTGCGCCAGCTCAATCAACGTGATATTGGTTTGCTCAAGGTAAGAAAGATGTTCCAGCTGCGCCGAGCTCATATGGTCGCGTGGTTCTCCTGCGAGGCCGTTCGACTTTGCCCACTGTTTAGCCGTCATACCGCCCAACACGATACGTGCCAGCATGTTTGATTCAGTGGTGTAATGGTGGTGCTGCGTAGTTTTGCCCAGGTCGGTACGGTATGCCTCCAGTGCCTCGCACATAGGCTTAAAATAACTTGCTGCCGTAACACGGGCTTTCAATTCACGGCGCAGCGCTGCGGCCTGCCCTGGTGCTTTTCTGCGTAACTCTTCCTCACATTTAATGAAGTAGTGCCGGATAGCTCGCCCCTGCTCAGTGCGTTCTACCATCGACAGCTCTTTGCCCATACGCAGGGTGATCAGGTAGTCATGCGCTAAGCGTTTTCGCGATTTTGAGCTCACCAAATTGGGGGAGGTCAAATTTTCCACAACATCAAAATCGGCCCCTGCAGTAAAACCATATTCAGCAATTCGGTTTTTTATCCAGGTAGTAAAGTCGCGCCTTACACCCAGCGCCGCATGCAACGATTTGGCGCTCACAATCTCAGCGGTATGGCGGCCAATAACACCGGAAATTACCGGGATCATTTCGGCAAAATTATTCTCATGCTGGATTTTAGGTTGAGCGAAGTCCTGACCGGGAAGGCCACTATTTTTCGTGTTCACTTTGTTACTCCGTATCTTTGTCTAGTCCGGGAGAAGTAGAGCACTCGCCCGGCACTGCAACAAATCGTTCTCACAAGTATTGTTTGCGGAACCTAATTTACTGAATGAGGATTCTGCTTAATTAGGCCGATCGACGGCTTTCTGCAATTCGCTGTTCAATCCACTCGTCAACTTCACTTTCAACAAAGGCGATGGAACGCGAGCCAATTTTGATGGATGCAGGGAATTTCCCCTCACTCATAAGGCGATAGAGCCAAGCCTTACTATAACCAGTACGGCGTTGGGCTTCGGAAAAACGGATAAGAGATTGGGACATAATTACCTCGTAACGTCTATTGTGGTTTACGAGATAAATGATTGCATGGAAAAACGATTTATTTTCATACCCTTTGGCTTAATGGTGCTAAAGAGCATATTTACCCTAAAGGTGAAGGGGCAAAGCACCAATTCAGCAAGAAACTAACCCTGAGGGTAATGCCAAAACACCCTGAGGGTCATAGGCTTTGGCACCTTTTAACCCTGAGGGTAGGAGGTAAATCAACGTCGGATAGGGCAAGACACCAGCTCAATGGCCTCTGCCTGCCGCTTGTTAAACCCTTTGCTTTCCAGTTCTTGGGTTATCGCGGCTTGGCTACCTCTGGTCGCACGGTCATTATCAGGATCGTACTTAGCCCATTCGCTATTTCTTATCTGGATAGCCAGCAAAAGAGGATCATCTTCTCTAAAAGCTCCTAACAAAATTGGAACTTTCGCAGAAAGTTCTACTATTTTATTTTTCATCTGTCTGATTTCATCTTGTAGTGTCTCAACTGACACTTTTTTATCAGTAGCTGAATTTAACTTTTCAGCCAGTTTTTCCGCATTCCTTTTTATTTTATTTCTTGCATAACTTTCAAATTTCTCAAGGCAAGGAGGTAATTTAACATCAGCATCAATAAAAGAAGTAGCTAATTCCCGACCTTTAAAATAGAACCCATGATACCATCCATCACTCCAACCATGCCCTCCATCAAGCCTACGGTATACACCTTTATTTCCCGGCTCTTCCTCGTACTCTTCGCCGTTCGCCATGCTGCGCAGGAAGCTGAGCGACTGCATAGAAAAATCCCGGTCACGAATAAAGCCATCAACAACATCATATTTATACAAATAAAAGGGTTGATAAAAACTAAGTGGCACTTCACTATTATGCTCTTCAGCTTCACGAGCAATGACACCGCAAGCCTCAGAAAAAGTGATTTTCTCCTGATTAGCTATCTCACTAATCAATGTTTCAAAATGAATAAGTTCATTTTTCTCTTCATGAATTCGTTGAAACAGACCCACTTCGCCACCTCACGCCCTCTAATTTTGGCGGCTATGCCAGCCCGCAGAGGTGTACGGGTTTTCGGGGATCAGCCTAGACATAGCCTATTCTTTATTCGTCTACTGAAGTCTACAACCAACTACTTTTACTGTCTATTCATCCAGTCATGCCATTTTACCGAATGAGCCGTGAACCACACTTCCACCATTTTCCAAAGACTGCACATAGTCTGCATACCACTGGAGCATTTCCCGGCGGCCATCAAGGTATTGAGCGTGGTTGTAGGTTCCACGGATAGAGTTCTTATCGACATGTGCCAGCTGCGTTTCAATCCATGCAGTGTTATAGCCTTGTTCGTGCAGAATAGTGCTCATGGTGTGACGGAAGCCGTGGCCTGTTGCCTTACCATCGTAGCCGATGCGTTTGATCACCTGATTTATGCTGGCTTCACTCATTGGCTTGCCTGCATCGTTTCGTCCGGGGAATACATATTTCCCGCGCCCGGTGAGCTGGTGGACTTCCTCCAGCAGCTTTTTTACCTGGCTGGTGATCGGAATAATATGCGGTCTGCGCATTTTCATTCGCTCGGAGGGGATATTCCAGATTCCTTTTTCAAAATCAATATCAGCCCACCCTGAAGCGCGTAACTCGATAGTTCGCAGTCCGGTGAGCATAATCAAACGAGTAGCATTCCGAGTGACCAAACTGCCGCTGTATTCGCTTAGAGCCCGGAGAAAGCCCGGTATTTGATCGGCAAGAAGATGTGGGAAATGTTTTTGCTTTGGTGCCTTTAATGTGCTGGCGAGATCCACGACGGGATTATTCTCTGCTCTGCCATTAATAACCGCATAGGTGAATATCTGGCGGCAAGCCTGCCGGGTTTTCTTGAGTTTATCCAGAACGCCGCGCTGCTCCATTTTTCGCAACACGGCGAGCATTTCGGCAGGTCTGATATCGGCGTGGCTCTGAATGATACCGCATGCAGGGTATTACGAAATCAGATTGGGAAGAGCAAGGTTTGGGTGTTCGCTCACACAAAGGCTGCCACGCGTCCGAATGGGACTTTGACACCGGCGGTGAGGAAAATGCGCATTGATGACAACACCGCATGGAAGATTGGTCTGGGGAAAGCTGGCATTGAGGATTTCAGGTTTCACGATCTGAGACATACCTGGGCAAGCTGGTTAATTCAGTCCGGCGTTCCACTTTCTGTTTTGCAGGAAATGGGAGGATGGGAAAGCATCGAGATGGTGCGCCGATACGCTCACCTTGCGCCGAACCATTTAACCGAGCACGCACGGAAAATCGATGCCATTTTTGGCAATCACGACACAAATATGACACAAGGGGAAAATCAGGCGGGTTTGAAACTTGCGTAAGTGCATGATTATAAATGGTACGCCCTGTAGGATTCGAACCTACGACCTACGGCTTAGAAGGCCGTTGCTCTATCCAACTGAGCTAAGGGCGCACTGGGGATGTGCACTGCATGGTGAAGCGCCTGGAATTATACGGTCAATGGCAGGTGAGTCAATGCCTTTTAGCGTCCCTGCCTGTCTTCTCATTGGTTAGCTGACGATCGGGGGTTATTACGCTGATTTTTTCGGCATTTGTCCGTAACACCTCTTACTTTAGAAAACTGCGAAAAAGCTTAGCGGTTAATAAGTAACGCCTGGTATTTTCCTGTCATCGGGTTAAGCACACTAGTCTATGGTATCCCGGCACCCTGGAGGCCGGAAGAAACAGGACAGTGAAGTGGCCGCCTCGACTTTCTTTTCAAACTCAGATCTCCCTCGTAACAATTTCGCCTCCTTGCATGGCGTGGCGCATGAAATTGTGGGCATCAAACTTGAACCTATCGTCGCCCTCCCGACGTCCTGCATCGTGGGCATGGAGGTGCTCAGCCAGCTCTCAGCCCCCCACGACAATGAGCAGTTCTTCCAGCATTTATCCGCCAGCCAGTCGCTTAAGTTATTGAAGGCACAGCTTGCTACGCTAAAAAACGCACTTTACGTCCATGACCTTTTTATCAATCTGCCGATAACCGTACTAACCGGGATGGAATCCTTCTCGCAACTTCTGCCAATGCTCTCCCCTGAGTTGAATATTGAAATTGTCGAACCCGAATCGTTCTTCGAACTTAGCGAGAACTTACGCGAACGCGTTGTTCGACATTTAAGAATCTTATCCGATCGCGGTTGCCGCATATGGCTGGATGATGTTGACGAAGCAATAGCGCATCAGTTTTTAACCTGTCGTTTACCTCTGTGCGGGATCAAGATCGATAAAATGGCGTTCTGGCGGCTACGGGCTACCCCTGCGTTGGCGCAGTTAGTTAACCTGTGTTCACACATCGCGAATCATGTGCTTATCGAAGGCATTGAATCAAACAGGGATCGGGAATGCGCGCTGCAAGCAGGAGCGGGATTCGGTCAGGGATATTACTGGCCATCCATGGACTGGCCTGGAGAGTAAAAGGACAGTCGCCTGAGAGGGAATCTATGCGCATGACAGTACGCCGCTATCGGCGTCGTCGAACGGGAAGTGATTCGCTGGGATTCGCACACTCACACTTCAACTCTCCATTTTTTGATCGCCTTGTCTACCTGAGCCAGTCCATCAATCAGACACGCAAAACCGATGCTCCTTTTATTATCCTTGTCACGCGCGATAGCTTTCTTCGCACAGGATTTCAGCGTGGCCCCTCGCCCCTGAATAACTGCTGCGATTACGATACCTTGATACCGGCAATCAGCGCTCTCGAACACTGGCCAACGGCAAAGTTAGTTATCGATATCGACAGTCGGGCAGCGCCGCTGATGGAGATGCTTGATACGTTGCGTCGATTGATTTTGTATCCGCCTTTCGCATCGATAAACCTGCTGATACGGGCTGATGACTACGATACGCGGCTCTTTTGTAAGACCACCGGCCCTTTTGAGGTATTTGAGCGCCAGCTCTCGGCGAAGACCTTACAGCAGGCGCTGCTGGATCCCCCTGCGCGCAACACCAACCGTCATGACTGGTTTTCCAGGGATGAGTGGGCCATCCTGCAAAAGTTGTCTCAGGGTGAGTCTCTTAAACACATCGCCTTGCTGCACCAAAGACCTTATAGCAGGATTGTCTACCGCGTGGGTCGGATCGTCGATAAGTTAGGTCTACATCACCGCCAGGAATTAATACACCTCCTTCACCGCCTAGTGGCTTCAACCGATAACATCACGCTTTAACCTCTTAATTCCTAAAGATCTTTAGGAAAGTACTTAGGCATGAATGTTAATTTTATGTTTTATTTTTACATTTAATTAATGATTACAACTATTCCTAATTTCAGGTTTCAGGCGAAGTTAAATCCTGGAAAAAATTCACGATGCAGAATCTTCATCCAGAAGTTAAACATTTCACCAATCCGTTAATAAGATGATAATGGTGTAAAAACAAACAGATTCACCGATTTTCAGAAACGCCAAAGCTCAGCAACTAGCAGATTCTCCTGTCATCAGCATCGCTTTTGTCGATCTTATTTCTGGGCTTTCAAATGAAGGCATCACGCGGTAAACCGTGGTTTAGCAGAACGTCTGTAAGAGGCGAAAAGCAGCTGTTTACCCTAACTTATCGAAACAATAAATTAACATTCAGGCGTATGTATTATTTTTTGTTATTACATAAACATGATAAGTCACACTATGATAAATTAACAGCGATTTACCCCAAATTTGAAATAAAGGCTTTCCATATCCAGAAGATAATATTAAGAAATGTACTTAAGATAATTAACAGGCTTTTCGGAAAATACTTACACGGTATAATAAGAATGTTCCAGATATGAATAAGAAATAGCTTTAGTTACCAGTCAAATTAAAATTAAACCTCTACATTGGGGCAATGTTTTTATCACTACGTAAACAAGGATGCTTTCGCTCTTTCCAGGGAAATACCCCGTATAAGGATCTTAAGAATTATCCTTCCGGCTTACCAGGCGCTTTTTCAAAGTTCGTTAGCGCTCTAACAATCTGAGGCATAAAAATGAAACCGGCATCCGTTATCATTATGGACGAGCATCCTATCGTTAGAATGTCGATAGAAGTCCTGCTACAGAAAAATAAAAATATTGAAATCAAGCTCAAATCCGGAGACAGCCATCAAGTACTCGACTATATCCGTAATCATCACGTAGACCTGGTGATACTCGACATCGAACTCCCTGGCACGGATGGATTTTCTTTTTTAAAGAGAATCAAAAACTTAAATGATAAAATCAAAGTTCTTTTTTTATCATCTAAGTCCGAGTCTTTCTACGCCGGGCGCGCAATACGTGCCGGTGCGAATGGTTTTGTCAGTAAACGAAAAGATTTGGGAGATATCTACAATGCCGTTGACATGTTGCTGGCGGGATATTCATTCTTCCCTTCGGACACACTGAACTTTATTAATCACTTGGGTGTTCAAAGAGGAGGCATCGATGACATGCCATTATCGAACAGAGAGGTAACGGTGCTACGTTATCTGGCAAATGGATTATCGAATAAAGAAATTGCCCAGCAATTACTCCTTAGCAATAAAACAATTAGTGCCCATAAGTCGAATATCTATTCAAAATTAGGTGTCCAGACTATCATTGAGCTCATTGATTATGCCAAAGCGCATGAATTGCTATAACCTGAAAGCACTCCCCGCAGATCTTTCGAGCTGCGGGGAGTGCGGTTAGCCTCAGTAATAATTAATCATAAACGTCGCATCAGCGTCCGCACGACCTGGCTCAGGATTATCCGCCGTCGCAATATAATTAGCATAGAACGACAATGTCGCATTACCTTGCGTATCGACCTTTACGTCCTTACTGGCCTGCTGTAATGGCAGACGCAATTTATCGCGATCGCGAATTTCTACCGCAACATTGCTCGCCTGACTGGCATCGTTTAGCGCCAAAAGTTCGCTATTGGCCTCGCTCGCTTTCCCCGAGAAGGTAATCGAGGCTGCCCCCGGCGGACATCCTGTCAATTTCAACGTGAAGGGCATCGATTGGGTAGTGCTGCCCGTCGTTTTGAGCTGCTTCGTGGGCCAGGTTCCCAGCGTTACTGATTTAGCGCTGTCGCCCGCTTCAACCACGCAGGTGAAGTCAACAATGTTGCCATACAGTTCAATATTGATTTCGCCCAGTGGCGTCGCCGCCAGCGTATAGGCTGGCAGCAGAGACGCGGCGATGAAAAGTAGATTACGCATCGCGGTTCCTTAGTCGTAATCCACGCGCAAATAGCCGCGTGAGGTAAAACGTCCTTCGCTCGGTTTATTGCCGGTAATGCTCACCGGCCACGCGCTAATCCCCACCTGCGCCGAGGCGTTATCATCCAGGCGGAACGGTATTTTGCTGGCAAGATTATTCGGCGTCAGCGGCGTACCACTCTGATTAGCCACGATAAAACCTAAATCCGGATTATCAGACACCAGCGCATTGCCTTGCACTTTTTCCGATTCAATACGCATGGTCAGATAGGCGTTGGCTTCGACGTTAGTGCATTTAATGCCGATGGTCTGGCTCTTAGGCTGCACGCTCTGCGGACGATTCCCGGCCCCGGCCTGGCTAAACATCGACGCACCGATATCGCCAAAGTCAAACTCCACCACCGTCCCCGCATTGATGGCGCAGCTTTGCGGCACCTGGATCGTGCCGCTGTAGCTGATGGTATAAACCGGCGAACTGAGCGGGTCAGAAGATGTCGTGGTGACATACACGCGGAACATGGTTTGACGGGGAATTTCGACCATATTGATAAAACGCCGCGTCACTTTAAGTCGAAACACCAGGTTGGAGTCCTTTACGCCAAACGGCTTATTTTTCGAGACGTTAGGGTGGCTCCCCATCTGGATAAAGCTTTGCGGAGGATAAAACACCCCCGCGTAGCTGTCGGTGATTTTCATCGCCCCGTCGAGATAGTCATTCAGCTTAAGATATTTGTAATTATCCACGGTGTTGGTCACCGTAAAATCCGTCACGTAGCTACGCTTGGTGGTGTTACCGGACGTCCCTTTCGGGCATACCGCGTTCACACCGACCCACTGTGACTTTTCGCTGAGCGTCACAATCTGTCCAACCTGATTATTGGAGCTATTAAATTTGTCCGTCAGGTCGTAATGAACCTCGGTCGGCACACCATTTTCGTTAACGCAGACGCTGGCCAGCGCCTGCGCCGCCGGCAGCACCATCAAAAGTGCGCCAGTCAAATATCGCGGGTTAATCACAGCGTAGCTCCTTAAGCGTGATCGCCTGTTGCAGGCTTTTTTCTGGCAGGGTGTAGGACGCCCGGCATTGCGAATTCGCCCCATTTCCCCACTGAATCAACAGCTCACCGGCAAGCGGGAGTCCGCTCAGGTAAATCTGTCCGTCATCACCAACCATACTGGTCACGCCACTTTGGGTTTCACGTACCACCGCGCCAAAGGGTACGGGCTGATTGCCACGTTTGACGGTCAGCAATGCGCGCACGCCGATACGGGTATCGAAACTGGCACGTACCAGCGCGCCTTTGGTGGGCACCACGCTACTGACGTTATTTTCGATATCGGTATTGTTACTCATGGTGTTGGTATCCAGCGCCACGCGGTTATAGCGATACACCGTGGCGTACGGCATGACCGCATAGCCACGCCAGTCGGTTTTTACCCCGGTCTGGTTCTCGATGCTCACGCCCGATGCACCTGGCGCTTTGATCAATACGTTGGTGTCGCCCAGCGGCTGGCCTAACGTAATGCCGTCCGAATGGCCCACCACGCCGCCTGACATTTGCCAGTTAAGATCGTGTTGGTTGCGAGAATAGTTGTATCCCGCGCCCAGCGTGCCGTAGGTCGCTTGCCAGTTGGCGCTGGCGCTTCCGCTCGCCCCATTGCTGCTGGTATGGCCCTGAGTCACGCTGTAGTTGAGGTTACGATCGTCGAGCAATGTGCCGCTGACACCGGTCTGCCAGCTATTTTCGCCATCGCTATTACGGCTGGCAGAAGCCGTGGCATAGGCGCGATCGAACGCGCTGTCACGACGATATCCGTGACGGGAAAACAGGCTGAAGGGTATCGAGACGTTAAATGAGGCAATTCTGTCGGTGCCGCTAATGCCGACCGCCTGATTCCAGGACCATGACACGGAGTAGCTGATCCCCTGCAAACCACCCGCGTAGCCCAGTTGATACCAGATATTGGAATCGCTGGTGCCCCAGTAGGTCTGTTCGCTACCGGACACGTAAAGCGAGCCGTAGTCACCGAGCGACTGGGAAATATTGACCTGGAATCGCCCTTTTTTATTCCACGTCAGGTTGTGATAACTCTGCACATCCGGTACGCCGTCATCGTCTTTACTGTCGCCGTACTGGTAGCCTTCCATCGAGTTCCACGCCACATCGTCAAGGGTGTAAAACCCTTTGGTAGAATAGCGATAGCCCAGAAGCTGGAAGTTGGTGCCAAAACCATTCAGCGATTTGGCATAAAGGAAACGCAAAGATTGCCCTTCGTGGCGGCTGTCATCAGCCAGTTGGCTGCGGGCATGGGTGAAATCAAGGGAGACCGCTCCCCAGTCGCCCAGGTTTTTACCCGCCCCGATGGCGAGCGCGGTATAGCGTGAGGCTAACTGTGTACCACCGTACAGCGTGTAGCCATCAGCTATCCCGGCAATGAGGGTACCCTGCGTGAAGAACGGCGTGTCCTGCTCGCTGTTGCCGCTGCGGTAATCCCCGGCCACCAGATCGTATTTCAGACGACCTTCACGCTGGAGTAGCGGCACAGTGGAATACGGCATGGTATAGCGCTGCTGACTACCGTCCTTCTCTTCGACCGTCACTTCCAGGTCACCGCTTGACGACGTTGGGTTCAGGTCGCTAATCGCAAACGCTCCGGCCTGAACATAGCTCTGATAAATGACGTAGCCGTTCTGGCGGATAACGACCTTCGCGGGCGTACGGGCGATACCGCGCACGGTAGGTGCGTATCCCTGCATGCTGTCCGGATACATACTGTCGGAGGAGAAAAGACGCCCACCACGAAAACCGATGCTGTCAAAGACGTCATTACCCGTGTTGCTGTCACCCAGTACCAACTCGCTTTTCAGCGGGATAACCGTGCGCTGCGCCCAGGTGCCAATGTTTTGCCAGCTGCTATGGCGCTCGCCGTTGCCGCTGGTGTAGCGCCACGCGCCGTTGTTGCGCAGTCGCCAGGCACCGTAGTTCAGTCCACTTTGCAGGTTCAGATAATAACTGTCGTCGTCACTGCCCCGATTGCCGGTAAAGCTGTAGTTGACCAGCGCAGCCGGGATGCCTTCGTCCCACTGATCGGGTGGAATATACCCGCGCGCGCTATTTTGCATCGCCACCTGCGGCAGGTTAATACCCAGACGCAAAGAGGCAAAGTCGAAGACGATTTCCGTTCCCGGAATGGTAGTGCTGACCGGAATACAGCTTGCACCTGAATACTGAGCCAGATCGGGGAACGCGCTGATGTTAACGCCAAAACGTTCCAGCATCCCGTGGGTAATACAGGGTGCAAGCCCACCAGCGGCAGGCGCAGCAGACTCTTTTGCTTCTTCAAACTGCACGTCCTGAGTACCGAGAAACTCGTCGTTACGCCAGACATCCACGCGATAGGTTCCCGGAGCCTGCTGATGCCCTTTTTCAAAACGTGACAAATCCGCCACGCTGGCGGCATCGTCAGACAAGAAGCCCGGATTGAAATAACTTTCCCCCCACCCAATCTGCGGCCATAGCGCTGCCAGTAACGCCAGCGCCAGTGGACAGGGCGAATAAGGGAGTCGATAAGTGCTCATAGCCCCGGCTCTTTTCACAATTTGACGCTACGCGCCGGAGTAATCGCGCCATAGTCGTTCACGCTCTGCCAGGAAAGCATGCCGCTCGCGCCGACCGGCAGCGTCTGCTGTGCCGAGTTCTTTGGTGCGATCATGATATTTTCCAGCTTCTGCGCACCGAGCTGTAGGTTCACCAGCGTGACGTAATACGGAGAGGCATTGCTGATTTTTAAATGGTTGCCTGCTCGCTCAAATCGCAGATGTGAAAGCGCCTCTTCCGGCTGCATCGCCAGATTTTGTGGGCGCACGAAGAGTTTGATACGTGACAAAATCGCCAGTTGCAGAACGTTTTTACCCTCCAGATTCGCTTTGTTCACCGAAGGAATCGCCTTCACGTTCATAAAGAACAAGGATTCGCGATCGACAGGCAGCGCTGGACCGGCATAAATAATGCGGAGCGTATTTTCGCTGTCCGGCTCGCTGACAAACAGCGGCGGCGTGACGGCAAAGGTTTTTTCTTTTTGCCCCCGATCGTTATCAATCCACGCGTTAATTAAATAACGCTCCTGATTGTTACTGTTGGTGATCGCAAGCGAAGTCTGTTTAGCATCGGCAGGATAAATAACGCGCGTCGCCCCCAGCGCAATCCCGCCGGATGCACTCACGGGCAGGGAAATCATCATTAAAATAAGTGAAACTACCAAACCTGGTTTAAATAGGGTGTTCATCGCAACAATACCTTTAATAATGTGTTCGCAGGTGTGTACGGCGCTACGGATAAATTAAGGTGAACCAGACATCCGACTGAATATTGCCCGGCATAAGATGTTCGGAAATAACCCGGTAGCGAGCGCTAAAGTGCATAACCAGTTCGCTGGTATTGACAGGCAGCCAGCTTGCGGCAGTCGCATTAGGGATAATCTGGCGCTGCTCGGTATCAAATAATGCCAGCCCAACACCGCTATTCACGCTGGTGCCACCTGGGCGCGATGTGGCTAAAAATACCTGCGGATCTTCAGCAGGCGTGACGCCCTGAAACATGATGCCCACGGTGCGGGAGACATCCACGCTGCAATCCACCAGACGCAACGTAAAGGGCACATTAACCGTTGAAAAACTGCCTACGCCAGAAAAGGAGTTAGTGCGATATTGTCCCATCTCAACGCGCAGATTCTGACTATCAGGAGCAACAGCACAGCCGCCGTTGACCAGCTCGCCTTTGATATGTACTTTTCCGCCATCTACCACCACGGTATGCGCCATCACCGACGGCACGGCAACGAGCGTCAGCAGAAACAGAATCCCTTTGCTGGTCATCCTCGTCCCTCAGTTTCGCGTAATTGGGCCTCTTCCCTGAGGCCACTTTCATCCGTGAAAAAGGCTTATTCGTATTTCATTACGAAGGTTGCATCGGCGTTTGCCTGACCAGGGGTTGTGGTCGCTGCCGTGGCTTTGTAACGCGCGGTGAAGTTCAGCGTGTTGGAGCCTTCAATCAGATTTTTAGCAGCAGAGAAGCTTGCGCCGTCTGGCGTCAGCGTGGTGGAAGTGCTGTCCAGGATCTCGATACCCACACCCTGTGCGGTGTTATCGTTGTCGCCTGAAGTCACTGCCAGCAGGGTTTTGTCGGTCGCGTCGATCTGACCGGTAAACGCTACCGCGGCGGTTTTTGCCACAGCCGGGTCGCAATCATTCAGCACGATGGTGAAGGGAATATTTGACGTGGTGTCGCCTACTTTGGTGAATTTCGCCGTGCGATATTGACCCAGGGTGACAGTCTGCTCGGAAGATGCGGTATTAACGGAGCACGCTGCGTTAACTAATTCGCCTTTAAAATGAACGGTACCACCATTTACAGAAACCGGAGTTGGATCTTCTGCATGTGCGGCACTTGCGACCAGTACCAGAGAAGCAATAACGGTAGAAGCAATATTGCTGAGTTTCATGTCTATTCCTTTAAAATGTAAAAAGCCCTTCCCGGGTTAATCGGGAATAAAGAAAAACACTTCAATCACTGAATTGAAGACTTATTTCGGAGAACACAAAGTAGCCGAATATTACATTTAAAAATATGTCAAAACACTGTGACTTTGCCTGGCAACATCCTAATCGACCCTAGGAAAAGACCCGATAAAGCGCAGGGCCTTAGGCAGCCATGAAACGTTCGCAGTGGAAATGTCGCAATGGGTGACTGACAGCGGCCCTCGCTTCTGACAAAATATAGGCAATCCCCCTTTTAAACGTTACAGACGGAATCCTCTCTCTGATGGCAGCAAAGATTATTGACGGTAAAACGATTGCGCAGCAGGTACGCTCTGAGGTCGCGGAAAAAGTGAAGGCGCGTACAGCCGCCGGAAAACGCGCTCCAGGGTTGGCCGTTGTGCTGGTTGGCAGCAACCCGGCATCGCAAATTTATGTCGGCAGTAAACGCAAAGCGTGTGAAGAGGTAGGGTTCGTCTCCCGCTCCTACGATCTGCCAGAAACCACCAGCGAAGCAGAACTGCTTGAGCTGATTGATACCCTGAACGCCGACGATGTTATTGACGGTATTCTGGTGCAATTGCCGCTGCCCGCTGGCATCGACAATGTGAAAGTACTGGAACGCATTGCGCCAGACAAAGACGTGGATGGTTTCCATCCGTACAACGTCGGTCGCCTGTGCCAGCGTGCGCCGCGCCTGCGCCCGTGTACCCCGCGCGGCATCGTGACGCTGCTGGAGCGCTACAACATCGACACTTACGGCCTGAACGCCGTGGTGATCGGCGCATCCAATATCGTTGGTCGCCCGATGAGCATGGAGCTGTTGCTGGCAGGTTGCACCACCACGGTCACTCACCGCTTTACTAAAAATTTGCGCCACCACGTTGAAAACGCCGACCTGTTAATCGTGGCCGTCGGTAAACCGGGCTTTATTCCGGGCGAGTGGATCAAAGAAGGTGCGATTGTCGTGGACGTGGGCATTAACCGTCTGGAAAATGGCAAAGTAGTGGGCGACGTGGTGTACGAAGACGCGGCAGCGCGCGCGTCGTATATCACACCCGTACCGGGTGGCGTGGGTCCAATGACCGTCGCCACTTTGATTGAGAACACTTTGCAGGCATGCGAAGAGTATCACGACGTAGAGGAAGCGTAAGATGGCAACATTTTCATTAGGTAAACACCCGCACGTAGAGCTATGCGATCTGCTGAAGCTGGAAGGCTGGAGCGAAAGCGGCGCACAGGCCAAAATTTTCATTGCTGATGGCCTGGTTAAGGTCGATGGCGTGATTGAAACCCGCAAGCGCTGCAAGATTCTCGCCGGACAGACGGTGACTTTCGGCCAGCAGAGCATAACCGTAACCGCATAAACCTTTCTCAAAAGCCCGGTAGCACTCACGCCATCGGGCCATACGCCTCTGTTTTATCCTCTTAACTACTCCGCTAACAAATAGAACCACTAAAATTAATCTCAATACGCTGTGAAATTTCTTCAACTCATACAAACATGGGAGTGAGTTATTTTTCCCTGAAAAGATCCGTCATCAAATGTGTTTTTTAGTTGGGTCTGCATAATATAATTTGGCGCATGGGGAGGTCTTGTTAGATATCTCCTTGATGTTCAGTCTGGCAAGGCTGGGGACGTTATTTCACAGTAGATCATCGGTCATTGAAGAAGTAACGGGTTCGACTGCGCAGGTTAAAAGGGTTCATGTATCCGCATGAACCCTTTGTCCTGAAGAGGTTTCCCCTTCCCCTTCCACGTTAATCCTCACTTCCATCACGGTTAATTATCGATCAACTTCAAATAATCACTATTTCATCTGTCGAAATGTGAAAATTAAGTTGCACGTTTTTCGCGCTTTCCTCACGATAAGTAGAACGTTCTACTAAAACGTTCTACTTACAATAACAGCGCCAAAAAAAGCGCTACTCGGGGGAAATCAGCATGGGTCTGATATCAGGATTTGTTAAATCGTTGTCTAAGTTATCGATGATTGGTCGCGCATTAATGCTGCCAATTTCACTGCTTCCTGCTGCGGGTCTGCTGTTGGCCTTTGGCGATAAATTCCATATGCCACTGATGATGAACGCGGGCGGTGTTATCTTTGATAACCTGCCGATGCTGTTCGCGATTGGCTCGGCCGTTGGTCTGGCGTCAGAGTCAGGCATTGCCGCGCTGTCGGCGGCGGTCTCGGTCTTTGTCACCAACATTACCATCAGCACCGTGCTGACCATCACGCCAGAGATGGCGTCTCAGGGCGGTAAGTACGCCATGGTTGTAGGCATTCCCACGCTACAGATGGGCGTCTTTGGCGGCCTGATCTGCGGTATTCTCGCAGCATGGTGCTACAACCGTTTCCATACCTTGCAGCTGCCGGAGTTCCTCGGCTTCTTCTCTGGTAAACGCTTCGTCGCCATTGCCACCGCGTTTCTGTCGTTTATCCTTGGTCTGCTGCTGCCCTACGTCTGGCAGCATATTCAATCCGGGATCGATGCCCTTTCCGTGGTGGTTAACGGCGATAACCAGGCCGCCTCAACCTTTATCTTTGGCCTGGTCGAACGCGCGTTAATCCCGCTGGGGCTGCATCACATCTGGTATCCGTCCTTCTGGTACTCGTTTGGTGACTACACCACGCAGGCAGGCCAGGTGATCCACGGCGATCAGACTATCTGGTTCAAAATGCTGGAAGAAGGGGTGAAATCCTTTAGCAGCGATACCTACCAGAATGCCGGTAAGTTCATGCAGGGCGAATTCCCGCTGATGCTGTTTGCACTGCCAGCCGCTTGTCTGGCGATGTATCACGAAGCGCATACCAAGAATAAGAAAATTGCTGCCGGTATTCTGTTCTCTGCGGCGTTGACCTGCTTCCTGACGGGGATCACCGAGCCGGTTGAGTTTACCTTTATCTTCGTGGCACCAATCCTGTACGTCTTTAACGCCATCATGGCGGGCCTGGCATATATGACCATGTATCTATTGCATGCCCACATTGCCAAATCGTTCTCCGCCGGGTTTATCGACTATCTGTCATTCGGTATTCTGCCGTCGTTTAACGGCTATCAAACTAACTTCCTGAGCGCCGTGATCATCGGTATTCCGATGGCGTTGATTTACTACTTCACCTTCCGTTTCGTGATTCGTCGTTTCGATGTCAAAACGCCGGGCCGTACAGAAGTCACTGCCACAACGGACAATAAATCAGATACCGAACTCGCCACGGAGATCATCGGGTTGTTGGGTGGCGCGAAGAACATCGACTCAGTTGGGTCCTGCATCACCCGTCTGCGTCTGGAAGTCGCAAAAAGTGATGTTGTCGATAAAGATGGCCTTAATGGTCTGGGTGCTCGCGGCGTGGTCTTCGTCGGAGACAATGGAATCCAGGTGATTTTCGGTGCCAGAGCACAGTTTATCGCCCAAACCATGTCCACCATGATCGGCAAATAATAAGATGTCTGGCAAACACGTCTCCTGTACTCTGGAAAACGTGTTTGCCATATCAGGCTGATAATTGAGAAATTTCAGGGAGCGGGTTTGAAGAAAGTCAGCATTATTGATGTCGCAAAACAGGCAGGCGTATCGGTTTCGACCGTGTCGCTGGTTTTACGTCAGAAAGGGAAAATCTCAGAGGCAACGATTGAGAAAGTCCATGCCGCCATCAATTTGCTGGGCTATGTTCATAACGTTGCCGCGGCCAACCTTCGCGCCAACACTTCCAACCTCATCGGCCTGATCCTGCGTGACTTTAGCGACAGCTTTTCCATCAAAGTGATGGCGAGTATTGTTCTTGAACTTGAGAAAGAAGGTTATATGGTCTTTCTTGGCCAGCCGCTTAACGATCATGAACATCTTGAGCGTTGCCTGTTGTCGTTTAAGCAGCAGGGCGTGGCTGGCGTCATTTATCTCTCTTCCGATACGCGCACGTCACACCTGCCCGCCCAGATCCGCGACTGTCGCTTGCCGTTGGTCGTGGTGTCGCAATCGTTAATGAACGAATCCTGTAATCTGGTGATGCGTGATAATCGCCAGGCCGCCAATCTCGCCACCCGCTATCTTATCGAACGCGGTCATCGCAATATCGCCTACATTGGCGGGGTGGAAGGATGTTTAATTCGCGAGCAACGTTTGCAGGGCTTTCGCAGTGCAATGACGCAATACGGTCTGGTGAATCGTGAGGAATCATCTCCCGCCTGTAGTGACGATACCCGAGCCGCGGGTTATGCCGCGCGCCAGCTGCTGGAAAAAAACAACACCATTACCGCCCTGCTCTGCCACTCACCCGATGCAATGATCGGCTCGATATCGGGCATTCACCAGATGGGCCGTACGGTGGGTAAAGACGTGTTCTTAACGCAGCAGGTTGCCCTGGTAGGATTTGAAGATATGCTGCATGTAAACCTCACCTCCCCGTCGTTCACCTATGTTTCTTCCGCCAGTGAGGAAACCGGACGTCAGGCTGCCGGATTGATGATTCGAAAGCTGAAAGAACCGGATCTACAAACTCAGCGCATCACGCTTTCTGGTCAGCTTATCGCGCGGGAATCAGCGTAGGTTCAGAATTTATCAGGAACGATTCCCTCTCCCGCGGGAGAGGGTTTAGGGAAAATTACTTACGACGCCAGATGGTCCCCTGCGGGCCATCTTCAAGCACAATGCCCATTTCGGTCAGGCGATTACGCGCGGCATCTGCTGCCGCCCAGTCTTTTGCCTGACGCGCTTCAAGACGTGCAGTAATTAACGCTTCGATTTCTGCCACTTCGTCGCCATCAGCCTGAGCGCCGCTTTGCAGGAAGGTTTCTGGATCTTGCTCCAGCAGCCCCAATACCGCAGCGAGCTTACGCAGATGAGAAGCCAGCGCATTCGCAGCAGCCACATCCTCCACTTTCAGACGGTTAATCTCGCGCGCCATATCAAACAGCACCGAGTAGGCTTCTGGCGTGTTGAAATCGTCGTTCATCACGTCGATGAAACGCGCTTCGAACGCGTCGCCACCAGCAGGCGCGACGGTGGTGTCGGTGCCGCGTACCGCAATGTACAGGCGTTCCAGCGCGGAGCGAGCCTGTTTCAGGTTCTCTTCGCTGTAATTCAGCTGGCTGCGATAATGGCCGGACATCAGGAAGTAACGCACGGTTTCGGCATCGTAGTATTTCAGCACGTCACGCACGGTGAAAAAGTTATCCAGCGATTTGGACATTTTTTCACGGTCAACCATCACCATGCCGGAGTGCATCCAGTAGTTAACGTATTCGCCACCGTGTGCGCAGGTAGACTGAGCAATTTCGTTTTCGTGATGCGGGAACATCAGGTCTGAACCGCCGCCGTGAATGTCGAAGTGGTTACCCAGTTGCTTACAGTTCATCGCGGAGCATTCAATGTGCCAGCCCGGACGCCCTTCGCCCCACGGTGACGGCCAGCTCGGCTCACCCGCTTTAGACATTTTCCACAGCACAAAGTCCATCGGGTTGCGCTTAACATCTACCACATCAACGCGCGCACCGGCCTGCAACTGATCCAGATCCTGGCGGGAAAGCTGACCGTAGCTCGGATCGGTCGGCACCGAGAACATCACATCACCATTATCGGCAACGTAGGCGTGACCACGTTCAATCAGCTTTTCGGTGATCTCGATGATTTCGTGAATATGGTGGGTTGCACGCGGTTCGCTGTCCGGGCGCAGAATATTTAATGCATCAAAATCTTTGTGCATTTCGGCGATCATGCGATCAACTAACTCGACAAAGCTCTCGCCATTCTCATTAGCGCGCTTAATGATTTTGTCATCAATGTCGGTGATATTGCGCACGTACTTTAGCGTGTAGCCTAAGAAACGCAGGTAGCGGGACACCACGTCAAACGAGACGAAAGTACGGCCATGACCGATATGACAGAGATCGTAAACGGTAATACCACACACGTACATGCCGACTTCCCCGGCATGGATAGGTTTAAATTCCTCTTTTTGGCGAGTCAGAGTATTAAAGATTTTTAACATCGAAGATTCCATGTAGACACGTGTGTGGACGAAAACCGGGTATTCTACCCGTAATTCAAACCCGAAGCAGCACACTTTGCAAGGTGATCGCGCCGTGCGGTTATGCTATAACAAAGCCCTATATGTGACCCTCACTGGGGTCGAAGCACCACTATAACGGAACAGGATGCAAAAATGGTTACTCTCCACACTAATCATGGCGATATCGTTATCAAAACTTTTGATGATAAAGCGCCTGAAACAGTTAAAAACTTCCTGGACTACTGCCGCGAAGGTTTCTACGACAACACGATTTTCCACCGTGTTATTAATGGCTTTATGATTCAGGGCGGCGGTTTCGAACCTGGTATGAACCAGAAAGACACCAAAGAAGCGATCAAAAACGAAGCCAACAACGGTCTGAAAAACACCCGTGGCACGCTGGCAATGGCGCGTACTCAGGCTCCACACTCTGCAACCGCACAGTTCTTCATCAACGTGGCTGACAACGACTTCCTGAACTTCTCTGGTGAGAACCTGCAGGGTTGGGGCTACTGCGTGTTCGCAGAAGTGGTTGAAGGTATGGACGTTGTTGAGAAGATCAAAGGCGTGTCTACTGGCCGCAGCGGTATGCACCAGGACGTTCCTAAAGAAGACGTGATCATTACTAGCGTGACCGTTAGCGAGTAATTGGTGGCGACACTCTTTATTGCAGATTTACATCTGCAAACAGAAGAACCGGCGATCACCGCCGGTTTTCTGCGTTTTTTACAGGGCGAAGCGCGTACAGCGGACGCCCTGTACATTTTAGGCGATCTGTTTGAAGCCTGGATTGGCGACGACGACCCCAATCCCCTGCACCGTGAAATGGCTGCCGCCATCAAAGCGCTGGTCGATTCCGGTGTCCCTTGCTATTTCATTCACGGCAATCGCGATTTCCTGATTGGCAAACGCTTCGCGCGCGAAAGCGGCATGACCTTACTGCCCGAAGAAAAAGTCCTCGACCTGTATGGTCGTCGCATTCTTATTCTGCATGGCGACACGCTGTGTACCGACGACACGGGCTATCTGGCGTTTCGCGCTAAAGTCCATACCCCCTGGATTCAAACTCTGTATCTTGCCCTGCCGCTGTTCATCCGCAACCGCATCGCCGCCAAAATGCGCGCGGGCAGCAAAGCCGCGAACAGCAGCAAATCGATGACCATTATGGACGTGAACCCGAAAGCGGTCGTCGACGTGATGGAAAAGCATCGCGTGCAGTGGCTTATTCATGGTCATACCCATCGCCCGTACGTGCATACGCTCACCGCCAACGGCGAGCCCGCGCATCGCGTGGTATTGGGTGCCTGGCACAGCGAAGGTTCGATGGTCAAAGTCATGCCAGAAGGCGTCGAACTTATTCAATTTCCGTTTTAATCACCTCGTCTTTTTTGCCGCCATTCCGGTGACGCAACCGTTTTCCTTGCCTGTATATCGTGCTATTCTTTGTGCCCTCAAAGCAGTGTGTTTCGCATCACAGGAGTTTTAAGACGCATGTCTTCCCGCAATAATCCGGCGCGTGTCGCCATCGTGATGGGGTCCAAAAGCGACTGGGCTACCATGCAGTTCGCCGCCGAAATCTTCGAAATCCTGAACGTTCCACACCACGTTGAAGTGGTCTCCGCGCACCGTACTCCCGACAGACTGTTTAGCTTCGCCGAAGGCGCGGAAGAGAATGGCTATCAGGTGATTATTGCCGGTGCGGGCGGTGCTGCACATCTGCCAGGCATGATTGCCGCCAAAACGCTGGTGCCGGTTCTCGGCGTACCGGTGCAAAGCGCGGCGTTAAGCGGCGTTGATAGCCTTTATTCCATTGTGCAAATGCCGCGCGGTATTCCGGTCGGTACGCTGGCGATTGGTAAAGCGGGCGCAGCCAACGCGGCCCTGCTGGCCGCACAGATTCTGGCGACGCACGATAAAGATTTACACCAGCGTCTGGTCGAGTGGCGTCAAGCCCAGACCGACGAGGTGTTGGATAATCCAGACCCGAGAGGTGCAGCATGAAGCAGGTTTGCGTCCTCGGGAATGGACAGCTAGGCCGCATGCTGCGCCAGGCCGGTGAACCACTCGGCATTAGCGTCTGGCCCGTTGGGTTGGATGTCGAGCCGGAAGCGGTGCCGTTTCAGCAAAGCGTGATCACCGCGGAAATTGAACGTTGGCCGGAAACCCCCCTAACCCGCGAGCTGGCGCGCCACAATGCGTTTGTTAACCGCGATGTGTTCCCGATAATAGCCGACCGTCTGACGCAAAAGCAGCTCTTCGATAAGCTGAGTCTTGCTACCGCGCCGTGGCAGTTGCTGGCAGATAAAGGCGAATGGCCTGCGGTATTCGACAGGCTCGGCGAGTTGGCGATCGTGAAACGTCGCGTCGGCGGCTACGACGGACGCGGCCAGTGGCGTCTGCGCGCTGACGACACCGCAGAACTACCGGACGACTGCTACGGCGAGTGCATCGTTGAGAAGGGCATTAACTTTAGCGGCGAAGTGTCGCTGGTCGGCGCACGCGCGCATGACGGCAGCACGGTGTTTTATCCGCTGACACACAACCTGCATCAGGATGGGATCCTGCGCACCAGCGTCGTTTTCCCGCTCGCGAACGCTGAACAGCAGGCGCAGGCAGAAGCCATGCTGTCTGCCATCATGCAGGAGCTGGGCTACGTCGGCGTCATGGCGATGGAGTGCTTTATCACTCCGGCCGGTCTGCTGATCAACGAGCTGGCCCCGCGCGTACACAACAGCGGCCACTGGACGCAGAACGGTGCCTCCATCAGCCAGTTTGAACTGCATCTGCGCGCGATTACCGAGCTGCCGTTACCGCAGCCGGTGGTGAACAGCCCGTCGGTGATGATCAACCTGATCGGGACCGACCTGAACTACGACTGGCTGAAACTGCCGCTGGTGCATCTGCACTGGTACGACAAAGAGGTGCGTGAAGGACGTAAAGTCGGCCACTTGAACCTGAACGACGGTGACATCGGCCGCCTCAGCGCCACGCTGGAAGCCATTGTTCCGCTGTTGCCGCCAGAATATGCCAGCGGCATTGCCTGGGCGCAGACCAAGCTTAAATAAGCGATAAGTGCCGGGGAGTTGATCATTTTCTTCCCCGGCCTCTCCTCACGCGCGTAAAATCCCTCTCCATTGCTGTTTTGATTTCAGGATTTACCATGAACGATGGAACGGACTATCGCGCGATCCTCGCGTCCGATACCCCTTTAATCGACGTTCGCGCGCCGATCGAATTTGCACAGGGCGCGATGCCCGCCGCGCTCAACCTGCCCTTAATGAACGACGACGAACGCGCCGCCGTCGGGACCTGCTACAAACGTCAGGGACCGGAAGCTGCACTGGCGCTCGGCCATCAGTTAGTCAATGGCGATACCCGCGAGCAACGTCTGACCGCCTGGCGTGAAGCCTGCCTTGCCAATCCAAACGGATTTCTCTGCTGCGCGCGCGGGGGACAACGTTCGCACATCACTCAAGCGTGGCTGAAAGTGTCGGGAGTCGATTACCCGTTGATTGCGGGGGGCTACAAAGCGCTGCGCCAGACCGCTATTCAGGTGACCGACGAGCAGGTGAAAAAACCGATGGTGCTGATTGGCGGCTGTACGGGCAGCGGCAAAACGCTGCTGGTGAAACAGCATCCTGAGGGGCTCGATCTCGAAGGGCTGGCGCATCATCGTGGTTCGTCATTTGGCCGCACGCTACAGGCACAGCTATCGCAGGCCAGCTTTGAAAACGCGCTGGCGGTGGATCTGCTAAAAAAGGATGCCGGACGCTGGGTGATTGAAGACGAAGGCCGCATGATCGGCTCAAATCATCTGCCGGAATGCCTGCGTGAAAGCATGGTGCGATCGTCGATTGTGGTGGTCGACGATCCGTTCGATATCCGCCTTGAGCGCCTGCGCGAGGAGTATTTCGAGCGCATGTGGCATGACTTTGCCACCACCTATGGCGAAGAGGCAGGCTGGAAAGAGTACGGCGAATATCTGCATCACGGTCTGTTTGCGATCCGCCGTCGGCTTGGACTACAGCGTTTTGCACAACTTGCGGCACTGCTGGAGGGAGCACTCATCGAGCAGCGGCGCACAGGAAGTACCGAGGCGCACTATACCTGGCTTGCGCCACTGCTCAATGACTATTACGACCCGATGTACCTTTATCAGCTGGAGAAAAAAGCCGATAAGATTGTCTATCGAGGCACGTTTAACGAGGTCGCCGCCTGGTTGGCGGCCTGAATCACTAGCGCCGATCCCGTTTATCGGCGCGTTTTGCCAGCCAGTCGCCCAGCACCTGGACAACCTGCACCAGAATAATAAGCGCAACCACCGTGACGACCATCACCTGGGTTTCGTAGCGATAATAGCCGTAGCGGATCGCCAGATCCCCTACCCCGCCGCCACCGACAATCCCCGCCATCGCGGAATAACCTATCAAGCTCACCAGGGTAATAGTCAAGCCGCGCAGCAGTCCGGCACTCGCTTCTGGTAATAATACCGTGCAGATAATGCGCATTGGGCTGGCACCAAAGGCTTCTGCCGCTTCGATAATGCCTTTATCCACTTCGCGCAGCGCGCTGTCCACCAGACGGGCGTAAAAGGCAATCGCCGCCACAGAAAGCGGAACCGAGGCCGCAATCGGGCCAATGGTGTTCCCCAGCAGCAGCTGCGTAAGCGGCAACAGCAGCACCAGCAGAATCACAAACGGCACCGAGCGGATGATATTGACCAGCACGGAACTCACCAGATAGACAAAGCGGTTTTGCCAGAACAGATTTCTGTCGGTGACAAAAATCAAAAAGCCCAGCGGCAGACCGCCGACAATCGCCAGCACCGTTGAGATACTCAACATCTGGAAGGTTTCGTTAAACGCCAAGCCTAAATCGAGCAGTAAATCATCCACGGATCACCTCCACCTGGGCGGTACGTTGACGGATATGTTCCACAGCAAGCTCAACGGCAGCCGGATTTTCCGCTGCGGTAAGCTGCACCACTAAAATACCCAGCGCGCGCTCGCCGATATACTCGATTTTGCCGTGCAGAATGTTCACCGCCACACCAAACTTCACCGCCACTTCTGAGAGCACCGGCTGTTCGGCGGAGTCACCGATAAACAGAATTTTCAGCAGTTGTCCCGGAAGATGCTGGCGCAGGCGCTCCGGCAAGGTCAGGTTCAGCGTGTGCGACACCAGTTGCTGGGTAAACGCATGCTGCGGATGGGCAAAGACATCGAACACCTCGCCCAGCTCAACCACTTCGCCGCCGGACATCACCGCCACGCGATCGCAGATAGACTTGATCACGTTCATCTCGTGGGTGATCAGCACGATCGTGATCCCCATCTGCTGGTTGATCTTCTTCAACAGCGCCAGAATAGTGGCCGAGGTTTCGAGATCCAGCGCGGACGTGGGTTCATCGCAAAGCAATACGTCGGGATGGTTCGCAATACCGCGAGCGATACCGACGCGTTGTTTTTGCCCGCCGCTAAGCTGCACCGGATAGCGATTGGCCTTATCGGTCAGGCCCACCAGCGCGAGGATTTCCGCGACGCGCGGAGCGATTTTACTGCGCTCCCAACCTGCGGCCTTGAGGCTAAACGCGACGTTCTGCGCCACGGTGCGGGTGTGCATCAAATTGAAATGCTGGAAAATCATGCCAATGCGCTGACGCGCTTGACGAAGATCGGCACCTTCAAGCGCCGAAATTTCTACCCCGTTGACGTTAACGCTGCCAACGCTTGGTCGCTGTAGTGCATTCAGGGTACGCAGCAATGTACTCTTGCCCGCGCCGCTGGTGCCGACGATACCGAATATCTCGCCTGCGGCAATCGTCAGGCTGACGTCTGATACCGCGCGGGTGGAAGGTCCGCGTCCCGTCGAAAAATCGACGCACACCTTGTCTAACTTAATCATGACGACCTCAGAAATGCGAAAAGGGCAGACCGGCTGCCCTGTTTTTCGAAAACGCGATTACGGTTTTGCTGCCGTCATCCAGTCTGGTTTCTGGAAAGCGGTGTAAACATTTTTCGGATCGTCGATAACGGCGCGATATGCCGGAGACTGCACCACCGCCACGATATCCTTGGCAAAGGGTTTGTCCGCATCTTCGGAACGCACAGCAATAATGTTTTTCAGATTTTCGTCGAGCTGTTCCTGCGCCAGCGCGCTGGAGAGATCTAACCCAGCGGCAATGGCGAAGTTACCGTTGACCAGCGCGGCAGTCACACTATCCAGGGTACGCGGCAGCTGTGCGGCTTCCAGCGGTTTGAACACCAGCCCTTTCGGGTTGCTGGCGATATCACGCTCGGAGGCTTTGGTCGGATCGATGTTGTCTTTGATGGTAATCAGCTTCAGCGATTGCAGGAAGCGCAGGCCGCGAGCCAGGTTGGTCGGGTCATTAGACAGCGTGATGATGTCGCCCTTTTTCAGTTCATCCAGGCTTTTGACCTGACGCGAATAAAAACCCATCCCGGCCGTAGGCACGGTCAGCAGTTTGGTGAGCTTCAGCCCTTTATCTGCGGTGAACTTGTTGAAATAGAGCGAGTGCTGGAACAGGTTGGCATCGATGCTGCCGTTAGACAGTGCCATGTTCGGCTGGACGTAATCGCTAAATTCGCGAACGACAACCTTGTAACCTTTCTCTTTCAGCGAAGGGGCAATCGCCTGCTTGACCATGTCGCCGTACGGCCCCGGCGCGACGCCGAAGACGATAGTATGTGGATCGCTGTTAGCCTGGGCTGTCTGTAAACCGCAGAGCAGCAATAGCGCGCCGGCAGCGGCGCGAAGCGTGTGACGTAATCCCATGAGATCTCCATTTCAAAGCGGTGTTGCGTTGTGTGGGTGCGCCGTACGATGCGGCGCAGTTCCCGTTAACATGACACAGATCACAGGCTCCGTCCTTGAAATTATTTCATGATGTTGCAGATTATGTCTTTGAATGTACTGAAGATGGGTTATGCGATTTTCGGCAATGTTTGCCCAGACTGAAAGGAGTAGCCCCGGCAGGCAAGCGCTACCGGGGACTGACGACGCTAACTTAGAAGTCGTAGCGCAGACGTACCAGGTTCATATCGCCCAGGTTGTCGGTGCTGGAGGTGAACACGTGCTCGTAATCCACGCGGAAACCGTAATCCAGCTGGAGGCTAATCCCCACGCCGTTGTCGATGCGCTGGTAGTTACGACCATTCACATATTGAATACGATCGCCCATAAAGTACGGCTGGATGGATTTCACCGCATACTGACCAATGGGGAATTTGTAGCCCGCGAAGTACTCAATACCCCACGCGTCACCGGCAAAGTAGTCGTTAACGGACACTTTTTTGGTGGTCATGAAGTTCTGATACCAGCCGCCGCCTGCGGAGAAGGTCCAGTTATCCGGCGTCCAGCTCAACGCGGTGCCCAGGATGTTCTGGTCGTAGGATTTGCTGTCGCCGTTGTCCGGGTTACGCATATCCGCGCGGGTGTAGTTCCACGCTGCACCCCAGGTCAGATCGGTGGTCAGGTGATAATCCAGACCCAGTGAACCGCCGCCTTTACGCTTGTAACGCAGGCCGTTGCCCGGCAGGTATTCACTGTCTTCAAACAGGTAAGACGCATAGATATCTGCATCGCCCACGGTTTTCTTATATTTCAGCATCTGGCGTGAACGATACGAGCCGTCGTAGTCACCGTTGATCCCGTTACCCGATGCCTGACCAACCATGTCGTAGTCCCAGATATCGGTTTTCGCGCCAACCACATCATAGTAAACGCTGTTCTGTTGACCGAAGGTCAGCGTACCCCAGGTATCGCTTTTCAGGCCGGTGTACAGCATACGGCGAGAGGTGTCGTTTGCCCCTTCGGCGTGATGACTATCCCAGTCAAACAGGGCCGGAATATTCACGCCCAGCTCGTAGTAGCTTATCCAGCTGATGTCGTCGAACAGGTAGTAATCTGCTGCGAAGCGGAAACGGGTGCCGCCGTCAAAGCCGTTACGCTTGTAGCTATTTTTGCCGTCGTCGCCGGTCATGTTCTGGAACTGGGGACGAATGCTGCCGCCAACGGTGAAGTTCAGACGGCTCAGCGGGTTACCCGCCTGAGGGTCTTGCTTAAGAACGGTGATTTCTGCCTGGGACGCGAAAGACGTCATTGCCACTGCTGCGCCAATCGTTGCCGCCAGCGCTGTTTTTTTTATGGTCATTCTTTTTCCTTGATAGACACGCTGCTAAATATTTAGCAGGTGAATAATATCCGGAATTAAACAGGTCGTGGTGGCGGGTTTTTAATGATTTGTGCTGCTAAATGTGGGTGTATTATCGATTTGTGCTACTAAAAGATTACGCACCAGTATAAAAACCGATGCGTAATCATCACGAGAGGGAATTAACTGACGAACTGACGGAACAACGCTTTGCCTTTTAGCAGACGGGTTCCCAGCCAGCCGCCGCAGAGCGACAGCAGCAGCGCGCCGCATAATGGCAGCGTCAGCCACAGCCGCCAGTCAGGCTCCCACGGGAAGTCAAAGACTTTGGTCTGAAGCACCGCCAGCGCGGTCTCTGCCCCAATCGCCGCCACCAGACCGGACACCAGCCCCAGCAACGCAAACTCGCACCACAGCGTGGTTCGCAGCAGTTTTTTGCCCGCGCCAAGCGTGCGGTAAACCACCAGTTCCTGATGACGCTGGCGCATCCCAACCTGCACCTGAGCCAGTAATAGCAACATGCCGCAGGCGGTGACCAGCACCACCATCACTTCCAGCGCTCGACTGACCTGATCCAGCACCTGCCCGACCTGTTTGAGGATCGCGCCGATATCCAGCAGGCTCACCGTCGGGAACTCGCGGTTGAGCTGCGTGAGCATGCCGTTACCGTTTTCCCAACGGAAACTGGTCAGCCAGCTTTGTGGTTGCCCGTCGAGCGCGCCGTCAGGGAAGATAAAGAAGAAGTTGGGTCGCAGGCTTTCCCAGTCAACTCTACGCAAGCTGGTCACCTTCGCGCTGAAGTCCTGAGTGTCGCCCGTGAAGGTGACGGTATCGCCTAAGCCGACCTTCAGCCGCCCCGCTAATCCTTCCTCCATCGACACTTCGCCCGCTTTTGGCGGCCAGGTTCCGGCGGTGATCGGATTATGGTCCGGGCGTTTTTCCTGCCAGGTCAGGTTCAGTTCACGGTTGAGCGATTCGTCCTGACTGCCTTCGGTCGGCTGACCGTTAATCTGCGTCAGACGCGCACGAACGATAGGATAGAACGACTCCGGTACGATCTGATGTTCAGACAGGAATCCCTTCAACGGCGTGACCTGTTCCGGCGCGATGTTGATCAGGAAATAGTTCGGGCTTTCTGGCGGCAACTGCTGCTGCCAGCGGTCCAGCAAATCGCCGCGCAGCACCAGCAGCATCGCCAGCAGCATAAACGACAGTGAAAATGCTGAAAGCTGGCTCAACGTCGACCATGGCTGGCGCAGCAGACGGTTCACCGCCAGGCGGACCGGCAGTGATTTGACCGTCAGCCTTTTCAGCACGTTGAGTAGGATCCAGCCCAGCACGCCGCATAACAGCGCCAGTACCACGGCTCCTGCGAGCACCGCCCACAGCAGCATACTCCCGCCCATTAGCCACGCCAGAAGCACCACCACCACACAGGCGATAACAGGTAGATAGATTTTCATCGGCCAGACGTTAGCTACCACATCGCGACGCAATACGCGCAACGGTTGAGTGGCGAGCAACAGGCGATACGGGCGCAGCCCCACCAGCAGAGAAATCACCACCATCGCGCCGATGGACCACAGCCACGGCCACAGGCTGGCAGCCGGGAGTTCCGCCGGAAGTACCGGCTTGAGTAGCAGCATCAATACCTTTTCAAACAGCAGGCCGATGATCCCGCCCGTGATGGCAGACAGCGCCAGCACAGCCAGCCACTGCCCGACGATCAGCTTGCGCAGCTGTACTCTGCCCGCGCCGAGCGTTTTGAGGATCGCCACCAGATCGTAACGGCTGCGGCAGTAGTGCCCCATCGCCACGGCCACGGCGGCCACTGCCAGTAGCAGGGTTAGCAAGGCAGAAAGCAGTAAGAACTGCTGTGAACGCTCCAGGGATTTACCCAGCGCGCCATCGTCCTGCTCCAGCCCAATCCAGCGATGTTCGGGCTTGAGCTGCGGTAAGAGCCATTTTTCATAAGATTCAAGCTGCGACGGCGTACCGCCAAACTTGTAGCGCCAAGTGACGCGGCTGCCGGGCTGCACCGCGCCGGTTTTCTCGACATCGGCAGTATTCATCAGTAAACGAGGCGCCATCTGGAACGGGTTAAAGCCGGTATCTGGCTCCTGAACCACTTCACCAGCAATCTTCAATGTCGCATCACCTACGTCAATGTTGTCGCCGGTTTTCAGATTCAATAGCGCCATCAGGCGCGGAGCGAGCAGTACCGAGCCTGCGGCTGGCTTGAGGCCCGGCGGGTTAGTTTGTAACTCACCGTACATTGGATAGATATCGTCAACGGCTTTGACGCTGGCGAGCTGCGGCGTATCGCCGGCAAAGGTCATGGTCTGGAAAGTCAGCTGTTTGCCCACGTTGAGCCCTTGCTTGCGAGCCTCGTCAAGCCAGGCCTGCGGCACGTCGCGGGAGCTGCTCAGGGTTCTGTCCCCCGCCATAAATTCACGGCTTTGTTGGCTAAGCCCCTTTTCCATACGATCGCTGACGCTGCCGAGCGCCAGCACGCAGGCCACCGCCAGGCTCAGCGCCAGCCAGACAATCAACAGCGAGGGCGAACGCCATTCTCGCCAGAACCAGCGTGCGATCATGCTTCCTCCTGCAGTTGGCCGTTCACCAGACGCAGGCGGCGGTCACAGCGGGCCGCCAGCTGCGGATCGTGCGTCACCAGAATCAGAGTGGTGCCGTGCTCGCGGTTCAGGGTGAACAGCAGGTCAGCAATTTTATCGCCCGTCTGGCGGTCAAGGTTGCCGGTCGGTTCATCGGCGAACAGCACGTCAGGGCGGCCATTAAAGGCGCGAGCCAGCGCCACGCGCTGCTGCTCCCCGCCGGAAAGCTGTGCCGGAAGATGGTCGAGGCGTTTGCCCAACCCCAACTGTTCGAGCAACGCTTTGGCATTGCTACGGCTTTGACTGGTGTTTTCACCGCGCAGCAGGCCGGGCAGTTCAACGTTTTCCAGCGCGTTTAGCGTTGGGATCAACATGAAAGACTGAAAGACGAAACCAATATGCTTTGCGCGGAGCGCCGCGCGCGCCTCTTCGTCCAGACGATGCAGCGGCTGCCCCACAAGATTGACCTCGCCGCTGCTGCCATCGTCCAGACCAGCCAGAATCGCCAGCAGCGTGGACTTCCCGGAGCCGGATTCACCAATCAGCGCAATGCTCTGCGCGCGTTTGACAACGAGTTCAACTCCGGTGAGGATGGACAGCTCGTGTTCCCCCTGACCGACGGACTTCTTAAGATGATGAACTGCAACAATGTTTTCCGCTGGCATTTGCCCTTCCTGTTTCTGATTCTGATGACCTTCCGCGTCGCCGCAGCGGACACGTTACTGGTTCTGGGTGACAGCCTGAGTGCGGGCTACCGAATGGCGGCCACTGCCGCCTGGCCTGCGCTGCTTAACGATAAGTGGCAGACAAAAACGCCGGTGATTAACGCCAGTATCAGTGGCGATACGTCGCAGCAGGGTCTGTCCCGCCTGCCTGCCCTGCTTAAACAACATCAGCCGCGTTGGGTGCTGGTAGAACTGGGCGGCAATGACGGACTACGCGGATTTCAGCCGCAGCAAACTGAAGAGACCCTGCGAAAAGTAATTCAGGATATTCAGGCTGCCGATGCACAACCGCTATTAATGCAAATTCGTCTGCCCGCGAATTACGGTCGTCGTTATAATGAGGCCTTCAGCGCGATCTATCCTAAGCTTGCCAAAGAATTCGATATTCCGCTGCTGCCATTTTTCATGGAGGAGGTCTACCTGAAACCACAATGGATGCAGGACGACGGTATTCACCCCAACCACGACGCCCAACCGTTCATTGCTGACTGGATGGCAACACGACTCGCCCCATTAGTAAAACATGACTCTTAATTCAGCGGAGATCCTGACAGGTAAAGTTATGCAAAAATCAGTCTTAATTACAGGATGTTCCAGCGGTATTGGCCTTGAAAGTGCACTTGAGCTTAAACGCCAGGGATTTTGGGTGTTAGCCGCCTGCCGCAAACCCGATGATGTCGAACGAATGAACAACAAAGGCTTCAAGGGCGTTTTACTGGATCTGGATTCACCAGAAAGTATTGACCGCGCTGCCGCCGAGGTTATCGCTCTGACCGACAATCGGTTATACGGCCTGTTTAATAACGCAGGCTACGGCGTGTATGGCCCGCTGCAAACCATTACCCGCGAGCAGCTGGAACAACAGTTTTCCGCCAATTTTTTTGGCGTACATCAACTGACGATGGCGCTGCTGCCGGCCATGTTGCCGCACGGCGAAGGCCGTATTGTGATGACCTCCTCCGTGATGGGGCTTATCTCTACGCCAGGCCGGGGCGCGTATGCTGCCAGTAAATACGCGCTGGAGGCGTGGTCCGACGCGCTTCGTATGGAACTGCGCCATAGCGGCATCAAGGTCAGCCTGATTGAACCAGGCCCGATTCGAACCCGCTTCACCGAGAACGTCAACCAGACGCAGTCCGACAAGCCGGTCGAAAATCCCGGTATTGCCGCACGCTTTACGCTGGGGCCAGAGGCGGTTGTCGCCAAAGTGCGCCATGCTTTTGAAAGCGAACGTCCTAAGATGCGCTACCCCGTGACGCTGGTCACCCACGCCGTCGGCTGGCTCAAACGCCTGCTGCCAGGGCGCGTGATGGATAAAATTTTACACGGTTGAGTTGAAGCCTCGCTCCTCACCCCCATGTATTTATCAAACCGATAAAAGAGAATGCCGTATGTCCGCACAGAATATTGTCAACATTACCGAAGCTAACCTGCAACAGACCCTTGAACAGTCGATGGTCAAACCCGTGCTGTTTTATTTCTGGTCCGAACGCAGCCAGCATTGCCTGGAATTGACCCCCGTTCTGGAACGGCTTGCGACGCAGTACAACGGTCAGTTTATCCTCGCAAAACTGGACTGTGACGCCGAGCACGTGGTGGCCTCGCAGTTTGGCCTGCGCGCAATCCCTACCGTTTATTTGTTCCAGAACGGTCAGCCGGTCGACGGTTTCCAGGGGCCGCAACCTGAAGACGCTATTCGTGCTTTGCTGGACAAAGTGCTGCCGCGTGAAGAAGAGTTGAAAGCCCAGCAGGCGCTTGAATTGATTCAGGAAGGCAAACACGACGAGGCGCTGCCGCTGCTGAAAGACGCCTGGCAGCTGTCGAATCAGGACAGCCAGATTGGTCTGCTACTTGCCCAAACTCAGATCGAACTGAACCGCTCGGAAGAGGCTGAAGCGGTGCTAAAAACCATTCCGTTACAGGATCAGGATACGCGTTATCAGGGTCTGGTCGCGCAGATTGAGCTGTTAAAACAGGCAGCTGACACGCCGGAAATCCAGCAACTGCAACAGCAGGTGGCTGAAAACCCGGACGACGCAGCGCTGGCGAGCCAGCTGGCTTTACAGCTGCATCAGGTCGGTCGTAACGAAGAAGCGCTGGAGCTACTGTTCACCCATCTGAGAAAAGATCTCGCCGCCGCCGATGGTCAGGCTCGCAAGATGTTCCAGGAGATCCTCGCCGCACTCGGAACCGGTGATGCGCTGGCATCGAAATACCGTCGCCAGCTATACGCCCTGCTTTACTAAGCATGATGCCCGGTGGCGATGTCACCGGGCTTTTTTCAATTGCGTCACCACCAACTGATGTCGCACATTATAGAACTTCCGATACGTTAAATAGCAGGCAATAATCGTCGACAGACTGGCGGTTGAGAGCAGCATAAACGTCACCATAATCTGGTACTTAATCGCCTTCACCGGATCAATACCTGCAAAAATCAGCCCCGACATCATCCCCGGTAAACTCACCAGCCCGACCGTTTTCGCTGAATCCACCGTTGGAATCAACGACGCGCGAATACTCTCTCGCATCAATCGTACCGAAGCCATTTTTGGCGTCGCGCCAAGGCTAAGCTTTTCCTGAATTTGCTGCTGCTCGCTGCTAAAGCGCTGCCCCAGATTGTTGTAGCAAAGCCCCACCGCCACCATCGCATTCCCGGCAATCATCCCGGCGATCGGGATGACCTGCATCGGAGCAAACTCAATCGAGCCGGAAAGCACCAGCACCGTCAGCGTTAAAGCTGTTCCGGTTGTAATCGCAATAAACGACGAGATAAAAGCTTTATCGATGTATTTACTGCGCTTTTGCGCATTCCAGGCTGCGTTGAAGCAGATAAACATCACCATCAACAGCGTGAGCACGGCGTGATCAACGTTGAAAATGTATTTCAGTACATAGCCGACAACGATCAGTTGAATCACTGCCCGACAAATACTCCAGATAATCTCTTTTTCCAGGCCGAGTTTTTCCCGGTAGCTGACGACAATCGCCACCAGCACCAGCAGCATCGAAAAGGCCAGTGATTCATTGGTGATGTTATGCTCGCCCATCAGTCGTCTCCTGTACTTTTCCGCCCTGGGGTTTAAGGGTCATGACGTCATCCGCATGTTTGATTTCCTGGGCGTCGTGAGTGACCCATAACACGGCGATATTTTGCTCTTTAGCGTAGCGATGAATGATGTCGTTCACGTTTTGCTTATTGCTGTCATCCAGCGCGCTGGTCACTTCATCCAGCAATAGCACCTTTGGCAGAAATTGCAGATTGCGAATCAGGGAGACACGCTGCTTTTCCCCACCTGACAGTTCAGAGACGGATTTGGTGAGCGTTTCCTGCGACAGGCCAAAACGTTCTAAATCTGCCTGTAACGCTTCTGGTTCCGGCGTTTTGCCGCGAACCTGCCACGGGAAAATAAGGTTGTCGTAAACCGTGTCGCCAAACAGTGAGGGGGTTTGTACGCAATACGAAACCTGCTGACGGTAGCGCTCGGGTGAGAGCGTTGAGATATCGTTGCCTTCGAAGAGAATTTTGCCTTCTGTAGGGCTGAGTAAAGAGGCAACAATCTTAAGTAACGTGCTTTTACCACAGCCTGAGGGGCCGGTGATTAACCTGAATTCTCCCGGTGAAAGGCTCAGATTGATGTGCTGTAGTATCGTGAAACCTACGGCGTGATATCCAATATCGTCAAGCTCCAGAATCGCTTTATCGTCCTTCATATTATTCTCATTTCAGTCTTACCGTATGAGCGAAGTGTAACTCGGTTCGCCCGTTGACGGCGACATCTCCTCAAGCGGTAGGATAACGTTTCACTGGTACTTAAATTAGGCAGGGACTCACTAAATCCAGATGCGCCAAGTCAGTCAACCCTCTTTCACAGATGAACAAACCCACCAACAAATAAAAAACAAATCCATTCAAAACCATTACAAAAAATCAAAATAAAAACATAAAACAGTCATAGACATGTCTAACAAAAGTCTATTTAACTTTCATATGAAATAAGTCAAATAAAAGACTTTAAATTGACTTGATCCAATTTAATTCGTCACTGTATGATAATTGAACTTAGACTTACAAAAAGTCACAAACAAACATCAAATGACTTATAAAAGTCATTAATGGAAGAAAATCATTTACAGACTGCGGGCAGTAAAAGCAATTGGTCGAACAAACATGGTCTAGCGCATCGCTGATCTGAATGTGAAAAAAATCATATACCTTTAGGAATGAAAAAAATGAGTACCTCCGTAAAGCTGTTGGCAATTATGGTCGCGCTGTCCGTTGCTTCTCCTTGCGCTCTTGCACTGACGTCTGAGCAGGCCACTGCTAATCTTAAGGGCGCTATCGAGTTCGCGCACATTGCTCACAAAACCTATAGTGCTGCAATCAGGAGCGAGTACGCTGCAAGCATTGATGCCGATAATGCCCTCAATACGCCAAACGAAAATGCCATGATCGATGCGCACCTTGCTGCACGTGCTCACTTAACGGATGCCCGTCAGGATCAGAAGTTCGCTGAGCAACAGTTACAAGCTGCCCGACAGGCGTTCAAAGATGGATCAATCGCCCCTGTTGCCGCACCACAGCAATCACCATTACAGCCGAACAAAGCTCCGCAAAAAACGCCATCAGCAACGCCTGCGGCAATACCGGTTAAAATGAACGCTCCCGTTGCTGTTACGCAAGCCGTGCCATCTAAGACGCCTGCGATGACAGTTCAACTGACACCGCAGCCAATGAATGTTCCGGTTGCTACCGTACAGTCCGTGCCGTCTAAGACGCCGGTGGCACCAGTTCAGCAGACGCCACAGGCGATGAATGTTCCGGTTGCTACCGTCCAGTCTGTGCCAAATAAGGCACCGGTGATGCCAGCTCAGCTGACACCGCAGCCAATGAAAGCACCGACCACGCTCGTCCAGTACGTACCAAATAAATCACCGGTAATGCCAGTTCAGCTGACACCGCAGCCAATGAAAGCACCGACCGCGATCGTACAGTCCGTGCCGTCTAAGACACCGGTGGCACCAGTTCAGCAGATGCCACAGGCGATGAATGTTCCGGTTGCTACCGTCCAGTCTGTGCCAAATAAGGCACCAGTGATGCCAGCCCAAGTGACACCGCAGCCAATGAAAGCACCGACCACGATCGTGCAGTCAGTGCCAAATAAAGCACCGGTGATGCCAGTTCAACTGACACCGCAGCCAATCAAATCACCAACCGCGATCGTCCAGTTCGTACCAAATAAAGCACCAGTAATGCCAGCTCAACTGACACCGCAGCCAATGAAAGCACCGACCACGCTCGTCCAGTACGTACCAAATAAATCACCGGTAATGCCAGTTCAGCTGACACCCCAGCCAATGAAAGCACCGACCACGATCGTGCAGTCCGTACCAAATAAAGCACCGGTGATGCCAGTTCAACTGACACCGCAGCCAATGAAAGCACCGACCGCGCTCGTGCAGTCCGTGCCAAACAAGGCACCGGTGATGCCAGTTCAACTGACACCGCAGCCAACGAAAGCACCGACCGCGATCGTCCAGTCCGTACCAAACAAGGCACCAATGATGCCGGTTCAGCTGACGCCGAAGCCATTGAAAGCACCGGTTGCGGTCACGCAGTCCATGCCTCAAAAAACACCGGTCCTTCCGACTCAATTGACGCCTCAGCCTAAAACCGTACCGACCGCTGTCGTGCAAACCACACCGCATACCGCACCGACGCAACCGTCCGGGCAGCAATCAAACGGCACAACCTACAATGTTTTGAGCATCAATCAGATGAATAGCATCTATGTTGATCAAACCAACAGTCGCCAGATGTCCAACACTAACCAGCGCATTGATAGCAATAGCCAACGCATCGACAGCAACAGCAAAGCTATTTCTCGGAATGCGAAAGACATTGATGAGACTAAAGAGGAACTCAAACGCGGATTGAATAACGCGGCAGCCATGTCTAGCCTGCATTATCACTCTGATAACGCATGGGCACTCTCAACAGGGACCGCAAACGGAGACGGCGCAGCGCTGGCTGGTGGTTTACAGAAAGGAGTTACTGAACACGTTGCAGTTAACGTTCAAGCATCATCCTCGTTTGATAACGGTTGGATGGCAGGTGCGGGTATCACTGGAGATTTCTAATCCAGGCAAGAACAACAACCCTTGAAGGCCATCTGAGAAGATGGCCTTTAACTTTTACCACTCATTAGTTTTCATTAAGTCTTAAAGAAAAACTTCTGCTTCCTTGCTTTTACCTTCAGAAAATAGACTTATCAATGTCTACATTTATTGACGACTTTCCAGCCTGAGTAAGTTTTTTCTTCCATTTGTGATCAAGCAAACTTCCCGCACACGTAGCTAATGGCCTCACTCCTTCAGAGGTGTTAAACTTTTTCGCGATTAGATAGACACGCTTATAACTATAGGAAGTAGCAGGCATGACACACATTTTTTATGAGTTCACATCACTTAAGCCAGGCGTACCTAATGTAGAAACATTAATGGAAGTCATCAATTCCTCTGCTGAGACCAGTTTCGTTATCAGTGCGGAGGTTGTTGATTTCGTCAAAAAGGCATTAATAGTCAACACCACTATTGGCAGCTTCAAAAATTGCAGGTTTGCCTTCAATAATGGCGCACATTTTGTCGAATTCGACAGTAAAGGAAAATCGAAGCGCTACGACGAAAAGCCAACCTGGTATGTGTCACCTGAAGAATTTTCCCGCTCACAGTGGCTTATCAACCATAACTTATCCGACGTTGCCGCGACTGAATTTATTAGCGTACTTATGTCATATCCGTTAAAGGAGCGCCGTGCGCACTGTAACCTTCTGTTCGGATTAGACTTACATAAGACTGGTGCTGTACAGCAAGGTGCCACGACGGTCAGCAAAATGGGCAATAAGAACGGGAAAACCACAAAATCTAAAATTATCGATCTGGGTTCATTTGAGTTATTCAATCAGTTCTTCGGACGCTTAAAAAGTGCAGTCTTTGCCGACGAGTTTCCAACATTGCAGCGTCTCACTGAGATCGACAATCTTGCCAAAGCACCGAATCACTTAAAGCAAGGAATCAGGACGTGGTTCAAGGCGATCACAGGCGATCTTCCCCCTAATAACAAGCGAGTCGGTGCCGGAAATGCCGAGTTGTTTTGTGCCCCAATACGTGAGCAATTACAGCAAATAGAGGCAATCGGGCTCGATAAATATTATCAGGATCTTTCCAAAGCCATTAATCGCTCCGATGAGAAGTACATTTCAGACTTTTCATTCACTTATAAAAAAGATAATTGATATCAAAGCGTATCGATGTCATGAGCATTCATGGGCGAATTCCCCTCCGATAACCGATATACTGATGTTCAACAAATGAACATTTTTCATTACGACACGGAATTCTAAACAGGAGGTTTTTTATGATGATCGTTATTCCCATCCTTATTTTTGTGGTGCTGGTTATCGTCGGCGCAGGCGTAAAAATTGTGCCACAAGGTTATCAGTGGACGGTTGAACGCTTTGGCCGCTACACCAACACGCTCCAGCCAGGCCTCAATATTGTCGTCCCGTTCATGGACCGAATTGGTCGCAAGATCAATATGATGGAGCAGGTGCTGGATATCCCTTCACAGGAAATCATCTCCAAAGATAACGCCAACGTTACCATCGATGCCGTGTGCTTCATCCAGGTTATCGACGCGCCAAAAGCGGCCTATGAAGTCAGCAACCTTGAGCTGGCTATCATGAACCTGACGATGACGAACATTCGTACCGTTCTCGGTTCAATGGAGCTTGACGAAATGCTCTCCCAGCGCGACAGCATCAATACGCGTCTGCTGCATATCGTCGATGAAGCCACTAACCCGTGGGGTATTAAAGTCACCCGTATCGAAATCCGCGATGTGCGCCCACCGGCAGAACTGATCTCATCGATGAACGCGCAGATGAAGGCCGAGCGTACTAAGCGTGCCTATATCCTTGAGGCAGAAGGTATTCGTCAGGCCGAGATCCTCAAAGCCGAAGGGGAAAAACAGTCGCAAATCCTTAAAGCCGAGGGCGAACGTCAGTCTGCATTCTTACAGGCTGAAGCCCGTGAACGTTCGGCAGAAGCAGAAGCCCGCGCAACGCAAATGGTATCGGAAGCTATCTCTGCGGGTGATATTCAGGCGATCAATTACTTTATCGCGCAGAAATACACTGATGCGTTGCAGCAAATTGGCTCAGCCAATAACAGTAAAGTGGTGATGATGCCGCTTGATGCCAGCAGTCTAATGGGCTCCATCGCCGGTATCGCGGAACTGGTGAAAGACAGTGGAAACGAGCGCAAAAAATGATTGAAACGATTGCAGCACATCCGCACGTGTTCTGGTTGAGTTTGGGTGGCTTATTGCTGGCGGCAGAAATGCTCGGCGGCAATGGCTATCTGCTCTGGAGCGGAGTGGCAGCGGTGATGACTGGGATCGTCGTCTGGCTGCTACCGTTCGGCTGGGAATGGCAGGGCGTTCTTTTTGCCGTGCTGACACTGGTCGCCGCGTGGCTGTGGTGGAGATGGCTGACGCGTCAGGTTCGCGAGCAAAAGCCCGCCGATGCGACACTCAATCAACGAGGCCAGCAGTTAGTGGGTAAACGCTATACGCTGGAGACCACGCTAGTCAACGGTCGTGGGCACGTGCGCGTGGGTGATAGCTCATGGCCGGTCGTGGCAGACGATGACCTTATTGCAGGTACTCAGGTTGAAGTGACGGCGGTCGAAGGTATTACGCTGCACGTCAAAGCCTGTTAAGCATTCGCCTTACGATGGCAGCAGCCGGAAAGATTATCCATAATCGGGCAATCGGCGCTGTCATCTCCCGGACAAGACTCGGCCAGCGCCAGAAGCTGCTTGCGCATCGCTTCAAGTTCAACGATATGACGTTCAATTTCCGCGACTTTTTCGAGCGTGCGACTTTTGACGTCTGCGCTGTGGCGTTTGGGATCGTTAAACAGATGCACCAGCTCGCCGCACTCTTCCAGGTTAAACCCTACCTGCCTCGCCTGGCGTAGCAGCGTCAGTTCATCCAGATGCTTTTGTGCGTAACTGCGATAGCCGTTTTCGCTACGCAGCGGCGGCGTGACCAACCCCTTCTCCTCGTAAAAACGAATCGCTTTACTGGTTAACCCGGTCTTTTTTGCAACGTCACTGATATTCACATTTCCCCCTTGACCTTCCCCTTGATGGAAGGTTTAACCTTCATTACTGTTAGATAAAAACATTATGTCGGTCAATAACTGGCCGAATAATTATACAGGAGTTTAGCTATGTCTCACACAATCGACCTGAAGCTGGATGGCCTCACCTGCGGCCACTGCGTCAAACGCGTTAAAGAGAGCCTGGAGCAACGCCCGGACGTTGAAAGCGCCGACGTCACCGTCGATCGCGCCCAGGTCATTAGCAGTGCCAGCGCAGAGGCGCTGATCGACACCATCAAACAAGCCGGATACGGGGCGGAGCTTAGCCACCCAAAGGCTAATCCGCTGACAGAGTCATCAATCCCGTCGGAAGCACTGACAGCGGACACTTCTGAGCTTCCGGCAGCCGATGGCCTGGATGACAGCCAACAGCTGTTGATCAATGGCATGAGCTGCGCCAGCTGCGTCTCTCGCGTACAAAATGCATTGCAGGCCGTACCGGGTGTGTCACAGGCACGGGTCAATTTAGCGGAGCGCACTGCGCTGGTCATGGGCAGCGCGTCCGCCTCCGAACTCGTTCAGGCGGTCGAAAAAGCGGGCTACGGTGCCGAAGCGATTGAAGATGATATCGAACGTCGCGAACGTCAGCAGGAAAACGCGATTGCCACCATGAAACGCTTCCGCTGGCAGGCGATTGTCGCGCTGCTGGTAGGTATTCCGGTGATGGTATGGGGCATGCTCGGCGACAACATGATGGTCACCGATGAAAACCGCACTCTGTGGCTGGTTATTGGTGTGATCACGCTCGGCGTGATGGTTTTTGCAGGTGGGCATTTTTACACCAGCGCCTGGAAAAGCCTGAAGAACCGAACCGCCACGATGGATACGCTGGTTGCGCTGGGTACAGGAGCGGCGTGGCTCTATTCAATGAGCGTTAACGTCTGGCCGCAATGGTTCCCGATGGAAGCACGCCATCTCTATTATGAAGCGAGCGCGATGATTATCGGCCTGATTAACTTAGGCCATATGCTCGAAGCGCGCGCCCGTCAGCGCTCATCGAAAGCGCTGGAAAGATTACTCGATCTCACACCGCCGTCTGCTCGCGTGGTGACGGATGATGGTGAAAAAACGCTGCCGCTTGCCGAGGTTCAACCCGGCATGACGCTGCGTCTGACGACCGGCGATCGCGTCCCGGTCGATGGGGAAATTACCCAGGGCGAAGCCTGGCTGGATGAAGCCATGCTCACCGGGGAACCTGTACCCCAGCAAAAATCCGCAGGCGATGTGGTCCATGCCGGAACCGTGGTACAGGACGGTAGCGTGTTATTCCGCGCCAGCGCCGTGGGTAGCCATACCACGCTGTCGCGCATTATTCGCATGGTGCGCCAGGCGCAAAGCAGTAAACCGGAAATTGGCCAACTGGCCGATAAAATTTCTGCCATTTTTGTGCCGGTCGTCGTAGGTATTGCTCTGTTCAGCGCGGCTATCTGGTATTTCTTTGGCCCCGCGCCGCAAATCGTCTATACGCTGGTCATCGCTACCACGGTGCTGATCATCGCCTGTCCTTGTGCGTTGGGTCTCGCGACGCCGATGTCGATTATCTCGGGCGTGGGTCGCGCCGCCGAATTTGGTGTGCTGGTGCGCGATGCCGATGCATTGCAGCGGGCCAGCACTCTCGACACGCTGGTGTTTGATAAAACCGGGACGTTGACCGAAGGCAAACCGCAGGTCGTGGCGGTGAAAACGGTAGGCCTCACCGAGGCGGAAGCCGTCAGGCTTGCCGCTGCGCTCGAACAAGGATCCAGCCACCCGCTGGCGAGGGCGATTATCGAGAAAGCCAGCTCCGCAGCCCTGCCACAGGTGAGTCACTTTCGCACCCTGCGCGGTCTGGGCGTGAGCGGCGAAGCTGAAGGTCATACCTTACTGCTCGGCAATCAGGCGCTGTTGAATGAAAATGGCGTTGATACCTCAGCGCTTGAAGATGAACTGAAAGCGCAGGCCTCGCAGGGTGCGACGCCGGTTCTGCTGGCCGTTGATGGTCAAGCGGCAGCGCTGTTGGCAGTGCGCGATCCGCTACGTCAGGACAGCATTGCAGCGCTAAAACGCCTGCACCGCGCAGGTTATCGCCTGGTGATGCTGACCGGCGATAACCCAACGACCGCCTATGCTATCGCCAAAGAAGCGGGCATAGACGAGGTGATTGCAGGCGTGTTGCCGGATGGCAAAGCGGATGCAATCAAAAAATTGCAGAACGAAGGTCGCCAGGTGGCGATGGTCGGCGATGGCATTAACGATGCTCCGGCGCTGGCACAGGCGGATGTGGGAATTGCGATGGGCGGCGGAAGCGACGTAGCCATTGAAACGGCAGCAATTACTCTGATGCGCCACAGCCTGATGGGCGTTGCCGACGCGCTGGCCATTTCCAAAGCTACGTTGCGCAACATGAAACAAAACCTGCTTGGCGCATTTATCTATAACTCGTTCGGTATTCCAATTGCCGCCGGGATCCTGTGGCCACTGACGGGAACCTTACTGAACCCTGTTGTCGCAGGGGCTGCGATGGCGCTGTCCTCCATTACCGTGGTCAGTAACGCCAACCGACTGCTGCGGTTTACACCGAAGGATTGAACCTAACCCTCCTACGCGCTAGCATGAGCCTTTGCATTCATGGAGCGCGTATGAGCCTGTTTAATCGTATAAAAGCCACGTTCCGCGCCCTGTTTCCCCGCCGTTATCCCTGGCCGGGGATGGATATTTCGCTTCCAGGCGGACAGCATTTACACCTGGTCGGCAGCATCCACATGGGCACGCGCGACATGTCGCCGCTGCCTCCCGCGCTCATAAAACTGTTGCGCAATGCCGATGCTCTGGTTGTCGAAGCTGATATCTCCGGTCACGAATCCCCGTTTGCCAATCTCGATCCTGCCCCGCCGCTGAATGAGCGTCTTAGCGATACGCGGCTGGCCGAACTTGAGCGCGTCGCTGACGAACTGGGGCTCTCGCTCTCCATGCTGGAAACCCAGCCGTTGTGGCAAATCGCGATGGTGCTTCAGGGAACGCAGGCGCAACGTCTGGGTTTGCGCGGCGAATATGGTATCGATTATCAGTTGTTGAACGCCGCCCGGGCCCGTGATTTGCCGATAATCGAACTGGAAGGTGCTGACAGCCAGATTGCGCTTTTACGCGAACTGCCTGATGACGGCATTTTGCTACTGGACGATACATTAACTCACTGGCACACCAACGCACGTCTGTTGCAAACCATGATGAGCTGGTGGCTGGACACGCCACCGGATAGTGACAAGCTGGCGCTACCCTCGACATTTAGTGAGTCGTTGTATGATGTCTTAATGCATGAGCGTAATCAGGCGTGGCGAACCGCATTGCATGCCTTACCCGCAGGTCGCTATGTTGTTGCCGTCGGTGCGCTGCATCTCTATGGAGAGGGAAATTTACCGTCGCTGTTGACGTAAAAAAATGGCCAATATTTCTATTGGCCCGTCAAAGAGGAATTTCATCGTTATTATTATGCCGAAGGAGACCTTCGGTGTGAGCCGATTGTCGCTCAAACTCTGCATCTCTGCCAATACTATTGCGCAAGATGGTGCTATTTTTTAGACAACCGTCAAGCGTATGCTTAACGCGATAATTGTCTGTGGTAAGAAGGATCACTATGACTCCCGCCGTTAAATTACTCGAAAAAAACAAGATTCCTTTCCAGATTCATACTTACGATCACGACCCAAGTGAGACCAACTTTGGCGATGAAGTCGTGCGTAAACTGGGGCTAAATGCCGACCAGGTCTATAAAACGCTGTTAGTCGCGGTGAATGGTGATATGAAGCACCTTGCCGTGGCGGTGACGCCCGTGGCAGGTCAGTTAGATCTCAAGAAAGTGGCTAAGGCGCTAGGTGCCAAAAAAGTCGATATGGCCGACCCGATGGTTGCGCAACGGACCACAGGCTATCTGGTTGGCGGCATCAGCCCATTGGGGCAGAAAAAACGCCTGCCGACGCTGATTGACGCGCCTTCGCAAACGTTCGATACCATTTACATTTCTGGCGGTAAACGCGGGCTGGATATTGAACTAGCCGCCAGCGATCTGGCAAAAATGCTGGATGCTAAATTCGCCGATATTGCACGCAGAGAGTAAGTTAAACATTCACGGAAAGTAGGCCGGGTAAGGCGCAGTTCAACGCCGCTACCCGGCACAAACCCCGTTTACTGCCAGCTCACTTCACCTTTCGGCTCGTAAGCATTCACATCTATCGGCGAGTTCTGCTGAATAAACTGCTTCAACACCTCGGCATCAATAAACCCAGTATTCACATAGCCTGGTTTATTATCGATATGCGGATAGCCATCGCCACCGGTGGCATTAAAGCTTAACGTCGCCAGGCGATACGTTTTGGCGGGATCAATCGGTTCGCCTTTGATTTTCAGGTCGTTTAACGTGCCGTCCTTCGCCGTAAAACTCACGTTGGCAAATTGCGGATAGGCACCAGAATCGGGCTTCATCTGCGCGACGGCGGTAAGATACTCGATGACCTCTTTACCGCTCATGTCCGCGTACACCACCACGTTGCCAAACGGCTGTACCTTCAGCACATTTTTATAGGTGATATCACCGCCTTCAATGGAATCACGAATGCCACCGCCGCTCATTACGCCAAAATCGGCATTCGTTCGCGCCACTTGTGCCGCCAGCAGCAGGTGACCCATGTTGGTTTGCACGAAGCGAACTTTACTGCGGTCCCCTTCCAGTCGTCCGTTGAGTGTGCCAATTTTAACGTCTAGCTGCGCTTTTCCTTTATTCTGGAACGGCGTCAGCAGGGACAGCATCTGGCTATTTTCAGCAATTTCAGGCGTATAAAGTACGCGCTCACTTTTGCCGTCGTCGTAGGTGACTTTCTTCTTCAGGTTCACTGGAATCAGCTGGTAATGCACCAGTTTCATTTCGCCGTTGCGGAATTCAAAATCGGCACGACCCACGTATTTGCCCCACTCGTGAGCCTGCACAATCCAGATTCCATTCTGACGATCCGGCGCGCAAGGCGTGCCTGGTACGTAATCAGCCTGTTTTTTATTCTCCGATGCCATACAGACAGGATCTTGTGAGTGACCACCCACAATCATTGCCAGCGCGCCCGTTGGAAGGCTGCGAGCCATTTCCACATCACCCGGCGCGTTTGAACCGTGCTCGCCGTTATCGTAATGCCCCATATGGGTGGTTGCGATAATTACATCGGGTTTTTCGTTCTGATTCAGTTCCTGAATGACCAGCTTTGCTTCCTCTGCTGGCTTACGGAATTCGATGTCGGTGAAATATTCAGGATTACCAATTTTTGCCGTGTCGTCGGTGGTTAAACCAATTACCGCGATTTTTAAATCCTGACGTTTAAATAATGCCCAGGGTTTAAACAGGCGCTCACCGGTACTTTTTTGATAAATATTGGCGGAGAGGAAAGGAAATTTCGACCACTTCTCCTGCTGGCGAAGTACCGTTAACGGATTATCAAATTCATGGTTGCCGACGGCCATGGCGTCATAGCCAATCAGGTTCATGCCGCGGAAATCCGGTTCTGCATCCTGCAAATCTGACTCTGGTACGCCGGTATTAATATCTCCACCGGACAGCAACAGCACGCTACCCCCCTGCGCTGCCACGTCTTTGCGAATACCATCCACCAGCGTTTTTTGCGCCGACAGGCCATATTCACCGTATTCGCTGCGCCAGAAATGACCGTGGTGATCGTTGGTATGCAGGATCGTTATTTTATAGGTTTTATATTTTTCATAGGCCTGAGCCGGCAGGCTTGCCAGACCCCATGCGGCTATCAGCGCCAATGCGACGCCTCGCTTCATTAACTTCATCATCTCGCTCCCTGACCAAAAGACAAACGCTGAAATTACAGCGAGTCACAAGAATAGACAAATATGTTTTCAGAATTGCGACTTTCTTCAAATCCCACAGAAAGGTATGTTAGTCGGATAATAATGACATCCTGCACTTCTCATCACTCAATACGTGGTATTTATGGCAATCACTGAATCACCTCAGCCCGCTACGGGCTCTGCGGCGTTAACACCTAAAGCGCGCACCTCGTTTGGTATATTAGGTGCCATCAGTCTTTCACATCTGCTGAACGATATGATCCAGTCGTTAATTCTGGCGATATATCCGCTACTGCAATCCGAGTTTTCACTCACCTTCGTACAGATTGGGATGATCACGTTAACGTTCCAGATGGCCTCATCTCTGCTGCAACCGGTTGTCGGTTACTGGACGGATAAATATCCGATGCCGTGGTCGCTACCGATTGGCATGTGCTTTACCTTATGCGGCCTGATACTGCTGGCGATGGCGGGTAGCTTTGAGATGGTGCTGGTGGCCGCTGCGCTGGTCGGTACTGGCTCGTCGGTGTTCCATCCTGAATCATCCCGCGTGGCGCGTATGGCCTCCGGTGGGCGTCATGGTCTGGCGCAGTCATTGTTCCAGGTCGGGGGAAACTTTGGCAGTTCGCTTGGCCCCCTGCTTGCCGCCGTCATCATTGCGCCATACGGAAAAGGTAACGTGGCGTGGTTTGTGCTGGCCGCGTTGCTGGCTATCGTCGTACTGGCACAAATCAGTCGTTGGTACGCCGCGCAGCACCGGGTAAATAAAGGGAAACCAAAAGCCCCCGTTATCAATCCGCTGCCACGTGACAAGGTTATTTTAGCCGTATCAATACTACTGATGCTGATTTTCTCGAAATACTTCTATATGGCGAGCATCAGCAGCTATTACACCTTTTATCTGATGGAAAAATTCGGATTATCGGTACAAAACGCGCAGTTCCACCTGTTTGCCTTCCTGTTTGCCGTTGCGGCTGGCACGGTGATTGGCGGCCCTGTAGGGGATAAAATAGGACGTAAATACGTCATTTGGGGCTCCATTCTCGGTGTTGCGCCGTTTACGCTCGTTTTACCCTATGCAAACCTCGAATGGACGGGGATTTTGACGGTGATTATTGGATTTATCCTCGCCTCTGCCTTTTCGGCGATCCTGGTGTATGCGCAGGAGTTGATGCCGGGCCGTATCGGTATGGTTTCCGGTTTATTTTTCGGTTTCGCCTTCGGCATGGGAGGCCTTGGAGCCGCAGTCTTAGGGCTCGTTGCAGACCATACCAGTATCTTTTTAGTCTATAAAATCTGTGCTTTCCTTCCGCTTCTGGGGATACTGACCATATTCCTACCTGATTATCGGCATAAAGCGTAGTTATCCTGAGGCCAAAGCTAAACTTTGGCCTCAGCCCAGCCTACTGCCATAAGGCTTTCCTCTTCATCCTCGTGTTAATTTGTCCTAATCTGCTTTTTTTAACGCTTATTGCTGTTTTCTTCAAAGTTCAACAATTATTCATAAACATAATGGCCAAAATTGTCATAAACTATTAATCGGCCTTTTGGTTTTTACGCCAAAAATGGAACACCCCACGACGAAAGGAGACGGAATGCATCACGCCACACCGCTTATCACCACCATTGTTGGTGGCCTTGTACTCGCTTTTATCCTCGGCATGATTGCCAATAAGTTACGTATTTCTCCTCTCGTGGGCTATCTCTTAGCCGGTGTTCTGGCGGGTCCTTTTACGCCTGGTTTTGTCGCGGATACCAAGTTGGCACCAGAACTGGCGGAATTGGGCGTGATTCTGCTGATGTTCGGCGTAGGTTTGCATTTCTCGTTGAAGGATTTAATGGCGGTAAAGGCCATTGCCATTCCCGGCGCGATCGCTCAGATAGGCGTAGCGACACTGTTGGGTATGGCGCTTTCAGCGATGCTGGGCTGGTCACTGATGACCGGCATCGTGTTTGGACTGTGTCTCTCAACCGCCAGTACCGTGGTGTTGCTGCGCGCGCTTGAGGAGAGGCAGTTAATAGACAGCCAGCGTGGGCAAATTGCCATTGGCTGGCTGATTGTTGAAGATCTGGTGATGGTCTTAACGCTGGTCCTGCTGCCCGCCGTCGCCGGGATGGTTGAAAAAGACAACGTCGGTTTTGCCTCGCTGGCGTTAGATATGAGCATTACCATCGGGAAGGTCGTTGCCTTTATCGCGATCATGATGGTGGTTGGGCGTCGTCTGGTACCGTGGATTATGTCGCGCAGCGCGGCAACCGGCTCTCGTGAGTTGTTTACCCTTTCCGTGCTCGCGCTGGCGCTTGGTATTGCATTTGGTGCAGTCGAGTTCTTTGACGTTTCCTTTGCGCTGGGCGCGTTCTTCGCCGGGATGGTGCTGAACGAATCCGAACTGAGCCACCGGGCCGCGCACGACACGCTGCCGTTACGTGATGCCTTTGCGGTATTGTTCTTTGTCTCCGTCGGTATGTTATTCGACCCACTTATTTTGATTGATCAGCCGTTGGCCGTACTGGCGACGCTGGCGATTATTATCTTCGGTAAATCCGTCGTGGCTTTCTTCCTGGTCCGCATGTTCGGCCACTCACCGCGCACGGCACTGACCATCGCGGCAAGCCTGGCGCAGATTGGTGAATTTGCCTTTATCCTGGCGGGTCTGGGCATGGCGCTGAACCTGCTGCCGCAGGCCGGGCAGAATCTGGTGCTGGCCGGGGCGATTCTCTCTATCATGCTTAACCCGGTACTGTTTGCACTGCTGGAGAAATATCTCGCTAAAACCGAGACGCTGGAAGATCAGACGTTGGAAGAGGCGACTGAAGAAGAGAAGCAAATCCCGGTGGACATCTGCAACCATGCGCTGCTGGTCGGTTTTGGTCGCGTCGGGAGCCTGCTGGGCGAGAAGCTGATGGCACAGGGCATCCCGCTGGTCGTGATTGAAACGTCGCGCACCCGCGTGGACGAACTGCGCGCACGTGGCATCCGAGCGGTGCTGGGTAATGCGGCAAACGAAGAAATTATGAATCTTGCACACCTGGACTGCGCTCGCTGGCTGCTGCTAACCATTCCTAACGGCTACGAAGCCGGTGAGATTGTCGCAACCGCGCGTGAGAAGTGCCCGACGATTGAAATTATCGCCCGCGCGCATTATGACGATGAGGTTGAATATATTACCGAACGTGGCGCGAATCAGGTGGTGATGGGCGAGCGTGAAATCGCTAATACGATGATCATGCTGATTGAGAAACCGCCAATTGAAGAGGCGGTTACGGGTTAATTTGTGCGGTCTGGGCCTCTCCCCCTAAGGGGCGAGGGGTCTTCGTTTACCTGTCCCAGTACGACTCTTCCAGGCTGTCTTCCCTTTCCGGCAAGCCGCGCGTCAGGCGTGGTGAATGCTGGTTCAGCACCTGATAACTGACGCGGTTCGCATATTTACACACCTGTGCCAGCGACGAGTATGTCAGCCAGCTGATCTTATGTTTGCTGGAGTTAGGGACATTGGTTCTGTGGTAGGCATTGGCGGTGATATCGTGCAGCAGCGCGGCCAGCGCGCCATCGCCGGCGCCGTTGGTGTTCATGATCTTCTCCGGCCCACCCATATAAGGGGCGATATGGGAGTAAATACGCAGCGGATTTTCGCAATCCTTGTGGCGCATCGCACGGCTGAACTCATACTGGTTAAACTCGGCAATCGCCCCAGGCAGCAGCGGATGCTGGGTTTTACGTTTGCTCTCTTCTTCGGTAAAGCCGGCCATATAAAGCCCAACCGGTCCGGCGGTACACAACACCAGATCAACCCAGTCCAGCGCTTTATCAGACGCCAGTAGCGGATCGTTTTCACCGGTTAGCGCTTCGGCTTCTTCTTCGTTCATCGCCAGAATCGAGACGTGCTCCTTCAGGAACGCCTGCCACCATTCAGGGTTATCGGCGATCACAAATTTTGTCCCGAGCGTCAGCACCACCGGCACATTGTATTTTTTGGCGTATTCAATCGCCTTCATGGTGGCTTCTGGCATCGGTTCGCCTGGCTTACAGCGCACCAGATAGGAAGTCAGAACCAGCGCTGATGCCCCCGCAATGACCTCTTCCGGAATACTTTCGGCACGTAGCTTATTCATGTGACCAGGGCTAATGGCAAAAGTACGCTCACCGGAATCGCTAATCAGCGTAAAGCAGCGACCAATCGCCCCATCAACACCTTGCAGGTAGTTTAGATCGGTGCGACTGGAGGTATTACAGAGGTAACGGTAGGCATAGCCACCGATGTCGATATTGCTGCACATTACGCCGAGCAGAACCGAACGATCGTCGGCCAATACGGAGTAGTTGTGCATGGTATTGCCGATGGTGCCACCGGCAAACTGATGAGTGATCAGGTTTTCCCGTACCAGTTCCTGATACAGTGCTTCGGCGACATCATCTTCGATAACCAGCGAATGGCCAGAACTTAGCCCATAACGTGCAACAAACGCATCATCAACTTTAGCTTCGATATCCACCAGCGTCTGATCGATACCCACCACCCACGCCGCATTGGTTTCATTGACCGGCTGGAACTGTTGCAGTAGCGGGTCACGGGCGTTGACGGGGAAATAGTGTTTGGATTTGCGTTTACCGGGAAATTTCATTTTCTGGGCTATGTGTGACGAATGGGCCGGAAATGGTAGCACAAACCCGGCCCGATGCGCGATTAGCGGCTTGTGGTCGCCAGCGAGACCATCATTTCGATATGTTCAGGAGAGTCGTTAAGTGCCGGAATGTATTCGTACTTTTCGCCACCCGCCTCAAGGAAAAATTCCCGGTTTTGCACCGCGATTTCTTCAAGCGTTTCGAGACAATCAGCGGAGAAGCCTGGGGACATCACCTGGATGTGCTTCACGCCCTTTTCGCCCAGCATTTTAAGCGTTTCGTCAGTGTACGGCGTTAACCACGGTTCACGGCCAAAGCGAGACTGGAAGGTCATCATCACCTTCTCTGGCGGGAATTCCAGTGCGGAGACCAGTTCGCGCGTGGTATCACGACAGCGCTGCGGATAGTCATCGCCTTCATCGGCATAACGCTGAGGGATACCGTGGTAGGAGAGCAGCAACATATCTGGCTCGCCGTGCTCGGCAAACGATGCGCGGACGCTGCTGGCAAGGGCGGCGATATACATCTCGTTATCGGCATAGTCGCGAATAAAGGTGATGCCCGGAACATAGCGACGCGTCGCCATAATGCGCGCCAGTTCGTCCCAGACGGCCGCTACCGTCGAGCAGGAATACTGTGGATAGAGCGCCAGCACCACGATATGCTCAACGCCCTGCGCCAGCAGGTTCTCTACGGCGCTTTTCAGAGAAGGCTTGCCGTAGCTCATGCCCAGCGCAACAGGGACATCGGGCAGTCGAGCCGCCAACGCTTTTTCCTGACGACGGCTGTAGACCATCAGTGGAGAACCTTCTTCCATCCAGACGGACTGGTACAGCTTTGCCACACGTGGAGAACGAATCGGCAAAATCACACCGCGCAGCAGCGGCCACCACAGCAGTTTTGGAGTATCCACAACGCGTGAATCGCTCAAAAACTGGCGCAGATAGCGTTTAACTGCCGCAGGGGTGGATGCTTCGGGAGTGCCTAAATTGGCAAGTAAAATGCCGGTTTTTGCCTGACTCATTCACGCCTCTTAACCATTTGAATAGCTGCTAATTGTAGCGGAAATGCGGGTAAACGGAACCCATTGCTGCGATAGGAAATATGAGAATATTTCTCACCCGGAGGACCCGGGTGAGAGGAACGTGCTTAGCCGAGGATTTTTTCCAGCTCTGCACGAACTTCAGCGACCGGCTTAGTGCCGTCAACTTTCGCATACTGGGTGTTACCCGCCTGCGCTTCTTTCGAGTAGTAGCCGATCAGCGGCGCGGTCATCTGATGGTATTCCACCAGGCGTTTACGCACGGTCTCTTCCTGATCGTCTTTACGCGTGCTCAGCTCGTCACCGGTCACATCGTCTTTGCCTTCAACCTTCGGTGGGTTGAATTTGATGTGGTAAACGCGGCCAGAGGCAGCGTGAACGCGACGACCAATAATGCGGTCAACGATCAGCTCGTCCGGTACGTCAAATTCCAGAACGTAATCCACTTTGATGCCTGCTTCTTTCATAGCATCAGCCTGTGGAATGGTACGCGGGAAACCGTCCAGCAGGAAACCGTTACGGCAATCTTCCTGAGTGATGCGTTCTTTTACCAGCGCGATAACCAGTTCGTCAGTCACCAGCTTGCCTGCGTCCATGATGTCTTTCGCTTGTTTACCCAGCTCGGAGCCAGATTTAACAGCGGCACGCAGCATGTCACCGGTAGAGATTTGCGGAATACCGTATTTCTCCATGATGAACTGTGCCTGAGTTCCTTTACCCGCGCCCGGAGCGCCAAGCAGAATAATACGCATTGCGAAAATCCCCTCAAAAGTTGGTTCAATTTTTCAAAAGCGCTAAACAATACCATCAGAACGAGTGTGGCTCAAGGAAGGCGGGACGGCTGAAACGGTTAACGGGGGAGATTATTTGGGATAGTGCGGAAGATTTCCCCTCCCCCCAGAGGTGAGAGGGAACCGATCGAGCCCCTCGCCCCCTTGGGGGGAGGGGCGATGTTTTATTACGCCAGCAGCAGCGCGTTCACACGTTTGATGAACAGGTTTGGATCTTCCAGCGTGCCGCGTTCGGCCAGCAGGGATTGATCCAGCAGCAGCTCAACCCACTCGGCGAAGCGCGCTTCATCCTGGGTATCCGCCGCACGTTTCACCAGCGGGTGATCCGGGTTCAGCTCGAAGATGTATTTCACTTCTGGCATCGCCTGGCCCGCAGCGGCGAACAGTTTCGCCATCTGCGTACCCATTTCGTCGGCTTCAGTGGTGACAATCGCCGGGGTATCGGTCAGACGGTGAGTGAAACGCACTTCTTTGACGCGATCGCCCAGCAGGGTTTTCACGCGCTCCACGAACGGTTCCAGTGCTTTCTCTGCTTCTTTCGCGGTGTCATCTACGTCATCCGCCAGTTTGTCGATAGACTCATCGGCTTTGGCAACGGACTGGAAGCTTTTGCCGTCGAACTCGGTCAGGTAGTTCATCATCCACTCATCAATGCGGTCAGAAAGCAGCAGCACTTCGATGCCTTTCTTACGCAGCAGTTCCAGGTGCGGACTGCTCTTCGCAGCAGCGTAGCTGTCAGCGGTGATGTAGTAGATTTTCTCCTGCCCTTCTTTCATACGGGACACGTAATCTTCGAGCGAAACGGTCTGCTCAGAAGAGTCGGTGTGCGTAGAGGCAAAGCGCAGCAGTTTAGCGATAGATTCAACGTTCGCAGAATCTTCCGCCGGGCCTTCTTTCAACACCAGGCCGAACTGTTTCCAGAAGGTCTGGTATTTTTCCGCGTCGTCTTTCGCCAGCTTGTCCAGCATCTGCAGGGTACGCTTAGTCAGCGCGGTACGCAGGTTGCGGGTCACGGTGCTGTCCTGCAGGATTTCACGCGAGACGTTCAGCGGCAGATCGTTAGAGTCGATCAGGCCACGGGTGAAACGCAGGTAGTTCGGCATGAACTGCTCGGCTTCGTCCATGATGAACACGCGCTGTACGTACAGCTTCAGACCGTGCTTATGATCGCGGTTCCACATGTCCCACGGTGCCTGCGCCGGGATATACAGCAGGCTGGTGTACTCCTGCTTACCTTCCACTCGGTTGTGGCTCCAGGTCAGCGGATCGGTAAAGTCGTGGGCAATATGCTTGTAGAACTCGTTGTATTCGTCGTCTTTGATCTCAGACTTGTTACGCGTCCACAGCGCCTGCGCCTTGTTGATTTTCTCCCAGGAGACAACGGTTTCACCGTCCTGCTCTTCCTGTTTTTCAATTTCTACCGGCAACGCGATATGGTCAGAGTATTTGCTGATGATCGAGCGCACGCGCCAGTCGTTCAGGAAATCGTCTTCGCCTTCACGCAGGTGCAGGGTGATTTCGGTACCGCGATCGGCTTTGGTGATGTCGTCGACGGTGTATTCACCTTCGCCGTGGGATTCCCAGAACACGCCGTTTTCAGCGCTTTCGCCCGCCGCACGGGTACGCACGGTGACTTTGTCCGCCACGATAAACGCAGAATAGAAGCCCACGCCAAACTGACCAATCAGTTGGCTGTCTTTTGCCTGATCGGATCCCATGGATTCGAGGAACGATTTGGTGCCTGATTTAGCGATGGTTCCAAGATGGTCTATCACTTCATCACGGCTCATGCCAATACCGTTGTCGGCAATGGTCAGGGTGCGGTTTTCTTTATTGAAAGAAACACGCACGCGCAGCTCACCGTCGCCTTCATACAGATCCGGTTTAGACAGCGCGCGGAAGCGCAGCTTGTCCGCCGCATCCGAGGCGTTCGAAATCAGCTCACGCAGAAAGATTTCTTTATTGGAATACAGGGAATGGATCATCAGGTGCAGAAGCTGTTTCACTTCTGACTGGAAACCACGGGTTTCTTGTCCTTTCATCTTAAGTCGACCTCAACAGTGCCATTTAATGGGGTTTAAAAGCGTTGAGTGAGAGATGGGGATACGGGGGGAGAATTTCAAGCGGAGGCCACGATTGCAGCCTCCGTTTGGTCAGAAATTAATCTTACGACGTCCAGCCAGAGAGTGCGACAGCGTGGTGCCATCGACCATCTCCAGCTCACCACCGACCGGCACGCCGTGGGCGATACGGGTAGCCTCGACGCCATACTGGCCGCAGAGATCGCCGATGTAGTTCGCCGTCGCTTCGCCTTCCACCGTGGGGTTGGTGGCCAGAATGACTTCCGTCAGCGATTCTGACTCAAGACGCTGCTCAAGCCTATCGAGACCGATATCATCAGGACCAATACCATCCAGCGGAGAAAGGTGGCCCATCAATACGAAGTAGCGACCAGAAAACTGCCCGGTTTGCTCAATGGCGTATATGTCCGCAGGACTCTCCACCACGCAAATTTGGCCATTTTCCTGGCGACGCGGATTCGAACAGATGTTACACACGTCCTGCTCGGTAAAAGTGCGGCAATCCGTACAGTGACCAATTTCTGACATGGCGCGGGTCAATGCCTGCGCCAGTCGCATTCCGCCGCTACGATCGCGCTGCAACAGCGTAAACGCCATCCGTTGCGCTGACTTAGGGCCAACGCCCGGCAGACAGCGTAACGCTTCCATTAACTGCGTGAGCAGCGGGCTGGTTTGCATCAGAACGGCATCTTAAAGCCTGGTGGCAACTGCATACCGGAGGATACAGACGCCATTTTTTCTTTCTGAGTTTCATCGATACGACGCGCAGCATCGTTAAATGCAGCAGCAACCAGATCTTCCAGCATATCTTTGTCGTCTTCGAACAGGCTTGGGTCGATTTCCACACGACGGCAGTTATGCGCGCCATTGATGGTCACTTTCACAAGACCGGCACCGGATTCGCCAGTGACTTCCAACTGGGCGATTTCTTCCTGCATTTTCTGCATTTTGTCTTGCATCTGCTGGGCCTGTTTCATCAGGTTACCCAGACCGCCTTTACCACCAAACATAGGCTACTCTCTTCAGTCACGTTAAGGATTACAACCGTCAGTCAGACTCACGGTCAAACAGGGCGAATACTCTCTTCATCCAGATCTGCGTCGAAGAATCGGCGCAGGGTCTGGATGTTGTTATCCGCAGTAATTGACTCACGCGCCTGCGCGAGCTTTTCTTCATAAATGGCCTGACGCCACTCAAGCGGCGTACGTATTGCCGGATTATCATCTTCAATGATAGTCAATTCAACCGGCGCACCCTGTAATGCGGTGAGCGCTTCAGTCAGCACGTTTTGCGCGGACGGGGAATTGAGGTGCCGCTGGCTCGGACGCAGGTGCAGGCAAACGTGATTACCGTCCTGCTCTTTCCAGGCGTTGAGCGCGACCTGCTCGACCAGCTTCGGCAGTTGTAATTTGCTGACTTCGGCGGCCCAGGCATCACGCACCAGAGCCTCTTCAGCCAGTTTCGCCGCAAGCTCCGGCGTTTTGTCATGTTCCAGCGCTTTTTTGAGCGCTTTCGGTGTGGCGACTTCCACTTTCACCTCTTGGGTGATCGTGGTCGACTTCCACCGATAAGCCTCTTTCTTCGCCGGGGCTTTTGGTTCGAGCGTGGACGATGACGGGCGCGATTGTACGCGTTCCGTTACCGATGCCAGTCGTTCGAGTGCGGCGTTGTTAACCGGCCGCGCTCTTCCTGGCGCTGCCGGTTCACTCTTTTTTGGCTTGGTTACTCCCTGCGCGCGCTGTAGCTGGCTACGGGCGGCGAGCACCGAACTGGTGGCATCCGACAGCGGCATGTCCGACCCCGGAGGCGGCGCGGATGGCTGCGGTACCTGTGGCGGCGTCAATACGGCGGTTGGCGCAACCGGTGCAAAGGATTGTTGCGGTACCTCTGGCTCTGGCAGCGGCTTGCGCGGGTGGAACGCCAGAGCCCGCAGCAGCGTCATTTCTACGCCCATGCGTCGGTCTGGCGCAAACGGCAGCTCTTTGCGGCCAATCAGTAGCGTCTGGTAATAAAGCTGCACGTCGGCGGGAGGAACGGTGCGGGCAAGTTCACGCATCCGATGCTCAATCGCCGCCATATCAGCGCCTATCGCTGCTGGAGAAAGCTGTAGCATGGCAATCCGATGAAGCAGCGCGAGCATTTCCACCAGTAGCGCTTCCCACTCCACGCCACGGGAAGCCGCGGCGTTGACCAGCGTCATAACGCTTTCGCCGTTAGCGTCAATGACAGCCTCAATCAGCGACAGCGCTTGATCGTCGTCCAGCGTGCCGAGCATGGTGCTCACGGCCTCGGTAGACAGCTGGCCGTCACCGCTGGCAATCGCCTGATCGGTTAAGCTTAACGCGTCGCGCAAGCTGCCATCGGCGGCTCGCGCCAGCAGTTGCAGCGCGCGCGGCTCGTGGACAATTTTTTCTTCATCAAGAATATGTTCGAGCTGCGCGCGGATCTGTTCGACGTCCAGCGCCTTAAGATGGAACTGCAAGCAGCGCGACAGAATCGTCACCGGCAGTTTTTGCGGATCGGTGGTCGCCAGCAGGAATTTCACATGCGAAGGCGGCTCTTCCAGCGTTTTGAGTAGCGCGTTAAAGCTGTGACGAGACAGCATGTGTACTTCATCGATCAGATAGACCTTGAAGCGGCCACGGGCTGGCGCGTACTGCACGTTATCCAGCAGATCGCGGGTATCTTCGACCTTGGTGCGCGACGCGGCATCGATCTCAATAAGATCGACAAAACGCCCCTGCTCGATTTCACGGCAGTTATCACACACGCCGCACGGCGTTGCGGTGATCCCAGCTTCGCAATTGAGGCCTTTAGCCAACAAACGGGCGATAGAGGTTTTACCGACGCCGCGTGTGCCGGAGAAAAGATACGCGTGATGGATGCGTCCTAGCGACAAACCGTTCGCCAGGGCGGTCAGCACATGTTCCTGGCCGACTACGTCAGCAAAGGTTTGGGGTCGCCACTTTCGGGCTAACACCTGATAACTCATGGGCAGGCTCTGCAACGCTGGAAGGTGGATATTCAGGGGGGTAATGCTAACACAACCTCACCTTTTGGGCGAGGTTGTGGGAAGAGGGATTAATGACCCGGGAAAGGCACCAGGCTGTAACTGGTGATGCCCTGTTTTTCCAGGCGCTGTTCGCCGCCGAGATCGAACAGATTGATAACGAAGGCCGCATCGGTGACTTCGCCACCCAGGCGACGGATCAGCTTCACGGTCGCTTCAATGGTGCCACCAGTTGCCAGAAGATCGTCTACGACCAGCACTTTGTCACCTGGCTTAATCGCATCCACGTGAATTTCCAGCTGATCGGTACCGTATTCCAGCTCATAGCTTTCGGCGATGGTTTCGCGCGGCAGTTTACGCGGTTTACGCACCGGCACAAAGCCAACGCCCATGGCCAGCGCGACCGGCGCGCCGAACAGGAAGCCACGTGCTTCCGTGCCTACGACTTTGGTGATTCCGGCGTTTTTATAACGCTCAACCAGCAGTTCAATGCTGAGGGCGTACGCTTTCGGATCTTCCAGCATGCTGGTGACATCACGAAAAAGAATGCCAGGCTTCGGATAATCCTGGATGCTTTTGATGCTGTTTTTCAGAAATTCAAGCTGCTGTGCAGTTGCGGTCATCGGTTTGTGCCTAAATAAAACAGTGTGACTCACAGCGCGCGAAAAGGATGGTTAAGGTAACAATTGATTAACCTTTAACCAGGCGCACCTGTGCTCGAAAACGGTCGAATTTACTGACTGTGGGAGTGAATTGCAACAGCCATCATGGTGCTTGAGTGCTTTTATTGCTTTTCATCAACGACAGGAATTCTCCACATAAAGAATAGCAGGCAACTCAGGATGACCAACAGCAGGATGCGTACCCACATCATTTTCACCAGCCATAATGAAATCGCGAAGGTAATCAGTATCATCGCAATCGCGCGCGGCTTTGCACCAGGCGGCATCGCCCGGTATTGTTGCCAGTGGCGCAGGTATCCGCCAAACCATGAGCGGTACAGCAACCACTGATGAAATCGTGGCGACGAGCGGGCAAAACACCAGGCCGCCAACAGGATAAAAGGCGTGGTCGGTAATAAAGGTAAAACCACGCCAAGCGTGCCAAGCACTACCGCAAGCCAGCCAATGATGATTAAAATAGTACGCTTCATAATGCGAATCGTTATCAAACAGAACAACTACTTTACCACCGGAGAGCGGATTGAAAACAGCCTTGCTTCTAGAGACCCTGCAAAATCAGCTGACGTTACTGCGTGCTACGGCCGCGCCGCTGATGCAGCATGCGACGCTGAAACCGCGCTTTAATAAACAACTGTTCCGCACTCGCAGCACGCTGATGAAAGATTATCTCGACGAAGCGCAGGTCAATCTTGAAGAGTTAAGGCAGGCCGTGAATAACGCCCAGCGCGAGCAGGTGGCGTGGCTGGCGGAACATCTGACGGAGCAAATGACCGCCCTGCACCGCGAGATTACCGCCTGGCCGCTACGAGCGTGGGACAGCGCATCGCCCGGCACCAGGAAATGGCAACGTAAACGACTGGAAAATCAGGAGTTTGAGCGCCGTTTGCTCGACATGAAGCAGGAGCGTGAGCGCAGACTGGAGGCTACCGAAACGCTGCAAGAGCAGCAGCTTTTAATGCGTGAAATCACCGCTCTCGAAGGGCGCATCATTCGCTGCCGTCAGGCGCTGGAAGAGATTGAACGCGTCATTGAACGCATGACTCGCTAAAAGGAATACAAGATGTCGCTGGAAAACGCCCCCGATGAGGTCAAGCTAGCCGTCGATTTGATCATGCTGCTGGAAAACCACGCCCTCCCGGCAGAAACCGTGCTGAAGGCGCTGGAAATGGTGCGAAAAGATTTCGAGGCGAAATTGCCCTCACCCCTCACCCCGGCCCTCCCCCCAAAGGGGCGAGGGGGAAAAACGGGTCAGTGACACTCATTCAGCCCGCACAAGACAGTACCTTCTCCCTTTAAGGGAGAGGGTTCGGATGAGGGTCATTGCCTTTCATCTCGCGCTTCACTTCCGTGTGCTCATCACCTTTTTCATTTCGCAGGTGAACTTCAAGCTGGTTGAAAGCGATATTGATGTCGTTTTCACGGCACAAACGATCGATGGTGCGGTTAAGTTCATCCACCGTGTAGCTACGATCGCGCAGTTCGCGTACGTACAGACGCAGTTCGTGGTCCAGGGTGCTCGGACCAAAGGTGGTGAAGAATACCGACGGCTCCGGATCGTGCATGACTTTCGGATGATCCATCGCGGCTTTCAGCAGGACCTTTTTCACTTTATCCAGATCGGAACCGTAGGCCACGCCGAGGCGGATCACCACGCGAGTGATAGTGTCCGAGAGCGACCAGTTGATCAGGCGCTCGGTCACAAACGCTTTGTTCGGGATGATCACTTCTTTACGATCGAAATCGGTAATCGTCGTCGCGCGGATACGGATCTTGCTAACCGTACCGGAGAAGGTCCCGATCGTCACCGTATCGCCGATGCGCACCGGGCGTTCGAACAGGATAATCAGGCCAGAGACGAAGTTCCCGAAAATCTCCTGCAAGCCAAAACCAAGACCGACCGACAGCGCGGCGGCGAGCCACTGCAATTTATCCCATGAAACCCCAAGGGACCCGAACACGGTCATGGCACCCGCCACCAGAATCACATAGTTCAGGATCGTCGTAATCGCATAGGACGCCCCCTGACGCATGTTCAGGCGAGAGAGCACCAGCACTTCCAGCAGACCTGGTAAGTTGCGGATGAGCGCCCAGGCGACCATCGCGCAAACCAGAGCAAACAGCAGACTCCCCATGGTCACGCTTTTCATCACTGCCGCACCCGCTTCGGTGCCGTTGTACTGCCACAGGGTAATACTGTCGAGATAAGCAAAAACGGTAATTAAATCGGACCAGATAGCCCAGAACATGACGCCGAACAGCGCCATCATCACCAGCATGGTGATACGCAACGTTTGCTGGTTGACCTGCTCCAGCGCCATCGTCGGCTCTTCCTGCGGTTCAGCGCCTTCCGCGCCCTCTTTCACCATGTTCTGTCGGCGTGCCAGCGCACGGCGATAGGCGATACGACGAGCCGCTACGCTCAGGCCGCGCAGCACCGTTTGATAGAGCAGGTTCCACAGGATCACCAGATAGACGGTTTCAATCCAGCGGCCAGACAAGCGCAGCGTGGTATAGAAATAGCCCGTTGCGGTCAGCACCATTAGCGCCAGTGGAATTATCGCCAGCACGGTGACGGTGATCAGCCGAATATTATGTGACCCTTTGTCGCGCCAGCTGTCGCGGCACATAGGCCACATCAGCACAGCAATCAGCAGCAGGTTCAGCATAATGACCAACTGACCCAGCACATCGTCCATCAGATGCAGCGGAGAAAGTTCTGCGACCACTGACCAGAAGTGCAGCGGCAACAGCGCCAGGCTCACGCGCACAATCTGGCGACGCCAGTGGCTGGTCAGCTGTTCAGGCATATTGAAATGACGAACCGCGACGCCGTCTTTTTCCAGCACCTTCCAGCACAGTCCGAATATCAGCCAGAAGAGCGCCAGTTTTTTACTGAACGCCCACAGCAGATCGCTAATATTTAACTGCATGGTCAGCAATATCAGACCCGTAGCCAGAATAAGCAGACAGACTGGCATGGCGCGGATGAGATCGATGAATATCGCTTTTGGCGTATGCAGTTGGCTATCGTTACGCAGTTGGCCCACTTCTGAAGCCAGCTTCGCCTGATATTTTTTCAGCCAGCGCAGACGCCAACGAATCAAACCGGCGATCAACAGCAACGGCAAGCCCGCCAGGAAAGCAATCATTACCGCGGGCCAGGCCTTTTCCCAGTTAACGGTAATTTTCATGCTCTTGATCTGCGATTTCAGCGTTTCCGGGAAGGACTTGATCCAGTCCCAGTCCATCGGTTTGTTGCTGTTCACCCAGAAGATTTGCTGCGTCAGGATCTCCTGTAAGCTTTTAGACACGCTCACCAGCTGCTGCTGGTTGATTTGCAGGTTAATCGCCATCATGAGCTGATTGCCGAGCTGCTTGTTGAGCTGATCGAGCAGTTCACGGCGCATATCAACGACCTGAGTCAGCGCGTCATGCACTTCTGCGTTAACTTCGCTGGCGTGTCCTTCTTCTATTTTTGCCACAACAGCATCGCTCTGGAAAAGGGCGTCGCGCTGCTGGTTAACGTCGAACTGTTCAAGACGCAAATCCGCAATGCGGTTGGTCATGTCTTCCAGTTCATCCGCTGAGGGCAGCGTTTGCTGTTGCTGGTAAAGAATACGCGAGAGCAGCAGACTGCCTTTTAACACCGCAATCTGCTCTTTGATGTTGCGTTCCGCCTGCAATGCACGGTCCAGCCAGTTTTTGACCCTGATGTTTTGTTGAACCAGCGTGCTGCCACTCTGCGTGGCCTGGATCAAGCGCTGGCTCAGCTGCTGGTTGATGTCCAGCTCCTGCTTCACCAGCGGATTAGACTGGATACGCGCGGTTTCGTCCGGCGATACCGCTTCCTGCGCCGTTTTCTCCGTGAGGATAAGACGCTTGCTGTTAACGGCTTCCTGCAACAGCTGAAGTTGATGTTCGAGGCGATTAATATTCGCCGTCACGTAATCGCGCTGCTTTTGCAGGGTATCTTGTAAAACCGTATTCCCTTCCAGGCTCTTACGTTGCTGTTCGATTTGCGCATTGAGCAACGTTTGCTGAGTCAGCAGCAGAGTTTGCTGAGTGGGACGCAGTGCCCCCTCTCCCGCCGCTGTTCCGTTCAGGTGATTACGAATTTGCTGTAGCTGCTGCGACGCGCTGTACATGGCGTTCTGCACACGCTCAGGCTGAGTTTGCAATGAAACCAGCTGGCTATTGTAGGTGGCGAGATCGTTTTGTGCGGTTTGTAAATCGTCAAGCAGTTGAGAGACGCGTAGCTCAAGCTGACGCAATGAGAGCGTCGACAGCGTTTTGCGCGTTTCTTCATCATTATCTACGTCGCTCAGCGCGCTCAGGGCATCAGTCGCCTTACGCATGTTTTCCGGTGCCTGAGCAACCTTCTGACGAAGCTGGGTCGTTTCTGCTTTGATGCGCTCAATTTTATCAATGGTTTCGAGCGTTTCCGTCAAATCCTGCTGAACGAGTTTGTCCTGAGGTGACAAGTCTTTCTGTTTATTCAGCGTATCCAGCTGCGCCTGAATATCAGCTCGGGTTGGCGTCTCATTGCTGTTGTCCGCGCGAGCAAAGGAGGCAGGGGCCGCGGCAAAAAAAAGCAGCATGGCAAAAATAATGGCGAAAACAGAGTTTTGCGAGCGAGAATAGTGCAACATAGTTATGAGTTTGCTGTGAGAAGATGACCGAAAATAGTCGGTGCAAAGAATATCACGCGAGTCACAAGCAGAATAGCGAGAACGCTAAGGTCCAGGAAGATTCCTGGTGTTATTCAGGTTGGGAGGTCGCGCGAAGCGTTGGACACAGCTGGCACATCTCAATGAGGATAGCGACATAGCTGCGCGCTTCTTGTTTCAGGTCGAACGACTGGGGCGCAAAAAGCCAGTTTTCCATGAGCCCGGAAACATAGCTGCGCATCAGGATCGCGGTTCGGCGCGTCAGCAAATCGGCAGGTAGCATGTTGGCCTGGATACAGAGATTGAGGGTATGCTCAATGCGGTCGTAGCTTTCAATACAAAGACTTCGCTGAGCCTGTTGCACAATCGCCATTTCGCCGACAAACTCACATTTATGGAAGATGATTTCCATCATTAAACGGCGGCGTTCCTCAATGACTGTCGCCTCAAGAACATATACCAAAATCTCTCTCAAAACTGAGAGTGGATCGTCTGGGAATTTTGCCCGATACTCAGTCTCAAGATCGCCAATGCTGGATTCTGATAGCTCCCAGATTTCACTGAACAATTCTGACTTATTTTTGAAATGCCAATAAATCGCTCCACGCGTAACACCAGCGGCCTGAGCAATTTGCGCCAGTGAGGTTGATGAAACCCCCTGCTGCGAAAATAAGCGCATCGCCACATCCAGGATGTGCTGACGTGTCTCAAGTGCTTGTTGTTTGGTTTTTCGTGCCATGTGTGGGTGAATTTACAGTAGTCAGATTTACATACATTTATGAATGTATGTAACATAGCACGACGATAATATAAACGCAGCAATGGGTTTGCGGACTTTTGATCCATTGATCAATTTGAAATCGGACACTCGAGGTTTACATATGAACAAAAACAGAGGGTTAACGCCTCTGGCGATCGTTCTGATGCTCTCAGGCGGCTTAGCGCTTACAGGATGTGATGATAAACAGGCTCAACAAGGAGCTCAGCAGGCGCCAGAAGTTGGTGTGGTGACGCTCAAGAGTGAACCTCTTCAAATCACGACAGAATTACCGGGACGTACAAGCGCTTATCGCATTGCAGAGGTTCGTCCTCAGGTGAGTGGCATTATCCTGAAACGTAACTTCACCGAGGGCGGTGATGTAAAAGCAGGTGAGTCTCTGTATCAAATTGATCCAGCAACCTATCAGGCTTCTTACGACAGTGCTAAGGGCGATCTGGCGAAAGCAGAAGCAGCAGCCAAAATTTCCCAATTGACGCTGAATCGCTATAAAAAACTGCTCGGCACGCAGTACATCAGCCAACAGGATTATGATACGGCGCTGGCAGATTCTCAGCAGACTAACGCAACAGTGATTGCCGCAAAAGCTGCAGTAGAAACCGCACGCATCAACCTGGCGTATACCAAAGTGACCTCCCCTATTAGTGGTCGTATTGGTAAATCTTCTGTGACCGAAGGCGCTCTGGTGCAAAGCGGCCAGGCAACCGCGCTGGCAACCGTGCAGCAACTTGATCCGATCTACGTTGACGTCACCCAGTCCAGCAACGACTTCCTGCGCCTGAAACAGGAGCTGGCTAACGGCTCGCTGAAACAGGAAAACGGCAAAGCGAAAGTTGAGCTGGTGACCAATGACGGTATCAAGTTCCCGCAGGCTGGCACACTGGAATTTTCCGATGTGACGGTCGATCAGACCACGGGTTCCATCACCTTACGTGCGATTTTCCCGAACCCTGACGAGAGCTTGTTGCCAGGGATGTTTGTTCGCGCCCGTCTGGAAGAAGGTATCAACCCAACCGCACTTCTGGTGCCACAGCAGGGCGTAACACGTACGCCTCGCGGTGATGCTAGTGCGCTGGTTGTCGGTGCTGATGACAAAGTCGAGACCCGTCAAATCACTGCTTCGCAGGCGATTGGCGATAAATGGCTGGTCACAAAAGGTTTGAAAGATGGCGATCGCGTAATTATTACTGGTTTGCAAAAAGTACGTCCTGGCGCGCAGGTGAAGGCACAGGAAGTCAAATCTGACGAGAAACAACAAGCCGCGGCCGGTGGCGAGTCAGAACAAACCAAGTCTTAACTTAAACAGGAGCCGTTAAGACATGCCTAATTTCTTTATCGATCGCCCCATATTCGCATGGGTGATCGCCATAATTATCATGCTCGCCGGGGGACTTGCGATCCTGAAGCTGCCAGTGGCGCAATATCCAACGATTGCGCCGCCAGCCGTTTCGATCACAGCCACCTACCCTGGGGCTGATGCGAAAACGGTGCAGGACACCGTGACGCAGGTTATCGAACAGAACATGAACGGTATCGATAACCTGATGTACATGTCCTCCAACAGTGACTCAACCGGTACGGTTCAGATCACGCTGACCTTTGAGTCTGGTACCGATGCGGATATCGCGCAGGTTCAGGTGCAGAACAAACTGCAGCTGGCCATGCCGTTGCTGCCGCAAGAAGTGCAGCAGCAGGGTGTGAGCGTTGAGAAGTCGTCCAGTAGCTTCCTGATGGTTGTCGGCGTTATCAACACCAATGGCACCATGCCGCAGGAGGATATTTCCGACTACGTGGGCGCCAACATGAAGGATGCGATCAGCCGTACTTCTGGTGTGGGTGACGTGCAGCTGTTTGGTTCACAGTACGCGATGCGTATCTGGATGGACCCGAACAAGCTGAACAACTTCCAGCTGACGCCGGTTGACGTTATTGCGGCGATTAAAGCGCAAAACGCCCAGGTAGCAGCAGGTCAGTTGGGCGGTACGCCGCCGGTGAAAGGCCAGCAGTTGAACGCCTCTATCATTGCGCAGACCCGTCTCACCTCTGCCGATGAGTTCAGCAAAATTCTGCTGAAAGTGAATCAGGACGGTTCACAGGTTCGCCTGCGCGACGTTGCGAAGGTCGAACTGGGCGGTGAAAACTACGACGTTATCGCGAAGTTTAACGGCCAGCCGGCATCCGGTCTTGGGATTAAACTGGCAACCGGTGCAAACGCCCTGGATACCGCGACGGCAATTCGTGCTGAACTGGCGAAGATGGAGCCGTTCTTCCCGTCAGGTCTGAAAATCGTTTACCCGTATGACACCACGCCGTTCGTGCAGATCTCTATTCACGAAGTGGTTAAAACGCTGGTAGAAGCGATTATTCTGGTCTTCCTGGTGATGTACCTGTTCCTGCAAAACTTCCGTGCGACGCTGATTCCTACTATCGCCGTACCGGTCGTGCTGCTGGGGACCTTTGCTATCCTCTCCATCTTCGGCTTCTCGATAAACACCCTAACGATGTTCGGTATGGTGCTTGCGATAGGCTTGCTCGTCGATGACGCCATCGTGGTGGTCGAAAACGTCGAGCGAGTCATGGCAGAAGAAGGGCTCCCGCCGAAGGAAGCGACGCGAAAATCGATGGGCCAGATTCAGGGCGCATTGGTCGGTATCGCGATGGTGCTGTCAGCGGTATTTATCCCGATGGCCTTCTTTGGAGGCTCCACCGGTGCGATTTACCGTCAGTTCTCCATCACCATTGTTTCGGCGATGGCACTGTCAGTACTCGTGGCATTGATCCTGACGCCAGCACTGTGCGCCACCATGCTGAAGCCGATCGCTAAAGGCGACCACGGCGAGAACAAGAAAGGGTTCTTCGGCTGGTTTAACCGCATGTTTGATAAGAGCACGCATCACTATACCGACAGCGTGGGCGGCATTTTGCGCAGCACCGGTCGTTACCTGTTGCTCTATATCATCATCGTGGTCGGCATGGCGTTCCTGTTTGTTCGTCTGCCAAGCTCGTTCCTGCCGGACGAAGACCAGGGCGTGTTCCTGACGATGGCACAGCTTCCAGCGGGTGCATCGCAAGAACGTACTCAGAAAGTGCTGGATGAAGTCACTGACTACTACCTCACCAAAGAAAAAGACAACGTTGAATCGGTGTTTGCGGTTAACGGCTTTGGCTTTGCAGGTCGTGGTCAGAACACCGGTATCGCCTTCGTTTCCCTGAAAGACTGGAGCCAACGTCCAGGTGAAGAGAATAAGGTTGAGGCGATTACGGGCCGTGCGATGGGTAAATTCTCGCAGATTAAAGATGCGATGGTCTTCGCCTTTAACCTGCCAGCGATTGTTGAACTGGGTACGGCTACCGGCTTCGACTTCCAGCTGATTGACCAGGGTGGTTTGGGTCACGAAAAACTGACGCAGGCACGTAATCAGCTGTTTGGCGAAGTGGCTAAACATCCTGACCTGCTGGTCGGCGTTCGTCCTAACGGCCTGGAAGATACCCCACAGTACAAGGTCGATATCGATCAGGAAAAAGCACAGGCACTGGGCGTTTCTATTAGCGACATCAATACCACACTGGGCGCGGCCTGGGGCGGTAGCTACGTCAACGACTTCATCGACCGTGGCCGTGTGAAGAAAGTGTACGTGATGTCCGAAGCCCAATACCGTATGTTGCCGAACGATATCAACAACTGGTTCGTGCGCGGTAGCGATGGTCAAATGGTACCGTTCTCTGCGTTCTCTACCTCGCATTGGGAATACGGTTCACCGCGTCTGGAACGCTACAACGGCTTGCCTTCGATGGAAATCCTGGGCCAGGCTGCGCCAGGCAGAAGTACCGGTGAAGCCATGAACCTAATGGAAGAGTTGGCGAGCAAGTTGCCTTCGGGTATTGGCTATGACTGGACGGGCATGTCCTACCAGGAACGTCTGTCCGGTAACCAGGCCCCTGCCCTGTATGCCATCTCGTTAATCGTGGTGTTCTTGTGTCTGGCAGCGTTGTACGAGAGCTGGTCGATTCCGTTCTCCGTTATGCTGGTGGTACCGTTGGGTGTTATCGGGGCGCTGGTTGCCGCGACATTCCGTGGACTCACAAACGACGTTTACTTCCAGGTGGGCCTGCTGACAACCATTGGCTTGTCGGCGAAGAACGCGATACTTATCGTGGAATTCGCCAAAGATCTGATGGATAAAGAAGGCAAAGGCCTGATTGAGGCAACGCTGGAAGCGGTACGTATGCGTCTGCGTCCAATCCTGATGACCTCCCTGGCATTTATCCTCGGTGTTATGCCGCTGGTCATCAGCTCTGGCGCAGGCTCCGGTGCTCAGAACGCCGTGGGTACAGGCGTAATGGGCGGGATGGTGACCGCGACCGTACTGGCTATCTTCTTCGTTCCGGTGTTCTTCGTGGTGGTTCGCCGCCGCTTTAGCCGCAAGAATGAAGATGTTGAGCACAGCCACTCGGTTGACCATCACTGATACCGGTTCCTACCGATAAAAAGGCCGCGCTAGCGGCCTTTTTTTCTGCCTGAAAATCATAATTTACACTTATTGTTATTTCATTTATTTTCTGCCATCGTAATTAGGCATACCATATTTAATGGCTTTCTTAATCGATGAACTTACGGTTTTTTTAATTTCATTTCGCCTCATTAATTATTAGGACTATTCCTGGTAGTTTACCTTAGCCATTAACACGTCGGTTTCTGGATTTCATTTGAAGCTAAAAGCTAAGATGATGAATCCTAAGGAAGCTCTGAAAAAACAAGTCTTGAAACAGATAAAAATGGACCCTGGAAGAATGGTCATTTGCGTAAAGCTTCGCAGATAAGTCTTTTAATTGTAATTTTTCGTAATAGCGCGATGAAATCTTGATCAGAGTGTCTTATAGTTAAAGACATCAGGAAAACAGCACCCGTTGCGGCTAAGTATGTTGTATCCATCCCGACATTTGATGTTCGGTGAGTAAGAAATCACTCAAAAGGGGATGCACTATGGACGAGTACTCGCCAAAAAGGCATGATATTGCACAGTTGAAATTTCTCTGCGAATCCCTGTACCATGACTGCCTTGCCAATCTTGATGAAAGCAATCATGGCTGGGTGAACGATCCGACCTCTTCAATCAACTTACAGTTAAATGAGCTGGTAGAGCATATAGCGACCTTCGCACTTAATTATAAAATTAAGTACAATGAAGATAATAAACTGATTGAGCAGATTGATGAATATCTGGACGACACCTTTATGTTGTTCAGCAGCTACGGCATTAACACGCAGGATTTGCAAAAATGGCGTAAATCTGGAAACCGGCTATTCCGTTGTTTCGTCAACGTCAGCAGAGCCAATCCAGTGAGTCATTCCTGTTAAAACTATTACAATTACTTAGGTGAATTTATGTCTGATAAACCATTAACAAAGACAGATTATTTGATGCGCTTGCGACGCTGTCAGTCGCTCGACACGTTAGAAAGAGTTATTGAAAAAAATAAATACGAGCTTCCGGATCACGAGTTGGCGGTATTTTATTCAGCGGCCGACCATCGCCTCGCCGAGTTAACCATGAATAAGTTGTATGACAAAATCCCAACATCTGTATGGAAGTTTGTTCGATAATTACGAGTGATTTGTTTTAGAGGTTGTCACGTCATCTTCCTATTATGCTGAATTCACCTTTTAATTTACGATCCTTGAGCAACAGGCAGACTCACCGTTTCATACGCGCGGGTAGGCAATAATGTTGTGAGCTTCATCACGCCAACTCACCGGGAACGTTCCCTTTTTGAATGGGCTTCTTTACGCTAACGTGTATCGAATGAACCCTCTCAATAAGGCAATCTCATGAGTGAAGAAAAACAAAAGATGATCGCAGGTGAGCTTTATCGCCCTTCGGACGAAACGTTACGGGCAGAACGCCTGCGCGCACGTCACCTCGTTCACCGTTATAACCACACTGGCCCCGATGCAAAAGCAGAACGTCAGAGCCTGCTGGCCGAATTGTTGGGGCAAAGCGAAGGGGCGTATATCGAGCCAAGCTTCCGCTGCGACTACGGTTATAATATTTTCCTCGGAAAAGAATTTTACGCAAACTTCGATTGTGTGATGCTGGATGTCTGCCCTATTCATATCGGCGATAATTGCATGCTCGCGCCGGGGGTTCATATTTACACGGCCACCCATCCGTTGGATGCAACCGAGCGTAATAGCGGAGCAGAACTGGGCAAGCCTGTGACTATCGGTAATAATGTGTGGATTGGTGGACGCGCGGTCATTAACCCCGGCGTCACGATTGGGGACAATGTGGTCGTTGCTTCTGGCGCGGTCGTGACAAAAGACGTTCCTGCCAATGTGGTTGTTGGTGGTAATCCCGCAAAGATCATCAAAACGCTCTAATCCGTGATTAAGTAACTGTTATGGTTTTTCCCCCTCTAACTGTTACTTTTTTCCACCCGATCGCTCCCCTAAAATAGTCAGATCCCCCTGTATTTTGCAGAATTCATGAAGGCAATAAATGACAGAGATACAGCGCCTGCTTACTCAAACCATCGACGATCTTAACTCCCGCGAAAAGCGTGACAATCGCCCGCGCTTTAGCATCAGCTTTATCCGTAAACACCCGGGCTTATTTTTAGCCATGTATGCCGCTTTACTGGCGACGCTGGCCGTGATGCTGCTGTCCGAAACCCTTGTTGATTCAGTATGGCTGCTGGTGGTTTTGTTTGTCGTCTTTAACGTGTTCTTCTTCTTTGACGTTAATCCTCGCTATCGCTACGAAGATATCGACGTGCTTGATTTTCGCGTCTGCTATAACGGCGAATGGTACAACACACGCTATGTACCAGAGGAATTACTGAAAAACATTCTGCACTCTCCGAATGTCGAAGAAGAACAAAAGGCAAAACTGCAGAAAATGATCGCCACTAAAGGCGAACTGTCGTTCTACGACGTCTTCACCCTTTCGCGCCCCGCAGCTGCATAATAATACTCTGCAAGCGCCTGATAGCAGGCGCAAATTGCGACGCAGAGGTATTACCGTAGCCCAGAACCAGCCCCGACTGCCCCTGCGATACGTCAAGGTAATAGCCACTTAACGCCGCAGGTGCCAGCTGAAAGAATTTGCTCTGCTGCACCACGGCTTTGTCATCTATACCGTCTATCGCCACCGTCAGGTGCATTCCGCCTTCCCCGGCCAAAACGCGGTGCGCAACGTGAAGCTCGGCGTTAAGAACTTCCCGCAACTGTTTGTAGCGCTTGCGATACAGACGGCGCATGGCCGCAAGATGTCGCGCGTAATGTCCCTCCTCAATAAACAGCGCCAGCGTACGCTGTTCAGCACGATGCCCACCGCGAAGCAGCGACCCTATCGCAGGTTTCACGACAGAGGCTAATGCCGGTGGCAGGACCATAAATCCGGTACGCAATGCTGGAAATAATGTTTTGCTGAAGGTGCCTACATAGACGACCGGCGCATTTTTCATCATCCCCAACATGGCGGGAATCGGTTCGCCGCTGTAGCGAAACTCACTGTCATAATCATCTTCGATTATCCACGCACCCTGCGTGCGGGCAAATTCCAGCAGCGCAAGTCGTCGGCTGGCGCTTAACACGCTTCCGTAAGGAAACTGGTGCGACGGAGAGGTAAATATCAGTGTCGGTGAGCACTCACCTTGCCCATCCCAGCGCATTCCCTCGCCGTCAATCGGCATGCCGACCATGGATAAGCCCGCTTTGGTGAATGCACTTTTCGCTCCGGCATAGCCGGGATCTTCTATCCAGGCGATATTCCCCGGCTCACTGAGTAAGAGCGTGCATAAACTCAACCCTTCCAGCGCGCCTTCGGTGATGATGATTTGGCTGGCATCGCAGTCAATTCCACGCGATAGCGCCAGATGACGGGCGATTGCCTCGCGCAGACTTATTTCTCCAGCCGGATCGCCATAGCCTAACAGCGCACTTCCTTCTTCGCGCAACACGCGATCGTACAGGCGTCGCCATAAGGGCAATGGGAAATAGTTAATCGCCGGGGTCCCCGGCGTGAAAGCAGGAACCGGTGTCCCTCTTGGTGTTGGCGCGGGAAGTTTTGCGACACGTTGCGCTAACGTTACCCCGGGTGCATACGATGACTGCGCAATATCACGATGGGCAAGCTGCGCGACACGCGTTCCCTGGCGGCTACGCAGTAGATAACCTTCGAGGGTGAGTTGCTCTAGCGCCGCGTTGACGGTATTACGCGACATCGTCAACTGTTGCGCTATGACGCGGGATCCCGGCAGACGACTATCTGCCTGTATTCTGCCGTTAAGCACCGCATCGCGCAGCGCGTGATAAAGCGTGCGCTGCAGCGTCTCTTCGCCGCGTTTTTGCAGCGCTTCATTCAGTAATGCATAAAACTCATCGCCTGGAATATTCATGCCTGCCTCCGTGGTACCACCACAACATCATACAGTGGCTCTTTTTAAGGAACCATAATTTCCTTAATCTGGAGTTCTCATCACAGCGACGGAAAACAAAATGAGTCAAATCAATCAGTTTGGACAACACATCGGCGATGCACTTGTAGACTGGCAACCGTGCCAGCATCCTGAGCGAGTGACGCTAAAAGGTCGCACCTGCTCGCTTGAACCCCTGCGGGTAGAGCACGCCAACGCGCTTTTTAGCGCCTACCAGCAGGCGGAAGATACCCGGAGCTGGACATGGTTACTGCGTGAACCAGATGCGAGCAGTGAAGAGTTTACCGCATGGGTCGCCAGCGTCAGCGCGCTTGCCGATCCTATTCACTTCGCGGTTATCGACAATAAAACTCACGCCCCGGTGGGCACGCTCGCGCTGATGCGAATTGATGCCAAAAATGGCGTGGTGGAAGTCGGTCATGTTCACTTTTCACCGCGACTCAGCCGCACGCCGATGTCTACAGAAGCACAGTACCTGCTGATGCGTTACGTGTTTGAGACGCTCGGATACCGTCGATACGAATGGAAATGCAACAGCCTGAATGAGCCTTCCCGCCGCGCGGCGCTGCGTTTAGGTTTTCAGTATGAAGGCCGCTTTCGTCAGGCGCTGGTCATCAAAGGGCATAACCGCGACACCGACTGGTTTTCGATTATTGACAGTGAATGGCAAGGGATAGCGCGCGCATTGCAGAACTGGCTCGCCGCCGACAATTTTACCGATGACGGCGAGCAGAAAAAATCCCTGGAAAGGTGGCGCAAAGCGATTGATTAACGTCTTTTCTTACGGCCCTGGACGGCCTTAAAACGGGGGTTGGATTTACAAATCACGTAAAGCCGCCCCTTGCGTTTGACAATCTGGCAGTCCGGATGACGTTGTTTGGCACTGCGCAGTGAGTTAAGTACCTGCATGGTTAACCTCGTTTCGCATTCAGGAAACCAGCAAACCGCTGGCGGAAGCGCGCAGTGCTGCCTTCATTAGAGAAGGTTTTCTGCTTGCCGGTGTAATACGGATGCGATTTCGACGAGACATCAAGGGTGATGTACGGATAAGACACGCCGTCGAGTTCAATCTCGCGGTCGGTTTTAATCGTCGAACCCACCTTGAAGAATTCATTAACGCTGGTGTCGTGAAAAACGACGGTACGGTAGTGCGGATGGATATCAGGTTTCATCTTAGGCTCGATATGTTTTGTTATAACATAACAAAAGTCTATCCGAGTCACTGAACAAAAACAACCCCCCATCCAGGTGGACGGGGGCGAGATTATTTTTCTGCCGCCTGCTCTTTGCCCACCAGCATGGTGGTTAAGACAAATGACAGCACCAGCGCCATCACCACGCCTGCCAGCGCAAAGATGAAATAAGGTCCGATATACGCAGGTAAACTAAAGATGCTTGAGAGAATGTAGCCGTACAGCCGGACACCAAAGAAGGCGATAAACGCCGACGCCAGCGAGCTCGCAACCGTGGCCGCAATAAACGCTTTTTTGTAGCGGGTCAGTACGCCAAACAGCGCCGGTTCCGTAATGCCCAGCAGCGCGGAAATAGCCGCCGAGAGCGTGACCGTTTTATCCTGGCGATCTTTACTTAAGCGCCAGATAGCAAAAGTTGCGCCGGCAATCGCCATATTTGCCATAAACATCATTGGCATCAGCATGTCGTATCCGCGATCGCTAAAGTTTTGCAACGCAATCGGCGTCATCGCATGATGCATCCCCGTTAGGATTGCCACCGGGCGAATCGCCCCCACCACCAGCCCGGCGAAACTTGCCGACACGCTGAACAGCCCTTCGATAAACAGCGCCAACCCTTTACCCAACCAGATACCGATAGGGCCGATCACCACCAGCGCAGCCAGTGCGCCGATAAACAGCGTGAGCGTTGGCGTAAATACCGTTTTCAACACGTCCGGCATAATGCTATCGACCCAGCGGTGGATGTAGCTCAACGCCAAAATAGAGAAGATCACCGGGATCACGCTGGCGGAGTAGTTAAACACCGATACCGGAATAGCATTCAGTAGCCACAGCGCGCTGACGGCTCCTTCCTGATGCGTCGCCAGCGCTTTAGCAGCGTCAATCAATGACGGGTACATCAGACAAGCGGCGACGGCTGCCGCCAGATATTCGTTGGTTTTAAAAATTTTCGCAGCCGACACGGCCAGGAAAAAGGGCAGGAAATAAAAAACGCCGCTGGCAATAAGGTCGATAACCATCACGGTATCGCTTTTCGCTGAAACGACTTTCAGAGCAATCAGTCCGGCCAGTAGGCCTTTGATCATCCCTGCTCCCGCAATCGCCGGGACTATCGGGCCAAAAACACCCGAAACGGTATCCATAAATAGTGATACCAGACTCTTACGCCCTTTGGCGGCGGCAGGCGCTGCGGATTCGTTATCACCCAGAACATTGAGCATTTGCTCGTACCAGCTGTTCACTTTTGGTCCAATAATAACCTGGAACTGATCGCTCTGTAGCTGCGCGCCCAACACGCCCGGCAGTTTTTTTATCTCGTTCTGATCGACTTTATCATCGTCGATAAGATCAAACCGTAGTCGCGTCATGCAGTGCCAGACTTTATTGATATTCCCCTGACCGCCAACCAGACGAATAATATTGTTGATGGCTTCTTGCGTCCCCATAAAAACTCCTGCCGGATGTTGTTGTCGTTTTAATGTAGCTATGAAGGATAATTAAACGCACATAACAAAACAAACCAATAAAACTTGATACCGCTCACACTTACCCACGATAAAGGACTAAAAATCTTTAATCAGGTCAAATTGGTCTGGTTTTTAATTGTTTTACCAGAGAATACCTGACCAAAATAAATATCATAAAAAACGGTTTACCCACCCACATTTTTAGAGCGATGATATTCGCCATAACGTATTCCCACAGCGCAGCAAAGGAGTTATTTCGTGACGCCTGTGATTATCAAAAATATCGCGTGTTTTATTACCCGTCCCGACCGGCACAACCTGGTCACCGTACGAGTGACCACCGAACAAGGCATCACTGGCCACGGCTGCGCGACCTTTCAGCAGCGCCCGCTGGCAGTCAAAACGCTGGTTGATGAGTATCTGAAGCCTCTGCTCATTGGGCGTGATGCCAGCAATATCGAAGATTTGTGGCAGATGATGAACGTTAACGCCTACTGGCGAAACGGTCCGGCGATGAATAACGCTATCTCCGGCGTGGACATGGCCCTGTGGGATATTAAAGGCCAGATGGCCAACATGCCGCTGTATCAACTGTTTGGCGGTAAATCCCGCGACGCGATCCCGGCATACAGCCACGCCAGCGGAGAAACGCTGAAAGATCTGTTTTCCTCCGTCGATGCGCTGCTGGCGCAAGGATATCGTCATATTCGCTGCCAGTTGGGGTTTTACGGCGGCACGCCTTCGGATCTTCACTCTCCTGAAAACCCTACGCCTGGTGCCTGGTTCGATCAGCACGAATACATGGCTAACACCGTCGAGATGTTCCGTGCCTTGCGCGAAAAATACGGCTGGAAGCTGCATTTGCTGCACGATGTCCATGAGCGACTGTTCCCGCAGCAGGCCGTACAACTGGCGAAGCAGCTCGAACCTTTCCAGCCCTACTTCATCGAAGATATCCTGCCGCCGCAGCAAAGCGCCTGGCTGGAGCAGGTACGCCAGCATAGCTGCGTTCCGCTGGCGATGGGCGAATTGTTCAATAACCCTGCCGAGTGGCACGACCTGATTGTGAATCGTCGTATCGATTTTATTCGCTGCCACGTTTCGCAAATTGGGGGCATCACTCCGGCGCTCAAGCTGGCACACCTTTGTCAGGCCTTTGGCGTGCGTCTTGCCTGGCATGGTCCTGGCGATATGACGCCGATTGGCGTGGCGGTGAATACCCATTTGAATATTCATCTGCATAACGCGGCGATTCAGGAGTTCATTCCCCGCTCGGCGACAACCGATAACGTCTTCCCTGGCGCACCTGAGGTAAAAGAGGGCTTTGTTTACCCGCCACAGGCAGCAGGAATTGGTGTGGGGTTTAACGAGCAGCTCGCGCTGGCGCATCCTGTTATTTATCGTCCACACGAGTGGACGCAAAGCCGCCTGCCGGATGGCGCGATTCACACGCCCTGATTTTGCCGCCAGGTTAAATTATCGCGGTTATAAGGGATAACGTAGGTGCAGGTGTAGTTGATGTCGATGATATCGCTCACCTCAAATACGCGCCCGCCATCAAGGATCCCGCGATTATTGATATGCATCGCTGGGCTGCCTTTTTTGCAGCCCAGCATCGTCGCCTGTTCACGACTGACGCTCATGGCGCGATAGGTAGTGAGCATGTGAGAGATAACCATTCCCTTGCTCAGGACATACTGCTGGATTGAGCGTTCTATCGCCTGTTGATTGAGATCGGGAAAATCAGCCACCGGCATACTGGAGATTTCGAGCTGAACTGGCACCTCGTCGACATAGCGCAGCCGACAAAAATGCCAGATAAAACTCTCTTCATCGATGCCAAATATTTGCTGCGCCGCACGATCGGGCCGCTTTTTATGCAGACTAATCATGCGGTAACGTATCTGATCGAAGCGCTTTTCCGTGATCGAGTTATAAACCAGAGGATTATTACGCGCTTGCTCGTTGATCCAGATCCCCGAACCTTGCACAATCCGCACCACGCCAATACTGACTAATTTTTCCAGCGCCTGACGGATCGTAAACCGTGACACGCCGTACTCTTCTGCCAGTTGCCTTTCCGGCGACAGTTTTCGCGGTCCTGGCGTCGTGTCCTGGTAAATTTTGCTGAGCAGATCTTGCGTCACAAATTCTTTTTTTTTCATTGCGCTTACCTGAATGAAATCAATCGCCACGGCATGTTGTAAGATTATCATTTCAGGGCGATGTGTTTCAGCACTTCAGCAAGGAATCCGTAGCATGACAACCCGACATTTAGTCAGCCTGGTGACTGGAATACTGATATTTTCCGTGCTGATCCCTATCTGCCTGAGCGTCTGGCTTGCGCATCGGCAGGCGGAAGAAAAGTTTGTCCAGGATCTGGACCGCTATTCTTCGCGCGTGCTGATTCGCACCAACAGAGTGGTCAGTCAGGCCAAAGAAGCCTTAACGCAATTACAGGCTTTTAAAGGCGAACCCTGTAGCCACGAACACCTGCTCGAAATGCGCAGAGTGGCCTTCTCCTGGCGCTACGTCCAGGAAGTGATGTACATCGATAATCTGAAGCCTGTTTGCTCGTCATTGGAGCAGGTCAGCAAAGCGCCCGCCTTCCCTCCGCCCATGAGAGTCACCCCAGATGGATACGACGCGTGGCTAACGCGACAGAACGATTTAGGCATTAATCGTTATATGGCGGTGCTAGGAACAAAACAGTACGTCGTGATGATCGACCCGTCGTCGCTGATCGACGTGATCCCCTTCGGTGCCTGGCCAATTGAAGCCGCTCTGGTCGGCAATGACAGTAATCTGATCTTTGCCAGCAGCAGCCCGCTGGAACAGCGCATCTGGGAGCAATTGCAGCATCAAAATCTTACTCCTTTGCAGTCCCGAGGGTCGATATATGTGGTGAAAGAAGTCCCCGATCTGCGCTTCTCTGTGGTGGCCTGGGCATCATTGAATCCACTTAAAGAAAGCTGGCATCAGCAGCTGTTGTTCTGGCTACCTTTCGGCAGCCTGGTGAGTCTGCTGGCAGCGATTTTCGTGCTGCGTATTTTGCGCCGCCTGCAATCGCCACGTAACCGCCTTATGGATGCCATTAATGCCCGCGAATTCGTCGTTCATTATCAGCCGATCGTGGCACTAGACAGCGGCAAAATCACCGGAGCCGAAGCCCTCACTCGCTGGCCGCAAACCGACGGCAGCCTTCTGTCGCCGGATATTTTCGTGCCGCTGGCCGAGCAAACGGGGCTGACGTCCCGATTAACCAAACTGGTCATTGAAAAAGTATTCGAAGATATGGGTGAATGGCTGCACCATCATCCAGACCAACATATCTCTGTTAATCTCGCGCCCGCCGATTTGGTGTCCGCCGAGCTGCCGCCTTTGCTGGGCCGCCTGCTAAATCTTTGGCAAATTCCCCCAAAGCAAATCGCTCTGGAGCTTACCGAACGAGGCTTTGCCGACCCGAAAATCAGCGTACCGGCCATCGCTCGATTCCGCCGTTCCGGCCATCCGGTCTATATCGACGATTTTGGAACGGGCTATTCAAGCCTCAGTTATCTTCAGGATTTGGATGTCGATACGCTGAAAATTGATAAGTCGTTTGTGGATGCGCTTGAGTATAAAAACGTGACCCCGCATATCATTGAAATGGCGAAATCGCTGAATCTGGACATGGTCGCAGAGGGCATTGAAACCGAAGGACAGCTGGAATGGTTGCGACGTCACGGCGTTCAGTATGGGCAAGGATGGTTGTACAGCAAGGCTCTGCCAAAAGCGGAGTTTATTCTCTGGGCTGAACATAATTTAGAGCAAGAGTGAGAAGTCGCCCGGCGCGCAGCCGGGCGCGAGCGATCACTCGTCCAGTAACGGCGCGAATCCGCCGTAAATCATTCTCTTGCCGTCAAACGGCATCGACTCGCCAAATTCTTTCATCCGTGGGTCAGACATCAACTTCTTGTTCGCTTCATCGCGCACCGCTTTCGACGGATATTCAATCCAGCTAAAGACAATCTCTTCACCGTCTTCCGCTTTTACCGCCATGCGAAAATCGGTGACGTTGCCGTCCGGAACATCATCGGCCCAGCACTCCACAACCCGCGTGGCGCCGAACTCCTTAAACAGCGGTGCCGCCTTTGCCGCCATCGCGCGATAGGCCTCCTTATTTTCCGCAGGAACGGCAACCACAAAACCATCGACATACTTCATGAGACAAACCTCCGAAGTGAGCGGGCGGCCACCAGGCGTGACCGCCACAGACGATTAAGTTTAGTCCTGTCGCCAGCTAAACGCGTAACGTAGCGAACTTTGTGGCAGGAGATATTCAGGTGAAACGCTGGGACTCCAGGAATCATCACCGCCCACGCCCATGTGGAACGCGTCGATGTTCAACCAACAGCCAGGCTCCTCTTTCAGCAGGTGATGATGCGAGACGTCACGCAACTGCTGCTGGCTGTAGCGGCTAAGCGAGAAGTGAAACGCCCCCTTCAACTGATGCCCGCCAAAGAGCAGTTCACGAGTATCACAGCGCAGTCCATTTTCCGTTGGGAAGATATACGGCGTGTGCAGATCGCAGAGCGGTAACGTCCAGCGTCCCTGCTGCGCTGCCAGCTTTCTGTCCGGATAGTTCTCATGTGGCCCGAGCCCCAACCAGCTTGCCGATTCCGGGGCTTGCTTGAGCTGAACGCTCAGCCCGATTCGCGCAGGTTCAGGGATATCGGATGCCGCCTGCACCTGTACGTCACCGTGCAATACGCCGTTGCCATCGACTCGCCAGACCTTTCGGCTCAGGAATAGCGGCTTACCCTCATACTCCCACGCGTGCAGAGTCGTGATAATCACGCTGCCCGCCAACGGTTCGCCTTCACAGTGCAGCAGACGCGGCACCAGACCGTACATGCCCGCCGCTTTCCAGCGTTCGACCCAGGCATTCGGGTCGATCCGGGTGGCTTCGCTCACGCCAATATCGTTGTCGAGCGGCGCGCGGGTAAAATTATCGACCAGCGGAGCCAGCAGCGTTTCAACCCCCGTATTCCACCACTGTTCCAGATTTCCGCTTTCACGGCTGAATACCCATCGTTGCTTCTGATGCACAACTTCCAGAGTCGTTTCCTGGAGGATCAATTCTGGTTTTTCGGTAGCGGAAACCGGTGAAGCGATAAACAGCGGAGTGGGAAGTTGCCACTGATCCCAGGCGCAACGATGATGCGCTGGCGACCACGGCGTGGCTTCTGTCTGGACGATATCCACATTCAGCCATACTTCGCCTTGTCCTGCGGTCATTTCTGGCAGTGCTACTTCCACTCGCTGCGTTCCCTGCGGCGCAATATTCAGCGCGACCTCGCCACTTGCCAGCACATCGCCATCGCGGGCAACACTCCAGAGTAGAGTCTCATTGTCGCTGTGGCGGAAGAGATAATCGCTTTGCACCTCAATCACCAGCGGCGATGCACTCACCTGCGTAAAGGTGAAAAATTGCTGCGCACGCTGCGCTTCAAACAGCGCCGGATGCGGCGTGCGATCCGGGAAAACCAACCCGTTCAGGCAAAACTGACGGTCGTTAGGCGTATCACCAAAATCACCGCCGTATGCCCAAAATAGCTTGCCGTCGTCATCTTTTTTGCTCAGCGCCTGATCGACCCAATCCCAGACAAAACCGCCCTGCAGGCGCGGATGTTTGCGGAATGCATCCCAGTATTTTGCAAAACCGCCGAAGCTATTTCCCATAGCATGAGCATACTCGCAGAGGATCAGCGGACGGGTTTCATCCGGCATGCCGATCCACTTTTTGATCGACCATTTTGGCACGGCCGGGAAAGGTTGATCCTGATCGACGCGAGCATACATCGGGCACACAATATCGGTCGCCGCCGTGTTTGCTCCCCCGCCTTCATATTGCACTGGACGCGTAGGATCGGTGGCTTTAATCCAGCGATACAGCGCGTCGTGATTTGCCCCATGACCAGACTCATTGCCCAGCGACCAGATGATAATGGACGGATGGTTGCGATCGCGTTGCACCATGCGCGTCACCCGTTCGCTCATGGCGGGCAGCCAGCGGGGATCGTCAGCCAGACGACTCATCGGCACCATGCCGTGAGTTTCAATATTGGCCTCATCGACCACATACAGGCCGTAGCGATCGCAGAGCGTGTACCACAGCGGATGGTTCGGATAGTGGGAACAGCGTACGGCGTTAAAGTTATGCTGCTTCATCAGTTCAATATCACGACGCATGGTGGCTTCATCCATCACCTGTCCATGCTCGGGATGATGCTCGTGACGGTTAACGCCGCGAATGAGTAAAGGCTTACCGTTTACTTTCAGCAGCCCGTTGCTGATTTCTACACGGCGAAAACCAACATCGCAGGCCTCCACCTCCTGTACCCTTCCCTGCCCGTCGCGCAGGGCGATGGTCAGGCGATACAGCACGGGCGTTTCAGCACTCCACAGCGCCGGGTTAGCCACGGGTAGAGAAACGTTGAGTCTTTCAGCCCAGCCTCCTCGCTCGTCAACTATCGCCGAGCCGGGTTTTGCTGTGGCCGTCGCCACGGATTCGCCGTCACGCCATAGCGTTAATGCCACTTCGCCATCGGCAAACTCTCGTCCAGCGAGAGCCACTTCAACCTGCAATTTGGCGCGATCGTAATCGGCGTTCAGTTCGGTGACGACGTGATAGTCGGCGATATGCGTTTCGGGTTTATGCAGCAGCGAGACGTCACGGAAAATACCGCTCATGCGCCACATATCCTGATCTTCAAGATAGCTTCCGTCGCACCAGCGTAGCACCAGCACTGCCAGACGGTTGCTACCGGGGCGCAGCACAGCGCTGAGATCAAATTCAGCGGGCAGACGACTATCTTGCGAATAGCCGATCCATTCGCCGTTGCACCACAGGTAAAATGCCGAGTTTACGCCGTCAAAGACCACGCGCGTTTGCCCATTCTCCAGCCAGTGCGCATCCACATCAAATGTGAGCGAGTAACAACCGGTGGGGTTTTCCTCAGGGACAAACGGTGGATTCACGGCAATGGGATAGGTCACGTTGGTATAAATGGGCGTATCGAAGCCCTGCATCTGCCAGTTTGATGGCACCGGCGTGACTACCGCATTAGCACAGTCTTCCGTTATCCAGCCGTCGGGAACCTGCTCGGGCGCAGCGAAATAGCTAAACGTCCAGTCGCCGTTCAGTGAACGCTTACGCAAGGATCCTGCGTCATCTTTTGCGGATGCTTCATCACGCCAGCTATGAAAAGGCGCATGGGCCGCCAGGCGATGCCACTGGGTGACGCCTGGGTTTTCCCAGTCACGACGGGCTAACAGTTGACGAAGAGAAGGTGTGGGTTTGGCGAACATATTGACCTCTTTGCGAAGCGCTCACAATTTTAGATACCATGCCCTGATTATAAAGGTCGGTAAAGGATCGAAAGGCGGCAAAGCGAGTCAGATCACAAAAGGTTTAGCGTCGCGCCAACTGCTCGGCAATAAGTGCCAGTGATTTTAGCTGCCGCGCGAGATCCTCTCGATCGGCCTGCTGCGGCGAATGCTGCGCGCTGGAGTGACGCTCCACCAGCGTAACGGGAAGCTGCACCTGCCAAAGCGAGTCCTCCGAAGGAGAAAGTAACCACTCGACGCTGCGCTCTCCGGCGTCACGAAAGGCCTGGCGGATCGTTGTTAACGGCGGAGAAAACCAGGCGCTGTCGGTGGTATCATCGAAACCGACCACCGAAATCTGTCCCGGAATCGACACGCCTTTCTCGGCACAGGCGCGCATCACGCCAAGCGCCATCTGGTCGTTAGCAACGAGAATGGCGTGTGGAAGCGTCGCCCCCGCCAGCAACTGATGTCCTTTTTCGTAGCCAGAAGCCGCGCTCCAGTCGCCATGAGCCATTGCGCAAGGCGACATATTGGCCTGCGCCAGACGCGCCTGCCAGCCCGCGAGACGAGCACGAGAAGAGACCGAGCTTTCTGGCCCGCTGAGTAAAGCAATGCGCTGATGCCCGAGCGCCAGAAGGTGTTCTACCCCCAACGCTGCGCCCTGCCCGGCGTTAAATGCCAGGCTGTGAACGTCTGCACAAGGAGAAACATCGAGGAACAGAACGGGAACCGGTGCGGCCAGCCGACGAATTCGTTCGGCATCAGCATCGTCAAGCGGGACGTTGACCAGCAAACCCTCGACGCGCTGCGCCAGCAACTCCTGAAGAGCCGCCTCGCAAAACGTCGGGTGTTCCACCATTGAGATAAGCACGCCAGCCCCGCGCTCACCAGCACGAGACTTGACCGCCGACGCAATTTGCGACGGTGCATGCAGCGCCAGATCGGTGGTTATCAATCCTAGCGTTCGGGTGCGTTTACCCGCCAGCTGCTGCGCCCCTCGGTTGGGCACATAATGCAGTTCGGCCATCGCCTGTTGCACCTTTTCTCGTGTGCGATCGGAGACATGCTCAGCATCGTTTATCACGCGTGAAACGGTTTGATAGGAAACGCCCGCCAGGCGGGCGACGTCATAGAGCGTTATCGCTTTCATACTTTAGACATCAGTTGGGCAGAGCCCGCCATTCTGGCACAGTGTCGCGGCTAAAGCATGTGAGCGCTTCGCAAAATCAAACAACGCTTTCGGGCTGTGGCGTTATGCTCATTTTCGGCTTCTGACGAAACCACGGCAGGCAAATCTGGATGAGTGGGCCGATGGCGAGCGCATACAGCACCGTTCCCACCCCAAACGTTCCACCCAGCGCGCAGCCAATCAGCAACACGGATATTTCGATGGCAGTACGAACGCTGCGAACGGACCAGCCTGTGCGGGCGTTGATACCGGTCATCAGCCCGTCACGCGGTCCGGATCCAAATCCTGCGCCAATGTACATCCCGGTCGCCAGCGCATTGACCACTACCGCAGCACCCAGCAGAACGCTGCGCGCTACCAGCGAACTCATCTCAGGGAGTACAGCGAGTGCGGCGTCGGCAGCTAGCCCAATAACGATAACGTTACTGATCGTCCCAAGCCCAGGCCGCTGGCGCAGTGGGATCCAGAACAACAATACCAGCGCACCGGTCAGGATCATCACCGTACCAATATCCATCGCCAGCAGCTTTGCTACGCCAAGATGGAACACGTTCCACGGATCGGCACCAAGATCGGCCCGGACGAACATCGCGGTGGATAATCCGTAAAATCCCAGTCCGATGTAAAGTTGCAGTAAGCGACGCAGCATGGTTTTTCTCCTGAAGTTTATGCTTTCATCTTCGCTCGAATTGGTCCTATGATTAATGTCCAGTTTTCAAATAGTGGACTACATATGTCATCTCGTCGCTTTGGTAGTCAGTCTCTGGTGCGTCTTATGGGGCACTGGCAGCAAGCCTCTTCCCGCACTCCGCTCTGGCGTCAGCTGGCGGATGCGCTGCGTCTGCTGATCCTTGATGGCAGGCTGGCGTTAGATACCCGCCTGCCCGGCGAACGAGAGCTGGCAACGGCTTTAGATGTCAGCCGCACCACCGTCGGTAGCGCGTTAGCTCATCTGCGTGAAGCGGGTTATCTGGAAAGTCGACACGGCAGCGGCTCGCGGGTGATATTGCCGGATAGCCGTACGATCCCGACCGGTGCGGTTGCCAGTGCCGCGCTGGATCTCTCTACCGCCGCCCTTAGCGCTGGGCCTGAAATTCACCAGGCCTACACTCACGCGCTGACCGCAATAACGCACCATTTGTCCCATACTGGCTATGATCAGTTAGGTTTGCTATCGCTGCGCGAGGCGATTGCCGCCCGCTACACCGAGCGCGGATTACCGACCCGCGCCGACGAGGTGATGGTCGTTAACGGTGCGGTCAGCGGTTTTGCTCTGGTTTTACGGATGTTAACGGGACCGGGCGATCGCGTGGTGGTTGATCATCCGACCTACCCGCTGGCCATCGCCGCTATTCAGGGCGCGTCCTGCCGACCCGTTGGCGTATCCCTCCCCGAATCAGGATGGGACACCGACGGCTTTGCGGCTACGCTGGCGCAAACTGCACCACGTCTGGCATACCTGATGCCCGATTTCCATAATCCCACCGGGCGCTGCATGGATACCGCCACCCGCCGTGCAATAACCGATATTGCGGCACAAACGCGCACCACGCTGGTCGTCGATGAGACGATGGTGGACCTGTGGTTTGATGCCCCACCACCTTTGCCATTAGCCGCATTTAACCCAAAAGCCACGGTAATTACCCTGGGTTCAGCGGGAAAGAGTTTTTGGGGAGGATTACGCCTGGGATGGATTCGTGCCTCTTCGCGCACCATTGCCACGCTTGCTCAGACGCGCGACACGCTTGATCTGGGTTCCCCGTTGTTAGAACAGCTGGCGACCCAGTGGTTGATTGAGCACTCTGCTACTTTCCTGCCCACGCGTCGGCAAATGCTTAAGGAACGCCGGGATCGCTGTAGTGCGCTGATGCGCGAGCATTTTCCAGAATGGCATTTTCATGAGCCAGAAGGCGGGCTGTCGTACTGGGTCGAACTCCCCGGCATGGTCGCTTCCCAGCTTGCCGCCAGGGCACAAACCCAGGGAATTCATCTGGGGACCGGCACACGCTTTGGTCTTTCTGGAGCCTTCGACCGTTATCTGCGTATGCCTTTCTCGCTGGATCCCATCGAACTTGAGCGTGCATTTTTGCAAATCAAACCGCTGTGGGGAACGTTAAATCAAACGGAAGGCGTATTGAAGCGAGGTTTTATTTAAAATAAAAACTGCTGGCTGCAACGAATGCAGTCAGCAGTTTTCACAGGTTTGCATCAGTGCTGAGGAGGAATGGGAAAACCTTTGATAGAAATAATAAAATCCTCACCCTCTTTCTTTATTTTTGCGCCCGTATCACACCAGTCAGACGCAATGCGAAAGAACTCATCACTTCCTACATTCCAGCCAAGACGCACGTGTTTAACGTAACCTGAACGAAGCATGTCACAGGCTTCGTTGTAGTCATTGGCGGTAGACAGTTGTTGTTTCATTTTCTCTTCTTCAGAATTTTGCGTAGTGCCTTGATTTCTTTAGGAGTAAATGGAGTTACATTCTCTTCTTCCGTATGCTGATTATCGATATCCTCTTCCGATACTCCCGCCTCAGCCGCTGCTTCGAAAGCCAACAACAGCAGTTTTTCTGTGGTCACGCTTAAATTCTCGTTATTAACTTCTGCGTAATGGCGAAGTCTTTCTTTTAGCGCTTCATCGATTTTTACGTTTAATACCGCAGTGGTCATGTTTGCGACTTCCCTCAGGAATAAGTTCTTTATTTAATACACGAAGTTAACAGCGTAATCCAGAGTTATATTTTTTGCTTATGACAGTAAAAAGAACAGCCAATATTAATTTGCCAGTCTATTATTACAGGTTTATGACAATAATATTTCAGTGTGATGAAGGATATATTTCAAAGCCATACAAAAGAAATGGATTTAAGAAAAATTATCGGCTGCAAGGGACAAGAAGCGGAATGCGGAAGTATGAGGAAGGCACAAATGGGTGGGGGCCCTGCCAGCTACATCCCGGCACACGCGTCATCTGCTTTGGCTGCTTCCTTCCGGATCTGACCTGGTAAACAGAGTAGCGTTGCGGGAGAACCAACAGAGCCCCCATTGAGAGCGTTGATAGTCGATAACCAACGCGCAGGCGCATTATCCCTGCTCAGTACCCTAATTGCAAGGCGGTGGCGTTTAGATGATGCTTTATTGCGCAAAGGACATGAGTGGGGTTTTGAGGTCGGTTTCTTCAATTAACTAACAGCGACTGCAACGACCAATATGGACACAGGCCAGTTAAGCCAAGGCCGCGCCAAAATGATGTCCCGCCAGAAGGTTTTAATAGACTATCCAGCGATGAGTTCGATCGATTACTTCTGATTCACAGCCTCACTGAATAAAAAATTATCCTTTATTAAACAATCACTTAAATAGAATCACTAATTTACCCATCAGGACTAAATGTTTAGACTCCTCCAAATTAACCACACAAAAAAGGAGAAAATATGGCAATTCCCTCTTATCTTTGGCTTAAGGATGATGGCGGAGCTCTCATCAAAGGTTCTGTAGATGTACAGGATCGCGAGCACTCCATAGAAATCACATCATTTAGCCATAACCTTTACATTCCAACAGATGGTAATACCGGCAAACTAACAGGGACACGTGTGCATGGCGCTCTTATGTTTGAGAAGGAGTTTGATAGTTCCTCCCCTTACCTAATGAAAGCTGTAGCCACGGGACAAATACTTCAAAGTGCGGAGTTTTAATGGTACCGGATTAATGATGCAGGTCAGGAAGTCGAGTACTACAACATGTTGCTGAAAGCGGTGAAAATTGTCTCAGTCACGCCCATGATGCATGACACAAAGACGGTGATAAATACCGGCCATCTTGAGCAAGTGCAATTACGCTACGCTAAAATTACATGGACGTTCAAGGACGGCAACATTCAATATGCCGACGCATGGGCGGAGCGTGTAACGGGATAACTCAACATGGATACAGTTGAAGAACTTAACGGAACATACTTCTACAGGGGATTTTACAACCTTTCCGCTGGTGAGTTGCTCTTCTGGATTTTCCTTGATGAGACTGCTGAACAGTTCGAAACAGGTGATCTGCTGACAGTCGGGTTAATTCTGCTTGGTCAACCTGAGATAGCAACGAGGGGTAAGCCAGGGGGAACAACACCGGGAACATCACCACTCAGTTCACAGCTACGTCATTGGCTAAACATTGAAACCAGACGCTTACCCACACTGACCAACTCCAGTATTAGAAGAATGAAATTTACTTACGTTACCAATCTTGGTGCATTTGTGGGGCGATGGATTCCTATCATTGGTATTGTCGTTATTGCTGCTGATGTCTCTACCATCGCTTACAAGGCAACAACGAAATTCAATACCATAGCCAGAGGAAACGATAAGTTATGGTGACTGATAAGGAGGTCATGACCTGGTATAGCGAAAGATTTAACAAACCAGCTCTTTTCACCAATAAGAAGTGGCCAGTCACAATTGATACAAGTCTCAGCACTGGCAACTACGTTTGGGCTAGTGAGACAGGGGCAGATATCATGAGTGAGTATTTCGAACGCTTTGATGTTAATCCTTCTGGCTTCAATTTTTACAGATATTGGCCTGAAGAGACATTTATCCTTTACTCACTTTTTACTAGCGGGAAGGATGACGATGAACCTGAACCGCTAACGCTTCGTATGCTAGCCGAGTCAGCAAAAGTGGGAAGATGGTTGTATGACTAAAAAAAGATATGGGACGATTGAACCTCTTTGATTGATAGCTTTTGATAGCAATAAAATCTTGAATTTTCGCGCTCTTGCAGGGAACAAACCAAAACTAGATCCTTGTTTAAATTGTCTTTTTTGGCCTATCACAAGGGAGAACAGCATTGGACCAACATGATTCTTTCCCGCAGCGAGTCTGGCAAATTGTGGCCTCTATTCCAGAAGGTTACGTCACGACTTACGGCGACGTTGCCCGGCTGGCGGGTTCACCGCGTGCTGCGCGGCAGGTTGGCGGCGTGCTGAAGCGTCTGCCGGAAGGCAGCACTCTGCCCTGGTATCGCGTCGTAAATCGACATGGCGAGATTTCACTGACCGGCCCGGATCTACAGCGGCAACGTCAGGCGCTGTTATCTGAAGGTGTGCAGGTGTCGGGAAAGGGGGAAATTGATATGCAGAAGTATCGCTGGGTGTATTAAAGCCCTCTCATAAATGAGAGGGCAAAGGGAACCGCTTAGTACTGGGTTGGCGCAGGCACCGCCGAAGACGGGTTCACCTGCGTTGGCGACGTTGACGGAACCGTCGTCGCTGCACCACCGCCTTGCTGCATTGGAACCGCAGTCTGCTGCACCGGTACCAGCGTCAGATCGGCTTTAGTGCCGCCCTGGTTGATCACCGGCTGTACCGTATCGGTGATGAAGACCAGCTTGTCATTCACGGTCACCGCCGCGCTCAGCAAGATTCGCGCATTTGGCTGGATGTCTGCCGGGTTAAACGGCAGCACAAAACTGAACGGCGACTGCTTACCTTCTGTGCGAACCGCTTTTTGCGACAAGACTTTCGATGGCGCGTCGGCCAGTGAAGCATCGGACAGCGTCACTGTCAGAACCGCATCAGGTGGTAAAGCCACTTTCTGACGGATCCAAACCGTACCTGAAACATTTGGCTGCTGCATAGTTGGCTGCGTAGTCGCACCCGCTGCATTTGGGTTTGGCGCTGGTGTCTGGATGTCCGCACTTTTATCCGCACAGGCAGACAGGGCAACCACTACCGCTAAACCACTTAACATGTGCACGAGTTTCATTGAGTTCTCCTTATCATCAATGCACCGACGGGATCGATACCGCCAGATAGTCGTTAACAGAAACATAACGTGACTAAGTGTGGCACATATCACTTATTTCCGCCTGGTTTTGCCTCGTTATTCAGATTATTGCACCCATCGGACCACTTCCGTTTCTGCGTTATAATCAGCTTATCTTTCGCTGTGGCGTATTATTGAGGACAACTATGAGTCAAGCACTGAACAATCTGCTGACATTACTGAATCTGGAAAAAATTGAGGAAGGACTCTTCCGCGGACAGAGCGAAGATCTCGGCTTGCGCCAGGTCTTTGGTGGTCAGGTCGTGGGACAGGCGCTTTATGCAGCCAAAGAGACCGTGCCCGCAGACCGTCTGGTGCATTCATTCCACAGCTATTTTTTACGTCCGGGCGATAGCGCAAAGCCTATCGTTTATGACGTCGAAGTGCTGCGCGATGGCAACAGTTTTAGCGCCCGTAGAGTTGCCGCTGTGCAGAATGGCAAACCGATTTTTTATATGACCGCTTCATTCCAGGCTCCTGAACCTGGCTATGAGCATCAAAAAACGATGCCGCCCGCTCCCGCCCCGGATGAACTGAAATCAGAAACCGATATCGCCCGCGCGCTGGCGCATCTCCTGCCCCCGCAGGTTAAGGAGAAATTCCTGTGCGATAAACCACTGGAGATTCGCCCGGTTGAATTTCATAACCCGATGAAGGGCCATGCCGCAGAGCCGAAACGCCAGGTATGGATGCGCGCCAACGGAACGGTGCCTGCGGATCTTCGCGTACATCAGTATCTGCTGGGCTATGCGTCGGACTTTAACTTCCTGCCGGTCGCTTTGCAGCCCCACGGCGTCGGATTCCTGGAAAAAGGAATGCAGGTGGCGACTATCGATCATTCCATGTGGTTCCACCGTCCGTTCGATATGAACAACTGGCTGCTGTATAGTGTAGAAAGTACCTCGGCATCCAGTGCACGCGGGTTTGTGCGCGGTGAGTTTTATACTCAGGACGGCGTGCTGGTCGCCTCTACGGTGCAGGAAGGGGTGATGCGAAATCGAGGCTGAGGGAACAAACACTAAAAACGGCAACTTGCGTTGCCGTTTTGCTTTTACCTAGGCGTTATACGCATTCTCGCCGTGGCTGTTGACGTCCAGACCTTCGCGTTCCTGCTCTTCCGGTACGCGCAACCCAACCGTCATATCCGCAAGTTTGTAGGCGATAAAGGCAACCACACCTGACCAGACAATGGTGATGCCGATGCTTTCCAGCTGTACCAGAAGCTGATGGACCATAGTCACACCTTCTGCATAACCCACACCGCCCAGAGACGTTGATGCAAAGATACCGGTCATGATGCAGCCGACGATGCCGCACACACCGTGTACGCCAAACACGTCGCAAGGGTCGTCAACGCGCAGAATACGTTTCAGCGCCGTCACACCCCACATACCCGCAAGACCCGCGACCAGACCCACAATCAGCGCCCCGCCGACACCCACAAATCCGCAGGCTGGAGTGATACCGACCAGACCCGCAATGGCACCAGAACACGCACCCAGCAGAGACGGTTTACCGCGTACGACCCACTCACCAAAGACCCATGACAGGATAGCGCCCGCCGTGGCGACAACGGTGTTCACGAAGGCCAGGGCTGCAATTTCGTTAGCCGCACTTGCAGAACCTGCGTTGAAGCCGAACCAGCCGAAGTACAGAATCGCAGTACCCGTAAAGACCATCGGCAGATTGTGCGGTTTAAACGCTTCTTTGCCAAAGCCCACGCGTTTGCCAACCAGATACGCTCCGACCAGACCGGCAACCGCCGCGTTAATATGGACGACAGTACCGCCTGCGAAGTCCAACGCGCCGTGCGCCGCCAGCAAGCCACCACCCCAAACCATGTGCGCAATCGGCACATAGGAGAGCGTCAGCCACACCACGACGAAGATCAACACCGCTGAGAAGCGAATACGTTCAGCCAGCGCACCAACAATCAGGCCAACGGTAATCGCCGCGAACGAGCCCTGGAAAGCAACGTGGATATACTGATAGAAGCTGCCCATTAATGCGGTCAGTTCGATATTTTTTAGCATCACCCAGTTGAAGTTGCCAAAGAAGGCGTTACCTTCGCCAAACGCCAGCGAGTAGCCGTAAACCACCCACAGCACGCAGACCAGCGCAAAAGTCACCGCAACCTGAGTGAGCATAGATAAAACGTTTTTCCCGCGGATCAAGCCGCCGTAAAACAGGGCAATGCCCGGAATCGTCATGAACAGCACCAACGCGGTGCAGATCATCATAAAGGCGTTATCGGCTTTGTCTGCCACCGCAGGAGCAGCCATCGCCAGGCCCGGCAGCAGTGCCAGAGTCCCCAGAGCTGTTTTGATTGTTGCTATCTTCATTTTCTCGATCCCTATCACTGTGTGCCAGGAGTTACTTACAGTGCGGCTTCGTCAGCTTCGCCCGTACGGATGCGAATGACGCGCTGCAATTCGGCAACGAAAATTTTGCCGTCGCCAATTTTGCCGGTGTAGGCCGCTTTGCTCACGACATCGATCACTTCATCGAGCTGATCGTCAGCAATCGCCACATCAATCTTCACCTTAGGCAGGAAGTTGACGCTATATTCTGCTCCGCGATAAAGCTCCGCATGTCCCTTCTGACGACCAAAGCCTTTCACTTCGGTGACCGTCAGCCCCTGAATACCCATTGAAGACAACGCTTCACGAACGTCTTCGAGTTTGAATGGTTTGATGACAACCGTAACCAGCTTCATAGATCCTCTCCAGTCAGAATTCGATAATGGCGGCAGCTAATACACATGAGATATTGCAAGCGCTGTGCCAGAGTTGAAAAAACGGAAGAAAGGCGGCGTAACTGGCGAAGAGAGAAGAGAAAGGGGATGACAGAAAAGAAAAACGCACCACGATAGTGCAGGGTGCGTTTCTTTTTTGCACCAACAAAAAATCCTGTTAGTGACGTGCTTAATTTTGGTGCATCAGGCGCTGAGTGATTCTTCCTCTCGAGCACTGGCCGCAAGCTCTTCGCCTGCCAGCTGCAGCTGATACATTTGCCAGTAACGTCCTTTCGCTTCCAGCAACTCGCGATGATTGCCACGCTCTACCGCTTGTCCACGATGCAAAACCAGAATGGTATCCGCATCAACAATCGTAGAAAGGCGATGTGCAATCACCACCAGCGTCGTATGCTCACGCACCACCGCCAGCGCCTGCTGGATGGCTTGCTCAGTACCCGAATCGATGCTGGCAGTCGCTTCATCAAGAATCAGGATTTGCGGGGTATCGATTAGCACGCGCGCCAGTGCCAGCAGCTGTTTTTGCCCAACGGACAGGTTATTGCCCTGCTCGCCCAGCGTAGTAAAAATGCCGTCATTCAAGCCACGCGCCAGCTCCGCCAACTGAACCTTTTCCAGCACATCCCACACCTGCTGTTCCGTAAACGGGCGGCCCAGCGTGACGTTAGCGAAGAAAGAGTCTGCCATGACGACCGGGTCCTGCTGCACCATCGCAATCCCTTTGCGCAGTACCCCGTGGCTCAGAGAGGACAACGGGCGACCATCAAGGCGAATTTCGCCCTGAGTCAGCGGGTAGTAGCCCATAAGCAGGCTGGCGAGCGTACTCTTACCGCTGCCTGTGTGCCCGACGAGCGCGACAAAGCTACGCGACGGAATATCCAGGTTGATATCCTGTAAAACCAGTCGGTCATCGCGATAAGCAAAGGAGACGTTCTCGACCGCAATAGAACCGCTTTGCAGTTCACGCTCGTCATCACCATAGGTTTGACGCGGTCTGTCCATGAGTTCAAATACGCGTTCACCCGCTACCACGGCCTGTTGCAGTATCGATTGCTGCGTCGTCAATTCGATCAACGGCTCGTTTAAGCGCCCAAGATAGCTAATAAAAGCATACAGCACGCCAACTTCAATGGTGCCGCCAGAACCAAACCCGAACAGCATCAGCAGGCCACATAGCACCAGGGCCGAAAACAGGCTTAGCAACGGACGCAGCAAGAAGCCATCGAGACGCAACGTCTGCATACGCGCCATATAGTGCGAACGGCTGGCCTCACCCATTCGTTCGCCAAAGCGCCCCTGCTGACGGAACTGCTGGATAACGCTCATGCCGTTAATGACTTCATTGAAGCCGTCATTGATATCGGCAAGGTACGCACGTAGCCGACGCACAATCGGCGTGCTGTAGCGCTGATAAATGACCATCACGATCATCACGGCAGGGAAAATGGTGATCGCCACCAGCGCCATGCGCCAGTCAAGGCTGAACATTGCTACCAGCATCGCCCCGACGAGCGCAGCACTGCGCAGCACCGTCGCCACCACCGTGACGTACAGATCGCGGATCACTTCGGTGTCGTTGGTCACGCGTGAAATCACCTGCCCGACGGGCTGAGTGTCAAACTCGCTCAACGGCTGGCGCAGCGCCGCGTCCATGACATCGGTGCGTAACTGTTGCACGACGCCGACCGCCGCCTGATTAAAGAGCAGCGATTGCGCATAATGTAATGAGGCCGCCAGCAGTTGAAGGCCAATGTATGCAACGCCTAGCCCTACCACCAGCCCTAGCGGCATATTACTTTTGGCGACCATATTATCGATGAAATAGCTAATAAGCAGCGGGCCGCTCACCTCCGCAATCGCCGCGACCCACAGCATCACCACGGCGATAGAAAGCGGTTTGCGCCATGGCGAACCGTAAGCCAGCAGGCGTTTTAGCGTGGGCCACAGCTGTCCAAACTTATGCATCCGCGGCCTCCTCGCGCTGTTCAGGTGCGTCATTCAACGCGGCTTCCAGCTGCTGATAGCGATACATATCGCGATACCATCCTGGCTGCTCAGCCAGCCGCTCGTGCTCCCCGCGCTGGGCGATATGCCCGTGCTGCATGACCAGAATTTCATTCGCCTCGGTCAATGCCGATAAGCGGTGAGCGCTAATGATCACCGTGCGGCCTTCGCCCCACTGCCGCAAATTATGCAGAATCTGGTGCTCCGTACGCCCATCGACAGCCGAAAGCGCATCGTCGAGGATCAGGATTTCCGCATTCAGCAGCAGCGCGCGAGCAATCGAAATACGCTGTTTTTGCCCCCCTGAGAGCATCACGCCACGCTCGCCGACTTCGGTTTCGTATCCCTGCGGCAGACGCAGAATATCGTCATGGACGCTGGCGAGCTTCGCCACCTGTTCAATTTCTTCCTGCGTGGCATTGGGATGGCCCAGCGCAATATTATTGGCTACCGTATCGGAGAACAAAAACGGTGTCTGGCTGACGACCGCCAGACGACTGCGCCAGTCATCCAGTTGCAGGCGGGTAAGCGGAATATCGTGAAAACGAATCTCCCCCTGCGTGACATCAAAGTGACGCTGAATCAGTGACAGCACGGTGCTTTTACCTGCCCCCGTCGGCCCACAAATCCCCAGCATCTGCCCGGGACGGAGGGCGAAATGCACGTTATCCAGAACCCGATGGTCTGTTTGCGGATAAATAAAAGTATCAATGGCGACATCCAGCGCCCCGCGCCCTTTTGGCACGGCTTCGCTGCCATCGTTAACGACCGGTGCTTCGGCAAGCATCGCGCGAATACGGCTATACGCCGCGCTACCGCGCTCAACGATGTTAAACATCCACGCAAGTGCCAGCATTGGCCAAATCATCAACCCGAGATACATGACAAAGCTGGTCAATTGACCCAGCGTCATTGAGCCGTTCACGACCATCCAGCTCCCGCCGCCAATGGCCAGCAGGTTTGCCGTACCGATCGCGATATAAATCGTCGGATCGAACCGGGCATCAATGCGCGCCACGCGCAGGTTTTTTGCGCCGGTATCGGCGGCATCGGCGGCAAAGAGAGCAGACTGACGATCTTCCAGACCAAAAGCTTTGATCATGCGGATGCTGGTCATGCTCTCCTGCGTTCTGTCGTTCAGCGACGAGAACGCCGCCTGCGCCAGCTTAAAACGCTCGTGCAATTGATCGCCGTAACGCTTGATCGCCAGCGCCATAATTGGCATCGGCAGCAGGGCAAGCAGCGTGAGCTGCCAGCTGATTTGCGTCGACATCACAATCAATACCGCGCACCCCATCACCAGCGAATCCACCAGCGTAAGCACCCCTTCCCCGGCGGCAAATACCACACGGTCCACGTCGTTGGTGGCACGCGCGATCAAATCACCAGTGCGATGACGCAGATAAAACTCGGGATGTTGACGACTCAACTGGCGATAAAAATCTTCACGCAGTTCAACGGCAAGCTGGTAAGACGCACCAAACAACAGCACACGCCAGACGTAACGCAGCAAATAAACGATCGTCGCCGTAAGCACAAGCGTGCCGACCCACATCATCACCCGTGCGGTGGTGTAATGTTGTTCCGTAACGCCGTCCACCACATATCCCACCACTTTTGGCGGGATCAGTTGCAAGATAGCAATGATGATAAGCAAAGCCACTGCGCCGAGATAGCGTCGCCACTCCCGACGAAAGTACCAGCATAATTGAGCAAATAATCGCACGCGGTAAATTCCTGAAGGTATTGTTCCGGCCTGGCCGGGAAGTTATTCAATGGGTAGTGCTGTGGTGTATTTTATCTGTTCCATGGCGAAGCTTGAGGTGACATCTGACAGGCCCGGCACGCTGTTCACCAGGCGTTTGTAGAAGTCGTCATAGCGTTTCATGTCAGCCACCTGAACGCGCATCAGATAATCGTATTCACCCGCCATGCGCCAAAAACCGAGCACCTCCGGCATGTCTGACACCTCGGTCACGAAGCGGCAATACCAGTCGCTGCTGTGATGCTGTGTTTTTATCAGAACAAACGCGGTCAATCCAAGCCCCAGTTTTTCAGGATCCAGCAGCGCAACGCGCCCCAGCAGGATGCCATCATCTTCGAGTCTTTTGAGACGCTTCCAGCATGGCGTAGTCGTCAGATTAACGGCATCAGCGAGTGCCTGCAAAGAGAGGGTGCAGTCCTTTTGCAGTAAGGAGAGCAGCTTACGGTCAATTTTATCTAACATACCCCACCTCACAGAGAAAATTTTTCTCCTGATATTCTATTTCAAAGGTCAGATAGCAACAATTTTTTCCGTGCTTTTCGCTATGCTGGGCACAAAATGACAAACGGATACAGACGATGAATAGCACTTGGGTCAAACATGCCATCAGCGAGATAAATGCCGACTATCAACGTTCGGCGGATACACACCTGATTCGCCTTGCGTTGCCGGGTTTTACGGGTATCCAGCTGTACCTGAAAGATGAGAGCACGCACCCGACAGGGAGCCTGAAGCATCGTCTGGCGCGTTCGCTGTTTCTGTACGGTTTATGCAACGGTTGGATCAAAGAAGGCACGACGATTATTGAATCATCGTCTGGCTCGACCGCCGTGTCAGAAGCCTATTTTGCTCGTCTGCTGGGCTTGCCATTTATCGCCGTCATGCCTTCCTGCACCGCAAAACGCAAAATCGAACAAATCGAGTTTTACGGCGGCCGCTGCCACTTTGTGGAAAGCGCCTGTGAGATCTACGACGCCTCAGAAATGCTCGCCCGCGAGCTAAACGGCCACTATATGGATCAGTTTACCTACGCCGAACGCGCTACTGACTGGCGCGGCAATAACAATATTGCCGATAGCATTTTCCGCCAGATGAACAACGAGCCGCATCCTGAGCCATCCTATATCGTGATGAGCGCCGGTACGGGCGGGACGTCCGCGACTATCGGCCGCTATATCCGCTGCCAGGGCTACGACACCAGACTGATGGTGGTCGACCCGCAGAACTCCGTGTTCATGGATTACTGGCAGAGTCGCGATGCAAGCTTACGCAGCCCGGTGGGGAGTAAAATTGAAGGGATCGGTCGCCCGCGCGTCGAGCCGTCGTTTATTCCCGATGTGGTTGATGAAATGCTGCGCGTGCCTGATGCAGCAAGCGTGGCGACCGCGCACTGGCTGGAAACGCAGCTCGGTCGTAAAGTAGGAGCATCTACGGGGACCAACATGTGGGGAGTTTTGCAGTTAGCTTCACGGATGCGCGACGAAGGCCGAACCGGTTCTATCGTCACCCTGCTGTGCGACAGCGGTGAGCGTTATCTCGACACTTATTACAATGCCGACTGGGTGAGAATCAACGTAGGCGATCTTGAGCCGTGGAAAGCGCAAATTGCGCAGATGGTGAAATAAAAAAAGCCAGACCGAAGTCTGGCTTGCTGGAAGAGTCTCACTATTCGGGGGAATATGGGAGGTTTGGTTTGTCCAGCCAATGCGTCAAAAAGTGGGACACTGCTTCGTTACGGCAATGCCCGATAACCGGTAGATGAGCAAGCTCTGCAATTAACTGCGGCATCGCATTCCCCATTATCAGACCGCGACCGACGCTACCCAGCATCTCGCGGTCGTTCATGGCGTCGCCAAACGCCATGCAATCCTGCATCGTAAAGCCCAGGCGGTCGCTCAGTACTGCCAGCGCGGAACCTTTGTTACATCCCACTGGTAACACTTCCAGACAATCCACCGCCGAGAAGGTGAGATGCGCACGAGTGCCTAGCACCTCGTTAAGCTGAACACGCAGGCGGCAGAGATCGTCATGATCGCCACAAAAACAGATCTTGGTGACCAAATGAGCCGGTATACGCCGAAGATCGGTTAACTGATATTTGAATCCGCTGTAGACGTGGGCTTGCAACAGTTCCGGGATCTCCTGGCCTGTAAGCCACCCCGAGTCGTTAAATACGTGGACGCTGGCCTGCGTATCCCAGGTGCTGTGCAGAACCAAATCCGCGATTTCTGGATCCAAATCCTGACGATACAGGACCTCACCTTCGACAGAATGAATCCGGGTACCGTTGCCGGTAATCAGAAAAGCATCAAGAGAAAATGCGCTCAGCAGATGACGCATTTCCAGCACATGACGTCCGGTGGCGAAAGTCAGGGTGACGTCACGCTCATGCAGCCGCCTCAGCGTGCTCAGGGTTTTCTCCCCCAGGCGGTGATCCGGCATTAAAAGCGTGCCGTCCATATCAAATGCTGCAAGCCGCGCCATGATGACTCCCGAAATGTGATGAGGTTAACTTGTGTATCAGTATCCAGTGAGATATACGGAAGTAATAGTGAATAGATAAAAATTATTGTTCCGGGTTTAACATGCGCCAGCTTAATCGTCTTAATCAGTATCAACGTCTGTGGCAGCCCTCGATGGGTGAAATGCAGCAGATCACCGTTTCCGAACTTGCCAGCCGCTGTTTTTGTAGCGAACGGCATGTGCGCACCCTCCTGCGTCAGGCTCAGGAGGCCGGTTGGTTAACCTGGCGCTCGCAATCTGGTCGCGGCAAGCGCGGTGAGCTGACTTTTCACGTTTCGCCAGAATCGCTGCGCAACACGATGATGGAAGAGGCATTGCAAAGCGGGCAGCAACACAATGCCCTTGAACTGGCTCAGATTGCCCCGCAGGACTTACGCGCGCTGTTGCATCCTTTTCTGGGAGGACAATGGCAAAATGATACGCCTACGCTGCGCATCCCTTACTATCGCTCCCTCGATCCTCTTCACCCTGGTTTTCTCCCTGGCCGGGCGGAGCAGCATCTGGTAGGGCAAGTGTTCTGCGGCCTTACGCGGTTTAACGGTAATAGCAGTGAACCTGAGGGCGATCTTGCCCATCACTGGGAAGTGTCACCCGATGGATTGCGCTGGCATTTTTATATCCGTTCTACGCTGCACTGGCATAATGGCGATAAAGTCGAAACCGCGCAGTTACAGGCCAGTCTGTCAGCGCTTTTTGCCCTGCCGGCTTTGCGGAAATTATTGCATAGCGTGATGCACATCGAAGTCACGCATCCGCAGTGTCTGACCCTTATTTTACATCAGCCGGATTACTGGCTGGCACATCGCCTGGCGAGCTATTGCAGCCGACTTGCGCACCCTGAATATCCCCAGACGGGCAGCGGTCCATTTCGCCTGAGCGTCTACGAGCGGGATTTGGTTCGCCTGGAGTCTCATGAGCAATATCACCTGAGTCACCCGCTTCTCAAGGCGATTGAGTACTGGATAACGCCACAACTGTTCGAGCAGGATTTAGGCACGAGCTGTCGCCATCCCGTCCAGATTGCCATTGGGGAGCCTGACGAACTGGCCAGCCTGCGTTTAGTGAGCAACAGCATCAGTCTGGGATTCTGCTATCTGACGCTCAAACAAAGCGCGCGGCTAAGCAAAATGCAGGCACAACGGCTGATGAATATCATCCATCACACCACCCTGCTGCACACGCTACCGCTTGATGAAAATCTTATCACGCCGTCACAGGAGCTACTTCCGGACTGGACCATTCCTGAATGGCCGGACATGAAGGATGTTTCGCTCCCTGAGAGACTAACCCTGATTTACCATCTGCCCGTTGAGCTTCACACGATGGCAGAACAACTCAAACGCTATCTTGCACTTCAAAACTGTCAGCTTTGCGTTATTTTTCATAATGCTAAAACCTGGGACGGCTGCAACGCCCTTGCCGATGCAGATTTGATCATGGGCGACAGGCTGATAGGCGAGGCGCCAGAGTATACGCTGGAGCAATGGTTACGCTGCGATGCCCTGTGGCCGCACCTGCTGAGCGCGCCGCAATATGCGCATTTACAGGCGACGCTGGACGCCGTGCAGACTCAGGTGAGTGAAGATGCCCGAAGCGCGGGACTAAAAGATATTTTTACCCGCTTAATGGAAAACGCCGTTCTGACGCCACTGTTTAATTATCAGTATCAAATCAGCGCCCCTCCTGGGGTGAATGGTATTCGTCTTAACGCGCGTGGCTGGTTCGATTTCACCCAAGCCTGGCTTCCGGCCCCAAAAACGTGAAGAAGCTGGTCGCCGCACTGACCAGACGTTACCATGACGTTTTAATCAATATTGTTGAGACTATTTATGAAACGTGCCGTCGTCGTGTTCAGCGGAGGACAAGATTCCACTACCTGTCTGGTTCAGGCCCTGCATCAGTATGATGAAGTGCATTGTGTGACGTTTGATTATGGGCAGCGACATCGTGCCGAAATCGACGTGGCTCGCGAACTGGCGTTGAAACTGGGCGCTCGTGCGCATAAGGTGCTGGACGTCACGCTGTTAAACGAACTGGCCGTGAGTAGCCTCACCCGCGACAGTATTCCTGTCCCTGATTACGAGCCTGATGCCGACGGCATTCCTAATACCTTTGTTCCAGGCCGCAATATTCTTTTTCTGACGCTCACCGCCATTTACGCATACCAGGTAAAAGCCGAAGCGATTATTACCGGCGTTTGCGAAACCGATTTCTCTGGCTATCCTGACTGCCGTGATGAGTTCGTGAAAGCCCTGAACCACGCGGTCGATCTGGGCATGGCAAAAGAGACACGCTTTGAAACGCCGCTAATGTGGCTTGATAAAGCTGAGACCTGGGCATTGGCTGATTATTGGGGCAAGCTTGACCTGGTGCGCAGCGAAACGCTGACCTGCTATAACGGGATTAAAGGCGACGGCTGCGGACAATGTGCCGCCTGTAACCTGCGCGCGAACGGCCTTCATCACTATCTGGCGGATAAACCAGCGGTGATGGCCGCGATGAAGAAGAAAACCGGGTTGAAGTAAGCTTCACGTCCTGATTCTTTCAAGAGCCGCCTGAGCCTACCATTCAGAGCGGCTTTTATATTTGGGATGCCTCCCTAAAAAAGTCACTACTCGATAATCAGCTCCAGCTTTTCCCTCAGTTCGCCTTCAAGCGGCAAGGCTTTTTGCGTTTTGAGATCGATACAGACAAAAGTAATCAGCGCATCGGCCACTATCTGTCCTTCGGGATCAAGCGTGACCGTTTGACTCAGCACCCCGCTTTTACCATTGAGTTGCTGCACCTGACTGGTAATGGTGAGCACATCACCAAGCACCGCCGGACGGCGATAATTGATATTAATATTGGCCACAATGAAGGCGATGTTGTGTGCCGTCAGCCATTTAAAACTGTCACTGTTTTCCAGCCCATCCCATCGGGCTTCTTCTAGAAATTCAAGATAGCGAGCGTTATTCACGTGCTGGTAAATATCAATGTGATAACCGCGTACTTTGATCTGTGTCTGCATAGCGCAATAGCCTTTGCTGTTGTTATAGGATGTGAGGTCACAACTGGTATGACCTCTTTATCCTGGCAAATTTTTGCCACTGTGCAAGTTATTAGGGTTACAACGTCAGGTGTGCAAGATTGCGTTCAACCAGCGAACTCCCCATACCGGGAACCTGTTTGAGATCGTCGAGAGTTTTGAAAGGGCCGTACTCGTCGCGATAGCTGACGATAGCCTCCGCCTTTTTCAACCCGACGCCATTCATCGCGCGTGCTAAATCTTCTGCTGAAGCTGAATTAATGCTTACCCGCGTACCATCATCCTCGGTGCTTTTACCGGCTTCGACAGCTTTCGTCTTTGCCGGAGCCTGTGCGTTGGTGTCGGCTTTCGCTTCAACGGCCTGCGCTTTCCCCGCAGGTGTTGCCGCAAGCGCGCTACCACTCATTCCAGCGGTGACGATTGCCAGGCTAATAAAAAGTGCTTTGATTTCACGTTTCATGCTGTTTTCTCCTTGTTTGTTGACAGCCAGGTCACGATAGCCGCGCGGTTAAACAAGAACAAATAGCAGATTTCAGAAATGGAAAAGGCCGCGAAAGCGGCCTTTTAATATTGCAGAGCGTTACGAAAATCTGCGAGGGGGTACGTAATTACTGCTGTTGAGTAATGATATCGCCCATCTTGATTTTGGCTTCTTTGCGCAGATTGCTCATCAGCGCTTCGAAGGCGATCTGTGCATTGTTCTGAGTGATACCCTGCACCATCGCTTTTTTCTGCTCATCTGGCATTGTACCGGCCTTCACTTCATCCAGTGCCAGCAGAACGATGTTACCCTGCATGTCGGAGGCCGTACCGAAGCTCGGCTTATCTTTAGCAGGAAGAGGCAGACCAAACGCAGCCTGACTAATCGGATCCTGACCCGTACGGCTCAGCGTTTTAGCTTCACCGAAGCTCAGACCGGCTGCTTTAAGCGCAACATCACCCTTGCCTGCTTTCAGCTCAGCCAGCAGTTTTTCTGCATCAAGCTTCGCCTGCTGTTCGGCTTTGGTATGTTTCACCAGCGCTGTGATCTGATCTTTCACTGCTTCCAGCGGTTTAATGGATTCCGCTTTGTGTTCAGTAACGCGCAGGACAAACGCACGGTCGCCGTCAACAGTGATGATGTCGGAGTTATTTCCCGGAGCACCATTGTCACCCACCAAACCGCCATTGAAGATAGCGTCTGATACCGGTTTAAAGTTCAGCTCTTCCGGCAGATTCTGGTGACCAAACCAGCCAGTGACGACCGCTTTAGTGCCCGCTGCCTGCTCGGCACCAGCCAGAGATTCGTTGTCGTTACTCGCCGCGTCGCTGACTTTCTGTTGCAATGCATAGAATGCGTCCAGCGCTTTCTCCTGCTTCACCTTCGCCGCTATTTCATCACGAACGTCAGCCAGCGGTTTGGTTTTCGCGGGCTGAACATCGTCCAGACGCGCAACCAGGAAGCCCACGGAAGATTTGATCACACCAGAAAGCTGACCTTTGTCCTTGAGACCCGCGTTTTTCAATTCTTCCGGAGTGGTGGCATCTTCTAACCAGCCCATATCGCCGCCGTTTTTGGCAGAGATGATGTCAGTCGATTTTGCTTTTGCCACGGCCGCGAAATCTGCGCCTTTCGTCAGTTCTTCAACAACAGCCTTAGCATCAGCTTCTGTTTTAGTCTGAATCACGCTGTAGCGGTTACGCTGCGCCTGAGTGAACTGGTCCTGATGCTGATCGTAGTAAGACTGGATATCGCTGTCAGACGCGGTTTCCTGCATCGCAGCAGCGTCCAGCTTGATATAACTCACGCGGAACTGCTCAGGTGCGGTGAAATTGCTTTTGTTTTGCTCGTAGTAAGCGTTAATTTCTTCGTCGCTGACCTGCTGTTTAGCGGCCAATGCGTTAACGTCGATAGTCGCTTCACGGACCACACGCTGCTGCGCAACCAGCGCTGCCAGCTCGTCGGTTTCGCCTTTAAGCATGAAGTCAGTACCCACAACAGCGTTAATCAGTTGCTGAGTGGTCAGTTGGTTACGCAGCGCCTGTGCGTACTGATCGGCCGTCATACCCATCTGATTAACGATTGAGTTATAACGAGTGTTGTCGAATTTGCCGTTTGACTGGAAAGCCGGAGTAGAAATAATCGCTTTTTTGATCTGATCGTCGCTGATACCCAGACCCAAATGTTTGGCGTACTGATCCAGCAGCGCCTCGTCGATAAGACGGTTCACGGTCTGCTGACGCAATGTTTTCATGTAGCCTTCATTTGCCGCCAGCTCAGAGAACTGATCGCCTAATTGTTGCTGCATACGATTACGCTCACCCGCGAAGGCATTTTCAAATTGCCCACGGCTGATTTCCTGGCCATTCACTTTTGCGGCGTAGTTGCTGCTACCGCCGATCAGATATCCGCTCACGCCGGTCAAAATGAACGACAGGATAATGATACCGAAAATAATCTTGAGCACGAGACTGTTAGCAGCCGTGCGTAAGCTGTCCATCATGGTGTAACCACACTCCGCTGTAGGTGACTGGTGACCTCACGCTGACGGAAATCCTTACCGCAGCGCGCAAAGCCGTATTGTGACAAGAAACCGGGGCAATTGTCAGCCCACAACTCGTATAAACTCACATAAAGTAGCGCTAGACAAACAAAAAAGGCACATCAGATGATGCGCCCTTGTACTTTTCGGCTTCCCTTTAACGAGAAAGCGATCAGTTTACTGCGTCTTTCAGTGCTTTACCTGCACGGAAACCCGGCACTTTAGCTGCAGCGATGGTGATCTCTTTACCGGTCTGAGGGTTGCGGCCAGTACGGGCAGCACGCTCTTTAACAGCAAAAGTACCAAAACCTACCAGCGCAACGTCGTCCCCAGACTGCAGAGATTCAGTAACAGAAGCAATTAATGCATCTAACGCACGTCCAGCCGCAGCTTTAGAGATATCAGCACCCGCAGCAATTTTGTCAATCAGTTGAGATTTATTCACTGTTCTCTTCCTCTCTTTATAATTTATATCGCGCGTGAATCCCTCACGACGCGACCGCGCAGCAGTTATATCAGGCCTGCCATGACCTTACAACACCCGTTGTTGATGGCTAACCCAATCAGCAATCTAAATTAGCTATACAAAAAAAGGCTGGCAAGTGCGAATTCACTTACCAGCCCTGTTTTTATTGACGCTCTTTGCGCGAGGTCACTATTTTGCGGTTACAACCTGCATTCCTGAGGGTTCATTCTGCAGTGCAAGTGTCAGAACTTCCTCAATGCGTTTCACCGGATGAATATCCAAATCGGCAAGAACATTATCAGGAATCTCTTCCAGATCACGTTTGTTCTCATGCGGAATCAATACGGTTTTGATCCCACCGCGATGCGCAGCCAGCAGTTTTTCTTTCAATCCACCGATCGGCAGCACCAAACCACGCAGCGTAATTTCGCCGGTCATTGCCACATTTGCACGCACTGGGTTCCCCGTCAGACAAGAAACCAACGCGGTACACATCGCGATACCCGCACTTGGACCATCTTTAGGCGTAGCACCTTCCGGTACGTGAACGTGAATGTCGCGTTTCTCGTAAAAGTCTGGATTGATACCCAGTTTTTCCGCACGCGCACGAACCACGGTCAGCGCAGCCTGAATCGACTCCTGCATGACTTCGCCCAGAGAGCCCGTATAGGTCAGCTTGCCTTTGCCTGGAACACAGGCGGTTTCGATGGTCAGCAGATCGCCGCCCACTTCCGTCCATGCCAGACCAGTCACCTGGCCTACGCGGTTTTCGTTGTCAGCACGACCATAGTCGAAGCGCTGCACACCCAGATATTCATGTAGATTGTCGCCGTTGATCTCAATGTGCTTAAGCGTTTTATCCAGCAGAAGCTGTTTAACCGCCTTACGGCACAATTTGGAGATTTCACGTTCCAGGCTACGAACACCCGCTTCACGCGTGTAGTAACGGATAATGCTAACAATCGCACTGTCATCGACCGTTATTTCGCTATTTTTCAGCGCATTACGTTCAATTTGTTTCGACAACAGATGGCGTTTAGCAATGTTCAGTTTTTCGTCTTCGGTATAACCGGACAGACGGATCACTTCCATACGATCCAGCAGCGGAGCGGGAATATTCATGGAGTTGGAGGTGGCAACGAACATTACATCGCTGAGATCGTAGTCCACTTCCAGATAGTGATCGCTAAATGCCACGTTCTGCTCTGGATCTAACACTTCGAGCAGCGCAGATGCGGGATCGCCACGCATGTCCGAAGACATTTTGTCGATCTCATCCAGCAAGAACAGCGGGTTTTTAACACCCACTTTGGCCATTTTTTGGATCAGTTTGCCCGGCATAGAGCCGATGTAGGTCCGGCGGTGACCGCGGATTTCCGCTTCATCGCGAACGCCACCCAGCGCCATACGGATATACTTGCGACCGGTCGCTTTCGCAATGGACTGGCCCAGAGAGGTTTTACCCACCCCCGGTGGTCCTACCAGGCACAGAATCGGGCCTTTGAGCTTATTCACACGGCTCTGCACCGCGAGATACTCAAGAATACGGTCTTTGACGCGCTCCAGTCCGTAATGGTCGGTATCAAGGACTTCCAGAGCCTGGCGCAGGTCTTTCTTAACCTTGCTACGCGTATTCCATGGAACCTGAACCATCCATTCGATGTAGCCACGAACAACGGTGGCTTCCGCCGACATCGGAGACATCATTTTCAGCTTCTGCAGTTCTGCTTCCGCTTTTTCTTTTGCCTCTTTCGGCATTTTTGCCGCGTCGATCCGACGTTTCAGCGCTTCGTTTTCGTCAGGCGCATCATCCATTTCGCCGAGTTCTTTCTGAATGGCTTTCATTTGCTCGTTCAGATAGTACTCGCGCTGGGATTTCTCCATCTGCTTTTTCACGCGGTTGCGAATGCGTTTCTCAACCTGTAGCAGATCGATTTCAGACTCCATCATCGCCATCAGATATTCCAGACGTTCATTCACGTCGGACATCTCCAGCACGGACTGTTTATCAGCCAGCTTCAGCGGCATATGGGCCGCGATGGTGTCCGCCAGACGTGTAGGATCGTCGATGCTATTCAGCGACGTCAGCACTTCTGGTGGGATTTTCTTGTTCAGCTTGATATAGCCTTCAAACTGGCTAATCGCTGTGCGCACCAACACTTCCTGCTCGCGCTCGTCGAGCTGTGGCGATTCAAGGTACTCCGCTTTAGCAGAGAAATGTTCGCCATCATCAGAAAGCGTGGTAATGCGCGCACGCTGCAAGCCTTCTACCAGCACCTTTACGGTGCCATCAGGCAGCTTCAGCATTTGTAAAATTGAGGCCACGGTCCCGACGGTGAAAAGATCGTTTACACCCGGCTCATCCGTTGATGCTTCTTTCTGCGCAACCAGCATGATTTTTTTATCATGATCCATGGCGGCTTCAAGGCAACGGATAGATTTTTCCCGCCCTACGAATAAGGGTATGACCATGTGCGGATAAACCACCACATCGCGCAACGGCAATACGGGGATTTCAATGCGTTCAGAACGCTCAGGATTCATAGAGCTCTCTCTTAGTTTAGTGTCCGCCAGGTAATCAGGCTATGTGACTGTGCTGCACACAACCATAAACATGTAACCAGTATATGGGGATGTTTCCCACACATTCAACGCTATGAATACGGAAAAATAAAAGGGGAGATAAAATCCCCCCTTTTTGATTAACTGCTTGTATGATTTGGTGAATTATTCGCCAGATGCCTGCTGCGCTTCCGGCTTGCCGTAAATCAGCAACGGCTTCGATTGCCCGCCGATCACAGACTCGTCAATCACCACTTTCTCGACATCTTCCATGGACGGTAAATCGTACATAGTATCGAGCAGAGCGGCTTCAACGATGGAACGCAGACCACGCGCACCTGTTTTACGGATCATCGCTTTCTTCGCGATGGCAACCAGCGCTTCGTCACGGAATTCCAGATCAACGCCTTCCAGATTGAACAACGCCTGATACTGCTTAGTCAGCGCGTTTTTCGGCTCTTTCAGGATCTGAATCAGCGCATCTTCACTCAGTTCATTCAGCGTTGCCACTACAGGCAGACGACCGATGAACTCAGGAATCAGGCCAAATTTGATCAGATCTTCTGGCTCAACCTGAGACAGTAATTCACCTTCATTTGCTTTTTCAGACTTGGCTTTCACCGTCGCGCCAAAACCAATGCCGGAGCCGGTTTCAACACGGTTAGCGATCACTTTATCCAGGCCTGCAAACGCACCGCCACAAATGAACAGGATTTTAGAGGTATCGACCTGCAAGAACTCCTGCTGCGGATGCTTACGTCCACCCTGCGGCGGAACGGCAGCGACGGTACCTTCGATCAGTTTTAACAGAGCCTGCTGTACGCCTTCACCGGACACGTCACGGGTGATAGACGGGTTATCGGATTTACGCGAGATCTTGTCAATCTCATCGATATACACGATACCGCGCTGCGCTTTCTGTACGTCGTAATCGCACTTCTGCAGCAGTTTCTGAATAATGTTTTCAACGTCCTCACCCACATAACCCGCTTCGGTCAACGTGGTGGCGTCCGCCATGGTAAAGGGGACGTCCAGCAGACGTGCAAGCGTTTCCGCTAACAGCGTTTTACCGGAACCCGTTGGGCCGATCAGCAGGATGTTACTCTTGCCAAGCTCAACGCCATTACTGGTATCGCCATTACGCAGGCGTTTGTAGTGGTTGTAAACCGCAACGGCCAGCACTTTTTTCGCTGGTTCCTGACCAATGACATAATCATCAAGGTGATGACGGATCTCATGCGGTGTCGGTAATGCACTGCGCTCACGGTGCGGTGCAACTTCTTTAATCTCTTCGCGAATGATGTCGTTACACAGATCAACACATTCATCGCAGATATACACGGACGGCCCGGCAATCAGTTTACGCACTTCATGCTGGCTTTTGCCGCAAAAAGAGCAGTACAGCAGTTTGCCCGAACCATCTTTGCGTTTATCTGTCATGAGTCCAAACCTCTTTTTAAGTTCTTTGTGCCGCACATGACGACGCAAATGCCATTTTCAGACGCAAGTCGCTATGAAGCAAAATGCCGCCCTACCTTAGTATAGCGGCACACTCGCGCCGTGGGCATCAATTACGATGGGTCAAAATGGAGTCGACTAAGCCGTACTCAACTGCCTCTGATGCGGAGAGGAAGCGATCGCGCTCGGTATCGCGCTCGATCTGCTCAAGTGATTGACCCGTATGGTGCGCCATAAGTTCATTCATGCGTCCTTTAACCTTCAGGATTTCACGGGCATGAATCTCAATATCTGTCGCCTGACCCTGATAACCGCCAAGAGGCTGGTGAATCATTACGCGGGAATTAGGCAGACAGAAACGCTTGCCTTTTGCTCCTGCCGTTAGCAGGAATGCACCCATCGAAGCTGCCTGCCCCATACAAATGGTGCTGACGTCAGGCTTGATGAACTGCATGGTGTCATAAATGGACATCCCGGCGGTGATAACGCCACCCGGAGAGTTAATATACAGGTAAATGTCTTTTTCCGGGTTTTCTGCTTCCAGAAATAACATTTGCGCCACGATCAGGTTTGCCATGTGGTCTTCGACCTGGCCAGTCAGAAAGATAACGCGCTCTTTAAGCAGACGGGAATAGATATCAAAAGAACGTTCACCTCGAGAGGTCTGTTCAATAACCATTGGCACCAGAGCCATATGGGGTGCAAAGTTATCTCGTTCGCCACTGTATGACATTTCCGTCTCCTGGATAAATATAGAAAATACCTGCTGTACTGATTGTAACCTTGTGGACGGATTATCAGCCAGTCTCTTTCATCGTGCTTTCACACTTATGGGGTCAGTATCGCCATATTTCAAGCATAACAATCTTTTGTCGTAACGCTAACACCGAAAGGGCGTTTTAGCACTCTTCCTGGGCTATTACTGCGATAAAAAAAACCCGTCACCAGAAGGCAACGGGTTTTTGTTCAAACTTTAAACGGTTAGGCGAAATTACGCCTGCTGGTTCATCAGTTCGTTGAAAGAGGTCGCTTTTTCAGACACTTTCGCTTTAGCCAGAACAGCTTCAACAGCCTGCTCTTCCAAAGCCACGTTGCGCATGTTGTCCATCAGCTCTTTGTTGCTGCCGTAGAACTCCACTACTTCGTTTGGATCTTCGTAAGCAGAAGCCATCTCAGCGATCAGACCTTTCACACGCTCTTCGTCAGCTTTCAGCTCGTGGGTACGAATCACTTCGCCCAGCAGCAGACCAACAACGACGCGGCGTTTAGCCTGCTCTTCGAACAGTTCGCGAGGCAGTTCCAGCGCTTGCTGCTGGTTGCCACCGAAACGCTGTGCAGCCTGACGACGCAGAACGTCGATTTCGCTGTCGATCAGGGCAGCAGGAACGTCGATTTCGTTCGCTTGCACCAGACCTTCGATTGCCTGAGTTTTCACGCGGTTACGCACAGCGCCGTTCAGCTCGCGCTCCATGTTTTTACGCACTTCAGCACGCAGGCCGGCAACAGAACCATCTTCAACGCCGAAACGTTTGATGAATTCTCCAGTCAGCTCTGGCAGCTCGCGCTCTTCAACTTTTTTCAGGTTGATAACGAACTTAGCCGCTTTACCTTTCAGGTTTTCAGCGTGGTATTCTTCTGGGAAGGTCACGTCGATAGTGAACTCTTCGCCGGCTTTGTGGCCTTTGATACCGTCTTCGAAGCCTGGGATCATACGACCCTGACCCATCGCCAGTACGAAGTCAGACGCTTTACCGCCTTCGAATTCTTCACCATCTACAGAGCCGGAGAAATCGATGGTTACGCGGTCTTCATCTTCAACTGCGCCGTCTTTGTCTTTCCAGTTTGCCTGCTGCTTACGCAGAGTATCCAGCATGCCATCAACGTCGGTATCGGTGACTTCTACAACCGGTTTTTCAACTTCGATAGTTTCCAGACCTTTCAGCTCGACTTCTGGGTACACTTCAAACTCTACAGAGTAGGTGAAGTCTTCGCCCATTTTGTATTCGCCCGGAACGTAGTTCGGCGCGCCAGCTGGATTGATTTTTTCTTTAATGATCGCATCAACGAAGTTGCGGCTCATCAGGTCACCCAGCACGTCCTGGCGTACAGAGGCGCCATAACGCTGAGCAACAACATTCATTGGTACTTTTCCCTTGCGGAAGCCGTCAATACGTACTTTTTTTGATACGTTGACCAGCTCGCTTTTCACAGCAGTTTCGATGCTGTCAGCAGCGATAGTAATCGTTACACGGCGGCCAAGGCCTTGAGTGGTTTCAACTGAAACTTGCATCTTATTACCTCAAAAAAATCACGGTGCTCGGTCAACTCTGAATTTGTCTCGCAATACCGGGATGCTCACTTTTAGCAGATTCACATTCCCTGTCGCCAGAATCATCCCGAAGACATTCATTAAGACGCGGCATTATAGCGGCATCACTTGGGTGAGTCGAGAACGGTTGGGGCATCTTACTGCGGCTTTTTGCACAAAATATGGCTATTTTTCGCCTCAAAAACGCCCCAGACGCTCAAAACACGGATAAAACAAAACGGCCCGCAGGCCGTCTTGACAAAATCTCTATGCAACATACTGGAAAAGCTCCAGCGGTTGCAACCAGGATTGACTACGCGATACTTCCTGCGCCGCGACAAGGTGGAGAGGCTAATACAGTATCCTGCAACCCTTCCCACTCCTTAACGGTGTAGGTATGCAGCGCCAGCGCGTGAACGGTCGAGGACAGCTCTTCTGTCAGAGTACCGTAAATCATACGGTGACGATTGAGAAATCGTTCCCCAGTAAAGCGATCGCTTACCAGTACCACTTTGAAATGGCTTTCAGAACCTGCCGGTACGTTATGACGGTAGCTCTCGTCAACAACTTCGAGGAACACGGGGTTAAACGCTGTCCTTAATTTTTCTTCTATATGTTCACGTATCATCATGACATTACTCCTTCGACAACGCTGATAGGTCACCCATCCCTTTAAATATTAGCCGCTTTTACCGCTTCCATTACAACATGGCAACAAATATTTAGCTTTCATCTGATTTTCTCATTCAAAGGAATGAGGTCCACTCTCTACGTCATACGTTTTGACTCCAACGATATGACTTAAGGAACTCGCCGCGGTCAGAATTCGGACAAGACGATGAATTTACATGCGTTGACCACTTCCCCTCGCCGTTGGCGATGTTATGATGGCGGCAATTTTTCTCTCTATATGCATACGATCCGTTGAGACCCTGAAATGTTAAAAAAACTCATTTTACCGTTGGTAGCTCTCTTTATGCTGGCAGGTTGTGCCACTCCGCCAACCACCATTGATGTATCCCCTAAAATCACGCTGCCTCAGCAAGATCCGAGCCTGATGGGCGTGACCGTGAGTATTAACGGTGCCGATCAGCGTCAGGATCAAGCGCTGGCCAAAGTCACTCGTGACAACCAGCAGGTAACGTTAACCGCTTCTCGCGATCTGCGTTTCTTGCTGCAAGAAGTGCTCGAAAAACAAATGACGGCTCGTGGCTATATGATTGGCCCAAGCGGCGCAGTTGATCTGCAAATCATTGTCAGCAACCTGTACGCCGACGTCTCTCAGGGCAACGTGCGTTACAATATCTCCACTAAAGCTGACATCGCCATCATCGCAACCGCGAAGAGTGGCAACAAGATGACCAAAAACTACCGTGCCAGCTATTCTGTTGAAGGTGCTTTCCAGGCTTCAAACCAAAATATCGCCAATGCGGTTAATAATGTGCTGACCGATACCATTTCCGATATGGCACAGGACACCAGCATTCACGACTTTATCAAGCAAAACGCGCGTTAAGTCAGCAACTGACCCGGCGCTTTGCCGGGTCAACTTCATAAACTCATGTCCAATAATTACTTACGCATTTTCCAGCAACCGAAATCAGCGATTCTGCTGATCCTCGGCTTTGCGTCTGGTTTACCCCTCGCGCTCACCTCCGGCACGCTTCAGGCGTGGATGACCGTTGAGAATATCGATCTCAAAACGATCGGTTTCTTCTCTCTTGTCGGCCAGGCCTACGTCTTCAAGTTTTTATGGTCACCAGTGATGGACCGCTACACGCCGCCCTTCCTTGGACGCCGCCGTGGCTGGTTAGTGATGACGCAAGTTCTGCTGCTAGTGGCAATTGCCGCAATGGGATTCCTCGAGCCTTCAACGCAACTACGCTGGATGGCCGCCCTCGCCGTAGTAATTGCCTTTTGTTCCGCATCGCAGGATATCGTTTTTGATGCCTGGAAAACCGACGTGCTATCGGCAGAAGAGCGCGGAACCGGTGCGGCAATTAGCGTACTGGGCTATCGTCTTGGGATGCTCGTCTCAGGTGGGCTGGCACTATGGCTGGCCGACCGCTATCTCGGATGGCAGGGCATGTACTGGCTGATGGCAGTACTGCTGATACCCTGCATTATCGCTACCTTTTTTGCGCCGGAACCCAGTGACGTTATTCCCGTTCCTCGCTCGCTGGAGCAGGCGGTTGCCGAACCATTGAAGGATTTCTTTGGCCGCAATAATGCCTGGCTGATTCTGCTGTTAATCGTCCTTTATAAGCTCGGTGATGCATTTGCCATGAGTCTGACGACCACATTTTTAATCCGTGGTGTTGGCTTTGATGCAGGCGAAGTGGGCGTCGTGAACAAAACGCTGGGATTGTTTGCCACTATCCTGGGAGCACTTTACGGTGGTGTTTTGATGCAGCGCCTGTCGTTATTCCGCGCACTACTGATTTTCGGTATTTTGCAGGGGATTTCCAACGCAGGCTATTGGCTACTCTCTATTACCGACAAGCATATGATAAGCATGGCGACCGCTGTCTTCTTTGAGAATTTATGCGGTGGTATGGGAACAGCGGCGTTCGTCGCATTGCTCATGACGCTTTGCAACAAGTCATTTTCCGCGACGCAATTTGCTTTGCTGTCTGCTCTTTCGGCGGTGGGTCGCGTTTATGTAGGCCCCATTGCGGGCTGGTTTGTAGAAGCCCACGGCTGGCCAACGTTTTATCTGTTCTCGGTCTTTGCAGCCGTCCCAGGGATTTTGCTGCTGCTGGTTTGCCGACGCACCCTGGAATACACCCAGAAGACAGAACACTTTATGCCGCGAACGGAATTTCAGCGTTCCTATCGAATCGCCTTGCAGTTGCTGATGGTCGGTAGTCTGATGCTGGTAATGTGGCTGATTGTATTGATCGTCAATGCGACAACGTCTCTCGACCTCCCCTTTGAAACGTTGTTACTGGACGTAGGGGGGCTTCTTGCCATCATCGGGATCGCAACCGGCGGTATCCTCGATTTCCTGGCCTTACGAAAAACACACATGGCTTAAAACACAGTCAATGCGGTTATTTCCCGTGGTAATCACGGATGTAAATTATAACGGGAAAATAACGGACGCCTGGAAAAAAAATATTTGTTGTTTTGTGCGGGATAGGATTCGGAAATTATTGGAAGACATGTCAGAACGTTATTTTCGTAAAACGATTCAGCCTCTGAAACATTGAATTTTCGTTTTTTAATTGTCTATAAATTGATAGCCAATTGTTAATTAATTGTACAATATTGACATTGGTTATACCAATTGCCCCTTTTAGGGTATCGTTAGGGGTACTTTCGTTATAAAGCCCATTGCATGGCAGTTTTGTCTTAAAAATAGACATAATTTGCAACACATGTGACATGAGCGGCAGAACCCGGTAACACCTTCCTGACACAGGGCTAATGATGTTTACAGTAATGTAACCTTCCCGTAAAATGCCCCCACACTTTAAACGCCACCAGGTCCCCGTGGAATTGAGGTCGTTAAATGACACTTAGGAAATACAATAAAAGTTTGGGATGGTTGTCGTTATTTGCAGGCACTGTTTTACTCAGTGGCTGTGATTCTGCGCTTCTTGACCCCAAAGGGCAGATTGGACTGGAGCAACGCTCACTGATTCTGACGGCTTTTGGCCTGATGATGATTGTCGTTATTCCCGCCATTTTGATGGCAGTTGGTTTTGCCTGGAAGTACCGTGCGAGCAATAAAGATGCGAAGTATAGCCCTAACTGGTCACACTCCAACAAAGTTGAAGCTGTGGTCTGGACGGTTCCTATTCTGATCATCCTGTTCCTTGCCGTGCTGACCTGGAAAACTACTCACGCACTTGAGCCTAGCAAACCGCTGGTTCACGATGAAAAACCGATTACCATTGAAGTGGTCTCCATGGACTGGAAATGGTTCTTCATCTATCCGGAGCAGGGCATTGCTACCGTGAATGAAATCGCCTTCCCGGCGAACACTCCGGTTCAGTTCAAAGTGACCTCCAACTCCGTGATGAACTCCTTCTTTATTCCGCGTCTGGGCAGCCAGATTTACGCGATGGCCGGTATGCAGACTAACCTGCACCTGATCGCGAATGAAGCAGGCATCTTCGATGGTATCTCCGCCAGCTACAGTGGCCCAGGCTTCTCAGGTATGAAGTTCAAAGCTATCGCAACGCCGGACCGTGCCGCCTTCGACCAGTGGGTCGCTAAAGCGAAACAGTCTCCAAACACCATGTCTGACATGGCGGCATTCGATAAAGTGGCGACACCTAGCGAATACAACAAGGTGGAATACTTCTCTAACGTGAAACCTGATTTGTTCAAAGACGTTGTTGGCAAATTTATGGACCACGGCAAGAGCATGAACGTGACCCAACCTGAAGGTGAGCATAGCTCGCACGAAGGAATGGAAGGCATGGACATGAGCCACGCGGAAACCTCTCACTAAGGGGCCGAGGAAGAAAATGTTCGGAAAATTGACACTGGATGCGGTGCCGTACCACGAGCCTATTATCGTGGTCACTATCGCTGCAATTATCATTGGTGGTGCTGCCCTACTGGGCTTGATCACTTACTTCGGTAAGTGGAGCTACCTGTGGAATGAGTGGCTGACCTCGGTTGACCACAAAAAACTTGGCATCATGTACTGCATCGTCGGTATCGTCATGTTAATTCGTGGCTTTGCCGATGCAATCATGATGCGTAGCCAGCAGGTGCTTGCCTCTGCGGGTGAAGCGGGCTTCTTGCCGCCGCACCACTACGATCAGATCTTTACCGCGCACGGCGTGATTATGATCTTCTTCGTGGCAATGCCGCTGGTTATCGGTCTGATGAACGTGGTTGTGCCGCTGCAAATCGGCGCGCGCGACGTGGCGTTCCCGTTCCTGAACAACCTGAGCTTCTGGTTCACGGTTGTCGGTGTAATCCTGGTTAACCTGTCTTTGGGCGTAGGTGAGTTCGCGCAGACTGGTTGGCTGGCTTATCCGCCGCTTTCGGGAATTGAATACAGTCCTGGCGTTGGCGTCGATTACTGGATATGGGCCATTCAGCTCTCCGGTATCGGTACGACCCTGACCGGTATTAACTTCTTTGTGACCATTATCAAGATGCGTGCCCCTGGCATGACCATGTTCAAGATGCCGGTATTTACCTGGGCATCTCTGTGCGCCAACATCCTGATTATTGCATCATTCCCAATCCTGACCGTCACCGTCGCGTTGCTTACCCTGGATCGCTATCTGGGCACCCATTTCTTTACCAATGATATGGGCGGCAACATGATGATGTACATCAACCTGATTTGGGCATGGGGTCACCCGGAAGTGTACATCCTGGTTCTGCCAGTATTCGGTGTGTTCTCTGAAATCGCAGCGACCTTCTCGCGTAAACGCCTGTTTGGCTACACGTCGCTTGTGTGGGCTACCGTGTGTATTACCGTGCTGTCGTTCATCGTTTGGCTGCACCACTTCTTTACGATGGGTGCGGGCGCGAACGTTAACGCCTTCTTCGGTATCACCACGATGATTATCGCCATCCCGACTGGGGTGAAGATCTTCAACTGGCTGTTCACCATGTACCAGGGCCGTATCGTGTTCCACTCAGCAATGCTGTGGACCATTGGTTTCATCGTCACCTTCTCTGTAGGTGGGATGACCGGCGTACTGCTGGCCGTGCCGGGCGCTGACTTTGTACTGCACAACAGTCTGTTCCTGATTGCACACTTCCATAACGTTATCATCGGCGGCGTCGTCTTCGGCTGCTTCGCTGGCGTAACGTACTGGTGGCCAAAAGCGTTCGGCTACACGTTGAACGAAACCTGGGGCAAACGCGCATTCTGGCTTTGGATCGTCGGCTTCTTCGTCGCCTTCATGCCGCTGTACGTACTGGGCTTCATGGGTATGACCCGTCGCCTGAGCCAACAGATTGATCCGCAGTTCCACCCAATGCTGGTTATTGCAGCATGCGGTGCAGTGCTGATTGCCTGTGGTATCGCGTGTCAGCTGATTCAGTTCTACGTCTCTATTCGCGACCGCGAGCAGAACCGTGACCTGACCGGTGACCCGTGGGGTGGCCGTACGCTGGAGTGGGCAACCTCTTCTCCGCCTCCGTTCTATAACTTTGCCATTGTGCCGCAGATCCACGAGCGCGACGCATTCTGGGAAATGAAAGAAAAAGGCGAAGCGTACAAAAAACCTGAGCATTACGAAGAGATCCACATGCCGAAAAACAGCGGTGCGGGCATTGTTATTGCCGCTTTCGCAACGGTATTTGGCTTCGCCATGATCTGGCATATCTGGTGGCTTGCGATCGCTAGCTTCGCTGGCGTGATCATCAGCTGGATTGTGAAGAGCTTTGACGAGGACGTGGACTACTACGTACCAGTCCGTGAAGTTGAAAAACTGGAAAACCAGCATTTCGACGAGATTTCTAAAGCGGGGCTGAAAAATGGCAACTGATACTTTGGCGCACCCAACTGCCCATGCGCATGACCACGCGCACCACGATACAGGACCGATGAAAGTCTTCGGTTTCTGGATCTACCTGATGAGCGACTGCATTCTGTTCTGCTGTCTGTTCGCGACCTATGCCGTTCTGGTGAACGGCACTGCAGGCGGCCCGACCGGTAAAGATATTTTCGAACTGCCGTTCGTTCTGGTCGAAACCGCCCTGCTGCTGTTCAGCTCCATCACCTACGGCATGGCGGCTATCGCCATGTACAAGAACAACAAGAGCCAGGTTGTTTCCTGGCTGGCGTTGACCTTCCTGTTTGGTGCGGGATTTATCGGGATGGAAATCTATGAATTCCATCACCTGATTGCTGAAGGCTTTGGTCCGGATCGCAGTGGCTTCCTGTCAGCGTTCTTCGCGCTGGTCGGTACTCACGGTCTGCATGTGACGTCTGGTTTGATCTGGATGGCAGTGCTGATGTTCCAGGTTTATCGTCGTGGCCTGACTAACACTAACCGTACGCGTATCATGTGCCTGAGCTTGTTCTGGCACTTCCTGGACGTGGTGTGGATCTGTGTGTTCTCGGTTGTCTATCTGATGGGGGCGATGTAATGAGTCATACTAACGATCATGGCGCTTCCCACGGTAGCGTAAAAACCTACATGACAGGTTTCATCCTGTCGATCATCCTGACGGTCATTCCGTTCTGGATGGTGATGAGCGGAACGGCTTCTCACACGGTGATTTTGGGCACTGTCCTTATCTCTGCTGTGGTACAGATTCTGGTGCATCTGGTTTGCTTCCTGCACATGAATACCAAATCCGATGAAGGCTGGAACATGACGGCCTTTGTCTTTACCGTGATTATCATCGCTATCCTGGTAGTCGGTTCCATCTGGATTATGTGGAACCTCAACTACAACATGATGGTTCACTAAGAGCGGCGAGTATGTTTAAGCAATACCTGCAAGTAACGAAACCAGGCATCATTTTTGGCAACCTGATCTCCGTGATCGGAGGGTTCTTGTTGGCCTCTAAGGGCAGCATTGATTACACCCTCTTCGCAAGCACGCTGATCGGTGTGTCACTGGTGGTTGCGTCCGGTTGTGTATTTAACAACTACATCGACATGGATATCGACAGGAAGATGGAAAGGACCAAGAATCGGGTGCTGGTCAAAGGCCTGATATCTCCTGCCGTCTCGCTGGTGTACGCCACCTTGCTGGGCATTGCTGGCTTTATGCTGCTGTGGTTTGGTGCTAACCCTCTGGCCTGCTGGCTAGGGGTGATGGGGTTCGTGGTGTATGTAGGCGTCTACAGCCTGTATATGAAGCGTCACTCCGTCTACGGTACGCTGATTGGTTCACTCTCCGGCGCAGCGCCGCCGGTGATTGGCTACTGCGCTGTCACGAACGATTTCGACAGTGGTGCGCTCATCCTGCTGGCTATCTTTAGCCTGTGGCAGATGCCGCACTCCTACGCCATCGCGATATTCCGCTTTAAGGATTATCAGGCAGCGAATATCCCGGTTCTGCCGGTCGTGAAAGGCATTTCAGTGGCGAAGAACCACATCACGCTGTACATCATTGCCTTCGCCGTTGCGACGCTGATGCTCTCTCTGGGTGGTTACGCTGGATATAAATATCTGGTGGTAGCGGCTGCGGTGAGCGTCTGGTGGCTCGGTATGGCCCTGCGCGGCTACAAGGTGGAAGATGACAAGGTCTGGGCTCGCAAACTGTTTGTGTTCTCGATTGTCGCTATCACGTCGTTGTCCGTCATGATGTCCGTTGATTTCATGGTACCAGATTCACATAGTCTGCTGACCTACGTCTGGTAAGATGCGAGTCGGTTAAAAGGGGTGCTTCGGCACCCCTTTTTATTCATTAAATCTATGAATAAAGCATGTAATATTTGTTAAACAACCCTTTGTTGTCCCCATCCCTTCCCCACACTACACTAGTGCCTGCTTTTGAACTGAGGTGGTAATGAACGATTATAAAATGACACCGGGCGAACTGCGCGCGACCTGGGGTTTAGGGACCGTGTTTTCATTGCGTATGCTCGGCATGTTTATGGTCCTGCCCGTTCTGACCACGTACGGTATGGCGCTACAAGGTGCCAGCGAAGCGTTGATTGGTCTGGCAATTGGAATCTATGGATTAGCACAGGCCGTTTTTCAGATCCCATTTGGATTGCTCTCCGACCGTATCGGTCGGAAGCCGCTGATCGTCGGCGGCCTCCTTATTTTTGTGCTCGGTAGCGTGATTGCCGCCCTCTCCCACTCCATCTGGGGCATTATTCTGGGCCGCGCTTTGCAGGGATCGGGGGCAATTGCCGCCGCCGTAATGGCCCTGCTTTCCGATTTAACCCGTGAACAGAACCGCACGAAAGCGATGGCGTTTATCGGCGTCAGCTTCGGTGTAACCTTTGCGATTGCAATGGTATTAGGCCCCATCATTACCCATAAACTGGGCCTTAATGCGCTGTTCTGGATGATTGCCGTGTTAGCCACCATCGGCATTGCATTGACGATTTGGGTCGTACCGGACAGCAAGAACCATATCCTGAACCGCGAATCGGGTATGGTGAAAGGCTGCTTTAGCAAAGTCATCGTCGAGCCGCGACTGCTCAAATTGAATTTCGGCATCATGTGCCTGCACATCTTGCTGATGTCCACTTTCGTCGCCCTGCCCGGTCAACTGGCGGCTGCCGGATTCCCTGCCGCCGAACACTGGAAGGTCTATCTGGTGACGATGCTTATCTCGTTCGTCTCGGTGGTGCCGTTCATCATCTACGCCGAAGTCAAACGCCGCATGAAACGCGTCTTTCTGACGTGCGTGGCCTTATTGCTGATAGCCGAAATTGTGCTTTGGGGTTCCGGACCACATTTCTGGGAACTGGTTATCGGGGTACAGCTGTTCTTCCTTGCCTTTAATCTGATGGAAGCCTTGCTACCGTCGTTAATTAGCAAAGAATCTCCCGCGGGCTACAAAGGCACGGCGATGGGAATCTACTCCACCAGCCAGTTTCTCGGTGTTGCCATTGGTGGCTCACTCGGTGGCTGGTTAGATGGATATTTCGACTCACAAACGGTATTTCTGGCCGGGGCACTGCTGGCGATGGTATGGCTGCTGGTTGCCAGCACCATGAAAGAACCGCGCTACGTCAGTAGCTTGCGTGTTGAAATTCCGGATGGCGTTGAGATAAGTGATTCGTTGAGGCAACGTCTGGAAGCCAAAGACGGCATCAGCGAAGTATTGATCGTCCCGGAAGAGCGTAGCGCCTATGTCAAAATCGACAGCAAAGTCACGAATCGCTTTGAAGTTGAGCAGGCTCTAAAAGCCTAAAAAATTGCCCGGGAAATCCGGGCAATTTTGTTTTAATCGCGGAAGTTTTTGAACTGGAACGGCTGTCCCAGATCGCCACCGCGAATCAGCGCCATCACGCCTTGCAGGTCATCACGGGATTTGCCAGTGACGCGAATTTCTTCGCCCTGAATCTGCGCCTGCACCTTAAGCTTGCTGTCCTTGATGAGCTTAACGATTTTCTTCTGCATCGCGCTCTCAATACCCTGCTTTAGCTTGGATTCCACAAACCAGGTTTTACCGCTGTGGACGAACTCTTCTGGAACATCAAGGGAAGCCCCCTCAATGCCGCGCTTGAGCAACTTCGCGCGCAAAATATCAAGCAGCTGGTTCACCTGGAAATCGGACTCACTCAGCACTTTGATCGTCTTATTTGCATCGTTAAGCTCAAAAGTCGCTTCAACGCCGCGAAAATCAAAACGAGTTTCTAGCTCGCGGCTTGCATTATCCACCGCGTTACGTACTTCCTGGATATCAACTTCTGAAACAATATCGAAAGATGGCATCTTTTCTTCTCCCTTCACTTTTGTTGCGTTGCATAATACCCGCAACGAGGCATAACTCAACAGAAGCTTAGCCGGCAACACTATACTTATGCTGTAACACCTGGCGCAGTTGCAGGTGAGGAGGAACAATGAAAATTACCGTGCTCGGATGCGGAGCCCTGGGACAACTTTGGCTCACTGCGCTGTGCAAACATGGACACGAGGTCCAGGGCTGGCTACGTGTGCCACAGCCGTATTGCAGTGTAAACCTGATTAGCGAAGATGGAAGTATCTTTAACGAGTCGCTTATCGCTAACGATCCTGATTTTCTGGCACAGAGCGATTTGTTGCTAGTGACGCTAAAGGCGTGGCAGGTCTCCGATGCGGTAAAATCGCTGGCGACGACACTTTCCAGCACATCGCCCATTTTACTGTTGCATAACGGCATGGGCACTATCGACGAACTCAAAAGCGTTGCTCAGCCGCTATTGATGGCGACAACCACTCACGCTGCACGTCGCGATGGCAATGTCATCGTCCATGTCGCCAACGGCGTCACGCACATTGGTCCCGCCAGAGAGCAGGATGGTGACTACAGCTACCTGGCAGATATTTTACAAAACGTACTGCCGGATGTTGCCTGGCATAACAACATACGCCCCCAGCTGTGGCGCAAGCTGGCGGTAAACTGCGTGATCAACCCGCTTACCGCCCTCTGGGATTGTCCAAATGGTGAGCTCAAAAACCATCCTGAAGAAGTTGCCGTCTTATGTGCTGAAGTCGCGGCCGTATTCGAACGTGAGGGCTTACATACTTCAGCCGAGAATGTTCGTTATTACGTCGAACAGATCATTGATAGTACGGCAGAAAATATCTCATCCATGCTACAGGATGTCCGAGCTTTGCGGCATACGGAAATCGATTATATTACCGGCTACTTGCTTAAGCGCGCTCGCGCGCACGGCATTAGCGTGCCGGAAAATGCCCGCCTGTATGACATGGTAAAACGTAAGGAGAGTGAGTATGAGCGCGTCGGCACTGATTTGCCTCGCCCCTGGTAGCGAAGAGACCGAAGCAGTCACCACCATCGATTTGCTGGTGCGCGCAGGCATTAGCGTCACTACCGCCAGCGTCGCCAGCGATGGCGATCGGGTAATCACCTGTTCACGCGGCGTGAAGATTCTGGCGGACGCTCCACTGGTGGAAGTGGCGGATGGCGATTTTGACGTTATCGTCCTGCCTGGCGGACTGAAAGGGGCGGAGTGCTTGCGCGACAGTCCACTTCTGGTGGAAACCGTCAGGCAATTTCATCTTTCTGGACGCATCGTTGCGGCCATTTGCGCGGCGGCAGGTACCGTACTGGTGCCCCATGACATCTTCCCAATCGGTAATATGACCGGCTTTCCGGGGCTTAAAGAGACCATTCCAGAAGATCAGTGGGTAGATAAACGCGTCGTGTGGGATCCGCGTTTCAACCTGCTCACCAGCCAGGGTCCAGGCACGTCGATTGATTTTGCGCTGAAGATTATTGATGTGGTTGTTGGCCGTGAAAAGGCCTATGAGGTCGCCTCGTCGCTGGTGATCGCAGCAGGGATTTATAATTACTACGAAGCCTAAACGTTAGTCCATTCCCCCACCAGGCTGGCTCAATGCCAGCCACTATTTCTGCACCAAATAGTGAGTACCGCTTCACAGTTCTCACCTTTCTTTCGCGTTATCACTCGCCTCAACACCTTCATAAAACCGAAAAACAACATGTAAATCATCAGACTAACCCTCTTTTTCGATAGCTTCACGCCTGTTTGACAGAAAAAAGCATCCATGGAAAACTGACTCAACTGGTATATACCAGTTAAACCTCTGCCTTCTCTCGTCGTGATAATTCAAAAATGGCAGAGCACAGAAATCTCTTCTGGAGTCAGCAATGTGATTACATTTCTTGAGAGCAGAGTCATTCCTGTACTGATTCGAGTTGGCGAAAACAAAATCCTGGTTGCCGTGCGCAACGGCATCGCGCTGACCCTCCCCTTCACCATCACCGGTAGCCTGTTCCTGATCCTCGCTAATTTGCCCATTCCTGGCTGGGTAGAATGGCTTGGCCCCTACGCTGAAAAACTGAGTGCTCCGGTCGCTGTCACGTTTGGTGCCATCGGGCTTATTTCGGCCATTGGTATCAGCTATAACCTTGCGAAGGAATATCAACTCAACGCGATAACCTGCTGCATCGTGACGCTGGTGGTCTTTTTACTGGCACAGTTAAACGATAAATATCAGTTGAACGTAGATAACCTGGGTGCTGCCGGTTTGTTCTCCGCCATTATCCTTGCGATCGTCACCGTTCAAATTGTTCGCTTTTTTATTCATCACAATGTGGTGATTACTTTACCCGACGGCGTTCCACCCGCCGTCGCGCAATCCTTCGCAAGCCTCATTCCTGCGGCGGTCGCGATTATCCTTATTTGGTTTGTTAGGGTCATTCTTAACTTCGATATTAATCAGTTCTTTACGCAAATACTGAGCCCGCTGGTGACTGGGTTAGGATCGCTCCCCGGCATGCTGGTATTGATCTTCCTGATTTCATTATTGTGGTGCTGTGGTATCCATGGCGACAATGTCCTTTCAGGAATTACCAGCCCCATATTTTTGAAGTACATTGCCGAGAATACTCAGGCCTATCTGCACCACCAGCCTATTCCCCATATTACCGCCGATGGTTTTTACATCGTCTTTATGTGCCTTGGTGGAACGGGGGCGACGCTGGGGTTAGTCTTCGCCATGCTGCGATCCCGCAGCAAGCTCTATAAATCAGTGGGTAAACTCTCTTTGCCTTCTGCGCTGTTTTGCATCAACGAGCCGGTGATATTTGGCTGCCCCATCGTATTCAACCCGCTGTTAATGATCCCCTTTACCTTAACGCCAATGCTGCTGTGCATTTCTACCTGGTCCCTCATGTACTTCGACATTATTGGCCGTCCGGTCTTACAAATTCCCTGGACCATGCCTCCCATCCTCGCGGCCTGGTTTGTCACCGGGGGCAATATTCCCGCCGTCATCTGGTCAGTTTGTACCATCGTTATTTCCGCACTGGTTTGGATCCCGTTCTTCAAACTGGCCGAACGTAAACAGCTTGAAATGGAAGCTGCCGAAGAAAATTTACACAGCGAAGCAGAAAAACTCGCAGATCCCATCTTGTAAAAAGGACTCCTGATGAAAAAGCTCAAGATTGTCACTATTGGTGGTGGTTCCAGTTATACGCCGGAACTGATTGATGGTTTTATTAAGCGCTATGACGAACTGCCGGTCACGGATTACTACCTGTTGGATATCGAAGAAGGGAAAGAGAAGCTGGAAATTGTCGGCAGGCTCGCTCAACGCATGGTGGCAGAGGCCGGTATTGCGATGAAGATTCACCTGACGCTGGACAGGGAAGAAGCCCTAAAAGATGCCGATTTCGTGACGACTCAGCTGCGCGTTGGGTTTCTGGATGCGCGCATCAATGATGAAAAAATCCCGCTGAAATACGGCGTGCTCGGCCAAGAGACGACCGGCCCTGGCGGCTTTATGAAGGCTCAAAGAACCATTCCGGTGCTGCTGGATATTTGCAAAGACATGGAAAAATGGTGCCCTGACGCCTGGCTGATTAATTTCACCAACCCGGCAGGAATTGTCACCGAGGCTATTACCCGTCATTCAGCGATTAAAACCATCGGGATTTGCAGCGGTGCCAACAGCATGATGATGGATATCGCCAAAGCCTACGCGGTGAAAAAATCAGACGTCTATGCACGCATCATCGGCCTCAATCATCTCATTTTTGCGGATAAAATTTACCTAAAAGGTGAGGATTACACTGACGATTTTATTGAGAAACTGTCGCAGGGCAGCGCGAATAACTCTCTGAAAAACATCCCGGATATCGGCTTTAGCGCCCGCTTTGCCAAAGCGCTGCACATGTACCCGATCTCTTACCTTAAGTACTACTTTATGACGCGTGAAATGACGGAATCGGCACTGCGCGATGCGAGTGAGAAAGGGACACGCGGCGAGCAGACCCGCGAGATAGAAAGAAAACTGTTTGAGCTCTATCAGGACCCGCATCTCGCTAATAAACCGAAAGAGCTGGAGCAACGCGGCGGTGCCTGGTACTCCGATACGGCCTGCTCGATCATCAGTGCGATCCACAACGACAAAAAAGAGATCCACGTGGTGAACACGGTGAATAACGGCACCACGCCGGACTTGCCCGATCATGTCACGCTGGAAACCAACGCCATGATCGATAAACACGGCGCGCATCCGCTGGCCTACGGCAGATTACCCATCAAAATTCGCGGTTTGATTCAGAGCGTGAAAGCCTATGAAGAACTGACCGTTGAAGCTGCCGTCACGGGCGATTATGACACTGCCCTTCTGGCTCTCAGCATCAACCCCGTAGTGCCATCAGCGATGGTTGCCGAGCAGATCCTCAATGATTATCTGAAGGTCAACCAACGTTATTTACCTCAATACGCTAAGGATGCGAAATGAACGTAGAAATTGTCGAAGACTATCAGGCCCTCAGCGCCGCGGTCGCGCAAACGGTGATTGAAACCGTCGCTCACAAACCTGATGCGCTGATTTGTATCGCCGGTGGCGACACACCGCTGGGTGTCTTTAAAACGTTGGTCAATGCCTGCCAGCAGGGCCAGGTTGATTTTTCACGCACCACGTTTGTTGGCCTGGACGAATGGCTGGGGCTCGGCAAAACCGATAAGGGAAGCTGCCGGGAAATGGTCTGGGGGCATTTTTTTAATCATCTGAACCTGAGAGACGATCAAATCTGCTTTTTTGACGGCTTAAACACCGACCCTTCGCAAGAGTGCCAGCGTGTTGATCGCTTCATCTCTGCACATGGCGGCATCGACATTATCGTGCTGGGAATCGGCATGAACGGACACATTGGGTTCAACGAGCCGGGCGTTGCCACGGATACCCACTGCCACGTTGTCAGTCTCGATGAGGTGACTCAGGCGGTCTCGGTCAAATACTTTGGTAAGCAGCTCAATATCCAACAGGGTATTTCGCTGGGGATGAAGACTATCTTAGACGCCAAATCGGTAGTGTTGATGGCCAGCGGCGAAAAGAAAGCGGAGATTATCGCGAAAACCATTAACACCGAGCCAACGCCTGCTATTCCGGCAACGCTGCTTAAACCGCATCGTCGACTCAACATCATCGTCGATAAGGCGGCGGCTTCCCGACTGTGATCCCGACAACAGGCGCACCCGCGCCTGTTATCTTTCAATACGCATATTCTTGACGCGGAAAATATCTGCCCGGTTGTAGCTGACAGAAAAGTTAAACGCCCTGGCATCACTCAGACGCGTGACCTCGGTGATTTTCAGCATCGGCAGCCCCGGTGCGATATCAAGCAGGCCAGCCAGTTCGTCATCAAACAGATCGGCCTCAATGAGCGAATCGGCATCGCTGATTTTATTACCGGTGAATTCTTCGATATAGCCATACAGCGACCCCTCTTCAAGAATGGACTGAGGGATGGTGGCAATGACCTTAAGTGGAATATTACTGTCCTCGATCAGCACCGGTTTTCCGTCCAGCAGACGGACGCGGCGAATAAACCACACTTCCTCTTCCGGCTCTATTTCAAGGTGCTGTGCCAGAACGGCATCCGCTTTCACGGTAGTAAAGGTCAGCAGGCGACTGGTGACTTTTACGCGCCCCTGAAATTCACGTGAGAATCCAAGAATACTGTCGCTTTTTTCATTGTTTAAAACATAAATGTTATTAGCGGTGTTCTTGAGAACAAACATGCCTTTGCCGTGAATACGCTCGATGTAGCCTTCCTGAACCAGGTTAGCCATGGCTTTCTGAACGGTAACCCGCGTGACGTCATAAATACTGGCAAGCTCGCGCTCCGAGGGGATGCTCTCGCCCTTTTTATATTTCTGTTCGAGAATATCTTTTTTGATTTTCTCTTTTATTTCCCAGTATTTATGCTTCTTCTGCATGTCATCCTCACACCAACAAAAGCACGATACCGTAGGCCCGGTGAGCGAAGCGCCACCGGGCAATGGACTACGGGCGATACACCTTCACGTTGGCAAAGCCCTGCTCGCGCAGATACAGCGCCTGAAGGCGACTCATCACACCGCGCTCACACCACAGCAGATACGTTTTGCTCTGATCCAGATCGCCGAACTTAGTGCTCAACTTATAGAAAGGCAGGGAGACGACTTCAACGCCTTCCACTTTCAATGGGCTCGCATCTTGCTCATCGACGGAACGAATATCCAGAATCGCATCGTTCGCGCCAAAACCGCTGACGGTTTCGACTTCAACCACTTCCTGAGCAGTCTGCTGGGCAATCTCGCGGATATCCACGTTGGTGGCTTCTGAGACAACCTTATCCAGGATAGCGAAATCGAAATTCTGTTCTTCCGCTTCGATCTTCGCCTTCACCGCTTTTACGGTTGGGCTTTTCGAGATAACACCGCAGTATTCCGGCATGGTACGGGCAAAATCTTCAGTACCGATTTCACGCGCCATATCGATAATATGTTCTTTATCGTGAGAAATCAGCGGGCGCAGGATCAGGGTGTCCGATACGTTGTCGATTAGACGCAGGTTGGTCAGCGTCTGGCTGGAGACCTGGCCCAGCGCTTCGCCGGTCACCAGCGCCTGCACGCCGTAGCGTTCAGCAACCTGTGAGGCCGCGCGAACCATCATGCGCTTAAGCACCACGCCCATCTGGCCGTCGTCGACTTTTTCGAGGATTTCGCCCACAACCGGTTCAAAGTTGATCGCCACAAAGCGCACGCGATGGGAACGGCCAAAGCGGTTCCACAGATAATGTGCTACCTGACGAACGCCGATTTCATGTGCCGCGCCGCCCAGATTAAAGAAGCAGTAATGCACGCGACAACCGCGACGCATCAGCATGTAGCTGGACACGCCGGAATCAAAACCACCGGAAATCAGCGACAGCACGTCTTCCTGCGTCCCGATAGGATAACCACCGATACCTTCGTAGCGGCCTTTGACCAGCAGCAGACGATCGTTTTCGATTTCGAGATTGACGGTCACGTCCGGACGAGTCAGCTTCACGCGCGCAGACTCAATGTGCTGGTTGAAACCGCCACCAATGTAGCGTTCGGCTTCGATGGAGGTGAACTCATGTTTACCGCGGCGCTTAACGCGCACGCAGAACGATTTCCCCTCAACCTCGGAGCGGAACTGCTCCAGCGCTTGTTCGAAGATATCGTGAAGCGAGGTGAACGGCACATCTTCAACGTCCAGGATATGATGGATCCCAGGAATACGCGTCAGCTCATCGCGAATTTGCAAACGTTGGTTCTCGTCTTTGGCACGAACTTCAATGTGATCCCAGTGACGAACGATGGCGAGCGTTTCTTCGTAGTTCTTTAATACGTTACGAATGTTTCCGGTCAGTATTTTAATAAAGCGCAAACGCACAGATTGGCTTTTGATAGTGATTTCCGGGAACAATTTAATGATAAACTTCATGGCGGCAATATTTCGTTGGCAAGCCGGTAAAGGCTTGTGATGGAAGAAAGTACAGCAGCCTGCATATCCACCAGGCTGCATCCAGGCGCGCAAGTATACCACCATCGCGCGGCTCCTGTGCACATTGCGCGTTATTTGATAATTGCCCTGAGTCCGTTACCATATCGGGGCCGAATACATGAGAGTCAAAAATTCACTATGCCAAAGAAAAATGACGCACCGGCCAGTTTCGAAACTGCGCTGAGTGAACTGGAGAACATTGTGACACGCCTCGAAAGCGGCGACCTGCCGTTGGAAGATGCGCTCAACGAATTCGAACGCGGCGTACAGCTCGCGCGCCAGGGACAGGTCAAACTGCAACAGGCGGAACAACGCGTGCAGATCCTACTTTCTGATAGCGATGACGCGGCGACCACGCCATTCACCCCGGACGCCGAGTAAATGGACTTCAGCCAAGAGCTTCATGCTCGTGTTGAGCGTGCCAACGAGGCGTTGCGCCGCTTTATCGAGCCGCAGCCTTTTCAGAACACTCCACTGGTTGAGGCCATGCACTATGGCGCACTCTTAGGTGGAAAGCGTCTCCGCCCGTTTCTGGTGTATGCCACAGGCAACATTTTTGGCATCAGCGATACCACACTGGATGCGCCAGCGGCTGCCGTGGAATGCATTCATGCCTATTCGCTGATTCACGATGATTTACCGGCGATGGACGACGACGATCTCCGTCGCGGTCAACCGACCTGCCATATCAAGTTTGGTGAAGCCAACGCCATTCTGGCGGGGGATGCCCTGCAAACGCTGGCGTTTTCTATTTTGAGCGATGCGCCAATGGTTGAAGTGGCCGCAAGCGATCGCCTGGCGATGATCTCTGAACTGGCGATGGCCAGCGGCGTGGCGGGTATGTGCGGTGGACAAGCACTGGATTTAGAAGCCGAAGGGCATCAGGTTAATCTGGAACAGCTTGAGAGAATTCACCGTCATAAAACCGGCGCATTGATTCGCGCAGCCGTTCGTCTGGGCGCGCTGAGCGCTGGCGAGCAAGGGCGTAAAGCCCTGCCAATCCTGGACAGATACGCAGAAAGTATCGGCCTGGCATTCCAGGTTCAGGATGACATTCTGGATGTGGTGGGCGATACTGCAATATTGGGAAAACGTCAGGGTGCCGATCAGCAGCTTGGCAAAAGTACCTACCCCGCCTTGTTGGGCCTCGAGCAAGCCCAACGTAAAGCCCGGGACCTGATTGCTGATGCCCGCCAGTCTTTAAATGAACTGGCCGCACAGTCACTGGACACCTCGGCACTGGAAGCGCTAGCGGACTATATAATCCAGCGTGATAAATAAACACACTATCCCGATGAGCCTTTGATGAGTTTTGATATTGCCAAGTACCCGACGCTGGCGTTGGTTGACACCACCCAGGAGTTACGTCTGTTGCCGAAAGAGAGCCTGCCGAAGCTTTGCGACGAATTACGTCGTTATTTGCTCGACAGCGTCAGTCGTTCCAGCGGACATTTCGCCTCCGGGCTTGGCACGGTAGAGCTGACCGTTGCGCTCCATTACGTCTATAACACCCCGTTCGATCAGTTGATCTGGGACGTGGGCCATCAGGCTTATCCGCACAAAATTCTGACCGGCCGTCGCGATAAAATTGGCACTATTCGCCAGAAAGGCGGCCTGCATCCGTTCCCATGGCGCGGTGAGAGCGAGTTCGATGTTTTAAGCGTCGGCCACTCGTCCACGTCTATTTCCGCAGGTATCGGCATTGCCGTCGCGGCAGGCAAAGAGAACAAACAGCGCCGCACCGTCTGCGTGATTGGCGATGGTGCTATCACCGCTGGCATGGCCTTTGAGGCGATGAACCACGCGGGCGATATCAAGCCGGATATGCTGGTTGTGCTTAACGACAATGAAATGTCGATTTCCGAAAACGTAGGTGCGCTGAATAATCATCTTGCGCAGTTGCTGTCCGGCAAGCTTTATTCAACGCTGCGTGAAGGCGGCAAAAAAGTCTTCTCCGGCGTACCGCCGATTAAAGAGCTGTTAAAACGCACCGAAGAACATATCAAAGGCATGGTCGTGCCTGGCACGCTGTTCGAAGAGCTGGGCTTTAACTATATCGGCCCGGTCGATGGACATGATGTTCTGGGTCTCATCACCACCCTTAAAAACATGCGTGATCTGAAAGGCCCGCAGTTCTTGCATATCATGACCAAGAAAGGTCGTGGCTACGAGCCTGCTGAAAAAGATCCTATTACCTTCCACGCCGTACCGAAATTCGATCCTACCAGTGGTTGCCTGCCAAAAAGCAGCGGCGGGATGCCGAGCTACTCTAAGATTTTTGGCGACTGGTTGTGCGAAACAGCGGCGAAAGATAACAAGTTGATGGCCGTTACGCCTGCCATGCGCGAAGGCTCCGGCATGGTCGAGTTTTCAAAAAAATATCCTGACCAATATTTTGATGTGGCGATTGCCGAGCAGCACGCGGTGACGTTTGCAGCGGGTCTGGCGATCGGCGGTTATAAGCCTATCGTGGCCATCTATTCCACCTTCCTGCAACGCGCGTACGATCAGGTTATTCACGACGTGGCGATCCAGAAGCTGCCGGTGCTGTTTGCTATTGACCGCGCGGGTATCGTGGGTGCCGATGGACAGACGCACCAGGGCGCGTTCGATCTCTCTTTCCTGCGCTGTATCCCGGACATGGTTGTGATGACGCCAAGCGATGAAAATGAATGTCGCCAGATGTTGTTTACCGGCTATCACTACCAGGATGGTCCGTGTGCAGTGCGTTATCCGCGTGGTAACGCCGTTGGCGTCGAGCTGGCTCCACTGGCAAAACTGCCCATCGGCAAAGGTATCGTTAAGCGCCACGGCGAAAAACTGGCGATCCTGAACTTCGGGACATTAATGCCTGAAGCGGTCAAGGTCGCCGAAACGCTTAACGCCACGCTCGTGGATATGCGCTTTGTAAAACCGCTCGATGAAGCGCTGATTCTGGAGATGGCCTCGCGTCACGATTCGCTGGTCACGCTTGAAGAAAACGCCATTATGGGCGGTGCGGGCAGCGGCGTGAACGAAGTGCTGATGGCGAAGCGTAAAGCCGTACCGGTACTCAATCTCGGCCTGCCGGATCGTTTTATCCCGCAAGGCACGCAGGATGAAGCCCGCGCTGAGATTGGCCTTGATGCCGCTGGCATCGAAGCAAAAATCCGCGACTGGCTGGCGTAATCCCTCCTCTTTTCGCTCCTGCTATGCTTAACGGTAACGTTTGACAAAATAGCAGGAGCAAAACCATGCAATACAACATATTAGGTAAAACGGATCTTAAGGTTTCTCGCCTTTGTCTCGGCTGCATGACCTTTGGCGAACCCGATCGGGGAAATCACGCCTGGACGCTGCCGGAAGAGAGCAGCCGTCTCATCATCAAACATGCCCTCGACGGCGGCATTAACTTCTTTGATACCGCGAATAGCTACTCCGATGGCAGCAGCGAAGAGATCGTTGGTCGCGCGCTGCGTGACTTTGCTCGCCGTGAAGAGGTTGTCGTCGCCACGAAAGTCTATTATCCATCAGGCAATCTCACCGAAGGTTTATCCCGGGCGCAAATCCTGCGATCCATTGACGACAGCCTCTCGCGTCTGAATATGGACTACGTCGATCTGCTGCAAATCCACCGCTGGGATTACAACACGCCGATTGAAGAGACGCTGGAAGCGCTGAACGACGTAGTGAAAGCGGGTAAAGCGCGTTATATCGGCGCATCATCGATGCATGCATCTCAGTTTGCCGAAGCGCTGAACCTTCAGGTTCAGAACGGCTGGGCGCGCTTTGTCACCATGCAGGATCATTACAATCTGATTTATCGAGAAGAAGAACGCGAAATGCTGCCGCTGTGTTACCAGGAAGGTGTCGCGGTGATCCCCTGGAGCCCACTGGCACGCGGACGTTTAACCCGCCCATGGGGAGAAACCACCGCTCGTTCAGTTTCCGATGAGGTCGGGAAAAATCTGTATAACGAGGCAGAAGCCAGCGATGCGCTAGTTGCTGAGCGACTGGCGGGTATTGCCGACGACGTTGGTGCCACGCGAGCGCAGGTGGCACTGGCCTGGCTACTCAGCAAACGTGGCGTCGCCGCCCCGATAATCGGCACATCGCGGGAAGAACAATTAGATGAACTGCTCAATGCGGTGGATTTAACGCTGACGCCAGAACAAATAGCCGAACTGGAAACGCCGTATCAACCGCATCCGGTGGTGGGGTTTAAATAGCGCATCAGCCGGGCACATTTGCCCGGCTTTATCACGCGAAATGATCGTACCCTTTCCAGTCGAGCGTCACGGGCGAACCGTCCTGCACAAACTGTAAGCCTTCGCTTTCAGGAAGAATTTGGCCGATGCAGGTAAACGATGCACCTACATGATTCAGCGCCACATCCAACGTCCCACGATTGAGCTCCGGTACGGTGAAGCACAGCTCGTAATCTTCGCCGCCGGACAACGCCCAGCGCAGCGCCTGTTCAGGTTCAACATGTTTTCGCATTTGTTCTGAAAGCGGGAAAGCATCCAAATCAACCCGCGCGCCGACGCCGCTGGCTTTCAGGATATGCCCCAGATCGGAGATCAGCCCATCGGAAAGATCAATCGCCGAGCTGGCGCGATCGCGCAGCGCCTGGCCGTGTAAAATACGCGGGGTCGGACGCAAATGACGCTTCACCAGATAAGCAGCATCATCGACGTCGCTCACGCTTAATCTATTTTGCAAAATCGCCAGCCCTGCCGCACTGTCACCCGGTGTACCGGTGACGTAAATCCAGTCGCCTGGTTTTGCACCAGAGCGCTTTAACGCGCGCCCGACGGGCACATAGCCGTGGATCGCCAGCGTCATCGACAGCGGACCGGCGGTAGTATCGCCGCCAATCAGCTGCATATCGTAATAGTTAAGTTGTTCAAACAACTCGTCACTGAAGGCTTCAAGCCAAGCTTCATCGACATTGGGCAAGGTCAACGCCAGCGTTAACCACGCAGGATCGGCCCCCATCGCAGCCAGATCGCTCACATTTACCGCCAGCGCTTTATAGGCCAAATCGGCAGGATCGATGTCAGGCAGGAAATGACGACCGCTAACCAGCGTATCAGTGCTGATCGCCAGGGTCTGTTTTTCGGGGATATTAAGAAGTGCACAGTCGTCGCCGATACCCGTTTCAACATCAAGACGAGAGGTTCGGACACGATCAAAATAACGGGCAATCAGGGAGAATTCGCCGCAAGCCATACGTTATGCCTCAGCAAAGAAAAGAAAAAACCGGAGCCTACGCTGCTCAAGGCAACGCAGAACTCCGGTTTGCGAATCACTTTTTGCGGGGACGGATCGACGGTGCGGCTTTATCCAGCACGCCATTCACAAATTTGTGGCTATCTTCAGCACCGAAGGTTTTCGCCAGTTCGATAGCTTCGTTAATGGCGACTTTGTACGGCACATCTTCACGTTTAGACAGCTCAAACAGCGCAATACGCAGCACCGCTTTCTCTACCTGACCCAGCTCTTCGAGCAGACGGGACAGATACGGCTTCATCAAACCGTCGAGATACGCGCTATTAGTCGCCACTCCCGACAGCAGTTCACGGAAGTACAGGACATCAACGTCTTTGACGTCTTGTTCCGCCAGGAACTGATATTCGACATCAGAGATGTCGTTCTGGGACAACTGCCAGGAATAAAGTGCCTGGACAGCACATTCACGGGCGCGGCGACGAGCAGCAGGTTTCACGGATTTCCCCTTACAAAAAATCAGGCCTTAATGGCTTTCAATACGTTGATCATTTCAAGCGCGGTCAGTGCAGCTTCTGCACCCTTGTTACCGGCTTTGGTGCCAGCACGTTCGATGGCTTGTTCAATACTTTCGGTGGTCAGTACGCCAAACGCGACAGGGATTTCAGAATCCTGTGCAACGTGCGCCAGACCATTGCTTGCACCGCCCGCAACGTATTCGAAGTGAGCAGTACCGCCACGAATAACTGTACCCAATGCAATCACCGCGTCGTATTTACCGGTTTTTGCCAAAGCGCCCGCTGCCAGAGGCAGTTCGTAAGCACCTGGAACCCAAACAACGGTAATGTTTTCATCTTTTACCTGGCCGATACGTTTCAGGGCGTCAATCGCGCCATCCAGCAGGCTGTCGTTGATAAAGTTGTTGAAACGCGCAATGGTGATGGCGACGCGAGCGTCCGGGGTAGCAACAGCAGCTTCAATAATGTTCATACTCTTCCTTTACGGGTTCATTTAGCCCCGCAGGGGGGCGGATTTTATCATAATAATTTGCGTACTGCTTCCCTATTTCAGAAAGCCTCACACAGGTGTTAAGTGCAGGCACACATCAGGCCCAACCGGGCGTATCTCGCTGAATTTGAATTGCGGTGCATCAGCCAGTTTTTCAAGGCCGGGCAGGACAAACAGACCACGTGCCTCATTACCTAATAGTTTAGGCGCGACGTAGACGAGAAGCTCATCAACTAGCCCCGCCTGCAATAAGGCTCCTGCAAGGTTGGGCCCCGCTTCGACCCAAATACTGTTCACCTGTTGCCTGCCGAGCAGCATCATAAGTACCACTAAATCGAGATGGCCGTTATGTTCAGGCACCATGATGCTGCGCACCCTTTCCGGCCACTCTCGGCTGTCTTCTTTCGTGCGGGCAAACACCGTTTCTCCTGGCTGGTGCACAATACGGTGCTCAGGCGTTACGCGATTCTGACTATCAATCACAATACGCAGAGGCTGGCGCAGATTTTCTTGCGGATAAAGCGCCTGCGTATCTGCGCTCAGCTCATCCCAGCGTACGGTCATGGCTGGGTTGTCTGCCAACACGGTTTCACTGCTGGTGAGAATAGCATGGCTTTGCGCACGCAGACGTTGCACATCGCGCCTTGACTCCGGAGAGGTCACCCACTGGCTTTCACCGTTTGCCATCGCTGTCCGGCCATCGAGCGAAGCACCCAGCTTAAGCTGAATGTACGGAAAACCGGTTCTCATCCGCTTAAGGAACCCTTTATTCAGGGATTCAGTATCCTGCATCATCAGGCCGTGGCTGACATCGATGCCCTCCTGTTGCAGGCGATACAACCCGCGCCCGGCAACCTGCGGATTCGGATCCTGCATCGCGGCGACAACGCGCGAAACGCCCGCAGCAATTAATGCCTCACAGCACGGCGGTGTACGCCCGTGATGGCTGCAAGGTTCCAGGGTGACGTAGGCTGTTGCACCGCGCGCGTTCTCGCCCGCCATACGCAAAGCATGGACTTCCGCGTGGGGTTCCCCGGCGCGATAATGAAAACCTTCGCCGACAATCTCACCGTCTTTAACGATAACGCAGCCGACATTCGGGTTGGGATGGGTCGTAAAACGCCCGCGCTGCGCCAACTTCAGCGCTCGCGCCATGTAAATCTCATCCTGCATGGGCTTAATCCTGTAGGCGGGCGATCTCTTCGCCAAACTCTTTGATATCTTCGAAACTGCGATACACAGAGGCGAAGCGGATATAGGCAACTTTATCGAGCTTTTTCAATTGCTCCATCACCAGATTGCCAATCATTTTACTTGGCACTTCGCGCTCACCGGTGCCACGCAGGTGCGATTTGATATGATTGAGCGCCATTTCGACGTCATCTGCGCTAACTGGCCGTTTTTCCAGTGCTTTTAGCATGCCGCGACGCAGTTTTTCTTCGTTGAATGGCTCGCGTACTTCGTCACTTTTCACGACACGAGGCATCACCAGCTCCGCCACCTCAAACGTGGTGAATCGCTCGTTACACACCAGACACTGACGACGGCGACGTACAGAAGATCCTTCTCCCACGAGACGTGAGTCGATTACTTTGGTATCCACAGCGGAACAGAATGGGCAATGCATACGGTGTCCTGACTATCTGGTTAACTGAACTCTATTTTACCCCGAACTGGGCTGACAACAAAGGAAGAGCGCTTTTTGAGACAAAGGATCTATGCCAGACAGCCTTAGGCTAGCTACCATTATGACGATCCGTTAATTCAAGGAAATAAACGCAATGACAAGACGTTACCTAAGAATTCTGTTGGTGGGAAGTTTCTTCACCCTTAGCGCCTGTGCACAGCAACATGAAGTCCGCGAGATGAAAGAGAGCGTGAGCACGCTCAATACTGCGATGAGCAAGCTGAACCAGGAAACCGTCAAAATTACCCAGCAAAACGCGCTAAATGCCAAATCGAGTAGCGGTGTTTACCTGTTGCCAGGGGCGAATACCCCCGCCCGCTTGAAGAGTCAGGTGGGTACCCTGAAAATGTCACTGGTTAACGTCTCGCCAAACACCGACGGTACGCGCGCGACGCTGCGTATTCAAGGGGAGTCTAACGACCCACTACCTGCTTTTACCGGTACCGTAGAGTGGGGTCAGATCCAGGGGACGACCGAGAGCTACCAGGAAGTGAACGTTAAGAACCAACTTATCAGTGCGCCCGCGAGCGTGCTGGCACCCAGCGATGTGGACATTCCACTGCAACTTAGCGGCATCACCCCAGAGCAGCTAGGTTTTATCCGCATTCACGATATTCAGCCCACCGCGCAGTAATCCTTTTAGCGGAACGTAACTATACGTTCCGCTTTCATCAACATTCCGCAAAGATTCGTAGCATAAATGATTGCCCTGGCATTTTTTGCCGTTTAAAGTACGCAAACGTGAACGCAATCGATTACGTGCATGATAGATATGTGAAACAACACATATTTTTGTGAGCAGGGATTCCTATAATAGGCTCCGCAGAGACACGAAATATTTTGAAACGCAAATCGCGCATTTTTCACTCCCGGAAGGGAATTTCAATCAGTGGCATGATTATGAAAAAAACATTATTAGCAGCCGGTGCAGCACTGGCAATTTCTACTTCTTTCGTTGTTAACGCAGCGGAAAACGATAAACCTGAATATGTTTCAGACTGGTGGCATCAGAGCGTTAACGTGGTGGGCAGTTACCACACCCGTTTTGGACCACAAATCCGTAACGATACTTACCTTGAATACGAAGCCTTCGCTAAGAAAGACTGGTTTGATTTCTACGGCTATATGGACGCCCCTGTCTTCTTTGGTGGTAACACCGATGCTAAAGGTATCTGGAACCACGGTTCTCCATTGTTCATGGAAATCGAACCACGCTTCTCAATCGACAAGCTGACGGGCGCAGACCTGAGCTTCGGTCCATTCAAAGAGTGGTACATTGCGAATAACTACATCTACGACATGGGCCGCAACGCGTCCGGTCGTCAGAGCACGTGGTACATGGGTCTGGGCACCGACATCGACACCGGTCTGCCGATGAGCCTGTCCATGAACGTGTACGCAAAATACCAGTGGCAGAACTATGGTGCCGCAAACGAAAACGAGTGGGATGGCTACCGTTTCAAAGTGAAATACTTTGTACCGATCACCCAGCTGTGGGGCGGCAACCTGAGCTACATCGGCTTCACTAACTTCGACTGGGGCTCAGACCTGGGCGATAACGACTTCAGCGATCTGAATGGCAAGAAAGCGCGTACTAACGACTCGATCGCTTCCAGCCACATTCTGGCGTTGAACTACGATCACTGGCACTACTCAGTTGTTGCTCGTTACTGGCACAACGGTGGTCAATGGAACGACGATGCAAGCCTGAACTTCGGCAACGGCGACTTCAGCGTCCGTTCTACCGGCTGGGGTGGTTACCTGGTCGTGGGTTACAACTTCTAAGCTGTAACCGGCAAAAGAAAGCCAGCTTAAACGCTGGCTTTTTTATTTATCATCGACAGACCAGCGCTCGCGAGTGATCTAACAGCCACGGGCGCAAATAGCCGACGGTATTAGAAAATGGCAGCACGTCTTCAGGCAACCGAATGCCGATCGCACGCTCGATGTAGCCGCGCCGGATGACAATACGCTGCCAAAGCTCAGGATAACGCGCTTCAATGTCATGACGCAGAGCCTCATCCGCCAGCGCCACCGAATCTTCGATACTGGCTCCTGCGTAGCCCGCTCGCGAGGGGATAATATCGATTTGCAGGATCATCCCGCTTTGCAATGTGGCCATCGAACCAGGACCAATGGGCGAGCACAGCCACTCTTCATCTGCCACCAGATGCCCTGGGTTCAGATGCCAGTGATACTCAGCTTTTGGCAGAACGCTCTCAATGAGGGAGTACATCTCACCGCCACGCATACCGATGCGCAGATTCTCAAGCCAGGTCACGACCGCCTGGAAATAGGGCTTTGCCACGACGTCGAGATAGTCAGCCACCGCAGGCGCAAGCTCAGTTTCATTATCAACAACATAAGCAGCGCGACTGCTTAGCCCACCTTTGTAACTGGTCGTCAGTGAAAATTTATCGCCACGCTGGATAACTTTGTCGCTGGGATAAAGATTCGCCTTTGCGAAGCGGTCACCGGTACCGGCAATCATCACCACATTATTGGGCTGCCCTTCTGCCGCCAGCAACGCGCCGATCTGCTTTTCCGTTTTGCCAGGCTCAATGGCGTTGATTGCGGAGAGGATCGCAGTGGATGCCAGATTAGCACCGTATTCGTAGTGCGCCAGCTCATTGGGATTGTTAACGACACGCGCGCCGCTGTCCGGTGCGATAAAAATTCCGGTCGCATTTTGCAGCCTATTACCGCCAGCCTGACGAATCGCATCAACGATGAACGCAGGCAGGTCGAACATCTGCGACGTCTCATCAGCTATGCCCGTAAAAAGCTTCCAGCCTGCGAGCCCAATACGTTTATCCGCAGTAATACCGGCTTCCTGTAGCAGCACCGACAGCGATTTTTGATTATCCATCGGCTGATTCGGTAGCGAAAACCATGGTGCATGCACAACATGATTCTCAAGTCGGGCATGTGCTGCCAGCTTGAGATTCTCGTTGCCTAATACCAGCACGGATTCGCCTTCTTTTTGCAGGATCAGCAGTGCTTCTTCGAAACGGGGAATAAAACCGGTGAGGTACTCGAAGTTGCCGCCGTGTTCTTTATCGGCATAAACAACCAGCGTATCAAGTCCCTGCTGCCGCATCCGGTCGAGTACTTTCGAATGACGCTCACACAAAGTCTCATCGCTCAGCGTAACAGAAAATAAATCGTGCCAGACGGCAGGTTGAGGTACAGCAGAAAGGCTTACAGTAGGCATCGGCATTACTCCATGTCATTTCGATCTATTGACGGAGAGTAACCAAAATTCGGGAATGTGTAATAAAAAAATCCCGACCTTGCGACCGGGATTCCGTTATCAGAATGCTGTTGCCGTTACGGCAGGATGGACGGCTGGTCCGCCCCTTCCTTTTCAACTTTCTGCTGGAGCAAGTGCTCGCGTCTCATACCCAGCTTCAACGCCAGCGCGGACGCGACGTAGATTGAAGACGCCGTACCGATGGAAACACCGATCAACATGGTCAGCGAGAAGCCTTCCAGAATCGGGCCACCGAAGAGGAACAGCATCAGGATAACCATTAAGGTGGTCCCGGATGTGATCAACGTACGGTGCAGCGTTTGGGTCAGTGAAACGTTAAAGATTTCGTACGGCGTACCGCGACGGATCTTACGGAAGTTCTCACGAATACGGTCAGATACCACGATGCTGTCGTTCAGTGAGTAACCGATAACCGACATCAGAGATGCCACGATTGTCAGGTCGACTTCAATGTGGAACAGCGATAGCACACCCATGGTGATGACCACGTCGTGCGCCAGGGCGATAACCACACCCGCCGCCAGACGCCATTCAAAGCGGAAACCAACGTAGACCAGAATGGAGATCAGCGCGGCCAGCAGGGCCATCGCACCGTTCTGCGCCAGATCGGCACCCACGCTTGGACCAACAAACTCGATACGCTTAACCGTTGCGTCCTGGCTGGTCGCCTGGTTAATAACGTTTACGACCTTGCTACCCAACTCCTGGCTGCCGTTGGCATCGTGTACCGGAGGCATACGCACCATGATGTCACGGCTGCTGCCAAAGTTCTGTAACTGCGGCTCTTCAAAGCCCGCCTTTTGCAGTGCCTGACGCATTTGGTCCAGATCGGCCGGTTTTTCCAGGGTAATTTCAATCACCGTACCACCGGTGAAATCCAGACCCCAGTTAAAACCACGGACGCCGATAATCGCGATGGACACAATCAGCAGAAAGCCTGAAATGCCAAACGCCCAGTTGTCCCAGCGCATAAAGTCCCAGACTTTACGGCCGTGGTTCAATTGTTCAACAGTATATTCCTGTGCCACAACGCACTCCTCAGATAGACAGCTTTTTGACGCGCTTGCCGCCATACAGCAGGTTCACGATGGCACGGGTGCCGACAATAGCGGTAAACATTGACGTTGCTACACCGATACCGGTAGTGATAGCAAAGCCTTTGATTGCGCCAGTACCCACTGCATACAGGATCAGAACCTTAATCAGTGTTGTAACGTTCGCATCGAAGATAGAGCTAAATGCGCCTTTATAACCTTCATCAATCGCCTGTTGTACAGAGCGACCGTTGCTCAGTTCTTCTTTGATACGCTCGTTTATCAGTACGTTGGCATCGACCGCAACCGCAAGGGTTAGGACGATACCCGCGATACCCGGCATGGTCAGAGTCGCCCCTGGCAGCAGGGACATAATACCGATGATCAGCACCAGGTTGGCGATAAGCGCACTCGTCGCGATAAGACCGAACTTCTTATAGAAGAAGAGCATAAAGAGGATGGAGACGGCCAGACCTGCCAGGCAGGCTTCCAGACCCTGAGTGATGTTCTGCATACCCAGCGTTGGACCGATGGTACGTTCTTCAACAATCTGAATCGGCGCAATCAGCGCACCGGCACGCAGCAGCAAGGAGAGCTGACGCGCTTCGTTCGGGTTGCTGATACCAGTGATACGGAAGCTGTTACCCAGACGAGACTGGATGTTAGCGACGTTAATCACCTCTTCTTCTTTCACCAGAATCGCACGACCGTTGGCATCTTTCTTGCCGCTGTCTTTGTACTCCACGAACAGGGTCGCCATCGGCTTACCGATGTTGTCCTTAGTGAAGTTAGACATGATGTTACCACCCGCGCTATCCAGCGAGATGTTCACCTGCGGTTGGTTGTATTCGTCCTGATTTGAAGTGGAGTCGGTGATGTGGTCACCGGTCAGAATCACGCGTTTGAACAGCACAACAGGCTGACCTTCACGAGTCTGCTTCACTTCAGAATCACCCGGTACACGGCCAGAAGCCGCAGCAGACTGATCGACGTTGGTATTGACCAGACGGAATTCCAGCGTTGCGGTCGCACCCAAAATCTCTTTGGCACGCGCAGTATCCTGAATACCCGGCAGCTCAACGACGATACGGTCAGCACCCTGACGCTGTACCAGTGGCTCAGCGACACCCAACTGGTTGACACGGTTACGCAGGATATTGATGTTCTGCTGTACCGCATATTCACGCGCTTCACTCAGGCGTGTATCGGTCATCACGGCGCGCAGCTGGTTGCTGCCCTGGCGAGAAATCACCAGATCGCGGTGACGCGTAGTCAGATAATCAACCGCCTGATCGCGAGCGGTACCGTCACGGAACGTGATGCTCATTCCGTAGTTATCTTCCTTACGCACGTTGGTGTAAGGAATGCCTTTTTCGCGCAGATCGCTGCGCAGGCCGTCCATATTCTGTTCCTGCAGCTTACCGAGCGCGGTATCCATATCCACTTCCATCAGGAAGTGAACGCCGCCACGCAGATCGAGACCGAGTTTCATCGGCTCAGCGTTAATGGCAGCTAACCAACGCGGGGTTGCAGGAGCAAGGTTCAACGCCACGACATACTTATCACCCAGCACGCCCATCAGCGCCTCACGGGCGCGAAGCTGCGTATCGGTGGTGTCGAAGCGAGCAAGAATTGCGCCCTCTTCCAGTGCCACAGACTTAGCGGTAATTTTTTCTTGTTGTAAAGTGTTCTGGACCTGGATCAGCGTTTGCTCACTGGCGGCGACACCGCGCGCGCCAGTGATTTGAACAGCCGGATCCTCACCATACAGGTTGGGAAGCGCATACAGCAGGCCGACGACAATCACGACGACCAGCATGACGTACTTCCACAAAGGATAACGGTTTAACACGGCAGTTCCCTTTGGGAAAAGTGGGATTACAGCGCTTTCATAGTGCCTTTAGGCAGTACGGCAGCGACGAAGTCACGCTTGATAACCACTTCGGTGGTGTCGTTCAGCGCGATGGAGATATAGCCAGTCTCAGCAACTTTCGTTACGCGACCCACCAGACCACCATTGGTCAGGACTTCATCGCCTTTCGCGATGGAGCTCATCAGATTTTTGTGTTCTTTAGTACGTTTCTGCTGTGGGCGCAGGATCATGAAGTAGAAAATCAGACCAAACACCACCAGCATCAGAATCAGAGACATTGGGCTGCCCTGCGATGGAGCGCCTGTTGCTGCTACCGCATCAGAAATAAAAAAGCTCATTCAAATTCCCTCATTTATTAAATTAGTCAACGTTCAAAGGTGGAACTTCACGACCCTGACGTTGGTAAAAATCGGTCACGAAGCTCTCTAATTTACCCTCTTCGATAGCCTTACGTAAACCAGCCATTAAGCGCTGATAATAACGAAGATTATGAATGGTGTTGAGACGCGCGCCTAAAATCTCATTGCAACGATCGAGATGATAAAGGTACGCACGAGAATAATGACGACAGGTATAGCAATCACACTCGGCGTCGAGCGTGCTGGTGTCGCTTTTATGCTTCGCATTACGGATTTTCACCACGCCATCGGTAACAAACAGATGCCCGTTACGCGCGTTACGGGTTGGCATGACGCAGTCGAACATATCAATGCCGCGACGTACGCCTTCAACCAGATCTTCTGGTTTGCCAACGCCCATCAGGTATCGTGGTTTATCAGCTGGGATTTGCGGGCAAACATGCTCCAGGATGCGGTGCATGTCTTCCTTTGGCTCACCCACAGCTAAACCGCCGACAGCGTAGCCATCAAAACCTATCTCTACCAGACCTTTAACAGAGATATCACGTAAATCTTCGTAAACGCTGCCCTGAATAATGCCGAACAGCGCATTTTTGTTTTCCAGCGAGTCAAAGCGGTCACGACTACGTTGCGCCCAGCGCAAAGACATCTCCATCGAACGTTTAGCATAATCCCAGTCTGCAGGATAAGGCGTACATTCGTCGAAGATCATGACAATATCGGAACCGAGATCGTATTGAATCTCCATCGACTTTTCTGGATCGAGGAAAATCGGATCGCCGTTAATAGGGTTGCGGAAATGCACGCCTTGTTCGGTGATTTTACGGATATCACCCAGGCTGAAGACCTGGAAGCCGCCGGAATCGGTCAGAATCGGGCCTTTCCACTGCATAAAATCATGCAGGTCGCCGTGCAGTTTCATCACTTCCTGGCCCGGGCGCAGCCACAGGTGGAAGGTGTTACCGAGGATAATTTGCGCGCCAGTGGCTTCGACTTCTTCCGGCGTCATCCCTTTTACGGTGCCGTAGGTGCCCACAGGCATAAACGCAGGCGTTTCAACCACGCCGCGATCAAACACCAGGCGACCGCGACGTGCGCGTCCGTCGGTGGTATCGAGTTCAAATTTCATTATTTCTCCAGCGCCAGAAAAACAGTCCAACGCGATAAATCAGTGTCGCGGACTTATTCCCCGACACGCTCATTCAAAGCCTGCGGATTGTACGTGATAAACATCGCGTCCCCGTAGCTAAAAAAGCGATAATTTTGTTCTACCGCAGCCTTGTAGGCATTCATTGTATGCTGATAACCCGCGAAGGCGGACACCAGCATAATCAAAGTCGATTCAGGCAGATGAAAATTGGTCACCAGCGCATCAATCACTTTGTACTGATAACCTGGGTAAATGAAGATCTGCGTGTCACCAAAGAATGGCTCAATGAGGCCAGCTTTTGCGGCCTGGGCGGCGCTTTCCAGAGAACGCACGGACGTGGTGCCGACGGCAATCACGCGACTACCGCGGGCTTTCGCAGCCAGCACAGCATCGACTACATCCTGCGGCACTTCGGCATATTCGGAGTGCATGATGTGATCTTCGATGGTGTCCACGCGCACAGGCTGGAAGGTCCCAGCGCCCACGTGCAGCGTGACAAACGCCATCTGAATGCCTTTCTCGCGCAGTTTTTCCAGCAGCGGCTCGTCAAAATGCAGACCCGCCGTCGGTGCGGCAACGGCACCCGGTTTCTCGCTGTAGACGGTCTGATAAAGTTCGCGATCGGCTTCTTCATCTGGACGGTCGATATACGGCGGCAGCGGCATGTGGCCGATAGCATTCAGAATATCCAGTACCGGACGTTCGTCGTTAAACTCCACTTCAAACAGCGCGCCGTGGCGGGCAGTCATGGTGGCATTGATGCTCTCGTCATCACCCAGCAGCAGTTCCGCGCCAGGCTTTGGCGCTTTGGACGCGCGAATATGTGCCAGAATACGCTTATCATCGAGCATACGTTCGACCAGCACTTCAATCTTGCCGCCGCTGGCTTTACGGCCAAACAGACGGGCGGGAATCACGCGGGTATTGTTAAAGACCAGCAGATCGCCAGGGTTGAGCTTGTCGAGCAAATCGGTGAAAGTACCGTGCGTCAGCGCGCCCGTCGGCCCGTCCAGGGACAGCAAGCGGCAGCCACTGCGCTCCGGCTGCGGATAGTGGGCAATCAGGGAATCAGGTAATTCAAAAGAGAAATTGGCGACGCGCATGACTTATACTCGTGACTTAAAAACAGGCGGCTTAGTCTAGTGCTCACGCTCCTTTGCTGCAACAACTAGCCGTAATCGGATCTTAAAACGCATGAATTTTCTCGCACACCTGCACCTCGCCCATCTCGCTGACAGCTCCCTTTCGGGTAATTTGCTGGCGGACTTCGTTCGCGGTAACCCGGCAGATGACTATCCTGCCGAGGTCGTGGACGGTATTTTCATGCATCGCCGCATCGATGTGCTGACGGATAACCTGCCTGAAGTCACAGAAGCGAAAGCCTGGTTCCGCCCGGAAACGCGCCGCGTTGCACCCATCACTCTGGATGTCATGTGGGACCACTTTCTTTCGCGTCATTGGGCACAGGTCTCGCCCGAGATGTCATTGCCGGAATTTGTCCGTTATGCCCATTCTCAAGTGGCAACCATTTTGCCGGACTCTCCGCCGCGCTTTATCAATCTGAATGAATACTTGTGGTCCGAACGCTGGTTGGAGCGCTATCGCGAGATGGAATTTATTCAGAACGTGCTGAATGGAATGGCCAGCCGTCGCCCACGCCTGGACGCGTTGCGCGATTCGTGGCAAGACCTGGACACCCATTACGATGCTCTGGAAGCGCGTTTCTGGCAGTTTTACCCGCGAATGATGGCGCAGGCAAAAAATAAAGCGCTTTAGCAGAAATGTGATTGATAGGTAAAAGCTGGCTGAACGATTGCCCGCACCTCTTTGTCATCCTGCCAAACACTCTCTATAATGGCACGCGTTGCGTTCCAAATAACCTTAGTATCTACAGGAGAATCACATGGTTCTGGTAACTCGTCCGGCCCCAGATTTTACGGCAGCAGCTGTTCTGGGCAACGGTGAAATCGTTGATAATTTTAATTTCAAACAGCACACCAATGGTAAAGCTACCGTTCTGTTCTTCTGGCCGATGGACTTCACCTTCGTTTGCCCATCAGAACTGATCGCATTCGACAAGCGTTACGAAGAATTCCAGAAACGCGGCGTTGAAGTTGTTGGCGTTTCTTTCGACTCTGAGTTTGTACACAACGCATGGCGTAACACCCCTGTCGACAAAGGCGGCATCGGTGCAGTGAAATACGCAATGGTTGCGGACATCAAACGTGAAATCCAGCAGGCTTACGGTATCGAACATCCGGACGCTGGCGTTGCACTGCGTGGTTCTTTCCTGATCGACGCTAACGGCATCGTTCGTCACCAGGTAGTGAACGATCTGCCACTGGGTCGTAACGTTGACGAAATGCTGCGCATGGTTGACGCGCTGCAGTTCCACGAAGAGCACGGTGAAGTGTGCCCGGCTCAGTGGGAAAAAGGCAAAGAAGGTATGAACGCGTCTCCGGACGGCGTGGCTAAATACCTGAGCGAAAACGTTTCTAGCCTGTAATTTGGCATAGAGATTAAAAAGGCTCGCTTAGCGAGCCTTTTTTGTTTAGAACGCGAAACAAGAACAGCCTAATACTCCCCAGAATGCCCGATCGTCGGAAACTGGAATTCCGGAATGTCGTGCGATGCCATGCTCATGGCCGTGCACACCACAGCTGCCGATACATTGATGCATTTGCACCACAGCGCCCACCTTCGACGCCACGGGCGGCGCGGACCGGTAATGCCCAGGCACGTTCACTACCGGCGACCACTCCGGCAGTACCGGGATAGGCGGTGGCGACAGTGGACCGAAATGCCCGGCGGCATAGACCACTTTGCCGTCGACGATCGTCAGCACCGATTCAATACCTTTGATCTCCTCCTCCGACACGCTGAAGTAGTCTTTTGACAGCACCACCAGATCGGCAAGCTGCCCTGCCACAATGCGCCCTTTCTTGCCCTGTTCGCTGGAGAACCAGGCGCTGCCTGCGGTCCACAGCTCCAGCGCCACGTCGCGCGGCAATCGGTTACTGTCATCGTACATCGCCAGCCCGCCTACGGTGCGCCCGGATACCAGCCAGTAGAGTGCGGTCCACGGGTTATAACTCGCGACACGAGTGGCGTCCGTCCCCAACCCTACCGGTACCTCCAGCTCCAGCATTTTCGCGACCGGCGGCGTGTGTTTCACCGCATCGTTACCATATCTGTCGACAAAGTACTCCCCCTGGAAGGCCATACGATGCTGCACGGCTATGCCGCCGCCGAGCGCTTTCACACGTTCGATATTGCGCTCGGTGATGGTTTCCGCATGATCGAAGAACCAATGCAGACCGTTGAACGGAATATCGCGGTTCACTTTCTCGAACACATCCAACATCCGACTGATGGATTCATCGTAGGTGGCGTGCAGGCGGAACGGCCAGCGGTTCTCTACCAGATGGCGTACCACGCGCTCCAGTTCGTCTTCCATACCTTCTGGTAGATCCGGGCGCGGTTGCAGGAAATCTTCAAAATCCGCTGCCGAAAAGACCAGCATCTCCCCCGCGCCGTTGGCACGATAGAAATCAGTCCCCTGTCCCGGCTTGAGCATATCGGTCCAGCGCTCAAAATCTTCCAGCTCATGCTGCGGCCGCTGGGTGAAAAGGTTGTAAGCGATGCGGATCGTCATTTGCGATTTAGCGTGCAGCTCGTCGATAATTTCGTAATCTTCCGGGTAGTTCTGGAAACCGCCCCCCGCATCAATGGCGCTGGTGAGCCCTAAGCGATTCAGCTCGCGCATAAACTGACGTGTCGAATTCACCTGCTGCTCCAGCGGCAGCTTCGGCCCTTTAGCCAGCGTTGAGTACAGGATCATGGCATTAGGTTTGGCAATCAGCATCCCGGTTGGGTTGCCGTTATTGTCCCGGACAATTTCGCCACCCGGCGGATTTGGTGTCGCGTTGGTATAGCCAACCGCTTTTAGCGCGGCACGGTTGAGCAACGCGCGGTCATACAAATGCAGCACAAAAACGGGCGTATCCGGCGCAGCCTCGTTCAGTTCTTCAATCGTCGGCATGCGACGCTCGGCAAACTGGAATTCGCTCCAGCCGCCCACCACGCGCACCCACTGCGGCGTTGGCGTCCGATCGGCTTGCACTTTGAGCATCCGTAACGCATCCGCCAGCGACGGTACGCCTTCCCAGCGCAGTTCAAGGTTGTAATTCAGCCCACCACGAATCAAATGCATATGCGAATCATTGAGCCCTGGGATGACCGTACTGCCCTTGAGATCGATGATTTGCGTGCCTTCGGCGGCATAGCTCATGATGCGATCGTGACTGCCGGTCGCGATGATCTTACCGTCTGCAATCGCGACCGCGTCGGTTTGCGGATTTTCACGATCGAGCGTGTGGATCGTACCTTTCGTTAAAATCAGTGTGGCCTTTTGAGACATAACGTACTCCTCGAAGCCGAATCAGGCTTTTTTTAGCCATCCGGCGAACAGGCGGGTCACGATGGGCATCCATAGCCAGACCACCAGCGCAACCACGAAGGCATCATTCAGAAAATGCAGGAATAGAGAACCTTTCAGGCCAGGAAGCAGCGCCCCGGTGATCTTCGGCACCACGTTGGTGCTGGGGAAAATCACCAGTAACGTGAGCAGAAACTGCTTCCACGATTTTGGCTTACGAACGTGTGATTCTGGGGGAGTAAACCAAAATGCCGCCTCGGTACGGACTTCAATTTTGTCGCCTTCGGCCAGCAGCGGTTCGATCTCCTTCACCAGCAGCGCGCGGGTGTCGGACTGCGTCCATGCATAGAGATGCTCAATGGTGTCGAAGCGAATCACCACCGTCCACAGGTTTTGTCCCGCTGGTGGGCGGATAACGTTCGCGCCGAGATGGCCGGGAAATTCTGCCGCAATGGGCATAATTTTGGCCAGCCACTGCTCGTAGCGTTGTTCCTGTCCGGCAAGCAGGGTATGGGTGATCACCAACGTCACATGTGCTGTATGTGCCATGAAGTTTTCCTGATCTTTGAAATGGCGGGACGCGCCCGCCCGGAGAGTTAGGCTTTACGCTCAGGCGCGCCGTGAACCAGGGTGTAGGCGTAATCCACGCCCATACCGTAGGCACCGCTGTGTTCACGCACCAGATCCATCACCGGATCGTAGGTCTCTTTACGTGACCAGTCGCGCTGGTATTCAAGGAGTACCTGCTGCCAGGTGACTGGCACAGCACCAGCCTGCACCATGCGGTCGATAGCACGTTCGTGGGCGTCAACGGAGGTCCCACCGGAGGTATCGGTGACAACATACACCTCGAAACCTTCGTCCAGCGCCATCAGCGCCGGGAAGGTCAGGCAAACTTCGGTCCATAGAGCAGAAATGATGAGTTTTTTGCGGCCCGTTGCTTTCACCGCCGCAACAAACGCATCATCTTCCCATGAGTTCATTGAGGTACGTTCAATCGGTTTGACGTCCGGGTGAACCGCCAGCAGTTCCGGCCAGATATAACCGCTAAAGCTTTTCGTTTCTACCGACGTATAGATAACGGGCACATTAAATATTTTGCCGGCTTTAGCCAGGGCAACCGTATTATTCTTTAATAATTGACGGTCAATATTAGCGACACCAAAGGACATCTGCGGCTGGTGATCGATAAAAATCAACGTGGAGTTAGAGGGGTCAATCAATTCACGAATAGACATAAATATACCTTTTAATCAATACGTTAAAAGTTAATGGTTTTGTGTGCTATATGAGAAAGGGCCCTGACTTATTAAGCAATTTGAGTATAGCGAGAAATGATTTAAGAGATATTGAAGATATTTGTCCGCTCTGTTTAATTTAACAGAACAACGGAGGAGAATATTGGGTAACCGGCGCAAATACGCCGGTTACCTGTCAGTATTAGCCGAACCAAACGGACGCTGAAATCGCAGGTAAAGAGAGCACGCCTTCTTGCAGTTCCCCCTTACCTTCTTTGAGCAGCCAGCGTTCCACGTCCAGTAACGGTGAATCGTCCAGCACCACTTCACACGCCTCACCACGGTTAATCGCCACCAGCACGCGCTGCTGGTTATACACGCGGGCAAACACCACGACGTTATCGTGAGCGTACATCACCTGACAGCCACCGTAGCGTAGCGCCTGGTTTTGCTTACGCAGCTTCGCCAGACGTTGATACAGCGTGAAAAGCACGTTGTCCTGCTTTTCTGCTTCCCATGGGAATGTCTTGCGGCAGAAAGGATCGTTATTGCCATCAAGGCCCACTTCGTCACCGTAGTAAATGCACGGCACGCCGGGCCAGGTAAACAGCCAGGTGACCGCCAATGGCAGGCGGGCCACGTCTTTGCCTAATAATGATTTGAAGCGCGCGGTATCGTGACTATCAAGCTGGTTAAACATCCGTAGCTGCTGCTGATGGGACAGGCTCGCGCGGTAGTTATCCATCCATTTCATGCAGATTTCGGCGTCTATTTGCTGCGGATCGTATGAAATATCGGTGTTCGCCAGAAACCCCCAGAGAGGGAAGGTAAAACCGCGATAGTTCATCGCCGAATCCTCGGCATCTGCCTGTAGCCATTGACGCGCGTCGCCAAAATGCTCGCCAAAAACAAATGCTTCTGGGTTTGCCCTCTTCGCAGACTGGGTAATTCCGCCGACGTGCTGTAGATTATTGCGCGCGCCCCCCGCCTCACCCAACATATGAACCACGTCCAGACGCCAGCCGTCCATGTTCCACGGCGCTTTTAGCCAGTGTTGGACAATGCTGTCCTCGCCGCCGTAGATCTCGTCGACCAGCGAAGATGACTGAAAATCCAGTTTTGGCAGGCTGGCATAGCCGAGCCAGTCCAGCGCACAACCATCGTCGCTAAAGCTGTACCAGTCGCGTTGAGTGGAATCAGGATTGTGGCATGCGCCGCCCATCGTTTGATTATGTCGGTCAAACCAGGCGTGAGAATCCCCGCTGTGGTTGAATACGCCATCCAGAATCAAGCGCATGTCTTCGCGCCGGGTGTTTTCTCGCAGCCGCAGCAAGGCCTCGTCACCGCCAAACTGCTCGTCAACATGACGGTAATCTTCAGTATCGTACTTATGCACGCTAGGCGCTTTGAATACCGGGTTGAGGTACAGCGCCGTCACGCCCAGCGTCTTCAGGTACGGGAGTTTCTCGCTAATCCCGTCCAAATCGCCCCCGTAAAAAGTAGACCCACCGGCCTGCGCCGTTAGCGGTTGATCCCACGCTTTACGGATAATGTCGTGGCCTGCGGCATGGTGATAGTAAACCTTATCCTGCTGAGCGGTTCGTTTCTCACTGCGGGCAAAGCGATCGGGGAAGATTTGATAAAAAACCTGCTCATTCACCCACTGCGGGCCGCTATCGGGGTAATCAACGGCGAATTGCTCCAGCCGAGCAGGAGGAAAACGGCTAAACCCCTGCGGGGTGAACCAAAGCTGACGGTTATTCCATAGCAGCTTAAAGCTATAACGGCGGCGCGGCTGGCCCTGGGTAAGGTCGATGGTCGCTCGCCACGCCGTCACGCCAGGCTTCGGCTGACTGCGCTGTTTGTGCATTACGAGCGTTGTTTCTTCATTATCCACCTCAGCGCGTAGCGTGACGCGCTCGGGCTGATTTTCTCCCGTCAGCCATAATGAGATGACAAGCTTGTCTTTGTTTTGCTTAACAAATGGGGCAACCGGAAGGTGCCAGGCGTTCAACATCACGAATCCCCTTTGATGAATTTGACGTCACCTTGCCATAGGGTGGTTAAGGTTAGCTCATCATGGAACGGTTTATTAGGGGAGGAGGACGGGGGAGGAGGAAAAATGCCCGGAATAACCGGGCACTCAAACTACTGCGCTTCTGCCAGTCGGCGCTCGCGGCGGCGTTTAAACGCCCAACCCACCAGCAGCAGAACGATCCACGCAAAGCCAACGTACAAAGAGATGCGCGTTTCCGGATGGTAACCGATCAGGCCGATGATAAAGACCAGGAAGATAAGTCCAACCACGGTCGTTGGCACACCGCCAGGGACTTTAAACGCCAGTGCTTTGACCTCTTCCGGCGGCAGGCGACGGCGGAAGGCAATCTGTGACATTAGAATCATTATCCACACCCAAACCGTCGCGAAGGTCGCCAGTGAGGCAATCACCAGGAAGACGTTTTCCGGCATGATGTAGTTCAGGTAGACCGAGAACAGCAGCGCGACGGTCATGACCAGCACCGTAACCCACGGCGTACCGCGGCGCGAGGTTTTGGCGAAGACTTTCGGTGCATTGCCCTGCTCGACCATGCCGTGCAGCATGCGCCCTACCCCAAACACATCACTGTTGATGGCCGAGAATGAGGCGGTCAGCACCACAAAGTTGAGGATGCTGGCGGCAAACGCAATACCCAGATGCTGAAAGGTCAGGACAAACGGGCTACCGTTAGTGCCGACCTGGTTCCATGGATAAATGGACATAATCACAAACAGCGTGCCCACGTAGAATACCAGGATACGCATCGGTACGGAGTTGATCGCGCGCGGAATGGATGTCTGCGGATCTTTCGCTTCTCCCGCAGTGATACCGATAATTTCGATACCGCCATAAGCGAACATCACCATTTGCAGCGACATCACCATGCCGAGCCAACCGTTGCTAAAGAAGCCGCCGTTGGTCCACAGGTTATGAATACCGGTCGGCTGTCCGCCGTTGCCAATACCCCAGATAATGATGCCGAAACCCGCGATAATCATGATGATAATGGTGGCGACTTTAAAGAACGAGAACCAGAACTCCAGTTCACCAAAGACTTTGACGCTCATCAGGTTCACGCCGCAGATAATGAGCACGACGCTCAGCACCCAGATCCAGTGCGGCACCAGCGGGAACCAGACGCCCATGTAAATACCGAAGGCGGTGACGTCAGCAATCGCCACTATCAGGATTTCGAAGCAGTAGGTCCAGCCGGTGATGTAACCTGCCAGCGGGCCTAAGTTCTCCTGAGCATAGCGCGAGAAGGAGCTGGCGGAAGGATTGTGTACTGACATCTCCCCCAGCGCACGCATGATGATATAGGCCGCCACGCCGCCGATAATATAGGCAAGCAGGACGCTCGGTCCCGCCATCTTGATAGCATCAGCCGAGCCATAAAACAGGCCAGTACCAATTGCCGAGCCCAATGCCATAAACCGAATATGGCGGGTGCTCAGTCCACGTTTTAGTTTGTTCGTGCTTTCCATTAAAATCTTGCCATTCAACTCAAAAAAAACAAAAAACCACGGGGCCTTAAGCCCCGTGGTTAAACAATTTTATCGTTGATTAATGCGCGCTGGAAGTTACCTGACGCCCTGCTGCACGGTCCCAGACAATCACCAGAACCAGTGCCACAACCGTTGGCATCAGCCAGGCCAAACCTTGTTCGGACAGCGGCAGGCGCTGTGTCCAGGCTGGCAGGACTTCACCGAATGCCGACGCTTTAATCCCGTCAAGAATACCAAAAAGCAGACTGATAAACATCGCTGGCGCAATAATTCGTGACGAATTATTCCACCACGAACGGGTGAAGCTCAGGACAACCAGCACGATACACGGCGGATAAATCGCGGTCAGCACCGGAATAGAGATCTGAATCAGATGGCTCAGGCCCAGGTTCGAGACCGCCATTGAGAAGCCGCCCAGGATAAACACCAACGTACGGTAAGAGAGTGGCAGATACTGCGCGAAGAACTCGGCACACGCACAGGTCAGGCCAACCGCCGTCACCAGACACGCCAGGAAAATCAACGCCGCCAGCAGCATGCTTCCCGCACCGCCAAAGGTATGCTGAACATAAGCATGCAGAATCGCTGCGCCGTTTGCATTTTGATTGACCAGCGTCGCGCTGTCGGAACCCAGGCGGAACAGCGCCAGATACAGCAGCGTCAGGCCAACACCGGCCATCAGACCAGCCCAGATGGTATAGCGAGTCAGCAGACGCGCTTCGGTCACGCCACGAGAACGCGCCGCGTTAACAATCACAATACCGAAGACCATTGCGCCCAGCGTATCCATCGTCAGATAACCGTTCACAAAGCCGTTGGAGAAGGCCGCATTTTTATAGGCGTCCATCGCATCGCTGATAGGGCCTGCTGGCCACACAACCGCAGCGACAGCCAGTACAACCAGCGCAACGATTTTCATCGGTGCCAGGAAGTTACCCACGGTATCGAGCAGTTTGCCCGGATAGAGCGAAACCAGAATAACAATCGCGAAATAAACCAGGCTGTAGATAAACAGCGGCATTGCGCCATCGCCCGTCAGCGGGGCAATGCCCACTTCAAAGGAAACCGTCGCAGTGCGCGGCGTCGCAAACAGCGGGCCAACGGCCAGGTAGCAAACGGTCGCCAGCAGAACGCCAGCCACTTTACCGATTGGCGTACTGAGGCTATCCACCCCACCACCGACTTTCGCCAGCGCGACAACGGTGAGTACCGGTAGACCCACAGCGGTAATCAGGAACCCAAAAGCCGCTGTCCAGACGTGTTCACCCGCCTGCAAGCCAACCATGGGAGGAAAAATGATATTTCCTGCGCCGACGAACAGCGCAAAAGTCATAAAGCCCAGCGCGATGATGTCACGCGATTTTAAATGATGGGTCATAGAACCTTACTGCCTGTGGATGTGGTGTTGTAAACGTTGAAATTTTCGCCATCCCAAAAGGGACAATACGGCGGAAAATTAACTCTATTTCAGCGGGATATGCTCCCATGCTGGCGTGGCGAAGAATAGTTTTTCGATTTACCGCGCAAATACAGTCGGTATGACAGTACATGGGGCGCAATTTAAACGCTTATAACGTTTAAAGGCAAGGTGGGATCGTAAAACCAGAACAATATGCCAGCATGGGAATGAGGTCTGGAACAATACGCTAAGTATAAGAAAAACCCATGGGTAATCATGCGAACAAAAAAGCATCAGCCGTATAAAATTCACGCGCGTTTTTCTTGACTGCAAAGTAAACAGGCCAGCAAAGGCTGGCCTGTGGAAAGGAAATCTGACACCCGCAATATCAGGCGCTTTTTTTGGCAATTAATCGTTCCGGGATGATAAAGCTGAATCGCGTACCTTTGCCCGGCGTGCTCTGAATATCCAGCCGACTTTCGTGATGATTGACGGCGTGCTTCACAATCGCCAGGCCCAATCCGCTTCCGCCAGTTTGTCGGGACCGCGCTTTGTCAACGCGATAGAAACGTTCGGTCAGGCGCGGAATGTGCTCCGCTGCGATACCCGGCCCATTATCTTCTACGCTGAACTCTGCGCCCGTCGGAAGATGCCGCCAACGAACCACAATTTTGGTTCCTTCCGGGGTGTGATTGACCGCGTTGTAGACCAGGTTAGAGATAGCACTGCGCAACTGATCTTCGCTTCCGAGTACTTTCAGCGCGTTATCCACCTCAAACACAATGTCATGTTTTTTGTGACTCAATGTCTGAGCTTCACGCTCCACAACCCGCAACATCATAGGCACATCGATAGTCTCATTCAGCGCCAGCGTCGGTGCCGCTTCGATTTTTGAAAGCGTGAGAAGCTGCTTCACCAGCCCTTCCATACGATGGGTTTGCTCGCGCATGGTGTGCAGCGCTTTCTCGCGCGGCGCGCCTTCCAGCGTTTGCTCCTGCATCATCTCCAGATAGCCCTGAAGCACGGTGAGCGGAGTCCGAAGTTCATGGCTGACGTTGGCAAAGAAGTTGCGTCGCGCGCCTTCAAGCTGGTGCATCTGGGTCACATCTCGCGCCACCATCAGCCATTGCCGATCGCTATAAGGCATCACGCGAATTTCCAGGTGTCGACCGGTGTTTAATATCAAATTATGTGGCCGAGAAAAGTCACGTTTTTTTAGGTAAACCGTGAATTCGGGATAACGCAGGAGGTTAAGGATATTTTGGCCATTATCGTCGGGCCAGCGTAATCCCAGCAGCTGTTGCGCCAGTCCGTTGCACCAAAAAATCGTCCCTTCTTCGGTCGTCAGGATCACGGCATCCGGCAGCGACTCCGCGCCGCTGCGAAAGCGTTTAATCAAACTACCCAGCTCACGACGGCGCTTTTTGTTACGCATTTGCATCTGGTGAAGGCCGTACAGTAAAGGCTCCCAGCTGCCGCTACCGGGGGGCGGCGTCATGCTGCGATCCACCCACAGCCACCAGGATAGTCTCAGTAAATTCCAGAAATGCCAGATCAACAGACTCGTCACTGCCGCCAGTAAAAACCACGGCAAATGACCAAAGATAGCCCCCAAAATGAGGGCCGGAAGACAGCATAAGATCAGTTCAAAAACGAGCCTTTTCCATGACAGACGTTCCAGCACGCGTCACACTCCTGTCATTAATCAGAAACGGGTTGAAAAACGATAACCCGTGCCGCGAACCGTCTGCACCATGCGATCGTGGCCGCTGTGTTCCAGCGCTTTACGCAAGCGGCGAATATGCACATCGACCGTTCGATCCTCGACATAGACGTTAGTTCCCCAGACGTTATTCAGCAACTGCTCTCGGCTGTATACGCGTTCCGGATGAGTCATGAAGAAGTGCAATAATTTGAATTCAGTTGGTCCCATGTCGAGCGGATTTTCACCGGTCATCACACGATGCGAGGTCGGGTCCAGACTCAATCCCTGCATCTCTATCACCTCTTCCACCGCCATCGGTGAAATACGGCGCATCACCGCTTTGATACGCGCCACCAGCTCTTTCGGCGAGAATGGCTTGGTGATGTAATCATCGGCGCCCGTCTCCAGACCGCGTACACGGTCTTCTTCTTCACCGCGCGCCGTCAGCATGACCACTGGAATATCACGCGTCATGGCTTCACGCTTAATATGTTTGATAAATTGCAGTCCAGAGCCGCCTGGCAACATCCAGTCAAGCAGAATCAAATCAGGCCAGGGTTCGTTCAGCTGATTCACCGCGCTGTCATAATCTTCAGCCTCCACCGGCTGAAAACCGTTTTGTTCGAGCACGAAGCACACCATTTCACGAATTGGAGCTTCATCTTCTACGACCAGAATACGTCTCGCCATACTTTGCCCTGTCTTATTTAAGTTAATAGTTTGTAATGCGGCGTCATTATGCGTCAGATTTATGACAGATTTATGAAAAACATCACTACCACAAATGGCAAACTGTTGTTTTGTTACAGCGGTTATTTTCCTGCCTCTGAAAGTTTATAATCCTCTTCACCTTTTTTTGCCACGGATCTGTTATGCGCATACTTCACACCTCGGACTGGCATCTGGGTCAAAATTTTTACAGCAAAAGCCGCGCCGCTGAACATGAAGCCTTCCTGAACTGGCTGCTGGAAACCGCCCAGTCACACGAGGTAGACGCGATTATTGTCGCGGGCGATATTTTTGATACCGGATCGCCACCCAGCTATGCGCGTGAGTTATACAACCGCTTCGTGGTCAATTTGCAGCATACCGGCTGCCATCTGGTGATCGTTGCAGGCAACCATGACTCGGTGGCAACGCTTAATGAGTCTCGCGATATCCTCGCGTTTCTGAATACCACCGTGGTCGCCAACGCCGGTCAAGCTCCGCAAATCATGAAAAAACGCGACGGCACGCCGGGTGCGGTGCTCTGCCCGGTTCCTTTTTTGCGTCCTCGCGACATCGTGCAAAGCCAGGCAGGACTTTCAGGCGGCGAAAAACAGCAACATCTGCTGCAATCCATTACTGAATATTATCAGCAGCAGTATACCGATGCCTGCGCGGTTCGCGGCGACACTCCTCTTCCGGTCATCGCCACCGGACATTTGACCACCGTGGGCGCCAGTAAAAGTGACGCGGTCCGTGAGATCTATATCGGTACTCTGGATGCGTTCCCGGCGCAAAACTTCCCTCCAGCCGATTACATCGCGCTGGGCCATATCCATCGCGCGCAGGTTATTGGCGGGTGCGAGCATATTCGCTACTGCGGCTCACCGATATCACTGAGTTTCGATGAAACAGGTAAGCCTAAAAGCGTCCATCTGGTGAGTTTTTCCGAGGGAAAACTGAGCACCGTCGAGACCCTGCAAGTCCCCGTTACGCAACCGCTGGCGGTGCTAAAAGGCGACCTGGCGAGCATTACCGCGCAGCTCGAACAGTGGCGTGGCGTCGAGCAGGATCCTCCCGTCTGGCTGGATATTGAAATCACCACCGACGATTATCTCCACGATATGCAGCGCAAGATTCAGGCGTTAACCGAAGATTTACCCGTTGAGGTTTTACTGGTGCGCCGTAGCCGCGAGCAACGCGAGAAAATTCTCTTAAGTACGCAGCGCGAAACGCTAAGCGAACTGAAAGTTGAAGAGGTCTTTGAACGTCGACTGGCACAAGAAGAGATCGACGACGCGAAACGCGAAAGAGTGAACGAGCTTTTTACCCATACGCTACACACGCTGAATGATGAGGAAGAAAACGCATGAAAATTTTAAGCCTGCGTTTGAAAAACCTCAATTCTCTGAAGGGTGAATGGAAAATCGACTTTACCGCCGAGCCCTTCGCCAGCAACGGTCTGTTTGCCATCACTGGCGCAACCGGCGCGGGTAAAACGACGCTGCTCGACGCCATCTGCCTGGCGCTGTATCACGAGACGCCGCGCCTCAATACGGTATCTCAATCACAAAATGATTTGATGACCCGCGATACCGCTGAATGTCTCGCTGAAGTCGAGTTTGAGGTGAAAGGCGTCGCCTATCGCGCTTTCTGGAGCCAGAACCGCGCGCGCAATCAGCCAGACGGGAACTTACAGGCACCGCGTGTCGAACTGGCCCAGTGTGAAGATGGCAAAATCCTCGCCGATAAGGTGAAAGATAAACTGGAGCTGACCGCCTCGCTTACCGGGCTAGACTATGGCCGCTTCACCCGTTCGATGTTGCTCTCACAGGGCCAGTTTGCCGCGTTTCTTAATGCCAAACCGAAAGAGCGGGCCGAGCTACTGGAGGAGTTAACGGGAACCGAGATCTACGGTCAAATTTCAGCAAGGGTATTTGAACAACACAAGGCAGCCCGTACAGAACTGGACATTCGCGAAGCGCAGGCAGCGGGTGTTGTATTGTTGAATGATGAGCAACAGCAACAGTTGCAGCAACGTTTGCAGGCGCTCACTGACGAAGAAAAATCGCTGCTGGCCGATCAGTTAAGCCATCAGGCCCGGCATCAATGGCTGGTGCGCAGCGCGGAACTTTCGCAGGAACAACGGCGGACCCAGGAGGCGCATCAGCAGGCGTTACAGGCCCAGACGGATGCTCAACCTGAGCTCGATAAGTTAACGCTGGCGCAACCTGCGCTCGCCCTGCGCCCACTCTGGGACAGACAGCAAGAGCAGACGGCAAGTCTGACCCGAACGCAGCAGCAAATCGAAGAAGTAAACACTCGCTTACTGGAGCGCACGGCGCGGAGAGCGCGGATCCGTAACGGCGCGGTACGTCAGGTTGAACAACTCCAGACTCAACTTAAGCAATTCACGCACTGGCTCGAAGAGAACAGCCGTTTCGGACTGTGGAGCCAACATATTGCGGGCTGGCGGGCACTCTTTACCCAACAGCAGCGCGATAAGACTCAGCACTCTGCGCTGGCTAAACGCGTCGCTGAGCTGCAACAAAAAATAGCGGCGCTGCCGGCCGGGTCGCTCGCCCTTTCCGCTGAAGAGACCACGGCGGTAATGGAGCGTCAGGTGATGCTGCGGCCTGCACGTCAGCGTCTGGCAACCTTGCATGCGCGCTATCACCCGCTGAAAAAGCGCCTGGTTCATAGTCTCGATGCTCAACAAAAAGGACAGGTGGAGCAAAACCGTCTCGACCAGACTTTAGCGACGCGACGCCAGCAGTATAAAGAACGAAACCAGCACTATCTTGACCTGGAAACCTTGTGTAAACAGGAAGAGCTCATCAAGAGTCTTGAAGCGCATCGCGCCAATCTTGAAGCTGGTATGCCGTGCCCGCTGTGCGGCTCCCTTGAGCATCCAGCGGTTGCGCAGTATCAGGCGCTGGAAATGACCGCCAATCAGCGTCGTCGTGATGAACTAAAAAAGGACGTCAAGCAGCTCGAAGAGGAAGGACTGCTGCTGCGCGGACAGCTAAAAGCGCTGGTCGAACGGTTACAAAACGAGGCAACAGAAGCACAGACACTCACTCAGGAAGAGCAGGCGCTTATCAAAGAGTGGCAGGAAGTGTGCGCTTCTTTGAACGTTAGCCTGAATATACAAGATGATATTGCCGCGTGGCTGGACGAGCAGGAGCAGTACGATCGTCAGCTGTATCAACATAGCCAACGACAGGCGTTCCAGATCCAGCTTAACGATCTCGAACAGCAGACTCTGCAAATCCAGCAGCAGATCGATTCACAGCAAAAATCCTTACGTAGCGCCCTGGCCGAACTCGCACTTACCGCCCCGCAAGACGACGACATTCCGGCGTGGTTGGCGCAGCGAGAAGCCGAAGCGCAGGCATGGCAGGAAAAGCAAAAGCACAGCGTCGCTGTCCAGGAACGTATAAGCGCACTCACGCCGCTGCTTGATACGTTACCGGTTTCAGAGAACGAGTCATTAGATGAACCGGTGCCCGAAAGCTGGCGTGAAATCCACAACGAATGTATTTCGCTACAAAGCCAGCTTGCGACCTTACAGCAGCAGGAAAACAACGATCGCGAACGTCTAACCCAGCTGCAAACGCAGTTCGCCACGGCGCTGGCTGAAAGCTGCTTTGCCGATAAGGACGCTTTTCTCGCGGCGCTGCTTGAGGGCGATACCGTCCGCCGTCTGGAGCACCTTAAGCACACGCTGGAACAGCAGATACACCAATCCTCCGCGCTGGCAGCGCAGGCGCAACTGCAATTAAAAGAACACGCCGCGCATCAACCTGCGGATTTGCCTGACGGTCTCGATGTGCCGACGCTTGAAGCTCAGCTCCATCAGCTTACGCAAAGGCTGCGAGAGAACACCACGCATCAGGGTGAAATCCGCCAACAGCTCAAACAGGATAGCGATAACCGCCTGCATCAACAGGCACTGATGCAGCAAATTGAAGAGGCGGCCCGCCTGGCGGACGATTGGGGTTACCTGAATTCACTGATCGGCTCCAAAGAGGGCGACCGATTCCGTAAGTTCGCCCAGGGGCTGACGCTCGATAACCTGGTGTGGCTGGCGAACCAGCAGCTCAACCGCCTGCATGGGCGTTATCTGCTGCAACGAAAAGCCAGCGACGCGCTTGAGCTTGAAGTGGTTGATACCTGGCAGGCCGATGCGGTGCGCGATACCCGCACGCTGTCCGGCGGCGAAAGCTTCCTGGTCAGCCTCGCGCTGGCGTTAGCGCTTTCCGATTTGGTCAGCCATAAGACGCGTATCGACTCGCTGTTCCTCGACGAAGGCTTTGGCACGTTAGACAGCGAAACGCTGGATGCCGCTCTGGATGCGCTGGATGCGCTGAATGCCACCGGGAAAACCATCGGCGTGATTAGCCACGTCGAAGCGATGAAAGAGCGTATCCCGGTCCAGATTAAGGTGAAGAAAATTAACGGGTTGGGGTATAGCAGGCTGGATAAGGTGTTTGCGGTGGAGTGACTGATGCCCTCACTCTGACCCTCTCCCGCGGGGGAGAGGGAAAAGAAACCAATAATGGTAGCTTTGGTTGCCGTTTTGCTTGTTAACTCGGCCAAAGCCACGCGGCGCCGCGCACACCGCTGGAATCGCCATGCACCGCTTTGCGGATTGGGGTTTCGCATTCGCCGCCAAATACCCACTGCTTCACCAGATTCGGCACCGTGTGGTACAGCCGATCCACGTTGCTCATGCCACCGCCCAGTACGATCGCGTCGGGATCGAGAATATTGATAACGTGCGCCAGGGATTTCGCCAGACGCATTTCATAACGACTCAGCGCCAGTTCAGCAATCGGATCCTGTGCGTCGACGAGTCGCATGATCTCATTTCCTTTCAGCGGCTTACTGCTAAGTCGATGATAATCAGTGGCAAACCCGGTGCCGGAAATAAACGTCTCAATACACCCCTGCTTGCCGCAATAACACGGTACTTCAGCGCGATATTTCAGCTCATCCTCATCCATCCACGGCAGCGGATTATGTCCCCACTCGCCCGCCGTACCATTACCGCCGATATGGGCGCGCCCACCGAACGCCACGCCTGCGCCACAACCCGTGCCAATAATCACTGCAAAGACCGTCTGCGCGCCCGCGGCTGCGCCATCAATGGCTTCCGAGACGGCAAGGCAGTTAGCGTCATTCGCGAGGCGTACTTCGCGATTCAGTCGCTTGCTTAAATCCTTATCGAACGGCTGGCCGTTAAGCCAGGTCGAATTCGCATTTTTCACCACGCCAGTGTACGGCGAAATCGAGCCAGGAATGCCCATCCCGACGGTGCCAGTTTGCCCTGTGGCCTGCTCTGCCATTTCCACCAGAGACGCGATGGTCTCAATAGTCTGCGAGTAGTCGTCACGCGGGGTTGGCAGACGGTGGCGGAACATCTGCTCACCCTGTTCGCTCAGTGCAATGACTTCTGTTTTGGTGCCGCCCAAATCAATCCCAATACGCACAGGACACTCCTCATTTTTTTGATTATCAACAGAGTAGAAGTACCCTGCCCGATTAGCAATGCAAGCGCTGCGACAATTCGTTATCATGCCCGCTGATTTAACGACAAGGCCGTGGAAATTATCATGCTGTGGTTCAAAAATTTGATGGTTTACCGTCTCAGCCGCGACGTTTCGCTGCGTGCAGAAGAGATGGAAAAACAGTTAGACGCTTATACCTTTACCCCATGCGGTAGCCAGGACATGGCGAAAACCGGCTGGGTGTCTCCCATGGGTTCGCAAGGCGATGCTCTGACCCACACCACCAATGGTCAAATCATCCTCTGCGCTCGTAAAGAAGAAAAAATCCTGCCGACGCCGGTAGTCAAACAAGCGCTGGAAGCGAAGATCTTCAAGCTTGAGGCCGAACAGGGTCGCAAGCTGAAAAAAACCGAAAAAGATTCCCTGAAAGATGAAGTGCTGCATTCTCTGCTGCCGCGCGCATTTAGCCGCTTCAACCAGACCATGATGTGGATCGATACCGTTAACGATTTGATTATGGTTGACTGCGCCAGTGCCAAGAAAGCGGAAGATACGCTGGCCCTGCTGCGTAAGAGTCTGGGTTCACTGCCGGTGGTTCCGTTGACCCTGGAAAATCCAATCGAACTGACGCTAACCGAATGGGTTCGTAGTGGAAATCCTGCGCAAGGTTTCCAGCTACTGGACGAAGCAGAATTAAAAGCGATCCTTGAGGATGGCGGCGTGATCCGCGCGAAAAAACAGGATCTGGTCTGCGATGAAATCGCCGTGCACATCGAAGCGGGTAAACTGGTGACGAAGCTCGCACTCGACTGGCAGCAGCGTATTCAGTTTGTGATGTGTGACGATGGCTCGATTAAACGTCTGAAGTTTTGCGATGAGCTACGCGATCAAAATGAAGATATTGAGCGCGAAGATGTTGCCGGGCGCTTTGATGCCGACTTTATTCTGATGACGGGCGAGTTAGCGGCGCTTATCAAGAATCTGGTTGAAGGATTAGGCGGCGAAGCGCAACGCTAACCGATGATGCAGTGTGCCCCTCCTCAACAGGAAGGGCACATAAAATCATTTCAAATAACGGCACAGATAAGAGGTAGGCTCTGCAACCTGCAGATGAAACTCGCTGTGGCCAGGTACGTTAAAAACTTCGCCAGCGGTATACACTTTCCACTCAGTCTCATCTGGCAGCAGCACATTCAGCGCACCGCTGACGACCGTCATCTCTTCTGACTCCGCAGTTCCAAATGTGTATTCGCCTTCAGCCATTACCCCGACGCTCGCGCGGCCAGTGCTGCTGCTGGTAAAACCGATGGATTTCACTTTACCGGAAAAGTATTCGTTACTCTGAAGCATAAACTGGCCCTTATGTCTTTGGATAAAAATCCACTATAGGGGCCATCCTCCGTGCCTGTCACGTAAAATCATCAGGCCAATAATTCAGACGCCAGACGCGTCACCAGTACGTTCGAGAGCAGCACGGGGACATCAAGTGCCTTTTGCAGTAAATCGCGGTGGTGCTGATGAAAACCAAGACAATCGAGCATGAGCACATCCGCGCCCTGCTCCAGCAATTCTCGCCCTGCACAGATGAGTTTCTCCTCGCTATCCCAGATGGGATTCGCCAGCGCGAATAAGGGCTGCTTTTGCAGGAGCATCCATTTACTTGCCTGATCGTCGAGAAGTTCTTCAATCGGAACAATAACCCCTACCTGATGCCCATCCACAATCGAGGCCACCAGCGGAGGAATAATGCGCATCGGTTCGAGAAGGATAGAATTGCGTGCCACCAGTCCGGTAATCGGAGCCGTACTCATGAGCAGAATAACGTCGTAACCCTGGTTATCGAGCACCTCGATAACGCTTTGCAGAGCACGTTCGATTTTCTGGCGCGAGACATGCGCCAGTTTACCATCGCTTAATAATGTCGGCAGGGAATCGTCTCCCATTTCAATAGCGTAGTCTTCCATGACCTCATCCCGACTCAACTTACCTAACAGGCTAAGATGTGCGATCTGTTGTTCAGAGACATGCTCCGTTAAGAGCGGTAATACTTCGCTTACAGGGACCACCCCGATGGTGAGGATCGCCAAAGTCGCCTTCATGTTCGTCGCCTTTATTACTACCACTGCGGTATATCAGGCACGGGCTCAATACGCTGCGCGGCTCTTGTTTTAGAGTAAACAGGACAAAAGCGTAGCAGTTGATCTTTGCACCGAAATGTAAAGATCGACCGAGCCTTCCGAATGCGCCTGTAATAACTAGATATTAACTCCTGCTTAACATTCGCGTTGAGTCAAAAGTGTGATTCCGGCAACATTGTTATCGCTTTAAGAATATATTCAGGACTTTTCGGGATCTTCGTAACGCCGTTTCGCGTCCAGGGCTTCCTGCTCGGTCTCATGTTCGCTAATCAGGGAGTTGGGTTTGGGATGATCGGCGCGCAGCTGATACCAGGTCACGGTCTGGTCAGCATTACCTTTCTCGACGGTTTCAATGCGCGCTTCGCGTGGATAGGGAGGTTTGGTCGGCATAGTTCATCCTTTTTTCAGAGTTGAACTATGAGTATAGACCCCTGCTAACTGGCGCGAGCCAGACGCAGGACGGTAACAATATGGTTAACAACTTGATCCGGTGACTGTGAGGCATCGACAACGTGATGAGCCGCTTCGCGGTAAAGTGCATCTCGCTCGGCAAGGATTTCACTGACTTCTTCACTAATCGGCTTTCCGGTGAGCGTCGGCCGCTGCCCTTCTTCAGGAAAGGCCTCAAGACGTTCTACCAGCGTCGACACCGGCGCACAAAGGTAGATAACGACTCCCTTCTCACGCATAAACTGACGATTATAATCAGCCAGGATGATGCCTCCGCCGGTCGCAACAATGGTCGACGGCGCGGTGACGGCTTCCAGCGTCGCGGTTTCACGCGAACGGAAGCTGTCCCAGCCCTCTTTTTCGACTATCTCAGCGATGGAGTGCCCGGCATGCGTCTGTAGCCAGTGGTCGGTATCCACAAACTCGCTTTGACAAGCACGAGCCAGTTCGAGGCCAACGGTGGATTTTCCGCAGCCGCGAGGGCCAACTAAAAAGATGGGTTGGGTCATAACCAGGTGTTCCCCTTGATATCGCGAGGTTGCGGAGTGTGAAGTCGAAAAACGAGCAATAATACCATCAAACTAGTACATAAGGTAACGACAAGTTGCTCTACTGTATCATATTTGGCAATGCTTATCATTTCGCAGTACGGCGCTTCACTTCCAGCAGCCATTTATCCAGCTCAGCGGCAAACATCTGGCGATCGCGTTGAGATAACGTATCTGGCCCGCCGCTTTGCACGCCGCTGGCGCGCAGGGTGTCCATGAAGTCGCGCATAGTGAGCTTCTGGCGGATTGTCGCAGGTGAATAACGTTCGCCGCGCGGGTTCAGCGCTGATGCCCCTTTTTCGAGCACTTCTGCCGCCAGCGGAATATCAGCGGTAATCACCAAATCTTCGGGGCTGCACAAGCGCACGATTTCATTATCCGCAACGTCGAACCCGGCCGGGACGCGCATTGAGCGGATAAACTTTGAGGGCGGCACGCGGATATTCTGGTTCGCCACCAGCGTTAGCGGCATTTCAACACGGTCCGCCGCACGGAATAAAATCTCTTTGATGACATTCGGACAAGCGTCCGCATCAACCCAAATCGTCATATTATCTCCCCTGAATCACAATGGTGGCTATTGTCGCTTGCTTTTCGTTGTTAAGCTATAAAGCTATCAATCAGAGATAACAACGCATAATAACGGAGCGACATGATGGAGAAGAAAATCGGTTTTATTGGCTGTGGAAACATGGGCAAAGCCATTCTCGGCGGTCTGATTGCCAGCGGCCAGGTGCTGCCGGGACAGATTTGGGTGTACACCCCGTCACCGGATAAAGTCGCCGCATTACGCGATGAATATGGCATCAACGCCGCCGAAAGCGCGCAGGAAGTGGCTCAGATCGCGGATATCGTCTTCGGTGCCGTTAAGCCTAATATCATGATTAAAGTTCTGAGCGATATTACCTCCAGCCTGAACAAAGAGACGCTCGTCGTTTCTATTGCCGCAGGTATTACGCTGGATCAGCTGGCGCGCGCGTTGGGTCACGATCGCAAAATTGTTCGAGCCATGCCAAATACCCCATCGCTGGTCAACGCAGGGATGACGTCGGTCACGCCTAACGCGCTGGTTACGCCTGAAGACGTGGCAGATGTGTTGAATATTTTCCGCTGCTTTGGTGAAGCCGAAGCCATTGCCGAGCCGATGATCCATCCGGTGGTGGGCGTCAGCGGTTCTGCGCCGGCCTACGTCTTTATGTTTATCGAAGCCATGGCCGATGCCGCCGTGCTCGGTGGAATGCCGCGTGCACAAGCCTACAAGTTTGCCGCTCAGGCGGTGATGGGTTCTGCCAAAATGGTGCTGGAAACGGGTAAACATCCGGGCGAGCTGAAGGATATGGTGTGTTCACCTGGCGGGACGACGATCGAAGCAGTACGGGTTCTGGAAGAACGCGGATTTCGTTCTGCGGTGATTGAAGCGATGACCAAATGCATGGAAAAATCAGAGAGCCTGAGTAAATCCTGATGCTACCTTGCCGGGCGTCAGGCTGCCACTTCGGTGCGGTTGCGTCCGGCGTTTTTCGCTTTATAAAGCGCGACGTCAGCGGCTTTCAGCCATTCACGGTAGTGCCCAAACTCCGGCGTCCAGGGCGCAACGCCTACGCTGATGCGCATTTTAACCTGAGGCGCGCAAGGGAGCACTAAAGTCGCCAGGCGTTCATGAACGCGCGACATCGCGGCTATCGCACTCTCAGCGGGCGTGCCAACCATCACCACCGCAAATTCATCCCCGCCAAAGCGGCCAATAATATCTCCGGCGCGCAGAGCTAACTGCAACTGACGCGTAATCGCGATGATAGCTTCATCCCCAACATCATGCCCCCATGTATCGTTGATACTTTTAAAATGGTCGATATCGATAATTAAAATCGCCGCCTCACGATGATGGCGTCGACAGCTGTCATATTCATTGCGCAATAACGTTTCCCAATGACGGCGATTAAACACGCCCGTCATTCCATCCCGGGTGCTCATCATTTCAAGGTGGCGTTTATTCTCGGCCAGCCGAATGGCTGTCTGATGGCTTACCCAGGCAAACAGCAACGGATAGAGCACGATAACCGGCAACGCCAGCCATAATTCCAGGGGAGAGAGGGTAAAAGCAGGGGTTATTCCGGTGAGTTGCAACGTGACGATCGCGGTGACGGCGGTCATAATGGCCCCGGCGCAAAATAACCGCAATCCGCCCGCCCCCATCATATTCATGCCTATCATCATCGCCAGTGCTGCCGTTGGCAGAACATTCACGCCAACCAGACCCATCCACACGCCCGCCACAATGGCATCGGCTTTGAGATTATACATTTCACTACTGCGTGGATCGGCAGAACGACACGCCAGTTGCCAGGCAAGATGCGGCCAGATAAATGCCCAACCGACCAGCAGTAACCACCAGCCTCCAGGCGGAGCTTGCGCGACTAGCGCACCTGCAATCGGGAAAAACATCGCAGCCAGGCCAAACATACGCGGCAATCGAGCCTGCCGGGCGAACCGTATGCCGGAACGGTGATGGTCATCCTGAGAAAGGTTTTGATGCCACTCTTCTCGCGTGACGTCTTTATTGTAAAAGTTTTCATCATTCATAATTTTTGGGAACAATCTGAAACATTTTCCCAAATTATAGAGAGGCAACCCGCGGGGAAAGTATGATATTTCGGGTGAGCCGCGACGGCTGCTCACCCATTAGGACTACACTTTTTTCTTGAGACAAGCGCTCATAAACTTGCTGCGATCATCGCCTTTCAGCATTTGGTTGGTGGCTTGCTCGTTGCATTCACGCATCTTTTGCTGCTGAGGCGTCAGGCTTTTCTCGCCAGGTCTGGAGGTCGTATTTTTAAGGCAATCGCTCATATAGGTTTTGCGGGCGTCACCTTTCAACGTCTGAGCCGTAGCCTGCTGGTTGCAGCTCGTCATACGTTGTTGTTGAGGGGTAAGCGTTCTTTCTGCGGCAGTCGCCGAAGACATCAGAAACACGCCTGAGAGCAGGGTAACCAGTAATGTTATTTTCATTGCACCATCCTTATATGAAGGTTCACATTAAGTCTGGTTCGTCGCGGGGAAAAAACCACCCGACGGACGAGGTTTCCGCCGGGTTTTGCTTTTATTTCAGCGAGAGCGCCGACTTCATGGTGTAGAAGAGATCGGTTTGATCGGTCAGGCCTACCACATTCGCCGCATGTGGACCATACGCTGCAATACGCAGTTGCGTTCCGGTATGTTCCATCGACTCCTCTTCGGAGTTGCCGTAGCTCATCACCATTACTGCACCATCTTTGGTATTCAACGCCTGGGTCAGGCCAGGGGCTTTCGCATCTGGGGCAAGGATCTGACTCGCGTGGGCATGGTCTGCCGTCACCACCACCAGGGTATTACCGTCTTTCTTCGCGAACTCCAGTGCTTTTTGCACCGCTTCGTCCAGATCGACCGTTTCACCGATTTGTCCGCATGGATTTGCTGCGTGATCCTGTTTATCGATCGACGCGCCTTCTACCTGCAGGAAGAAGCCCTTCTCGCTTTTGCTCAGCAGTGAAATGGCTTTCTCAGTCATTTGCGCCAGTGTTGGCACACTGTCGTTACGTTTTTGATTTGGGGTACAGGTCACCGCTGGTTTGTCGAGGTTGCCATGATACGAGGCTTTCGGCCCTTCCCAACGGACCGGCATATTGCCTTCGGAGAACAAACCAAGCAGCGGTTTATCCTGGTTGGCTTCCGTTATCCCGGCCAGAGAGGTCGCATCGCTGACCATCTGATATCCACGCGCCTGAGCTTGCTCACGCAGGGTTTTCCCCTGCCAGTCGCCTGCCGTGGCGGTTTCCGCGAAGGTTTTCGCCCCGCCACCTAAGGTAACGTCAGCGCGGGCATTCAGCAGTTGCTCGGTAATTGAACCTTTACCGCCTTTTTCCAACGCGTTCGTTGGGCATTTTTCGCTGGTCATGGAGGGGCCATAGCATTTGCGCGAGGTCACGTGTGCCACTAACGCTGCAGGTGTCGCGTCCTGCAGTTCAGCCGTTGAAACGTTACCCGTTGCCAGGCCAGCCGCTTTTGCCCTCTCCAGGATGGTCTGGTGATCTTTTTCGTGAATATCGACGCCCAGCGCGCCGTTATACGTTTTAACGCCGGTTGACCATGCGGTTGCCGAGGCAGCAGAATCGGTGACGTAATCCGGTTTACCGGTTTTCTTGTCCAGCGCATAGTGGGTATATTGGCCGGTCAGCGGTAACGCATCAATACCTTTGAAAAAACCACCCGCGCCCTCAGCATAATTTCGCGCAGCGGTAATTTCGGAATCACCCATACCGTCGCCAATGAGCAGAATAATATTTTTGGCCGGTTTATCGTTTAACGATGCACGCAGCGCTGCTGTTTGATCTTCCGACAGACGACGTGCTCCGCCAGGCTGAGTGATATCACCCTGAGCCGCACGGTTTTCGAGTACCTGAGTTGGCGTTGTTTCGGCGTAAATTGCAGGGGTAAACATCAACGGGAATAATGCGATGAAAAGTGCGCTCTGTTTCAATTTATTTTCTCCATGTAAAAATACACAAAATAAAAACAGAGCAACTATAGGCATACCACATGACAGCACGATGACAGCTTTTCAGCTGCGGTGACTGATTAGCTTCGGGGATGCCGCAAAAGCTTCTTTACATATTGCTGTAGCATTTCGCTATCCTGAAGCGGCACTTGAGAGTCGGGCCTGGCATCCTCCAGAGCGCATTCGATACTTCGGATAAGCGCCTGCTGGTCATTCTGCGCCATTTGCCGCAGCAGGGCTGTAACGACGATTTCCAATGCTTCAACCTGTGCGACCAACTCTTTCGACTCTTCTTCCTTTTGGGCAAGCTTGACCAACAACTCTGCAATGAGATTTTTCATCGTGTATTTCCTTATCAGGTTTTTGCTGACGTTATCATTACGATGGAATTATGCAAAGAGGCGAAAAGTATTATCTTTATGAAAAAACACGCTATGTCGCAAATACCGATGAATCAGCCTCAGCGAAACGTTTTTCTATTATAAAAACCAATCACAAGGCCGATTAAAATTAGTGAGCGAGCCCTCAATTTCGCCTTCAAAAATTTAAGGCCCAGTTAATACATAATATATTCTTACTTAATTATACCTGGCTTTTTATATTCGAGACCCGTTGCCGACGATGGCGCAATGCCAGCGCGAGCTGAATAACATTCAACAAGACCACCACGGCCGTCGCGGCAAATACCCATCGGAACCCAGCCATCGCGGATACCGATGCCCCCATGAGCGGTCCAACCACGTTACCTAAATACATAAACGACTGGTTATAACCAAAGATTCGCCCGGTTACCCTGTCGCTTGAGTACTTCACCAGCAACGTTTGCACCGCCGGTAACATCGCGCCATCGGCAAAGCCCAGCAAGAAGCGCAACACACCCAACTGCAACGGCGACGTGACGAATGACATAGCAAAAAACAGCACTACGGCAAAGATTAACGTCGCCATCAAGATACGAGCAGTGCCAATACGATCCCCCAGCTTGCCCAGACGCGGCGCTGAAATGAGCGCAGAAACACCCGGCACAGCGGCAATCATCCCGCTTAGAAAAGCAATATTGTTGCTGTTCGGCTCCATTGATTTAATAAAGAGCGCCAGGATCGGCCCAATCGAACCGTTGCAGAGTTGAATAACCATGGTGGTGACAAAAAGGCTGAGCATTAACCCTGGATAAGGCAGCGTGGCAAAAACGGCCTTGCCGCTCAGACGATCGGCTTTGCTCACCGTCGGACGAGCACCTTCTTTGATCAGAAATAGCGTCACCAGAAAACTGACGACCAGCAGCATTGCCGTAATGAAAAAGACGGCGCGCAAACCGACATGGTCGGCCAGATACCCTCCCATTAAAGGGCCGCCGATAACACCGCTAATTTGTGCGGTAGAGAGGGTGCTGATTGCCCAACCGCTCCGCTCACGTGGAACCTGCGAGGCCACCAGCGCCATGGCATTGGGGATGTATCCTGACGTCAGCCCCATCACGCCACGCAATAAAAAGAGCTGCCAAACGTTGGTCGCAAAAGCTTGCAGCAGGATGGCAATCGCCATTCCCAGCGACGCGCGCAGCAGCATCAGTTTGCGCCCTTTCCTGTCCGCCAGGCTTCCCCACATGGGCGAGACAATCGCCGAGACTAAAAAAGTGATGCTGAACGTCAGTCCTGACCACATCGACAACGCTTCGTGCGACGAGACGCCCAACTGAGAAACATACAGGGGCAGGAAGGGTAAAATCTGGCTAATGGCAAGGCCGGTAAAAAAACAGCCAAACCAGACCGATATGAGGTTAACTTTCCACGATTCCATAACAGGCACTATCTTCATTTTTAGGCGAATTCGCCGTCAGATTAGCAAGTTACGCACGTTCTCGTAGCACCAGAGGTGCGACGACGATGACTTTGGTGTTTTATCTCCCCAGTCATCATATTTGTGAAACAAGTCACATTTTATCCACTTTTAGCTGGTGAATTATGCTTTAACGGCACAACCCAAATCCCCGCATCCCGAGGTGAAAGTGGTTAGCGTGCGCGGCATTGTACTCCGGCCCCAGACCATTGCCGTAATAGTCGCAGCTGGCACTTAACAGCGCCCGTAGCCAGGGATAGGTTTTTTCCTCTCGCCAGCCACGCAGCACCGTCACCCTCTGCCCGTTAGCCAGTTGAAATGCACTGATATCGAGGGCGTCAGCGCTGGCATGCTCGCTGCGTCGGGCATCAGGACGATGATAGATATTGCGACAGGCAAAACTGCCGACATGCTCTATTCGCGCCAGCTCACTCCCCATTAAGGTTTGGGTTAATGGGCGAGCCTGCTGATGAACAAACAGTGCCGAACTTAGCGCCAGCGGACAGCTGGCAATGAAACTGCTGCTCAGTGTCACGGGACCAAAATTACGCACGCGGACTACATCCGTCAGCGGGCAATCTCCTGCGCTATCGGCAAGCGTCTGAGTCTGGATAAGCTGCTTTTGATTTGCCTGCGATAGCAGACTTGCACATGCCTCTGGCGTCAGACGACGCAGCTTGTACTGGGTAATTTTTCCCGGCGGATCGTCAAGGTTAAGCGGCACAAAAGGGTTGTAATAAGACGGTAACCAGCGATAACCCATCACGGCGGCTCCCACGATAACGAGTCCAATAAGCAGGCTTTTCCCTCTCACATTATCTCCTCTTTTATGCGTCAAAACATTATGGCAGAAGGCGGCGAATCCCACAGGGCATCGTGGTATGTTATAGGCTTTTAGACAGACTGGAAGAGTGTGAGATGGCGAAGCAGCGGGTAGGAATTGTCTTTGGGGGAAAATCAGCAGAACACGAAGTGTCGCTGCAGTCGGCCAAAAATATCGTTGATGCGATTGATAAGAGCCGTTTTGATGTTGTCCTGCTGGGTATCGATAAGCAAGGCCAATGGCACGTTAACGATGCCAGCCAGTATTTGCTGAACGCGAACGATCCAGCACGCATCGCGCTTAATCCTTCTGAAATCAGCGTCGCGACAGTACCTGGCGTCGTGCAGGGGCAACTGATCGACGCGGGGAGCGCGCAGGCGCTGCCGCAACTCGACGTGGTGTTCCCGATTGTCCACGGTACCCTGGGCGAAGATGGCTCCTTACAGGGTATGCTGCGCATGGCTAATTTGCCGTTTGTCGGCTCCGACGTGCTGGGCTCCGCCGCCTGCATGGATAAAGACGTCACTAAACGCCTGTTGCGCGACGCCGGATTGAACATTGCGCCTTTCGTGACCCTCACCCGTGCCAATCGCGATAAACACAGCTTTGAACACATTGTTTCACAGCTCGGCCTGCCGCTGTTTGTCAAACCAGCGAACCAGGGTTCTTCCGTCGGGGTCAGCAAAGTCACCGACGAAGCGCAGTTCACCCATGCCGTGCGTCTGGCGTTCGAGTTCGATCATAAAGTGGTGGTTGAGCAAGGCATCAAAGGCCGTGAAATTGAATGTGCCGTCTTAGGCAACGATTTCCCACAGGCGAGCACCTGCGGTGAAGTGGTCCTGAACAGTGATTTCTACTCTTACGACACCAAGTACATTGATGACCAGGGTGCGCAAGTTGTGGTTCCTGCCGTGCTGGATCCCGACGTGAATGACAAGATCCGCGCGATCGCTATTGAAGCCTATCAGGCACTCGGCTGCGGCGGCATGGCGCGTGTTGATGTCTTTTTAACGGCAGATAACGAAGTGGTTATTAACGAAATCAACACGCTGCCTGGTTTTACCAATATCAGCATGTACCCTAAACTTTGGCAGGCCAGCGGTATCAGCTATCCGGAATTGATTACACGTCTTATCGAACTGGCGCTGGAGCGACATGCCGCAAACAGCGCCCTGAAAAGCTCCGTAAACGGTTAATCCACTTTCTCTGAGCTCTCCACGTTTTCTGCCGTCGCGTCTTCTGGCCGACGGCGGATAATGAATCCTGCCAGCCAGAAACAAATCACCCACGTTACCAACCCTACCGCATAGGTTTGCCAGCCTTTCGCTTCAAATCCCAGCAGCCCAATAACACCGTTCAGAATAAAAATCAGCCCAATCGCAAAGGCGTAGTAATGCCAGTCACGGCGTAGTTTGGCAGACAGGTTCATGGCAACTCCGGCAGAAAAAAAGATATCCTCTCACAGTTTTAGGATGCGGTCTGTGGTCGATGCGGAAATTCTTAAATGCGAATCAATTTTACTTAAGTCATGAAATTGTGATGTGAAGCAGAAATCGACAATCCAGGAGCATTCCCCAGGCCAAATTACCACGATTCTGATATTGACAAATGCTATGACCTGTCAGACTCACCTTGTACGACTGGCACGTGGCCAGAGTCATTTCGGGAGGTCTTTATGGCTGACTTTACATTGTCTAAGCCGATTTTTGGCGGCAAACAACCCAAAACCTCCGCACCGGGTAATATCGCCTATGCACTGTTTGTGCTGTTCTGTTTCTGGGCCGGTTCGCAGCTTCTGAATATTTTGGTTCACGCACCCGGTGTCTATGAACACCTGATGCAGGTTCAGGATACGGGCCGACCGCGCGTTGAGATTGGTTTTGGGGTAAGCACCATCTTTGGGCTGATTCCTTTCCTGACTGGTTGCGCGCTCCTTGGGATTGTCGCCCTTATTCTTCGCTGGCGGCGCTACCACTAGTATTATTTCAGCGCCATACAGCGTGCCCGACGGTCGTCAACGCGTTTAGCGAACCACGCCGTGGTCAGATTACGCGTGATCTTCGGGCTTTCTAACTGAATGCCCGGCAAGATTTCCTTCGGCAGCGTTTTCCCGCTTTTCTTTTCTGCCAGTGCATAAACCTGCTGGTAAAGTTCCGTTTTCTCGAACGCCAGGCTATCGCCCTTCTCCAGTTGATGGCGTATTTCGCTGTTACTCATATCCAGCTTTATGCCCAATTTGCGAACGGCCTGTTCGGTCGTTCCCGCTTCACGGCTTCCGTAAGCAATCAAATCACCGTCGAGTGCCAGCTTGCTTCCCGTGGCCCTATTGACCGCATTCTGGAACGCAGCATTACGACTGGCGTACCATCCGGCATTAAAATCGGCAAAGCGATACAGCGGTGCGCTGTAATTCGCGGGATAATTCAGCAGATGATAGGTACCAAACCACAGCCCACCGCGTAGGGAGAACACTTCCTGGCGCACCGTTCCGTCAATCTTCCACGGATAACCGCTGGCGTGTTTTTCCGCAAAAGCAATACTGACCTGCATCGGCCCGCCGGTATGCACCGGGTTAAGCGATCCAAATAGCGTCAGCCCCATCGGCACCATATTGATAAAGTCATCAAAAATGGCGCTAAGCTGTTTCTCGGTTTTCACCGTATCGAGCCTGTCGCTGTAGCTTTTGCCATTCGGTGAGGTGATTTTTAGCGCCGTGTGCACCAGGAAGACCGGGATGTGCATTTTCTCTGCCCGACGGTCTATTTCCTTCCAGGCGATTTTATTCAGACCCGGCACGGCAGGATCGGATTGATACATCGACTCCTGCTGCGCCACCGCCAGCACCGAACAGATGTTCTCTTCGCTGGGGGCAATCTTCTGGCTTTCGAACGTCTTCGCCAGCACTATCGCCCAGTCGTCGCGGTCTTTCACGCTGGCGGGCATTTTTTGGCGTACCACACTGGCTACATCAACGGGTTTCTCGCCTTTTTTTAGCGGAGCAGCCCCTTTCTCAGCACAGCCAGCCAACGTTAGAGCAGTCAGCACGGACAATGTTAACGTGCGTGGTACGGCAAACGGCATAGTCTTTCCCTGTTTTAACCTAAGGTATGGGTCACTTCCTGAAGATTCTGGTCGTCCAGCTCACGTTCAAAACTGCGTAAACGTTTGTAGATGGACATCAGTTCAACAAGCGTCGTCCACGAGCTTATCAAATACTGGAATGAACCGCGTACCTGACCGAAAACGTTAGTTATCTGAGTCATCAGACCCAACGTAATCGTACCCGCCACAATCGACGGAAACAGCAAGAACAAACCGAAAACATTATCCACTTGCAGATATAAAATGCGCGCGATGTTGAAATACATGTAATGGAAATAGAGACGGAAATAGTTACGACGTACTGCGCCAAACAGCTCGCGTACGGTGGGCGGTGAGGCTCGATTAGCATCATCTTCACCGTAGACCAGCTCCTTACGGTAGGCGGCCTCAACGCGCTGATTTTTGAACTCCAGTCCTGGAAGCTTGATCCCCACAACCGCCAACAATCCCGTTCCCATCAGCGACCAGACAATCGCCGCAATCACCAGACCATACGGGAGATGACCAATAATCGGCAGTTCAGGCACATGCGCAGAGAGCGTGACCAGAACCGGCAGGAAGGCGATAAGCGTCATGATGGCATTGATAAAACTGACCCCCATATTCTCAAGCGTAGAGGCAAATCGCATGGTGTCTTCCTGCACACGCTGCGCGGCACCCTCAATGTGACGCAACTGCTGCCAGTGCGCCATATAGTGTTCGTTCATCGCCGTACGCCAGCGGAACACATAGTGGCTGACAAAAAAGTTGTTCATCACGCCAATGATCACCGCAATAAGGGCAATCCCAAGGAATATGCCCACTTCATGATAGAACTGATCAATCGTGACTTTATGCGGTGAACTGAGCGCGGTCTGAATCAGATCGTAGAACGGCGCATACCAGGCGTTGACGGCCACACCCACCTCCACCAGGAACCAGGTGACAAAGACGATCAGCGACGTTCCCAGAATCGACCAATATTGCCAGCGATGCGGCGACCAGATGATCCAAAAAACCGCAAAAATGCCCACGCACACAGCGTAATAGGCATAAAAAAGCAGATAGCTCAGCGACCAAAAACGCGCGGCGCTAATGGGCACGTCACCCGTCGCACCGACCAGGCGTTCAACCCACGCCCCGCCACCCGCCTGCCAAAAAATGACGGCAAGCAGCGCCCAAATAAATGCCGAGAGGAAAAAAGGTCCCGGCTTTGGGAAAAAAGACTTAAACATAATGCTTCCTTCTTGTTGTTATGGCTGTTGCTGTGTTCAACACAATATCGTGTGACATACTGCCACGAGCCGCTCACCGGCTCGTGCAAAAAAAATAGACCTGAGCTTTGTAGGTTAGTTCGCTTTCCAGTCTGCAAGAATTGTTTCGGTGGATTTCACAACAGGTGGATTGTCGGGGGCCGTGAAGGTACGCCAGACGTCGTTATAATGATTAATCAATATTTGCGCCTGCGCTGCCGGACGATTTGCCGTGGTGTGCGCGTCTTGCGCGACGGTGATGTGATAGCCTCGGCTAACGCCGTTCTTAAGCGTGGTATCAACGCAATAATCGGTCGCGCAGCCGCAGATGACAAAACGGTCAATCCCTTGCTCGCTGAGCAGCGCTTGCAGCGTGGTGTTATAGAAGGCGTCGCAGGCCGTTTTTATCACATAAAATGCGCCCTCTGGCTGATGCAGTTCGGGCAATAGCGCGAATCCATCACTCCCTTCTTCCAGCCCACCAGCCTCAGTATGCTGAATAAAAATAATGGTATCGGCGGCCTGCGTAAGTTGGTTTATGCGTGAGACGCACTGTTCACGCTGATGACGAGGTGTCGCAAAGACCCCTTGCTGCATATCAATAACCATCACCACTCGCTTTTCTAACATCATTCCTCCAGGGATTGCTCTGCACGAAGGCCTATCATAAGCTTGATGTCACAAAATGGGAGAATGTGAGTAACGAAATTGTTCTTATTTACCCGTGGTTACGTTTTTCCCACTATCGTTATGCAATTCCCCCCATTGCACCACGCCGTTTAGTAGTATAAATACGCATTACTTTATTCATTCAATTTATGGATGCTCTTCGTTGAAACGTTGTCTGTTATCTATTGCCGCGCTGTGTGCGGTGAGCATATCAACGGCTCAGGCCGTCCAACCGCTGACGACCCCCGCTTTCGCTTCTGAGATTGCGGATCGCTATGCCAATCTTATTTATTACGGTAGCGGCGCGACCGGGATGGCAATGGTGGTGATTGATGGTAACCAGCGCGTCTTTCGCAGTTTCGGCGAAACGCGACCTGGCAACAATGTTCATCCCCAGTTGGATTCCGTGGTCCGTATCGCATCGTTAACGAAGCTGATGACCAGTGAAATGCTGGTTAAGATGCTCGATCAGGGTGTGGTTAAACTCAACGATCCGTTAAGCAAATACGCCCCTCCCGGCTCACGCGTCCCGACATATCAGGGCGCGCCGATTACGCTGGTGAATTTAGCGACGCATACCAGCGCCCTACCGCGTGAACAACCCGGCGGAGCGGCACACCGTCCAGTATTCGTCTGGCCCACGCGCGAACAACGATGGAGCTATCTCAGCACGGCGACGCTGAAATCTGCGCCTGGCGCGCAGGCAGCCTATTCGAATCTGGCATTTGATCTGCTGGCCGATGCCTTATCGACAGCGTCGGGCAAACCCTATACCCAACTCTTTGAAGAGCAAATTACCCGACCGCTGGGAATGAAAGACACGACTTTTACGCCTTCACCCGATCAGTGCAAACGCCTGATGGTGGCAGAGAAAGGAGCCAGCCCGTGTAACAATACGCTGGCGGCCGTTGGCAGCGGCGGGGTCTATTCCACGCCTGGCGATATGATGCGCTGGATGCAGCAATTCTTATCTTCGGATTTCCATGCTCGCAGCAACCAGGCCGATCGTATGCAGACGCTTATCTACCAGCGCAGTCAGCTGCATCGCGTTATTGGCATGGATGTGCCGGGCAAAGCCGATGCACTCGGCCTGGGCTGGGTTTATATGGCACCAAAAGAGGGTCGCCCCGGCATTATTCAAAAAACGGGCGGCGGCGGCGGATTCATTACCTATATGGCAATGATCCCCCAGTCGAATGTGGGTGCATTCGTGGTGGTCACTCGTTCTCCAATGACTCGTTTCGTCAATATGAGCGATGGCATCAATAATTTGGTTACCGAATTGAGCGGCAATAAGGCTCAGGTCGTTCCCGCATCCTGAATGGCTTAATATTCCGCGGGCAAACGGTTGATACTCACCAGTTTGCCCCGGTTCATATTAATATAATTCCCCTGTCTTAATGCCGCCAGGACCTCCGCCACAACAGAGCGTGAAATACGCGTACTGCGCTGAATATGATTCATCACGCCAATTTTTGATCGCAATGTTTCGTCCCATTCAGCCATCTCCATTAACATCGCCCGAATCTGGTTATACGAATTATTCCCTACCAGCTGCATATTCCGCTTTTCCATTATTCGGTTAATCCATGAGAGCCAACAAAATGCGTCTCGCCACAGATGATTTTTTTGAATTAAATTTCGAGTGGTGGTGGAAGGGAGGTAAAACCCGGAGCAGGGCGATTGAGCGATCAGCGTATATTCCTGGTGGCTTTCCATCATTCCCGCTGTCAGGCCAAAGATGAAAGGTCCAGGTATAATACTCATGAGTAGATCGTCATGTTGACGATGAATAGCCACAACGCCCGTTTGTAATACAAAGGTGTAATGTTCATTGTCATAGCAGTCACAGGTAATTGCGTGCTGCTGAGAAATTTTAAAAGGGGAACTTTCGGCCTTCAGGCATTGTTCGAGCCGGATAAATTCGGCAAGTGGCTTCTCATCAGGGTTCATGCAGACCTCGAGTCGTCCGTATCTGTCGGTTCTGTTTCATCGTGTTCTTATATATAAAAAAAGCGGGGAGATATTTCTCCCCGCGATTTAAGCACTACCAGGTATATTTCACACCCAGATTCGCGCCCCAGTTCTGGTCAACGTCGCCACCGCCCAGATAGGTTGCATCAGTATAGGTACTGAAGTTCTTGGTGAAGTTGAACTGTGTACCCAGACCTACGCGCACTGCAGAACCTTTGACGCCGTTATCGATGCTGTCACCGTTAACGTCCGCCTCATTACTCGCATCATCATAGACGTATGCCAGTTTGAAGTACGGAGTCAGGGCCTGTTCGCCGCCGTAGTTGAAAGTATAACCAGCGTCGATACCCGCTTCGTAACGCATGCTGTCATAAGACTGACCGTCCATCTGCATGTCGTTGCTCAGCTGGTAGTCATCACCAGACTGGAACAAGCCAGATACGGCTGCATAAGGCGTTACATAGCCAGAAAGATTCGGTTTCCAGTCATAGCCCAGCTTCAGACCAAAGCCCACGGCATCAGTGGTCGTATTGCCATCGACATACTGACCGTTACTCATGGTCGCAGAGAGATCGTTATTGAAGCGGGTGTAGTTCAGAGAGCCATCAACAAAGACATCGTTAGCAAACTTCGCCGAGGTGTAAATCATGGCAGTCTGGCTATCCTGGTCAACCTGACCAGTACGATCGCTGATATCACCTTTCGCAAAGCCCGCTGCACCACCGACGATCCATTTTGCGTTGTTACCGTCAATCTGCGTATCCAGACCAACCATAATTCCGCTCACGTCCTGATCGTAGCTGATCTCGCCGTTATCAGTGTCGAAGTTGCCACCGAAGTAGCTCACCCATGCGCCGCCGTTATCTGCCAGGCCATGACGGCTGTTGGTCAGACGGGTGCTAAGGGTATCCTGCTGCAAGTTCCAGATATTGGTGTTAGCAGAAGGAATGCTCAGCGCCATATTAGCGTAGTCGGTCAGCTCTTCCTGTTGCAGAACAACGGTATCGCCTTTCTGCTGTGCCTGATAGGTATATGCACCTAAATCGGCTTTGTTGGCAGCAGTGAAGCTAGCCTGAGTGTCCGCATTGTTATCATAAACACGGACAATCTCATGGTTGTTGTAGTCAGCAACTGAACCCGCACCGGTCGCATTGTCGATACGCACCTTATAGTTCCCGGCAACATCACCGTTAACCGCCAGATGGCCATCAGAGTTCAGCGCCACGACACCGTAGTCGTAATCTGCTTTGGTGTTATCGTTAGTGATATAGCGTGCATTGTTCAGATCGGAATTCAGCACATAATCGCGGCTGGCCACATTCAGTACGCCACCGTCGGTCAGCACCATGCTGTGTGTGTCTACTTGACCCAGACCCAGTGCTAACTCGGCACCGTTATCCACGGTGATGGTATTTGCATACAGCTCAGCGGTTTCTTCTGTCAGAGCCGCGCGGCTATAGCTGTCCAGATAGAGACTATCCGTTGCCACTGCACCGCTATCACCGATGTTCAGTGTAGAACTATTGGTCAAGCCGATGGAGTCTGCCAGCAGGCCAGAGTTTTCAACATTAACCTGTGACTGATGGTTCACAGCCAGCTTATCAATGTTAGAGACCTTACGGGTATCCCACTCAGAACCGTTATCCAGCGTCACGTTGAACAGGCCGCTCTGATAAACTTCTTCACCCGCGACGTGGCCGTTAGTATCGAAGGTTGAATCAGGCCAGATGCTGTTTGGTGACAAGGTGGACCAGTCGACTTCACTGTATCCCAAACCGTACATTTGCGCGGTGCCAATAGCCTCAACGCTGGACTGCGCTGCGCCTACCCATTTGCTGCCGTTGGTCAGCGTGACATCCAGCTTATCTGTACCATCCCAACCGTTGGTTGTTGGGTTATACACACCATCAGCAGTGGTATCCGTTGCCGGATCGCCATTTTCGAAGAAGTTGTTATCGAAGGTGCTGGTGAACAGAATGTCGCCAGTGACGGTTGAATGATCAAACGTTGCGGTGGTTTGCATAGCGTTATCTGCAGCACTCGCTGCCACGATCAGTGCAGCATCATCCGCGCCGCTGGCATTGGTTTCGCCGTAATCACTCGGCTTAGCACTTTGCCCGTAGAAGCCGTTGGTACCCAGGTCACTGTACGCACCGGACGTCAGAACAGAGTCTTTCACCACCAGCGTATCGGTAAAGACATTGCTGCTATTGGCAACACCCTCAACGCCATCATAAGGCGTGTTATCCAGCTCCTGATAACCCTGCGTCAGGGTGATACCCGCGACATGGGAGTTATTCTGGATGACGATATCGGATTCAACATCCAGCGTAATCGCATTACCCAGTGCGTAAGTGTCTAAATACTGGGTGTCAGTATTATCACCATTAATAACGTCATAAGCATAATGCTCATAAGTATCATTGATGGTGGTATTATCTACCGTCAGGCTAAAACGATCGTACTGTGAATGGGCAGTACCGTCTGTATCCATACCGTCGGAACATGCAGTGGTCACACACTCAGAGGTGATCATCCCATTAATGGTGCTATTGGAAATGCTCAGGGAATTCGCGCGGCCATTAATCCCATCGTCGAGATAGTAGGTTGAGATAACCCCATTGACCGTTGATTTATTGATTACGGGATAAATATCGCCATCGTGTGTGGCATCCGAGTCATCCCAGTCGGAATAGCCATAATACCAAGGCGTAGATGCAGTGTTATCGTATCCAAAAGTATTATAAGTGGTTCCGGAAATATCTTTAGCATTAGCCTGAGAAGCGATAGCCAACGTACAGGCTAATGCAATTTGAGATACAGCGAGTTTCTTTTTCCATGTTTGCATTGAGTCATCCCTCCTCAGGGACGTAGGCAAGTTTGTCCGTCAAAACATAAGTGCAACAAAAAATATTGCGGAGGGAATTATGCAGTCTGCATTCAAAAAGGTTCAATGAATGATTCCATTAAGTCCGATTCCAGACAAATAAACGCTCATTCACTTTAGAATACAACCCCATCTGAATATATATTATAAATACAGAGCGTTAGGATTTATAAATCATCATCACAAGAAATATACAAAACTCATATTGATCACTTGAATTTATATATCAACCTACAAATAGAAATGGCCTAAATATATTAAAACCAAAAAATGCAGACATAATTTCATAAATTTTATCATTACTTCATGGCATTTACAGCCTCTGAAACGACCATTTTCGTAAAACAGCGACCCTCTATTTCAGGTACACTAGCCCTCTTTGTTCCACAAACGTCAGGCATACTATGACCGATTTAATTGCACGTCCCCGTCGCCTGCGCAAGTCTCCGGCACTGCGCGCTATGTTTGAAGAGACAACACTGACCTTAAACGATCTGGTGTTGCCGATTTTTGTCGAAGAAGAGATCGATGATTACAAAGCCATTGAAGCCATGCCGGGCGTCATGCGCATTCCGGAGAAGCATCTGGCTCGTGAGATCGAACGTATCGCCAACGCAGGCATTCGCTCGGTGATGACCTTCGGCATCTCCCACCACACCGATGCCACCGGCAGCGATGCGTTGAAAGAAAACGGCCTGGTGGCGCGCATGTCGCGCATCTGCAAAGACGCCGTGCCGGAGATGATCGTCATGTCCGACACGTGCTTCTGCGAGTACACCTCTCACGGCCACTGCGGCGTATTATGCGACCACGGTGTGGATAACGATGCGACCCTGATAAATCTGGGCAAACAGGCGGTGGTTGCCGCCACTGCCGGAGCAGATTTCATTGCGCCTTCTGCGGCGATGGACGGCCAAGTGCAGGCGATTCGCCAGGCGCTGGACGCCGCGGGCTTCACCGATACCGCCATCATGTCCTACTCCACCAAGTTTGCCTCTTCCTTCTACGGCCCATTCCGTGAAGCGGCAGGCACTGCGCTGAAGGGCGATCGCAAAACCTATCAGATGAACCCGCTGAACCGTCGGGAAGCAATCCGTGAATCGTTGCTCGACGAAGCGCAGGGCGCGGACTGCCTGATGGTGAAACCGGCTGGCGCGTATCTGGATATTCTGCGCGATATCCGCGAGCGCACCGACCTGCCGCTGGGCGCATACCAGGTGAGCGGTGAGTACGCCATGATCAAGTTTGCCGCACTTGCGGGTGCAATTGACGAAGAGAAAGTGATCCTCGAAAGCCTGGGTGCGATCAAGCGCGCGGGTGCCGATCTGATCTTCAGCTATTTTGCGCTGGATCTGGCAGAGAAAAAAATCCTGCGTTAACCCGCATTATGCAGGGTGAGTTCAGCGCTCACCCTGCATCTAAACGTCACCAAACTGCAATCCAAACGACATCTCGCCCTTCTACTGTCTCAGCAAGACGGCAGGAGGAATTACCATGTTTAGTCTCGATAGCGTTCTCGACGACCTTTGGCCTCAGGCGAGGCCCGCACCCTGGCAAAAAAGTCTGTTAAAAAGATTGTTTCACGAAGAAGAATTCCAGCAGTTTGCCGCAGCACACCGCCACCTGAAAGGACTCGATATGGTGGAGCAAATTCTGGAGCACCTCGATATCCTCTGCACTATCCCCGCCCACGATCTTGAACAAATTCCCGAACACGGCCCGCTGGTGATTATTGCGAATCACCCCACCGGCACGCTCGATGGTCTGGCGCTGATGTACGCCGTTTCCCGCGTGCGTCGCGATGTAAAGGTTGTCACGAACCGACTGCTGACGCACCTTGAGCCGCTCAGTTCGCTGTTTATTCCGGTCGATAATATGGGCGGTAAAACGGCTAAAACGTCGCTGGTGCAAATGGAGCAACATCTGCAAAACGCGGGTGTATTGATTTTCTTCCCGGCAGGCGAAGTCTCGCGCCCGACGCGCAAAGGCATCCGCGATAAAAAATGGCACTCCGGATTTATCAAGATGGCGAGCAAACTACGCGCCCCGCTGCTGCCGGTGCATATTCAGGCACATAACAGCCTGCTGTTTTATGCCAGCACGCTGGTTTCACCCACGCTGTCGATGCTGTTATTAATGCAGCAGATGTTTCGACGCCAGCACAGCCGATTGCCGATTAAAATCGGCCAGCAGATCGCCTGGAGCCACTGGTTCAATGCGACACTTTCCCCCCGTGAGATGGCCGAGCGCTGCCGTCAGCACGTGATGCGTCTTGGCAAGGGACTGCCGGGCACGTTCAAGACACAATGTGCCATCGCGCGACCGGAAGACAGGGCTACGCTCAAGCGGGCGCTCGCTCTGGCGGAATGTCTGGGTAAAACCAGCGATGGGAAGACAATTTATCTGTGGCAGCGCAACGGACAAGAAGACGTGCCGATCCTGCGCGAGCTTGGGCGTTTGCGCGAAGTCGCGTTCCGCGCCGTGAACGAAGGCAGCGGCAAGCGCCGGGATACCGATAGCTATGACGACGACTACCTGCATCTGATTTTGTGGGATGACGAGGATCTGGAAATCGTTGGCGCGTATCGTTTTATGCCGACCGCAAAACAGGTTGAAAACCGAGGGCCTGGCGGGTTGTACAGCTACAGCCTGTTCCATTTCGACGACAAAATGGACGGCATACTGGAGCATGGCCTTGAGCTTGGGCGCAGCTTTATTCAGCCGCGCTACTGGGGCCGTCGCGGGCTGGACTATTTGTGGTCGGGCATTGGCGCGTATCTGGCGCGCTACCCGCAGTATCGCTATCTGTTTGGTCCGGTTTCCATTTCTGGCGGACTACCGCCTGCCGCGCGGGATCTGCTGGTGGCGTTTTACCGCCTGTGGTTCCCGGCGAGTCACCCGTTAGCCGTGTCGCGCCAGCCGTATCCAGCCTCGCTTCCCGACGTGCTGGCCCAGTTTGGCGCAGAAGATTACACCGACGATCTCACGAAACTAAAATCGCTGCTTGGCAATCTGGGTTGCGGCATTCCCCCCCTCTACAAACAGTATTCCGAACTGTGCGAGCCAGGCGGCGTACAGTTTATCGATTTCGGCAGCGACCCGGCGTTCAATAACTGCATCGACGGGCTGGTGCTGGTGGATTTGTGCTACCTCAAACGTAACCGTTATGAGCGCTACATTAAGGCGCACGATAAAAAGGCTTATCCCCCAGAATCGTCGCCCGCTGCATAATCCGGCGCTGCGGCAGATAATCCGCGTTGGCGTAATGCTGCGTCACGCGGTTATCCCAAATCGCCAGATCGTTCTCCTGCCAGCGCCAGCGCACCTGGAACTCTGGCTTGGTGATATGCGCAAACAAGAACCCCAGCAGCGCGTCACTCTCCTTCTCGGTCACGTCCACAATGCGGGTGGTGAAGCCTTCGTTCACAAACAGCGCCTGCTTGCCGGTGACCGGATGAGTGCGCACCACCGGATGCAACAGCGGCGGGTGTTTGGCGACCGCGTCCTGCCAGCGGGCGTGCTCTTCTTCGGTTTTGCGATAGTTATATTCCTGGAACGATTTCTTGAAATCGTGCTCGGCACGCAGGCCGCTCAACAGCTGCTTAAACGGCTCAGACAGCGCATCAAACGCCGCAATCCCGCTGGTCCACAGCGTATCACCGCCCGTTTCCGGCAACAGCTTCGCAGCCAGAATCGCCCCTGCGGGCGGCGTCTCGATAAAGGTTACGTCGGTATGCCAGTTGTCGTTATCCGGCGGATTATCGTTGTGGGTATCGAGCACGATAATTTCTTCGACGCCTTCCGCGTGCGGATAGACCGGGTGAATATGCAGATCGCCAAAACGCAGTGCCAGCGCGCGCTGCTGCTGGGGCGTCACCGCCTGGTTGCGCAGAAAGACGACCTGATGGCGCAGCACCGCGTGATACAGCTGTTCGAACTGGTTATCGCTCAGCGGTCGCGTCACGTCGAGATCGGCAATCTGTGCGCCAATGTATGGCCCCAGCGGGGTAATGGTCAGACGTTCACTCATTGTATTTCTCCATGCCAGGGCGTCAGGCGGCGCTGTAGCGCGCGCAGCCCCAGTTCTAAACCAAAGGCAACCACGGCGATCACCATGATCCCTGCCAGCACCACGTCGGTGGCCAAAAACTCGCCCGCCGACTGCACCATAAATCCGAGTCCACGCGTTGCCGCGATAAGTTCTGCCGCCACCAGCGTCGACCAGCCCACGCCTAACCCAATGCGCAGCCCGGTTAAAATTTCCGGCAACGCGCCGGGTAAAATCACAAACCACAGCACCTGTGCGCGACTGGCGCCGAGCGATTGTGCTGCGCGTAGACGCACCTGTTGCGCACTCTTCACGCCTGCCACCGCCGACATCGCTACCGGCGCGAAAATCGCCAGATAGATCAGCAGAATTTTCGAGGTTTCACCAATGCCGAACCAGATAACCATCAGCGGTAGATAAGCCAGCGGCGGCACCGGGCGATAAAGCTCAATCAACGGATCGAGGATCCCACGCACCGTCGGGCTCAGTCCCATCGCGATCCCCACTGGGATCCCGATAATCACCGCCGCCAGCAGCGCCACCAGAATACGCCCCAGGCTTGCCGCCAGGTGCTGCCACAGGGTCGCATCCATAAATCCCTGCGGCCCGGCGATGTCGACGAGTTTTACCAGCACTTTTTCCGGCGATGGCAGGAACAGCGGGCTGACCCACTGCTGCGCCGCCACCGCCCACCACACCGCCAGCAACACCAGCAACGAGCCCGCACTCAGCGTTATCTGACGCGAGAAAGGCCAGCGCAGGGCCAGACGCTTACCGGCTCGTTTTTCACTAAAAACAATGCTCATGAGAACGCCTCCCGCTGCTCAAACACGCGGCTTAACACGTATTCGCGCTGGGCAATAAACTGCGGATCGGACTTGATGCTGCGCGCTGGTTCACCGGCGACGTAGCGTCGGGCAAACTCCAGCGGCAACCGTTCCAGCACGCGGCCCGGCCCCGGTGACAGCAACACCAGTTCGGTCGCCATAAACACCGCTTCTTCTATATCGTGGGTAATCAGCAATACCTGCTTGCCGGTTTCGTGCCACAGGCGCAGGAGCAGGGTTTGCATCTGCTCGCGGGTAAATGCGTCCAACGCGCCGAAAGGTTCATCCAGCAGCAACAGCTGCGGATTTGCCGCCAGCGCACGGGCAATCCCCACACGCTGACGCTGCCCGCCGGAAAGCTGCCAGATAAAGCGTTTCTCTGCCCCTTCCAGTCCCACCTTTTTCAGCATCTGGCGCGCCGTTTCCAGGCGCTGCGCACGCTCTACGCCCGCTAACTGGAGGCCAAAGGCCACGTTTTCCTGCACATTCCGCCAGGGCAGTAAACCCTCGCTCTGGAAGACCACACCGCGCTCAGCGCCCGGCCCCTCCACGCGCTTGCCTTCCAACTGAATGTTGCCGTGCTGATAGGGTACAAACCCGGCGATCAGATTCAGCAACGTGGTTTTACCGCAGCCGGACGGCCCCAGCACCACCAGCAGCTCACCGCTATCCAGCGTCAGATCGATATCTTCCAGCGCAGGTTTCCCGCCATAGCTGGCGGACAGGTTAGTAATATTCAGCATCGTGGCCCCTTATTTCACAAATCGATCGGTCACGAACTGACTGTAATCCGCTGCTACCGCAGGCACTTTGCCCTGCTCCTTCAGGAACCCGGCGGTGTCGATAATCGCTTTATTGACCGGGCCCGACAGCTGTTGTACCTGCTGCGCGGGCGTCAGATAGGTATTGCCCTTCACCAGACCCGGTACATCCGCTTCCGGCACGCCGCTCAGGCGCGAGAGTTTGGCCAGATTGTCGGGTTGCTTCAGCCATTCGTCCGGGTTGGTGATATAGGGCTGCTGCGCGTCAATCGCGCTTTTGGCGAAGGCTTTCACCACCTCAGGATGCTTCTCGGCAAAATCTTTACGCACCACCCACACGTCAAGCGTTGGCGCGCCCCACTCGCCCACTTTGGCGGAGTCGGTCAGCACCGTGCCGTCTTTCTCCAGCTCGTTGACCGCGGGTGCCCAAACGTACGCGCCGTCGATATCGCCACGCTGCCAGGCGGCAATAATCGCCGGTGGTTGCAGATTCAGGATTTGCACCTGACCTGGCTTTATCCCCCAGTGTTTGAGCGCCGCCAGCAGGCTGTAGTGCGTAGTGGAGATAAACGGCACCGCGATACGCTTGCCAATCAAGTCTTCAGGTTTGGTGATATTTTTCTTCACCACCAGCGCTTCGGAATTCCCAAGCTGCGAGGCGAGAAGAAACACCTCAATCGGCACCTGCTGGCTGGCGGCTACCGCCAGCGGGCTTGAGCCGAGATTGCCAATCTGCACGTCGCCAGAAGCCAGCGCCCGCACAATGGCCGCGCCGCTGTCGAACTTGCGCCAGTCAACCTTCGCGCCGCTCTCTTTGGCAAAGGTATTATCCGCCTGCGCAACTTTCGCCGGTTCAGCAGAGGTTTGATACGCGACGGTGACATCGACCGCCTGCGCCTGAAATGCCCACAGCGCCAGAGCGCCGAATAGTGTAATACGCGATGAAATTGCCATGTTGTCTGCTCCCCTCTTTTGTTATGGGAGCAGTATTTCCGGCGCGAGAATTTTGATAAAGGAATTAAAAAGCATCGTTAATGCCGAATCGTTTTTAGAAAAAAAGCGGCAAAGGATAGTTAAAAAACGGATGGGAATAATATTGCAATTTTGTTACATCCATTACATAACCGTAGCCGCACAATTGCCAGACAACCATTGACAGGCATCATAGCCGGATAACTTCGCAAAGGACTCTGAGATGATCAAAGTGGTGCTGGTGGACGACCACGTGGTGGTACGTTCCGGGTTCGCCCAGCTGTTAAATCTGGAAGACGATCTGGTGGTCGAAGGCCAGTACGGCAGTGCCGCTGAGGCGTGGCCTGCACTGTCGCGTAACGACATCGACGTGGCGGTGATGGACGTGGCGATGCCCGATGAAAACGGCCTCAGCCTGCTAAAGCGCCTGCGCCAGCAGCGCCCCGGCTTTCGCGCCATTATTTTGAGCATTTACGATACCCCGGCGTTTGTGCAAAGCGCGCTCGACGCCGGGGCCAGCGGCTATCTCACCAAGCGCTGCGGTCCGGAAGAACTGGTACAGGCGGTGCGCTCGGTAGGGATGGGCGGCCATTATCTGTGCGCCGACGCGGTTAAGGCCCTGCGCGGCGGCCAGATCGTTTCAAAAGTCCTCGACGTTCTCACCCCGCGCGAGCGGGAGGTGTTCAACCTGCTGGTGAAGGGCGAAAGCGTCAAAGCTATCGCCTTTACGCTCGAACTAAGCCATAAAACGGTACACGTGCATCGCGCCAACGTGCTGGGAAAATTACAGTGCAGCAGTACCATTGAGCTGGTGCATTTTGCGCTCGACCATCAGTTGCTAACGGGCCACTGATGCGGTGCTCCGTGCGGCACCTTATTCTCTCTCTGTTTATCATGCTGGCGTGGGGTACCGGCTGGCTAATGCTGTGGACGCTCAGCTTTTACCTGACCCATAACGGTCAGCAGGCGGTGCTGTTTTTGCCACAGGGCGTCTATCTGGCGCTGCTCATTCTGCTGTCGCGACGCTTTTGGCCTGCGCTGATTGTACCCACCCTCGCCGCCCTTCTCTGGCTACACGCCGAACAGCTTTTAATCCGCCAGGTCATACTGACGGCTCCGCTGATTGGCACGATCGCCGCCTGGCTGACGCAGCGCTACTGGCACCGTTTTCCGCTCTACTGGCAGCGTCTTTCCCTCCTGATTGCCGCAGTTACGCTTAACGCGCTGCTGCAAACTCTGCTGCTGTCGCCGTTTCTGGAAAGCCCAACCATGCTCCTGCTGCTGGCCTCCTTTACGGGCGGCGTGCTGCTGACCCCTTTCGTCTATCTGGTGTTCGAGTTTCTACGCCAGCAGCATCGCTATCATCTGCTGGGGCTGGACACCAGCAACCCGCCGCTGCGCACCTCGTTGATTATCTGGTGCAGCCTGTTTTTTATTATTGGCATTGCTACCCAGATGGTGCTCTCCCCTGCCCTTGAGCGCCTGCTGCTGATCGTGGTGTTCCTGCCGAACGTCGTGATGGCGTGGAAGTTTGGCTGGCAGGGCGGCGTGCTGTCGGGGCTGCTGGGCAGCATGATGATTACTATTGCGCGCCAGGTCGGCGTGGGGTTCAGCGACCTGCTGGAGCTGGAAATTTTCCTCGCCACCCAGTCGCTGCTCGGCATTGGCCTGGGGATCGCAATCAGCCGCCAGCAGCAGTTGGCGCGGAATCTGGACCACTACCGGCGCAGGCTGGAGACCGAACTTCAGGCGCGGCGAGCGCTCACAGAAAAGCTGATCCACACCGAAGAAGACACCCGCAAGCATCTGGCCCGCGAACTGCACGACGAGATCGGCCAGAACATTACCGCCATTCAGATCCAGTCCCAACTGGTGAAACGCGCGGGTGATACGCCGCTCGCCGTTGAAGCCGCCGGACAAATCAACGAGCTGGCGCGCCGTATTCACCAGTCGACCCGCCAGCTGTTGCGCCAATTACGCCCGCCCGTGCTGGACGAGCTGTCGCTGAAAGAGGCGTTGCACCATCTGGTCAACGAGTTTGCCTTTGCCGAGCGTGGGATTACCTGTCGGTTTGCCTATCAACTGGATGCGCCGCCGCAAAACGAAACGCTGGTTTTCACCCTGTATCGCCTGTTGCAGGAGCTACTGAACAACGTCGCGAAACACGCCGATGCCAGCGAGGTGACGATTGTTCTTCGCCAACACAATAACCGGCTGCATCTGGAAGTGGCGGACAACGGCAGCGGCATCAGTGCGGAAAAAACGTCCGGCTTTGGCATCCAGGGAATGCGCGAGCGCGTTCACGCCCTCGGCGGCGAGTTCACGCTGGAATCCCGTTCCGGCACCCGCGTAATTGTTAACCTGCCCACAACTTTGCAACAAACACATCACTAACCAGGAAAAAGTCTTAGTCACTCCAGACTTTCTCTCATCCCTTTTTCGTCGCGCTTTCATACAGTCATCTCAAATGGAGAACGCCATGCACGCACCGTCTGCTGAACAGGTTACTCAACGCTATCGGGCCATTCGCCCACGGTTGCTGCTGTGCATGGCGATTGGCTACGCCGCGTTTTACCTGACACGCAAAAGCGTGAACTACGTGTTACCTGCGCTGCAAATGGATTTGGGGCTGAGTAAAGGCGACATCGGGCTTATCGGTTCGCTGTTTTACCTGAGCTACGGACTGTCGAAATTTGCCGCCGGACTGTGGCACGACAGCCACGGGCAACGGGCGTTTATGGGCATCGGCCTGCTGGCGACCGGCGTGCTGAACGTGTTGTTTACGTTTAGCGACTCGTTCCCGCTGCTGCTGTTCATCTGGACGCTGAACGGCTTCTTTCAGGGATGGGGATGGCCGCCGTGCGCCAGATTGCTCACCCACTGGTATTCGCGCAACGAGCGCGGCTTCTGGTGGGGCTGCTGGAATACCTCCATCAATATTGGTGGCGCGATTATTCCGTTGATATGTGCCTTTGCCGCCCACCTTTGGGGCTGGCAGGCAGCGATGCTGACACCGGGGATTATCAGCATTGTGCTCGGTCTTTGGCTAACCACGCAGCTGCGGGGAACACCGCAGGAAGAGGGTCTGCCGACGGTAGGGGAGTGGCGCAACGATCCGCTGGAACTGCGCCAGGAACAACACAGCCCGCCGATGGGCCTGTGGCAGATGTTACGCACCACCATGCTGCAAAACCCGATGATCTGGCTGCTCGGGGCATCGTACGTGCTGGTGTATCTGATCCGCATTGCGCTGAACGACTGGGGCAATATCTGGCTGTCAGAAAGCCACGGCGTCAATCTGCTGAGCGCCAACGCCACGGTGATGCTGTTTGAGGTCGGCGGCCTGCTCGGTGCGCTGTTTGCCGGATGGGGATCGGATCTGCTGTTTAGCGGCCAGCGTGCGCCGATGATTTTGCTGTTCACGCTGGGGCTGATGGTCTCCGTCGCCGCCCTGTGGCTTGCACCGGTTCATCACTATGCCCTGCTGGCGATCTGTTTTTTTGCCGTGGGATTTTTTGTCTTTGGTCCGCAAATGCTGATCGGCCTCGCCGCAGTGGAGTGCGGACACAAGCAGGCGGCAGGCTCGATTACCGGTTTTCTCGGCGTGTTTGCCTATCTGGGGGCGGCGCTGGCAGGGTGGCCGCTGTCGTTGATTATCGAACGGTATGGTTGGTCAGGCATGTTCAGTTTGCTGTCAATCGCCGCCGTACTGATGGGTTTATTACTGATGCCGCTGCTGATGTCGGGCATCACCGCGTCTCGCCGTCACATAACGTCATAAAAAGGCTGAATAATGAAAACAACGCTCCTCTCTACTCTTGTTGCTACTGGGATCGCGCTGGCGACCTTAACCGGTGCCGCGCAGGCGAAAGGCCGTCTGGTGGTGTATTGCAGCGCCACCAACGAAATGTGCGAAACCGAAACCAAAGCGTTTGGTGATAAGTACGACGTCAAGACCTCGTTTATCCGCAACGGCTCTGGCAGCACGCTGGCAAAAGTGGACGCCGAGAAGAAAAACCCGCAGGCCGACGTCTGGTACGGCGGCACGCTGGATCCGCAGTCTCAGGCCGGTGAAATGGGGCTGTTGCAACCTTATAAATCGAAAAATCTTGAGCAGATCATGGAGAACTTCCGCGATCCGGCCAAAGTAAAAGGCAACCTGTCTTCAGCGGTGTACGTCGGGATTTTAGGCTTTGGCGTCAACACCCAGCGCCTGAAAGAGAAAAACCTGCCGGTGCCGAAGTGCTGGAAGGATCTGACCAAGCCGGAATACAAAGGCGAGATCCAGATTGCCGATCCGCAAAGCTCCGGTACCGCCTACACCGCGCTCGCCACCTTTGTGCAGCTGTGGGGCGAAGACCAGGCTTTCGATTACCTGAAACAGCTGAACAGCAACGTATCGCAGTACACCAAATCCGGCATTGCCCCGGCGCGTAACGCCGCGCGCGGTGAAACCGCCATCGGGATTGGCTTCCTGCACGACTACTCGCTGGAAAAAGAACAAGGCGCACCGCTGGAGCTGATTTCGCCGTGTGAAGGCACCGGGTATGAAATCGGCGGTGTGAGCATTCTGAAAGGCGCGCGCAACGAAGAGAACGCGAAGCTGTTCGTCGACTGGGTGCTGTCGAAAGAGGCTCAGGAACTGGCGTGGAAGAAAGGCAAATCCTACCAGATCCTGACCAACACCACGGCGGAGACCTCGCCGAACTCGCTGAAGCTCGACGACCTTAAGCTCATCAGCTACGACATGGACAAGTACGGCTCAACGGACGTGCGCAAAGCGCTGATTAACAAATGGGTCAGCGATGTGAAGATGGGTAAATAAGCCCACTATTGCGAACATTTGCCGGGTGGTGGCTGCACCTCACCCGGCCTACAACACCGGAAAATTTATGTCACAGACACTCGCTCTTCATCCCGTGAATAAACGGGATGCGGTTTTCCTTTGGGTTTTGCTTGGCTGGCTGGCGTTTGCCCTGCTGCCGAGCTGGAGCCTGGATTACGGCCTGCTGGAGTCGACGCGCGAGGAGATCCTCGACGCCTACGGTTGGTCCCACTTTAACGTGAGCTGGCTGTGGTACCTGTTGCCGAGCCTGCTGCTGGTGCGCCCCTTCACCTCCGCCCGCCGCGAGCAGCGCAGCCGCCACTATTTTGACGCGGGCTGGGCGCTGCTGTGCATGGCGTTTATCGTCATCAGCGCGACCGTCGAGGAACGTGGCTTAGGTTACGCCTCTATCGTGCTGTTTATTGCCCTGGGGGCGATTATGGCGCTGGCGCTGACCCGCCTGGAATGGCTGGGTGGCGACCGCTTTGTCATTGCCTCGCTGATCGCCATTGTGGCGCTGATCGGCATCTTTATCGTCTGGCCGAGCATTGCCATTTTCATCCCGATGTTCAGCAACGACGCGGGCGAGTTCGCCCCGCTGGCCTTTATGGCGGTGCTGTCGCAGGCGCACATTGTGCAGGTGATTATCAACTCGATCCTGCTGTCGATCGCCGTCGGCATCGGCTGTACCTTCTTCGGGCTGGTACTGGCGATCTACACCACCCGCATCGCTAAACGCAGCGCCATTATTGGCCGAATCTTCTCGATCCTGCCGATCGTCACTCCGCCGTTCGTGGTGGGCCTGGGCGTGACGCTGATGATGGGCCGCTCCGGTTACCTCACCGAGCTGATGGTCGACTGGTTTGGGCTAACCAACACCAACTGGCTGTACGGCTTCACCGGCATCTGGCTGGCTCAGGTGCTGGCCTTCACCCCGATGGCGTTTATGATCCTCGACGGGGCGATTAAAACCATCCATCCGTCGCTGGAAGAGGCGTCATACACCCTGCGCGCCAGCCGCTGGCAGACCTTTAACGGCGTGTTCGTGCCGCTGCTGAAACCGGCGCTGGCGAACGCCTTCCTGATTGTGATCGTGCAGTCGCTGGCCGACTTCAGTAACCCGCTGGTGCTGGGCGGGAACTTCGACGTGCTCGCCACCCAAATCTACTTCTATATCACCGGCTCGCAACTGGACTATCAGGCCGCCAGCACCCTCGGCGCGTTCCTGCTGGTGTTCTCGTTACTGGTGTTCTGCATTCAGTACATGTGGATCGGTAAACGCTCGTACGTGACCGTTTCCGGCAAATCCTATCGCGGCGACGTGCAGCCCCTGCCGGTGACGCTGGTGTGGACCGTGGTGGCGCTGTTGACGGTATGGATAGCCTTTAACGCCCTGCTCTACGGCAGCATTTTCTACGGCAGCTTTACCGTCAACTGGGGCGTGGATTACACCCTGACGCTGGATAACTTTATCAAGCTGTTCGGCCAGGGCATGAGCGACGGCGCATGGCCTTCGCTGCTCGATACCCTGCTGTACGCCGGGATCGCCGCGCCAATCACGGCGGGCTTTGGGCTGCTGATCGCCTGGGTGGTGGTGCGCCAGCAGTTCCGCGGTAAAAAGACCATCGAGTTCACCACCATGCTGTGCTTCGCGGTGCCGGGCACCGTGGCGGGCGTATCGTACATTCTGGCGTTTAACAGCGCACCGGTGTACCTGACCGGAACGGCGGCGATTGTGATTATTTCGATGGTGATGCGTAACGTGCCGGTGGGTATTCGCGCCGGGATTGCGGGGCTTGGGCAGATCGATAAGTCGCTGGACGAAGCCTCGCTCAGCCTGCGCGCGGGCTCGCTACGAACCATCACGCACATCCTGCTGCCACTGCTACGCCCGGCGATTCTGTCGGCGCTGATATACAGCTTCGTGCGCGCCATTACCACCGTCAGCGCGATTGTCTTCCTCGTCACGCCAGATAACCGCGTGGCAACGGCCTACATTCTGAACCGCGTAGAAGACGGCGAATACGGCGTGGCAATTGCCTACGGCTCGATCTTAATTGTGGTCATGTTGGCGATCATTTTCCTCTTTGACTGGCTGATCGGTGAGTCTCGTACTTCCCGTTCAAAAGCCAAAAACCAGGCGTAACACTATGACTCAGAAACCTTTCGTTGAACTGCGCAACGTGACCAAGCGCTTTGGCAATAACACGGTCATCGACAATATTAATCTCGTCATTCCGCAGGGGCAGATGGTGACGCTGCTCGGCCCGTCCGGCTGCGGCAAAACCACGGTACTGCGTCTGGTGGCGGGGCTGGAAAAACCGACCGAAGGGCAGATCCTCATTGACGGCGAGGACGTGACTCACCGCTCCATTCAGCAGCGCGATATCTGCATGGTGTTCCAGTCCTACGCCCTTTTCCCGCACATGTCGCTGGGCGAGAACGTGGGTTACGGCCTGAAGATGCTCGGCGTACCGCGCAGCGAGCTCAAAACCCGCGTCAAAGAGGCGCTGGCGATGGTGGATCTGGATGGCTTTGAAGACCGCTACGTCGATCAGATCTCCGGCGGCCAGCAGCAGCGCGTGGCACTGGCTCGCGCGCTGATCCTCAAACCGAAAGTGCTGCTGTTTGACGAGCCGCTGAGCAACCTCGACGCCAATCTCAGGCGCAGCATGCGCGATAAAATTCGCGAGCTGCAAAAGCAGTTTAATATCACCTCGCTGTACGTGACCCACGATCAGAGCGAGGCCTTTGCGGTGTCCGACACTGTGCTGGTGATGAACAAAGGCAACATCATGCAGATTGGCTCCCCACAGGATCTGTATCGCCAGCCCGCCTCGCGCTTTATGGCGAGCTTTATGGGCGATGCCAACCTGTTCCCGGCGAGCTTTAACAGCGATTATGTGGAGATCCACGGCTATCGCCTGCCGCGTCCGATGCACTTTGCCAGCACTGGAGAAGGCTCCGTGGGCGTGCGCCCGGAAGCCATCACCCTGAGCGAGCGCGGCGAGGAAAGCCAGCGCTGCGTCATCCAACACGTGGCCTATATGGGCCCGCAGTACGAGGTGGTGGTTGACTGGCACGGGCAGGAGATTTTGTTGCAGGTCAACGCCACACGCCTGCAACCAAACGAAGGGGAACAGTATTACCTGGAGATCCACCCGTACGGGATGTTTGTGCTGGCGGATGTAGCATAAAGCGTAGCGGGACGGCAACTTTAGCGAGACCATATTGAATCTATATAGATAACGTCCCGCTACTGCTATATACTTTTCATATAGTCATACGAAGAGAGGTAAATCATGACTTCTACCACTGCAACTAAAGTCATCGAGACCGCTAATCGCCGTCCACGCGCCGTTAAGAGCAAAGCGGGATCCCCTGCCCCCGCAGCACCGAAGAAATTCCTTATCCAGCTTCGTGCTCGTGACAACGAATATGGCGTAAGCGAAGAAACCTTTACTCGCCTCATGGAAACGCTCGCCCTTAATCAGACGGAGCTTGTCCATAAAGCGCTGCGCTACCTTGCGCAAGATGTACTGCCAGCCTACGAACTGGATAACGGGCCGCTGACCGACGAACAGCACGCCGCTATTACCAAAATGTCCGGCATGGAAATCACGGACGACGATTTGGATTCGCCATTATTTAAATAAGCAGGGAGCCTATGGCATACGACTTTACGCCCTTACCGGCGGCCGGAGACATTCTCTGGTGTAAGTTTCCTCACGACGAGAGTCTGGGCAACCCGGGGCCTTATCCTCGCCCCGGTCTCGTGTTGAACGTTTTCGCGGATATTCACGCAGTACTCATTACCTATGGGACGTCGCAAATCGGTAAAGTCTACAATGGGGAGTTTGTTATTGATGCTCAACTTGATACCGCTGGACTCAGTGCCCCGACGAAATTTGACCTGAACAGGCTTCAAAAACTGCCTTTTAACGATGTGTGGTTCGAATCCTACCCAGGGGTAACCGTCACCGTACCGTTGCCTAAAATGGGTGTCATTCCTCCCATTTTTATGCCACCGATGCGCGCCGCATGGACCATTCGAAAAAAGTAAGTCAGCCCCGTTTCCACGGGGCTTTTTTACGTACGCTGCGCGTTCAGCTCCGCAATATCCTTCGGCGTGGTGCGACAGCAGCCGCCAATCAGCTTCGCGCCCGCCGCTCGCCACTGCGGCAGATATCCCGCCAGCGTTTCGCAGGCTTCGCCATGGTGATGCCAGGTTTTGGTCACCGCATCGTAGTGCTCGCCCGAATTCGGGTAGACCACCAGCGGCAAGGCGGTGAGGCTTTGCAGATGCTCAAGCGCCGTCGTGGTGTTTTCGAGCGCGATACAGTTAATACCCAACGCCACAATCTGCGGATACCCGGCCAACGCTGACACCACTTCACGTAGCGGCGTGCCGTCGCTCAGATGCTCCGCATCGCGAAGGGTAAACGAGAACCACGCGCGAGCGCGGGGATAGTCGGCTAACAGCGCCGCCAGCGCCTTGATCTCGTCGAATGCGGGAAGCGTTTCGCAGGCCAGCAGGTCGGCCCCGGCATCCAGCAGCGCTTCCACGCGCGGACGGTGAAACGCGGTAAATTCATCGGCGCTTCGCACGTAATCGCCGCGATACTCCGATCCATCCGCCAGATATGCGCCGTAAGGCCCGACGGAACCGGCCACCAGCAGCGTGCCCGCGTGCGGGTTTTCGGCCAGATACGCCTCGCGCGCCTTACGGGCCAGCTCCACGCTTTTGCCAATCAACGCCCGCGACTGCGCCTCGTCAATGCCACGCGCGGCAAAGCCTGCCGGTGTCGCCTGATAGCTGGCGGTGATCGCCACCTGCGCTCCGGCGCGAAAATAGTCGAGATGCACATCGCGGATCACATCGGGGTTTTCAACCAGCACCTTCGCAGACCACAGGCTGTCGGCCAGGTTACACCCGCGCGCTTCCAGCTCCGTGGCCATCGCCCCATCCAGCACGATAAACGGCTGTTTTTCAAGGAGAGTGGTAAGCGGGTTATTCTGCGACATGTTCAGGCTCCTGCGTTTTAGCATGTTGAGTGAGGTAATACGCACCATAGCACAGGGCCACAAACGGGATCCCGCAGTACAGGGCAATACGCTGGCTCGGATCGAAGGCCAGCCCGATACAGGCCACCAGGCACAGGACAAAACCCAGCACCGGCACCAGCGGATACCACGGCGCGCGGTACTGTAAATCGGTCAGCGGTTTGCCTGCCTGCAGATGACGACGGCGGAACATAAAGTGCGAGGCGCAGATGCTTATCCACACCGCCACCACCGCAAAGCCGGAAATTGCCGACAGCGCGACAAACACCGTATCGGGGGCGATAACGCTGGAGAACAGCGCTAACACGCCGCCCAGCATTGACACTGAAATCGCCGTAAGCGGCACGCCGTTTTTGTTCACGCGGGCAAAGCAGCGCGGCAGCGTTTTTTCGTTAGAGAGCGACCACAGCATCCGGCCTGAGGCGTAAAGCCCCGAGTTCGCCGCCGAGAGGATCGCCGTCAGGATCACAAAGTTAAAGATATCCGCCGCATACGGAATACCGACCTTTTCAAACACCAGCACAAACGGGCTTTTCTCCACGCCCGCCTGCTGCATTGGAATCAGCGCCGCCAGTACAAACACGGTGCCAATAAAGAACAGGATCAGACGCGCAATGGTGGTGCGGATTGCCACCGGGATAACCTTGTGCGGGTTTTCGGTCTCACCCGCCGCGATACCAATAAGTTCGGTGCCGGAGAAGGCAAAGTTCACCGCCACCATGGTCATCAGGATCGGCAGGCCGCCGTGTGGGAACCAGCCATCGGCGGTAATATTCGACAGACCGGGTGCGGGAGAACCGTCCTGCATCGGGATAAAGCCAAAGATGGCTGCACCGCCCAGGATGATAAAGGCAATAATGGTGATGACCTTCACCAGCGAGAACCAGAACTCCCCTTCGGCGAAGAAGCGCGTCGAGATAATGTTGAGGGCAAAAATCACCGCGCAGAACACCACGCACCATGCCCAGACGGGCACCTGCGGGAACCAGTACTGCATGCAGAATCCGGCGGCGGTGAAGCTCGATCCGAGCGCCACCGTCCAGGTTAGCCAGTAGAGCCACGCCACGGTGTAGCCGGTCGCTGGCCCAAGATAGCGGGTAGCGTAGACGTGAAATGCGCCGGTTTCGGGCATCGCGACGGAGAGCTCACCCAGGCACTGCATCACCAGCCAGACCACCAACGCGCCGATCGCATACGCCAGCAGCGTGCCCGCCGCGCCAGTGGTGGAAATGATATAGCCCGTATTGAAGAATAACCCTGTGCCAATCACGCCACCCAGCGAGAGCATAATCAGGTGGCGGGTTTTCATGGTGCGCTTTAGCTGCCCATTTTCGTGTTCTGTTTGCATGTTACCTTCTAAACGTATGGACATCTAAACATCCAAAGAAGGTTCGTTATACCGCGATTGTTAACAAAAAGCTAGCCGTGGACCAGACGTAGGCGGGCGCGGCGCGCGCTGAGCCGGGGTTGATTGGTCAGGATCACAGTGAGAATCGGACGCCAGGCCATAAGCACCTCCGTAAAGCAGATGCTTTCAGCATGGCGTCGCGCACAAGCATTTTCGCTCAGTCGAAAGGGGGATGTCCCCTATGACGCCTCACACGAAAAGGTGTCCTGCGCTAATCCAGCGCGATCGCCCCCTCCTTTGTTCTTAAGCAACTTATTGGTGTAGTAGCCCACCAGTTGGTAATTCCGCCAAACCCTTCTATAGTCCTCAGTGTTTCTCAGTGACCAGGACTCCCTAATGCGCTTTAACGGACTGACTAAAGGCTTTTTCATTCTTATTCTCGCCCTCGTAACGTGGGCCTTCTTTGACGTGCTGTCGCCCTACTTCTCTGCGATTTTGTGGGCTGCGATCCTGACCATCATCTTTAACCCGGTAAAAAACAAAATCCGTACCGCGCTGGGCGATCGCAACGGGCTGGCGTCGTTTCTGACGCTCTGCATTATCTGCCTGATCGTCTTTATCCCCTTGATGGTGATCCTCTCGTCGCTCGCCATCGAACTGAACGTGGTCTACACCAAGCTTCAGCAAAACAACACCCAGTTCCCTGAGATCGTGGCCGGCATATTTAACCGCCTGCCCGGCTGGGCGAGCGGGTTCCTGGCGGACCATAATCTGGATAACGCGGCGCAAATACAGAAAAAACTGTCCGACTTTGCCCTGCAGGGCGGTCAGTATCTGGCGGGCAGCGCATTCCTGATCGGCAAAGGCACCTTTGGCTTTGCGATTAGCTTCGGCATCATGCTTTACCTGCTGTTCTTCCTTTTGAAGGACGGGCCGTATCTGGTGCGCCAGATTATGGACTCACTGCCGCTGACCGATTTCGCCAAGCAGCACCTGTTCGCCAAATTTGTTGGCGTATCCCGGGCGACGGTAAAAGGCACCGCTGTGGTCGCCGTAGTGCAGGGTACGCTCGGCGGTATCGCATTTGCGATTGCCGGTATCGACGGCAGCGTGCTCTGGGGCGCGCTGATGGCGTTCCTCTCGCTGGTGCCTGCGGTGGGCTCTGCCATTATCTGGGTTCCGGCGGCGATTTACCTGTTCGCCACGCACCAGCTATGGCAAGGGCTGTTTATCGTCGGCTTCTTCGTCATTATCGTCGGGCTGGTGGACAACATTCTGCGTCCGCTGCTGGTCGGCAAAGATACCAAGATGCCGGACTACCTGATTTTGATTTCCACCCTGGGCGGCATGGAGCTGTACGGCATTAACGGTTTTGTCATTGGTCCGCTGATTGCCGCACTGTTTATCGCCTGCTGGAATCTGTTCTCCGGACGCGATCACGAAGGTAACGCCGAAGAGCTCGACGCAGAATTTATCGAAGAAGGAAGAAATCCTCCAGATTTGTGAATTCGTGACGATAAGTAACAGACCAGGCGGCCATTGGCCGCCTTTTTTTAAACGCAAAATCAGGCGTTTACTATAATTTCAAAAAGACATTCCAGTCATGGCCTAAAAGGATCCAACAGGTGCGTATCGCGACCATAACAAACTGGGCTTACGGTGCTACGGTGTGCCTGACCCTCGCCTCTGGCGTGGTGATGCTAATGGCCTCCAACGCCGATAATGTGGAACGTCAGGCCGTAGAACAACGACAGATTTTCGATCGGCTGACCGAAGAAGTGGAGATGGACGCCTGGGTGCAGTCTGACCTGGCGCGCCTGTACATCATCAATAAAGATCCCGAGTCGTTGAACGAATATCGGCAAAAAGAAGCCTTGCTGAAGAACGTTGAGCATCGGCTGGTCAAACTCAAAGACAATGGCGCATCGAGCGAAGAGCTGGCGCTGCTGCTTGAGGGTTTGAAAATTGTTGATGAGCTACAGGACGAGCAGCAGGCCGCGCTATCCAGCGTGGCGCGGGGAGAGGAGCCACAGGCGATTGCCCTGCTTTACGGCAAGACCTACGAACAGGAACTCGAACGTGCGCAAAACCAGATAGACCATTTTCGTCAGATGCTGGACAAGCGGGCGCAAACCGCCATTGAAGAAGCCACGCATGCATCGCGTCTTCTGCGAACCCTGTCTGAGGTCATGGTCGGTCTGACCGCCCTGCTATTTTTATTTGTTCTCGGCTTTATTTTAAAACGCCGCGTATTGCGCCCGGTGGTACGCCTGAGTGATGTGGTCCATCGTCTGGCATCGCAGGATTACGCGGTAGAAACGCCAAACTTTAATCAAATCGATGAGATCGGCGATATGGCGCAAGCCATTCATATTTTTCGCGAAAACGGCCTGGTACGCCAACGTCTGGAAAAAGAGCGCGACGCCGACTGGGCGATTCGCGAACTGCTGGCACGCATGACTCAGCGCCTGCAAGGCTGCGAGAATTTCGCTGACGTTATCAACGTCGCACAGCTTTTTGCACCCAATATTGCTCCCGACATTTCGGGAAGATTATATATTCTCGACCGCGATCCGTGGCAAATGCGCTGCGTCGCCGAATGGCTGTCGCCAGAAGGTAAACAGGAACCGTTCCATCCCGACGAGTGCTGGGCGGTACGACGCGGGCAAAGCCACCCGCCGGTGAATGGCGAACCCGATATCGCCTGCTATCACCTACCTGAATCGAGGGCGAACCAATCGTTGTGTGTTCCGCTGATCGCCCAGGGCGAAGCCATTGGCCTGCTCTCATTCCAGAATATCACCCCGGAAACGGCGCCTTCCCGCGCCTATCTTGAACTGATGGCCGAGGCGCTGGGACTCGCCCTGGCTAACCAGCGCCTGCGCGACGCACTGCTGGAAAAAGCGCTGTACGATCCGTTAACCGGCCTGCGTAATCGTCATCATCTTGAAGACACTATGCGCACTCAAATCAGCCAGGCGATACGCAACAACGAACCCGTAAGCTGCCTGATGATCGATATCGATCACTTCAAAAACATTAACGATCGCTTTGGTCACGAGGCTGGCGACCGGGTAATCAAAAGCGTCGCAGCCATTGTTCAGCGCGCCGCTCACGACAACGGCGTCGCCTTCCGCTACGGCGGCGAGGAGTTCCTGGCGCTGCTGACAGGCCAGGACGAAGCAGGGGCTCACGCCTGCGCAACGGAGATTTACAACGGCGTGCATGGCCTGGCGCTGCGTTACGGATTGTCGGACATTGGCCCGGTGGATGTGTCTATCGGCATCGCCAGCTATCCGCAGCACGTGCAGAGCGACAACCTGCTGCGCGCGGCAGACGTGGCGCTGTATCGCGCAAAAGAGCTGGGAAGAGCGCGGATTGTCAGCTTTGGGATGCTGGATAAGGGGTAAGCGCTGTTCGGCCAGGAACGGCTTTTGGTCATTTTTGGCTAAATGCCGACGGTCTCCATGCGCAGAGGGTAGCTTCTGCGCCTTGCTGATAACTGTGACGCATTGATTCAAATCAAATTATTTGTCATAATTATATAAAGATGGTCAAATATTTTGAAGTGCCACAGGGATGCATGTGGCGCATTACCCGAAATTACGGAGCTAGAATGAAGTTTGTATTTGCCTTTATGTTAAGCATGACGCTATCAGGATGTACGGCGAGCGACTGGATTGATGCCGCAGGCGGAATCATGCAGGCCCAGGATAAACACGAAAAAGACTCCAGAAATAAGCGCATTAAAGCTGCCAATAAAGCCGCCGGATATTAGTTCCAGCCGCCTTTAATGATTAAGTCCTGCCTTTATCTTACGCCGTTATAATGAAATCGGTACGGGTCAACTATGATCATTGGATTGGATGTTGACCCGTTGTTATCCAGAAGAAGAAACTCACCGTATCAATGAATTTTGCATCAGCATCGGCATAGGTGCTGGCATTATGCCCGCCATTTTTATCGGCCAGTACCAGCACCGGAATGTTCCACCGTTGGTTAATCTCTTGCAGGCGGGCTGCGAACTTCGCCGTCTGCCATGGCGACACACGTTGATCGTGGAGGCCAACGGTCAACAGCACGGGAGGATATCGAGTGCCTGCATGAAGATGTTCGTAGGCATCTATGTTCAACAAATCACGCTTCCCCTGGGGAGTGAAAGGCGACCCGATCTCCTCAAAATTCATCGACCCTATCGGAATTTTATCCAGCCTGCTGGTATTCAACATACCAACATCTATCGCCACGGCAGAAAAAAGCTCAGGACGAAGAGTCATTGCCATGCCAATAACAATTCCGCCCGCGCTCTCACCGCTGATAACCAGCTTTGAGGGCGATGTGTATTTGTTTTCAATCAGATATTCAGCACAACGGATAAAATCATTAATTGAATTTTTTTTATTTCCCGCTCTGCCCCCATCATGCCACGCCGGCCCAAGCTCTCCCCCTCCCCGAACGTGAGCAATCGCGATGGCTCCCCCCTGCTCAAGCCAAATCAGCCGCGAAGTATCGAAGTCAGGAAATATACTGACGCCATACGCCCCATAAGCTGTCAGCCAGGTTGGCATCGTTCCATCCCGCTTAAGGCCTTTGCGATGAATAAGGGTCAGGGGGATTCGCACATTATCTTTTGTGGTCACCCATCGTTCTTCAACCTCGTAATCTGAAAATGAAACCTTGGTTTGAGCGATCAATCCCGTATTAGTGAGGCTCCGATTATGAGGGGTAAAGCGATAAATAGTCGGTGGCGTCAGCCAGCCCTGCTGAGTGAACAATATATCTTCTCGGTCGTTGCTGGGGAATACCGCACTCACCTCCTCATCAGATGGGATGTCTATATTTTGGTGTTGATTGATATCTTCAAATGGAATACGCACGAATTTATGCACGCCAGTATCATGGTAAGTGATATAAAGCGAATCTCGGCTGGTGCTGAGCCCGGTCAGCTCGCCATTTGACCAGCTGATCATTTTTGTTCTGGCCTCTTTAGGCGCATCGAGATTCAATCGGGAGATGTCATATCCCGACGATGAATTATAGCCAGCCAGATATAGCCATTTCCCTGCATAAACAAAACTCGAAATATTCTCGTGCACATCGATGATTTTTCGCCAGTGTAACCCTTCCACGTTCCCAGGATTTTTTTTAGCTAAAAACAGATCCCCACCATAGCCACCAATCGATCTGGAGACATAGACAAGCAGATAATGGGAATTAGCCGAGGAGTACAAATTGATATTTTCACAGGATAGCTGTTTGAGTTCATCAATGCTTTGCCAGTCGAATACACTGACATCATTTCCTTCGCCCAAACGATGAAGATAGACCTTACCACAGGTTTGCCGCCCCTTACTTTCGGCAGCATCATTCAGGCTATAATAAAATGACTGATTATCCTCAGCCCAAACAACATTAGGATATCGAACCTGAGGAATGCTGTCTTTCAAAACCACACCGTCAGACACCCTAATTATCTTTATGTCCGTACTTTCAAATCCGTTTTTCGATAACCCGTAAGAAATATACTTCCCATCAGGAGATGGGCTAAAGAAATTGATGCCGTAGCCAACAAGAGGGTCAATAATCAGTCGCTCAGGGTCATTCTTATACTTTATAAAAAGCCGCTGATAAGCATATTCCGGCGTCGAACGTAAGTAAAAACGATTGTCGCCCGCATCGTAAATATCAGAGATTGTGGGGCCGCCATTATCTAATGAGCTTAACCTCTTTGCGAATACCTTTCTCCAGGGCAGCGAATGAATAATGTTAGCCGACGGGATGGACTGACGATTTAGCCATTCTGCGGTTTGTGAACGATCGGTTTCCATCCAGCGGTAGCGGTCCATATGATCCTCACGTTTGTTCGTGTCAACATTCGCGTGAACGGAAAAGACGCAGCCAATAACAAAGACAGGCACCATTGATAAAATCCCGCGAGTGGATTTTGAAAATACGTCATCACAATGTGTCATGCGGTACACTGTCCAGATTGTTGTATTGATGGTTGATTTTTAAATTATCAAAAAATTAAAAACCAAATTTAAATATTTCTAGCGACAACCAGCAGCATGATACACAAACTTAAAAAATGGAATTCATTTAATGGATAACTATTATAATTTTCTTATCTTATGATTTTTGATCTAGCTCTACGTTTAATATTGAATTTGTGTTATTAAGACATCGCATCTATGTGGCATATATCTTGTAGTGCGAGGCAACCGTTGATGAATGTTCCACAAACAAAATTGGAATTACTTGCAGCCATTAATAAAAACTTCAATACATTACTGCGTTATCTGCACTCGATCCCCTTAGAAGCGACGTCAGACAACTCAATGGTTGGGCACGCCAAGGGCACGGAAATGAGCGTTCACGACCTGGTTTCCTATCTGCTGGGGTGGAACGCCCTGGTCGTAAAATGGATCGCGGCTGACGAGAAAGGCTTGCCTGTTGATTTCCCTGACACCGGTTTTAAGTGGAACCAACTTGGCCTTCTGGCTCAAAAATTTTACGCAGACTATAAAGACTTAAGCTACGTCTCGCTACTCGCTGAGCTCGAGGCGGTACAAGTTGAAATCGTAAAATGCATTGAAAAACACAGTGACGACAATTTGTATGGTCACCCCTGGTACTCAAAATGGACCATGGGACGAATGATCTCATTGAATACCTCCTCACCCTATGCCAATGCTGCTGCCAGATTAAGAAAGTGGGCAAAAATGAAGAATATCAGCTTAAATAAAAACCGGCGCATTTAGCGCCGGTCTGTTCAAGGTAAACGCCGTTAACCATCAGGCATGGGTGACGGGTTTGTCCTCCGTTTTCACCTGTGCATTTTCCAGCATACGGCGCACCGGCACGATCAGCACGGCCAGCACCGCGGCGCAAATCAGCAGCGCGATAGAACAGCGAGCAAAGAGATCCGGCAGCATATCGAGCTGATCGGCTTTGACGTGACCGCCAATCAAGCCCGCCGCCAGGTTACCCAGTGCGCTGGCGCAGAACCACAGCCCCATCATCTGACCACGCATTCTTTCCGGGGCCAGCAGCGTCATGGTCGCCAGACCAATCGGACTCAGGCACAGTTCGCCCAACGTCAGCATTAAGATACTGCCCACCAGCCACAGCGGCGATACGCCTGCTCCACCGCTGCTCAGCACGTTCTGTGCCGCCAGCATCATCACACCAAAGCCCGCCGCCGCGCACAAAATACCGATAACGAATTTGGTGATACTGCTCAGGCGCACGTTGTTGCGGGCCAGCATCGGCCAGGCCCAGCTAAATACCGGTGCCAGCAGAATGATGAACAGAGCATTGATCGACTGGAACCACACGGCAGGAATTTCAAAATCACCGATCATACGGTTGGTGTAGTCGTTCGCGAACAGGTTAAACGACGTTGGTTTTTGCTCAAACGCGGACCAGAAGAAGGCCGCAGAAACCAGCAAGATAAAGCAGACCAGCAGTCTGGCACGCTCTTTACGGTTCAGCCCGGCAAAGACGAACAGATAGATGAAGTAGAGAATGACCGAGGCCGCAATGACGTAAACCAGCGTGCTGGCAACGGCGACCGGATTTATCACGATAACACCCTGCGCAATCAGCGTGATAACGATAGCGACACCGACCGCCAATACCAACAGCCATGCGCCAACGCCTTTTTTCTTCGCCACTGGATTGTTCCAGGTGGAATCCAGGCCGACTTCGCTGTCGTAGCGTTTCATTGCCGGTACGGCAAACACGCGGAAGATAACTAAAGCGACCAGCATCCCGATACCGCCGATGCCAAAGCCCCAGTGCCAGCCGTGGGTTTTAATCAGCCAGCCGGAGATGAGCGGCGCGATAAACGACCCCATGTTGATACCCATGTAGAACAGCGAGAATCCGCCGTCACGACGGGCGTCGCCTTTTTTATATAGCGTCCCGACCATAACCGAGATACAGGTCTTGAACAGGCCAGAGCCGAGCACGATAAACATCAGGCCAATAAAGAACAGGTTGTCGCCCATCACGGCAGACAGCGCAATGGACAGGTGGCCGATCGCAATCAGAATCGAACCGTACCAGACCGCCCTCTGCTGCCCGAGCCAGTTATCCGCCAGCCAACCACCCGGCAGTGCGGCCAGATACATGCTGCCCGCAAAGATACCGACGATGGCAGAGGCGTTTTCGCGCGCCAGTCCCATGCCACCGTCGTAAACGGTCGCGGCCATAAACAGGATTAATAATGGGCGAATGCCGTAAAACGAGAACCGCTCCCACATTTCAGTGAAGAACAGTGAGCCGAGCGGGTATGGATGGCCGAAGAAGGTTCGGCTTTCTTTTTGATTAACAGAGGATTGCATAATTCTCCCGAAAAGGTCTGTCATGTTGCTTGCAAACACTGGCATGCATGTCGGCCCTTTATGCTACCGGCCGATCTTTTACATCCAGTGAAATATTATTTAACCATTTGATAACCGGACGGTGGTTTTGTCTAGTGCCGGGGGGTGGACTTTAAGACGAAAATTCGACTAATGTCTAGTTTTACAGATTTTTTGTTGGCTGCACGGGGATAATGATTGACTTAAAGACAGCGTAGATCCACGGTTATTTTATTGAGTTAAAACAATTAATTAACGTCAAATTCCTTATGTAACACCCCGGCTAATGCCGTAGGATTTTCCCAGGACATAGAGTGTCCTGCCTGTGGCACTATTGCTACTGATATGCCCTTATTACTGACGTACTGAAAGTCATTGTCCGGTAATGATTGCTCGCCAAAAATCAGTGCGCGTGAACAGGACAGACTGAGGAAGGTTTCCATCCATGAGGGTGAAGCGCCATCAATCAGGCTTTTGGCTCCCCGCCACATTGCCCAAGGAGCAGCATTTTGAGCCGAACCTTTCCAGGGAGAGGTGTGATTTGCCAGTATATTGTCATACGCTTGCGAAATGAATTCGGCTTCCGGCTTCTCCACTAATAGTCGGCTATATATGCCGCCGCCTGCATGAAAGTTAGGTTCCGACACCACCAGTTTACCCATCCGTTCACGCAATCGATCAGCCGCTTCAATCGCAATACTTCCCCCCATACTATGACCATAAATATGGCAAAGAGGGAGCCTCAATGCGTTTATTACCTCGATAACCACTTCGGCCTGATGAGCAATGCTGTAATCATAATCACGCGGTTTATCACTAAAACCATATCCTGGAAGATCAATCAGTATGGCGCGCCGCCCGCCAAATGCCGGATCGGCCACAATGCGTGGATACTCATATGAAGAAGCGCACCCCAGTCCGTGAACAAACACAACAGGAGTCCCTTTCCCCGGTAAATCATGCCAACGAACGTCAGCACCTGCGGTTAACGAAAATAAACTCTGCATATTGTGTCCCTCTGTCTATGCGGGCAGTCGAATGACTTAATAAGCTGAATACTAACAGTTCAGCGAACAACCTCTCCGCTTTTTTATTAACTCCCATTACGGCTGAAGGATAACGACACGATACTCGTCAGATGTTGCGGGAAGGGTGAAAGACCTGATTGCTGAAGACAAGGTCAAACATTTCGGTCTGTCCGAAGCGGGTGCGCAAACCATTCGTCGTGCGCATGCTGTACAACCGGTCACGGCCCTGCAAAGCGAATACTCCATGTGTTGGCGCGAGCCTGAGCAGGAGATTCAGCCGCTGCTGGAGGAGCTGGGTATTGATGCACCGATAATTTTGCAGCCCGTAATGTGTGCAGAAAGAGAAGACAGGGTTTCTCAATGACGTTCAAGCCCTTAGGTTTATTTATACAGAGATCTCAGTGTGAAAAAAGCCCCGCAATCCAATGAGAAGGCGGGGTAACTCTGTATTGCTTCCACCAGGGACAGGTTGATGTTGGCTTAGTGCCACCTATCTCCGCCCACATAAACAGTGCCTGTAGCTATATCATTAGAGGTTTTTCACCTCGTAGTCCGGTAGAGAGAATTGAGTAATAAAAGCATTGAGTGCATTGGTATCCGGCAGTGCGGTCAGTGCCCCTTTGCGAGTTGTCGCAAGGGCACCACAGGCGCTGGCCTGAGCAATTGACTGGCATAGATCCTCAACGCTCTGCGGCATTCCATTATGGGCAATCCAGGCGAGCAAACCTGCAACAAAAGCGTCGCCAGCCCCGGTCGTATCGACACTGTTGACGGTATAGCCATCGAAATGGATGACGCTATCGCGCCAAAGCACCATGGCTCCTTGCTCGCCGTAGGTCACCACTTTGAATTGAGCGGGCAGAGTTTTTAGGGCGTCAAGCGCATGGGTAAAATCGGGGGTACCTGTTATCCAGTGCCATTCTTCTTCCGAAAGTTTAAGAATATCGGCCTGTGCGGCAAAATGGCGCACCGTCTCAAGCATTTCATGCTTATCGGGCCACATTTGCTCCCGTAAATTCACATCGAAGCTCAGTAATCCCCCGCGCTGTTTCACTTTGCTGATGGCGGAGACGAGTGTGTTACGACACGTCTCGGCGACCAGGGCCAAAGAGCAGAAGTGCAAAATGTCATCACTAAAGTCAGGAAGGGCATCAGACGTTAAAAATTGATCCGCGGAGGGATTGGTTAAAAACGTAAATCCGCGCTCTCCAGAGCGACTCAGAGAGACCAATACCGTGCTGGTTCTGCGCTGGTTATCCAACTGGAGACTGACTGTCGAGACGCATGAGTCTGACAGCGTTTTTTTTAGAAAATGACCAAAGTCATCGTCACCCACCCGGCCAATAAACCCACTCTGGCTGCCTAAATGCGCGGTGCCAATGGCTACATTGAATGGGGCTCCCCCTGCGCAGGCCTGATATTGCATGTCTGACAGTGGTAAAAGATCCACCACTGCGTCGCCAAGAGTCCAGATATTCATGACATTTCCTCAATGATAATTAACTGATTTTTTCAAATGTGACCTACGGGACGGTCATATTTTTTGATAGTTTTTAGCCATGTTCATGCGCCGCGCATTATCCAGGCGTATTTTTTTAAAAGTTATAATCCAGCATCAACTTATATTCGGTGGTAATAGCATCACCGTTAGTGACCCAACTTCCATCCTGTTTTATCAACGAGCCAGTAACCTCTCCAGATACGGTGAAACGATTGGTCAAAGGATAATTAGCCGACACCTTCAGGAAGCGATTCCGGGTACTCTGGAATACTTCACCATCTTCGGGCTGTGCATTGTTTTTCTTATAATGGCCATACCCGCCACTCAACGTTGTGGATAATTTCCCCCAGTTGCGCCAAACGCCGACCGAAGTGGTCCAGCTTTTTTCATCAATATCGCCCCACTGCGCGCGATCTAAAGTGGCAGACGCAAATTGCTGGCGAAACCAGACTCCGGTGGTGTTATTGATAATATATTGAATGCCAGGTTCTATCTGGAATGAACGAACGTCACGGTCATTTTGTGACCCACCACTGCGGCGGTGATCAATTTGCTGATACAGATAATTAAAGAATGAGAGATTGTCCGTCACACGCAGATCCGTAAAAAACTTAACGCGTCCTTGCCAACGATCCTCGATTGACGAACTTCCACCCATAACATCCCAGCCATAGCGCAGACGTTTGTAGAAATATTCATGGCCGATAATCAACTGAGTCCATTGATTCTGGCTGAGGTAAGACTGATTTTCCCACGTCCCGTTATAGTTGGTGGTTCTGCCTTCAGAGAAAGCCAGATACCAACCGGGTAATGCATCGTGACGCATAACCCCTTGCACAAACGTCAGCGAATCATTCCCACTGTGGAAATGGCTGTTACGCCAGTTATTATCCTCAATGGCATATTTCATTTTAAGTTGACCATGAACGCGACCCCCAGCAGGATTGGAGGAACGAGTTGAGGTCCACATAACATCTTCATCCAGATATGACCACGGATCCACGGCAACGACCTTTCCCGACGAATCCTTCATGATGCTCATGCTCGCATTCGCCAGCGCTGGAAAAAGAAGAACAAAAATAACAGACAGGGCATGATGTTTTTTCATAATAATATCCCGTTAAATCATTTCTTTTATTTTCAACGTCGCGTGAAAATTATCGTTTTGAGGAAGGCTAATACTCCACGGCTTATCCTGCATGGAATACATCCGGGTACTAAATGCCGCTTTATTGTTTATATAAAAGACGGCAATTGAGTCTTGAATAAGTACGCGTAACTCAATTTTTTCTCCGAGCGGAACATCTACCCAGGATTCCGCGTTAGCCTGGTGAATCGACGCGAGCGGCGCGTTGAAAAAATAGACTTTTCCCTTGCTCTTATTGAACACAACGTTAAGCATCGCCTCACTTACTCTGTCGCCACTCAGACCAAAGCTCATCACCATTCCGGCAGAAGGAACCTCTATAGTTGCGCTCAACTCACCTCGTTTAGGCAGGGCTGGATACAGGGCCGACTGTAAGGGGCCGAACGGCGTTGCCGTTTTAAGCGTTTTATGACTGGTTAAGGTAGTTACCGGACCAGGGTTATTACTGATGGCCTTCTGAAGTTCTTGAGGGAGGATGCTGTTGAGCTGCCCCTGGTCATCTGCGGTTAGCTCATGAGCAACCAGATTGCCTGCCCAGTCAATGTTGCCACTGTCCTGGTGGCCTGCTTTGGTCGGGATCCACCCAAAAACAAACAGGCGATCGTCTTTGAGTACCAGTTTACCCGCGTAAAAACCCGAGCCATCGACCACATAATTGTCCATTTTTCGCCATGGCCCATCTGGATTGTCCGCAACCCGATACTGTGTCAGGCGTAACGGCCATTGGTCGCTAAAGCTGAGATACCAGTGTCCGTTGAAGTGAATGAGTGTCGGGCATTCGAGGTTGGCATTACTGGTGATAGTGTCGTTATCAAAAAACACGCCGCGGTCTTCCCAGTTCTTTAGATCCGTTGAACTGTACCGGGCAATAACTCCACGACCATTACTGCGAGTGGTAATTAACATCCAGTATTCTTTCTTTTCCTCAACCCAAACGACATGTGGGTCCCGGAAGTCATTACCCCGATAATTACCGCCAGGTAAAATAGTGTCCTGCGGATGTTTCACCCAATTAAGGCGGTCTTTACTGGTCGCGTGCATAATAGACTCAACCGGGAATACATTTTCATTGTGTGCGGTGTACCAGGCATGCCAGGTATCACCGACTTTAATAATAGAACCGGTTCCTATTAGCAGTTCAGGATCGTCAACGTCGTTAACATAGGGGATCACTTCCGAGTGATTCTGATAATCATACAAATTGGTACTCGACAGCAGGTGAATGGCGTGTACTCCCAAATCGCTGCCGCCACGAACATCATTAAGATAATAAATATCAAATTCGCCATTGTTAAATACAGGCATCGGGTCGCCAACAAATGAACCCTCCACTCGTGGGAAAAATCCATTAATATGGCTAATACTTTTATTCTTTACTGTCTCTTTAGAAGGCTGAGACCAGGCCGGAGTATTTCCAAGCGAAAACGCGAGCAGAGCGACAAATGCCGCAAACGTTAATTTTTTCATGCTACACCTGAATGTCAGAAGTTATAATTCACGCCAACCACAGTAAAGGGATTCCATGAGTGACCGGTCGATGTCCAAAGTCCAGTCTCTTTCGTAAATTGCGCTTTGAATTCACCGTATAATCGCACTTCACCAAATACCGGATAGCTAACGGTGCCGCCAACAAATTTATACCGGCCGTCATAGAAAACTTCACTGGTATTACTGGCGTTATATACTTTGTCCTGTCCGAACCCAACATACAGGGAGGTTAATAAAGGATACCAGTTTCGCCAAAGCCCAGCCGTGACTTTCCATTCTTCTTCTAAGATGTCGCCCCAGCTTTGACGCTCCTGACGGTTATAGTAATAATATGGCCGCAAATACAGACCGAGGTCCGGATTCAGACGGTACTGAATGGCAGGCTCAATTTCGAAAATGTACTGATTAAGATCGCCATTCCCCGGCTCATTTCCCTGAGGCTGATATTCACCATAAGCATATCCGGCCAGGCTCCATTTGTTGGTCAGGCGAAGGTCCTGCCAGACTTTGAACCTGCTTTTCCAGCGTTTTGTTGCAGTTTCGGAACCGACCATGACTTCCGTACCGATATTACCTCGCCAGGTCTCAAATATATGACCCACAAAAAACTCATTGATGGTATTGGTCCCTTGGTAATCCTGATTACTGAATTGTCCTTTATAACTGTCTTCCCTGGCATTCCAGAAACCGAAATACCAGTTAGGTATTTCATCGTGCCTTAAAAATGCCTGAATGGTGGCGAGTTTGAACTTACCGCCGTTTTTCTTATTATCACTCCAGCGAACATCATCAATTTCTATCTGAGAACCAATGTTTCCATGCAGGCCGCCGACTTCCATATTACGACCGATACTGTTCCAGTGAACCGGCGGATCTTCTTGCCTTAAACGCAACAAACTGACGTCTGCCGGGCTATCCACTTTATTATTCTTTTTCACTTCATTTTTTTCACCTGCAACAACAAGTGACGATGACGCACTGAGGGACGATGGTTCATTTCCTTTATTCGTGGGAGATGCACTCGTTCCTTCGGTGTTAGATTCATCCTGAAAATAGCTTTGATAGCTTCCTGAATAGCTTACGGGCTGTTCTGTAGATTCTTCAGCAATAGCAGGAAATGCCGCTAATGTCACCATTAATGCCAGCGTCTGTTTTCCTGGAACGAATATGCTTTTATCTATCGAGTTAATGCGATCTTGAGGTGTTAATATTTGATCCATTGTTCTCTCTCACTATCCCAGACAATAACATGCCAGCCAGAGACTGGCAGAAATAAAATACGCACAATGTAAGAAACAGGTCGCAACTGAGAATTATTTATCCAAAGACCAGTATCCGGCATCGAGTAATGAGGCAACACCCTGATTGGCAAACAGTGAAATATCGCGCTGGCCTGGCTGCGGATAAATTCGGCTGCTTAAGCAAGCGTCACCATCGTTAACAAATACTTCTACTGATGAGCGATCAATAAAAATTCGCAGTGACAGAACGTTGTCTGCTGGCAGCGGAATACTGCGAACACCTTCCAGCAAATATTCTGGATAACGACGCTCCACCATCAGACGTCCGGCCTGATCGTCGACGTAAATTCTCAGTCCGTCGCCCAACGCAATACCAAATTGTTCAGCCGTAGACGCGCTCAGATCCCATGCCAGCTGCACTTCGACCGCTTCGGCATCTGCCGCGATAAGGACTTTCTTATTATTCAGGCTGCGGACGGGCGCTGGATAATAGCTGCCACGCAGCGCAGTGACTTCCTCAGCAGGTTTCATCCTCACACGTTGGCCATCGGCAAGGCTTAATTCGCGCGGAAGCGAGAGCATACCGGCCCAGCCATCCTGCTGTTCGGGCATCGATGATTCCCACATATCCAACCACCCGATGACGATGCGTCGGCCATCCGGGGTCAAGAAACTCTGCGGTGCATAAAAGTCGTGACCGTGGTCCAACTCAATAAATTGTCCATTGTGGGTGAACGGTTGGCCTGGCTGCCAGTCCCCGAGTAAATAGCCACTCTGGAACAGGTTGCGATTGTGATACCCTTCCGCCGCCATACCCTGTGGCGAGAACATCAGGACGCGCTTCCCTCCCAGGGTGAAGAAATCCGGGCATTCCCACATAAAGCCCATGCCTTCATCGGCCTCGGCGAAAATTCCTTCGTCATGCCATTCGCGAAGAGTAGTGGAACGGTACAGACGCACCTGCCCAGTATTTTCCACGCGTGAACCGACAACCATGTACCAGAACTCACCTTCGCGCCACACCTTTGGATCGCGAAAATGATGCAGTCCGGGCGGCGTATCAATCACCCTGTCATGCCGTTCAAAATGGATGCCGTCACGACTGGTCGCCAGACATTGCACCTGGTAAAGGTTGTCGTCTGTGTCCGCCGGGCCGTGAAATTTATGTCCGGTATAAATCAGCGCCAGCGTATCGCCGTCCACCACGGCGGATCCGGAGAAACAGCCGTCTTTGTCCGCCGGGCCCTCTGGCGCGAGCGCGACAGGCAGATGTTCCCAATGCACCATATCTTTACTTCGGGCGTGCCCCCAGTGCATCGGGCCCCATTGAGTGGAATAGGGGTGATGTTGATAAAATGCGTGATACCAGCCGTCAAACCATACCAGGCCGTTAGGATCATTCATCCAGCCTGCGCGGGCAGCAAGGTGATAGCGCGGATACCAGCGCGGATTAATCCCGGATTGTGCTTTTTCAAGCACCTGTTCAGCCTGTTCTAATAAGGATGTCATCGTCTTTACTCTCAGTGCATTACACAGCGTTTTGCTGCAGAAAAGATGGCTCAGATGAGGATTTATTTGAGCGCAAAAGGAAAATGGAAATGAACGTGGTGCTGAACACCATGATGCCCATGATCAGATAGGATTGGGCGAAGCCAAATTTCTCATAGCTAAAGCCTGCCAGCGGGGATAATACGGTGCCAATAATTGAGCTGGTGCAGGCGAATCCCACCAGATAAATCGTGGAGGAGAGACGTTTGTCGAAATTCAGACTGTTGTATTTAAATATAGCGACGAGCAATATTGGTAATTCGACAGCATGAAGCAGTTTGGTAATGGAGATGAGCAATGGCCCTTCCACCAGCCCGGACGCGATCATGCGCAGTGCCATCACCATTCCTGCGAATATCAGGCCATTTTTAGCGCCAATGCGATTAACCAGCCAGGGCGCGCAAAACATACCCGCAGCCTCAAGGAAAACCTGGAAAGAGTTTAAATAGCCAAACATCTCGTTCCCTTCTCTTAATGTCGGGAACTGTGAAGAGAAATAAACCGGGAATTGCTGATCGTAGACACCGTAAATACAGGTTCCGACCACGAAGAATATCAGTGCCCAGAAGCGCGGCAGAGTGAGCAGACGCAGAGCGTCTTCCAGAGAGATTTTTTTAGTCCCTATTTCGAGTTTCTCCATGCTTGCCGGCGCGGCAACTTTTAAGCGGGCCAGCAAACAGAAAAAGATTAACCCTGAACACGAGGCCACCAGGAAGTTAAGGTCAGGGTTGATATTAAACAGTAGCCCGGCAAAGAACGTGGCGACAGCCCAACCCAGAGATCCCCACATGCGTGCCCGTCCAAATTCAAAGGTACTCTGACGTGCTACGCGCTCGGTATAGGACTCCAGAACGCCGATACCGCCATTAAACGTCAACCCGAGGAATAAGCCGCCAAATACACTACCCAGCAAAATATGAATACTCAGCAAATAGCTAAATAACAGATAAGCAGGGCCGGAGAGGATCAGCAATGCCGTGATAAACCATAACAAATGCTTACGCAGACCAAGCCGGTCCTGGATAAAACCGTAACAAACCTGAGCGAAGAGCGCGGAGACGGATAAAACGGAATAGATAATGCCGGTTTCCGACGCTTTTAACCCTACTCGCTGATGAAGCCAGATCGAAAGAAGTGAACTTGATGAGGACCAGGTCACAAAGAAAAAGAACAGCAGAGCGCTGAGCAACAGGTAGCTTTGAGAAGGCCTTTTTTTCATCTACGTAATCTCACAAGAATGATATGCCAGAATGGTAACGTTAACATTTTTAGCATACACTCGATTTTGACTTAATAGTCGATGTTAATCACATAAGTTAACGTTAACATTTATGTGTTGAGATCAAGTTCAAATTTTTTATTGTGACTTGCCTAATCTCAGGTTCCGGTGCCTAAAATAGGACATTCGCATTTGCTCACAACACTTTGCCTGGTCGAATGTATTCAGATAATGGAAAACTATGGCGTCTTTAAAAGATGTGGCCAAACTGGCCAATGTATCGCTAATGACTGTTTCACGGGTACTGAATGACCCGAAACGCGTAAAGCCTGAAACCCTGTCCCGCGTGCAGGAGGCTATCTTACAGTTAAACTATGTTCCGGACCTCTCTGCCCGGCAGGTACGCCGTGTAGGCTCCATGAATAAAACGATTGGCGTGCTAGCGCTGGATACCGTCACCACTCCTTTTTCCGTCGACATTACGCTCTCTATCGAGGAAACCGCGCGCGCGTATGGCTGGAATAGCTTCGTGGTTAACCTGTTTACCGATGATAACCCTGACGATATTGTCGATCTGCTCCTCGCCCACCGACCTGGGGGGATAATTTTCACCACCATGGGGCTGCGAGAAGTGAACATCCCTGCCCGGTTACTGGAACACCCTTGCGTACTGGCCAATTGCGAGAACAACGGAGAACCGGTTGCCAGCTATATACCTGACGATGAACAAGGCCAGTATACCGCTGTGCAGGCACTGTTAGCGGCGGGATACAGTCGCCCCCTTTGCCTGCATTTACCTGTTAACCATCTGGCGACGCTTCGCCGCCGTCGGGGGCTAGATCGCGCATGCCATGAAGCCAATATCAATCCTGATACGCTTGAGCACTGCTACATGCAGTACGGCGATGAGCACTACCGTGATATTCCCGATATGTTGCTAGCGCATATCGACCAGGGGAAGCCGCGATTTGACTCTGTCATCTGTGGTAATGACCGTATTGCATTTATGGTATATCAGACGCTGTTGACCCAAGGGATCCGGATTCCACAGGATATTGCCGTGATTGGCTACGATAATCTCGTCGGGATCGGTAATTTGTTTTTACCCGGGCTATCCACGGTACAGTTACCGCATTATGAGATTGGTCGCTTAAGTACATTGCATATTATCAATGGCGACAACCACCGGGAGAAAGTGCTGGTTGAGAGTCCCTGGCTCATGCGCGAATCATTTTGAAAAAGTGACTCCGCCATTTTTAACACCATGACCCACCAGGCTAGCATCTTAAATGGATATTTTGCGTCCATTTAAGATGCGGGCTACATGGTTATTTAGTTGATTGTTAGTATGGCTTTGATGCCTGACTGGCGTGTTTAATGTTATCAATAAACGCCAATTTTTCTTTTGGTTGAACGTTCCACAAATCAATAGCTGAAATGACCAATCACACCTGGTTTACTATAGCCACAGATTTTCGATCCTCAATCTCTCTGGCAACGCGGCATTGAGGGCTGCGATAAGATGAGCGGGAAATGAAAATTTCCGATTCAATGATTTACGACATACCTGTGTAAGTATACCCGTTTTAGTTCCAAGCAACTTTTTGAGATTACTGGGTTTTCGGCCATCAGCCTGTACTCTTCCGGCGTCATTTTATGATGGGATTAATGAGACCACTCGCTGTTTTATTCAGCCAGTAAGTGCTCTGTGATTTCCCGTGCTTCATTAAGTGTTCTGAACAGATAAATTCCAGTATTTTTGTCCATTACGTCCGGTTAAACCGTTCTATAAAGGCATTCTGCGTCGGCTTACCCAGTGTAATAAACCCCAGTATCACCGCATACTCTAGCCATCGAGCAAGAACCTGTGAGAGTAATTCTGGTCCATTATACATCCGCAACTTCAGCAGATAACCACGGTTTGCCACTATCCTGTCTAGCACTCTGACTAACGTTTTTATTTCTACTTTCACGAACACGGCGATATTAACTATATGTTGCATACAACAGACAAAGATGCCTGACACTTAGAACTTTTCTAATAAAGTTCACGCGGCTTCATGCTGCGTAATTTTAACCTTTCGTCAAAGAAATCAGCACTCGATCAAATTTTGAATTTTTTTTCTTAATTATTGACATGACGTCCAGGCCTTATGGTACGAGGACTTGGCCTTTTTTACGCTTTGACAACCTCAATTTAACGTCAAAATCAACTCTTGTACTGAAAAGAATCTTTACTAGAATACTCAGCATGTAGTGCAAGCTTTTAATTCAAGCACTACATATTGTATTCATGCCTAGATTATATGCATAAAAAAACCGGGCGCACTTATGTGAACCCGGTCTATGAAGCACGACCACCATGAGTCTGCAAACTCATAACGATTGTTAGCCTCGACATCATTCTTGACGGTCTGATTGTGCCCGGCTTGGTTGGTTGTGTAAACCTTAAGTTAATACAGAAAAGGTATAACCAATGCTTATTCAGAAGAAACGGGTTAGAAACATTGATAACTACATTGCTCCTTTTGATAGTAGAAGTGTTTTTATCGCTCATCCATTACCGAGCCAGCAAAAAAGTGAATTGATCGGGTTCACCTCCAGTCAGTCACCTGGAGAAGAAGTTCTTCCTCACATCGTTGGTGCAATAACTCGCTTCAACGCCAACGGGAAATCAGTGCCAGACAAAACTTTGCCTAAAGAAACGGCTTATCGACAGGTATCATGGACCTGGAAAAAATGGGTTGGTAGAGGCGAGACTGAAGAGGTCACTGAAACTCGAGAAATGGAGTATCAACGTTACCAGAGAATTTTCACTCCCCCACCAAGTATCGAGTTGAAAATTGTTGAGAACTTGAATGGTCAAAAGTTAGTGATTTCACCTAAGTTGACTTTGACAGAAGAAAACAAAGATCTTGTAACACATTGCGTTAACTTGTTTTTAGAGTTATTTGGTCTTTGCGAAGTTGTTGACGAGGATCTCAACACTATCGTTACGACACAATCTATAAAACTAAACTGGAGTCTCCTCCCTCAAGGGCAATATCCTTGGACCACAATTGGTTCGCAAATAATGTCCGCTATCAAACCCAGAGGAAAAGGAAATGCTGCTGTTGTAGAGGGTAGACTTGAACTCATTAACAGTAAGCAACCTGATTTTGTCGCTGTCGGAAGAGCTGGTTTCCAAGGATATGTAATCTTTGGATTCGGTAATCACAATACTTACGTATTGGAAAGCTCGCAATGTAACAACGCAACCTATATTTTTAACAACAATTGGCAACAATTATCCCAGCTAACTAAAGCTGAGATCTTAGATGGAAATTTGCACCGCGCCAGAGTAATTCATCGAAGAAACTGGGCTGCTGAAATCCTCAGATACTTACCTTAACAGCCATGAGTGCGGGAGCTATGTCTCCCGCACTTTTCCTAATGATATCCATGTAACTTCAGACAATAGAAACCATAAAGCCCCGTTAGTGGTACAAGCAACAAGCGGAGCGTAGCGACTTCATCAGATTGTCAGAAGGTTCACACCTTATCAGGATGCTCGTGTACCTTTCGGAGAGTGAGCGAAGCGCTGGCAGAGCCTGCATGTCGTGTGCAGGTCAACCACTATTCACCTGTTTACGTGGCTCATGAGGCCACACATCGGGCTTAAATGCGTGTGATCAACCTGTTTCGGGATGGTTTAGAGACGTTGGCAGCGTCATCAGCTTCGAGTTGATAGCGGTTCGTGGGGACTGTTATCCGGTTCGATAATCAGCAGGTTACAAACCTGCGATAAAGATTAGCGAATGAACCAATGGTTCACTGAGCATCGGCCCCGTTCACGCTTTGTACCTGTTCGAGCTTTACAACTACAGGCCGCTACGTGCCAACATCCCTGAATAGCCACTATTAACCATAGCGGCAACTGTTGGTCATAGAATCCCTTAAAAAAAGATCGTAGCTTGAGAGCGAAAAACTCTGGAACTTATTTTTTTAATGGGATTTTTGTGTTGGTGCGATAATAGGAGTAAAATGCGTTATTCATGCTATTGATTTTTATATCAATAACTGCATTTCATCTTTTATATACCCCCAAAAGTACCCCCATTATTCTAATTGTCTCGCTCACGGGAAATCAACCTGACTTTAGACTATCGTGAAATCCATATGTCATCATATGGGAACACATTTGCAAATAGTAACAAATAGGCACTATATCCATTTGTATTATTACTGCCTTAACTATTAGCTCTATTGAAAAGAGCAACGTTAATAAAAACATAAGCAATAGTGATGTTCGAGGCAAAATAATATGAAAAGAATTGACATTTTCAATCAAATCAATAAATTGCTATATAAATTAGATTAATATACTTTCATTTTTCTGGTTAGACTACATGACAAGCAATACAGCAAGAACCATACTTATGGAAATGGTTGACACTAAAATAACCACCATCAAAGCTAAATGCAGAAGAAATAAGCGTTTTTTCCAATTTTTTACAGCTGGCTCTATCATTTTAAGTGCATCGATTACCGTTATAGTTGGTTTAGAATGGCCTAATCATGCTGCTGTTCAAAAGAACATTGCTCTTATAATGGGTGTTTCATTAACTCTCATTAATGGTTGGGTAGCTATTTTTGATTTTAAAAAACTCTGGATGAGACAAAAAAATACACTTTTCGGTTTATATCTTATAGAAAACGAATTAAAAATCCTCACTGATAGTGATGAAGATAAGTTGAGAGTTAAAGAACTTTTCCAAGCTTATCAGGCGGTTTGGGAAAAAGACGGCAGTGAGTGGGCAAATATTTTCAGTTCCGACATTGATTCATCGAAAATAACACCAAACATCAAAGAGTTGCAATCATGAACTTCGTGCATTTAAAAGTAGATAAAATAGCTATTCATCAGATCTTTCCAAGAGGAGAGGATGGGAAGGAAGTCTTACCGGGCAAAGGCACGGAGTTAATCAATTTTGATGAAGATGCTTTGAGCGATTTTAAACAAAGAATTTATAACTCTCTTGGACATGATTCTTCTGCTGTAGAAATGGTGATAACAAACGAAAAGACAGAAAGCACTCCGTTTTACGTAAACATTCTACATGGTTGTAGTGATGCGGAATTTATAAATAACAGTTATGAAATTGCTAAAAATTTATCACAAGCACAAACACGTAGAGGCATGTCCGGAGGTATACTTGTTGTTTTCAGCGCCACTTATCAATATAACAAGCTTCCTTTTGTGGGCATCATCAAAGCTGACTTATACAGTGGATACGAGAAATGGCAAGATAAAAAAACAGGCATTATTTCTTTAAAGCATGTGAAAGAGCTACTACTTACACCTTCTACCAAGCTTTATAAGTCTGCCGGATTTTTTAAACATGAAAATGCGAAAAATGTTAGCACCTTAAGTGAACAATGGGCCGTACATATTTCTGATTATCAAATTGATAAATCTGATGGTAAAGCTGCTGCTCAGTATTTTTATCAAACTTTCCTCGGTTGTGATTACCCAGCAACCAGTGCCAGAACAACAAAACGCTATTTTGAAATAGCATGTGATTTTATAAATCATATGGATATTGATGAAGAAGAGCGAACCCACTTACATAACGTCTTATACGCAGACTTAAAAGCAGGGAAATCACAAAAAGTTGATCCTATGGCATTTGCTGGCTCATATATGTCAACAGCGGATGTAGATAATTTTAGGAACTTTTTGGATGATTATGACTTTCCGGTTGGTCCATTCATAAAAGATACGCAGTATATATCTAGTAAATTAAAGAATAGACGTTTAAAATTTAGTAAAAACATTCGAATCAGCGCACCATCAGAAATCTTTGAAGAGTTTGTTTCTATTGAAACTGTAGAAGGTGATGCAGGTCAAGATGGTTATAGACCAACTTGGACAAAAATTCTTGTTAAAGACAGGATAGTAGATCAATAATGACTGAGACTGAATTCCTCAAGCAATGGCATTCCGAGAAGGCGATGTATGGCGCTTGGGGGCAGTTTATTGTTAATTCGATATCAGATGCGCTTACTAAATCTCTTAAGGTAGATCTTAATAGTTATCTTAAAATACCAGTAAATCACAGAGTTAAGGATGATGGGTCTTTAGTCGATAAAGCCTTATATCGGAATAAGGCATACAAAAATCCTTATAGTGATATTGAAGATAAGGTAGGTGTTCGCTTTGTCGTAATGCTCCAAACTGATGTTGAAAAAGTATGTGAGGTTATTAAACAAGTTGCGGCTCAAGAAGGTTGGGATGCTACGCAGTGTAGAAACTATAATGAGGAGCGTAGAGAATCGCCAATGCTCTTCACCTATCAATCCCATCATTTTATCATCCGAAATAGTAGAGCATTTACACATGCAGGTATTCTCATTCATGAAAATACCCCTTGTGAGGTTCAGGTAAGATCTCTTCTTCAGCATGCATATGCTGAATTAACCCATGATGCTATCTACAAGAAAAAAACAATTATAGAACCTGATGTTGTTCGTACTGTTGCTAAAACAATGGCTTTTATCGAAACAGCAGATGAATTTTTTCAAAAGGTTGTGGATAGAACAGAGTCGGAAAATATTCTCAAAAACGAGTCATTTCTGGATACTCTCTTTGAGAAGATTACAGGTATACAACCTATAAAACAAAACTCATCTGTTATTATATATGATACCTTTGAGTATATTATTAATGATGACTTTGAAGAGGAGATCATTAAATTTATTGGAAAAAATCCCGAACTTGGTGAAACCATAAAGGAAAAAATGGCCACCAATAAATTTTATCAACAGAGCGTTGTTTTATTTGTTTATTGGTTAATTCGGAGGAGAAAAAGCACCCTTGAATCTGAATGGCCATTACCATGGGGAATAGTTAGTGATATGGCAATGGATATTGGCGTAGCGCTTAGTAGAATGACTTAATTGCGTCAATGAATACTAAAGACGCATATATGTTTTTAACGCAAATCCATTATTTTCATCGTAGCTTAAAACCACGGGGATTTAAATTCCGTTCGTCTTCCTGCTGCGTTATTGTTTGTTTTTGTGTTTGTGCTTTCTTGAAATTTTCTTTTAACTTCGATTTAAATCTATTTTCATAACCAAACATATATGATGGTTTTTCCTTTATTTCTTCTTTGACGAGTTTTTCTTTGTTTTTTGGCTGAATAACTGTTTTATTTATACCTAACCTTTCTCTTATCTCTTCGATCTTAGTTGCTCTACTATTGAAACTGCTACGGCCTTTGAGTCTAAATTGATTGGTGGCTGCGTTTGCTGTTTCTGCGTGATCAAGTATCCTACAGATAGAACTGCCGCTAAATGTATTGCTCCCACGATTAAAGCTACTTTTATTATAAGTTTTGATTGGTTCTTTATGGTATTGTTTTTTAACTCTGTTGAGTATTTGTGCAGCTTTTTGTGTTGTTCTTCTAACTTTATGGCTTGCTGGTCTATTATATTTTTCGCTGAGTTTAAAGCGGTTGTTGTTGCTTCTAATGAGTTGTTCACTCTGGTTAGTGTCTGTTGCGTCTGATTTAATGCCGTGCTGACTGATTCCGAAAGAATCATCATTGATTCCGTCAGAGGTTCTACCGTCATTGATATTTGATTCAACAAATGATCGTCCAACACTATTTGGTTCATCATCTTTTCTTGCTGAGAAGCTCCTAATGAGTTCATCATCTCTATTTTTGTCATATTTCACCTTGTTTTTTATATTGTTCCAACTAAATTTTTTACCCAGCTGTGAGCCTTTAAAATAAATATTTTTTTCATTATTTTTGATACCAAATGACACTCCGGCGACGTTGCCAGTAGAAGCAACGTTAAAGGCCGGATCGATGCCTACGGCCTGCAGACGTTCCAAGAACGTAGACAAATCAGGCTTACCGACTAAAGCCGCTTGTAGTGCGTTCTGTAGCACTAAACGGGCTGGTTTCTCACCTGTCCTCAAGGCTTGCTCTATCTCGTTCTTGGTTGGTGCTGATACCTCTGATTTTTGACCTTTAAGCCCCTGTGTAATGGTTAAGCCGTGCTTTATCTCAAGACGTTCACAAGCTGCTATTGTGTTAAATGCTGAGTGCTGCCCAAGCCATACAGAACCGTCTAAACCTATGCGGTTGGCTACAATATGGATATGTTCTTTATCTGTATCGTTATGACACACACAAATATATTGATGCTTTTCTATATCAATATTCATTTCTTTCAAATAGTCTTTTGCTATCTCTTGCCATTGTTCATCTGTCAGCTTCTCATCTTTTGGAAGAGATAAAAACGCATGAAAAACAGGTTTTTTTATATCCTGTCTAAAGCTGCTTACAGCTTTAAACTCATCAGTTAAATCACTAACGTTATTTTTATCTGCTGACATATTGCTACAAATAAAACTGTGATCATCTTTTAATATATAATCGATTCTATTTTTAAATGATTTTCCAGTCTTAGCTACGCTTCCCTTCATATATACCCAAGATCCTTATTTATTTCTATTATCCTTCTGCTGGTTTGCTTTATATTAAAATTAAGCTTATCAACTTCATTTTTATCAAAATAGTCATTGCCATTTAACTTTTTAACAGCCTGATTTATATTGTTTCCTATGGCTGAAAGTTGTATATAGGTCTTCTGATTTACTTCCGGCATTTTTCTTTTTATAACTGGTTCAGAGTTTAAAATCTCTTTTCTAATGTAATGACCTCTTTCTAAACCAGAAGCCAGAACAAGCTCTTTTAAATATTCAAACTCTGCTTTATTTAATCTAAACTGTATAGATATATCTCTGCGTTCTTCGTGATTTAATTCTATACGTCCTCTCTTTCTATCTGTATCCATATTTTATTATCCACCTGTAAACATATAATCTCTTATAGCTTTTATATAGTCTTCATCATTTTCATCAATCAACGATTTCAGAAGGTCATTAGCTTTATTTTCTTGTATATACCTATGAGCCACAAAATAGCACAGCCTTTGTTCATCACTATTTATTTCACAAAAAGGTATATCTTTATCTTGTTCTATGTAATAAAAAAACCTTGCTAATAACTCAAACTTCATTTTTAAACTTATCTGTTTCTCTATGTCATCATCAATCATATTCTATTATTCCTCTTATATTTAATCAGTGCTTTTTTATCGATTATTTTTCTAACATCTGATATTGCTTGTTTTGCTTCGCTTGATGTGTTTGTCTTACCAATACAACTACGGATCATAAACGCACCAAGAAGAATACAAAGAAGCATCATTCCCACCGATACAATCATCATAATATTTTTTTCTCCCTGCTTAAAAATCTAAATAGTGTATTATAAGAACCTACTAATGAAATATCTTCAAACCACAATATAATATGTTCAGCTAAAGCAAATTTAGCCCTATTTGATAATTTATTGATTATCTCCACGGCTTCGTATAAATCTTTTATTTCAACATCTCTATTTGCTTCATCTCTTGCTTCACCTAAAAAATAGATACTTGCTTCAAGATAATACCTTAAGTAATCCAAGTCATAATGTTCATATTTCACAAATTCTTTTTTTGTATCCTCATCACCCAATATAGCATTAGTTAAATATTGATAATGCTCTAATAAAATCTTACCATCTATGTTATTTATAAAACCTAAGTCATCATTCATTTTAAACACTCCTATAATATAATATTAAACTGTATGGTTTACCGCCTCCCCTTTAAAGGGGAATAGGCGGAAGGGTAGATCTTTTTCAACCTTGCGAGTGAAACGAGACAAGGCAATCCGATAGGATTGGGTAAAATAGCGGATACGCTATTACACCTTGCTTCAGTTTCCGAAAAACTAAAAATAAAGCTGAACTCAACCTATATTTAAAGAAATAACCGTTCTAAAAAACTAGTCAATAGCGGATACATAAATAAATACACTGCACAACAAATAAAATGCAAATAAAGATAAGGTAAATAAAATATTGTCTTTAGGTAGCTTTGCGTAAAATTTGCAGCGAGGTCAAATAGTCAAGTAATAGATCGCGGGGTCCCGCTGACGGATTTTATGTCAGTGGGTTCCGATTTATTACTTGATGACGAAATGAAAGAAATAAACTTTAGATAGGTGATGGTTCGCACTGCGAGCCATCACCTTAGAAGGCGTGTTTTACATTCTTCTTCTAAAAACAATATTATCAGAGAATATCGCCTTGCCAGCTATAAACCCAACAGCCGCAATTATTGGTAGGCTGATAGTAGCTCCCGCCATTCCAGTGGACATTCCGATCAAGATGGAGAGTCCGAAGGACAATATAATAATCACGAAAGCATACCAGCCGGGGTAGGTTCCATACAAAACAGTCGCCATACAGCCTGTGCAGACGTGAACACCTTTCCGGCTTTCTTTTAGACAGTAGGGGCATTGAATAGTATTGTTTTCCATTTTCTAATCCTTCTTAAAGATCGCACCTTGGTAAACGACGCCATCTTTAACTTTTTCGATTTTAAAAGTCCAAGTGCCTAGATCTTTGTTTTGTGTTCTAGCGATATAAACAGGCTTTTGGCTTTCATCCCAGCCTTTAACAGTAAAAACGCCATTTCTGAACTTGATTACATCTTTCTGAATATCAAGCCTGACACCGTATTGTTGATTAACGTAGTTGCCATAAATCCCATCATCGCCACAACCTGAAAGCAGGACGGCGAGGCCTGCCACCATCATAAGTTTACGCATACCTTTTCCTTCATTGGTAAGACACAGGCCACCGCTTGGCCTGTAAACGTCCTAGAATTCAATTATTTTGATGGTTCGTCATATCGTTTGTACCGATCGAAAACCACACCATGATAGTCACCGCCTATCACAATAAAGCAATCGATCGTTTATACCAATTAAAAACCGATCGATCCAACACCATTTGATTGACAAAACCTATCAATATTTAATTATCGATCTTTTATACCGATGCTTTCTGTTTAGGATTCGGATCTTGAAGGGAGAACAGCGGGCAAAGCTCTATAGTGGGATATCTGGCGCGGGAAATATTTTAATATTTTTTGATCTAGTTTTACTCTTATTTTTATTTTTTGTACTAGTAGTACTAGAATTTTTCAGCTTAGGTTCTGGGGTTTTAGATGGCGACTTTCAGTCGTAGTAGTTTTCCGTTAGGAAAACTTAGTTTTTCTTGGAGCATTTCCCCCCCTCCCCCCATGCGAAAATAAAAATCGCTAAAGAGATAGAGAAAGGAAAAAAGAATGCTCATTGCGCTTTGATTACTCAAAAAGTATTCAAACCGTTTCCAGTCTGATACTCCCCCCCGCGACCCGCGCAAACCTTACCATGATCTTTTAAGCGCTTCTCGTTTTACTAAAGAAGCTATAACGCTTTATAAATTTTAGGTAAGGCGATTCAGGCTGACAACATCGCTCCCGGTTAACCGCTGTCTACAATAACTCGATCTTCACCATCACTTGAGGGACCTTCGTATGATCGCACCTGATACAATAGGTTTTAACGTTATTGTTTTTGAGAACTAAAATAGATTCTGGAAGTGGTATTTAAAAGACTTGTAAAAAGCTAAGGTTTAGATTTGACAAATATGAAAAGATTATTTAATACTTTATTATATTTGTAATCATGTTGTTCCTCTAACTGATTACAAGACTTAAAAAAGTCAGCGAAAACTTTTTTAGTCCTTAAAAAGTCAGATTTAATATCTGGCTTTTTTTGTATCTTTACTTTTTATAGATCTTATATTTTAATAGTCAATAGGAAGAGAGGAAATATTTCACAAAATCATTATTGATTAATGA
>NZ_JCBAJB010000019.1:0-28601 GCF_059766475.1 Enterobacter sp. SCRI0065 | reverse complement strand
TGGCGTATATTACGCTTTCCTCTTTCAGAGTCAACCCTCAATTTCAGAATTTTTTCTCTTCAACCGAACCGGTTGTTGTGTGAAGTGATTCACATCTGCCGTGTCGATGGAGGCGCATTATAGGGAGTTCTCAGCAGGCCGCAATACTTAAATGACAGAAAAATGACTGACTGCTGCATTCCACAGCAAAACCCCGCCTTATACCCTTTTTCACACAGACTTATCCACAAAGCTGCGAAAAATTCAAAATTCGCGAGCGCTGCGCAAACGTTTTCGTTAAAATGCACGCGCAAAACAAGGATGCCCCGTTAGGGGTGTTAGATGAGTTTTTTGCGGAAAATTCATCTAACGCTCTCTGTCATCGTGAAATCCAGGGGATTTACCATGCAACAACGTCGTCCAGTCCGCCGCGCTCTGCTCAGTGTTTCTGATAAAGCCGGTATCATCGAATTCGCTCAGGCACTTTCTGCACGTGGTGTAGAGCTGCTTTCCACTGGCGGTACCGCCCGCCTGTTAGCAGATAAAGGTCTACCGGTGACCGAAGTGTCCGATTACACCGGTTTTCCGGAAATGATGGATGGGCGCGTAAAGACTCTGCATCCAAAAGTACACGGCGGCATTCTGGGCCGTCGCGGTCAGGATGACGGGATTATGGATCAACATGGCATCGCGCCGATCGATATGGTTGTCGTTAACCTTTATCCATTCGCCCAGACCGTCGCTCGTGAAAACTGCTCTCTGGAAGATGCGGTAGAGAATATCGATATTGGCGGTCCAACGATGGTCCGCTCCGCAGCCAAGAACCATAAAGATGTCGCCATCGTAGTAAAGAGCAATGACTACGAAGCCATTATTAATGAGATGGATGCCAACGATGGTTCTCTGACGCTGGATACCCGCTTCGACCTCGCCATTAAGGCGTTTGAACATACCGCCGCTTACGACAGCATGATCGCCAACTACTTTGGCAGCCTGGTTCCGGCCTATCACGGCGAGAGTAAAGAACCTTCCGGCCGCTTCCCGCGCACCTTGAATCTGAACTTCATCAAGAAGCAGGATATGCGTTATGGCGAGAACAGCCACCAGCACGCTGCCTTCTATATAGAAGAAGAGATAAAAGAAGCCTCAGTCGCCACCGCGCAGCAGGTTCAGGGCAAAGCTCTCTCTTATAACAACATCGCCGATACCGATGCGGCCCTGGAGTGCGCGAAAGAGTTCAGCGAACCCGCATGTGTGATCGTAAAGCACGCAAACCCCTGTGGCGTTGCGGTAAGCACCTCTATTCTTGATGCTTATGAACGTGCCTACAAAACCGACCCGACTTCCGCTTTCGGCGGCATTATTGCCTTTAACCGCGAGCTGGATGCCGAAACGGCACAAGCGATCGTCTCCCGCCAGTTTGTGGAAGTGATTATTGCCCCTTCCGCTACTGAAGAAGCACTGAAAATCACCGCGGCTAAACAGAACGTCCGCGTACTGGTTTGTGGTCAGTGGGCCGAGCGCGTTCCAGCGCTGGATTTCAAACGTGTTAACGGTGGAGTGTTAGTGCAAGACCGTGACCTGGGAATGGTAACAGCAGGCGATCTGCGCGTTGTCAGCAAGCGCCAGCCAACCGAGCAGGAACTGCGTGACGCGCTTTTCTGCTGGAAGGTAGCGAAGTTTGTTAAATCCAACGCCATTGTTTACTCGAAAGAGAATATGACTATCGGCATTGGCGCCGGTCAGATGAGCCGCGTCTATTCCGCTAAAATTGCCGGTATTAAAGCCAGTGATGAAGGTCTGAAAGTAAAAGGCTCCGCAATGGCATCTGATGCTTTCTTCCCGTTCCGCGATGGTATTGATGCCGCAGCCGCAGTAGGCGTGACCTGTGTTATCCAGCCTGGCGGCTCAATCCGCGATGATGAAGTGATTGCCGCTGCCGATGAACACGGTATCGCGATGATCTTCACCGACATGCGTCACTTCCGCCATTAATTCCTGGAGCAAAGAATGAAAGTATTAGTAATTGGTAACGGCGGGCGTGAGCACGCTCTGGCATGGAAAGCAGCGCAATCGCCGCTGGTGAATACGGTATTTGTTGCACCAGGCAATGCCGGTACCGCGCTGGAACCTACTTTGCAAAACGTCGCTATCGGTGTGACCGATATTCCGGCGCTGCTGAGTTTTGCTCAAAACGAGAAAATCGATCTGACAATTGTCGGCCCGGAAGCGCCGCTGGTTATTGGCGTGGTTGATGCATTCCGCGCGGCTGGCCTGAAAATCTTCGGCCCGACTGAAGGCGCCGCACAGTTGGAAGGATCTAAAGCCTTTACCAAAGATTTCCTTGCGCGTCACAAGATCCCAACAGGCGAGTACCAGAACTTTACCGAAGTCGAACCTGCGTTGGCCTATTTACGTGAAAAAGGCGCACCGATCGTCATAAAAGCCGACGGCCTGGCTGCCGGTAAAGGCGTGATTGTGGCGATGACCCAGGAAGAGGCAGAAGCGGCCGTTCAGGATATGCTGGCTGGCAACGCGTTTGGCGATGCAGGACATCGTATCGTTATCGAAGAGTTCCTCGATGGCGAAGAGGCAAGTTTCATCGTTATGGTTGACGGCGAGCACGTGCTGCCTATGGCCACCAGCCAGGATCATAAGCGCGTTGGCGATGCAGATACTGGCCCGAATACCGGCGGCATGGGCGCGTATTCACCTGCACCTGTTGTGACCGATGAAGTTCACCAGCGCACCATGGAACGTATCATCTGGCCAACCGTCAGAGGCATGGCAGCAGAAGGCAATACTTACACAGGCTTCCTTTATGCCGGTCTGATGATCGACAAGCAGGGCAACCCAAAAGTTATCGAATTCAACTGCCGCTTCGGTGACCCAGAGACTCAGCCCATTATGCTGCGCATGAAGTCCGATCTGGTTGAACTGTGCCTCGCGGCCTGCGAAGGCAAGCTGGATGAGAAAACATCCGAATGGGATGAGCGTGCCTCTCTGGGCGTGGTGATTGCTGCGGGAGGTTATCCGGGCAACTATAACAATGGCGATGAGATCCACGGTCTGCCGCTGGAAGCAGTCGAAGATGGCAAAGTATTCCATGCGGGAACTACGCTGTCCGACGATGACCGCGTATTGACCAACGGTGGGCGTGTACTGTGCGCCACAGCGCTGGGCAATACCGTTGCGGAAGCACAAAAACGCGCATATGCACTGATGGCAGATATTCACTGGAATGGCAGCTTTAGCCGCAGCGATATTGGTTATCGTGCAATAGCACGCGAGCAGGGCGAGTAATTCATGCAGGCCCTCTCCATCTGGAGGGGGTTTTCATTCAAAAATTCTTTTCTGTCGGCTGCCAGGTGCAAAAATCTTCATTTGCCACCAGTAACAGCTGCGAGCCTTCCGGCGCTTCAAGCCACGCAACGTTCACTTCCATCGAAGACTGGCGTTGACGCTTTTCGATATGCTCTCTCGCCCACGACTCCAAATCCGGCTTTACGGTTTGTCCTTCGCAGGTGGTGACCGAACCATCGGCGTGCCAGCGTCCCTGACGCAGCACCACTCGCCCCTGACGCAGCGCATCGCTGGTCTGACGGATTTGTTCAGCACGATAGCGGTATAAGGCAATTTGATCGCTGGAAAGCTGCTGTTTTTGACCATTCACTTCACGCTGCATAAAGCTCAGCTCACCGTGATCGTCAAAACGAACGCGAACGTGTTCCGGGGTTTTACTGTAGATATTGAGTTCGATCAGCGACAGCGTATCGTCTTGCCAGCGGTATTCCGCTGTGGAGGTATCACCGTTATGCCACGGACTGAACGCAGAAAGAAGATGGACTTCGCCACTGACGTCTTTACGCCAGATACGCACCGCACCCTGGTTGTCAGCATAGCCGCTGGCGGTGAACGGTGGCAGAGAGGAATCATGACTACAGGCAGAGAGCAACAGTATGCCCGCCAGCGCCAACGTTGCGCGCCAGACGGACAAAAGGGGCGAAACCGCCCCCTTGGTAAAACTGTTCACTGCCACGCGGCTTACTTAACTGCGTCTTTCAGAGCTTTACCAGAAACAAATGCTGGTACGTTAGCAGCAGCAATTTTGATTTCATTACCGGTCTGCGGGTTGCGGCCAGTACGCTCAGCGCGGTGGTTCACTTTGAAGGTACCGAAACCAACCAGTTGTACAGCATCGCCTTCTTTCAGAGACTCAGTAATAGCAGCCAGGGTGGATTCCAGTGCAGCTTTAGCCTGCACTTTAGACAGATCAGCCTTGTCCGCAATTACATCAATCAGTTGAGTCTTGTTCATAAGTTATCCTTTCAATGTGTTTATCGCTTGCTAAGCATCGAGTGCGACGAAAATGCCAAAAAAGCACTCCCATGCATACACGCACCGATAGCCACTTTTTTTCGCCCCCCAAATGTAGACCAGACGGGGGGCAGAAGGGAAGAGTCGAGGTGTGACAAAACAGGCGTTAAATCACGTTTTATTGTCTCACTGGTTAAACATTATACCAATATTGCTCTCACCAGCCTCGCGCAGGTCCGCTCGTAGCCCTTTTATCAGCTCAATATCGCGTTCTTCACACTCGGCCAAAAGTCGGAATATTTCCCACTGAATGTCCCATTCTTGCTCCACCGCTGGGTTTACTCTGAGCTCTTCGTCGGTCATTTCGCGACCTTCCTGAGTCATTTCCAGCATCGCAACGGTCGTGATCGACGCCTTGCTGACTTCAATGGCATGCTCCAGGGTTTCACCGCTCAGACGGGAATGCACCAATTCACTTAAGGCAACACAGGCATCAATTGCCGGATAGACGCCATACAAATCGTAGTCGTCCGCCGAAGGAATTGCCTCTTCCAGCTTTTCAAGCTGAGAGTCGAAATTCACCTTTGCGTCTTTGACCGTTAGCGTTTCCCAAATCAGGTCCAGAATTCGACGATAAATCTGGCCTTCACCAAATTCGGTTTGCTTGCAGAACGTAGCATAGTTGGGATACATGCGCTCACACAGGCAAGCCATAAAGGTGACATGCTGCCAGCTTTCCAGCTTCTCAAGGCGCAGATGAATTGGGTTTTGTAACATGATGATGTCTCGAATCGGAAATTAGCCGCAGTTTAACTCAATCACCGCTGAATTTCCTGCCAACGAATGAATGCCGGACGCGCGGATGCGACTGCATCAGCCCAGCGAGTCGGCTCAGGTAAACGATAGCCCTTCATACAGCGCTGCACCCACGCCAACGCGCTATCCGTGCTCACCCGATGTCCGGTAGCGACAAACAGCGGATTGCAACGCGCTTTACTGCGCCAGACCCATGCCAACTGCTCACCTTTATCCATCAGGGGAGCGAGCGCACCAGGTTCGGCAGACAGTGGTTCAAATTTACCGCACAGACGTTTTTTGGCGACGCCAATCGTTGGGACATCCACCAGCAAGCCAAAATGGCTGGCAACGCCCAGACGGCGGGGATGAGAGATGCCGTGGCCGTCAACGAACAGTAAATCAGGTTTTTGTGAGAGCTGTTCCCACGCTGCCAGCAGCGCGGGATACTCACGAAAGGAGAGAAAGCCAGGAATATAAGGCATGGTGGTAGCGATACGCGCTACCTTGTATTCAACCAGTTCAAGCGCAGGATACGTCAACAGCACCATCGCCGCTCGCGTCACTTCTCCGCCCTGCTCAAATCCGACATCGGCACCAGCAATCAATTGCGGCGGGTCCTTATCCAGACAATCCTCACGGATCACTGACGAGGCAAGTTCGATTTGCTGAGCGCGTAACGACGCGAGATCCATAACTACTCCTTAAAGATGATACTGGGCAGAATGTCGGTGCACCGCCTCCACAAAAGCGCCAGCGTGTTCTGGCGGAACATCCTGATGAATACCGTGACCCAGGTTAAAGACGTGACCTTCGCCCTGACCGAAACCGGCCAGAATAGAGGCAACTTCTTCTTCAATACGGGCAGGCTGAGCATAAAGCATAGACGGGTCCATGTTGCCCTGTAGCGCGACTTTGTCACCTACGCGACGACGGGCATCGGCGATATCTGTCGTCCAGTCGAGACCCAACGCATCGCAGCCGGTAGCCGCCATAGCTTCCAGCCACTGTCCGCCGCCTTTGGTGAACAGTGTGACCGGCACACGACGACCTTCGTTTTCACGCAGCAGGCCATCTATAATTTTATGCATGTAATACAGTGAGAACTGCTGATAATCCCGCCCGGTCAGCACGCCGCCCCAGGTGTCGAAGATCATCACTGACTGTGCGCCTGCTTTAATCTGCGCATTGAGATAAAGCGTGACGCTCTTTGCCAGCTTATCGAGCAGCGCGTGGAGGGCCAGTGGCTCGGCATACATCATTTTTTTGATTACGGTAAAGGCCTTGCTGCTACCGCCTTCTACCATATAGGTCGCCAGAGTCCACGGGCTACCGGAGAAACCGATCAGTGGTACTTCGCCCTTCAGCTCGCGACGAATGGTACGAACCGCATTCATCACATAGCCCAGCTCTTGTTCCGGATCCGGAATCGGCAGTTTATCGATATCGGCCTTGTTCTTGATTGGCGAGGTAAAGCGCGGACCTTCGCCCGTCTCGAAATACAGGCCAAGGCCCATCGCGTCCGGGATAGTCAGAATGTCTGAAAAAAGGATCGCCGCATCGAGCGGGAAGCGGCGCAGCGGCTGCAGGGTGACTTCGCAAGCCAGCTCCGCATTTTTGCACAGCGACATAAAATCGCCCGCTTGCGCACGCGTGGCTTTGTACTCCGGCAAATAGCGTCCCGCCTGGCGCATCATCCACACTGGGGTGACGTCAACGGGTTGGCGCATCAGCGCACGCAGATAACGATCGTTCTTCAGTTCGGTCATTTTGCATTTCCTTAAGCGTTATGGCCTCAGTGTATCATGTCATTCGTACTCGGCCCGACACATCGCCACCGTATCTTCTATCAGCCTGCGCGCCACGGTGCCTGGCGGCGGGAGCAACGGTAAATCGTCATAACGATACCAGTTGGCATTGAGCAACTCTTTCGGGTCGATCGCAATGTCGCCGCTGTCATAATCAGCCATAAACGCCGTCATGAGTGACATCGGGAACGGCCACGGCTGGGAGGTGACGTAACGCAGGTTTTTAACGTTGATACTGCTCTCTTCCATCACTTCACGAGCGACCGCCTGCTCAAGCGTTTCGCCGACTTCAACAAAGCCAGCCAACACGGTGTGGATGCCGTTACGATGGCGGACATGCTGTGCCAGCAAAATAGAATCATCGCGACGAATCGCCACGATAATGCACGGCGCAATTTGCGGGTAATAACGTTCACGGCAGTGATTGCAAAGCAATGCCCATTCGGTTTTGCTTGGGCGCATTGCGTGACCACAATAGCCACAGAACTTATGCGAGCGATAAAACTCGGCCAACTGCACGCCGCGTCCGGCTAGCTGAAACAGCCCTGCATCAAGATCGATAACCTGACGAACCGATCCCATATCGTGGCGTCGATGTTGTTGGATCAACCACACAGAGTCGCCCTGCCATTCGCCAATCTTAAGTGCAGATTGCCCCACAAGATCGAAATTCTCTGCGTCGCCATAAGGTATTTCTCCGCCAGGCAACCATAGCTTTTGTTCATGACTGACGATCCACCAGCCACGATCTAATTTTTCAATTATACGATCCATATCTATTGCACAACCTTTGCTTCACAGGCATGTTGGTTACATTATTCTTACATTTTAGGTGGGCAGCTTTTAACCTTAACCTTGCGGAGTCAAACATGCTAAACCAGCTAGAAAGCCTGACAGAGCGCGTTGGAGGAAGTAATAAACTGGTCGATCGCTGGCTTCACGTGCGCAAACATTTACTCGTTGCCTATTACAACCTGGTAGGCATTAAGCCTGGCAAAGAATCGTATATGCGCCTGAATGAAAAAGCGCTGGATAATTTTTGTCAGAGCCTTGTCGACTACCTTTCCGACGGTCATTTTAATATTTATGAACGCATTATCCGAGAAATGGAAGGGACTCATCCGTATTTAGCCGCCACTAAGCTCTACCCACAGCTGGAGGCGAATACCCAGCAGATCATGGATTACTATGATTCAACGCTCGAAAACGCCATAGATCATGACAACTACCTTGAGTTCCAGCAGGCCCTGTCCGATCTCGGCGAAGCGCTGGAAGCACGCTTCACGTTAGAAGATACGTTGATTGCGCTTGCACTGGATAACAACCTGAACACCAGCAACGAAGATAGTATCGCTCGCCCAGCTTGAGTTATTCATCATTAACGTATAGTTTACAACCAATGCTCCTGTTTTAGGGGAGCAAATTCTTGTCGGAGTGCCCAGTGCGAAAGCCGGGCTGAGACCGTTAATTCGGGATCCGCGGAACCTGATCAGGTTAAGACCTGCGAAGGGAACAAGAGTCAAACTTGTTGTTGTATCGCCCGTGGGCGATCCTTCCTCTTGCTTCATCCGTCGTCTGACAAGCCACTTCCTTTTCTTTTTTGGAATGAGCTATGTCTATACCTAAACTGACCCGCCGCGAGCAACGCGCGCAAGCCCAACACTTCATCGATACGCTGGAAGGCACCGCTTTCCCCAACTCAAAACGCATTTATATCAACGGCTCACAGGCCGATATCCGCGTACCTATGCGCGAGATCCAGCTCAGCCCAACGCTCGTTAGTGGCGACAGAGATAATCCGCAATTTGAAGATAACGAAGCAGTGCCGGTCTACGACACATCAGGTCCATATGGCGATACCGACGTAGCCATCAATGTCCAACAGGGACTCGTAAAATTGCGCCAGCCGTGGATTGATGCACGCAACGACTGCGACGCGCTGACCGTACGCAGCTCCGCTTATACCAAACAACGTCTGGCCGACGATGGCCTTGATGACCTGCGATTTACCGGCCTGCTCACCCCCAAACGCGCAAAAGTAGGCATGTGCGTGACTCAGCTGCATTACGCGCGTCAGGGCCAGGTCACGCCAGAAATGGAATTCATCGCTATCCGCGAAAACATGGGCCGCGAGCGTATTCGCAGTGAAATTTTACGCCACCAGCATCCGGGAGAAGGCTTTGGCGCTCGTCTGCCCGAGAACATCACGCCTGAATTTGTCCGCGACGAAGTAGCCGCCGGTCGCGCCATTATTCCTGCCAATATCAATCATCCGGAATCGGAACCGATGATCATAGGCCGAAACTTCCTGGTGAAAGTAAACGCCAATATTGGCAACTCGGCGGTGACGTCTTCCATCGAAGAAGAGGTAGAGAAACTGGTCTGGTCAACGCGCTGGGGCGCGGATACGGTAATGGACCTTTCGACAGGCCGCTATATTCACGAAACCCGGGAATGGATCCTGCGCAATAGCCCAGTGCCGATCGGCACGGTCCCGATCTACCAGGCGCTGGAGAAAGTGAACGGGATTGCCGAAGATCTCACCTGGGAAGCGTTCCGCGATACGTTGCTGGAGCAGGCAGAACAGGGCGTCGACTACTTCACCATTCATGCCGGCGTTCTGCTGCGCTACGTACCGATGACCGCCAAACGCCTGACCGGAATTGTCTCGCGTGGCGGCTCCATTATGGCGAAATGGTGTCTATCGCATCATCAGGAAAACTTCCTGTACGAACATTTCCGCGATATCTGCGAAATCTGCGCGGCCTATGACGTTTCGTTGTCTTTGGGCGATGGTCTGCGTCCAGGTTCCATTCGTGATGCCAATGACGAAGCGCAGTTTGCCGAATTGCATACGCTTGGCGAACTGACCAAAATCGCCTGGGAGTATGACGTGCAGGTCATGATCGAAGGCCCGGGACACGTGCCAATGCAGATGATTCGCCGCAACATGACCGAAGAACTGGAGCACTGCCACGAAGCGCCGTTCTACACGCTAGGCCCGCTAACCACAGATATCGCGCCTGGCTATGACCATTTCACCTCTGGCATTGGTGCGGCGATGATCGGCTGGTTCGGCTGCGCGATGCTCTGTTACGTCACGCCAAAAGAACACCTCGGTCTGCCAAACAAAGAAGACGTTAAGCAGGGGCTAATTACCTACAAAATTGCCGCTCACGCCGCCGACCTGGCAAAAGGCCATCCTGGCGCGCAAATCCGCGACAACGCCATGTCTAAGGCGCGCTTCGAATTCCGCTGGGAAGACCAGTTTAATCTGGCGCTTGACCCGTTTACCGCCCGCGCTTACCACGACGAAACGCTACCGCAGGAATCCGGCAAAGTTGCCCACTTCTGCTCTATGTGCGGACCAAAGTTCTGCTCAATGAAAATCAGCCAGGAAGTGCGCGACTACGCCGCAAAGCAGGTGATTGAAGTGGGCATGGCGGATATGTCAGAAAACTTCCGCGCCAAAGGTGGCGAAATCTACCTCAAAAAAGAGGAGGCATAATGTACCAGCCTGATTTTCCACCGGTACCTTTTCGTTTAGGTCTTTACCCGGTTGTCGATAGTGTGGAGTGGATTGCTCGCTTGTTAAATGCGGGTGTAAAAACACTCCAGTTGCGTATTAAAGATAAAACCGATGCGGAGGTCGAAGGTGACGTGTTAACCGCCATTGAGCTCGGTCGCCGTTTCGATGCCCGTCTTTTTATCAATGACTATTGGCAACTCGCCATTAAGCATCAGGCCTACGGTGTACATTTGGGGCAGGAGGACCTGGAAACCACCGATCTCAATGCCATTCGTCATGCTGGCCTTCGTCTGGGCGTATCGACTCATGATGATATGGAAATCGACATCGCACTGGCGGCACGTCCCTCATACATCGCCCTCGGTCATGTTTTCCCCACCCAGACCAAACAGATGCCTTCATCGCCACAAGGACTGGAACAACTGGCACGACATATCGAACGTCTGGCGGATTACCCGACGGTGGCTATCGGCGGCATCAGCCTTGACCGCGCTCCTGCGGTATTGAAAACCGGTGTGGGTAGCATCGCGGTGGTCAGCGCCATCACTCAGGCAGCTGACTGGCAGGCTGCCACAGCTCAGCTGCTGAAGCTGGCAGGAGCAGGCGATGCGTGACAGCGACTTTATGCGCTACAGCCGCCAGATCCTTCTGGAAGATATCGCCATCGACGGGCAACAGAAGCTGCTCGCCAGCCGGGTATTGATCATCGGGCTGGGTGGATTAGGTGCTCCGGCAGCGCAGTATCTGGCAGGTGCAGGTATTGGCACTCTGGTATTAGCCGACGACGACGATATCCATCTGAGCAATTTGCAGCGGCAAATTCTGTTCACGATCGATGACCTTGGTCAGCCAAAAGCACAGGTCACAAAGCGAAGGCTTAGCCAGTTGAACCCTGATATTCAGATTCTTGCTCGCCAGCAGAGGCTCGAAGGAGAAGCACTGCATCATGAAATTTCGCTGGCCGACGTGGTGCTTGATTGCACCGATAACATGGCAACGCGTCAGGCTATTAACGCCGCCTGCGTGGTTCTGGGTAAGCCACTCATCACGGCCAGCGCCGTAGGCTTTGGCGGACAAATGATGGTGCTGACGCCACCGTGGACGCAGGGCTGCTATCGCTGCCTGTGGCCAGATGACGAAGAACCTCAGCGCAACTGCCGCACGGCGGGCATTCTTGGCCCAGTTGTTGGCGTCATGGGTACGTTACAGGCGCTAGAAGCCATCAAGCTACTCAGCGAGATAGATACCGCACGCAACACGCTGCGTCTCTTCGATGCGCGATCGGGTAGCTGGCGGCAATTGGCGTTACAACGCGCCAACGGCTGTCGGGTTTGTGGAGGCCATCATGCGGATCCTGTTTAACGATGAGCCAATGCAATGCACTGACGGGCTCACAATCTCAACGCTGCTTGAACAACTCCGCCAGCTAAAACCAGGAATGGCTCTGGCACTTAATCAACAGATCCTGCCGCGTGAGCAGTGGGAGCTTCAGCAGGTGCGCGACGGCGATCGAATCCTGCTTTTTCAGGTCATCGCGGGAGGCTGATATGTTACGTATTGCAGATAAAATCTTTGAATCACATCTCTTCACCGGCACAGGGAAATTCGCCTCGCCTCAACTGATGGTAGAAGCCATCCACGAGAGCGGGAGTCAACTGGTGACGCTGGCGCTGAAACGCGTGGATCTGCGTCATCATAGCGATGCCATACTCGCACCGCTGCTTGAGGCAGGCGTAATGCTGCTACCCAATACCTCTGGCGCAAAGACTGCGGAAGAAGCCGTTTTTGCCGCGCAGCTGGCAAGGGAAGCGCTGGGGACAAGCTGGCTGAAACTGGAAATCCATCCTGATGCGCGTTGGCTATTACCGGATCCTATCGAAACGCTTAAAGCGGCTGAGATTCTGGTCAAGCAGGGGTTTACCGTGTTGCCTTACTGCGGCGCTGACCCGGTCTTATGCAAAAGGCTGGAGGAGGTAGGATGCGCGGCCGTGATGCCGCTCGGCGCACCGATTGGCTCAAACCAGGGGCTGGAAACGCGCGCCATGCTTGAAATCATTATTGAACAAGCGACGGTACCGGTCGTGGTCGATGCGGGAATTGGCGTGCCGAGTCATGCGGCACAGGCGCTAGAAATGGGCGCTGACGCGGTTTTAGTGAATACGGCAATTGCGGTCGCAGAAGATCCGATAATGATGGCCCGTGCGTTTCGCCTGGCGGTAGAAGCGGGCGTGTTGGCGCGGCACTCTGGCGCTGGCGCACGTCGCTATCAGGCACAGGCAACCAGCCCGCTGACCGGATTTCTGGAGGCATTTTGATGAGCACGTTTACTGACCGCTGGCGACAGTTGGATTGGGATGATATTCGGATGCGCATCAACGGCAAAACGCCCGCCGATGTGGAGCGCGCATTACATGCGCGTCATCCCACCCGCGACGACATGATGGCCCTGCTCTCCCCCGCCGCCAGCAATTATCTTGAGCCCATGGCACAGCGCGCACAACGGCTGACCCGTCAGCGCTTTGGCAACACGGTGAGTTTCTATGTGCCTCTTTATCTGTCCAACCTTTGCGCCAATAACTGTACCTATTGCGGCTTTTCGATGAGCAATCGTATCAAGCGTAAAACGCTCGATGACGCTGAGATTGCGCGAGAATGCGCGGCAATTCGGGAGATGGGTTTCGAACATGTGCTGCTGGTGACCGGTGAGCATCAAGGAAAAGTAGGAATGGATTATTTTCGCCGGCATTTCCCCGACATTCGCCGTCAGTTCTCGTCATTACAGATAGAGGTTCAGCCGCTTTCCACAGAAGAGTACGCTGAATTGAAAACGCTGGGGCTGGATGGCGTGATGGTTTATCAGGAGACGTATCACGAAAAAATGTACGCTCAGCATCACCTCAAAGGCAAGAAACAGGATTTCCTCTTTCGTCTTGAAACTCCAGACAGGCTTGGCCGCGCAGGAATCGATAAAATTGGGCTCGGCGCGCTGATTGGCCTATCGGACAGCTGGCGGGTAGATTGTTATATGGTCGCGGAGCATCTTTTATGGCTTCAGCAACAGTACTGGCAGAGCCGCTATTCCATCTCATTTCCCCGATTAAGGCCCTGCACCGGAGGCATCGAACCCGCATCAATCATGGACGAGCGCCAACTGGTTCAAACTATCTGCGCGTTTCGCCTGCTGGCACCTGAGGTCGAACTGTCATTATCCACACGAGAGTCACCGGGGTTTCGCGACAAGGTCATTCCATTAGCGATCAACAACGTGAGCGCGTTTTCGAAAACACAGCCAGGTGGCTATGCTGACGCTCGGCCTGAGCTAGAACAGTTTACCCCACACGATGGCCGCCGCCCTGAAGATGTCGCTCAGGCACTCACTGCTCAAGGTTTGCAACCGGTATGGAAGGACTGGGATAGCTGGCTGGGACGCGGCTCGCAGTATCGCTGAAAAAAGAGGTAATGCTGGAGAAATCTTACAAACCGTCTCGGAAAGCATCAAAAGCAAGATTGTGAAATATTACGCGTTTTTTTATTCTCTTGTCGTCAGCAACGGACGCTGACCAGGGCGAAAATCCACTTCCTCGTTTCGCCCTGCCCTCAAACAACGGACGCCAGAAACGAAAAAACCCGCCGAGGCGGGTTTTTTATTCACTATCGCTTAACTGCTCAGGCTCAGGCCTTCATCGCTATTGTAAGTGGCAGTGAGATTATCGGCTATTACAGCGCGATAACGTTAACAGCAGACGGGCCTTTAGCGCCGTTCTCAATTGAGAACTCAACTTTTTGGCCTTCGTCTAAAGTTTTAAAATCGCTGCTCTGGATTGCAGAGAAGTGTACGAATACATCTTTGCTGCCGTCCTGAGGGGTGATAAAGCCGAAGCCTTTTTCAGGGTTGAACCATTTTACTAAACCAGTCATTTTGTTAGACATTGATATTTCCTTTCTTATTTTTGAGCCACTCTCGCGGCGAACTTGGCCTGTTTTTCAGAATTTATCTTATGGGGCACTTAGGAGGAGGCTCATGAAGAAGGGATATCCAGGATAGCGCTTGAACTGAGGACTGCTTTACTAAAACTGCTTGCATAAGGTCTGTGTTCCAAACCGATGACAACATAGTAGGCTTGGTTTGATTTATTAAGCAAGGATTAATTTTTTTTATCTTACGTGCATCAGAAAAGTGAAGTGAGACAACAAGACGAAAAGAAGGAGGTGAGCGATCGGGTCAAACACATTGATATCGATACAATAAAAGCCCCAACTATTGCAGTCAGGGCTTTTATGGTACTACGAACTTCAGATTTAACATTAATTGACTTACGTTTTTGGTACTACTTATGGTACTGCTTTTAATGTACGCGTTTAATACAGATAATATTGGATACTGATACTAACTAACTTGCTCCTCTATTTACCGTTTAACCTATCCCACCAGCCTGATAACACAACTCAAGCATGGCAACTTAAACAAGTACACTCCCCATCGCGACATATACTCTTTGATGCGTGGCCTTACTGTCTTTGCGGAAGATAACAACAGAACGTATCCGCAAACATTCACTTCAAAATCATGGCCTTACATCGTCGCGCTTCACTTACTACTTTGCGATTTCGTCTATCAGTTACAGGACCTTGAAGCTTTAGCGAAGCGAGAAATATACGTTCATCTCACATCAACTAACCCAAAAAACAGACTTCGTGGCCTTCATCGCAAACCCCAATAAAGCTTAACTGCTACTTACTGGCTAACAGCAAACTACCATTTCTCTGCTGTTGAGTTCTAATTTACATATTTAAAATCTGGTGTCAATACTGTTTTTAATAACATGTCTATATGGACAGTATCAGCAAAAAACTATTATCCCCTTTGCAAATTGTAACCGGTTTCAGTAAAGCGAGGTTTCTTTGTGATGCCAGACACACAATCGCGGTAAAGCGGTTGTTGAAGGTGCCTGCTCGGGATAATTATCAATAAACACATGTAGATCGAGGCTGACTATGAAGAACATCGTTTTATGTTGTGCAGCGGGAATGTCCACCAGCATGCTGGTTCAACGCATGAAAGACGCGGCACAAAAGAAAGGTATCGAAGTAAGCATCAAAGCCGTTCCGGTTGCTGAGTTCAAGGACATTATTGCAACAGCCGACATCGTGTTACTGGGGCCACAGGTAAAATACGAATTGGCAAAACTGCAGGCACAGGCGGAACCACTGGGTAAACCTGTCGCGGTGATCGACATGATGGATTACGGCATGATGAAAGGCGATGTCGTACTGGAAAAAGCCCTCAAACTGCTGGAGTAAATCGTGGAAGATTTAGAAACGACCATCATGGAATTGCTGGTAAATGCCGGTGCGGCACGTAGCGCGGCGCTTACCGCTTTACAGCTGGCCCGCAAAGGTGATTTTGACGAGGCTGAAAAATCGATGGAGGAGTCGCGCGAGTATGTTAAACATGCGCACGTCATCCAGACACAGCTTATCGGTTTTGATGAAGGCACCGGAAAACTGCCGGTGAACCTGATTACCGTTCACTCGCAGGATCACCTGATGAATGCGATGGTGATTCAGGATCTCGCGGGCGATATGATCGAGCTTTATCGTCGGTTGCCACTACTGAAGTAATCATCACCCTACCAGGTTACAGCCATGAAAAAACCCGCCGAAGCGGGTTTTTTATTAGCTCAAGTCACGATTAATCGTTGTTAGAGCCGCCCAGACCTGCGTTCAGCAGTTCTGCCAGGCTGGCAGATGCATCTTCAGCAGTAACCTGAGGTGCAGCTGGCTGTTCGCCTGCAGCACGACGACGCATACGATCCTGGTGATACGCATAACCCGTACCAGCTGGAATCAGACGACCAACGATAACGTTCTCTTTCAGACCGCGCAGTTCATCACGTTTACCCGCTACAGCAGCTTCAGTCAGGACACGAGTGGTCTCCTGGAACGATGCAGCAGAGATGAAGGACTCGGTTGCCAGAGACGCTTTGGTGATACCCAGCAGATCGCGGGAATACAATACCGCAACTTTGCCATTCGCTTCGAGATCGCGGTTAGCAATCTTGACGCGAGAGTATTCAACCTGCTCGCCTTCCAGGAAGTCAGAGCTTCCAGCGCTATCGATGGTTGCTTTACGCAGCATCTGACGAACGATAACTTCGATGTGTTTATCGTTAATCTTAACGCCTTGCAGACGGTAAACGTCCTGTACTTCGTTGGTGATATAACGCGTTACCGCGTGTACACCACGAAGACGCAGAATGTCGTGCGGCGCTTCTGGACCATCGGAAACCACGTCACCACGTTCTACACGTTCGCCTTCGAACACGTTGAGCTGACGCCATTTAGGAATCATCTCTTCGTATGGCTCGCTACCGTCTAACGGAGTGATAACCAGACGACGTTTACCTTTGGTTTCTTTACCGAAGGAAATGATACCGGTAATTTCCGCCAGGATTGCAGGCTCTTTCGGACGACGTGCTTCGAACAGGTCAGCAACGCGTGGCAGACCACCGGTGATATCCTTGGTACCGCTGGATTCCTGAGGAATACGCGCCAGAGCGTCACCCGCACTGATCTGGATACCATCTTCCAGCTGAACAATCGCTTTACCCGGCAGGAAGTACTGAGCAGGCATATCGGTACCTGGGATCAGAACATCGTTACCATTGGCATCAATGATTTTCAGCGCTGGACGCAGATCTTTACCGCCCGCGGTACGTTCTGCTGAATCCAGAACCACCAGGGAAGAAAGGCCGGTCAGTTCGTCGGTCTGACGAGTAATCGTCTGGCCGTCAACCATATCGGTGAAGCGAATGAAACCACCCACTTCAGTGATAACTGGCATGGTGTGTGGATCCCAGTTTGCAACGGTTTCGCCGCCCGCAACCTGTTCGCCATCGCCTTTGCCCATTACCGCACCGTAAGGCACTTTGTAGCTTTCTTTGGTACGACCGAATTCGTCGATCAGCTTCAGCTCGGTGTTACGAGAAGTCACTACCAGTTTACCGGCAGAGTTCACAACCGACTTCGCGTTGCTGAGCTTGATGCTACCTTTGTTTTTCACCTGGATGCTAGATTCAGCAGCGGAACGAGATGCCGCACCACCGATGTGGAACGTACGCATCGTCAGCTGTGTACCTGGTTCACCGATGGACTGTGCCGCGATAACCCCGATAGCTTCACCTTTGTTGATGATATGGCCACGTGCCAGGTCGCGACCATAGCAGTGAGCACAAACGCCAAAGTCAGTTTCGCAACCTACTACGGAACGTACTTTTACGCTGTCAACAGAGTTGAGTTCCAACAGGTCACACCATTGCTCATCGAGCAAGGTATTACGGGTGACCAGGATGTCTGCAGTACCCGGCTTGATCACATCTTCAGCCGTTACACGGCCCAGAACGCGATCGCGCAGTGGTTCTTTAACGTCGCCACCTTCGATAACCGGAGTCATCAGGATGCCTTCGTGTGTTCCACAGTCATCTTCGGTAACAACCAGATCCTGCGCGACGTCAACCAGACGACGAGTCAGATAACCGGAGTTTGCCGTTTTCAGTGCGGTATCCGCCAGACCTTTACGAGCACCGTGCGTGGAGATGAAGTACTGGAGTACGTTCAGACCTTCACGGAAGTTCGCGGTGATTGGCGTTTCGATGATGGAGCCATCTGGCTTAGCCATCAGACCACGCATACCTGCCAGCTGACGAATCTGTGCTGCTGAACCACGCGCACCGGAGTCGGCCATCATGTAGATGCTGTTGAAGGAAACCTGCTGCTCTTCTACACCGTCACGGTTAATAACGGATTCAGTTTGCAGGTTATCCATCATCGCTTTAGAAACACGATCGTTCGCCGCAGCCCAGATATCGATAACTTTGTTGTAACGCTCACCTGCGGTTACCAGACCAGACTGGAACTGCTCCTGGATCTCAGCAACTTCAGCTTCCGCTTCAGAGATGATCTCAGTTTTCTTCGCTGGGATGACCATGTCATCGATACCAACAGAAACACCTGAACGCGCTGCATATGCAAAGCCGGTGTACATCGTCTGGTCAGCAAAGATTACCGTAGGCTTAAGGCCCAGAATACGGTAACAGGTGTTCAGCATTTTGGAGATTGCCTTCTTGCCCAGCGCCTGGTTGACGATGGAATAAGGCAGGCCTTTCGGCACGATCATCCACAAAATCGCACGACCTACGGTAGTGTCGATAATGCTGGTTTTACCAACGAACTGATTGTTGGCATCTTTTTCAAATTCAGTGATACGCACTTTTACACGCGCATGCAGTGAGGCCAGACCTGCGCGATAGATACGCTCAGCTTCTTTAGGGCCAGACAGCACCATGCCTTCGCCTTTGGCGTTAACACAGTCACGGGTCATGTAGTACAGACCCAATACAACGTCCTGAGAAGGAACGATGATTGGCTCGCCGTTCGCAGGTGACAGGATGTTGTTGGTAGACATCATCAGCGCACGCGCTTCCAACTGAGCTTCAAGCGTCAGCGGAACGTGTACTGCCATCTGGTCACCATCGAAGTCGGCGTTATAAGCCGCACAAACCAGCGGGTGCAGCTGGATAGCTTTACCTTCGATCAGTACCGGTTCAAATGCCTGAATACCCAAACGGTGCAGAGTTGGTGCACGGTTCAGCAGTACTGGGTGTTCGCGGATAACTTCGTCCAGGATATCCCAAACGACAGCTTCTTCACGCTCAACCATCTTCTTAGCAGCTTTAATGGTGGTAGCAAGACCACGCAGTTCCAGCTTGCCGTAGATGAACGGTTTGAACAGCTCCAGTGCCATTTTCTTCGGCAGACCGCACTGATGCAGACGCAGGTATGGACCTACGGTGATAACAGAACGACCAGAGTAGTCAACACGCTTACCGAGCAAGTTCTGACGGAAACGACCCTGCTTACCTTTGATCATATCGGCCAAAGATTTCAGAGGACGCTTGTTAGAACCGGTAATCGCACGACCACGACGTCCGTTGTCCAGCAGGGCATCGACAGCTTCCTGCAACATACGTTTTTCGTTACGTACGATGATGTCAGGTGCAGCCAGGTCCAGCAGACGTTTCAGACGGTTGTTACGGTTGATCACGCGACGATACAGATCGTTAAGATCCGACGTTGCGAAACGACCGCCATCAAGCGGAACCAGCGGACGCAGATCTGGCGGCAGAACCGGCAGAACGGTCAGGATCATCCACTCTGGTTTGTTACCAGACAGGACGAACGCTTCCAGCAGCTTGATACGCTTGGTCAGTTTTTTACGCTTGGTTTCGGAGTTAGTTTCGTTCAGCTCTTGACGCAGCTGCTCGCACTCTTGCTCCAGATCCATGTTTTTCAACAGGGCCTGAATAGCTTCCGCACCCATCTTCGCGTCGAATTCGTCACCGAACTCTTCCAGCGCGTCCAGATACTGTTCTTCGGTCAGAATCTGATTACGTTCCAGATTCGTCATACCGCCTTCGATAACCACATAAGATTCGAAGTACAGAACACGTTCGATATCGCGCAGCGGCATATCCAGCAGCAAGCCGATACGGGACGGCAGAGATTTCAGGAACCAGATGTGAGCAGTTGGAGACGCCAGCTCGATGTGGCCCATGCGTTCACGACGCACTTTAGTCTGGGTCACTTCAACGCCGCACTTCTCGCAGATCACACCACGGTGTTTCAGGCGCTTGTACTTACCGCACAGGCACTCGTAGTCTTTTACTGGCCCGAAAATACGCGCACAGAAAAGGCCGTCACGTTCAGGTTTGAACGTACGGTAGTTAATGGTTTCCGGCTTCTTAACTTCACCGAAAGACCATGAACGGATCATGTCTGGCGATGCCAGAGCAATTTTGATCGCATCAAACTCTTCGGTTTTAGTCTGCGCTTTTAGAAACTTTAATAAATCTTTCACGGATTTGCTCCCGTCGGAGTTAGCACAATCTGGTGCCGGGAATTACCCCGGCACCAGTGACCTGTTTGAGCGAGAGTTACTCGTCTTCCAGCTCGATGTTGATACCCAGAGAACGAATCTCTTTCAACAGTACGTTGAAGGATTCTGGCATACCTGGTTCCATCTGATGGTTGCCGTCCACGATGTTTTTATACATCTTGGTACGACCATTCACGTCATCAGACTTAACGGTAAGCATTTCCTGCAGGGTGTATGCCGCGCCATATGCTTCAAGCGCCCATACTTCCATCTCACCGAAGCGCTGACCACCGAACTGAGCCTTACCACCCAGCGGCTGCTGAGTAACCAGGCTGTAAGAACCGGTAGAACGCGCATGCATCTTGTCATCAACCAAGTGGTTCAGTTTCAGCATGTACATATAGCCAACGGTAACCTGGCGCTCGAATTGCTCACCAGTACGACCGTCGAACAGTGTGATCTGACCGGAAGTCGGCAGGCCACCCAGCTGTAACAGTTCCTTGATTTCAGACTCTTTCGCACCGTCAAAGACTGGCGTTGCGATTGGCATACCTTTTTTCAGGTTCTCTGCCAGACGCAGCACTTCATCATCCGTGAAGGTGTTCAGGTCAACTTTCTGGCGAACGTCAGTGCCCAGATCGTACGCACGCTGGATGAACTCGCGCAGTTTCGCGACTTCTTCCTGCTGCTTCAGCATAGCGTTGATTTTTTCGCCAATGCCTTTTGCAGCCATACCAAGGTGAGTTTCGAGGATCTGACCAATGTTCATACGAGACGGTACGCCCAGCGGGTTCAGTACGATATCTACCGGCGTACCGTTAGCATCGTGCGGCATATCTTCGATCGGGTTGATCTTAGAAATAACACCCTTGTTACCGTGACGACCTGCCATCTTATCACCAGGCTGAATCTGACGTTTAACAGCCAGATACACCTTAACAATCTTCAGCACACCTGGTGCCAGATCGTCGCCCTGAGTGATTTTGCGGCGTTTCGCTTCGAGTTTTTTCTCGAACTCGTGTTTCAGTTCGTCATACTGCTCAGCCAGTTGTTCCAGCTGATTTTGTTTATCTTCGTCGGTCAGGCCCAGTTCCAGCCAGCGATCGCGCGGCAGTTTGTCAAGCTTCTCAGCTTCAACACCACCGGAGACCAGCACCGCGTAGATACGACTAAACAGGCCAGCTTCAAGGATCTGCAGTTCTTCAGACAGGTCTTTCTTAGCCTGCTTCAGCTGCATCTCTTCGATTTCCAGCGCACGTTTGTCTTTTTCTACGCCATCGCGAGTAAAGACCTGAACGTCGATGATCGTACCGGAAACACCGTTAGGTACGCGCAGAGAAGAGTCTTTAACGTCAGACGCTTTCTCACCGAAGATCGCACGCAGCAGTTTCTCTTCTGGCGTCAGCTGGGTTTCACCTTTAGGTGTTACCTTACCAACCAGAATATCGCCGCCGGTCACTTCTGCACCGATGTAAACGATACCGGATTCATCCAGTTTAGAGAGCGCAGCTTCACCCACGTTCGGGATATCAGCAGTGATCTCTTCAGGCCCCAGCTTGGTGTCACGGGACACGCACGCCAGTTCCTGAATGTGAATCGTGGTGAAACGATCTTCCTGAACCACACGCTCGGAGACGAGGATGGAGTCTTCGAAGTTGTAACCATTCCACGGCATAAACGCTACACGCATGTTCTGACCGAGTGCCAGTTCACCGAGATCGGTAGACGGGCCATCAGCCAGCACGTCGCCGCGCTCAACCGGCTCACCCAGAGACACACACGGCATCTGGTTGATACAGGTGTTCTGGTTAGAACGGGTGTACTTGGTCAGGTTATAGATGTCGATGCCAGCTTCGCCCGGATACATCTCGTCTTCGTTAACTTTAATAACGATACGGGAAGCATCCACGTACTGAACGGTACCGCCACGTTTCGCAACCGCAGTTACACCGGAGTCAACGGCAACAGCACGTTCCATACCGGTACCAACCAGCGGCTTATCAGCACGCAGAGTCGGAACCGCCTGACGTTGCATGTTCGCACCCATCAATGCACGGTTGGCGTCATCGTGTTCCAGGAATGGAATCAGTGATGCACCAACAGAAACAATCTGTTGGGTCGAAACGTCCATATAATCCACTTGGTCATTGCTGAACAAGCTGGATTCACCTTTGCTACGACAGGTAACGAGGTCATCAACAAAGCGACCTTCTTCGTCCAGGTTGGTGTTAGCCTGAGCGATAACATAGTTACCTTCTTCGATAGCAGAAAGGTAGTGAATTTCGTCGGTTACAACACCGTCAGTCACTTTACGATACGGAGTCTCAAGGAAACCGTATTCGTTTGTCTGTGCATACACGGACAAGGAGTTGATCAGACCGATGTTTGGACCTTCAGGCGTTTCGATTGGACACACGCGACCGTAGTGAGTCGGGTGTACGTCTCGAACTTCAAAGCCTGCGCGTTCACGAGTCAAACCACCCGGGCCGAGTGCAGAGATACGACGTTTGTGCGTAATCTCAGACAGCGGGTTGTTCTGGTCCATAAACTGAGAAAGCTGGCTGGAACCAAAGAACTCTTTCACTGCGGCAGAAATCGGCTTGGCGTTGATCATGTCCTGAGGCATCAGGGTATCCAGATCGCCCAGAGACAGACGCTCTTTAACCGCACGCTCTACACGAACCAGGCCAACGCGGAATTGGTTTTCCGCCATTTCGCCAACGGAACGAATACGACGGTTGCCGAGGTGGTCGATATCATCCACTTCGCCTTTGCCGTTACGGATATCAATGAGCTTCTTCATCACTTCGATGATGTCTTCTTTGCTCAGGATACCGGAACCTTCAATCGCATCACGCAGCAGAGAACGGTTGAACTTCATACGACCAACCGCAGACAAGTCATAGCGGTCTTCAGAGAAGAACAGGTTCTCAAACAGATTTTCAGCTGCTTCACGAGTTGGCGGCTCACCAGGGCGCATCATACGGTAGATTTCTACCAGAGCACTCAGACGATCGCTGGTTGGATCGACACGTATAGTCTCAGACATATACGCACCGTGATCCAGGTCGTTGGTGAACAGCGTTTCGATACGTTTGTGGCCAGACTGGCTCAGCTTAGCCAACAGATCCAGGCTCAGCTCCATGTTGGCTGGGCAGATCAGTTCGCCGGTAGAGGCATCAACGTAATCTTTTGCGGCTACTTTTCCTGCAATGTATTCAACCGGTACTTCGATGAGTTTGATATCATCTTTTTCAAGTTGACGGATGTGGCGCGCAGTAATACGGCGGCCTTTTTCCACATACACTTTACCTTCGAATTCGATGTCGAACGATGCGGTCTCACCACGCAGACGTTCCGGCAACAGCTCCATTTGCAGCTTGTTGTCGCGAATTTCGAAGATCACTTTCTCAAAGAACAGGTCAAGAATCTGCTCAGTGGTGTATTGCAGCGCACGCAAAATGATGGTCGCAGGCAGTTTACGACGACGGTCGATACGGACAAACAGGTTGTCTTTCGGATCGAACTCGAAGTCCAGCCAGGAACCACGGTAAGGAATGATGCGCGCGTTATACAGTACTTTACCGGATGAGTGTGTTTTACCCTTATCGCTGTCGAAGAAGACGCCCGGGCTACGATGCAGCTGGGAAACGATAACACGCTCAGTACCGTTGATAACGAAAGTACCGTTGTCAGTCATGAGCGGAATTTCACCCATGTAGACTTCTTGTTCTTTGATGTCTTTAACGGTGCCTTCCGGCGCTTCACGCTCGTAAACTACCAGACGCAGTTTTACGCGCAGCGGTGCGGAATAGGTCACACCACGGATCTGACATTCCTGAACGTCAAATACCGGTTCGCCAAGACGGTAGCTGACGTACTGCAGCTCAGAATTACCGCTATAGCTTTTGATTGGGAATACGGAACGGAAGGCTGCTTCCAGACCATACTGCCCTTCAGGATCTTGCTCGATAAACTTCTGGAACGAGTCAAGTTGGATAGAAAGGAGATAAGGTATATCCAAAACTTGTGGACGTTTACCAAAATCCTTACGAATACGTTTTTTCTCGGTATAGGAGTAAACCATTAGGGTTCCTCAGCTCGCTGACAAGTCGACCCATCTGCCCGACGAAGGGACAGTTTGTGCAACACCATTTTCTTGATCGGAAAATTGAATACTTTCCGCAAAACCTGTTGCTATCACGCTTAAACCATTTCGTTGCAATTTACACAGCCCGAGCGGCCTGTCGCAGTATATTAAGACGTCGATAGAAACAAGCATTGTCAGGACAGCCAGCAGTTAAATAGTGTGAAATGCTACTGGCGCCTTACAGCGCAAAAAGGCTGGTGACTAAAAAGTCACCAGCCATCAGCCTAATTTCTCAGGCTGCAACCGAAAGGGTTGGCTTATTTAACTTCAACTTCAGCGCCAGCTTCTTCCAGAGATTTTTTCAGTGATTCTGCGTCGTCTTTGCTCACGCCTTCTTTCAGAGCGGCTGGAGCAGATTCAACGAGGTCTTTAGCTTCTTTCAGACCCAGGCCAGTTGCGCCACGTACTGCTTTGATTACTGCAACTTTGTTCGCGCCGATACCTTTCAGAATCACGTCGAATTCAGTTTTTTCTTCAGCAGCTTCAGCTGGACCAGCAGCTACAGCTACAGCGGCAGCAGCAGAAACGCCGAATTTTTCTTCCATTGCAGAAATCAGTTCTACAACGTCCATTACGGACATAGCTGCAACTGCTTCAATGATTTGATCTTTAGTGATAGACATTTAAATTGTTCCTGAAAATCAGAATAAGTTTATACGTAAGCGAATGCTTTACAAAGATAACGACTATTAAGCCGCTTCTTTCGCATCGCGTACAGCAGCCAGAGTGCGAACCAGTTTGCCAGCCGAAGCTTCTTTCATGGTTGCCATCAGGCGTGCAATTGCTTCTTCGTAGGTCGGCAGTGTAGCCAGGCGATCGATTTGCGATGCCGGGATCAACTCACCTTCAAAGGCTGCGGCTTTGACCTCAAATTTTGCATTCGCTTTCGCGAAATCTTTGAACAGACGAGCAGCTGCGCCCGGGTGTTCCATAGAATATGCAATAAGGGTCGGACCAATGAACGCGTCTTTCAGGCACTCAAACTGAGTACCTTCAACAGCACGGCGCAGCAGGGTGTTACGAACAACACGCATGTATACGCCAGCTTCGCGACCTGCTTTACGCAGTTCAGTCATTTTGTCTACAGTTACGCCACGGGAATCCGCAACTACCGCAGACAGCGCGCCTTTGGCTACTTCGCTGACTTCAGCAACAATCGCTTGTTTGTCTTGAAGATTTAAAGCCATTAGCTTTGCTCCTGGATGTTTGCCAGGGCTCATGCCCTGGAACTCACTTCACTCTTTTCAAACGAAAAGAGCGTCTTAATACGGTGAGCAGAAACAAGCCAGAGTATCAGAAATAATCTTAGCGTTCTGTCACCGTCTACGCAGGACATTAAGTCTCTTACGAAACACCTGCGGTCTTCGACGGAGGCCTGGATCAGGCCAGGCTCCAACGAACAATTCTTTTACCTGCTAACTTTTGTTAGCAAACGTGGGGGGAAGATTGTAGACAAATCCACCGCCCACGTAAAGGTATTAGTTTGCTACTGCAGTCAGACCAGCCTGGTCAACCGCAACACCTGCACCCATAGTGGTGGAGATGCTAATTTTCTTGATGTACACGCCTTTAGCCTGAGTTGGTTTGGCTTTTTTCAGCGCAACCAGCAGAGATTCCAGGTTTTCTTTCAATTTCTCGGTGTCGAAGTCCACTTTACCGATGGTAGTGTGGATGATACCGTTTTTGTCGTTACGATAACGAACCTGACCTGCTTTAGCGTTCTTAACCGCTTCAGCAACGTTAGGGGTTACAGTACCAACTTTCGGGTTTGGCATCAGGCCACGTGGACCCAGAACCTGACCCAACTGGCCAACAACGCGCATTGCATCCGGGGAAGCAATAACAACGTCAAAGTTCATTTCGCCTTTCTTGATCTGGTCAGCCAGATCTTCCATACCTACCAGTTCAGCGCCTGCAGCTTTAGCAGCTTCAGCGTTTGCGCCCTGGGCAAATACGGCAACGCGAACGGAACGGCCAGTACCGTTTGGCAGTACAGTTGCACCACGAACGTTCTGATCAGATTTACGAGCATCGATGCCGAGGTTTACAGCAACGTCAACGCTTTCTACGAACTTAGCAGTAGCCAGTTCTTTCAGCAGAGAGATAGCTTCGGTGATGTCGTACTGTTTGGTCACATCAACTTTGTCACGAATGACGGACATGCGCTTGGTCAGTTTAGCCATTTCTTAGTCCTCCACTACCAGGCCCATGGAACGTGCAGTACCTTCAATGGAGCGAGTCATCGCTTCAATGTCGGAACCAGTCATGTCGGCAGCTTTGGTCTGCGCGATTTCCTGCAGCTGAGTGCGGGAAATTTTACCGACTTTGTCTTTGTTCGGCTTACCGGAACCAGACTTGATACCAGCCGCTTTTTTCAGCAGTACTGCTGCCGGCGGGGTCTTGGTAACGAAAGTGAAAGAACGGTCAGCATAAACGGTAATAACAACCGGAGTTGGCAGGCCTTTTTCCAGGGATTCAGTTTTGGCGTTAAACGCTTTACAGAATTCCATGATGTTAACGCCCTGTTGACCCAGAGCTGGACCAACTGGTGGACTCGGGTTAGCCATACCGGCTGCAACCTGCAGCTTGACGTAGGCTTGTACTTTCTTAGCCATTCTAAAATCCTCTAATTGGGTTATAGCGCCTCAGCGAGGCTCCCCGTGATAAAAATTCGTTTTACGGGCCGGGCCCATAAAAACAAAAGGCGCGAAATTGTATTCCAATCTCGCACCTCGTGCAACGATTAAATCGTCGCTTTTTTACTCGGCTACTTAGGCTTTTTCGACCTGGGCAAAGTCCAGTTCTACCGGGGTCGCACGACCGAAGATAGAAACGGAAACTTTCAGGCGGGACTTTTCATAGTCCACTTCTTCAACCACACCGTTAAAGTCAGCAAACGGACCGTCGCTAACACGAACCATTTCACCCGGTTCAAACAGCGTTTTCGGACGCGGCTTATCACCAACCTGCTGTAGGCGGTTCATAATCGCATCAACTTCTTTGTCGCTGATTGGTGCCGGGCGATCGGACGTGCCACCGATAAAGCCCATTACGCGCGGTACGCTGCGCACCAGGTGCCAGCTTGCATCGTTCATCACCATCTGAACTAGCACGTAACCCGGGAAGAATTTGCGTTCGCTTTTGCGACGCAGGCCGCCACGGATCTCGACCACTTCTTCGGTCGGAACCATAACTTCGCCAAACAACTCTTCCATATTGTGTAATCTGATATGCTCACGCAGCGATGTCGCTACGCGGCCTTCAAAACCGGAAAACGCCTGAACGACGTACCAGCGCATCTTAGGGGCTTCAGACATCTTAGAACCTCAGGCCAGTGATAAAGGAGACCAGGCGAACCAGAATGCCATCCAGTCCCCACAGAATCAGTGACATTACAGCAGTCACCGCTGCCACAATCAGCGTGGTGTGCAATGTTTCCTGGCGAGTCGGCCAAATGACCTTGCGAACTTCAGTTCGCGCTTCGCGGGCAAAAGCAACGGTCGCTTTACCTTTTGTCGTCAACAGCGCGACACCACCCGCTGCAGCAATAAGAATTACCACGGCCAGCGCACGCAACGGCAGCATCATGTCACGATAGAGGTAGTTGCCAACAATAGCCACAATCAGCAGCACGGCTACAATGACCCACTTCATCGCTTCCAGGCCGCGACCGCTCCCTTGAGCTTCGGTATTCGCACTCATAAACCAACCTGTCAGAAGAATTCTACAAACATTTTCACCCCGCGATTGCGAGGCGAGCCAAGCCGAAATGCACTGCAGCTTTTCGGACTAAACGCCCTCTACAGAGCCTGTCTCAGCAATGATTATGACAAAAAAAATCACTGATGAGCCAGGTTCTGGTTCGAAAGCGTGCAAAAAGGGCATCAAATGATGCCCTTTTAGTACGCATTGCGTCAAATGTTATCCGCGATTAGCTGATAACTTTAGCAACAACGCCAGCACCAACAGTACGGCCGCCTTCACGGATTGCGAAACGCAGACCGTCATCCATCGCGATTGGGTGGATCAGGGTAACAACCATCTGAATGTTGTCGCCAGGCATAACCATCTCAACGCCTTCTGGCAGTT
>NZ_JCBAJB010000018.1:0-29507 GCF_059766475.1 Enterobacter sp. SCRI0065 | reverse complement strand
AGATTACGTCTGGCGTAATAATCTTAAGCTGGGATCCGGAAAATACCGCTCATTACGTACAGTCGATACCGCTTTGTACAAAAAACAGTCTTAGCGTGGGATAATTTCCGTTTTCCAAGCGGACCCCGTTAAGACTGTCGATCAGCAATGTGTGCCTTCAGGCTCAAAGCCTGTTCGTACCGTGGTCTATCAGAAGATGGAAAGTATTGTTTCCCGGATCAAAAACAATCAGCCGCTGTCCTCTGAGAATCTGGCGTTTATTAACCAGACCAACATACCCGTTTACTCCATTCTGAAGCAGGCTGTTGTTACAGGTCAGGATGCGGTTACGTTAAATGTGCTGAGTGAGCTGGTTGGACTTTACTACACCTATTTCATTTTCACCGACCTCTATCGCAATACAGAAAACACATTCGATAAGGTTAACGAAATGGTATCTACGCCATTGTCCGACCCGTCAGCCAGTTCCAAACCCTGCCGTATGGATTTGTTCAAACCCGCAATAGCCAAATTTGATGACCTGATCACTCAATCCCGCGATGCCAGTACGAAAGTAGAAGCGGCATATAACAGTCGCTTACAATCCTACACATTAAATCAGGGATTCATCAGGACGTTTGAAACACAGGAGCGACAGGACCAAAGTGATCGTGCCGCAGGAGCATTACGCTGATGAAAAGACATTTTATCCTTCTCGCAGGGTTGATGGCCGTGAGTCCATTAGCGCTGGCTATGGATGCAGAATACGTAATTATGGGGGGCTTCTCGACCATTGTTAATGCATTCACTCGTATCAAACTCATGTTCAATGACCATCAGTATGCTTCGATGGTCACTGCGTTTGTTGTCATGGGGATGCTCTCCGCGTTATTACTCAAATCAGCGAAGGGAGGCTATGAATTTCTGGAAACCGGCAAAGCACAGATGGGGATGGGCTGGCTTGGCCTTACAATGATTGGAACTATCGTTTTCTTTGGGCTGGTACAACCAAAAGGTACGATCCATATTTACGACCAATCCCGTAACCAATACCAAGCAGTGAGTGGAATACCAGACTTTCTCATTTTGACAGCTGGTATCACAAATCAGGTATACCAGGCAGCTGTTGATATGAGCAATCGCAACACTGCCACGACGACTCGATTTACCGGTGAAGGGACTCCAATCAAGATGCTTCTTGGCATCCTGAACCGCAACGGTGCTCAGTTCGATCCTTATCTGACAGCGAACGTTAAAGCAATGTGGAATCAGTGCTCACCTGTGGCAGAGACGCGAGGCTTCGATCCCCGCTCTCTTAAGTCTGGTTCTTCAGTACTTGATGTCGTTTCAGCACTTGCCCCGCTTCGTAATCAGGCTGTTTATACCAGCTGGGTAAGCCCATCAAATCCGCAGGGAGCGACTGTTACCTGCGATCAGGCCTATGTTTCTCTCAAAAGTGATTTAGGGAATCCAGCAGCCTACGGTACGCGTTTGGCCGACATTTGTACCAAGAATGGATATATAGCCGGTAACGCTACGCAACTTGCAGACTGCAAGGGCAGGATGGAAGATGGGCTTCAGACAATTTTTGGCGCAAGTAGCCTTTCCCTCAATACGGCCATGAGCAACATTCTGGTATCGCAGGCCATCACTGATGCGATGCTACAGAACAATCCTGATGTGGCTACAACAATGCTGACAAACCGCGCCATGATTAATGGTGGAATGGCAGATGCTATAAACAACCCGGAATGGTTAAGTTTTATCATGGCAGGTGTGATAGCAATTATTCTTTCTATCACCCCACTTTTACTACTGCTTGTATTTACTCCTTTAATGGCCAAAGCCCTCACTTTGCTATTAGGTTTATGGATTTTCATAACCACTTGGCAGATTGCAGATGCCCTGCTTCTACAGGCGGGAACCGATGAAATTCTTACGGCCATGAATGATATTAAATCGATGGGTCTTGGCATCGATGCCGTACAGTTAGGTCCATCATCGACCATGAAAGCAATGTCTGTTATGGCATCAGCGCGTGAAACGGGCCTCCAGATCGCGATGCTGGTAGCCGGAATTTTTGGTGTTAGTGCATACGGGCTTAGCGCCTTTGGTCAGAAAGCCATGAGTCGCCTTGATCGTGTTACTGAAGAAAACAGCGACAAAAGCTTTACGCCTGAAGGTAAGGGGGCGCAGATTGAGGCAATGAATCGCGGCCATGCAACTCTACAAACCGCAGCGGATATCGGTGGTATAGAGCGTATGAGTAGCGCAACGTCCTTCAATCAAAGCTCAGCTATCGAGAGTGGACTCACGCAAATCTCCGCATTGGGTGGCGCTCCAGGAATTGCCGCACAACGAACTGGTTCGGTTGACGGGGGGCGGGCATCTGGCACAACTCGCGGGTTCGAAAATGGCGATGCCGGTGGAGGTTTCAGTGCAGCTTCAGAAGCTTCGATGGTATCAGCACAATCCACTATCGGGGAAACTCAGGGAATTCAGAATGCGGCCAGCGCGTCGAATATGTCTGTCGCTGAGCAGTCTGAACTCAGCAGCGGCGTAAACCACACGATGCAAACCGCAGATGCGAAGTCGAATCTTAATAATGGTGGAAGCAACCTTACTACCCTATCGGACCAGCAAGGCAAGTTGCACAGCACGGAGCGTCAAACTCAATTGGGACATGCAGCCGGTACTCGCCAGGCGGCAATTGCTACTGGCAATTCAGTATCTGATTTCACTCAGGAGAAAACGGCCACAAGTGCGATTAGCGAACATGCATCCGGGCAGGGTCAGCTACAAGCGTCTGGCGGCACGTTAGGTGGGATGCATTCACGCACCCAATATTCATCTGCTGCTGAGAGCGACGAACGTCAGGGGCGTGCTGACGCTCTGCACAATGCCTATGATGCTGAAGGTGGTATTGCAAGTGGTGTAAGCGAAGCTCAGACTGAACACCTCTCCCAAAATCTTCACGATATGCGTGAACAGAAAACAAATATTGGTGAGATTAGCCAGGCGACAGGAGCAACCGAAAGTCAGTCAAGAGAAATCCTTTCTGCTGCACGGTCAGCCGAACAGATGGGTCAGTTGGAGGGTAATAGCTTCAGTCCGAAGCAAATGCAGGAAAATTCAGCATGGTCTACGTCTAAAGGCGCGAATATCATCCAGGGGGAAAAAGCAGCCTTCGTTGAGCGCGGTGAAACAATGCCGGAATATGCTAAACGACATGGCGAAACGGAAATGCAGCAGGCCCTGTCCGGCCAGGACAAATTCGACTCTCTTAGTGATGCGCTCAAAGGTGATAAACAGGCTGCTGATGCACTGGCAGGAGCCAACACTACACTCGCGATTAACCAAAGCGATGCCAGCAACCTTCAGGAAAGTGGCCTTATCAACCAGACGCAGGCTGATGCTATACCTGAGAACGGCGTTGGTACTGTTCATATGTCAATGCGCGATACGCCTGAAGGCGAAACCGCAGCTACAGCAACAGTGAAGACCGGTAACAGCACAGTCAGCGATGACAGCTTTACCAGTAATACCGAACAGACCTTTGGTTCAGCTCCTTCTGCGCAACAAAATCTGCAAAAAGCACCGGCTATTGAGAAATTTATTGCTTCAGCTGAGCGCACAAATGCAGGGTCATCTTCTCGTCTGCTAGGTGCAGAAGTGGCAAAAAGCCTGTCTCCATTTATTTCACAATCTGGTGACGGCCGCACTCAACAGGCTATTGATGGCGGAGCAAGTATTGGGAAATCAGGCTTCCTTCGTGAGGTTGGCAATGCACTTGGTGTTAATCTGAGCGCAGGCGTGAACATGAACAGCATCAACGGGCACTCAACTACAACCGATCAGATTGCAGCTGCTGCCGGGCATAAAATACAGCAGTTCCGTGATAGTGCGACTGCACAGGCTGATGAATACCACCTGAGCGGTAGTGCAAGAGAAAGCTTCATTAATCAGAACGTTGCTATACAGTCCGAAGCATTCTATAAACCATTACTTAAAACCGCTGAGGAAACCGCTCAAGCCCGTTCAACGAGTTCTATCGTAAGTGATATCTCGACGCCTCAAACTTCACAGCCCACAGCTGATAAAGCAGAGAATGGATTTACTCGCAGTGGTATGAGCAGCCCACAGGAATATGCAGCTCGTAAACAATTGGAATCCGAAAATATTGCACAACCTGTTCAAGCCACAGAAGCATCACCGAAGCAGACCCCAGAACAAGCTCCTGTACTTTCCCAACCTGAACAGTCAGCAAGCACGCAGCTGGAATCCGAAAATATTGCACAGCCTGTTCAAGCCACAGAAGCATCACCGAATCAGGCTCCACAACAAGCTCCTGTACCTTTCCAGCCTGAACTTTCAGGAAGCAGTCGAAATGGAAATACTCAGGTTAGTGAGTCTCATGACCGAACAACCGAAAGTTCCGACTCAAGCGGCTCACATCCTCCTGTTGCCGGTGGTCAAAGTGAATCAGGCATTCCTGTTCAAATAAAAAACGGGTTAAATAACAAAAATATACCGCGTTAACTGGCTTCTTTGCCAAGGATGGCATTGACTCTGTAACAGTTAAGTGATATACGAAGTATAGGGAAGTATTAGTAATGAGGAACTACAATCTGAATAAGACACCATTGTGTACGGGAGGCCGCAATGAAAAATTGGTTAATGAATTTTATCGATGATATGAAGCATATCTGGCGCGAATTTCGGCGGGAAATTACTGAAGCCAGTGCCGAAAAAAAGCACAGTGATTTCGATATGATTGACCCTGAGCATTCCGTAGACTGGAATAATGTGCCTGACTTTGATCCGAGAAAATCAGTAAACAATCTCGATAATTTCTACTCAAGGCAAATACGCGGTACTGATAACACAGGTACACATTACCAGAATCGGCATTAATGGTTTTGCGCATGCGCAAAATGCAGTTAATTCTGCATTTTTTTTGATACTATATGATACATATTTATATCATGGTGAATTATGTTAAGACATACCTTAATCCCGTTTCTGTTACTTGCTCCATTCATCTCGCAGGCTATTTCAATGCCTGCCAATGATATGCAAGAGTCAGAAAAAATTAAGTACATGCAGCGAATAAGCGGTACGGATCATTCACGCCTGGCAGCACTAGTACAGGCTGACCAATCCTTCACGCAATGGTGCGGTCGTTCGGCCACGGTATCAGACCTGAAGCGAATTTCCCGACAAGAAGGATTCTCAATATTGTATGAGCGCCTAAGTAGCGGTCATGCGCTGGGGATGACACAAACAAAATCACTTTTACTCAAAGACAATCCTAATTTCTGTAAGGGACAATGATGACTGACGAACAAATTAACTACATCGGTTTTGCGGTAATGGCCGCTCTTTTTTGGTATGTGCAAATTTATCGCCCCCGCAAAAAGTTGCGTCACCCTGGAGAGTTAAATTTGAAACCAGTGATGGGCAAGGAAGACCAGGAAATGTATGCAGCCATCAGGTCTGTATTTCCTGAGCCACATCTTCTCAAAAGTAATGTCACTCTGGATGATCTGCTGTTCTCTCCTGACATGAATAAAAAAGCTCACTTTCACAAAGCCATGCGCCAACAACAGATTTCATGGCTGGTACTCGACTCAAAACGTACCCCACTGCTCGCGGTCGATTTCCCGGCAACTGGCGATGATATGAAACTCAATTATCTCTCAGCTGCTGGCATCGGGTGCTGCATCTTTCAGCCGGGTACTACTGAAGAACACATGAAAGAAATACTCCATGAAGCGGCCAACTCCATAAAGGAAATGCAAAGCGGCCAGTCTAAGGACGGTGAACCATCTGTCACCGCATAACCTCACTGACGGCCCCATTGGGGCCGACAATCAGGATGCAGCAATGTTGAACACTGATCGTCCCTTCGCACTCACACCATCATGCTATATACATTACGTGTATATAGATGCCTGGCATCATTCCCTTTCAACAATGATTCGTGAGGCCTCTCGGCAGTTTGGAGAGATAATTTATCGTCATTATCATTCAGTTGATAAATCTGATGAGTACAAAGCATTTTCAGCATTTGGAGAGGGATATTGGATGATAGGTGTAGGAACCGATATTCCCGCCCTTCTAAAGAAAAAATACCAGTCGATAATTGTCAGCGATAGAAGGATAGAACGGAGGCACTGTGCAGGAAATATTTCGCTTATTGTTGAGTATGAATTCGGAAAAATGCCCGTTGGTCGAATCAACAGGCATTTAACAAATAAATTAATCGTTACATGTAACGATTAATTATTCTTTCCTTTAGTCATGAGATAGTAAACCGTACTTATTGCTAGTGCTGCCAGGACCAGAACTGATTGCCAGAACATCACAGGGTCTGTATGCATAAACTCTCCTTTCAAGTGGGATTAATAACCAGTATCACTATACGATAGGAGACAGAAAAACGCTTACTACGAATAGTGGATAAAAAAAGTCCGGCGAAAGCCGGACTTATCTTCAATGGCATACCCTGCTAAATCAGGACTTACAGGCGTAGTCGTAAAAAGTTTCTTTCGGCTGCCAGCGCCCATAAAAAATCGCATGTCCTGGGCGGTTTTGTACGCGCACAAACTCGCGGCCAAAGCGATCTGAACGCATAGCATTCACATGTACAGGTTCTGCGGGTTGACCCCCGAAGGTATGGATTTTAACCTTTGCTTTACAATCCACAGTTTTCATATTCCCGTCCAAGCTTGCGCAGCCCGAAATAACTAAAACACCCAGAAGCAATAATTTTTTCATTTTTGTTCCTTTTCATTTTTATCCAGTTGTTAATTTTCGGCAGAAACTGAAAAACCTTTAATCCACCCTTTGATATAAATATATATCAAAGGCATGTAACAGTAAAGTGTTACATGCAAAAATATTAATAACAGCTGCTTTCTTAAACAATATGAGGCAGGAACACAGGTGGCAAACTCATAAAAAACATTGGTTATACTAGGTTTTCGCAGCGCATCGACATCATTAGCGTATCTATAATCATAGGAGGGTTAATAATTGCGTGCTGTAACTATCGTACATATCGCCACATGTGCGACGGTACTTTATCGAAGAATTTTCCAGCAATGATTTCTGCTAACCGATGATCAGAAGCAGAGTAAAATACCACCAGTTCTTCAGCCCTGAGAGTATCTTCTTTACGCTGGATAATTTTCTCAAGCGTAGTAATTTCTGAAACTTTTCTTAGTTTTAAAAGCCAGTCTTGTTTCTGCATTGGTTTCCTTTATTAATTATCAATTTGAGGACCGGCATAATTGTCAAAGCGTGACCATTTACCATTAAATGTAAGACGCACGGTTCCAATAGGCCCATTTCTTTGCTTGCCAATGATTATTTCCGCAATACCTTTATCTTCACTGCGCTCGTTATAAACCTCATCACGATAAATGAATAGAATTAAATCTGCGTCCTGCTCTATCGATCCAGACTCACGTAAATCTGAATTCAGCGGCCTCTTATCAGAGCGTGATTCCAGAGAACGATTCAGCTGAGATAGCGCAATAATAGGGATTTGCAGCTCTTTAGCTAAGCTTTTAAGCGAACGGCTGATTTCCGCTATCTCCAGCGTCCGGTTTGCGTCCAGCTCCGGTACTCGCATCAGCTGCAAATAATCGACCATTATCAGGCTAAGTCCGCCACACTCTCTGTGCAGTCGTCTGGCACGGCTGCGAAGCTCTGTTGGGGTAAGTCCACTGGTGTCATCGATAAAGATGTTGTTACGTTCCAGCAATACTGAAGACGTTCCAGAGATACGTTGCCAGTCATCATCATCTAGCATTCCTGTACGGATACGTGTCTGATCCACCCGTCCTAAAGAGGCTAGAACACGCATCATTAGCTGATCTTTTGGCATTTCAAGGCTAAATATAAGCACAGGTTTATCCTGATTATTAGCAACATTTTCACAGATATTCATAGCAAATGTTGTTTTACCCATTGATGGCCGGGCAGCAATAACAATCAGGTCGGAGTTCTGTAGGCCTGCTGTCTTTTTGTTAAGATCGGTATAACCTGTATCTAAACCGGTCACACCATCATGGGGGGTTTCAAACAGGTGTTCGAGACGATCAAGCGTACTACCCAGAATGTCATCGATGCGGGATGGTCCTGACTGAGAATTAGCTCTGACTTCTGATATTCCCATAACCTTCCGCTCCGCAAGGTCGAGAAGTTCCTTTGACGACCGCCCCCTTGGCTGGGTCGTTTCCGCAGTGACTTCATTCATCACGGCAAGGATCTCACGCTTTATAGCCGTCTCTCGAACCAGCTCGGCGTAGGCATGAATGTTTGCGGCGCTGGGTGTATTCTTTGATAACTCAGCGATATAAGCAAACCCGCCGCATGATACTTCTAACCCACGTCCTCTGAGGGAGTCAGTCAGCGTGATTAAATCAATGGGGCTGTTGCGTTTAATCAGCAATGCCATTTCACGATAAATAACACGATGAACGCCCTCGGAAAAATCAGCTTCAGAGAGGATCTCGGCCACATTATCCCATTCATCGTTAACAAGCATTAAACCGCCTAGGACAGCTTGTTCGGCTTCGACGGAACGGGGAGCGACCGCAATGTTCTCGTACTGGTTCATCATCGTATTACCTGTAATCTCTAATTGACGGCTCATTGTAACGCATAACCGTTACATGCCAACAGTCATATGGTTGTTTGTGCATGCGCAAAAGCGGGTTATGCCCGGACTGCCCGAATCAACATTTTGTACGGTGATATCCAGAAACTCCTGAGTTGTCAGATATGTTTTATCTGATAATTCAGGAGTTGGACAAGACGAAGTCGCGTCAGTATTAATTATATCTTGCCCCATCCACTCTTCCATTTTTGTCGAGAAGCTTTAATGCAAGATTAAGGTCCTCAAGGCTTACATCGTCATGAAGCTCATAAATCCTTGACAGATGAGTCTGAAGAATAGCGTTTTCATTAAGATACATCACATGAATCTTTGATATTTTTATTTCACGTTCAGATTTTCTACTGCTACGTGCAAGCCCCCACATGCCTGTTACAAATAAGAAAATCATAAAATAAAATTCAAAGTTCTGATAGTGTGCAGGAAAAAACAAATATGTAAAATTAGAAAAAAATATAAGACTAGAAATATAAAACATCAAAGAGTATTTTTCAGGGACTCGATAGAACTCTGATATTACTTTTATACGCCTGACAGCATCATTTTCAACAAGGCTATAACCACTCAGCCTGACTGGCGACTTCTCATCCTTATGGTATTCTCTTGTTTTTTGAGTCAGCCGAATTAGATGTATAGCCGAAGAATGAAGCTTTGAACCTTTAATAAAATCATTTTCCTTTACGTCAGGTAATTTCAAATCAACATGATAAATCCCACAGGCTTCAGAAATCCTATTGCTAAGTGAAACTTCATTTAAAGCCCTTTCTAGGAGATAGGCCATCGCATGATATACATCGTGCTCATGCGACACTTGTTGCCATATGTTTATAATGGGAAACCCATTTAATCTTCCTTTAATCCCAAAGCGCAAATAGACACTCACAATATCATCTAGATTTAGACTATCGTAGACGCTAATGGCCTGGCTCCAATCTGATAATACGATCATATCGTCTCTGACATTCTTTCCAGCTTGACTAACCATAAATGTCTACCCTGCGTTCAGCTGAGTTCATAGCATTACCCTTGATATATATTCGTATCATGAATATTATATCAGATAACTGTTACACGCAATCTTCGCTTACACATTTCGCTGGTTGCGGTAAAACGGTTAAAGATCCGCATAACCCGCAGCGGAGGATTTTGTGGATATGTAGTAGGATTTGCAGGTGATAGGACACCATATAGACGATCTGTTTGGCCGTTTAGCTTCCAGCTCAGGATAAATGTTTACGGTAAAATGATAAATATCGCGTAAACTTCCGCAAATGCGGCGATGCTCCTGGGTATTTATTTCAGTTCCGGTGACAGACCGGAAATCGTACAATTTTAGATACCGCAGATTGAGGCAACTGCTCCAGCTGCTAACAAGGAACGACACAATGAGCAATGAAGAAAGTAAGATCGTATCAGCCAACGAACCGTCAGAACGTTCGCCCTTTCCAAGCCCAATGCTGATGCCGGTATCTGAAATCGACTGGTCGCGGGTATTTGCCATGCGTCAGCTTGCCGTTTCTTCTTCCGATGCACCGGCTTACCTGCTGGCCCCGGAGGTTGCTCTCCTGTTCAGTTATATTCATGATCTGCGCGAACGCTGTTTTTTTGAAACGTTATGGAATACCGGCGCCAGGCCAAATGAAGCCCTGGCACTAACGCCGCAAGATTTTGCTTTTGATGCGGCCATGCCTTACGTCACGCTGAAGACGCTTAAACAACGGAATCGTGGCCGTGGACGCCCAGAGAAGTATGCTCCCCCCGTCCGTTCAGTCGCCCTGTGGGATGCCGATTATCGTGCACGAATGCAATCCCTCATTGCGACCTTTGCTATCCGTAAAACGGATCTGCTTTGGCCTGGCCGGAATTCTTCTCCGGTAGCGGAGTCGGTTTCCGTATCGGCTGATACGGTTTCTCGTTGGCTTAATCGCGCTTTAATTACCGCTGAAAGTGACGGTGTAACGTTTAGTGTATCTCCAATCGTACCGAAAACCTTCCGTCACAGCTTTGCCATGCATATTTTGTTTAATCGCATACACCCTAAAGTATTGCAGTCTCTTATGGGACATAAGTCATTCAAGAGTACAGAGGTATATACCCGGCTGTTCTTGTTCGATGTTGCCGGGCAGCATGATGTAAGTTTCAGCTTTAATACCGATCAGGCCCGGTATCTTTTGAACGGTCCCTATCCCGTGGGGCAACTTCAGAATAAGCTTCCTTGAAGCATATGAGGCTTCAAACCCCTTAAAATATTGTAATAACAACTTACGGTAAGGTACTGTATGCAATGGTTAAATCGTTATCTTTTAGTATCGGGCATGTTGTTCTTAATCTGCGCCGCTGTGCTTAAACTTAATCCTTCACTGACAGACTTATTGCCTCCAACTCACCCGACAATTCACATACTTTTCCTTGTTTTAGTAGCAAACCCTCCATTCCTGGTATTTCTGGGGTTATGCAGTATTTTGATATGGCTGATTAACAAGGGGCGGTAAGACTAAATATATTTGCGCATGCGCAAAGGTGCGAATAGCCAGGTTCAATTCAGACCCGCTACCGAACTGCATTGCCGGGTTTTAAACCCGGTTAACCTCCCATCCCCGCCGCCCCCTTGCTGCACCGACGCGGTTAATCACAACATAACGGTCAAAACGCTCACGCAGCCGCCTAAGTTTGACGGGCAATTCTTTTGTAATAAAGGCCTCGGGGAGGTCAAAGTCATCAAAGTGAGCCTCCAGGTAGATATGTACCCGCTCAAGAATATCAGGAAGGGTGATATTTTTGCTTTGCTCTGCCGCACCCAGTGGCCCCTGCCACGCATCCCAAAATACCTGCTGGCGCAGGGTATCCTCACTCCAGGCAAGTTCGTAGAGCGTCATAAAAATCTCACGGGCTGTCCGGTAAGGCTCAACATCAAACTGTTCCAGTAGGAAGAAATAACACGGGATTTTTAACGCATTGATACGTGCGATTTCAATTGCCGGGTCACGACGCAGTATTTTGAGGTTATTGAAGCGAGAGCGCATGCAGGCGATAGGATTCAGCACCCTGATCTTTTCGTGCATCTCAGGCATACCCGGTTCGCTCGCCTCTACATAAAAGGGAGTCGTGAGAATATGCAATTTGTTCTCGAAAAGTTCTTTGGTATTAAATCCCCCAGGGCAGTCGATGATATCAACAATATTGGCAACATCTGGTTTATCGGGGTCTGCAAAAACCCGGTTATCACTCTGCATGATCTGGTGAGTATCTTTATCAAGCAAAGCAAACTGGGCAAGCTGTGGGGGCTGTCCTTCTTTATTCAGGAAGGTTTCGACGTTAAGGGTACGAGCAATCGCAACTATATCTTCCTTTCTGGCGCTGTAGTCACAGTCTACTGACGTGACCAGACGGGCGTCGGGCAGCACAGGATAGAGACGATAATAGTAGGATACCCAGTATTGCACTGCCTGCCCTCCCACCGCGATAAGCGGGGCGGTGAACTGATCAGCATCCTGAATGAGTTTCCGATTAAGCAGATACATCTGCTCGTATGGCGGGATAACTTCCTGATGTTTGGGCATAAAAAAACCATCAATGAATGATGGTTTATTTTGCCTCAGATTAGGGGATCAAACCAAGTCGATTTGATGGGCAAACTTATCGCTAGCAGATTTACTGAGGGAACTTTTCACCGCCGGTACATAGCCTGCATTACCGCGAACTACTTCAGCTGCTACTTGATCATAGCGCTTATGTTGAAGTTCTTTAGCTTGTGCCGGTGACATATCCAGTACCTGAGTAAGTGACAAAGTAGAATTAAGGTAAATATACGACAGGTTTTCAAACCAGGCAAATACTTCCGTAAGTACAAATAGAAGAAGAACCATGTTGCGCTACTAAGTACCTCGTAAGTTACTGAACAAAAAGATACTACTTAGTATCAGGTAAGATCATCAGTAACAACGTACTACCAAGCTCTTTTGATAGCTCCCTACATGAACAAACCTATCTAACAATGTGACAATTTCAGATAACGCTCTTTGAAAATGTGGTTGCATACGACGCCAGATACGCTATATATAGCAATATGCCGAACAACAAACCCTACATATAGTGCATCACCTGTCAGATGCTGGGAACGCTCGGTTAATGATAGTTCTTCAGTCAATCCCTCAGGAGGTAGTTATGGGCTTTAAAGAAGTTGCAGGCGATTTCATACAGAACAATTTGTATAGCGTTAACACCGCCAGGTTGCATGATATGATCGATGCACAAATCCCCCCGGATGCGATCGCTTCCATTATCAACAGCGCTGCTCAGAAAAAGAACAGCGATATTCGTGTAACCAGTGACCAGATTGCGGGTTATACACATGTGCGGGCCACCGTGAACCAGGCTCCGATTGTTCTGGTTCCTAAGCAGCAGTTTGATGCAGCCATGAATGCTGTTGAATCAGGTTCCAGCACAGTTAGCGGGACCTCAGACACAGTGTTTGAAAGCTGAGTCACTTTTGCCGGGCGAAAGCCCGGCTAAAAGTAGTCTTATTTCACTACGTCTAATCAGTAAAACAACAATACGCCGCTTGAAAAGCATCCTAATAACAAGGCCAGAACGCTGCAAATGCCCGTGGTTAGCAAAGCAACCATAGTAGAGAATACCGCCAGGGTGGCAAAAAGAATCGATACAAAATCCATAATAAGAACTCCTGTTTAATCATTTCTCTGCAAAATACCCTTTGTTAGTCTCTTATTTCGAATCAAGGCAATTTATATTGTTTTCGCCATATGGATGGCTCAACCGGTTGTTTTTCTGCCCATAACCCCCTCTTTTCAATCCTTGCTTCCTGCTCGTCCCGCAGATAACCCGGTACGGTCGCATTACCTTTGTATCGGTACACCCAAGCCAATCCAGCTTTTACCTGCATCTGATTCACATCACGGCCATCGAGCATTACGGTTGCAAGTATTCGCCCATACATGTCTCGCTTGTCTCCAACCGCAAGCACTTTATGCCCTGCCACCATTTCCGTCAGAGCTTGTTTAGACCGCTGTCCAAACGGTTGTGCCTTTTCAGGAGCATCGATACCGTTAAGCCTGACGCGAGCTGATCCATTTTCAGTCAGTATTTCAACAGTGTCACCATCCAGCACTCGGACAATTTTACCTGTGATATCAGCCATTGCTCCCACGGGAATGCTTAGCATTATCAGTGGCAGTACCGTTAGCGCGTAATTCATTTTTCTCCTGTAAAGATAACAGATAAGTGTTACTATCATGATACATATTAATATCAAGTCAAGAGCATTAATAAAAATTGAGGAAGAACGTTATGTTGAAGTCTGTAAGTAAATTCTTTAATAGCGGTTTTAAAGCAGAATTTATTGGCGTTATTTTGTTAATTTTCTTTTTTTACCTCCTGCTTAGCAGGGCAGGTGAATCTTTCACCATCTATGAATTCATCACACCTTTACTTTGGATGAGTTTCATTACTGCTATCTGTTTATGGATACAGTCAATTCGCTTTTTCAAAAATGCGATCCGTAAACACAGTGAGTCAGATTTTAAGTTAAGCGCTGCTACTGCTATGTGTCTGGGGGTAATGTTTATGGCAGGAAGCGCGATCATGCAGAATATCCCCGCCATGTCTGCGCAATATCTAATTATTGCCCTAGCATCTGTTTATGGATTAGCCCTTTGCTTGTTTTCTGCTGCATCTTTACGTAGGGCCGCCCAGCAGTGATGGACGTGGCGAACGTCTTAAGCAACGCAGAACATTGAAGCTACGAGTATTGGGGACTTACCCCGATATCCGGTTAGAATATTAAGGTACTAATCTTGCACATCCAACCCCGGACTCATTTATTGACTTCTTGCGCAAAAGGAAAGAACCATTTCACATCTACCTCACCGGTACTGGAGATTGTGCCGAATTCAACGCCGGAATTACTCATTGAGGCATGGCTGAAAAAACTTAGAAATTACTCCCCTGAAGGCGCAATATCTGTTATTGACCTCTATCGAGGGTCACACTGGTCATGCGCTAAAGAAATTCTAAAAACGACAACTAACCTGGACCTATGGGTTATATCAGCTGGTATGGGTTTACTTCATAGTTCCGAAAAGGCAATTCCGTATGAAGCGACCTTTAACCAATTGCCTTTTGCACCTTCTTCCTGGTGGGAAATCCTGGCTGAAGCAAATCAACGGGTGCGTCGGTCCAGTTCGATAGCCCAGCTCATGAAAACACATCCCGGCGATAATTACGTTGTTTCTGGATCACCGGTCTACGTTGCAGCTGTTGAACGTGATATCAAATTAGGCATACCCTCTCTGATTAATCCTCTTGCACAGCTAACTGTCATTACATCAGGAGGTTATAAAGGAATGCTTGAGCCATATCTTGTCAGGAGCCATACAGGCATGTTGAAAAGTCTTAAAGCTAATATGGTTAGCCTGAACATTAAGTTAGCCAAATTCATTATCGAAGACAGAGTAAGGGGGCAGATCCCAGTTGGTTCTATCATGACGACATAGGGAACCAAATTTGCGCATGCGCAAAAAGCTTAACCACATTTGGCGTAACGTCAGTGTCGTCGTTACACTACGAGAGGGAGGGGTGTCATTGGGGTGGTTTGTTATTGGAGGCATCCCTCTCTTTTTTACACTTGAATCATAAAGGTAGCTTTTTCCTCGCATCTGTCTCTTGAAATCTTCGCACATGTAAATAATACTGTATAAAAACACAGTATAGAGTTGCATGTATGAAAACCATTTCACTGATACCACCTGACATTTATCGAGTCTCACGCACACAGCCTTTCTTTGGTGATTTGATACCATGTGGCTTTCCTCTCCCATCTGAAGGGATAGAAGACCAGCCTCTGGATTTGCATACCTACTGTGTTAAACGTCCTGCCAGTACCTTCTTCATTAGGTGCGACGGGCTTTCTATGATTGATGCCGGTATAGCACCACGAGATTTGCTGGTTGTAGATTGCTCAATTCAGCCGGTACATGGTGCAATCGTCATTGCCCGAGTTGATGGCGAATTCACCGTTAAAAAATTACAGCTTCGTCCTATTCCCGCATTAATCCCTATGAATCCAGACTTTCCTGTCATAGAAGTAGAGCCGGAATTACTGGATATTTTTGGTGTAGTGACTTTTACCATCCGGGACTATCTGCATGTTTCTGCATAGTGATGCCAACGCATTTTATGTAAGTTGCCAGACAGCAATGGAGCCGGGTCTTATCGGTAAACCGGTCATAGTCACGACAAATAACGATGGTGCTATAGCCGCCCTAAATACCGAAGCGAAGACGCTAGGCCTTAAACGTGGGCAGCCCTTATTTGAGATCCAGCAATTGATTCGCGATAACGACGTAAGGGTATTTTCATCAAATTTCGTACTTTATGGCGATTTTTCTGCACGTTTTCACACTACAATTGGCGAGAGTGTACCCCGCCACGAAATCTATAGTTGTGATGAGGTTTTTGCTTCCCTGCACGGAATGGACAAGCTTATCAGCTTCGATGATTTTGGTCGGGAGCTGCGAGAAAAGGTATATCGACATACTTCATTAAAATGCGGTATTGGCATTGCGGAAACCAAAACACTTTGCAAAGCCGCAACCTGGGCCGCCAAAAAATATCCTCAGACGCAAGGTGTAGTCGTCATAAGCCATCCCGCCAGACGTGACCGGCTATTGGCGCTAATTCCTGTCCGGGATGTATGGGGGATCGGCAGCAAACTTGCAAAACGCCTCAATGATATGGGTATTCTCACCGCCCTAGAATTAGCCAGAATGGATACACGTCTTGTTCGTAAGTTGATGGGAGTGGTTGTTGAACGCACCGTGCGGGAGCTGCGCGGCGAACCCTGCTTTGGACTTGATACTAACCCGCCTTCACGAAAGCAGATAATTGTATCCCGCTCATTTGGTCAACGCACAACCGACCTGGAAGATGTACGGCAGGCCATATGCGCTTTCAGTTGCCAGGCAGCAGAGAAACTGCGCCGAGATCGCAGTTTTGCAGGGGCTATTACCGTATTCATACAAAACAGCCGTCACAGCCAAACTGAACCCTATTTTTCAACTGTTGCACTCGAAGCTCTCCCTGTCACACAGGACTCACGGGATTTAATCCGGGCCGCTCAAACAGCACTTCATCGAATTTGGAAGCCAGGTGTTCATTATGCTAAAGCCGGAGTTATGCTTAGTGAAATTGGGGATGGCCGCGAACAACTGGACCTGTTTAGCAATAATCAGCCAGGAATAAACAGCCAGGCCTTAATGCAGACCATTGACAAGTTGAACAAGGCAGGACGTGGCACTATCTTTATGGCCGGTGAAGGAATTCATCGAATTTATAAAGGGAAACAGCAGTGGCTGTCGCCCTGTTATACGACACGCTGGAAGGATATTCCTATCGCCTGGATAAAATAAGAAACCCGCCCGGAGGTGAGTTGAAAAAAAGTTCTGAAGGGCTACTCCCCTGAAATTTCATACCTTTTCAGGGCTTCTTCACCTTCACTCTCTATAATCTCTCGTAGCGTTCGAGGGTAGACACCCACTCCTTTGTAATGAACGAGCTTTCCATGAATACGGAAGGTTCGCATCTGACCAATCGAAGGGCGCTTTCTAGGTCGAGTATTATCGAGTAGTTCATCAGGTTCAATACCATCTTGTCGTAGCGAAGAAAGGTGTTCGCGGATTTTCTCCTGCTTTTCCTTCTGTCTGAGCCTTTCTTCCTCCAGCAGGTCTTCGCGCATTTCTATGATGCGATTAAGATCCGCCCTCACGATACCCAATAGGCGCAAATCCATCTTTTTAAACACAGCGGTTCGACGCGTAATGCTTGACAGGTATTCAGTAACAGCGTTCACGGTAAGAGGCGTTTTTTTATTCATTGTCGTGGTCGCTTATAGTTTGTTGCTACCGGTGAGGCTGAAGGGAATATAAGTGTCCTGGTCGAGAACAAAATAGTTCAAATCTTCCATACGAAACGCTTTGCCTTTCTCCGGGCTGTACCAGATAAATCCACGTTTCAGCGCATCCTCGTCCACGTTAACAATCAAGCTGTACGGTTCCTGCTCCATTGCGCCGATTTCCCGGCCAAATAATGGGCTGTAAAGTCCAGATAAGCGAATCACACTCTCACGTTTTTCGTTGTAAGTGCGAATGGCTCGATAAATTGCTGAATGCTTGAACTCCTCAAAATCATACGGTTTGATTTTAAGAACAAGGCTCTTTGCGACAGCTTTGATTAACTCCCCCCCACTTTTACTGAGAAGCAAAAGCGTCTGTTCGATAGATTCCATCAACCTCTTGTTTTGCAAGTTAAACTTGTCTGTCATTAAAATTAGCTCCGAAATCGAATTAATTAATCATTGCACAAAATTTAAATTATCTCAATCGAGTGGGGTTGAACTATAACAGTTATGTGATACATTTTTATATCATGACAATTAGTATGAGGATTGATAATTGAGATTTACAAAATTGACATTTCTAGCTCTCCTGATCATGGGAGCTAACCCTGCGTTAGCATCGTCAAATACTGAACAACAGTTCACCGGCTCACTGGCTGAGCAAGGTTCAGCAATTGCAGCTAAACCCTCTTTCACATCTGATGAGTTATTCAATAAATTGCTACATCAGGAAAGTATGGGTAATCAGTTCGGAAAAAACGGTCAACCGCTCACCTCCCCTAAAGGTGCAATTGGCGTTGCGCAGGTTATGCCAGAAACAGCCCCGGAAGCGGCAAGACTTGCCGGTCTTGAGTGGAATGCATGGCGTTATCGCAATGATGAGACATATAACAAAGCGTTGGGACGAGCCTATCTTGACTCGCAGCTGGACAAATATGACGGCAACCATGTTCTCGCTTTAGCTGCATATAACGCGGGGCCAGGGAGCGTTGATAAATGGCTTAAACGTTACGGTGATCCGCGTAGCGGAGAGATAAGTAATAAGCAATTCATGCAAGTGATCCCCTTTGTAGAAACACAAATATATGTTGCCAATATTCTTAACGGTACTTCGGGCAATTTCCGCTATACACCGTCGCGTAAGAATAGGCCTTTAGGCGAGGGGTATAAAATCGAGTTTCGAGATACGCACCCAGGCATCACTTTCAATCTGGCGGTTAACCAAACATTCAGCACTGGTAACGGTAAACTGGTAGGTGGATTATGACAGGCTATTTGTTAGCGTTGACGTCTGCCTTGCTAGCTTTTTCCTATTATCTCATCTTGTGGATACAACCATCTTTGTTGACTCACCATGCTTCCGTATTCGGTGTTCTTATCGCTTTTGTTTGCCTACATATCAGCCTGAGACGCTTTATTAGACGTCATAGTTTTCATGTCTTATGCCTTTTCACCAGTGCCGGTCTATTTACTTTCTTTCGTTCATTTAATGACGCTAATGTGTTTCTTTACGCCCTTGTTGGGCTTCATGGTGTTGTTGCCTTGATCGTGTTTCTTACCATTCCTGTACGTAGTGAGCCTCAATGACCGGAAAGTTATTAGGAATACTTCTGGTCGCATGCGGTATGGCCGGTGGCGTTGTGCTTTGGGTGCTTAGCAAAACATCCTCATACTCTACGGACAAAACTACTGTAAGGCGTTTCAAACTCGATCATGAATATCACAACAAAGGCTTTACCGAAAAAGGGCAGAGTGAGGGCATCTTTGATGTACCGAATGAAATTAACGCTGAGAAAGGAGAATCCTTCGAAAGCGTTCACTTATATACGGAAACGCCTGACACAATAAACGAGAATACTCCGGGAGATAACTTTTGATGGAAAAAAACATCATTCTTGGCGGCTTTATATTGCTTTTGTTCGTCATTTATCCACTGCTCTTTCGTAAAAAAAACCGTCATTCTAGAAAACAGCAATCCGCAGAGCGAATTATACAAACCATTAATGCAATGGCTAATCCAGCACAAAAAATCACCTACCTGCGCAAAGTCGATCCCTATGCCTTTGAAGAAATGGTGCTGACGCTACTGCAACGAAAAGGCTTCGTAATCGCCAGGAATAAGAGTTACAGCGGTGATGGTGGGCTGGATGGCAGGTTTGAGCATAACCGGCAGCTGTGGTTGATCCAGGCAAAACGGTATTCGCATCGTATCAAACAGGAACATGTCAGCGCCTTCGCGTCACTGCTCAAAGAGAACAACTGTAGCGGGGGCATCTTTGTTCACACTGGCACTACACCTGCATCGGTACGTGATTACGTTAAGACCAGCTCCAGCCCCCAAATAGAAATTATCTCCGGCGACCGGTTACTGAATCTGTTCGATTCGACACTAAAGCTAAAATTCTAACCTCACGTAAGGATCAGACGATGTTTATAAGTAGAAAGGCGCATAACAACATTTGCATTAAATACGAAAGAAAAATTTTTGCATTGACCAATCAGCTTGAAAAGCTGGATTTCTCGAAAGAGAGTAATGGTGGACCATATAAGCGCATTATTGAATGCCGGGAGATTGCAAAGGTCGCCGCCACGCTCCCCCCGGAACAGGCTCGGGTTCTTCTTTTCCGGGTGTCATTCATCGACGCATGGCTGAACAGCTTAATCCCTCTGATGACGGCAAACATGCGAACTGAGCACAAAAAAATGTGGGAAAACCTGTTAAAGGAATTACCTGCTGGTGAAATCTATGCTGGAGCTATGAACGCACTGCCAGCGCTCGGGAGCTATCACCATGAACAGTAATCTCATGCGAATCGCAATTTACGTGTTGTCATGGTGTGCATGGGCATGTCGCAATTTAATCCTTTTCCCCGCAGGAATGCTGACACTCATCGTCGCATTGCTGATAGTTCGCGATCATTCTTCTCCCGGTCAGATACTGGTAAATATAATGCAGAAAGCTGATGAGGTGACAGACGGAGTTAACTGGAAGTGGCGCGATTGCCCCTCAATGTCCAGGAATTCAAATGAATTTCCACCAAAACTGTCCGTCCAACCTTCAGTTCTGGCCGCGAATTGCCCTGAAGTGATATCCGATGCAAAAGGGTATGCCGCTCGCTTTAATGGCAATGTCTTGCCGTTAGCCGGGATGCTGTGGGTCATCATGGCCGCTATTAGCGTGACCGTAGAATTGTACTTGCGCCGGTTCCCAGTGCTGACACAGCCGACCCGTCTGCACGTTAAGAGTAAATCTCAATGATAACGGCGACGGTTACCCGCTAACGCGCTGTTTGCGCATGCGCAAAGTGTTCAACCTTTCGGCATAAAGTACCCCGCTTCTGCGGGGTTTTGCGTAATATGTCACAGAGTCTTTTGCCGAGTTTTCTGCGCCACTTCCCGTGTTTTCTCGACCACCTTGTTTACCGTGGTTGTGACCGCTTTATCCACAGCAGCCTCCAGTTTCATCAGGGAGCGCATGCCAAAGCCCAGCCCCGTACCGAACTGCTTATCAAACGCGGCCATGTCGCTTTTGGTGATCGATACCTTCCTATCATGAAGGGCTGTTTGTCTGAAGCCGGGTGTTGAACGGAGGCTATCAAGCAACTTCGCTTTATCGTCGGTCACAATTCGCAGATTAACCGCCGTTTTTGTCAGGGCGTTGTGAAGCGCTTCCTGCGTAGCAAATTGCTTCTTCCACGACTCCATTAATGTGATCACATTATCAAACTGTTTATCTTTGATATTGAACATATTGTTAGTATAGCCCCACTCCATATGCTTCCAGCTGGAAGCATCCACCGTAACCTGCCGGTTATTAGCAAGACGCAGGGTTAGCTTCGTACCGTCGAGTGTTTCAACCGTACCAATCATCTTGGATGACACCCCTTTTCCGTCAGCACTCTCAACCTTGTCAGCAGGAACACTACGCGTGAAGCGGAGGGTTTCTCCCTTCTGAACCTGCTTTTGGTCCACATGAAAGACCTGAACGGAATTATTACGACTTCCCGCGATTTCAGAGGCGTTGATGGTTACTCGATGCCCCGCTTCAACCGATACGAGTATCAGCTCGTTCCCGGACTTATTCAACGCCTCAACGGTGTAATACGCCCCTTTCTCGATACCTGGGCGCTGGCTTTCAAACTGGACTACCTGACCAGGCTTGTAGTTTGTTGCTACCTTCTTCTCAAAAGGGTCTAAGTTCGCGTTGCGATAAAATGCCGTAGTTACCCCATTTCCCTGAAGAACCCCTTCTGATTGAAGCCCTCGCCGGATTTGCACATCGACCTTGTTACGAGAGAAGTAGTCAGGGATCACCACGGCGGTTTTGGTGCGATCTGCGGGGGCGAGATTTAGCCAGGCTTTAGCAATGACATTTAGCCGGATGGCGCGGTCATTGGTCTGATTATCAAGATCACGAACCTCACTCATCATTGGGCTGATATGCGCAAGCGCATCCTCAATTTTTCCCTGCGTCAGCTTATCCGTGGCGTGGTTAATCTCCGGATTAAGTGAGCGATTGGCCTTATCAAAATCGATGGTGGTTATCCCCTGCTCGGCCAGCAATGACGGCATGTTTCCCCACGCGATAGAGTTCTCCTGTCGGTCAGCCACAAGAACGGTCCTTGCCCCCACATATCGCGCCGCCTGCTGCAACCGAATCAGGTTTTCGGCCCCCATTTGGGAAACGTTCTCCACCACCCAGATTTCTTTCCCTGGGCGCACGGTTTGACCTGCGGCAATTTTGGTTTCCATCTGGTCAAGGTGCTGGTAGATATTGGATGAGAATTTCATCGATTCCCGCATCTGCTTCACACCTTCCGCAGTTGTCGAAAATCCTTTCACCCGGTAGCCTCGCTCTTTCGCGATATCCTTACCTAACTCTCTCATAACATCACGATGACCACTGAGATCGCTGCCGGTGATGAGGATAGATTCATCCCTGCTGGTCATTACCGCCGTCAGCGCTGCCTGAGTTGCAGCTGAGACAGGTTCAGCGATTCCCTGTCGTGCCTTATCTTCTCTCGCAGAGAGAAACCGGCTAACTACTGATTTTCCTGCGATGGCCGAGAAGCGATCCTGGCCTTGAAGCATATGCCGCACTATCTGCGCTTCATGCCGGATGTTTTGCGGCATGGTGTAGTAATTCTCGCTATTCAGCTTGTCATGGTTGATGTGGGAAAACCCTACTTCACCGCGCATTCGCATAGCATAAATAGCCGTCTCAATATCTCTGACATCATATGTACCCAGCGTGTTTTTCAGCGTTTCGGTCACTAAGGCAGAATGACTAAACACTCCCTGCTTGTTTGCCAGTTTTTGAGTGGCAATGTTGAGATCGGCATACAACTGCCGGGTATCGGTAGATTGGGCCTGAAGATGCTCAGCAGCACGCTTCATACCCGTAACGGAAAAACCAGTCAGCGATGTTGTTTTGTTGGCATCATGCTCTTTGAGGGCTTCTACGACTTTGCCTACGTTGTCTACATATAACCGCGCCTCATTACGGGCGCGACTAAGGTTAACGTAAAAACTGCGCTCGTTAACCAGATTACGCCGCCAGGATTCGATTTGCGCCATGACGCGATCCACCGTCTTCCCCTGAGCCTTGTAGGACGTCATTGCGTAACCATGAGAAACACTTTGCAGTTGCGATGAATCTAGCGACAGCTCTTTCCCTTTTTCATTGACGAGGGTGAATGTGCCGGTGGACGGATCAATACGGGAGACGGTAAACTCATCGCCGTTACGCACATTGAGATCCTTGCGGGATTTGGTAAAGATAACCTTCTCCTTCTCGGACAAGAGAATACTCCCCTCCCGAAACACATCGATCGCAAACTTCGATTTGCCGGTTATCTCAGACGGATTGAATTTTCTTTCCTGACCATCGTCGTTTTTGAGCAACAACTCCTTTCCTGAAGCATCTGCAACCTTCCAGAACTCCCCTTTCTTAAACTCACCGTGATCCAGCTGGAATTCGATGATGTGAGCATTTTTGTAATAGCGGCTGTCTGTGCGTTCCGCTTCGTTAAGGTTTGCGCTCAGCAGCCCCCGAACAGCAACCTCATTGGCCGACAGTTCACCGTCCAGTACTCGCTTTTCATGTACGCCCTTGTTAAAGGCCTGACGGCCTTCGTTATCAGGGATAATGACCAACGTCTTTTCCCGCTCAGCTTGCGAGAGAGTAAGGTAATCATCAAGTACACTATGCTTTTCCATGTCATAAACGGAGTTCTTCAGACGCGAAAACGCCTGAGAAAAGTTACCGCTTATAGAGTCGTACACCGCAGCACGCAGTTGCTCATTTTTCTGACGGATAATGGTTTGGACACTGGACGTTCGCATACCAAAGCCCTGCAATACAGCAAATGGGCGACCCCAATCTACCGACTCCATTTGTTTCTTATCTCCGAGAAGCAATAGTTTTGCATCGCTTCGCTCGGCTTCCATAATGAGTGCATGTTGGTTGTCTGCCCCTACGAGGCTGGCCTCATCGACAAGCCAAATCTCACGACTACTGACTGTGCCTTTCATTCGCCGATACAGGAAGGAATCTACCGTGCTTGCAGAAATACCCGTTTCCTTCGCAAGCGTCTCTGTAGCTGAACCGGTAGGTGCTAATCCCTTGAAGCTAAAGCCTTTAGATTCACCATAACCGATTAGGCACTGAAGTAACGTAGTTTTACCGGTTCCTGCGAACCCCTGGATGCCGGAAACCAGGTCTTTATTAGTGGCCGCTTCGACAATCGCCAGCCGCTGGTCTGGCGAAAAAGCAAAGGCCGAACCAAACTCCAGGGTTTTCTCGGCTTCAAACTGATCGATATACGCATTGATGCTGGCAATATCCCCTGCCGCCTGCCGAGACTCTTTACCACTCAGCATGGTTAAGACCATTTCACGTTCTTTTTCAAAGGCAGCTGGCGTGGTGTAGGCCGCCTCGCCATCACCTTTTCTGGCGACACGGGGAAGCAGTTCCCCGCTGTTAATCATCGCCCGCAGTATCTGTTCTATATCACCAGGCAGAGCACTACCCAGCGCCAGACGGGTTGCCTCTTTCAATACATCGCTGTGGGTAAACACCGCTTCATCTGCCGCCATGACTTTATAGGCAAGCCGAACGTCATGAATAATTCCCGCCAGTTCGCTCGATGATTGGTCCTGGTGACTGATGTACTCCCTAGCATTTGTATCAGTCGCACGTTCGATACTGATGCTGATGCTGATAGCACTATCTGGAGAACGGGTTGTATCGGGAAACTGGCTTTCAGATTGGATCTCGAAGTTAGCACCACGGCTAACATGATTTAAATTTGTATCATTGCCAGGTAAGGAAAAATTGGCTTCCTGATCAGCCTGACGCTCTTGGCTAGCGAGCGATGGGCTTCCATGTCCCTTTGAAACGCCTGTAACGGCTTCAGGCACATTTTTTTCTCCACTATCAGAATATGGCTCATTTAATGGTTTACTCTGCTGTAAGTTGTCGTAGCTGCGGTTAATAACGTCATCAAGAGAAACACCGCTTTCTCTCACCGTCTCATCCCATGAGGCCTTCAGTTCATCATATTCAACATGAGTCTTTGAATCACGACTGAAAAGTGCCGCTTTTTCCATAGATTTAGCATCGAACAGGCCGTACTGTTTCGCAGCTTCTAGAACATCTTTACGCCGCTTTGAGAAGGTGTCCAACAGGGAGTGAGGTACGCCCTTAATATCCCACAACCCTGTTTCATGATCGATTTCGAGGTCATAGCCGATTTGCTTAACTAGTTTGGCTAAATGAGAGCGATAAATTAGACCTATGCCTTTCTGATTTTCATACATTTTTAGCGTTTCGAGACTTCGCCATTGGCCTGAATCATCCATTACAGCATTCATCACAACATTATGAGAATGTAATTGAGGATCATGTTTTCTGGACTCAGTATGAACATAACTTGCATATATCAGATTATTAACTTTGGTATATTCAGCAGTGCCGCCATTCGATATCCTAGTTAATGCATATTCTTTCTCTAAAAACTTCATCGTCTCGGCAGTCGCTTTAATATGCGCATCAATGAGACGCTTATCGTTACCGACTAATGCAAGAACCGAAAGGCTTTTAGGTGCTGATAAAGTAAAATCCCATGCCGGTACATGTTCGATTGTACCAGCGCCGCCATTTTTACCCAGCTGTACATCAGGACTAATTCTCCCTTCTAATAAACGAACGAAATCGTCAGAATTCACTGACCCTTCTAGACCTAATTGCTCTGCTCCACTTCCTCCCCAACGGGATGTAATATCACCACTATCCTTATCATAATACTGGTCTGGCGAGTTATAGTAGGATGATGCCTGGGCAATATTTGTAACTTTAGCGACACTAAGCATTACATGCCTCCTGGAAATTCAGGCTGGTCGAATGACCTATCAATATTACGGTTCATCACACCGTTGTTATCATTCCTTTCACTATTCTGCGGCTCATTACTAAATGAATTTTCATATTCACTCTGAATATTCTCAGAAGCCTGGGTATCAATTTCCAGATGAGAAAAATCACCTTCCTCATCCTGTTCCTCTGTATCAGACGGCTTCTTAGGGTTAGCACTCATCGCTTGGGCGACAGCATTCATTGGCGCTTTGGACTTCGCAGAAGACATAGCCTGTGCTACAGGGTTTGTTACTTCACCAGAGGAAATCGGCTGATTGCTGTCATTCGGGATTACACTTTCAATAACTTCATCTAGGACTTGATCCTGCGATTTACCCGCATCAGGATTTGGTTTGTTCCCTTGTTTAAACTTTTGTGATTCCCGCTTCTCTCTGGAAATATCTTTATTAACGATACTGACTACATCCTCTGGTAAAATCTCATTCTCTTTGGACAACGCAGTAAGAAATGATGTGTCGTTTAAGGTTTCGTTTTCAATGATACCAGGGTGCAGTTCTTTCATATTGTCGTATGGGAATTTAATCTTGGCGACAGGCAATCCACGACCTAACTTCAGATAGCAGGTGTTATCAAGCAACTCAAAAATCTGACTTTTGAGTATAATATTACCCTCTTTATCCTGACGATTTATTGAAGTGGCATCACGAACATCGTTAGCGCCGTAGCTGGTATTCTCGGACGACTTTTCAGTCTCCTGGTCGCCCAGCTGGTCAGCTAACCATGCAGCCCCCTTACTGCCGTTTATACGAAATGCGGCTATAGCACCAATACCATCCATCAGAATCTGACTTTTCTTCTCTCCATAGACAAAATCAGTCTGAGCATTTGACTGAAATCCTAAAATTGGAAAGCCGCCAAATTTTCGGCAGGTAGACATAAAATCAGGTAACGAAGGGATCTCCTGAAGTGTTCCGGCCTCATCGATACTCGTACCGATTAAACGCTCTTGCGAGGGTTCAAGTGTAAGAATTGCAGACAAGGCAGATTCTATCATCATGGTTATCATCGGTTTGAGAGTGTCCTTCATATCGTCACGAACAGTGATGAATACCCATGCTTCGGAATCTTCATCCTGCGCCCAATTTTTGAAGGAAAACCGTGGGCCGGTAGGCAGAGCAAGATGCTTAAAATTTCGTGTGTAAGCGGTGATAACAGCCCTGACTGAACCGGCTAGCTTGTCGAGGTCTAAGTTCATCACGTTTCTGGCATCTGTCGTAGCGACAACGTTAGCTATTTTATCGTTTGGCATACGAAGAATGATGTTCATCAAATGCTCAACCGAAGGCATGTCATAACGCCTTCCGAGTTGTTCCAACAAGGCTGAAAATAATAGACGTGGAGCCTCCGTCCAGAATGGATCTCCACCCGCATTGCTATCAGGTATGGCAGCTTTGGCCATACGGTCATACATTGCTGGGTTTTTCCCCTCTGCCCAAAAATCCCATGAATGTGATCGGGTATCAAATACGTTAAGAATTACGTCTTTTCCAGGTCGGTAAAAACGCTTAACAAATTCACCTGAAATATCATAGAGAACAGCCTTTCTTTGCTGCGCTCTAAGCTGTCGCAAAAGTTCCCTGATAATAGTGGATTTCCCTACGCCCGGAGAGCCTAGAACAGCAATACCTGAGTTTTCCTGAAAACGAACAAGAGGAACATTCGCGATAGAAATACGTGACAATCGACCGTCTTCTTTCACCTTTTCGTTCGCCGCTGCTATCAATTCCTTTGCAGTGGTAAGTTCAGCGCCACGTCGATGCTCATCCTTACTCTCCTGTTTGCCCTTATTGAGGATGAACCGAAACAAATACCATGCTGCAATGAGGGCTACAATTGATGAGATAACAATGCTTAATATCAGATTGGATATCAAAGTATCTGCATGATTTTGCATGGTCGGTGATCTAACTATCTGCGCATCCATTACCGTTACTTTACGGCCATTTGGAAGCTCCAGAGTTGTCTTTCCCTTCTTAAGACCTATCAGCTCTACCAGTGTGTAGGAGTAACCGTATTTAAAGCCCATGTACCAGTCAGTTTTATCAGTAATTTGGTAAGTTACGGCTGAAGTCGCAATGGCAAATACGAAAAAGACAATTTTGAAATAACGGGTCAGGGTCTGATGCAACATTCGGATGAAGTGCATAAGTACCTGACCGCCACGGTTCAAATCCGAAACAGTGCTGTTTTCCTGCTTCTTGTCGATCATGATTAGTCCTCCACGCCCAGCTGCTTTAAGAGGGTACTCACTCGTTTACTGCTTTTTGAGAAAACGAATTCGCTGGCAATTTCTGTTGCTGCTTCCTCTGTAACCTCCGGGTTTTCCTTCATGATCATGAACACGACCAGGTGGACAATATTGAATGAGGAAGACAGCACATGTTTCAGCAAGACGTCTCCCTTGAACGTAGACACACCAACATTGGTTAACTCATTCATCACCATTTTCTTCGCAAGCTCATTGGTGGACATCCCCCGTCTTGCCGCCTCATTTTGTAGTGCCAGATCTAGCGCACCGGATAGTCGAAATTGAATCTGCTGCTTGGTCTTAACGTTACCCATATGAAAAGCACCTCCTTTAATGCTTATTATTTGATACATATTTGTATCATATAACTATGTATACATCCATTTCCCAAGGTGGGTCAGGGAATGCACTGCCTAATGACAGGATTTGTGTATACCTCAGTCTGTATACACTTTTCAGGCTTTACGTTGTCTGGGTTTAAGAGGATAAAAACTGAAAATGTATACAGATTCGTACATGGTGGGGTATACCCCCTAAAGCTAGGCGCAGCATGGCTTTGGGCCTAGCATTGTATAATGCGTGGGGTGTGACGCGATTTTTGGCTCTACTCTACCCACATCCACCTTTTGCTTTGTCTTCCTTCTCCAGATCCCGCTTATCCTCTACGCCTCTGACTCGTTGCTTCACCTCGTAGGTCAAACTCTATGACCTGGAATGAGCCTCCATCGCTGCGAGGTAGCCGATAAAATCAGACAGGCTGCACCGGAAATCAGGGGGCATCTGCGCAGCAGTGCGCCCCGCCATCACCACGGCAGCGGCATCCTGCACGAAGGGCAAACAGTCACGCGCCAGCGTGTCACCGGCCATCACGATCTGCACACTGCCCGAACGCTAGCGCAGCGCTCAGGCTGCACCGGAAATCAGGGGGGCATCTGCGCAGCAGTGCGCCCCGCCATCGCCACGGCGGCGGCATCCTGCACGAAGGGCAAACGGTCACGCGCCAGCGTGTCACCAGCCATCACGATCTGCACACTGCCCGAACGCTGGCGCAGCGCTCAGGCTGCACCGGAAATCAGGGGGCATCTGCGCAGCAGTGCGCCCCGCCATCACCACGGCAGCGGTATCCTGCACGAAGGGCAAACAGTCACGCGCCAGCGTGTCACCGGCCATCACGATCTGCACACTGCCCGAATGCAGGCGCGGCGCTCAGGCTGCACCGGAAATCAGGGGGCAGCTGCGCAGCAGT
>NZ_JCBAJB010000017.1:0-31918 GCF_059766475.1 Enterobacter sp. SCRI0065 | reverse complement strand
AGAACCATTGAGCCGCTTAAGCAAAAAGGAGTCCCTGTTAATGAACTGCTGGTCTCTCATCCTTCTCCACTGCTGTACAAAATATATTCTTAGCGTGGGATAATTTCCGTTTTCCAAGCGGACCCCTAATAAAGGAAATGCGGCTCGAGAACATTACGGGTATTGAAGAAGCAAATGCCTGGCTTGAAATCTTTATTCAGGACTTTAACCGACGCTTTGCTAAAGCACCTCAATACCCTAAAAACCTCCACCGCCCAGTCGATGAATCACAGTCTGAACTGGATGATATTTTTGCCTGGCAGGAACTGCGCACACTCTCTAAATCACTGACTTTTCAGTACGATAAGATGCTCTATCTGGTTGACCCGACTGAAGAAAACACACGTATTTCCGGCGAGAAAATCATGGTTCTCGACTATCCGGACGGCACGCTTGCATTCAAATACGGCTACAGAACGTTGTCATATCAGGTCTACGACAAGCGGGCCATCGTTGACCAGGGCGCTATTGTGGACAACAAACGCCTGGGAGCAGTACTGAAACTCGCACAGATTCAGCAGGATGAACGCGAACGGGACGGTAAAAGGGAACGCAGTAAAAGTATGCCCAAACGACGAGCTCAGGCAAGAATCCAGGAGCAACTTAAGGCTATCAATCCGGTACTGGCCAATCCTGAAGAATTCAGAGCCAGCCTCAAACGATAACCAGCTAACTACCCTGCTCTTTCAGACTTAATCACAGTAAAGGTGACATTTTAGAATTGGAAAACCGGGTGACATTTCAGGATCGGGTAGACATGGTATGTAGTAGCTAAATTGAGATGTCCGTCTGGGGCTGCGGGATGTATTCTTGGACTGATTAAGTTGTGCTCCCCAGATGCTGACTGTCCTTCATCGGGTTCATTGCACCTAATGATGACTTGATTCGCTTCTCGTTATGCCAGCGTATGCTCTTGAGCTGGAGCAATCATATCAGAAGGTAACGAACGTGCGGAGCTGGGCGGCCAAATCAGCAATGTCCCGGTCGCCGGTAGCGGCTTTGAGGGTTAAATCCACTAACCGCGCCTGATCTTCCGGATGGTTACGGATTTGGATGTTGTTACGCGCCAAATAAAAAAGCGTACTGGCCAGCGCTGTGCGCTTATTAGCATCGTTGAAGATATGGCCCCGCGCTATGGCTATCCAATATAGTGCAGCCGTTTCAAAAACATCCGGAGCGGGATCGCTATAATACTTAGCTTGCTCCACGCGCGCTATGATTGCTCCCACCCTTTCCGCATCCGGCATGCCAGGAAGACCGCCGTATAATTCGATCATACGGTCGTGAATTTGCATCACGATCGCTTCATTCAGTGAAAAAATCATTTGTCAGCCAAATCCTTTAAGGCATCACCAAACCGGCCCGTGATTTTGGCGAACTCCCGATCAAACTTCTCCGCTTGCCACTCCTGATACTCTTTAGCAGAAATAACCACTACATCGCCACCAATTCGGCGCGTGATACGTACAGCCTCGCCCTGCGAGGCTTTATCCAGAATCGTGGATTGTTTTGCACGGGCTTCTGTTGCTGAAATAGTGAACATAAAAATACACCTCTTCTTTGTAATGTACAGATTAAATGTACAGTTAAACGGTAGTAGTCGCAACCTTTCAGGGACTGAATGAGCACTAAAATGATATTAAGCGGAATGGTTGCCCCGTCAGCGCTTCCGCGCATTTAGCGATGATGTGATGGGTAATGGATGTGTGTATACTGAACACATTCAAGCAAAGGAGGCCGAACATGGCTACTCAACGTACTACCCAAAACGTTAATGTCACCATTGATCGTGATTTACTGAGTCGCGCACGCGCTCTGGGTATCAATCTGTCCCAGACGTTCGCTACCGCTATTGATGCCGAGCTGCGTAAACATGAGGCGGCACGCTGGAAAGAAGAGAATGCAGAAGGTATCGCAAACCTCAATGCCTTTCTGGAAGAACATGGCAGCTTTTCTGATCAATACCGGACATTCTGATCATGCAATTTACGGTTTATCGCAACGCGAACAAGAGCACCGTTTACCCGTATCTGCTGGATGTCCAGAGCGACATCATTGACGATTTAGATAAACGCATGATGATTCCATTAAGTCCGGTTGATAAACTCCCAGGGAAATGGCCAGACCGCATCATGCCAATTGTCCGGCTGACTGATGGCAATGATTATTTTGCTATCGTCATTGAAATGGTCGGCGTACCAAAACGGGGGATTGGCGCTGATTTTTGCTCGGCGATGGCTTATCGCAATGAGATTAAAGCTGCCATTGATTTTGTACTCGATGGTATTTAATCCGGTTTCCGTAGGTCACATGCAAGACAATTACAACTCCGTTAGAGTACAAGGGTGCTACTTATCCAGAATCATTATTAAAATGATCTGCGATATTCATTTTTCTCTGTGTTAAATTATAACTCGATGATAAATATATTAATTTGTGCTAAATAATCCACGCCTTCTGCCGATAATGATATTATCAGACAGGAAAGGTTATGAACGATTTTCATATTTTAAGTCTCTGTATTCAGAATAATGACATCAAGGGCGCGATGTTTGTATTTCGTGATAAATCAGAATTTGCCGCCCGTAAAATCCTTGAACGTATCAAAGTGAAATTGCCAGTTAATACCGGGCGCCAGTTCTGGCGCTGGCTACAGGACTGGCTTAGGAATGAGTGCCGGAATGAGAAGAATTTTAGTGAATCTGACAGTTCCCCGTCATTTGCCACAGCAGAAAGCATTATGTCCGGGCAGTCTGAATCCGGCAGCACTGGACGCAGTCAAAATCATGGCGCTTCTGTCCATGCTGGTCGATCACACCAACACGCTGTTTCTGGAGAAACCGGAACCCCTGCTGTATGCGCTTGGCCGGATGGCCTTCCCCCTCTTCACGCTTATCTGGGCGATGAACGTATTCAACAATCCCGCTCACAGAAGCTGACGAGCAGAGGCCAGAGCGCATCAAGCAGACGCTGACGTTCCGGACGGAAACCGTATTTGCGCCCTGCCTTATGACGACCGGCGACATAAAGTGGGTGGCGGGAAACCCGCATGCGCAGGCTGGCTTTCCCGGTCCTTTCATCACAAACGACAAGTCGGTTATAGGCATGACCCAGCTCGCCGGCAAGCTTTTTATAATGCGCCGGACGATACCAGACTGGGTATTCACACTTGGGTTTTGTGGAATGTTCACCACGCGTGCGGCGGGTCAGTTTTTTGACTGGCGCAACAAGGAAATTATCCTGTGTTCCGGCATCGACTTCCTGCCAGAAACGGGTTAACTCTTCAGCCGGTAATTCAGACCAGTGGACAGAGAATTGATTGTCATTCACGGCGGCCTGTTCTTATGGCGGCCGGATATTGTGTTATGTGGTGCATGCGTTATAATCCTTCACAGGCCTCGAGCCTGCTATTGGACCCCTCGATATCTGACGATTCCGCCAAGTTTCAGACAGATTTCGGGGGGTTTGTGCATTCAGGCTCCGGGTAATCCCGTTACCTGCTCCTGAGCGTTTTACTGGATACGCCCTATCCCTGTTTGTTTCCGGAAGTCCGCATTACTCCCGAATAACCATCTTCTGCCACCCGCCTGCCTCACCACAAAGCAGTCAAACGCTAGTTTGAGTTAGGTCACAAAAATTAAGCCGAATCAACAATCTGTCCCACCACAAGACGATCGCTGACGATCCGAATATTACCTTCCCGGCAGCATTTTTTCCAGACGTATGACCAGATTGCCTGTCATTGTATGCGTATTAGCTTCGGGATGGTTATTTAGCCGGCAACGCTCGCCGCAGTATCTGGCCGGCAGGCCAGATCGAGGAAGCGCAGGGGAACGGGAGTAAAATAATGGCGGGTACGTGCGGAAGCTGAAAGACACCCTCTGGCGGGAGAATGCCTCAGTTAAATACTCACTTCGTGAATGTCGCTTTTTGAATGGCGGCCAGCAGTTTCTCAGCCGTCACCGCTTCCGGGAAAACGGTGATGGTATCCGGGGTTGCGGCAGTGAGAGGCATCACGATGATGCCAGGCGTCCCGGTCAGGCCGAGGGATTCCGCCAGCATACTGTTTTTCTCCAGTATCGCCGTGTGACTGGCCTCGTTCGTGGCATTCGCACCCACCTTTGTCGCGGCCAACTCAATATCTCCAGCGGTCAGCTTCCCCTCATGATGACCGGTGGCATAGATGGCGTTATGGTAGGTCACATAGGCCTCTGCCCCTTTTTCTTTCCATACCGCCAGGCCCTGGTGTGCCGCCTGCAGGGACGCTTCCCAGCGCCTGCCAAAGATGGGCCATTCTTTAAAGATGTAGCGCACATCCGGCTGAGCTTTCATGACTTTTTGCAGCTCCGGCGCAAACTGACTGCAAAACACGCACTGATAATCAAAGAACTCGATGACGGCCACCCCGGCGCGCTCCGGTCCGGTCGCTGGCGTGTCCGGGTCCTGCAGTAATTCGGTCTGATGCTCCATCACGTTCAGGACGTACAACTTCTGCTTACGCAGCTGCTGTTGCTCCTGCAGTTTCTGACTGACCCTCACCAGTATTTCCGGGTGGGCCACCAGATATTCTGAGGCAATTTCCCCGATCCTGGCCTCCTGCTCAGGTGTAAAGACTGGCTGAGGTGCTGAGGCCTGCGCCATAGGATCAAAAACAATGTATGTTGTAACTAACAAAGCGGTCAGTGTCTTCAGTTTCATCAGTGTTCTCTTCCTGTCCTGGGGTTAGCGTTCTTTCTGGATAGTACGGGTGAGGGTCTGTTCTTCGCGCTCCGGCATTCTGCCGCGCTCAGTGTTGTCGGCATGGCGAACCAAATCGCGTTCAGCACTGGCCAGCTCACTGACGACCCGTGACGCCCGCTCACGTTCGCCTGGGGCGTTATCCGGCAACGTGTTTTCACTGCGCACACGTTCTGCCCGTTCCTGCTCATGACCGTCCTCACCCACTTCGCTCATCTCTTTCACGGCCTGATGCGTTGGTGCAAGACCCGTCAGGGTGGGGCGGGAATCTGCCGGCAGCGTCCCGAGCGCGGCCACGACCGCTTTCACCTGCGTGGTTTTCCCCACGCCGGCATAACCCTGAATACCGGTAAACTGGTCGGTACTTCCCAGAACCAGCGACGTCGATGCCTTTTGTCCTGCAGTCAGCCCGTTGAAAACAGCGTCTGGCACCTTATCAAGCTGTGGAGTCTGTGTGTTTTTACCCTCCTCCACTGTACGAAGGATGGCTTTTTCCATTTCCCAGGTCGCCCGGGCGACCAGTTTTGGCTCCCCCCCGGCGGATACCCGCATCAGCTCCCCACTTTTCACCATCGTGCTAATTTCATGGCCGATATCGTCAAAGTCGGGATGGTACTTCTGTGCCTCGTCAGCCAGCGTCAGTTCACTGAACACCACGCTGCGCTGGTCGTTTACCGCACGCCACACGGCCAGCCCGGCGTCGGTACGCACACTGTCATGCAGCTGGCCGACCGCTTCACTCACATTTTCTTTGCCGCTGAGAGTGCGAACCAGATTCACGGGAGAGGCATTGGTTTTCATTCGCAGCAGCCGGGTTTCCGCCTTATCCTGGACTTCGGCGGTAAAGATTTCGGCACGATGGCCACTTTGTGCCAGCGAGTTCATGGTCTGAGAGGAGATATCCCGGCTGTTAAGTGCAGCCAGGACCACCCCGGTGTCGTTATCACGCCCACCAGGTGCACTGACCCAGGCGTGCGAGACATACAGGGACTGGTCTTTCGGCAACGTCAGGATGTCATCTCCCCGCTTTACCTCGATCCCTTTTTCACTGATGCCAGTGACTTCCAGACGGTCTTTGGCTTTCAGACTGTGTTCACGGTCGCCCGCCACGGCCAGCAGTTTTTCGCCGGTGGCCACGCTGAGCGTTTCACGGCTGAACAGTCGCCAGTCGGCGCTGACATCCCCGATTTTCATGCGGGTCAGCACCCCATCCCCGTCAATGAGCGAGAGCACTCTGGTGTCCTCATGCACCCGGTCAATCACGTATGACTGGCGCGTTCTGGCATCACTGCGATCCTCAAGCACCATGCCGGGCCGGTAAGAGCCGGGCATCCTGCGGGTTTTACTGTCGAGCCAGACCGGCTGACGTGCCTCGATGTCCACACCGTCCCGTCCCAGCTGGCCGGCATTCTGTAGTGCATCACGGATAAGCCCGGTCAGATGGGTCTGTTCGCGCTTACCGACCACCACGGCGGTGACATTTTCGGCGCCGCCACTCAACTCCGCAAAGCGGTTCGCCAGCGCCTCATAGCGATCGCGTTTGTTGGCGATACTGACCACATCAGCCTCAAGCCCCGGCGTCGGTTCAGCGCGGCGTGAACGGACCACGCCGGCTGACTCCAGTACCGACATGGCGTTGCCGTTCGCCTGACGACCGGCACTGTCCAGAAAGACCAGTTGTGCATCCTGCGCGCGCGCTTCTCCCGACAGGCATTTTTTCGGCATCAGCCCGTTCCGGCTGACTCAGGGTGTCAGTCTGTCGTGATTCGGGCTGGCGTGAGGTGCTGTCCCGCACTGCCGGCTGCCCCGGTGATTCAGGCCCTTTTTCCGGTTGGGGTATCTGTCCGGGTGACATCATCGCACCCGGTTCTGTACGCCCAGGCATGTCCGATGAAACCCGTTCAGGCTGCGGCGGTGTCCCACGTGCTGCGGCTTCACGCGGCACCACGCTGGCCTGATAGGCCTTCAGGTCGTAGCCTTTATCCTTCAACTGGCCGAGCCAGCGCTCCATCAGGCGAAGCCGTGACGGGTCGACCTTCGCCTGACGGGTGTCCTTCGCCGCCACGTCACGGCTGCGTAGCGTGGCCTCTGCGCCGACGGCCCCCTCAATTTCCCGGCCACGGGAGGACAGATCGTCCCGCACCTCCTCCGGCACGCCCTTGATTTCCCACATGCCGTGCTTGCCGACCTCTTCCACCTCGTGGCCCAGCGCCTCCACGCGCTGGCGCAGTGCGCTGCGATAGATTTTGCCGAGCGTGACCTGCATTTTCATGACCGTTTCGATAAAGCCGGCATCGTGGATGTAGTCCGTGGCCAGCGCTTTCCACTTCCCGCCCTGCTCCGTCATATTGGCAATCAGCAGGTGGGTATGCAGCTGAGGGTCAAGGTTGCGCGACGTGTCGTGGGTGAACGCAGCAGCAACCATTTTGCCGGTGTGAACAATAGAGGTGACACCGTCTTTCGTGTCACGCGCGGAAATCAGCTTTTCAACATAGCCCGCCGCCACACGAACAGCGTGGTTGTGGGCCTCTACCATCTCTTTATCACCACCAATCAGGCCCAGGATGGACACACTTTTGGGCGCTGAGAAAGTCAGGTCATGGCCAGGACGGTGAACGTGGTTGCCATTAATCTCCTTGCCCAGGCGGGAGCCGTCAGGAAGACGTCCCTCAAGCACGGACTTCAGGTCATCCCCCCGGACACTTCCCTCCAGGCCGAGGTCTTTCGCCCCCTCGCCCAGCCAGAGACTCTGGAGATTGCCGAGGAAATAGTAGTTGTCGGAATTGCTGTAGTAGCCGGCAGCGGTGCCAGCTGAGGCGATGGGGGCGACTGACATCATAGTTCAGGCTCTCTGTCTTCATAGTGTTGGTCGTAGTCGCTGTACCCAGGATCTTCCGGGTCACGGTGACGTAAAATGTTCTCTTCATCCTGTGCCAGCCTGCGGTTGACCTTGTGGTCTTCGGCTGGCCCTTCATGGGTGACACTTTTCCCCGCCGTGGTGACGGCCAGTCCGCCATCTGCCCGTTCTGATATTCCCCGTCAGGGCCCCACGTGCAGTAGGTTTCCAGCAGCATGGCGAGCTCTGCCAGGCGGGAGATGATGGTCGGTTTGTCGGCAAAGGCCTGATTCACATCCTCGCTCGTCAGGTAGTTGTACACATCATCGATACGCGCCCCGTGCTGTTTTCTCTCCCACGCGTCCATGACCGCTTTTTGCAGGATGGCTTCACAGACCCCGTCGAGCGGTTCTGTCGGACTCGCCAGCACTGTCAGCAGACGCACAATCCCTTCGGCGGACTGCTTGATATCTTTCACGTTGGCAAACGGGTTAAAGCGCAGCTTCGCACCGTCCAGGTACACCCCGCCCGCCTGCAGGCAGTAGTTCTTGTAGCTGTCGCCCATGTCGATAACCCAGGCAAACCCGCCCGCGTTCAGCACGTCGCGCAGAATCCCCTGCGTCAGGAAGGATTTGCCCGCACCGGAGGTCCCGGTAACCGCGATATTGAAGTTGGTGCTGCCGTTTTCCTCCCCGAACATGTCGAAGAAAGCGACCTGATTACGGTAGGTCGGCAGCGGCATCCCCACATGAGACAGCTGGCGTTCTGCGACCACCGGCATCAGATTGACAGCGTTCCATGATTTACCGCGCAGCGTGGCGCCGGTCATTTTCATGTCCTCCCACATCCCCTCCTGCATCACAAACGGGAAGCAGCTCAGCCAGTTACGCATTTGCTGGTACTGGACCGTCACCATCTCGAGTTCGTTTTTACGGAACACGTTAACGGCCGCCAGTTCACAGGACTGGGCATCGGTATTGTTGTCGGGAGTGAACAGGGTCAGGTTGAGGGACATTCGGCAGAAAGCGATCTCATTGTTGGCCAGCTGTTCGCGGTTACGTCGCCATTCTTCGGCCTGGCGCTTCGTGCCAGGGAATAACTGGCCATACGCGGAGTTGGCTTTTTTGGACAGATCCATGTCCTTGCGCAGGGCTTCGTTTTGCGTGGCGGTCTGTTCCTCCAGCTCCGTGGTCCAGGTGAGCATAAACGGACAGGGAATACCGAGGTCAGGGAATCGCAGGTTCTGCAGGTTATCGGCACCCTGCCACAGGGCGAAGCGTTTGGGGCTTTTACTGAGCTGCATGTTGATGACGCGGCAGACAGAGGCCGGCAGTCGGGTTCCGCCGGGTTCGATGCTTTCCGGCAGTTCCACGCGAATATGAGAAGGCCGCACCCTGATATCAATCCCCGGATCAACCACCTGGCGATTAAGCTTCTCGTCTTCGTTGTAGTCTCCGCTGGAGGTCATCACCTGCTCCTCGCGGTAGTTCATCATTTCACGCATGACGGAGAGGAAGGCATTCACATCGGTATTCATGGTCTCGATGCGGGCCGCGCCCAGTGACACGCGAATGGTGTTGCGGACCTGCACCAGGTCATCCATCACCTGCTGGCTGAAGCGCTTCGCGGGTTTACCGTACACAATAAAAATGCGGTAGTTACGCAGATACAAAGGATACTCACGCTCGTTGGCCAGCCCCTTCAGCGCTGAGCGCTGCCAGAACGCGCGGGTAATTTTATTCAGGTGATCGGCCATATCACCTTTCCACATATCCGCGCTGACGCCGCGTGAAATACGCTCCCCAACACATTTACTGGCCAGCATAATGACGCTGACCGGCGTTTTACGCGGCAGCTTCTTACGCAGCATGTCATCGAGTGCAGCGATAACCTGCTCATTCGCGCCCGGCAGTGGAGCCGCCTCCAGAATGAAACCGGCGCTGCCGGCATTCACAAAAAGCTCGTTCGTTTCGTCGTAATAGCGATAAGGCAGAGAGGCGACGATCGACGGATAGCCCCACGTCTGTTCCAGATTGGCGCGCGCTGTTGCGGCACCGTCTTCACGCTTGCGGTTATTCACAAGCCCCATCAGGCTGTCGAGAATACTCATTCTCCCCCCTCCCCGATGACGCGATAGCTTTCATCCCAGTGGGATTTGTTTTTCACAAATTCCACCACCGAAGGCTGGTGAAAGTTGTCGTCAGTATCGACCCAGGGCGCAATCCACAGGCGCTGTGTGGCATCAGGAATACGCTGAACCGGCACGCGGCCAGCAGTATTAACCGTCGTTACTGGCGCGATGTGACCTGTGGCGACTGGCGATGTTGCTGTCACCGTTGCAGGACCAGCCGGTGCTGTGGCCAGCGGACGCGGCGCGATGGGTTTTGCGACAGAGGTTCCGGTTGCTGCGACAGAAACAGGACGCTGCGGGTTGATAACCGGCGCGGTGTTACGCAGTGCCGGCAGGGTTTCACCCGCAGGCTTTTTTGACGTTTTATCGGCGGTCAGGGAATCCAGGCTTTTGCCCTGCGCGGCCAGCTTATTGGCCTCACCGGTGGTCAGGCACTGGTCGGTGGCGGTTTTGTTGCAGTCAAAGTCTGAGTTCATACCGGCGCAGCCGGTCAGTGCGCTGCACAGCAGTGCAGCACCCAAAAGATGTTTCATGGGATATCTCCGGTTGGTATTACAGGGATAACTTATTTAGCGGTTCTGCAGGATGAGGAAAACTGTAATCGAAGGACACGAAACTCAATCACATCGTTGAGCTCAAGGAGTTTTAGGGCTTCGGGCGAGCAGGCCATTGCAGCCTTCAGCGCCAGTGAAACCGCGAGGCTGCGGTAACGGTTTTTCAACCCGGTGGAGGCGTTTTTAGGTACTGCATTTAACACCTGTTGATACGCTTTCCACGCATCTGGCTGAACCATAGCTTCACGTTCAACAGCCTCAACCCGAAGGGATTCGGCGGAGACTGGCCGGTGCGCAGCAGCTGCCTGGCGGAGTGGGGCTCGACGACTGAGCCGCTTCGCGGCTCAGGAGCCGAAGGGGGCCATAGCCTCTGGGGTGTGATTGTTGTCTTTTGAGGTAAATAGCAGGAGGGAAAATGACAGTTTATGACTACCCGGACGGCACTCTGGCATTGAGACAGGACTATTGTTCACCCGATTGGCAGATCTTCGAAAACTGTTTTTATTACTTATGGATAAGCCGTTGATACTAAAAGTCATGATGCTGTCCTGGAACTGGATCGTGACGTGAGTGATCAACCGTACCGAGGTGGAAATATGGGCAGAAGTACACTGGAAAATGTGTTCCGGAGTAGTTCAGGGTGGGCCTGAAGTGCTGCCCCCTGCTCCGGAATAATTCAGGAATTCACCTGCCGTATGCGATCTGTTTTAGCGTGGTGCGTAACCTCCTTCTGACAGCGCTTTTTGAAGTTTGCTGATCGCATCTTTCATCAGGTAGGTTTCATCATCACTGACGGCGCAGGCTCGCATCTCACTCCATGTCAGACGTTTAACGAACTGGGCCAGGGCCATTGCTTCGTTATCATCAAGTTCAAGAAATAACGTCTCAATACCTTTCATAAACATTCCTCTGTGGTTGAACTTTTATACTACCAGTCAGCGTAGTTTGAATGAGTGGCTTACATCAAGAATCGAAGAGGAAGCAGGGAGTTGAGGGGAAGCGCCGGAGGCGCTGCCCTCCTTCCCCCGTTCCCCGGAGGGGAACAGACCTTCCGGGTTGTTCATGCGTGCGGTCGCGCCGGGAAGGATGGAAAAAGGGGCTACCAGCGAACCGGTAACCCCTTCATAAAGGCGCTTCAGGGCAAGAATCAACATCATCAGCCCCTGAGTGGCGGGGGTTTCCCCCCGCCGGGGTTGGCTACTTAGCGGATTCGTAGGCCATGAAAGCCGCCACCTCCCTGTTCGTGTCCCTGTACCGGATTTCGCATAGCGATTTTCGGGTCAGGTATGTGAATATCAGTAGTGTGAGACACACTATTAATACGCACCAGATAAGGGAACTTCGTGGCAATTTCATAGCCTTCTACTCCTTGCCTTGCGGCAGCTAAGAGGCTATTCTGTTGGTGTCGAATCAAGCAGATGGCCTCGTGTGGTTGGTTAATGTAAATTAACTTCCTACGGGGCTTTCTTCTTTCTGCCTCACAACACGGTACAAACCACCTGAACGTCATGAGGCAAAAAGCCTCAAGCGCCATCGCCATTATATCGTGCTGTGCATCATCTGCCCAGGAATAACAGTCTGAAAACTGTATAAATCCTCATCATTTTTATGTGCTATTCAGCCCCCGATATCCCCAGAGCCTCACGTATCTCAGCGGCCCTTCTTTCGCTTCCGGCGGTCACCCCAGCGTTGAAAACCAGACTGATCATCGTCTGCAACATTTCCCAGTCCTCCGGCTCCAGGCGGGCATCGAGACGACACAGGATTTTCCCGCTTTCGGCATGCCGGAACACGGTACCTGTTTCTTTTTTGTCGAACTTTCGGCTGATGATACTCAATACCCCTCCCGATTATCCGTACCCTCTGCCCACTCATGTATCTGGTCTTCGAGCGCCTCAATATGCCTGTCTATGCTCTCAGCCAGTTGCTCACTTTCGGTTTCAAGCCAGCCGCTCAGTCCGTCCCACTCGCAGCACATCTCTTTCAGCCTGGCCGATATAGTACGGAGCTTATTACGCTGACTACGGGCGACCTTCAGTTCCGTCTTGCAGGGATTATTTCTCATTCTTCCCTCTGCTGATATTTGGGGTTTGAGGGCCATTGATGTAAAAAACCACGCTAAGAGCTTTCAGATTGCGGATATTTCCCCATATACCCACTTCTTATAAACCCCATTAGGCATTGACCCAATTCCATTGGTAATTGGCTGGCAGGCTACTCACCCTGCCATGAAAGTGTCCTTATACTGGCATAGTCACAGGTTTCTGGCTCATCTGGATGAATAAAATCACCCGATTGAACTCTATCAGGCCTCATAACTCACTTTGTTATCTGCTCGTTAGGACGCTTTCTCAGACAGTAAGGAAGTCAGAGTCTGACACTCACTATAAGCTGATTTCAGTATCTTCAGGAGCTTCACAATAATGTTAAATATGCATCGGCAAGTCCTGATACTTGCGGGTTCTCAGGCCCTTTTCCAGTCAATATCGGTTCTGATAATGACCATCGGTGGGCTGGCCGGCGCACTATTAACGCCCAGTCTTTCGTTGATCACTGTCCCGCTCTCAATGGCGAGTCTCGGAACGGTGTTAGTCATGTTTCCTGCGTCTTTATGGATGAGCCGGGCAGGTAGAAAAATAGGCTTCATCACCGGCGCTCTGTGTGGAATAGTTGCGGCAGTCATTTCCATGATCGCAATGTTCCATCATTCATTCATTCTGCTATGTCTCGGGATGTTCTTTCTGGGGATCTTTCAGGCTTTTGCGCAGTTTTATCGCTTTGCGGCGGGAGAAGTAGCACTCCCGGCATTTCGTACTAAAGCTATTTCGCTGGTACTGGCCGGCGGCGTTGTGGCAGCCCTGTTAGGACCGTTTCTGGCCAGTCGCGGCAGTGTATTGTTCAGTGTGCCCTATGTAGGCTCATTCCTCTTTATGGGCATACTGGCCTCGCTGGGCCTGTTGTTATTGTCACGTTTGCAGATACCGGTCCAGCCTGGTGAACCTTCCGGGCAAGTGCCGGCAAGGCCGTGGAAAAAAGTAGTTTCTCAGCCTGCGTATCTTGTCGCCCTTTTTTCCGGCGCATCCGGATTTGGAATAATGGTTCTGGGCCTGACGGCAACGCCCATTGCAATGAAGCATTACGGTTTTGACTTGTCACAAATCGCCGTCGTGATCCAACTCCACATACTGGGCCGTTTCGTACCGTCGTTTTTCACGGGAAAACTGATCGACCGGTTCGGTGTCATTAACATTAAGCTGACGGGCGTTCTTCTCATGCTTGCCTACATTGCTCTGGCTGTTTCGGGCGTTACGTGGGGGATATTTGCCATTGCATTAGTCCTGATGGGGATAGGGTGGAATTTTCTCTACATCGGCGGAACCAGCCTGCTGGCAACAACTTACACCACGGGAGAAAGGGGGATTGCACAGGCGGCAAATGACATGAGCGTCTTTATCTTCAGCCTTCTTTGTTCTCTGGGAGCTGGCCCGCTGCTCAATGCTTATGGTTGGAAAACCATGCACCTTCTTTTAGTGCCCTGGGTGCTTGGCCTTGCGGTACCCCTGCTTTGGCTGGCTTTGTGTAAAAAACGTCACGCTATAACAGAGGAAGAGGTCACTTTGCCGTTGCCGTAAGGCGGGATACCTGATCTTATGAAGAAATACACAGGAAAAAATAATTTTTTATTGGCCCGCTCCCATCGAAATTTGACTTTACGCCCCCTCACGGGATTGAGTGTTTAGTTGCTAGTTTTTAGGTCACTCTGTGACCCTTTCGACAAATAAATCCCAAGGACTGAACATGAAAAATGCACTGATCGTTATCGATATCCAGAATGATTATTTCCCAGGTGGTTCCTTTCCACTTGAGGCGCCTGAAACAGCCTGTAAAGGTGCAGTTAACGCGATTGAAAAAGCGCGTGAGGAAGGCTGGTTGATCGTCGGTATTCAGCATATCGCAACAGCCGATGCACCATTCTTCAGGCCTGACAGTGAGGGTGCGAAAATTCATCCGGATGTTGTCGCTGCGCTGGGAGATGCGCCGGTTATCATTAAGAAAGAGGCAGACAGCTTCTTAGAAACCGGTCTTGAGCAGCTGCTACGTGACAACGGCATTACTGATATTTATCTTACCGGCATGATGACGCAACACTGTGTCACGCATACGGCGCTTTCCCCGCAGGGACTGGGGATGAATATGCACATTATTGCTGAAGGGTGCGCTGCGCCAACCAAAGCACTGAGCGACCTTGCCCTGTTCGGGCTGAGTGCGCGCTGCAGCGTAAAATAACTCTCTGGTTTGTAAAAATCGCAGGTCTATATATGGGTTGTGTTGTTACCCGATAACACAGCCCTCTCTTTGATAACCCTCCCGGCTTCATCGTGGCTATTTACGGTGTACGACCGCTTATTCATATAAACATCTGCTTAATTTATTAAGGAAAAAATGCTCATCGCCTTATACAGCCTGCTGCCTATTTTCCTGGCCTTTGCGGGCGGACTTAACCTGAAAAAAGTCGTTAAAAATAGTCACCCTTCCTTCTTTGATAAAATTTCAATGCTGTCTCTGTATTTGCTTCTGTTGTTTATGGGGGCCACGGTTGGCGAGATCCCTGATATTAAGGGGCAACTCTCCGTCGCGGGCTTTAATGCTCTGATCATTGCGTCAGGTACATCGGTGGTCACCTTTATTACCCTGGTCGCTGTGGGCAAGCTGAGTGGAGAAAAACGGCTTCTCCGTAATGCTTCACACCTGCAGAACAGTCATTCAGATCTGCTGTCAATTTTTCTTCCCACGCTTACTCAGATAATCACGGCGGCGGCCGGCTTTATACTGGGGTTCAGAGGGTTAATGCCCGACCTGGACGCAGACCGCATTATATCTTTGCTTCTGTATCTGTTGATATTTTCCGTCGCGGTAAAATTATCGTATTCGAATATCAGTATTAAACGCGTGCTGTTAAACAAAGCTAACCTGAGGCTGACGTTGGTCACGATATTATCATCATTTATGGGGGCCGCCCTGGCATCATTGTTTATCAACGTGCCGCTCCATGAGGTTCTTGCGATCGGATCCGGGTTTGGCTGGTATACCCTTTCTGGAACGCTGTTCACCAAAATGGGCAATCCTCTGTTAGGAACCGTGGCTTTCTTAAGCGATCTGTTTCGCGGGATATCTGCGCTGATGCTCATTCCGCTGATTTCGCGGTTCGGTTACAGTAACGCCACCATCGCTATATCCGGTTCAACGGCTCTTGATGTGACGCTGCCAGTTATTGAGAAGTACTGCGGCGCGGATTATGTCCCTTTTGCTGTTCTGATGGGCGGGATCACGACGCTGGTTGTTCCCTTTTTGATCCCTTTTTTCTATTACCTTTGAACAGGCCTTTTGGCAGCGGAAAAAGGACAGTAAGAAAACTTAACCATTGCGATTGACCTGATTTCATCGACTTATGACCTGTGGGCATATCACGGCCTATCCCTTCCTGCTCTTATAGTAAAGCCACTCGCAGCCACCCAGTCGAACGCAGTGGCTGAGCCTCAAAATCTGATGAATCCCTGGAGCAACTAATGAAATTAACGCAAATCCGCAATGCCACTCTCGTGCTGCAATATGCCGGTAAAAAATTCCTTATCGACCCAATGCTGGCAGAAAAGGAAGCCTGGGATGGTTTTGCCGGGAGTGCTCGCCCGCACCTGCGTAATCCCATGGTTGCTTTGCCTGTGCCTGTAGAAGATTTACTGGCTGTTGATGCCGTTATCCTGACCCACACTCATACCGATCACTGGGACGAAGCAGCGCAGCAGGCTGTTCCTAAAGACATGCTTATTTATACGCAGGATGAAAAAGATGCGGCGCTGATCCGTTCTCAGGGCTTTTTTAACATCCGGGTACTGAAAGATGAAAATCATTTTGTTGACGGACTGACGATTTATAAAACTGACGGCCAGCACGGCAGTAACGAACTGTACGCCGATGCCCAATTGGGTGATTTACTGGGTGACGCATGCGGTCTGGTCTTCACGCATCATGATGAAAAAACGCTTTATATCGCCGGTGACACCGTCTGGGTTAAGCCTTATGTAAAAAGCCTTCAGCGCTTCAAGCCGGAGATTGTGGTACTCAATACCGGCTATGCGGTCAACGACCTGTACGGTCCGATCATCATGGGCAAAGAAGATACCTTGCGCACGCTTAAGATGTTGCCGACTGCGACCATCGTGGCGTCTCACATGGAATCAATCAATCATTGCCTCCTTACCCGCGCAGAATTACGCGAGTTCTCACTTGAACACGGTATTGAAGATAAGATTCTTATTCCTGCAGACGGTGAAACAATGGCTTTCTGATAAGCCAATAAGATTGATTCAGGGGAAGAATGTATTCCGACAGGTCACCTGTTATCCTCTGATCAATCGGAATCAGCAATACTGCCGCCGGTGTTCCGGTGGCTATCCTTTACGGTAAGGTTAACGTTATGTCTGCATTGACGGTCGCCGTGATTGCCACGGCCGGATTCAGCCCGTTTCACTTTTCAGTCCCCTGTATTATTTTCGGACAGTCTATGCCGCAGCCGGATTTATTCCGCGTGGAAATTTGTGCTGAAAAACCGGGCGTCGTCCTGTCAGATATTGGCCTGTCAATCAATGTGGAACATGGCCTTGAGTTACTTGACGTCGCAGACATTATTATCGTGCCTTACTGGAATCATCCGGAAGAGCGGCCTTCTCAGGCGTTACTTGATAAGCTGATAAACGCATGGCAGCGCGGCGCAGAAGTGGTGGGGCTTTGCCTGGGAGCTTACGTGCTCGCGTATTCCGGCTTGCTGGATCAGCACCGGGCTGCAACACACTGGGAGTTCGAGCAGGACTTCGTTGAACGATTTCCCGCCGTTCGTCTGGACAGCAACTCGCTGTATACCAGCGATGAACGCCTTATTACCTCTGCCGGCACCGCCGCCGGTATTGACTGCTGTCTTAATATCATCAGGGATCATTACGGTTCAGCGGTTGCAAACCGGGTAGCAAGAAGAATGGTGGTTCCTCCTTACCGGGAAGGCGGTCAGGCACAGTTTATTGAACGCCCGGTCCCTGTATCTACGCGGGACGGAAAAATGAACGAGCTGATGGACTACCTGCGTCGCAATCTGGACAAGCCGCACGACCTCGACTCGCTGGCGGGGTTTGCCAGCATGAGCAGGCGGACACTTACCCGTCATTTTTTTAAGGCAACCGGGACAACGCTGGGTGACTGGCTAAACGCTGAGCGTCTTCAGAGAAGCCAGGAGTTGCTGGAAACTACGGACAGCAGTATTGAAAGCGTGTCTGACATGGCCGGGTTTCAGTCGCCAATCTCTTTCCGCCAGAGTTTTAAGGCGAAATTCAGCGTCAGCCCAAGCGAATGGCGCCGGGCATTTCGCGGTCCTGTACCTGTTGATCACGAAAAGGCCTGAGCGGAAGCTAAGAAATCAGAATAGTTTTAAAAAACTGGCAACCTGATACCGGAATGAAAATTTGTTCCTGAAATGAGTGAACTTGCTCATTCTTTAGCGTCGATTTAAAAAGGATTTAGTGCTACTTTTTTCAAACGATAATAGGTTGCCCGCGAAATCCCCGTTTTGTTCATCACAGCTTCAGCCGTCATTTTTTGACGTATAAATTGCAGGGCAATCACAGATTTGCTATGGGGTTTTCGCCCGAATTTAACACCAGCAGCCATAGCTATTACCCGGCCATCATTGGTACGCTCAAGAATGCGTTCCCGTTCTGCCTCAGCCACGGCGGCCAGAATCTGTATCACCATTTTTCCCATAGTTCCTTCGGTACTGAGGCCGTTTTCCAGAAAACGTATGGCGATCCCCTTTTTATAGCAGGCATCCACAATGTGGATCATATCAGCGGTATTACGGCCCATACGATCCATTTTGGTACACAGGATGACGTCATCCTTTTCTGCCCGTGCCAGCAGCCGCTGCAACCCTTCCCGTGCGTCTGTGGCTCCCGACATCATGTCAGTAAAAATGCGATCGTCCCTGACCCCGGCAGATTTCAGCTCAGAAATTTGCATCGTCAGTTTCTGATGGCTGGTTGATACTCTCGCATATCCCAGTAGCCGATTCGCAGATTTCGTCCATCACATTTGCCGTGGTCACGGAGCTGAGGCCGAGTTCCTGCCGTCTCTGATTTATCAGGGTTTTGTACTGACGGAGTATGGAACGGGTTTCTGGTGAGAGTTGCATTCGATTTTCCTTTTTTCTGTGGCCGAAGGGATCACCTCCGGCTTCGTGTCAGGCATTGAGTGCGCGACGCAGATCCTGAATGACGCCGTTTGTTTCTTTCAGCGCGCCGATTTCCCCCTGTAAAGTGAGCCGCTCCATCTCCTTCCCTGCCAGCTGCATTACCACTTCCAGTGACGTGGCGGGGATCGTCACGGTACGGAGCGCACGCTTTTCATCTAGAAAATCGTCCACGATGCCGCGTATCGGCCCAAAATCACCGCCACATTCGAGTTGCGCATTCAGTCTTTCCAGCACCCGTTTCACGTCCTCGTCGCTGAGATCCCAGTCAAGGCAGATGCTGCGAATATCTGCCTCATACCAGCATGCAAACACGCATTTTTCGCCGTCAAGGTCGGAACATTTGAACATTTCAAGGGCAATCTCTCTTGGTGTACCTATCATTTTCTTCTCCTTTAATCGGGCGGCATCGCCGCCCGTGGCGAGTCAGTCGAGGGCACGCCAGATAGTGGCGCTTTCCGTATGGTTATCAGCAAAAGCCATGAGTTGTTCATAGCGGCGGCAGAAATGGCGGCACAGCTCCTCATGGTCATGGTTGCTGTGGTGCCAGCTCCGGTGGTTCAGCACCAGTACCGTGAGGATGATCCCCGCCACTTCCCCGCTGACGGTCTGCTCAAACCAGTTATCCGCATTACGGAAGATCAGGTTTTCCACATCCGGCGCCATAAATCCGCCTCCGTCAGGCAGACGGTGAAAGTGCCAGAATCCGCCCTGATAATCAGGGCAATAACGGTGCGCATAGGCATACACAGAAGCTTCGGACGTCATAAAATCGCCGCCAAAGAGATCGGGTAAAAAGGTCAGGCGCTGGGCGCCCTCAAGACGAACGGCATCACAACAGGTCAGGGTCAGGCTCATACAATCCTCCGCGGTTAACATATTCTCGGTTCCGGCATCGCCGTGACGACACGACAGACCGGCGAAAAGCGGAGGACGCAGGGGCGACACCGGAAGCCGCAGCGCAGACATAAACGGGCTGAATGCACCGTTTATGGCGAGAACGGGTGAGGATGGCGGCGACAGCGAACCCTTGTGGCCGCAGCGGCCGGGCTACAGTGAAGTCACGGCGCATGCCGTCACCGCACCCTGCCGCCCGGGAGGTTCCCCGTTCCGACGCTGCCCGGAGGGTGGCGGCGGATAAAGGCGGAAGGGACTGACATCCTTTTTCGCTGTGGATCACCACTGGTTGCCGGGGGCGCCTCCCCCGGCTCGTTATCAGGCGGCCAGAGCATCCTTTAGCGTGTAGACGTCGTTTCGCGCCTCCCTTACCGATTGCGGCTCTGACCGGCCGGCTTCCCATGCCTGCCCGGCCCGGTGCTCCAGTTCGCACTCATAATCCCGCAGGACGCGGGAAAGGAGTGCCGCCGGCACGCTGACCAGCCGGTTTGCCGCTTCGCGCTGGCGGATCAGGAGGTCGCTGACAGACTGATTTGTGACACCCTCCCGGCGATAATCTGCCATTTTCATCGCGCCAATCACCTTCATTACGGCGCGGATTTCAGTTTCATCCGGGCCAGGCAGGGCTTCACGGCAGGCGGTATTGATCCCCTCCTCCGTCCAGATCAGCAGGGTTAGCGGTTCGTCAAAAGTGAACATGTTTTCAAGCTGCACACACAATTCTTCGCGGGTTCCGTACATTGTTTTTCTCTCTTGTCGGGGTTAACAGACCGGGCTTTCGCCCGGCAGGTCGGTCAGTCCTGAAAGGTTTCATCCAGTACCAGGGCCTCACGGTACGCCTCCAGTAACAGGGCGTTGATCCGCCGCAGGGTCTGTGCGGCCATACGTTCGGCCAGGGTGGCCGCTTCATGCCGGTGCGGTGATTCGAGACGGTTCAGCAGCATCCTTACATCACACATGGCATTACTGAACGCGGCGACGTCAGCGCGCAACGCTTCAAGCCCCGGATAGTTCATGCCGCCTCCGGATAATCGGGATAAAACGCGCCGTCATTGGCCGCCGGCATTCGTCTCGCCCGCTCGACCTGAGCCAGACGGCGCACCCCGGCGGCGTGGTACTGCTCCAGCATCTCAATACCGATATACCGCCGGCTCGCTTCGGCAGCCGCCACACAGGTGGAGCCGGAGCCGGCAAACGGGTCCAGGACAATGGCACCTGGTCGCGTGAGGGATTCAATCAGCGGTCGCAGACTCTGCACCGGCTTTTCAGTCGGATGGTGATGATTGCCCGTGTATTTCCAGGGGATCACGTCCGGGATGGGGCGGTCCGGCGTCTGCGGACGGCCTTTGGCCAGCAGATAGGCGTTTTCATGGGTGTAGCCAACAAAGGTGGATTTAGAGGCATAGGTTTTGGCAAACACCACATGACCGACAATCCGGAACCCCGCCGCTTTCCAGGCACTGATAAACAGATCCGCGCGGTTCCAGGCATAGAAACTCACCATCAGACTGTCATTTTTCAGCACGCGGAACATTTCATGACAGGCAGGCTGGAGCCATTCCGCCGAGTTATCACCCGCCAGCGTGCGGCCGGAACGGTCCTTGTAGCCAACCAGATAAGGGGGATCGGTCAGAATAAAATCGACGGCGCGCGCCGGAAAACGCGACATCACCTGCACGCAGTCACCCAGGATAAAACGGGACATAGACACACTCCTCTCTGATATGCGGCACCCTGTTGCGCCGTGCCGCCACAAAAACCCGGCGAAAAGAGGAGGACGCAAGGGCGACGCCGCAAGCCGCAGCGCAAACCCTTCGCGGGCTGAATGCACCGTGAAGGGTGCGAACGGGTGAGGACGGAGACGAAGTGAATCCTTGTGGCCGGAGCGGCCGGGTTAACGTGAAGGCACGGCGCTGAAGCCCGCCGCCAGCTGGCGGCATGAAGGCAGAGGGAACCGACTTCCTTTTTTACCCGTTCAGGTAGCTGAAGCGGTCATGCGGGAGTGACAATATGCCGGTGATGATGGGTTTGCGCCTTATCTCCGTCAGTATCGGGATTACTTTCCGGATAGATGGTGAAACCCAGCAGTTGCTAATGAGAAGATCGACAATCGCCAAAAAAACAAGCAATACCATTCGATGGAGGGGATGAGATATCACCCTGCCGATTGTTTATCTCACCGGCGCTATATCGGATTTATCGCTGAGGTGCAGCACCAATACGACGTAGCGCGTGAGTGACGTCATCAAGACCAAAAGTATCCGCTGAGAGGGCAGTCTTTCCGGCCAGGCTGCAGGCTATAACGGCCACGTTCCACGACGTTATCCGCTCACGATGGAGCGACTGTAAGGCCACAACAACCAGCGTCCGGTCTTCGTCTTTCAGATCTTCAGGTTGCAGACTGTTTCCTTTCAAATTCTGTTTATCGTCCCGCCCGACGTTTAGGGGTTTTAACGTCAAACGCCAGGATAACCCCGACGCAAAGCAGCACTGCATAACAGCGCTGTAGCGCAATCGTCACCGGCAGAGAGTTGTTATCAATCAGAAGCAAAGGTACGACGGTAGCCACGCCAGCCAGTATCATCCCTCTGCCGGTCTTTTTCACCCGATCCGGCCACTGCGCTTCCGGGATATTCCGGAGGCGCAGGATACGGTGTATGCCTTGTTCTGCCGTTCGCTTAATAACTGACATGTTTTAATCTCCAAATGCGCGCCGCATATTTTTCTTTATCCCGACGGTTTGCTTACCGATGCGGGGGCGACTGACGATACTTGTTGTTCCGTCGCCAGAGCTGCAGCAGAACCCGTCTCTGTTCTTCCGGTGCCAGCCATCTGCAGGTTCAGCGCCTGTAGTTCACTGACCGAGGCAGGCGTGGCGAGGGATATAGCGCCGAAATGGCAGATGAAACGATAGGTGCTTTCTCCATCATACAACACTCAGTGGGGTGATCTTCCCAGAGCAATGATCAAGTAACTCCTTTATCAAGATGGCGGCAGTGCTCGCCGCAGTCGAATGACCGGGAGAATCCCGCGAGTGAGCGAGGAAGCACCAAAGGGGATTACTTGCATTTTCCTCTTACGCTGGGACATAACATTTTATACCCTAGTCTGACTCTCTGGGACCACGGTCCCAGTTGAGCAGTGGGACTACGGTCCCAGTTGAGAGGTGGGACCACGGTCCCAGTTGAGCGGTTGGGACCACGGTCCCAGTTGAGCGGTTGGGACCACGGTCCCAGTTGAGCGGTGGGACCACGGTCCCAGTTGAGTGGTTGGGACCACGGTCGAATTCAACTATATGGACGGTTCCGAGTTATCTCGCTTCTGACTTTACTAATTGCTTTAGAATCTCTTCCATCTGTTCAATGCATTGTTCAGGAATCTTTGCCCGATCCAGACTGAACACAACCTTGTTGCCTTTATATTGAGCGATGGCACCGGGTACGAATTCTCGTTTTATCGGTGCAACCAATGTTGTGCTCTTTGAGGCTTTAACTACTTCAGTCAATGTCTGAATAATGTCTTCCGTTTCAAAGACGATCCCGTTTTTACGTTTTTCTGTTAAGTCATCTATTTTGCCAAGTAGTGACGCTTCATATTCACTGAAAAGGCGGCTTAAATTATCACCGGCTCGGGCAGAAAGTTCACCAGGATGTGAGAAGAGGGCGATCAACTTGCGTGGAAGCTTCGACGTGTTGATACAGCGTGTAATAATCTTGCGAGAGATATTTTCGGCATCAGCCAATGCCGAAATATTACCTTTAAATTCATTATCAAGACGGAGCGAGTAACGCTTTCCTCTCTCATATGCACTTGTAGGTCGATAATCGTTACCAGTCTTACACAACGAATTCATCTGCTCATCATCAAGATCGCCAATTAGAATCCGATATTCACTTGAGGTTAGAATAGCCGTCATACGACGGCGGCTTCCATCAGCAACTTCAATTACACCATTGCATTTTCTTCCGAACGCAGGATTCTGTTGTCCAGTCAGCAGGAATGAAGGAATGAGATCATCAAGTGCATCCTCAGTGAGAAACTCCTGATCACGTTCATTACCAGCCCAGACATTTGTCGACTTTTCAACTGCATTGCCCGGTATTGTTTCCAGAACAAATCTCACATCACGGCCACAAACGGGGAGGGTGATGGTATTCCCTTTTGCCATTGCTCCAACTCGAGCAATAAGGGAGTCAACCATTGGAGCTGCAGGCGTAGATGCTGGTTCTGCTGGAACGAGCACAGGAGAGGATTTCGGTATAATTGGTGCGCGTTTCATTAGCGAATCTCCCAGCGAGGTTTGATCAGACGATCGAATATTTCGTTACAAACAGGCTCCCAGATTGCGAGTGCATTTCGCCAGGCTCCAGTTGATGATCGCTGATCGATGGCTTGTTCAAATACTGTGCGCATTCGAATTTGCCCTTTTCCCACTTCATCTGTTTCGCGAACAACATTTTTGAGAACCATACTACCCCAGGCATCACGAATCTGTTCTTCCATCCACGGGGATTGTGAGCCATTGTTATTACTATATTTTGTAAGAAGAATTCTTACATCAGGCTCGAATCCCTGAAGGTCTACGTTCTTTAAAAGGTCGCGCAGCATATCAAAAAATTGTAGTGCTGAAGTGTAATCGAAGAGCTCTGCAGGGGTAGGGATGATCAATACATCAGCCGCACAGACAACATTAATCGTGCCAATACCAAGGTTAGGTGCGCTATCGATTACAACAACATCATAATCCTGAGCAACGGTTTCTATGGCCAGACGAAGCATCATGTGAGGTTCAGTGGGCAATTTACCTTCGTCATAACGCCCCATGAGTTCTGTTTCGATGCGATGTAATGCCAAGCAAGAAGGAATAATATCCAGGCCTGGCCAGCATGTAGGCTTTATAGCGTATGAAGCATCGTCACGCTCTCCCAGATAGAATGGGAGTAAAGTATCTTCGGCATGAATATGCAAATCTGGAACCCAACCATGGTACATCGATGCTGTACCCTGAGGATCATTACCTTCTACAAGAAGAACACGAAGTCCTTTTAAAGCTAGGTCTTGAGCCAGGTGTACAGAGACAGAAGTTTTATAAACGCCACCTTTATGTGCAGCTACGCCAATGACGGGAGGAACACTTTCGCCTGGGCGACGAAGACGTGTACCAAACACATCCCGCATATGATTAATTTGTTCAATTGTATAGCCAACGCGCTGCTCGACCCGTCCACGCATTTCCATATCAGGGTGGGGGAGACGACCAGCTTTCTCTGCATCGCGAATGGCTTGTGATGAAACACCAATCAGATCAGCAGCCTCACCAACGCGCCAACGACGAGTAATTTTCCTTGCCTCTGGGCTGTCATCATTAAATTGAGCAACAGCAATAGCCTTTGTCATTTCATGACCAGCGGCTATGCATTGATCAAGAGTATTCATTAATCCCATCGTATATTCCTTACAGTCAACTTTTCATAATTATATTAAATCTTGATAAATGAAGCAAAGCAACACTAATAATGCAAACCATGTCAAAATTTGCAAAGTTGGTCAAAAAACGTCTTCCTGCACACACACAACATGGCTAATACGGGTATAGGAAGAGCAGAAATGAAAGTTATAGATCAATGACCAGAAGAAAAGACACCAGTTCAAAGGGAGCTGAAGCGGGAATTTTACACTTATCAAAAAGGGAGCTGGAGAGGGAATGTATCCCCCAAACTTAGGGGAGTTGTAGAGGGAAATAATGAAAATAAAAAGAAGCTACAACGGGAGTTTTTTTACAGTGATGTACAGCGGGTAACTTGCTTAAGCCAAAGTGACCTAATAAGGGAAAGCGAGCTCAAAGAAGGGAGTTGTAGCGGGCAGCCGGGGATATGAGCACGGAATTACAGATCCAAAGGGCTATTTTTCCCGCTGGAGGTCACTATGGATTTGAAATCTTCAGCTGAAAATAAACCAATCCTTCTCTAGCCCCCTTTTACCGTCAGGATCCTCCCGCTTCAGCTCCCCTTTATATATTTTCGTAACCCTCTACAGGTCACGTTTTCCCGCTACAAGTCACCAGGTTTCAAGGTAGGGTTTCTACTAAGAACGCGCACCATCGTTTCACGCCCTTCTTTTTTAAGAAGATAATCCAAGTAGCCAATTCTTTTGAGCTTTTCAAGAGCAGCGCGGATAACCTTATTCTGATCACTAATTCGGTTGGTTAGCATTAAACGAGCTCTCAGTCTGGTAAACGAGATATCCGCAGGGCGCTCTGGGAGACTGGCCAAATAGGTGTAGAGCGCCTGGGCCGCCTCCTGCCGCGGTAGAGCATTCAGCGGCTTCTTACGCAATAGAGTGAGGTAATCTGCCCTATACAGCTCCCACAACTTGCTATCAGCCTCAAGTTCGATGGTATCTTCGTCTGAGTTGAAACGCCCGGTTTTCAATAACCCGGTGACGTATGCCCCTTTTGAGCCGATAGTGCTCAGTGTAATGGTCTTGCCTCGAATACGCGTCAGGGAGTCACGAATGTTTCCGCGGAGCCTAGAGTCCAGTCGTTTCGACGGTATCTGGCATAACCCTGCAAACTCATGAAATGAAAGGGTGATTGCATTACTGGCAATGCCGTATTTTGAGAACGCGTGGATAATTCCCATCCAAACCTTTAAATCTGTAGAGAGGTTAAGTCTAGGCCCGGTAATGATGATCTTCGTATAGCCTTCAGATCTGGACAGCTCTAAGGACGACAATATCTCACTAGCGTCAATGGCATCGCCAGCATCACCACTTTTATTTGTAGGAACAAAGATACCCAAACGCATCAAGGCTGCTGGTTGAACGCTCGAATTGCTGGTAACTGTTAATGTTTTTCCTTCTCCCTCATCTGAATCAGGAATCGCATCCGGAAAGAAGTATATGTTTTTGTTAGAATTATCCAACTTATCCACCTTGTGAATAATTTATTCAAAAAAGCAGGATCTTTTCCCGCTACAGCTCCCTATTTTTCCCACTTTAACTCCCTTTTATCCCGCTGCAAATCACTTTTTTCCCTTCACAACTCCCTTTTCACCCGCCATAACTCCCTAACTTCCCGTTTCAACTCCCTTTCATCCCTCCACAGCTCCCCTATTCCATCTCTGAAGGCAGACAGGACAAGGCTCTCAGCGATCGGGGATCTGTTTGGTTCTGTTTGGTTCTGTTTGGATCCGATCAGGATCTAATTCGGATCTTAAAACTTGGATCTTTCTACTGTATATGTGAATAACTATTTGAGGCTGGTTAATTTGCAATACAGTTGAACTACGTAAAATCAGGCCAGGTACACCTCTCAACCTTGCTGTCATTCGCGTAGCGCAATTTCGATAGACCTGATTCTAAACAGTTTCGTTACTCTGATATCCGAAGCGATAAAATTTCTTACCTGATTTTCAACATTGCTACAGCTTCAGTACCCGGCATCAAAAACTGAACCCGATGACGGGCAGCCACATCGAGCGCAAACACCTTCGTATACACTTCTGTCGAGCTGACCGATTTGTGCCCCATCAGGCTCTGCAGCACCTTCAGCGGAATACCGGCGTAGAGCATGTGCATCGCATAGCTGTGGCGAAACGTATGCGGCGTCACCGGCACGGAGAACGTCACGCCATCGGCGGCTGCCGCTTCAACCGCTTCACCCAGCCAGGTCCGGACCGTGCGGTCAGTGATCTCCCAGATACGCGCCTTCTCTGTCTTGCCGGTTCGCTTGTTGCGGCGCTCCAGCGGGATCTTCAGGGTGGCCACCATCGTCTCCAGTTGGCTGACATAGTTCGCATCGGAAAGCGGGACCAGCCGGTGCGCCTGGCTGCCGGCGGGAGATCGCCCCGCCGTTCTGGCCGCTTTCTCCGTTCGCTGCTTGAGGGTGGCCAGCTGAACGAATGGGTAGGGCGCTACCAGCGAAAAATCCCCCCGCGTCAGCGCCAGCGCTTCGTTAATGCGCGCGCCGGTGTTCCAGAGCGTCGCCAACAGCATTTGGCGGTGTAGATCCGGTATATAGTGGAGCAGGGCGCTGATTTCCGGCGCCAACAGGTATTTCGGCAGTTCGTCCTGAACAAGGGCCATCTGGCGCAGGGCGAGGGCCGCGGGATAATCGATGGCCACTGGCAGCTGTAAGGAATGTCCCAGGTGAGAAACAGCCGGAAGGGATGACATTATCATGATGGTGTTCCTGCAGGGGCTGAATCATTATTACCGGACTGTTTCCGGATATGAAACGCCGCTATCGCGCGCTGATTAAGGATAGTTATCTTGGCCCGACGTTTACGCTCCTGCCGCCAGATCGACCAGAGAGCTGGCTGTGCCGACCAGGGCGTTGCATCGAGGCGGGTTGCAGGGAGTTGTGCGAGGTTTCTCAGCCGCCGGGAAAGAATAATTGTTTTCAGCCCAAGCCAGGCATACTGATAGCGACGCTCATAAAACGTATCAGAATAGTCAGGCGGATCATCATGTTCAGCTGCTGAACTGACAGCCCTGTCAGCACCGTTCTGCAATACGGGCAACTCGCGGATACGGTACATAAGATGGCGTGGCAGGACTCGCCAGTCACCTGAGATAGCACTAAGACTGAGGTCTTCCGGTACCACTGAAAATCGGGTAATACCGTCACGATCTTCATAACCGGCATCCGTGGCAACTCTTACACAGTGCTCAGCGAAACGTTCAAGGTGGAAGACCAGCTCCGTGGTGATGTAAAGAAGTTCTTTCTGCTGTTTATCCTCAGACAGTTGCTGCTCATGGCGCAGTCGCTCCGCTGCCGCAGTCGCTTCTCGTTCCCGGGCGTAACGGTGATTCACCCTGCTCACCAGTAAAGCCACGCCGCCAGCCAGTACACCACCGGCCAGGGTTGATATCACCGGCATCCATGCAGAAAAACCCTGCACAACTGCTTTAACTTGTTCTGAATCTGTCATGACATCTGACATGATTGTTCCTTATTGTGAAATCCCACCATAAATCATAATGATCATGGCCCCCTGCGAACTTTCTTCTTAATGCCTTTAGGCTTAGGAAGTTTTGCCAATTGGCCCTCGCACAGCGAAATCCGAATGCACTGTTCCTCTATACGGGCCGATATGTGAGTAATGTTAGTGCTGTTCTGCGTATTTCCTGTCGGACGGGGGCGCGGTAGCAGAATCCATTCCTGAGCATCCTCATCCCATTCAGCAACTTCCTCACCTTTTGAGTTCAGAATCAGAAAATACTCATCGCCATTGCTGTCTTTAGTCTTCCGTAAATACACATCTCCATATTCCATATGTAAGCGTCGTCCCAGCACCGTCTGGTAGATCCTGAAATTCCTGAGAGGATAGTGGACACTAAATATGGCGGACACTATCCATGAAATCATTAACCACAGTGCGTAAAAAAAGCCCTAATTATCCCGTTGAGTTCAAAATCAAAATGGTTGAACTCTCACACCGACCAGAGATCTCCGTAGCACAACTCGCACGTGAGCATGGGATCAACGACAACCTGCTGTTCAAGTGGCGCCAGTACTGGCGTGAAGGAAAACTCCGACCTCCTGCAACAACAGAGAATCGCGTGCCTGAGCTGCTGCCGATAACGCTTGATGCTGAAGATGTCCCTGCAATGTCCACCCGGTCACAGCCTGTAACGGCGGTACCTGAATCACTCAATATCAGCTGTGAAGTGACGTTTCGGCACGGTTCACTCCGTCTGAATGGAGCCATCAGCGAAACTATTTTGAACCTGCTGATACAGGAGCTCAAACGGTGATCCCACTACCATCAGGAACCAAGATCTGGTTGGTCGCCGGTATCACCGATATGCGAAACGGCTTCAACGGCCTCGCCGCAAAGGTGCAGACAGCGCTGAAAGATGATCCGATGTCGGGCCACGTCTTCATCTTCCGGGGCCGCAGCGGCAGCCAGGTCAAACTGCTGTGGTCTACCGGTGACGGGCTGTGTCTGCTGACCAAACGGCTGGAGCGCGGCCGCTTCGCCTGGCCGTCAGCCCGTGATGGCAAAGTGTTCCTGACGCCGGCGCAGCTGGCGATGCTGCTGGAAGGTATCGACTGGCGTCAGCCTAAACGGTTGCTGACCTCCCTGACCATGCTGTAAATCTCTTTATCCTGGTTGTCACTGAATAAGCCTGGTAAAATGCGGGCTTATGAACGACACCTCTCCTGACGACATCCTTCTACTGAAACAGCGCCTGGCCGAACAGGAAGCGCTGAACCGTGCTCTGCTGGAAAAACTGGCCGATCGTGAACGCGAAATAGACCACCTGCAGGCGCAACTGGACAAGATGCGTCGGATGAACTTCGGCAGTCGTTCCGAAAAGGTATCCCGCCGTATCGCACAGATGGAAGCCGATCTGAACCGGCTGCAGAAAGAGAGCGATACGCTGACCGGTCGGGTGGATGACCCGGCAGTACAGCGCCCGCTGCGTCAGACCCGTACACGTAAACCGTTCCCCGAATCACTCCCCCGTGACGAAAAGCGACTACTGCCTGCGGAGTCGTGCTGCCCGGACTGCGGCGGTTCGCTGAGTTATCTGGGCGAAAATACCGCCGAACAGCTGGAGCTGATGCGCAGCGCCTTCAGGGTTATCCGGATGGTGCGGGAAAAACATGCCTGTACTCAGTGCGATGCCATCGTGCAGGCTCCGGCGCCTTCCCGGCCCATCGAGCGGGGGATCGCCGGACCGGGGCTGCTGGCCCGCGTGCTGACCTCGAAGTATGCAGAGCACTCGCCGCTATATCGGCAGTCAGAGATATACGGCCGGCAGGGTGTGGAGCTGAGCCGCTCACTGCTGTCGGGCTGGGTGGATGCATGTTGCCGGCTGCTGTCCCCGCTGGAAGAGGCGCTTCAGGGCTATGTCCTGACCGACGGCAAACTCCATGCCGATGACACCCCGGTCCAGGTGCTGTTGCCGGGCAATAAGAAGACGAAAACCGGACGGTTGTGGACGTATGTTCGTGACGACCGCAACGCCGGTTCAGCGCTGGCACCGGCGGTCTGGTTCGCCTATAGCCCGGACAGAAAAGGCATCCATCCGCAGACCCATCTTGCCGGCTTCAGTGGTGTGCTGCAGGCGGATGCGTACGCCGGGTTCAACGAGCTGTACCGCAATGGCCGGATAACGGAAGCCGCCTGCTGGGCTCATGCCCGTCGAAAGATCCACGATGTGCACGTCCGCACCCCGTCAGCGCTGACGGAAGACGCCCTGAAGCGTATCGGCGAGCTGTACGCCATAGAGGCGGATATAAGGGGAATGCCGGCGGAGCAGCGGCTTGCTGAACGTCAGCGAAAAACGAAACCGCTGCTGAAATGCCTGGAAAGCTGGCTGCGTGAAAAGATGAAAACGCTGTCGCGACACTCAGAGCTGGCGAAAGCGTTCGCGTACGCACTTAACCAGTGGCCGGCACTGACGTACTATGCGGACGATGGCTGGGCCGAAGCAGACAATAATATCGCTGAAAATGCCCTGCGGACGGTCAGTCTGGGTCGTAAAAACTTCCTGTTCTTCGGCTCTGACCATGGTGGTGAGCGGGGAGCGCTGCTGTACAGCCTGATCGGGACGTGCAAACTGAACGGCGTGGATCCAGAAAGCTACCTTCGCCATGTACTTGACGTCATAGCTGACTGGCCGGTCAACCGGGTCAGCGAACTGCTACCCTGGCGCATCACACTGCCAACTGAATAACACCTCCCCGTCAATACGGCTCTCGCTGTACGCTTACTGTTCTGATGCCACTTGGACTCCATCATCTAAAACTGATCATTGAGCCGGAAACTGCCGTCAATCTGTTCGCTGGTATTTCGGAAGGAGGAACGGGGCGCAAGCTTAAAGGCACTGAACAGTTTAGCAAGCAGAAATACTCAATTTCTGTCGTTTTATTATATTGAATGCAGTGTGGAAAATCACGGAGCGATTTCTATCAGGATGTGTTCGTCTTAATGGCTAAAAATCTGAAGCTAGAGGAATATCGACGACAACATCATTCAGCTGGATCTAAAAAAATACGTGGAACTAAAATGGTTTTATTTACTCTGGAATTTATACTTGTTAGTAATAGATTTTATTCATGATAAAGTGCTTTATTATTCTTAGTGTTTATGAATGAGATATAGCGATACCCGTCGAAGTTAATTCATCCACAAAAAATATTATTTTTCAAAGGGTTTGCCTATTTTATGAAAGCAATTATACTTTTGGGAGGAAGGAGGTATAAATCGTCAGCCTTGACAAGGAGAAAATGATATTATTTATTATTAATAGGTGAGATATGAACTATCTTGAATGTGTAAAGCCACTAAAAAATATATCTAAAATAATAAAGTCTCTCAAGCCTCATAGCGATAAAATTTTTTTAATGACAGGGCAGAAATTGAACTGGATTGATTCTGAAGTTAGCTATATTTATATACTGGACGAAGGCGGCC
>NZ_JCBAJB010000016.1:0-33958 GCF_059766475.1 Enterobacter sp. SCRI0065 | reverse complement strand
AGTAAACCGGGGCATTAAACCGGGAGTTGTAGAAGTCTTCGGTGGAGCGGTAGTTCAGTCGGTTAGAATACCTGCCTGTCACGCAGGGGGTCGCGGGTTCGAGTCCCGTCCGTTCCGCCACTTATTAAGAGCCCTGAGCTAACGCTCAGGGCTTTTTTTATGCTTATCATAATATTATTGCTTTAGACGCAAAAATCCTCTGCTATATTCGATCTTTTTTCATAAAACATCATCGGTAATACTTCTCTGTAGATAACAAACACCATGTATAGAGAGGAATTCAATGACCATCCCTGCATTTGGCCTCGGCACTTTTCGCCTGAAGAATGATATCGTCATCGCATCTGTAAAAACCGCTTTAGAGTTAGGCTATCGCACCATCGATACAGCACAAATATACGACAACGAAGCCGCTGTAGGTCAAGCGATTGAAGAAAGCGCGATACCACGTACCGAGCTATTCATCACCACGAAGATCTGGATTGAAAACCTCAGCAAAGAAAAGTTGATCCCAAGCCTAAAGGAGAGCCTGAGGAAGCTGCGTACCGACTACGTGGATCTGGCTTTAATCCACTGGCCGTCGCCGGGAGATACCGTTCCTGTTGAGGAGTTCATGCAGGCGTTACTGGAAGCAAAAAAAGAAGGGCTAACGCGGGAAATTGGCATTTCCAACTTCACTATCCCACTGATGGAAAGAGCTATTGCTTCAGTGGGTGCGGAAAATATTGCAACCAATCAGGTTGAACTGTCTCCATACCTGCAAAATCGTAAAGTAGTTGACTGGGCAAAAGAGCATGGAATTCATATCACGTCATACATGACGCTGGCTTATGGTAAGGCCCTAAAAGACGCAGTGATTATGCGTATTGCGGATAAATACAAAGCAACTGCTGCGCAGGTTATCCTGGCATGGGCAATAGGTGAGGGTTATGCAGTGATCCCGTCATCGACCAAACGCGAAAATCTGGCGAGCAATATGTTGGCATTGAATCTCAAACTGGACGACGAAGACAAAAAAGCGATCGCCAAACTGGAGTGTAACGATCGCCTGGTTAGCCCAGAGGGTTTAGCTCCAGACTGGGATTGATTGCCTTCCTCTTACAGCTCCCGCGGGAGCTGTTTAATATGCTCGCTAAGAAAATCAATAAAGGCGCGAATACGCGTGCTCACCGCTCGGTCGCTGTAATAGACCGCACTGAATGGCATCTCTACAGGCAGACGCTTAGCAACCATCAACTCGATAAGCTCACCTTTCGCTAATTCCTTATTAATCATATAGTCAGACAAACAAGCAATACCGTTTCCGCTTAGACACAGCTGCTTAAGTGTCTCTCCACTATTAGAGGATAGCCCACTAGTTATCTCGTGAAGTTGGCCATCACTGCAGGCAATTGGCCAGGTGTTAAGCGATACCGGTTCTGTAAAACCCAGGCAAATATGATCTTTAAGATCATCTATCGTCTCCGGTTTTCCAAAGCGTTCAATATAATCTGGCGCGGCGATAATTTTCCTGTAACTGGTGAAAAGCGGACGTGCGCGCAGGCTAGAATCCGTCAGCGTACCGGCGCGAATAGCCACGTCGACCTTACGTTCAATCAGATTGATAAAGGTTTCAGACGAGACAAGCGAAAGCGTCATTTCCGGGTAACGTTCACGAAAAGGTTTAATGAGTGGCATCAGAAAATGCAAAACAACCGGTGTAGCGGCATCAATTCGTAATAGCCCACGCGGCGTGCTGCGCGTCTCCATGATCTCCGTCTCTGCTGCGGCCATCTCCTGCAAGATTGACTGCACACGGCGGAAGTAACGCTCACCTTCTTCCGTCAGGCTCAATTGTCGCGTAGTTCGGTTGAGTAAACTGACCCCAAGCTTCATTTCGAGTTTTTTGACCGATCGGCTTATCGCTGAATTTGCCTGACCTAATTGCTCCGCAGCACGGCTAAAACTGCCACTTTCTACGACGGCTACGAAGGTTGTTAGCTCTTCCGACGTTGCTTTCATTATTACACCACCTGCAAAATTCTGGATGTATTTTGATGATTTTTGTTATTTAAGCATTGTGAATAGTTCATGTCATCAATAATCCGGAAGCCAAAGACGTCAAAGTCGTTCAAATTTACCGGCCTTGTGGAGCTGGGATAAGTTGTAGTAAGTGCTTGCTTACAAAACTGGAAACAGGTTTCTCAGTAATTGCGTTGAAAGTGTGAGCTAAAGTCCCTATAACAGTAGAACCAGTATGATTTACGGCTGGTTCTACTGCTACAGAGGTCGTTTCCAAAAGTGCGAAAAAATACCTATGCCATGCGCTACATTGCCGGACAGCCAGCGGAGCGAATTTTGCCTCCGGGTTCGTTTGCAAGCCTCGGTCAGGCATTACCTGCTGGTACGCCGTTAAGTAGTGATGAAAAGATCCGGGTGTTGGTATGGAACATCTTTAAGCAACAGCGTGCTGAATGGTTATCGGTACTGAAGAATTTCGGTAAAGATGCTCACCTGGTCCTGTTGCAGGAGGCACAAACGACACCTGAGCTGGTGAGATTTGCCACGACTAACTACCTGGCAGCCGATCAGGTTCCGGCATTTGTCTTACCGCAGCATCCCTCTGGGGTCATGACGCTCTCGGCAGCGCATCCGGTATACTGCTGTCCACTTCGTGAACGTGAACCCATTCTGCGATTAGCCAAATCTGCACTCGTCACCGTCTATCCTTTGCCGGATACGCGGTTGCTGATGGTAGTAAACGTTCACGCCGTAAACTTTAGCCTGGGCGTGGATGTATATAGTAAGCAATTACTTCCGATTGGCGATCAGATTGCGCACCACAGTGGGCCAATCATCATGGCGGGGGACTTCAACGCCTGGAGCCGTCCGCGCATGAATGCGCTTTATCGCTTTGCGCGCGAAATGTCGCTGCGTGAAGTCCGTTTTACCGATGACCAACGACGCAAAGCGTTTGGTCGCCCTCTCGATTTTGTCTTCTATCGTGGTCTGAACGTACATGAAGCTTCCGTACTGGTGACGCGAGCTTCCGACCACAATCCTCTACTAGTCGAATTCAGTCCCGGCAAGCCTGATAAATAGTGGTGTGTCAGGTCTGCCGTGGGGCAGGCCTATGTAGGTACTGCCCTTTATTTCAATCAACCAAAGGACAGTACGATGACAACACACTCCCATCATGACAACGTTGAAAAACAATTTGGCTCCCAGGCGAAGGCCTACTTAACCAGCGCCGTGCATGCTTCTGGTCGCGATCTTGACCGTCTGAGTAAGCGTCTGGAGGCATTTCCGCAGGCGCATGTTCTGGATTTGGGATGCGGTGCGGGGCATGCGAGCTTTGTCGCAGCACAGCAGGTTGATCAGGTGACGGCCTATGACTTATCCAGCCAAATGCTTGAGGTTGTTAGTCATGCGGCCAGAGAAAAAGGACTGAACAACGTCACGACCCGACAGGGCTATGCCGAATCGTTGCCATTTGCTGATGAATCCTTTGATGTCGTAATCAGCCGTTACTCTGCCCATCATTGGCATGATGTCGGCCAGGCCTTGCGGGATGTCAAACGCGTGCTCAAACCAGGCGGGATTTTCATCATCATGGATATCATGTCGCCAGGACACCCGGTACGAGATGTTTGGTTGCAGACAGTCGAAGCGCTGCGCGATACCTCGCATGTCCGCAACTATTCCAGTGGGGAGTGGTTCTCGTTGATCGCCGAGGCAGGATTGATTGCACGGTCATTGACCACCGATCGTTTGCCGCTGGAATTCAGTTCGTGGATCGCGCGTATGCGTACGCCAGATATATTAAGCCAGGCGATTAGGATGTACCAGGAGAGTGCCTCAGCGGAAGTGAAGTCATATTTCGAAGTACAGGCGGATGGATCATTCACCAGCGATACGATCCTGGCTGAAGCGCAAAAAGCAGCATGATCAAAAAAGGCACCGAGGGAATCGGTGCCTTTTTAACAGATGGATTGTGCTATCAAGAATCTGGCGTAGCGCTGTTCTTCACAAACAGCGTCAGCTGGTCGCCTGGTTGCAGATTGCCGGTATCATCGTTCCAGCGCATGACATCTTTGATGTTAACGCCATGAGTCTTCGCAATACTGGACAGTGAATCACCTTTACGTACGCGATAAGTAATACTATCGCTGTTACGGGCAAGACGCTGCGCGCTGCTACCTGCACCTACAGTCAGATTTTGACCTACTTTCAGATTCGAACTACGCAGATTATTCCACTGCTGCAGATCTTTAGCATTCACACCGAGGCGTGATGCAATACCTGAAAGCGTATCACCTGAACGAACCTTATAGCTACGGCTGCTAACGGATGAGACGTCTGCAATCAGCGTAGACTGAACGGCAGCGATTTCACCCGAGGCCAGGGACTCTCGTAACTGTTCTGCATGCTTCTGCGGAACCAGCACGTACTGAGGCCCATTGGCACCCAGCGTTGAGCCCTTAACGCCTGCATTAAAGGTCTTGAGCTTCTTAACAGGAATACCCGTCATATCAGCAACCTGTTTCATCTCTACAGGGCTACTGAGGCTTACTCTCGCTAGTGCTCGACTTTCGTCGGACGACGGCAGTTGTACGCCATAACGTTTGCTGTTTTTGAGAATATCGCTCAAAGCTAGCATTTTTGGTACGTAAAGCTTGGTTTCCTGTGGCAGTGAGAGCGACCAAAAATCTGTGGATTTCCCACGCGCTTTATTCGCTTTCATTGCCTTCAGTACACGACCTTCGCCGCTATTATACGCTGCGACAGTTAACAACCAGTCGCCGTCAAACATCTTGTTCAGACGTTGCATCATGTCGAGAGCGGCAGTCGTCGAAGCGACTACATCACGACGCGCATCGTAGCTGCGAGTCTGTTTCAATCCATAATTGCGCCCAGTGCTCGGAATGATCTGCCAAATGCCTGCGGCATTGGCACCAGACGTCGCGTGCGGGTCAAAAGCGCTCTCCACTATGGGTAGTAGTACCAGTTCCATAGGCATGTTACGTTTCTTAACTTGCCCTGCTATCCAGTACATATACGGCTCTGCCCGTAAAGTTACATCGTGGAGATAGCTCTTATTTCTTAAATACTTCTGTTTCTGATCGCGAATCCGGTTGTTTTCCGGAATTCCCATCTTCAGCTCGTCACTTATAGAGGCCCACAAGTCTTGATCCTGCGCGAATGACGTCCCATCGTCCATCCATCGCGCCTGACTTATAAACTTCCCTGCTTCCCCTTGACCAGCTGCAGAAAGGCTCTGTGCGTGCTGTTGAACATTGCCAGCGTTTTGAGACGACTGGCACCCAACAAGCAGGACAGAGGCGAGTAATATCGCTTTTGCCTTCATGTGTGTGTCAATAGTTGCTTAAAAGACGAGCGATGATAACGGCGAATTTTTGAAAAGGCAACCCGCAATTGTCAGAAGTTATCTTTCTTTGACCTTAACCATGCAAAACGTTGCTCAGGTTGTTGCAACTTTGTTTCTTGGTTAATTTTATCAATTAAATCAATATCATTAACTCTTAAGAATAAATTTATTTTGCGCTCATTTTTCAGAATAACGGGCAGTGTTTTTTGTTTTTTTACCCGTAACTCATTCACTTTATGGTAATAATCATTTATTGCGGGATCCTCCGGGAGGATACTCTTAGCAAACTTCATATTTGCTAATGTGTATTCATGCGCACAACAAATGATCGTCTCCTCTGGTAACGCGTTAATCTTCTGGAATGACTGATACATCTGCTCTGCTGTGCCCTCAAAGAGTCTGCCGCATCCGCCAGAGAAAAGCGTGTCACCACAAAAAAGATAAGGGAAACTGAAGAAACAAATATGTCCTGAAGTGTGACCCGGTGTAGCAAATACAGAAAAATCCCACTTAAGTATGAGGATATTTTCGCCCTCTTTGACTACTTGCGTGGTCCCCTTGTTTTGTGTCTCGGCGGGGCCATATACCTTCAATTCAGGGAATCTGGCACGCAGAGCAGGAACGCCACCCACGTGATCGTTGTGATGATGAGTGAGGAGAATCGCCTCTGGCTGCCAGCCATTTTCATCAATAGCCTTCATAATCGGTGCCGCTTCACCAGGGTCGACGATAATACAGCGACGCTCACCGTCGACTAAAACCCAGATGTAATTGTCCTGAAATGCGGGAATACTGATAAGATTCATAAATTACCTCTCAAAGCGAAGCGGGTGTTTGATGAAACCGGCAAGGATACCTCAGATTGTCTCGGCACCGGAACATTGGGCAGAACTGCCTAAAGGTGAATACTTTCGTGCAGCGCTTGAACAGCAGCTTAAGCCATGGTTCGCCAAAATGTATGGTTTTCACCTGCTTAAAATTGGCAATCTGAGTGCGGAAATCAACACCGAGAGCTGTGCTATCTCTCATCAGGTCAACGTCTCGCTTGGGGGGCAGCCGATACAGGTCAAAGCCGATCCCTTGCATTTGCCGTTTGCTGAAAAGTCGGTTGATGCTTGCCTGCTGGCAAACACGCTTCCCTGGTGTAGCGATCCGCACCGCCTGTTGCGTGAGGCCGACCGTGTATTGATCGATGATGGCTGGCTCATTCTGAGCGGCTTCAATCCGATGAGCCTGATGGGCCTAAGGAAACTGGTACCGGTCATTCGCCGTAAACCGCCGTATAACAGTCGCATGTTTACGTTCACGCGCCAGCTGGACTGGCTCTCATTATTGAATTTTGAGGTGATGTATCACAGCGGTTTTCAGGTCATCCCCTGGACGCAACAAGGCGGGAAAATGCTCACTACGCATTTTCCGGCATTAGGCTGTATGCAGCTGATTGTGGCGCGTAAGCGGACTATTCCCCTAACGCTCAATCCTATGAAGCAGAGTAAAGCAAAATCCCCGATTCGCCAGGCTGTTGGCGCGACACGTCACTTTCGCGAGCCGCGAGATTAAGATTCCGGCTTATAACCGACATCATCCTGGGTGGGACTCATTGCGGCGTTACGCGCCAGTTCATCGCAGCGTTCGTTTTCAGGATGTCCAGAGTGACCCTTCACCCATTCCCAGCTGATTTGATGTTGGCTTAACGCCGCATCCAGCCGCTGCCAAAGGTCGACATTCTTGACGGGTTTTTTCTCTGCCGTTTTCCATCCCCGCTTCTTCCAGTTATGGATCCACTGAGTGATTCCCTGGCGTACATACTGACTGTCGGTGCTGAGCACAACGTCGCAATGTTCTTTTAATGCTTCCAGAGCCACAATGGCCGCCATCAACTCCATGCGGTTGTTGGTGGTCAGGCGATAGCCCTCGCTGAACAATTTTTCGTGTTGGCGATAACGTACAATGGCACCATAACCGCCAGGTCCAGGGTTGCCGAGGCACGATCCATCGGTGAAAATTTCTACCTGTTTACGCATCTCTGGTAGACTTCCTTTAATTTGAAACGACAAGTATTCGACAAGTCTGACATAAATGACCGATATGAGCACTGCAATTACACGACAGATCGTCCTTGATACCGAAACCACCGGTATGAATCAGATCGGCGCGCACTATGAAGGGCACAAGATCATTGAGATCGGTGCTGTCGAAGTGATCAATCGCCGCCTGACTGGCAATAACTTCCACGTTTACCTCAAGCCCGATCGGCTGGTGGATCCGGAAGCGTTTGGCGTTCACGGTATTGCGGATGAGTTTCTGATAGACAAGCCGACCTTTGCGGAGGTCGCCGATGAATTCATGGAGTACATCAGTGGCGCTGAGCTGGTCATCCATAACGCTTCGTTTGATATCGGCTTTATGGACTACGAGTTCAGCAAGCTGAATCGCGGCATTCCGAAAACGAATACCTTTTGTAAAGTGACCGATAGCCTGGCGCTGGCGAGGAAGATGTTCCCCGGCAAGCGTAACAGCCTCGATGCACTTTGCTCTCGTTATGAAATAGACAACACTAAACGTACGCTGCACGGCGCACTGCTCGATGCCCAGATTCTGGCCGATGTTTATCTGACCATGACCGGTGGACAAACTTCCATGGCATTCAGTTCAGAAAACGACGCCCAGCAGCAGGGAAGTACCGGAATTCAGCGCGTAGTACGTCAAGCCAATCGTCTGCGGGTGATTTTAGCCAGCGATGAAGAGCTGCTTAACCACGAATCGCGTCTTGATTTGGTTCAGAAGAAGGGCGGGAGCTGCCTGTGGCGAGCCTAGATCATCGGGTCACGCTGATTAATGCAGCGCATGGGTGAAATTTGCAGCAAATGATTCAAATATTGAGAAAAAGCGTTGACGAGATCAAAGGCTAACCTTAATATTCGCATCGTTCCCAAGGGAACACAGTGGAGCGGTAGTTCAGTCGGTTAGAATACCTGCCTGTCACGCAGGGGGTCGCGGGTTCGAGTCCCGTCCGTTCCGCCACATTAGAAAGCCTGAATCAGAAATGATTCAGGCTTTCGTCATTTCAGCCCTCGCTTCTTTCTTATCTTACCTCCGTAATTAGTTAACAAAAACTTAATGTCAATAGTGCAATTAATTAACAATTGTTCGTTTATGGTGCATCCATTGCCCTTTTATTGTGCAATTTTGTTAATTAATTCTTTCCTAATCATTTCCCTATGTAACATTTCTGTAAAAATAATCCTCTCTTAATCATCGACTTACTTATGGTTTCTCAGAAAATTCCTGAACCAATGTCTAATTGGTTCAGGAATTGCTTAATCATTAGGGCAATAAGTATTTGTCTATATCAATAACTTATTGTTAATAAAAATAAAGTAATGATGACAGCAGGCGAACCAATATGGAAAAACCGTCACGGTTTCTGGCAAATTCCAGTACCGCGCTTGAGCAGTTGCGCGGTCTTATCCACCAGCATGAGTCAACACCAGGCAATCCGCTGCCCACTGAACGTGAGTTAGCGGAAACACTCGGCGTAGGACGACGTGAAGTTCGTCGTGCGCTGGACGTGCTGGAGGAGGAGGGGCGTATCTGGCGCAAGCAGGGCAAAGGGACCTTCATTGGTCCCGCTGCGCCTGTTGAACCGCTGGCCCTTCAGGGTCTGGTTCAGCAAACCAATTTGCTGGAAGTCATGGAGGCTCGTCTACAGCTCGAACCCGGCTTAGCCCGGCTTGCGGCACTGCGTGCCACCAGGGAAAACCTCGCGCTGATGCAGCGTATGCTGGAACGCATCAATAAGGTCAGCCCGGATGACCGCGACCTCAACGAACTCTGGGATAGCGCTTTTCACCGCGCGATTGCCGAGGCTGCCGGTAATCGCCTGATGCTCGGATTATTCGATGCCATTGACGCCGTCAGGCGCGACCCCGGCTGGCAACATCTACGTGAGCTGGCGCGAACGCCCGAACGCGTCGATCACTACAACGATCATCACGACAAAATCATGATGGCGATAATCAATCGCCAGCCTAACGAAGCCGCCGCCGCTATGCGCGAGCATCTGCTCACCCTGCAAACCGCCCTGATTCAGGCCATCAACCTTGAGGATGATTCCCTGCTATGACGACGATCCCTTTTAAGGAAGCCGCGCCGGTCCTTCGCCTGCACAATCTTAACGTGAAGTTCGCCGGATCGCCGGTCAGTGTGCTCGATGGTATTTCATTGACCGTCCAGGCGGGAGAGACGCTGGCGCTGGTGGGCGAATCTGGCTGCGGCAAAAGTATCACCTCCCTGGCACTGATGGGGCTCCTGCCAGCCAGCGCACAAATTGTGAGTGGCGACATGCAGTTCCGCCGCCACGATCTGCGCAAGCTCTCACCACGAGAGTATGCCGATCTCCGGGGGAACGAGCTGGCCATGATTTTTCAGGAGCCGATGACCTCACTCAATCCGGCCTTTACCCTCGGTGACCAGCTCAGTGAAGCCGTTATCCGCCATCAAAAGATGTCGCGCACCGAGGCAATGGCCGTTGCGCGACAAATCCTTGAAAAAGTCCAAATTCCTGCGCCAGAAATGCGCCTGAAATCTTACCCGCATCAGCTCTCCGGGGGCATGCGCCAGCGCGTTATGATCGCCATGGCGCTCATTAACCACCCGCGTCTGCTGATTGCTGACGAACCGACAACCGCGCTCGACGTGACTATTCAGGCGCAAATTCTGTCACTTCTCAACACCCTTAAAGCTGAGACCGGTACTGCCGTACTGATGATCACTCACGATCTCGGCGTCGTGGCGGAAGTGGCTCAGCAGGTGGCGGTGATGTATGCCGGCCAGGTGGTCGAGCAGGGGAGCGTCGAGGCGATATTTGCCGACCCACAGCATCCTTACACTATCGGTCTGATGGGATCCATTCCGTCGCTGGGCGCGCGGAAAGGTCAGCTTTCGACCATCCCTGGCTCAGTGCCACTGCCTGAGTCCATGCCCAAAGGGTGTCGTTTCGCGACCCGCTGTCCCTTTGCGCTGACGCGTTGCCATGATGAAAAACCGCCGCTCACCACACCTGGAACAGGCCATCAGGTTGCCTGTTTCCGCGTACCGCTTGAGCAACACATCGCGCTGGGAGAAATCGCATGACCATACCTATTCTTGAAGCGCGCGACCTGAGCAAACATTTTCCAGGTCCTAAAAAGCTCTTTTCTCCCGCCCGTTTTGTCACCGCCGTCGACAGAGTATCGCTCTCGGTCATGCCCGGCGAAACGCTGGCGATCGTTGGCGAGTCCGGCTCTGGCAAATCGACACTTGGACGATTGCTGCTGCGTCTGTTAGCGGCTACCGAAGGGCGTGTGTTTTACCAGGGCGAGGAGATCACGCAGGCCTCTGGCTCTCGCCTGAACCAGCTGCGTCGTGAGCTGCAAATCATCTTTCAGGATCCGTTTGCCTCGCTGAACCCGCGCATGACGGTGGAACAAATCGTCGGTGAACCGCTGTGGCTCCATCAGAATATGAAAAAAGCCGACCGCCAGTACCGCGTCGCGGAGCTGTTAAAAACCGTCGGTCTTCCTGCCGCCTGGGCCGGGCGTTACCCGCACGAGTTTTCCGGTGGGCAACGTCAGCGTATCGGAATTGCCCGCGCGCTGGCCTCCGGGCCAAAACTGCTGCTGGGCGATGAACCGGTTTCAGCGCTGGATGTTTCCGTTCAGGCGCAGGTGGTGAACCTGCTGGAAAGCCTGAAGCACCAGTTAGGGCTGACGATGGTGATCGTTGCTCACGGCCTGGCGGTGATTCGCCATATGAGCGACCGCGTGGCGGTGATGTATCTCGGGCAAATTGTCGAGCTGGCGACCGTCGATGAAATATTTGACGCTCCGCTACATCCGTACACTCAGGCACTGATTGCCTCCGCGCCGCAAATGCAGCCGGGCGCGCAGCGCGATGCGCCATTGCTACAAGGCGATCTGCCCAATCCGGCAAACCCACCCACCGGGTGCCGTTTTCACACCCGCTGTCCTTACGTCACGGATGAATGCCGCCAGGTAGAACCCATTGATCAGGTTCTGGAAGGCGGACGTCAGGTCGCCTGCCATCGCTGGCAGGAGATCAACCGCGATCGCAGTGTTATCCAGATAGCACCGCCATCCGCAGCATTTTTGCGCCGCCGCGCGCTGTTTGAACATGCGGCAACTCTCTCGTCTCTTCCTGCAAGGAACTCATGATAATGACAATGCGTAATTCTCTTTTGACCGTACTGGGAAGTGTTATGTTGCTGGGCGCGGCGCTCCCCGCGCACTCAGAAAGCGTCCTGCGAATTGGTCTGGGTGCCGATCCAGATATGCTCGATCCCCATTTGGCGCGCACCTACTATGGCCGCTTCGTGTTTGCCTCGCTGTGCGACAGGCTGGTGGACGTGGATGAAAACCTAAAAGTGGTACCGGGTCTGGCGAAAGACTGGTCCTGGAGCGATGACGGTAAAACCCTGACCATGAACCTGCGTGAGGGCGTGACCTTTCACGACGGCGAAAAATTCGATGCCGAAGCCGCAAAATACAATCTCGACCGCGCGCTCACCCTGAAAGGCTCACTGCGTAAAAGCGAAATCTCCTCTATCGAATCGGTAGAAGTGAAAAGCCCGACGCAAATCGTGCTGCACCTGAAAACGCCAGACGCGGCGCTGCTGATGCAGTTGACCGATCGTGCCGGGGCAATGATGGCACCTGAAGCCGCGAAAAAACCGGACTTTGCTGCGCATCCCGTTTGCTCCGGCCCGTACAAATTTGACAGCCGCGTCTCGCAGGACCGAATTGTGCTCAGCCGTTTTGACAACTACTGGAACAAAGACGCTTACCACTTCGATAAAATCATCTACCTGCCGATCCCGGATGCCTCCGTGCGTCTGGCAAACCTGCGCGCGGGCGATCTGGATCTGACGGAAGGCGTTGCCGCCAGCGATGTCAAAACGGTCGAAGCTGATAGCAAGCTGACACTGGCGAAAGTCACCGGGCTGGGTTATCAGGGCATCACGTTCAATATCAACAACGGCAAAGTCCCGGCAAACGATCCGTTCAAGGATGCGCGCGTGCGCGAGGCCTTCTCGCTGGCGATCGATCGTGATGCGTTGAATCAGGTGGTATTTGAAGGGCTTTACACCCCTGCAAACCAGGCCTTTTCACCCGTCAGCCCGTATCACGTTAAGGTGCCAGTTGCTGCTCGCGACGTCGAAAAAGCGAAAACGCTGTTGAAGGCGGCGGGTATTACTGCTCCGCTGAACGTCAATCTGCTGGTGCCTAACAACCCAACGTCACAGCAGGTCGGACAGGTATTGCAGGCGATGGTCGCGGAAGCGGGCTTTAACCTCAACCTGCAGATGACCGAGTTCGCCACGCTGCTGGATCGCCAGCAAAGCGGTGACTATCAGTTGAGCTTCTCAGGCTGGTCCGGTCGTCCGGATCCGGACGGCAGCATTTACGGCTTTATTAACAGCAAAGGCAACCTTAACGACGGGCGCTACAGCAATGCGCAGGTAGACGAATGGCTGACTCAGGCTCGCCTGAGCACCGATCCCGCCGTCCGTCAGCCGCTTTACAACAAAGTGGTTAACCAACTGCAGGCCGATATGCCTATCGCTTACCTCTACTTTGAGCCACGTATCTTTGGGTTGAATAAGAGCGTTAAAGGCTTCAAGCCTTATCCGGACGGCATTGTGCGCGTTGCGGGTTTAACGCTGGCGAAGTAACAAAGGGCGCGAGGAGAAACCATGCTGGAACTGATTTGTAAACGCCTGCTGCTGGCGATCCCGACCCTGCTGCTGGTGAGCATGATGGTCTTTGGGCTGCAAAAGCTGCTGCCCGGCGACCCGCTGATCGCCATGGCGGGGGAAGAGCGAGACCCGGCGGTCATCGCCCAGCTGCGCGCGGAGCTAAACCTGGATGCGCCATTGCCAGTCCAGTATTTCGACTGGCTCACCCGCGCATTACAGGGCGATCTTGGTGTCTCCTTACGCACCCATGAACCGGTCACGCAGCTGATCGCCAGTAAGCTACCGGTCACGATGGAGCTTTCGCTGCTGGCGATGATTATTGCGCTGGTGTTCGGTATTGGGATGGGGATCCTCGCGGCGGTGAACAAAAATAGCTGGGTCGATCACGGGGCGAACTTTGTGGCGATCTCAGGGATCTCGATACCGCACTTTTGGCTGGGGATCCTGCTGATCTTAGTTTTCTCGGTCAATCTGCAATGGCTACCCGCGTCTGGCTTTGTGCCGTTCAGTGAAGATCCGTTGCAAAACCTGCGCACGCTGCTGTTGCCAGCATCGGTGCTCGGTACTGGCCTCGCGGCCACGCTGATGCGCCACACGCGTGCCTCGATGATTGCGGTGCTCAAAGCGGATTACATTCGTACCGCCCGGGCGAAAGGCCTGCTGCCAAAAGCGGTGATCCTTAAGCACGCCTTTCGCAATGCGCTGGTGCCGGTAATCACCCTCACCACGCTGCTGTTTGGCGAGCTGCTGGGCGGGGCGGTACTGACCGAGCAGGTCTTCACTATTCCAGGCTTTGGCAAGATGATCGTCGATTCGGTATTCAACCGTGATTATGCGGTAGTGCAGGGTGTCGTGTTGATCGTGGCGATCGGCTTCCTGCTGCTGAACCTGCTGGCCGACGTGCTCTACGTTCTCATCAACCCGAAAATGCGAGGTTAATCATGGCTGAACTGGCGACTCAAAACGTTGCTGCGGCCCTGCCGCGTGCGCAAAACCGGGTGCTGAAGAAATTCCTCGCCAATAAAAGTGCAGTCATTGGCGCGGTGATTGTTGGCATCTTTATCGTCATTGCATTGCTGGCCCCGTGGCTTGCGCCGTTTGATCCCGTGAAAGCCAATTTTCTGGCAGTGCGTAAACCGCCGTCTGAACTGTTCTGGTTTGGCTCGGATGAGTTGGGCAGGGATATTCTTTCACGCATTATCTGGGGCGCACGAACCTCGCTAATGGCGGGCTGCATGTCGGTGGTGATCGCTGTCGTGATTGGTGTGCCGTTGGGGCTGGTGGCCGGGTATTTCCAGGGCATTTGGGACGGGATCATTTCGCGATTTATTGAAGCGCTGCTGGCCTGTCCGTTTCTGATCATGGCGATCGCGCTGGGGGCTTTTCTTGGCCCGAGCCTGACTAATGCAATGATCGCCATTGGTTTATCGGCGATGCCGATCTTTGCTCGCCTGACGCGCGGCCAGGTCATCGCCATTCGCAACGAAGAGTACATCGACGGCGCGCGGGCGATTGGCCTGCCGGATCGCTGGATCATCATTAAATACGTTTTGCCAAACGTGATGTCGCCGATTCTGGTGCAGGCTACGCTTGCCATTGCATCGGCCATTATTGCTGAAGCCAGCCTTTCGTTCCTGGGGCTGGGGCAGCAGCCGCCCAATCCTTCGTGGGGCTCAATGCTCAACACGGCAAAAGGTTTTCTGGAGCAGGCGCCATGGATGTCTGTTTTCCCGGGCGTTGCCATCTTCCTGGCGGTGCAGGGCTTTAATTTACTCGGCGACGGGCTGCGCGATGCGCTCGATCCGCGCCACGACTAAGGAGTCATGATGACCAAAGCGCTCGATTTTACCACCGGCTATGATTCACGACGCCCACCGATGATGGGGCATAACGCGGTTGCGACCTCCCAGCCGCTGGCGGCGCAGGCCGGTATGCGTATGCTCCAGCTGGGCGGTAACGCCGTGGACGCAGCGATTGCTACCGCCATGGCACTGACCGTGGTAGAACCTACCGGCTGCGGCATTGGCAGCGATGCGTTTGCCATTATTTGGGATGGCGAGAAATTACATGGTCTGAACGCTTCGGGCCGATCGCCTGCCAGCTGGCATGCGGATCTCTTTGCCGGTCAAACCGCTGTGCCCGAACTGGGCTGGGATGCCGTCACCGTACCGGGTGTGGTCTCAGGCTGGGTTGCGCTGGCAGAGCGCTTTGGCACGTTGCCGCTCACCACGCTGGCGCAGCCCGCTATCGAATATGCGCGTCACGGTTTCCCGGTTTCGCCGCTGATTGGCCACCTGTGGCAGCGTGGCTACAACAAGCTGAAAGATCAGCCTGGCTTTAGCGCCTGCTTTGCACCGGAAGGCCGTGCGCCGCGCGTTGGGGAAATCTTCCGTAACCCGGCGCAGGCCAACTCGCTGGAGCTGATTGCCAAAACCAACGGCGAAGCATTTTACCGTGGCGAGCTGGCGGAAAAAATCGCAGCCTTTGCGAAAGAACACGGCGCGCATCTGACGACAGACGATCTGGCTAACCATCGCGTCGACTGGGTTGAGCTGCTGTCGCGCGACTTTGCGGGCGGCTCGGTGCAGGAGCTACCGCCAAACGGTCAGGGCATTGCCACGCTGATTGCGCTGGGCATCCTTGAGCAGACCGGTATTGAGCGCCACCACCCGGATTCCGTCGAGTCGCTACATCTGTCCATCGAGGCGATGAAGCTGGCGCTGGCGGATCTTGATCGCTATGTAGCGGACGAAGAACACATGGAGTTCGCGGCGAAAGAACTGTTGGGCGATGCCTATCTGAAATCGCGCGCGGCGCTGATCGACCCTGATAAAGCCTCTGATTTCACCTACGGTTCGCCGACTCAGAGCGGCACGGTGTATCTTTCTACTGCGGATGCGAGCGGCATGATGGTGTCGTTTATTCAGTCGAACTTTATGGGCTTTGGTTCAGGGGTCGTGGTTCCGGATACGGGCATCAGCCTGCAAAACCGCGGCTGTGGCTTTGTGCTCGATCCCAAACATCCGAACGCGCTGGCGGGCAGCAAACGTCCTTTCCACACCATCATTCCAGGCTTTGCGATGGACGGAAACGGTAAGCCGCTGATGTCCTTTGGCGTAATGGGCGGTCCGATGCAGGCGCAAGGGCATATGCAAATGGCGCTGCGCATTATGCTGCACGGACAAAATCCGCAGGCTGCCATTGATGCGCCTCGTTGGCGCGTGGTGCAAGGGCGAGAAGTGATCGTGGAATCGACGTTTGATCGCAATACCATTGCGGCGCTGCGCGAGCGTGGGCACCAGATTGTGGTGGAAGATCCGCTCCAGGATTACAACTTTGGTGGGGCGCAGGTGATATACCGCATGCCTGAAGGGCACTACGTCGCCGCGACAGAAAGCCGTAAAGATGGGCAGGCGTTAGTGAGCTGAGAACGTGAAATGTAGGCCGGGTAAGGCGTATTGAACTGCCACCCGGCTTTTATTCACCCAATACTGAACGGATCCGCATCCTGCCAGGCAGGAAACTTCTCCCGATACTCTTTTAGTGCCGTCAGCGAAATCTCGGCGTCAATGCGCGTGGCCTGATGCGGCTCGGCGGTGGCGATAATCTCCCCCTGCGGGTTAATCACCCGGCTGTCGCCACGGTAGTGATGTCCGTTACCGTCGGTGCCGACCCGGTTGCAGCCCAACACATAAGCCTGATTTTCAATGGCGCGCGCCGTCAGCAGCGCCTGCCAGTGCAGCGAACGCGGTGCTGGCCAGTTGGCGACGTACAGCACCAGATCATAATCGTTGCGGTTGCGTGACCACACCGGGAAGCGCAGGTCGTAACAGACCAGCGGCAGAATGCGCCAGCCGCGCCACTCAAAGACCACACGCTCGTTACCCGCTTCGTAATGATGATGCTCATCCGCCATGCGGAACAGGTGACGTTTGTCGTAAAAGTGCAGCGTGCCGTCGGGTTCAACCAGCAGGAAACGGTTCACCGGGCCACGCTCCGTTTGCAGCGCGGCGCTACCGGCAATGAGTGCATTAGTCTGCTGCGCCTTCGTGTGCATCCAGGCCACCACCTCATCCTGCGGCAACGACTGCTTAGCCGCCTCCATTGCGAAGCCCGTGGTGAACATCTCCGGCAGAACAATTACGTCGCGCCCGGTAATCTCTTCCAGTTGGCGATCGAAATGGCGCAGGTTGGCCGGGCCATCCATCCACACCAGCGGTTGTTGTAAAATCGTCATCTTCAAGCCAGGCACAGTACGGACTCCTCGTTGAACAGCATTTTTACACTGTAGCACGCGGTAAAGAGAAAATGTGGCAATAAAAAACCCCGCACGAGGCGGGGTTGACGGGAGCGGAGCGGCTTATGCTGCCTCAGGTTTGCGGACCTTCTCCGGCATCTTTACCGGCTGAGTCGCCAGCTCATCGTGCTCAAAGTCATCGACGTTAATACTGCGCAGACGGCTCGCTTCCGCTTTCACCAGTACGGCAGCTTCATTCTGGTCGATGGTGCCAGCGGCCAGTGCCTGTTTAGCCAGTTCATCCAGACGCGTAAACGGCAGGTTTTTACCCAGCTTTTTGCAGATCTTCTGATGAATCGGATCGGCGGCCATCACATCCAGCAGCGCTTCTTCCAGCAGACCAACAGGATTGTGCTCGCTTGGCGTCAGGTACTGACCACGACCAATACGGGAGCGAGTCGCACTTGGGATCTGCAAGATCTTCGCCACCTTATGATCCAGCTTATCGGACGGTGCCAGATGATGACGACCGGTCGGGAAGATTGCCACGCGCAGGGCACCTGCAACAAAGCGGTTCGGGAAGTTTGCCAGCAGATCGTCAATCGCCTGTTCTGCTTTGTATAACGCATCCTGAACGCCCCAATGCACCAGCGGCAGGTCGGCTTCATGACGGCCTTCGTCGTCATAGCGTTTCAGCGTCGCGGAGGCGAGGAACACCTGGCTTAACACATCACCCAAACGCGCGGAGATACGTTCGCGACGCTTGAGGCTACCGCCCAGTACCGCCATTGACACGTCCGACAGCAGCGCAAGGTTGGCGCTCAGACGGTTAAGATGTTGATAATAGCGACGGGTCGCATCACCGGTTGGTGTTGAGCTGGTTAAGCCGCGCGTCAGGCCAAGCCAGAAGCTGCGTACTTTATTGCTGCCAACGTGGCCGATATGCTTGAACAGCAGCTTATCGAACGCGTTGACGTCATTGTTTTGCGCAGCCGCCATCTCTTCGAGAACGTACGGATGACAGCGAATGGCACCCTGACCGAAGATCATCATGCTGCGGGTCAGAATGTTGGCCCCTTCAACGGTGATGGCAATCGGCGCACCCTGATAGCCGCGTGCCAGGAAATTACCTTCGCCGAGCATAATGCCTTTACCGCCAGCGATATCCATAGCATCAATAATTGACTGCTGTGCGCGGTGGGTACAGTGATACTTCACGATGGCCGACAGGACCGCTGGTTTTTCACCGAGCATAATGCCGTAGGTAATCAAGGAAGCGGCAGCATCCATAACGTAGGCATTGCCTGCGATACGCGCCAGCGGCTCTTCGATACCTTCCATCTTGCCGATAGAGATTTTGAACTGACGGCGAATATGGGCGTAAGCGCCAATCCCCATTGCCACTGATTTCAGGCTGCCGGTTGAGTTGGACGGCAGCGTAATGCCGCGACCCACCGACAGACATTCCACCAGCATGCGCCAGCCCTGACCAGCCATCGCTGGCCCGCCGATGATGTAATCGATCGGCACAAAGATATCTTCACCGCGGGTCGGACCGTTCTGGAATGGCACGTTCAGCGGGAAGTGGCGACGGCCAATTTCAACGCCGGGAGTGGACGTGGGGATCAGCGCACAGGTAATGCCCAGATCTTCTTCGCCGCCCAGTAGTTTTTCCGGGTCAGAAAGTTTAAACGCCAGCCCTAATACGGTGGCGATAGGTGCCAGCGTGATATAGCGCTTGTTCCAGGTCAGGCGCATACCCAGCACCTGCTGGCCCTGCCAGTCGCCCATGCAGACGACGCCGGTATCGGGAATCGCACCCGCATCGGAGCCTGCTTCCGGGCTGGTTAGCGCGAAACAAGGGATTTCCTGGCCGCGCGCCAGGCGTGGCAGGTAGTGATTCTTCTGCGCTTCAGTACCGTAATGCTGGAGCAATTCGCCTGGGCCTAACGAGTTTGGTACGCCGACGGTGATGGCCAGAATACCGGACACGCCCGCCAGTTTTTGCAACACGCGAGCCTGAGCGTAAGCAGAGAACTCCAGCCCGCCGTACTCTTTTTTAATGATCATCGCGAAGAAACGATGTTCTTTCAGATACGCCCACAGCTCTGGCGGCAGGTCGGCCATCTCGTGGGTGATCGCAAAGTCGTTCGCCATGCGGCAGGCTTCTTCAACCGGGCCGTCAATAAAGGCTTGTTCTTCAGCCGTTAAACGCGGCTGAGGATAGTTGTGCAGCTTTTTCCAGTCCGGGTTACCCTGGAACAGATCGCCTTCCCACCAGGTGGTGCCTGCGTCGATAGCTTCTTTTTCGGTACGTGACATCGGCGGCATCACTTTACGGAAGCCACGGAAGACGGGAGCCGAAATCATCGATTTGCGCATTGACGGTAAGTTGAGCGGCAGCAGGATGATAGCCAGCGGCAGCACAAGCCAGATATTCCACAGGCCCGCAAAGCCAAGCGCAGCGGTCCAGGCCAGTAAAATCAGGCTACTCAGTAATAAACTTACGCGGTGATAAAACAGCACACCGAGCAGAACAACGGTTGCGATAATGCTCAAAATCATCATAAAGAAAAGCTCCCTTGCTTGTAGGAGGTCTGACCACTTGTGATGATATGGTTGTAGTGGATGTTATTTCTTTTAGCAATATATTCACAAAGTAATTACAACCTGGTTCACATTGTTCAGGTTTTAGCAGGCACGAATAATCAAAACGCCGAAGGATTCGCATGGCTTTAGCTTCTCGCTTTTCACGCTATCCGGTACACTCCACTGTGTTATTTCATCAATACTGAAGGATTATCCTCATGTACCAGGATCTTATTCGTAACGAACTGAACGAAGCGGCGGAAACGCTGGCTAACTTTCTGAAAGATGAAGCCAATATTCATGCGATTCAGCGCGCAGCCGTTCTGCTGGCGGACAGCTTCAAAGCAGGCGGTAAAGTCATCTCCTGCGGTAATGGCGGCTCCCATTGTGATGCTATGCACTTTGCCGAAGAGTTGACCGGTCGCTACCGTGAAAACCGTCCAGGCTACCCGGCGATTGCGATTTCTGACGTTAGCCACATCTCCTGCGTTGGTAACGACTTTGGTTATGACCATATCTTCTCTCGTTACGTTGAAGCGGTCGGTCGTGAAGGCGACGTTCTGCTCGGGATCTCCACCTCTGGCAACTCTGCGAACGTGATCAAAGCAATCGAAGCGGCGCGTGAGAAGGGCATGAAGGTCATCACCCTGACCGGGAAAGATGGCGGTAAAATGGCCGGTTCAGCGGATATCGAAATTCGTGTACCGCATTTTGGCTATGCCGATCGCGTGCAGGAAATTCACATCAAAGTGATTCATATTCTGATTCAGCTGATTGAAAAAGAGATGGTTAAGTAAGACTTCGCTGGGGAGGCGTATCCCGTCTCCCCGCTGTTGTGGAGGTAAGACATGTGCGAACTGCTCGGGATGAGCGCCAATGTGCCAACCGATATCTGCTTTAGTTTCACCGGGCTGGTCCAGCGCGGTGGAGGAACCGGGCCGCATAAAGACGGCTGGGGCATCACCTTCTACGAAGGGAAAGGCTGTCGCACGTTCAAAGATCCACAGCCCAGCTTTAACTCACCGATTGCCAAACTGGTGCAGGATTATCCCATCAAATCCCGTTCGGTTATCGCGCATATTCGTCAGGCGAATCGCGGAGAAGTGGCGCTAGAAAATACCCATCCTTTTACCCGCGAACTGTGGGGACGCAACTGGACTTACGCGCACAATGGGCAACTGACGGGCTACAAAAGCCTGCAAACCGGTAATTTCCGCCCGGTAGGTGAGACCGACAGTGAAAAAGCGTTTTGCTGGTTGCTGCATAAGCTGGTCGAGCGCTATCCACGTACCCCGAGCAACATGGCTTCGGTGTTCAAATACATCGGGACGCTGGCGTGTGAGTTACGTGAGAAGGGGGTCTTTAACATGTTGCTGTCAGATGGGCGATATGTGATGGCGTTCTGTTCGACCAATCTCTTCTGGATCACGCGTCGTGCGCCGTTTGGCGTGGCCAAGCTGCTCGATCAGGACGTGGAAATTGATTTTCAAACCGAAACCACACCCAACGATGTGGTCACGGTTATCGCCACTCAACCCCTGACGGGCAATGAAACCTGGCAAAAAATCATGCCAGGCGAGTGGGTCTTATTTTGTCTCGGGGACCGAGTAGTTTGATGCCAGCTGTGGATGGACGACCTCGTGACTCAGCGGTTTGCTGACGATGTAACGTCCATCTGCCACCGAAACGGTTGGTGGTTTACGCGTTTGCTCAAAATAGTCATAACCCGGTTTTAGCTGTTTCCAGAACTCCGAGTAGGTCGAGAACTTGTGACGCTGCATGTTGGCATCGGTCATCCGGAACGGATAAATGCTCACCTGCACGCCCGCCTGACCAAACACCAGTGCGCCAGTGACAAACTGGAAAATCTCATCGATACCGCCGTCCGTCATGGCATAGCAGCCAATAGACACGCAGGCACCGTGGATCATCAGGTATTTGCCGTCGTAACCGTGTGCACGGTCATAGGCATTCGGAAAACCAATATTGATGGCTTTATAGAAGCGGCTGTCGGGTTTGAGCTGATTGCGCTGAACGGTGTAAAACCCTTCCGGACTTTTGAAATCGCCCTGGCGCTGTTTTGGACCCAAGCCACCGGAATAGTTACAGATTTTGTAGCTATCAAGTAGCTGGTAAGTCTCGCCCATTTTCACAAACAGATCGAGCGTGCGTTCTTCCTTGAATATCTGAATGTAGACCGGCGATCCCATTAACTGCTGTTTATATTCTTTGCTTACCGGCGTGGTTGAACTGTTGCTGCTAAGCAGCCCAGCAAACGAAAGACACGGCATCAGAAGCATCGCAATGAACAATGCGATTTTACGCATACTACAAGTTCCTTGATAAAGCTAAACCAACTTGCCAGGACGGCAAAAGAGACCCGAAATCAGAATTATCTGGTTAGGGGCGCTCACATTAGCATCGCTGCATTTTTTCGCAAGCGTGAATGGATGAGTTTACAAATTAGTTTTCTTTAATAAAGGTATTTATCCGCTTCGTGTAATTTCTTCACCTCGGCGAATTCATTACTGTATACTTAACCAGTAATGAGTGAGGGCTTACTATGCGCAAAATAATCCATGTTGATATGGACTGCTTTTTTGCCGCCGTGGAGATGCGAGATAATCCGGCGCTGCGGGATATCCCGATCGCTATTGGCGGCAGCCGCGTGAAGCGTGGGGTGATCAGTACCGCTAATTATCCGGCGCGCAAATTTGGCGTGCGTAGCGCCATGCCTACGGCAATGGCTCTTAAGCTCTGCCCTCATCTCACGCTGCTGCCGGGCCGCTTTGATGCTTATAAAGAGGCATCGGTCCGTATTCAGGAAATCTTCTCCCGCTATACCTCGCTCATTGAACCGCTCTCGCTGGACGAAGCCTATCTCGACGTGACCGATAGCCTGCACTGCCATGGCTCCGCCACGCTGATGGCGCAGGAAATCCGTCAGACCATCCAGAATGAGCTTAATCTCACCGCATCGGCGGGCATCGCCCCGGTGAAATTTCTTGCCAAAATCGCCTCCGATTTAAACAAGCCCAACGGCCAGTATGTGATTACGCCAGAACAGGTGGCGGCATTTGTCAAAACGCTGCCGCTTGGCAAAATACCCGGCGTGGGTAAAGTCTCTGCGGCAAAGCTCGAAGGCATGGGCTTGCGCACCTGTGAAGATGTGCAAAACAGCGATCTGGCCATGCTGCTCAAGCGCTTCGGTAAGTTCGGGCGCGTGCTGTGGGAGCGTAGTCAGGGTATTGATGAGCGCGACGTTAACAGTGAACGTCTGCGTAAATCGGTGGGCGTTGAGCGCACGCTGCTGGACGATATTCATGACTGGACGGAATGCGAGACGATTATCGTGGAGCAGCTTTACCCGGAGCTGGAGCGACGCCTGTTAAAGGTGAAGCCGGATCTGCTGATTGCTCGTCAGGGTGTGAAGCTAAAATTTAATGACTTTCAGCAAACGACTCAGGAGCACGTCTGGCCGCGCCTCAATAAAGACGATCTGATCGCCACGGCGAGAAAGGCATGGGAAGAGCGGCGGGGCGGACGGGGAGTGCGGCTGGTGGGATTGCATGTCACGCTGCTGGATCCGCAGCTAGAGCGCCAGCTGGTGCTGGGGCTATAAAAGAAAATGCCCGGCTGTGAACCGGGCATCAAAAGACAGATTACTTCGCAGGAATCGCTTTCAGCAGTTCGGTTAGCAGCGTCCAGTAATGGCCCACGCTTTCGATATGCACTTGCTCATCCGGAGAGTGTGGACCGGTAATGGTTGGCCCAATGGAAACCATATCCATATTCGGGTACGGCTTTTTGAACAGACCGCATTCCAGCCCTGCGTGGATCACCTGAATGTTAGGGGTCTTGTTGAACAGACGCTGATAGGTCTCGCGCACCAGCGCCATCACCGGAGAGCTTGCGTCCGGCTGCCAGCCTGGGTAGCTACCTTTAGCGGAGGTTTCCGCGCCGGACAATTTGCCCAGAGATTCCAGCATGCTCACCACGTACTCTTTACCGCTGTCGATCAGAGAACGGATCAGGCAGATTATTTCTGCGCTGTCGTCTGTCATGGTCACTACGCCCACGTTCAGGGAGGTTTCGACCACGCCTTTCGCGACGTCAGAGTTACGGATCACGCCGTTCGGGGTGGCATTCAGCAGTTGAACAAAGCTATCGCGAGACTGCGCAGTTAGCGCTGCTTTGTCGCTGGATACCGCTTCCAGAACCACAGTCAGGTTCTTCTCTTTCGCGGCCAGTTCGTTTTTCAGGATGTCCAGATACGCGTTAGACAGGTTTTTCAACGCATCGGCTTTATTCGCGGCAACGGCAACGGTGGCGAAAGCTTCGCGCGGGATAGCGTTACGCAGCGTACCGCCATTGAAATCAACCAGACGCAGGTCCAGCTCGTCCGCATGACCCGCCAGGAAGCGCGCCAGCAGCTTGTTAGCGTTGCCCAGGCCTAAATGAATATCGCCACCGGAGTGACCGCCTTTCAGGCCTTTCAGCGTGAGCTTAAAGGTCTGGAAACCAGCAGGAATCGCCTCACGCGTGAGCGGCAGGGTAGAGATAAAATCAATACCGCCAGCGCAACCCATGTAGATCTCACCTTCTTCTTCGGAGTCGGTGTTGATCAGGATGTCAGCCTGCAGCCAGTTGGCCTGCAAACCAAATGCGCCGTCCATACCTGCTTCTTCGGTCATGGTCAGCAGCACTTCCAGCGGACCATGCTCAACGCGATCGTCAGCCAGTACGGCCAGCGCGGACGCCATGCCAATACCATTATCTGCGCCCAGCGTCGTGCCGCGCGCTTTAATCCACTCGCCGTCGATGTACGGCTGAATCGGATCTTTAGTGAAGTCATGGTCGGTGTCGTTATTCTTCTGCGGCACCATGTCCAGGTGCGCCTGAAGCACAACCGGTTTGCGGTTTTCCATACCTGCGGTCGCCGCTTTACGAATCAGAATATTGCCAACCTGGTCGCGTTCAGCGTGCAGGCCTTTTTCCTTCGCCCAGCCCATAATATGTTCGGCAAGCTGTTCTTCGTGATAGGACGGGTGAGGGATGGAACAGATTTTGGCAAAAATATCCCACAGCGGCTGTGGAGATAATTGAGACAGTTCAGACACGATGAGTCTCCTTGTCGTGGCGCTGCAAACACGCTTGCAGGTCACAGGGTTAGCAGATTGATTGTTACCACAAGTCGGGCTTGCGAGATAAGGTCGAGAATACCACTTTCTCCGTCTGCTGCTAGCATTAAGCACGTAAAAACTCCGGCCTGCGCCGCTAAACACTGGTTTTTAGTGCGTCAGATCTCTATAATCTCGCGCAACCTATTTCCCCCTCGAACACTTTTTAAGCCGTATATAAACAGGCTGGGACACTTCACATGAGCGAAAAGTACATCGTCACCTGGGACATGTTGCAGATTCACGCCCGCAAACTGGCCGCGCGCCTGATGCCTTCTGAACAGTGGAAGGGCATTATCGCCGTTAGCCGTGGCGGTTTGGTACCGGGGGCGCTGCTGGCACGTGAGCTGGGTATTCGTCATGTTGATACCGTATGCATCTCTAGCTATGACCACGATAACCAGCGTGAGCTGACCGTGCTGAAACGCGCCGAAGGCGACGGAGAAGGCTTTATCGTGATTGACGATCTGGTCGATACCGGTGGTACTGCTGTTGCGATTCGCGATATGTATCCTAAAGCGCATTTCGTCACTATCTTTGCGAAACCTGCCGGGCAACCGCTGGTGGATGACTACGTGATTGATATCCCGCAGGACACCTGGATTGAACAGCCGTGGGATATGGGCGTGGTCTTTGTACCGCCCATTTCAGGCCGTTAATTTTCAGACGTAACTTTACACGCCCGGTTATGCCGGGCGTTGTTTTATTTAGCGCCCGGCGGGTTACAATAGCTTCTATGACATGTATTCATGGAGGCTACGCGCAATGACCCAGGCGAATCTTAGCGAGACCCTGTTCAAACCCCGTTTCAAGCACCCGGAAACTTCGACGCTGGTGCGTCGGTTTAACCCCGGCACTCCGCCTTCGGTACAGTCCGCGCTGGACGGTAAAAACGTGCCGCACTGGTACCGCATGATTAACCGCCTGATGTGGATCTGGCGCGGAATCGATCCCCGTGAAATTCTGGACGTGCAGGCGCGCATCGTAATGAGTGATGCCGAGCGCACCGACAGCGAACTCTACGATACGGTCGTGGGCTATCGCGGTGGAAACTGGATCTACGAATGGGCAACTCAGGCCATGGTGTGGCAGCAAAAGGCGACCCAGGAAGAGGATGCCGCCCTCAGTGGACAGCATTGGCTACATGCCGCCAATCTCTACAGCATCGCCGCTTATCCCCATCTGAAGGGTGACGATCTGGCTGAACAAGCCCAGGCGCTGGCCAACCGCGCGTATGAAGAAGCGGCGCAGCGTTTGTCCTGCAATATGCGTGAAATTGAATTCACCATCCCCGGCGGCGCGCCAGTGACCGGCTTCCTGCACATGCCGCCTGGCGACGGGCCGTTCCCAACCGTGCTGATGTGTGGCGGTCTGGACTCCCTGCAAATTGACTTTTACAGCCTGTTTGAACGTTATTTCGCACCAAAAGGGATCGCGATGCTGACGTTAGACATGCCGTCCATTGGTTTTTCTTCGAAATGGAAATTGACGCAGGACTCCAGCATCCTTCATCAGCATGCGCTGAAAGCGCTGGAAAACATCCCCTGGGTGGATCACACCCGTGTGGCGGCTTTTGGTTTCCGTTTTGGGGCAAACGTCGCGGTACGTCTGGCTTATCTGGAATCCTCGCGGCTTAAAGCCGTTGCATGTCTTGGCCCTGTAGTACACGCGCTGTTAAGCGACCCTCAGCGTCAGAGCGACGTGCCCGAGATGTATCTGGACGTGCTGGCAAGCCGTCTTGGCATGCATGATGCATCAGATGAAGCGCTGCGGGTGGAACTCAATCGCTACTCGTTAAAAACGCAGGGCTTGCTTGGACGTCGCTGTCCGACGCCAATGCTGTCAGGTTTCTGGAAAAACGATCCCTTTAGCCCAGAAGAAGAGTCCCGCTTAATCACTTCGTCATCTTCGGATGGCAAACTGCTTGAGGTGCCGTTTAGCCCGGTGTATCAGAATTTTGACAAGGCTTTGCAAGAGATTACGCGTTGGATCTATCAGAGATTGTGTTAAGAGATTGCTAAATTTTGATGGTTTGGTAAAACAGTGGACTCACAAAAGGAGATCGCAATGACGTTACCGAGTGGACACCCGAAAAGTAGACTGATTAAGAAGTTCATGGCTCTTGGCCCGTATATCCGAGAAGAGCAGTGTGAAGAGAATCGCTTTTTTTTCGACTGCCTGGCTGTTTGCGTCAACGTGCAACCTGCTCCGGAAGAGCGTGAGTTCTGGGGATGGTGGATGGAAATGGAAGCTGAAGAGAAACGCTTCACTTACAGCTATCATTTTGGCTTGTTCAATAAAGCAGGCCACTGGCAAACAACCACCATCAAGGATAAGGAAGTTGTCGAACGTCTTGAGTAAACGCTGCGCGGATTCCACGAAAAAGCGCGTGTGCTGCTGGCGACCTTCGAACTTAAGCTCGAGCCCGCTGATGACTTTACCAACCAAAAGGTAAAGCTCTCCGCTTAAATCGTACAATAAAAAACCCGGCGACTTTCGTGCCGGGTATTTTTTTGCCGCAATATTAGAACTGGTAGGTCATGCCCACAGCCACGATGTCGTCGCTGCTAATACCCAACTGATTATCGTCATCCAGCTGGTTGATTTTATAATCAACAAACGCGGACATATTTTTGTTGAAATAATAGGTCGCGCCCACGTCGATGTATTTCACCAGGTCCTGGTCACCCATCCCTTCAATATCCTTGCCTTTAGACTGGACATAACCCAGGGATGGACGCAGACCGAAGTCGAACTGATATTGTGCGACCACTTCGAAGTTTTGTGATTTATTCGCAAAACCACCAGAAATTGGGGTCATATTACGCGTTTCAGAATACATGGCCGCCAGGTAAATATCGTTCGCGTCATACTTCAGACCGGTCGCCCAGGCTTCGGCTTTTTCACCTTCGCCACGTGCCAGCAGATTCTGAGCATTGGTACGGTCAGAGTTGGTGTAAGCGCCGCTGACGGCGAAATCGCTGCCGCCGAAATCATAGCTCAGAGAGGTACCGAAGCCGTCGCCGTTTTGTTTCTTCGCTTCACGACCTTCGTTTTTACCCTGATACTGCAAAGTCATGTCCAGGCCATCGATCGCGCCGAAGAAGTCGGTATTGCGATAAGTCGCCAGGCCGCTGGCGCGCTTGGTCATGAAGTTATCCGTCTGAGCAGAAGAGTCACCGCCGAATTCCGGGAACATATCGGTCCAGGCTTCAACATCGTACAGCGCGCCCAGGTTACGACCATAGTCGAATGAACCGTAGTTTTTCAGCTTCAGGCCAGCAAATGCCAGACGGGTTTTCTGAGTGGAATCGCTTTCGGCTTTGTTGCCGGAAAATTCAGCTTCCCAACGACCGTAACCGGTCAGTTGATCGTTAATCTGGGTCTCGCCTTTGAAGCCGAAACGAACGTAGGTCTGGTCACCATCTTTAGCGTCGTCATCACTGAGATAATGCATGGCTTTTACTTTGCCATACACGTCCAGTTTGTTTCCGTCTTTATTATAAACTTCAGCTGCGTGAACAGATGCGGAAGCAACAACGCCCATTACCACTAATGCCAGAGTGCTCTTTTTCATTTTCAATCCTGATGTTTTATAAAACGCGCTAATATTCGCTGAGCAATAAGATTCGACTTATTACCCCGTGAAAAACAGGAAGGGTTTTATCGTCTGTGGGTGAACGTTTTATGACAAAGTAAGAATATGTTTAAAAAAGTATGATTTATTTTTTCAGTAATAAAACTGTCAACATCTGCCGCTACGCTTCCTGATCCCGCGCAACAAATTATCGTGCTATGTGCTACGGCAGTTGGCAACGGTGCTGAGTCCTGTTAAAAAGTCTGATTGACATCATTTTCCCTTATTGTTGAATGGCAGAGAATCATGAGTGACAGCCAGACGCTGGTAGTAAAACTCGGTACCAGTGTTTTAACAGGCGGATCGCGCCGCCTTAATCGCGCCCACATTGTTGAACTTGTCCGCCAGTGCGCACAGCTTCATGCCGCAGGTCATCGCATCGTGATCGTCACATCCGGGGCAATCGCTGCCGGACGTGAGCATTTGGGATACCCCGAGCTCCCCGCGACGATCGCCTCCAAACAGCTGCTGGCCGCCGTGGGGCAAAGCCGACTGATTCAACTGTGGGAACAGCTGTTCTCGATTTATGGCATTCACATCGGTCAGATGCTGTTGACGCGCGCTGACATGGAAGACAGAGAACGTTTCCTGAACGCGCGCGATACCCTGCGTGCGCTGCTGGATAACAACATCGTCCCGGTGATCAACGAGAACGACGCGGTTGCCACCGCAGAAATCAAAGTTGGCGATAACGACAATCTTTCCGCGCTGGCGGCGATCCTTGCCGGAGCCGACAAATTGCTGCTGCTAACCGATCAGCAGGGGCTTTTCACCGCTGACCCGCGTAACAACCCGCTGGCAGAGCTGATCAAAGATGTTCACGGTATCGATGACGCGCTGCGCGCCGTTGCCGGTGACAGCGTATCGGGCCTGGGCACAGGAGGGATGGGCACCAAACTACAGGCCGCTGATGTCGCCTGTCGTGCCGGTATCGACACTATCATTGCCGCGGGCAGCCGCCCGGGTGTGATTGGTGATGTGATGGAAGGCATTGCTGTCGGCACCCGTTTCCACGCCGTCGCCTCGCCGTTAGAAAACCGCAAACGCTGGATCTTTGGCGCACCGCCTGCCGGTGAAATCACCGTGGACGAAGGTGCCACCGCGGCGATTCTGGAACGAGGGAGTTCATTACTTCCGAAAGGGATTAAAAGCGTGACAGGTAACTTCTCTCGTGGTGAAGTGATTCGCATCTGTAATCTGGAAGGTCGCGACATCGCCCACGGTGTCTGCCGCTACAACAGCGACGCGCTACGCCGCATTGCGGGTCATCACTCGCAGCAAATCGACACCATTCTGGGCTATGAATATGGCCCGGTCGCCGTTCATCGCGACGATATGATTATTCGCTAAGGAGCTAAACATGCTGGAACAGATGGGCGCTGCTGCGAAAGCCGCCTCTTACAAACTGGCGCTCCTTTCCAGTCGTGAGAAAAACCACGTGCTGGAAAAAATCGCTGATTATCTGGAAGCGCAATCCGCTGAGATTTTACGAGCTAACGAGCAAGACTTAGCAGAGGCGCGTGAAAATGGTCTGAGCGACGCGATGCTCGACCGTTTGGCACTGAACCCTGCGCGCTTGAAAAGCATCGCCGACGACGTGCGCCAGGTATGCAATCTGGCCGATCCTGTCGGACAAGTGATCGACGGCGGGCTGCTCGACAGCGGCTTACGCATTGAACGTCGTCGCGTGCCGCTCGGCGTGGTAGGCGTGATTTATGAAGCGCGTCCGAATGTGACCGTTGACGTGGCCTCTCTGTGCCTGAAAACCGGCAACGCCGCCATCCTGCGCGGCGGTAAAGAGACCTGGCGCACCAACGCCGCAACCGTGAAAGTCATTCAGCAGGCGCTCGAAGAGTGTGGTCTACCCGCGGGAGCCGTGCAGGCAATTGAAAGCCCGGACCGCGCGTTGGTGAACGAAATGCTGCGCATGGACAAATACATCGACATGCTGATCCCACGTGGCGGCGCGGGCCTGCACAAGCTGTGCCGCGAGCAGTCCACCATCCCGGTGATCACCGGCGGTATCGGCGTATGTCATATCGTGGTGGATGACAGCGCAGAGATTGCGCCTGCGCTCAACATTATCGTTAATGCTAAAACGCAACGTCCAAGCACCTGCAACACCGTTGAAACGCTGCTGGTACATCAGGGTATTGCGGATACGTTCTTGCCTGCGCTGAGTCAGCAGATGGCCGAGAGCGGCGTGACGCTGCACGCAGAGGCCAGCGCGCTGGCACTGTTGCAGGATGGCCCGGCGAAAGTGGAAGCAGTAAAAGCGCAACAGTACGACGACGAGTATCTGTCGCTGGATCTGAACGTGAAGATTGTAGCCGATCTGGATGACGCGATTGCGCACATTCGTGAACACGGTACGCAGCATTCTGATGCCATTCTGACCCGCACCCTGCGCAATGCCGATCGCTTTATCAACGAAGTGGATTCGTCAGCGGTTTACGTCAACGCCTCCACCCGCTTTACCGATGGCGGGCAGTTTGGCTTAGGCGCAGAGGTGGCCGTTAGTACGCAAAAACTGCATGCGCGCGGCCCGATGGGACTAGAAGCGCTGACCACTTACAAGTGGATCGGCTTCGGCGATGATACGATTCGTGCGTAAATAAAACGGGGGTGATGCAAAATTAGGCACTTGATTCACAAGGCCATTGACGCATCACCCCGTTAGATCTAACCTTCTGCCCCGTGGTTACATTCGTAACTGGCCTCTCAGGGCCGATATAGCTCAGTTGGTAGAGCAGCGCATTCGTAATGCGAAGGTCGTAGGTTCGACTCCTATTATCGGCACCATCCTACCTATTTTAACGTCTCCTTAAGTCTACTCAAATACCCTTTAAACCCTTATAATACGCGGTTTCACGGCCCTTGTTGTCTCTGCTCGTCTACTCACGTTCACAGAAATCTACGGTGAGTTGGGGGTATCAATGGGGGTATTCGCTGTTCGGTCTAAAGGAGATACCCCCAGATGAAGCTCAATGCCAGACAGGTCGAGACTGCCAAGCCCAAAGATAAACCCTACAAGATGGCTGATGGTGGTGGCCTCTACTTATTGGTTAAAACTAACGGGTCACGCTACTGGCGTTTAAAGTATCGTATCGATGGAAAGGAAAAGTTATTGGCGCTGGGGGTATATCCCGATGTGTCTTTGGCTGATGCCAGAGCAAAACGTGATGAAGCTCGAAAAGGTATCGCTGGGGGTATCGATCCTTTAGAGCTTAAGAAAGAACATAAAGCTGAGCGTGAAGCGCAGATCAAAAACACCTTTCAGCAAATTGCGCTCGAATGGCACAGCATGAAAGTGAAAAAATGGTCAGTTGGGTATGCCTCTGACATTCTCGAAGCTTTCAATAAAGATATTTTTCCTTTTCTTGGTCAACGGCCTATTGCGGACATTAAGCCATTAGAGCTTCTTAATGTGCTTAAAAAGATCGAAGCCAGAGGTGCAACAGAGAAAGCAAAGAAAGTGCGCCAACGATGTGGTGAAGTGTTTCGCTATGCCATCGTGACAGGCAGAGCCGAGTATAATCCTGCGCCTGATCTCACCAGTGCCATGCAGGGGCATGAATCTACACATTACCCGTTCCTGACCACCGAAGAGCTTCCTGCCTTCTTTAAAGCCCTTGCTGGCTACTCTGGTAGTGAATTGATGGTGTTGGCAGCGAGATTGTTGATCCTTACTGGCCTAAGAACGGGTGAATTGCGTGGTGCCTTATGGTCGGAAATCGATTCCGAGAAAGCGCTATGGGAAATTTCTGCTGAACGCATGAAAATGCGCCGTCCTCATATCATCCCGCTATCTACCCAAGCGTTAGCCATTATCGAAAAGATCAGAGCAATGACGGGACAATTCCCTTTGCTGTTTCCGGGCCGCAATGATCCAAGTAAGACCATGAGCGAAGCCAGTATCAATCAGGTATTTAAGCGAATAGGCTATATAGGACGGGTTACGGGTCACGGCTTCCGTCATACCATGAGCACCGTTCTTCATGAACAGGGCTACAACACCGCATGGATTGAAACCCAACTAGCCCATGTTGATAAGAATGCTATCCGTGGCACCTACAACCATGCGCAATATCTCGATGGCAGACGCGAGATGCTGCAATGGTATGCCGACTACATGGTAAGCCTTGAGAAAGGCGGTAATGTCGTACAGGGAACGTTTAATCGGCGTGGGTAAGGATAACTGCTGATGAAAGAAGGGTTATGTCTTAACGGGCATAGCCCTTTTTCTTGGCTAATGCAGATAAGAATTAAGTCAGAATTTAAACTGATGTTTATTAACTAATTGATTAATATGAAAATTATAAAATACCTTAAATTAGGAAAATAAATAGCACTTATTGCTAAATCGCTCTACATCCCGCCCAGTGACAGCTCTTCCGCCATTTCATCTGTTTTTGTATGAAAAACACTCAATTCGAGTTCAATTCTGATTTTCCGAGGGTTGAACGTCATAAGCGATCTGAAGATACTACATTCATCAAAACAACAACGGAGAAATATATGACAACAAGAAAACTTATTCGCTTGCCAGAAGTGATGAATAAAACAGGATTTAGCAAAGCATGGATCTATAGACTTATTAGTAAGGGTGATTTTCCGAAGCCGATTAAGATTGGAATAAGAGCCTGTGCCTTTATTGAAAGTGAGATTGATGAATGGATTGAACAACTGATCTATTCATCACGCAATACAGCAGCATAATAATATATGGGTAGTATGTAAAAGCAATATAAAATATAACAATCCCTATTAAATAATACATGAAAGTGTAGGGGGATATTTACTTAACGATTAAATAAGGAACCAGAAATGAAAAAAGAAAATAAATGTAATAGTCAGAACTCAGCAGAACTTACAGCATTGTTAGAATACTCTCGCTTTACCAAGAAAGTACTCGCGAAGCCTGCTAATGAAGTATTCGATCTATTTACTGACACATACTATATGGAAACCGTTTACGATGAGATTATTGATAAAACGAAGAAGAGCATTGATCAAAGTCAGCATAGATATATAGATTTTGAAGAGGTTAGAATAAATATAATGTGCATGCATACAGAGGCCATTATGATTTGTTATATGTAAAAATAAAATAGCTCAAAATGGATTTTATAGCGTTTAGAGATTTTATATGAATAATATTAATAGCTTAAGCAAAAGGTCAGATTTATAT
>NZ_JCBAJB010000015.1:0-35323 GCF_059766475.1 Enterobacter sp. SCRI0065 | reverse complement strand
AGAGACTTTGGTATTCATTTAGCGTCTTGCGACGTTTAGAATCCATGTCACTTTGAGTGCCCACACAGATTGTCTGATAAATTGTTAAAGAGCAGTGCAACGCGGCTTTCGCTCACCGTTGCGAGGTCCCGTATAATACGTTTTCCTCATTCAGAGTCAAGCGTTTATTTTCGCTTTTCTCTGCTGGCGTTCATCTCTGAACCCCGCTAACCCGGCGGCTAGTAAGCCGTTGTTCCGTGTCAGTGGAGGCGCATTATAGGGGGTTATTCTGAGGCTGCAAGTATAAAGTGAAAATTATTTACTAACTGCTCACTTTCCAGGCTATCAGGATTAAAAACCAACAGCACTGTCTAAATTCCAAACAAAAACGAGCCCCAGAGGGCTCGTTTTTGTTTATATGACGATTACTGAACTGCCACAATTCGATCGTCGTTGACTTCGAGGCGTATCACTTTCCCCGGAATAAGCTCCCCGGAAAGGATTTGCTGCGCCAACGGGTTTTCGATCTGCTGCTGGATGGCTCGTTTAAGAGGACGAGCACCATACACTGGATCGTAACCGTTCTCGCTTAACAGTTTCAGCGCATCATCAGAGATGTGGATTTCATATCCACGGTCCTCAAGACGTTTGTACAAACGCTGCAACTGAATCTGAGCAATAGAAGCAATGTGGCTTTCGCCCAACGGGTGGAATACCACGACTTCATCTATACGGTTGATGAATTCTGGACGGAAGTTCTGGCTCACTACGCCTAGCACCAGATCTTTCATATGAGCGTAATCCAGTTCACCAAATCGTTCCTGAATTAAATCGGAACCCAGGTTCGACGTCATAATGACAACCGTATTGCGGAAATCGACCGTCCTCCCCTGCCCATCAGTCAGACGACCATCATCCAATACCTGCAACAGGATATTGAAAACATCCGGATGCGCCTTTTCGACTTCATCTAATAAGATGACAGAATAAGGACGACGGCGAACGGCTTCGGTCAGATAGCCCCCTTCTTCATAACCGACATATCCAGGAGGCGCACCGACCAAACGCGAGACGGAATGTTTTTCCATAAACTCCGACATATCAATCCGCACCATCGCATCATCGCTATCGAACATAAAGTTCGCCAGCGTTTTACACAGCTCGGTCTTACCAACCCCCGTTGGCCCAAGGAACAGGAACGAACCGATTGGGCGATTAGGGTCAGATAATCCCGCACGGCTACGACGGATCGCATTTGAGACAGCTTCTACCGCTTCATCCTGTCCAATCACACGATGATGCAGGTCCTGTTCCATGCGCAGCAGTTTTTCGCGTTCACCTTCGAGCATGCGGGCAACCGGAATACCTGTCCAGCGAGCCAGCACGTCGGCTATTTCCACATCCGTTACTTTGTTACGCAGCAGTCGCATGGTTTTACCTTCAGACTGCATGGCAAACTCTAGCTGTTTTTCCAATTCAGGAATCTTGCCATACTGCAGCTCTGACATCCGACCAAGGTCACCCACTCGACGTGCCTGCTCAATGGCGATTTTTGCCTGCTCGAGCTCAGCCTTAATGGTCTGCGTACCTGAGAGCGATGCTTTCTCGGCTTTCCACTCTTCTTCTAATACAGAATACTGGCGCTCTTTATCGTCCAACTCCTCATTGAGCATATCGAGGCGTTTCTTGCTCGCCTCGTCTGACTCTTTCTTCAGCGCTTGCTGTTCCAGCTTGAGCTGAATGATTCGGCGATCAAGCCTGTCGAGCTCTTCGGGCTTCGAGTCAATCTGCATACGAATGCTGGACGCGGCTTCATCAATAAGGTCGATAGCTTTGTCCGGTAGCTGTCTATCCGCAATATATCGATGCGACAACGTTGCAGCCGCGACGATCGCTGGGTCGGTGATTTGCACATGGTGGTGCAATTCATAACGTTCTTTCAAACCACGCAGAATCGCGATGGTGTCTTCAACCGTCGGCTCAGCAACAAACACTTTCTGGAAACGACGCTCCAGCGCAGCATCTTTTTCGATATACTGACGATATTCATCAAGCGTAGTCGCCCCGACGCAGTGCAGTTCACCACGCGCCAGAGCGGGTTTCAGCATATTACCCGCATCCATTGCACCGTCGGCTTTACCTGCGCCAACCATCGTATGCAACTCATCGATAAACAGAATGACGTTGCCTTCCTGTTTTGACAGATCGTTCAGCACACCTTTTAGGCGCTCTTCAAATTCACCGCGATATTTTGCTCCGGCCACCAGCGAGCCCATATCCAGCGCTAAAACACGGCGGCCTTTTAAACCTTCCGGTACTTCACCGTTAACAATACGTTGCGCAAGACCTTCAACAATGGCGGTTTTACCCACCCCTGGCTCACCAATCAGCACCGGATTGTTTTTGGTACGGCGCTGCAGTACCTGTATCGTTCGACGAATCTCTTCGTCACGACCAATAACCGGATCAAGTTTGCCCTGTTCGGCACGCTCGGTCAGATCAATGGTAAATTTCTTCAAAGCCTGACGTTGGTCTTCGGCTCCCTGGTCGTTCACGCTATCACCTCCACGCATTTGTTCAATCGCCTGACTCACGTTGGCGGTTGTGGCTCCAGCCGATTTCAGGAGATCGGTCAGGGTACCGCGTGATTCAAGCGCAGCCAGAACAAACAGTTCTGACGAAATAAAGTTGTCCCCACGTTTTTGCGCCAGCTTGTCGCAAAGGTTTAATACACGAACCAGATCCTGCGACGGCTGAACGTCACCGCCGGTGCCTTCCACCTGCGGTAAACGACTCAAAGCCTGATCGATGGCCGTGCGTAACTGCCCGGCATTAATGCCAGCAGAGGTAAGTAAAGGACGTACCGATCCCCCTTCTTGATTAAGCAAGGCGCTCATTAAATGAAGTGGTTCGATAAATTGGTTGTCGCGCCCCAGTGCGAGTGACTGGGCGTCGGCGAGTGCAAGCTGGAATTTATTAGTAAGACGATCCAGACGCATAACTCCTCCCATAACAGGTCAAATTTGCTACTGGAGATTAAATGAGGTCATCCCTCAATTATTCAAGGTTAATGACCTTAATTATGTGAAAAGAAAACGGCACGTACCAGATCGTCTTGATTCGTTAGGTTATATCAGCCAAATGAAACTTGCCATACGACCTGTCGTTTTGTCGCGACGATATGAGAAAAAATCACCCGTTTCGGTGAAAGTGCAACGATCGCCACCAAAGAGTTGCGTCACGCCGACGTTGTTTAAACGCTGACGCGCCAGCTGATAAATATCGGCCATGTATTTTTGACCGACAGCCTGGAATGCGCTGACGGCTTGCGGATCTTTATCAATGAACGCTTCGCGAACTTCAGGGCCAACTTCAAAAGCCTGGGCCCCAATCGCAGGGCCAAGCCAGGCGATAATATTATCAGGGCGGTCAGCAAAACAGGCGACCGTCTCTTCTAATACGCCCGCACATAGCCCACGCCAACCGGCGTGAGCTGCTGCGACTTCCGTACCCGCTCGGTTGCAGAACAAAACAGGCAAACAATCGGCGGTCATAACGGCACAGACTGTCCCAGGAGTGTTGCTGTATGAGGCATCCGCACGTTTAGAAGCATACGGTTCGCCCGTTAGCCTCAATACGTCAATACCATGCACCTGCTCTAGCCAGATCGGTTTTGATGGCAACCCCCCTTCCGCAAACATACGCATGCGGTTTTCGTCGACGTGATCGGCATTATCACCGCAGTGTGCACCAAGATTCAGTGACTCCCACGCGCCTTTGCTCACGCCTCCGATTCGGGTAGAACTACAGGCTGCCACGCCTTCCGGTATTGGCCACTCCGGGACAATCAGTTTGGTCATAGCCAGTCAACTCTATCCTTATGTTCTTCAAAATCGGCACGCATTGCTTCAATAAGTTCGACCATATCCTGAGGGAGCGGCGCATGCCATTCCATCTCAATCCCGGTAACCGGGTGGTAGAGACGTAACATTGTTGCGTGCAATGCCTGACGATCAAACTTGCGCAGCGTACTGATAAACTCCTCAGAAGCACCTTTTGGCGGACGTGGACGACCGCCATAAACCTGATCGCCCACCAGCGGGTGAGTAATGTGCGACATATGCACACGGATCTGGTGAGTACGCCCGGTCTCCAGACGCAAACGCAAACGCGTATGAATACGGAAATGTTCCATAATGCGATAATGCGTTACCGCTGGCTTACCCATCGGGTGTACAGACATATGCGTACGTTTAGTTGGATGGCGGCTAATCGGTTCTTCTACCGTTCCCCCCGACGTCATATGTCCAATCGCGACCGCTTCATATTCACGGGTGATTTCGCGCAGTTGCAAAGATTCCACCAGGTGCGTCTGCGCCGGGACGGTTTTTGCCACTACCATTAAACCGGTCGTGTCTTTATCCAGACGATGCACGATACCCGCACGCGGTACATCGGCAATCGGAGGATAATAATGAAGCAGCGCGTTAAGCACCGTACCATCAGGATTACCCGCACCCGGATGAACAACCAGGCCGCGCGGCTTGTTGATCACCAGGATATCGTCGTCTTCATAGACAATGCTAAGCGGGATATCTTGTGCTTCGAAACGTATTTCTTCATCGATTTCAGCATTGATGGCGACAGCTTCCCCACCTAACACTTTCTCTTTTGGCTTGTCCCAAACTTTGCCGTTAACCAGCACGCGCTGGTCGAGAATCCATTCTTTTATGCGTGAACGTGAATAATCAGGGAACATTTCGGCCAAAGCTTGATCTAAGCGTTGACCGAGCTGATTTTCGGAGACTGTTGCGGTGAGTTCTACTCGTTGTGCCATAGACTGCTTCTTCGTTTAACGTTGGGTTTTACGGCTTTGCCGTATAATATAGTGTGCTATTGTAGCTGGTCTTAATCGGGAGCAGGAAAGAGATTCTCCCGGACAAACATTTGAGGAAAGTCAAAACGTCATGACGCGCATGAAATATCTGGTGGCAGCGGCCACGTTGAGCCTGGCTTTGGTGGGCTGCTCCGGTTCAAATGAACAGGTCCCTGACAATCCGCCGAATGAAATCTATGCGACTGCTCAGCAAAAACTGCAGGACGGTAACTGGAAACAGGCGATAACGCAACTGGAAGCGCTGGATAATCGTTATCCATTTGGTCCGTATTCTCAACAGGTCCAGTTAGATCTCATCTACGCCTACTATAAAAATGCCGATCTGCCGCTGGCTCAGGCGACTATCGATCGTTTCATACGTCTGAATCCGACTCATCCGAACATTGATTATGTCATGTATATGCGTGGCTTGACCAATATGGCGCTGGATGACAGTGCTTTGCAAGGTTTCTTCGGCGTAGATCGTTCAGACCGGGACCCGCAACACGCGCGCGATGCCTTTAACGATTTCTCTAAACTGGTCCGTGGTTATCCGAACAGTCAGTACATCACCGACGCCACCAAACGTCTGGTGTTCCTGAAGGATCGTCTGGCTAAATATGAATACTCGGTCGCCAACTACTATACCCGCCGTGGTGCATGGGTAGCTGTCGTAAACCGCGTTGAAGGTATGCTGCGTGATTACCCAGATACTCAGGCGACCCGCGATGGTCTGAAGCTGATGGAAAACGCGTACCGCCAAATGCAAATGAATGCTCAGGCTGATAAAGTCGCGAAGATTATTGCCGCGAACAGCAGCAACACCTAGTGACTTTCCACAATGCAAAACGGCAGCCCAAGGGCTGCCGTTTTTTTATGCATTTTCGCCGCCCGCCGTAGCGGTTTGATGACAACGAATCCTATCAACTATGGCCGTAATTTCGCACTTCGACAAGGTAAAAATCATCTGTTCCTGTTATGCCTCACAAAAAAGATTCGTTGACAAAAAGTGACAAAAATACGTGATTCAGATCACACATTTTGACATTGGGAGAGGTATGCTGGAATCACCAAGACGGAAGACAAGAGGTAACATTTATGACAGTGAACATTACCAGTAAACAAATGGAAATTACTCCGGCAATCCGCCAGCACGTCGCAGACCGTCTCGCCAAACTGGATAAATGGCAAACACACCTGATAAACCCTCATATCATTCTGTCTAAAGAACCGCAGGGTTTTACCGCTGATGCAACTATCAATACACCTAACGGCCATCTGGTCGCCAGCGCTAAACACGAAGATATGTACACGGCTATCAACGATTTGATCAACAAGCTGGAACGGCAGCTCAATAAAGTGCAACACAAAGGCGAAGCCCGTCGCGCCGCAACCTCGGTGAAAGACGCCAGCTTTGCGGAAGAAGTTGAAGAAGAGTAATCCTTTACATTGAGTGTACTTCCAACGCGCCTTCGGGCGCGTTTTTTATTGACAGGGTCAAAACAGTAAAGGTACTTTAAGGTATCAAGTACAGGATGAATTCATGAAACAAACGCCGTTCTTCTTCGCATTCTTTTTTACCTTCCCCTGAATGGGAGGCGTTTCGTCGTGTGATAAAGAATGCGAAGACGAACAACAAGGCCTCCCAAAACGGGAGGCCTTTTTTATTGATAACAATAATCGAATAGGCAACGCTATGACATCGGAGAACCCGTTACTGGATCTGCGAGTAAAAATCAGCGCACTGGATGAAAAATTACTGTCGCTATTGGCCGAACGCCGCACGCTCGCCGTTGAAGTGGGGAAAGCCAAACTAGACTCCCACCGCCCAGTTCGGGATATCGATCGTGAACGCGATTTGCTGGAACGTCTGATTGAGCTTGGAAAAGCGCATCATCTTGATGCTCATTACATCACCCGCCTTTTCCAGCTCATCATTGAAGATTCCGTTCTCACGCAGCAGGCACTGCTGCAACAGCACCTGAATAAAACCAATCCGCACTCGGCCCGCGTAGCCTTTCTTGGCCCGAAAGGATCGTATTCCCACCTGGCTGCCCGTCAGTACGCCGCCCGTCATTTTGAAGAGTTTATCGAAAGTGGCTGTGCAAAGTTTGCCGACATTTTCAATCAGGTCGAAACGGGACAAGCTGATTACGCCGTCGTTCCGATTGAAAACACCAGCTCTGGGGCGATTAACGATGTGTACGATCTGCTGCAACACACCAGCCTTTCGCTGGTTGGGGAACTGACCATTCCTATCGATCACTGTGTGCTGGTATCTGGCTCAACCGATCTCAATAAAATTGAAACGGTGTACAGTCACCCGCAACCATTCCAGCAATGCAGCCAGTTCCTGAATCGCTATCCAAACTGGAAAATTGAGTACACCGAAAGTACGTCTGCGGCAATGGAGAAAGTCGCGCAAATCAACTCTCCATCGGTTGCCGCACTTGGCAACGAAGCGGGCGGTGCACTGTATGGACTACAGGTACTGGAGCGTAATCTGGCCAACCAGACACAAAACATTACTCGCTTTATTGTTCTGGCACGTAAAGCGATAGAGGTTTCCGATCAGGTTCCGGCGAAAACCACCCTGTTAATGGCTACCGGTCAACAGGCTGGCGCTCTGGTTGAAGCACTGCTGGTATTACGTAACCACAATCTGATCATGACCAAGCTGGAATCCCGTCCAATCAACGGTAATCCATGGGAAGAGATGTTTTATCTCGATATTCAAGCCAATCTTAACTCGGCCTCTATGCAAAAAGCCCTACGCGAACTGGATAAGATTACCCTTTCAATGAAAGTGCTTGGCTGCTATCCGGGCGAAAACGTGGTTCCAGTCGATCCGGTTTAACGTTCGATAAAGCTGCTTTTCTTCATTCCTGCCACGTTGACTGGCAGGGTGAAGATAGCACCCGATAGCGGATAGCTTGCCACTTCGTCGCTATTCATATTCTCGCGGGTAGTCGTAATAAAAAGTGTTTTCATGTCATCACCCCCGAAGCAGACCATCGTAGGACAGCGTACCGGCAATCGATGCTCTTCAAGTTGTTGTCCTTGTGGTGAAAACCGTGCGATGCGCCAGCCATCAAATAACGCACTCCAGTAACACCCTTCCACGTCCATCGCCGCACCGTCAGGGATGCCCTCGCCCTCCTCAAATCGCCGAAATATCTCGCGAGCCCCCGGCTCACCTTGCTCATTCAAAGGTGTGCGATAAATCACCGCATTTGGTGTATCCGAGGTAAACATCCACTGCATATCCGGGGTAAATGCCAGGCCGTTATGTCCGTGAATATCACACTGAATCACTTTAGGCGTCAGGTCGTTGTCAATTCGCATCAGCATCGCGCCGTTATAATCCCCCGGACCCCAGAATGTACCGGCATAAAAACGTCCGAGATGATCGGTTCCTCCATCGTTAAACCGCGCAAGCTGCGGATTCGATGGATTGTCGCAAACTTTACGTTGCAAAAGCCCATGTCTATCAGCAAGCCATATTGCATTGCGCATCGCCACGATAAATCCGCCTCGCTCACGCAGGGCAAAACAACCTACCTCTTCATGAAATGAGAGCACGGAATGTTCCGCCGTGGGCAAATGGTAGCGATGGATTTCGCCTTCCAGAATATCCGCCCAATAGAGTGCATTCTCGCTTTCGTTCCAGGTTGGGCATTCCGGTAAGTGCCCCGTATAGTCAAATAAAACCTGTGGTTCAGCCATGACAAATCCTCAAAATGAAAAAAGCCAGCAGTGCTGGCTTTCAGTATATACATCATCGGATTACTGGCGACTGTCGTTCGCCTGACGCAGCAAGGTTCGGCTTTCGTTTTGAAAACGCTTTGCGTAGTCCCCGAACCAGTGTTCAACCTTACGGAAACTGTCAATAAACGCTTGTTTATCTCCTTGTTCCAGTAACGCAATCGCTTCGCCAAAACGCTGATAATAACGTTTAATAAGCGCAAGATTGTTCTCTGACGACATAATAATGTCGGCGTAAAGCTGCGGATCTTGCGCAAACAACCGCCCAACCATTGCCAGTTCCAGTCGGTAAATGGGTGACGACAGCGCTAGCAGTTGTTCAAGCTGTACATTCTCTTCTGCCAGATGCAGACCATAGGCAAAGGTAGCAAAGTGCCGCAGCGCCTGAATAAATGCCATGTTTTGATCGTGTTCCACCGCGCTGATACGGTGCAAACGCGCGCCCCAAACCTGAATCTGTTCCAGGAACCACTGGTACGCTTCCGGCTGACGCCCATCGCAATACACGACAACCTGTTTCGCCAGGCTGCCGCTGTCCGGACCAAACATCGGGTGTAACCCGAGCACCGGGCCAGTATGCGAGGCCAACATCGCCTGCAAAGGACCATTTTTCACGGACGCCAGATCCACCAAAATACAATCTTCTGGCAGAGGTGGGAGCTTCCCAATGATTTGCTCAGTCACATGAATAGGTACACTGACAATCACCATACCCGCATCTGACATCATTTCAGGTGCACGAGCCCAGTCTTCTTTCTCGAAAATACGGACCTGATAGCCTGATAACGTGAGCATTTTCTCGAACAGGCGTCCCATTTGGCCGCCACCGCCCACGATCACCACCGGGCGCAGCGAAGGTAAAAGGGTCTTAAAGCCTTTATCATTTTCGCTTGAGTAGGACTCGCGCATCACGCGGCGCAACACATCTTCAATCAAGTCGGGAGAAACACCGAGCGCTTGAGCCTCTTTACGTCGGGACGCCAGCATCGACGCTTCGCGCTCTGGCACGTAAATCGGCAGACCATATTTACTTTTGACTTCACCGACTTCGGCAACCAGCGACATACGGCGCGCCAGCAAATCCAGCAGCGCCTTATCCACTTCATCAATTTGATCGCGTAGTGCGGTCAATTCTGCAACCATAACAAACCTCTTAAGCCAGACGCGTCGCCAGCTGGCCGTTCAAATCTTTGTGGATTTCACGCAGCAATGCATCAGTGGCTTCCCAACTAATACACGCATCCGTCACGGATACACCGTGTTTCATCGCACTGCGCGGCTGTTCGGACGACTGATTGCCTTCATGAATATTACTTTCAATCATCAGACCAATAATTGAACGGTTACCATCTTTAATTTGTGCGACAACGGATTCCGCTACCGCAGGCTGACGACGGTAATCTTTATTCGAATTACCATGGCTGCAATCTACCATCAGCGCCGGGCGCAGTCCCGCCTGCTCCATCTCTTTTTCACACTGAGCCACATCCGCCGGGCTGTAGTTTGGCGCTTTGCCGCCACGCAGGATCACATGCCCATCCGGGTTCCCCTGGGTTTGCAGCAGACAAACCTGACCTGCCTGGTTAATCCCTACAAAACGGTGTGGCATCGCAGCAGCGCGCATTGCGTTAATCGCTGTTGCCAGGCTGCCGTCAGTGCCATTCTTAAAACCAACCGGCATTGACAGGCCAGAAGCCATCTCGCGGTGGGTTTGTGATTCGGTAGTACGAGCACCAATCGCAGACCAGCTGAACAGATCGCCCAGGTACTGAGGGCTATTAGGATCCAGCGCTTCAGTTGCCAGCGGCAGACCCATGTTGACCAGCTCTACCAGCAGGTGACGTGCAATCTTCAAACCCGCTTCCACATCGAACGAGCCATCCATATGAGGATCGTTGATAAGCCCCTTCCAGCCGACGGTGGTACGAGGTTTTTCAAAATAGACGCGCATGACCAGGTAGAGGCTATCGCTGACCTCTTCGGCTAGTGTCTTAAATCGACGAGCATATTCAATCGCGGTTTCAGGATCGTGAATAGAGCAAGGCCCACATACCACCAGCAGACGCGGATCGCGGCCAGCAATAATGTCAGAGATAGTCTGACGTGAGTGCTCAATTTGGGCTTCCTGATCTGCACTAAGCGGGAACTCCTGCTTCAGCTGATCAGGAGTGATCAGAACCTGCTCATCGGTAATATGTACGTTGTTCAGCGCGTCTTTTTGCATGATTGCGATCCTGTAATGCTCGTTTGCGATAGTGGTTTCCTCAATGAGGTGAACACACCATATCATACACAGTAAAGATTTCAATCCAAAATACGTAAACAATAATTTACAACAAGCGAAATATGGGAAATAAATCGCCCATCCCCCGTAAACATAAAATTACACTCGCCTTTCATTTTGCCAGGCTATGCTGAAAACATGAAAAGGAGAGCACCTATGCGTCCGATATTTACCGTGCTACTGGCACTATTTTTGACAGCATGTCAGATCAATCCCTACACGTTCCAGCCTGACTGGACTGGCACCGACTGGTTCACAGTGGGAAAAGAAGATGCAATGAACGGTGCATCGGTTAAGAGTAACGAAACCCTTGCCGATAATTTTAACGAACACGACGTCGATCGTAGCGAATATCTTCGCGGTTATAACGATGGTCAAAAAAGAATTTGTACAGAGGATTTCGTCTATGCATGGGGTCTTTCAGGGAAAATATTTCCTGCGAGCTGCGATACCGCAGAAAATACGGAAGGGCTTCGCCAATCCTGGCAAAAAGGAATGGATGAAGGAACGCGCGCTTCCAGACTTAATTGATTCTGGTAGTTAATGCCCGAGGTAATTATCAACACCAGATTTAACTTAAGTGGATAAATGCAATTTTCTCATAATGACGACCATAGGAAAAAATGATATTCTGCCTGCAACATTTGAAGGTATATATTTCCAGAGCAGTATGGCGGATTCTGGTGAGACATTTTTTTTCGATTTCAATGTGCCAACTGTGCCTGACACTTACGCTGTTCATTTTCACTGTCCCAGTTCTGGCGGGGATGTTGACTGAAACAGATAAATCAGTACGTTCTATCGTTTCCGGTATTGTCAGCTATACACGTTGGCCGTCACTTTCTGACCAGCCAAAGCTCTGCATCTTTGCGTCCTCACGCTATGTGCAAGCCTTGAGTGTAAAGGGTCCAGCATCCTTACCCTACACTCCACTTATTGTGCATGATGCCTCTGAAGCACTAGCAGCAACCTGTGATGCCATTTATTTTGGCAATGAATCACCTCAAGACCAGCTTGCATTAATAAAAGAATACCAGGGTCGCCCGTTGCTATTAATTGCAGAACAAAACCCCGAGTGCCTTATTGGTAGCGCTTTCTGCCTGATAATAAATGATAACACCGTTAGATTTTCCGTAAATCTGGATGCACTGTCTCGCAGTGGTGTAAGAGTCAATCCGGATGTGTTAATGCTTGCCCGGAATAAACAGCATGGATAAGAAATCTTCTTCAACCTCACGCCCAACGTTTAAAAGAACGTTAAGGCGTATCAGCATGATTAGCATTGTTATTGCTATGGTGCTGATATGGCTATTGCTGTCTATTGCCTCGGTAGTAACATTAAAACAGTATGCGCAAAAAAATCTTGAACTGACCGCTGCAACCATGAGCCGCAGTATAGAAGCATCGTTAGTGTTCAACGACAAAACCGCCGCAACCGAAACCCTGACGACGCTGGGTAATCAAGGTCAGTTCGCCGCCGCCCAAGTGCTGGACAAACACCGCCACCTTTTCGCCAGATGGTCATGGAATCCCGATAACAACCCTGACACATTGGGAACATTAGTCAGCCGCTGGCTTTTCCCAACGCCGGTTGTTCAGCCTGTTTTACACAATAACAGCGTCATTGGCGAAGTACGCGTCACCGCTCGCGATAGCCTGATCAGCCACTTTATCTGGATGTCTTTTGCCGTACTGACAGGCTCAATACTTCTCGCTTCCTTTGTTGCCCTGACGATCACCCGCTCGTTACATCATGGAATCGATGCGGCACTGCAAAATATTACAGAGGTCGTCCATGACGTACGCTCTAATCGTAATTTCTCACGCCGTGTCGAAGAGGAACGGATAGAGGAATTTCATCTTTTCGGGCAGGACTTCAACAGCCTGCTGGACGAAATGGAAGAGTGGCAGCAAAAACTTCAGGCCAGAAATGCGCAGTTAATGCGTACCGCTATGCACGATCCCCTTACCGGCCTGGCTAACCGAGCAGCCTTTCGCAACAATATCGCCGCACTCATGAACGACGTCTCGGCGCAAACTAACTCAGCGCTGTTGTTCCTCGACGGTGATAATTTCAAATCGGTTAACGATACCTGGGGACACGCCGCGGGAGATTGCGTTCTGATTGAGCTGGCAAGCAGGATGGTCGAATTCGGGGCAAAACGTCATCAATCTTACCGCCTGGGTGGAGATGAGTTCGCAATGGTTCTGTATGGCGTACATTCAGAATCGGATGTTCAACAGATTTGTGCTGCGCTTTCGCAGCAGTTTCTCCGTCCGTTTGATCTTCACAACGGGCACACAGTAAAAATGTCACTCAGTATTGGCTTTGCTCTGACGTGGGAAAATACGTCGGTCGAGACGCTATTGGAGCAAGCCGACCGCAATATGTATTTGGTGAAAAACCACCGTTCAAAAATAATATCGTAAAAAAAGGAACACGTTATGTTTAGGCGCTACCTCGCTCCGATCCTATTGGCCTCGACGATCCTGGCAGGATGTCAGGCTCCCCCTCAGGGAAAATTCACCCCAGAACAGATCGCAGCGATGAGATCCTACGGCTTCAACGAGATGAACGGTGACTGGTCACTCGGCCTCTCTGATAAAATTCTGTTCGGGAAAAATGAATCTCAGCTGCGTGCAGAAAGCGAAAAACAGATCCAAACCATGGCGACGCGCCTGGCCACCACGGGCTTAACACATGCACGTATGGATGGTCACACCGACAACTATGGCGAAGACGGTTACAACGAGACCCTCTCCCTGAAACGTGCCAACGTGGTAGCTGACGCCTGGGCAAAAGGGACCGGGATCCCACGCAGTAATCTCACTACGCAGGGATTAGGAAAAAAATACCCAGTGGCCAGCAACAGTACTTCGCAAGGGCGGGCTGAAAACCGCCGCGTTGCGGTGGTGATCAGCACGCCTTAAGCCATTATTTTGTTGATTCAGCCAGTGATAAGGCGGTGTTTGCGCGCCAGCGCAGCCAGTCCAGCAGCACAAACAGTGCCAAACTGCATCCCATCACTGGCATCATTAACCCAAGCATGAGGCTGATGATAAACGTAGCAATCCGCCCAGTCATTGGTAACGCCAGCCAGCTCTCAAAGAGCGTATGCACAGGATTACCCGCAGACTGTGCAGGGCGGCGCATCCACCACATCCGATACCCCCACACAATCATTACGCATAAACCAACACCAAAGACGATCAGTACCAGCTGATTTACCAGACCAAACAGAATACCCATGTGAAAATCCACGCCCCAGCGGGTCAGCTTCGCCATCAGTGGGAATTCATTGAAGCGAGTATGGTCAAGCACCTGCATCGAATGTGGGTCTACCGCCACGGTATCCACCTGCGTTGGCCAACTGCGATCAATTTCGGTCACCGTCCACGCCCGATTGGCCATTTTCGCCGGACGGATCTCAAGCCTGCTGGCATCGATCCCCGCCCTTCTTGCAGCAAGTAAAACGCTGTCAAAAAGCGTCAAATCCATTTCCATCGCTGGCATCATCATTGCGTCATGATGACCGCGATGCTCAGCATGTGGATCGCTCTCCTCTACGGCCCCTTGTAGAATGGTGTTCACCTGCGGCGTCAGCCAGTTCATCTCCGCGCGTAGTTTATCGACGTTGCCGCCCGCCCACTGCGACCAGGTCAGCCCGGTGGCTGAGAACATCAGCATTCCAGCCAGCAACGTCCAGCCCAGCGATACGTGTACACGACGGCGATTCTGGAATCGATTGTTGATGCGTCGTTTGGGCCGCGTAAAGCACCACAACCCAATGCCACCCAGAGCCGCGATCCACATCCACGATGCCGCCAGCTCGCTGTACAGCCGGCCAAAATCACCCAGCATCAGTGAACTGTGCAAATAATCGATTTTCTGACGTAAGGGCAAGATTCCACTCGTGCCGTAAACCGTCAAATCACCACGCACCGCAAGATTCACCGGGTCGATAAAAATGGCGCGATTTTCGGAAGGCCCGAGAGTTGGGTCGGCAAACATCACGCGAGTCGTTTCACCGCTAACCAGCCCAGGACGAACCGCCTGTAAACGCAATGGCTCACTGAGGGCCTTTTCCGCGACAGCAATTTGTTCGGCCAGTGACTGAGGCTCACCTGGAGTGAGGCTGCGCAATGCGTCGCGATAAAGGTAATTTTCAAGCTGCGGCGTGGCAACGTACAACGTGCCGGTCAGCGCCGCGAAAAAGATAAACGGACCGATAAACAGCCCAATATAGAAATGGAGTCGACGCAGCAGGTTTCCCCATGCCGCGCGCGGAGTGCAGGTAGTCATACTTTTCCTTTTTAAGGCTGAAGTTATTCTATTTTTTAATGGGAAAAAGCAGAACGATACGGCGGCGCGCGGGTATCAGGATACAACCAGGGGGAAAAATGCCAGTGGCTTACCGTCTCTTTTAACGGCTTGATGCGCTGTCGTTGCAGCAGGGCACAAACCAGAACGACCAGGGCTAGGATCAGGCCTGGCACATGCGCCAGCAAAACGCAGTAGCCACACGCTTCAGCGTGATCGACGGGCATTGAGTGGGAAGTCATCTCGCCATGATGCTCATCCATCGACATTGTGCTCATGTCGTGGTGCATACCGGGCATTCCCGTCATGGGGTCTTTTTGCAGCGAAATGGAGATAAGCGGAGCCACCACGATCAGCAGGATCGCAAACAGCGCGGTCAAGGCCGCTGTGCGTTTCCAGGCTGACTGATGCAGTACGTTATCCACTACCCCTCCATTGCGAAGGCGCATTGTAAATGATTTATGAAAAGAAGGTTAACCTCTTGAGCGCATTTAAATAGAAAAGGGCCAGCCTTTCGGCCAGCCCTTTTATCAGGATGTCGCTTAAGCGAATCTTAGCCAAGACGCTCTTTGATACGAGCAGACTTACCAGTACGCTCACGCAGGTAGTACAGTTTAGCTTTACGTACAGCACCACGACGTTTAACAGCAATGCTGTCAACTACTGGAGAGTGAGTCTGGAAGACACGCTCAACACCTTCGCCGTTGGAAATTTTACGAACAGTGAATGCAGAGTGCAGACCGCGGTTACGAATAGCGATAACCACGCCCTCGAATGCCTGCAGACGTTTTTTGGAACCTTCAACAACCCATACTTTCACTTCCACGGAATCACCCGGACGGAATGAAGGTACGTCCTGCTTCATCTGCTCTTCTTCAATTTGCTTAATAATGTTGCTCATAATTTAATCTCTTATCCTGGGTAAACTGATATTTGGGGGCTTACGCCTTCCCATCATGTTCATGCTGTTGGTGCACGTGCTCTTTTTTGAACTCGGCCAACAGCTTTGCTTGCTCTTCAGTCAGAGCCAGGTTTTCCAGAAGTTCAGGTCTTCTAAGCCAGGTTCGGCCCAGCGACTGCTTCAAGCGCCAGCGACGTATCTCGGCATGGTTTCCTGACAGTAACACCGCCGGTACTTCCATCCCTTCTAACACTTCAGGGCGAGTATAGTGTGGACAGTCCAGCAATCCATCAGCAAAAGAATCTTCTATTGCTGAAGCTTCATGCCCCAGTACGCCCGGTATAAACCGAGCGACGGAGTCAATCAGCGTCATTGCCGGTAACTCACCACCGCTGAGAACGTAATCGCCGATAGACCATTCTTCGTCAATCTCGGTTTGAATTACGCGCTCATCTATCCCTTCATAGCGACCACACACCAGAATCAATTTCTGATTCGTTGCCAGTTCGCTCACGCCTGCTTGATCAAGCTTGCGTCCCTGAGGTGACAGATAAATCACCTTTGCGCCTTCACCTGCCGCGGCTTTTGCTGTATGGATGGCGTCCCGTAAAGGTTGCACCATCATTAGCATCCCCGGTCCGCCGCCGTAAGGACGTTCGTCCACGGTACGGTGCCGGTCGTGCGTGAAGTCACGAGGACTCCAGCTTTCGATGCTCAGCAGGCCATTTTTTACTGCCCGGCCAGTTACCCCGTAATCAGTAATCGCGCGGAACATTTCAGGAAACAGGCTGATAATGCCAATCCACATAGCGCCGTCTTTTACCGTTTATCCGGAGAATTTAAAAACCAGGATCCCAATCTACTTCGATAGTCCGAGTAGTGAGATCGACTTTCTTGATAACCTGTCCATCGAGGAACGGAACCAACCGCTCCTTGATGCCAAATGCATCTTTCAGGTTTGCCTTAATGACGAGAACGTCATTTGATCCGGTTTCCATCATATCGATGACTTTGCCCAGACCGTAGCCTTCTGTGGTGACAACCTGGCAACCCATAAGGTCTTTCCAGTAGTAGTCGCCCTCTGAAAGCTGAGGCAACTGCGACGAATCCACGATAATTTCACAATTAGTGAGTGCATTCGCAGCATCACGGTCATCAACGCCTTTCAGCTTAATGACGATGTCCTGATTGTGGTGACGCCAGCTTTCCAGCTCGACCGTTTCCCACTTACCGCCCTTCTGAATTAACCAGGGCTGGTAATCAAAAATGCTTTCAGCGTCTTCAGTGGAGGAAAACACTCTGAGCCAACCACGGATACCGTAGCAAGAACCCATTTTTCCCAATACGATCGGTTCAACAGGTGCTTTATTGCTCATCATGACCACCGTGACAGATTAAGCTGCTTTGTTTGCTGCTTTGATCAGCGTAGCAACGCGATCGGAAACAGTCGCGCCCAGGCCAACCCAGTGAGCGACACGATCCAGATCCAGACGAGTTTCTTCTTCTGCGCCGCTAGCCAGCGGGTTGAAGAAACCAACGCGCTCAATGAAGCGACCGTTGCGTGCATTACGGCTGTCAGTAACAACAACCTGGTAGAACGGACGCTTTTTTGCGCCGTGACGTGCTAAACGAATAGTTACCATAACATCCTCTTGTGTGAATAAAACACCGGGCCCCATCGAGGAACGGAGCCCAGTGTCATATTAAAAGCCCGAAAATTTTACTCATTTTCGAGCAAAAAGCAATCTCTAAAGCGATTAACGCCCTGGAAAACCAGGAGGCATCATCCCTTTCATGCCGCGCATCATCTTCGCCATTCCGCCTTTCTTCATTTTCTTCATCATGCGCTGCATGTCGTCGAACTGTTTCAGAAGGCGGTTAACATCTTGCACTTGCAGGCCACAACCTGCTGCAATACGGCGTTTACGGGAGCCCTTGATGATTTCAGGCTTTGCGCGTTCCTTCAGCGTCATTGAGTTAATGATCGCTTCCATACGCACCAGCACTTTGTCATCCATCTGGGATTTGACGTTATCTGGGATCTGGCCCATCCCCGGCAATTTACCCATCAGGCTGGCCATGCCGCCCATGTTTTTCATTTGACGCAGTTGCTCAAGGAAGTCGGTCAGGTCAAAGCCGTCGCCTTTCTTCAGCTTGCTCGCGAGCTTCTCAGCCTGCGCGCGGTCAACCTTGCTCTCGATATCTTCGATAAGCGACAGCACGTCGCCCATGCCCAGAATACGAGAAGCAATACGGTCCGGGTGGAACGGCTCCAGCGCTTCGGTCTTTTCACCGACGCCGAGGAATTTAATTGGCTTGCCGGTAATATGACGGATAGACAGCGCCGCACCGCCGCGGGCATCGCCGTCCACTTTGGTCAGCACCACGCCGGTCAATGGCAGCGCTTCGTTAAACGCCTTAGCGGTATTCGCCGCATCCTGACCCGTCATAGCATCGACAACAAACAGCGTTTCTACCGGGTTAATCGCGGCATGAACCTGCTTGATTTCGTCCATCATCGCTTCGTCAACGTGCAGACGACCAGCGGTATCCACCAGCAGCACGTCGTAGAATTTGAGCTTCGCTTCTTTCAGCGCCGCATTCACGATATCGACTGGTTTTTGCCCCACGTCAGATGGGAAGAAATCAACTTCAACCTGTTGTGCCAGGGTTTCAAGCTGTTTGATCGCCGCCGGGCGATAAACGTCGGCAGAGACGACCAGCACCTTCTTCTTGTGCTTCTCGCGCAGGAATTTACCCAGCTTACCGACGCTCGTGGTTTTACCTGCACCTTGCAGACCCGCCATCAGCACAACCGCTGGCGGCTGAGCCGCCAGATTCAGAACCTGGTTTTCTTCGCCCATCGCCGAAACCAGTTCCTGACGAACGATTTTGACGAACTCTTGACCCGGCGTCAGGCTTTTGTTTACTTCATGACCAACCGCTTTTTCTTTAACGCGGTTGATGAAATCACGCACGACCGGCAGTGCCACGTCGGCTTCGAGTAACGCCATGCGTACTTCGCGCAGCGTCTCTTTAACATTGTCTTCGGTAAGTCGTCCGCGTCCGCTGATGTTGCGCAGCGAGCGCGACAAACGATCGGTTAAATTATCAAACATTGTCTCTCGCCTGATGTAGAAACGTTGGGCCGCCACAGCGACACATACACAGAATTTTGCCGGAGTATAACATGAAGGCGTCTTTGTTGTTATGCAACGGTTGGAGCACGCGTCACGTAACGTTATACTGCTTCTCTTTCTTATTAAGACAACTGTCGACGCCTATATGCCTGTTTTCGCACTGATCGCCCTTGTTGCCTACTCTTTCAGCCTCGCGCTGATTATTCCTGGCCTGCTGCAAAAAAACAGCGGCTGGCGGCGAATGGCTATTTTGTCGGCGGTAATCGCACTGGTCAGCCATGCATTCGCCCTCGAATCGCGCATTATCCCAGGCGACGGCAGCGTGCAAAATCTGAGCGTTTTAAACGTCGGTTCGCTGGTCAGCCTGATGATCTGTACGGTAATGACCATCGTCGCCTCTAAAAATCGCGGCTGGCTGCTCCTGCCGATTGTCTATGCGTTCGCGCTGATTAATCTGGCCTTCGCCACCTTTGTCCCAAATGAATTCATTACGCACCTGGAGACCACGCCGGGAATGATGGTTCATATTGGCCTGTCGCTGTTCTCCTATGCGACGTTGATCATTGCCGCCCTGTACGCAATGCAGTTGGCCTGGATTGACTACCAGCTCAAAAATAAAAAACTGGTCTTCAACCACGAAATGCCGCCGCTGATGGTTATCGAACGTAAGATGTTTCATATCACGCAGATTGGCGTGGTACTGCTGACGCTCACATTGTGTACTGGCCTGTTTTACATGCAGAACCTGTTCAACGTGGAGAATATCGATAAAGCGGTTCTCTCCATCATCGCGTGGTTTGTCTATATTGTCCTGTTATGGGGCCATTATCATAAAGGCTGGCGCGGTCGTCGCGTCGTCTGGTTTAACGTAGCGGGCGCCGGTATCCTGACTCTGGCCTATTTCGGTAGCCGAGTCATACAGCAGTTTGTCAGCTAAGCAACAAAGGAGTTCCCCCTGGAACACATCTCTACCACCACGCTGATCGTTACGCTTTTCGTCATGGTGGTCATCTCCGCTTATTTCTCTGGCTCGGAAACTGGCATGATGACGCTGAACCGTTATCGGTTACGTCATCGCGCTAAGCAAGGCAACCGTGCCGCTCGTCGCGTCGAAAAACTGCTGCGTAAGCCCGATCGCCTGATTAGCCTGGTGCTCATTGGCAACAACCTCGTCAATATTCTGGCTTCCGCATTAGGCACGATTGTCGGGATGCGCCTGTACGGTAACGCTGGTGTAGCCATTGCGACCGGCGTGCTGACCTTCATAGTGCTGGTCTTCGCAGAAGTGCTGCCAAAAACCATCGCCGCGCTCTATCCAGAGAAAGTCGCCTATCCAAGCAGCTTCCTGCTGGCACCGCTGCTGATATTGATGATGCCGCTAGTCTGGCTGCTCAATATCGTCACCCGCTTGCTGATGCGCATGATGGGCATCAAATCCGATGTCGTCATCAGTAGCGCGCTGAGCAAAGATGAGCTGCGCACCATCGTAAACGAATCGCGCTCGCAAATTTCTCGCCGTAATCAGGACATGCTGCTGTCGGTGCTCGATCTCGAAAAAGTCAGCGTTGATGACATCATGGTGCCGCGTAATGAAATCGTCGGTATCGATATCAACGACGACTGGAAATCCATCGTTCGCCAGCTAACGCACTCCCCGCATGGCCGCATCGTGCTGTATCGCGATTCGCTGGATGACACCATCAGCATGCTGCGCCTGCGTGAAGCCTATCGTCTGATGACCGAGAAAAAAGAGTTCACCAAAGAGCTTATGCTGCGCGCCGCTGATGAGATTTACTACATCCCCGAAGGCACCCCGCTCAGTACTCAACTGGTGAAGTTTCAGCGAAATAAAAAGAAAGTCGGGCTGGTTGTCGATGAATATGGCGATATTCAGGGGCTGGTCACGGTCGAAGATATTCTGGAAGAGATCGTCGGGGATTTCACCACCTCGATGTCACCTTCGCTTGCCGAAGAGGTCACGCCACAAAACGACGGTTCCGTGCTGATTGACGGTAGCGCCAACGTGCGTGAACTGAACAAAGCCTTTAACTGGCAGATGCCAGAAGATGAAGCGCGCACGATTAACGGCATGATTCTGGAAGCGCTAGAAGAGATCCCGGCCTCAGGTACGCGAGTGCGTATCAGCCAGTATGATATTGATATCCTGGACGTCCAGGACAATATGATTAAGCAGGTAAGAGTAATACCCGTGAAGCCACTGCGGGACAGCGTGGCGGAACAATAATAACTGTAGGCCGGGCCTGGCGAAGACGCCGCCCGGCGCTACAGGAGGCAAATTACGCTTTCGCTTTCGCGACGGTCACCATCGCAGCGCGAATCGTACGACCGTTCAACGTATATCCTTTTTGCATTACGGCCAGCACGTTGCCCACCGGAACATCTTCGGATTCCACCATCGCAATCGCCTGATGCACGTTCGGGTCAAGCGCAACGTTAGTATCAGCAACCACTTCTACGCCAAACTTACGTACCACATCCAGCATCGACTTCAGGGTCAGCTCAAGGCCTTCCACCATTGCCGCCATGTCTGGGTTCGCTTTATCCGCCACTTCCAGCGCACGATCCAGGCTATCAATCACCGGCAGCAGTTCATTGACGAACTTCTCCAGTGCGAATTTATGCGCTTTTTCGACGTCCAGCTCGGTACGACGACGCAGATTTTCCATTTCCGCTTTGACACGCAGCACGCCTTCGCGCTCACGATTCTGCGCTTCAGCTAACTGAGCTTCCAGATTCGCAATCGTCTCATCGCGCGGATCCACCTGCTCAGCAGAAGCGTCCGGCTCTACAGCCTCAACTTCTTCGTGCTGTTCCATGATAATTTCTTCCGGGGCTTGCCCCTCAGGCGTTTTCTGTTCTTTACTACTCATGAATTTCTCCGCGTTTTTCTGCATTCATCTCGCTAACTTCGCTTATTATGGGGATCAGTTTCCGGGATTCAAGGGAACAAAGCACATTGTCATCATCATTCGGCACAAGGACCTCCAGAAAATGAATAATCATTTCAAGTGTATTGGGATTGTCGGACATCCGCGTCATCCTACCGCGCTGACGACACATGAAATGTTGTATCGCTGGCTGTGCGCGAAAGGCTATGACGTCATTGTCGAACAACAAATTGCGCAAGAGCTAAAGCTTAAAACCGTCAAAACCGGCACGCTGGCTGAAATCGGACAACAGGCCGATCTGGCGGTCGTCGTGGGCGGCGATGGCAATATGCTAGGGGCGGCCCGCACGCTGGCTCGCTACGATATCAAAGTGATTGGTATCAACCGTGGCAACCTTGGCTTCCTGACTGACCTCGATCCAGACAACGCGCAGCAACAGCTTGCCGATGTACTGGAAGGCCACTATATCAGCGAAAAACGCTTTTTGCTGGAGGCGCAGGTTTGCCAGCAGGACTGCCAGAAACGCATCAGTACCGCGATAAATGAAGTCGTGCTCCATCCGGGCAAAGTCGCGCATATGATTGAGTTTGAAGTCTATATTGACGAAATCTTTGCCTTTTCCCAACGCTCGGACGGCCTGATTATCTCCACGCCAACGGGTTCAACTGCCTATTCGCTCTCGGCGGGTGGCCCTATTCTGACACCCTCGCTCGACGCCATTACGCTGGTTCCAATGTTCCCGCATACGCTAACCGCTCGCCCGCTGGTTATTAATAGTAGTAGTACTATTCGTTTGCGCTTTTCGCATCGCCGTAACGATCTGGAAATAAGCTGCGACAGCCAGATTGCTCTGCCGATTCAGGAAGGAGAAGACGTACTGATCCGCAGATGTGACTATCACCTGAATTTAATCCACCCAAAAGATTACAGCTATTTCAACACATTAAGTTCAAAGCTTGGCTGGTCAAAAAAATTGTTCTAATTTTGCATCCAACGCTTTACTGTATAAAAAACCAGTTTATACTGTATGAAAACACAGTTATGGTTTTTCATACAGGAAAACAATTATGCTGGCACAACTGACCATCAGCAACTTCGCCATTGTTCGTGAGCTTGAGATCGACTTCCTGAGCGGGATGACGGCTATTACCGGTGAAACCGGTGCAGGTAAATCTATTGCCATTGATGCGCTCGGCTTGTGCCTTGGCGGTCGTGCAGAAGGCGATATTGTTCGCGCAGGCGCTACTCGCGCCGATCTCTGTGCGCGTTTCGCCCTGAAAGACACGCCAGCCGCTCTGCGCTGGCTCGAAGCAAATCAACTGGAAGACGGACGTGAGTGTTTACTTCGTCGCGTCATCAGCAGCGATGGTCGTTCACGTGGCTTTATCAACGGCACTGCGGTTCCCCTCTCCCAACTGCGCGAGCTGGGCCAGCTACTGATTCAAATTCACGGGCAACACGCTCATCAGCAGCTTATCAAGCCAGAACAACAAAAAAACCTGCTCGATGGTTATGCTGGTGAGTATGCACTTACTCAGCTGATGGCAGAGCATTATCGCCTGTGGCATCAAAGCTGCCGCGAGCTGGCGCATCGGCAACAGCAGAGCCATGAGCGTACCGCGCGTGCAGAGCTGCTGGAATACCAGTTGAAAGAGCTCAATGAATTCAGCCCGCAGCCGGGTGAATTCGAACTCATTGATGAAGAGTACAAACGCCTCGCCAACAGCGGCCATTTGTTGTCAACCAGCCAGCAGGCGCTCAATTTGCTGGCCGATGGTGAAGACGTCAATCTGCAAAGTCAGCTCTATACCGTGCGCCAACAGATTGCTGAAATTGTGAGTCTGGATAGCTCACTTACCAGCGTGCTGGAGATGCTGGAAGAAGCGGCCATCCAAATTTCTGAAGCAGGCGAAGAGTTACGCCATTACTGCGAGCGTCTGGATCTCGACCCAAATCGTCTGTTTGAGCTAGAACAACGTATCTCCCGGCAGATCTCGCTGGCGCGTAAACATCATATCTCGCCAGAAGAACTGCCGAATTATCACCAGTCACTGCTGGATGAACAGCAACAGTTGGACGATCAGGCCGACTCGCTGGAGACGCTGTCACTGGCGGTTAGCGTTCACCATCAGCAGGCGCTGACAACGGCGAAACAGTTGCATGATATTCGCCAGCATTACGCTCAGGAACTGGGTCAGCACATTACCGACAGCATGCACGCGTTATCTATGCCGCACGGTGTCTTTACCATCGACGTCAAATTTGAAGCAAATCATCTGACCGCTGAAGGTGCAGACCGCGTCGAATTCCGTGTGACCACCAACCCTGGTCAACCTTTGCAGGCCATCTCTAAGGTGGCATCCGGCGGTGAGCTTTCGCGCATTGCTCTGGCCATCCAGGTGATCACCGCGCGTAAGATGGAAACGCCAGCACTGATCTTTGATGAAGTGGACGTGGGCATCAGCGGACCAACCGCCGCCGTCGTTGGCAAACTGTTACGTCAGTTGGGCGAGTCAACCCAGGTCATGTGCGTAACCCACCTGCCACAGGTTGCCGGTTGTGGGCATCATCATTTCTTCGTCAGTAAAGAAACCGATGGCGAAATGACGGAAACCCATATGCAGCCACTGGACAAACGTGCTCGTTTACAGGAGCTGGCACGTCTGCTGGGTGGCAGCGAAGTCACCCGCAATACGCTCGCAAACGCCAAAGAACTGCTGGCTGCATAAACTTTTTCGGGAACTCAGGGTCATACAGAACAACAAAAACGCCGTAAGACCGGTTTCAAAGTGAGGCAAGGTCTATTATCATCGGCATATAACATATGAGCCGCGTATTGCTCGGGCCCGAAAAGGAATCAAATCACTATGCGCTGTAAAACGCTGACCGCTGTCGCAGCGGTTCTTCTGATGTTGACCGCAGGTTGTTCCACTCTGGAGCGAGTGGTTTACCGTCCTGACATCAACCAGGGGAACTACCTCACACCTAACGATGTGTCAAAAATTCGTGTCGGTATGACACAACAGCAGGTCGCATACACACTGGGAACGCCGATGATGTCCGATCCGTTCGGTACCAATACCTGGTTCTACGTGTTCCGCCAGCAGCCTGGGCATGAAGGCGTCACTCAGCAAACGCTGACCCTGACCTTTAACAGCAGCGGCGTGTTAACCAACATCGATAACAAACCTGCGCTCACCAAAGAGTAAGGTTTTAAAAATGTAAAAAGGTGCTCAATGAGCACCTTTTTTGTATTCTCGCGATGTCATAACTGACGCTACTGCGCCTTGCCTGCTTTCTCTGCACGCTGCCGACGTAACGCTTTCGGGTCTGCAATCAACGGGCGATAAATCTCAACGCGATCGCCATCCTTAACCACATCGGCCAGTTTTACAGCGCGACTGTAAATACCGACTTTATTTTTATCCAGATCGATATCACGGCGCAGCTCCAGTAAACCCGATGCACGGATGGCCTCCTCAACGGTGGCCCCTTCGTCAAGTTTTACCCGTTGCAAATACTGCTTTTCCGGCAACGCGTAGGCCACTTCTACAGCAATCTTAAGCGACACTGTAAACCTCTTTGGCGCGGACAGTGAACGCCTGAACCATATTCGAAGCCAACTCTTTAAAGATCCGACCGAACGCCAGCTCAATCAGCTTATTGGTAAATTCAAAATCCAGGTGGAATTCAATGCGACACGCATCAGCGCTCAGCGGTGTAAACTTCCAGCCACCCATCAACTTTTTGAACGGGCCATCCACCAGATGCATCAAAATGCTTTGATTATCGGTCAGCGTATTACGGGTGGTGAACGTTTTGCTGATCCCAGCTTTAGAAACATCCACTGCCGCCGTCATCTGATTTGGACCAGCGTCCAGCACTCGGCTACCGGTACACCCCGGAATAAACTGCGGGTAGGACTTCACATCGTTCACTAACTGGTACATTTGTTCCACACTGTAGGGGACAAGCGCAGTACGGCTAATCTGAGGCATAGCATTTTCCATGGTCACACAACGGACAAATAATAACATTTATCCCTTGTTAAAAAAACGCTAAGCCTCATCTCGTGCTAAGATAGCGCGTTAGACCTCACAGGACGCAATCGCAATGAGGTTACTTTTTGAAATCAGATTACCTATGGTTTTACGACACTTATGACGAAGAAAAAAGTACATAAACCTGGCTCGGCAACCATTGCGCTCAATAAGCGTGCCCGCCATGAATATTTCATTGAAGAAGAATTCGAAGCTGGTCTTGCGCTGCAAGGCTGGGAAGTTAAATCGTTGCGTGCGGGTAAAGCCAACATCAGCGACAGCTATGTGATCATGATTGAAGGCGAAGCCTTCCTGTTTGGCGCAAACTTTACGCCGCTGGCCGTTGCCTCGTCGCACTACGTTTGTGACCCGACGCGCACCCGTAAGCTGCTGCTAAACCAGCGCGAACTGGAATCCCTTTTCGGACGTATCAACCGTGAAGGTTACACCGTCGTCGCACTGTCGCTGTACTGGAAAAACGCCTGGTGTAAAGTGAAAATCGGCGTTGCGAAAGGTAAGAAACAGCATGATAAACGTTCCGATCTAAAAGATCGTGAATGGCAGGTCGATAAAGCGCGCATTATGAAACATGCTGGGCGCTAATTCCTGCACAGATTTTGTTCGTATTACAACGATTTAAGAACTTCACGTTCCGGGCTGGCATCACGGGTGCCAGTTCTGATATACTGAGTTCGACACATTGGGGCTGATTCTGGATTCGACGGGATTTGCGAAACCCAAGGTGCATGCCGAGGGGCGGTTTGCCTCGTAAAAAGCCGCAAAAAAATAGTCGCAAACGACGAAAACTACGCTTTAGCAGCTTAATAACCTGCTAAGAGCCCTCTCTCCCTAGCTTCCGCTCTTAAGACGGGGATCAAGAGAGGTCAAAACCAAAAGAGATCGCGTGGATGTCCTGCCTGGGGCTGAAGGGCTAAAACTAATCAGGCTAGTTCGTTAGTGGCGTGTCTGTCCGCAGCTGGCGTGCGAATGTAAAGACTGACTAAGCATGTAGTACCGAGGATGTAGAAATTTCGGACGGGGGTTCAAATCCCCCCAGCTCCACCAAAATCCTTCGAAGATGATTCCAGAGTCATCCGTAGAAGTCCTGAAAGCCCGCATGGCGCAAGCCCTGCGGGCTTTTTTGTGTCTGTAATCGTCCGAAACGATCCGCCTGAATCCAGTAAAAATTGGTACACGTTTAGGTACACGCTATACTGTGGTCCAATAAACGTGTACCAATTATGGAAGGGATCCAGACATGGCGCGCATTACACGCCCTCTAACTAACAACGAAATTCTTAAAGCCAAACCCCGCGAAAAAGACTTTACCCTCCACGATGGTGACGGTCTGTTCTTACTCGTCAAAACCTCTGGTAAAAAACTTTGGCGTTTTCGCTACCAGCGACCAAACAGTGCCAGCCGCACAAATCTGAGCCTTGGCGCATATCCTTCCCTTACGCTTGCAGCAGCACGTCAGATACGCGATCAGCATTTGTCCCTATTGGCACATGGCATTGACCCACAGCAGCAACAAGAAATGGTTTCAGAACAGCGCCAAATAGAGCTGGATAGCATTTTCTCTACTGTTGCCGCCAATTGGTTCCAGCTAAAGAGCAAAAGTGTCACACCGGATTATGCAAAAGACATTTGGCGCTCTTTAGATAAAGACGTGTTTCCTGCTATTGGCGAAATACCGGTTCAGGAGATCAAAGCCAGAACTATCATTGAAGCACTTGAGCCAATCAAAGCACGCGGTGCACTGGAGACAGTACGTCGTTTGGTACAGCGTATTAACGAAATTATGATTTATGCTGTAAATACAGGCTTGCTTGATGCCAATCCGACGTCAGGTGTGGGGATGGCTTTTGAGAGACCGAAGAAGCAAAACATGTTCACGCTGCGACCAGAAGAATTGCCGAAACTGATGCGCACATTGGTTATGTCAAATCTGTCTGTTCCTACTCGCTGTCTAATTGAGTTGCAGCTCCTTACCCTTGTGCGCCCTTCTGAGGCTTCCGGTGCTCGGTGGGCAGAGATCGATCTTGATGCAAAGCTCTGGACGATACCAGCCGAAAGAATGAAGGCTAAGCGAGAGCACATCGTACCTTTATCTTCTCAGGCATTAGAAATTCTGGATGTGATGAAACCTATTAGCGCACATCGAGAACATGTTTTTCCCAGCCGAAATGATCCAAAACAGCCTATGAATAGTCAAACGGCCAATGCTGCACTTAAGCGAATAGGTTATGGTGGGAAATTGGTTGCTCATGGGTTACGTTCTATCGCAAGTACAGCTCTAAATGAGGCCGGTTTTAATTCCGATGTTATTGAGGCTGCCCTATCCCATGTTGATAAGGATGAAGTAAGAAGAGCCTATAATCGAGCCTTGTACATCGAACAGCGTAGAGAACTTCTTTCATGGTGGGGGTTATTGATAGAAGGATACAACTAAATTAGAAGTTTGAAAAAATAAAATGGCTTTCAATCATGAAAGCCATCTGCAATAATTATCGGCTCATCTAATAAGTATTTTTTTGCTACATACAGCGGAAAAAAATCAGTTATATAAAATTTATAACACGCCCACTGAATATAAGCCCAAAGAATCAATAATGAAAATACCAAAATGATGTTAACAAAAGAACCATGAAAACTCCAAAGCACACAAAACAAAAAAGAAAAGACAAGTTCTGAATTAATCAAAACAATGCGAAAATGCGATTTTTTTTCACTTATTTTTTTATCTATCTCTTTGACGAGGAAAAGATCATATGCATCATTTCGTTTTAAGGATTTATATTTACCATGAATGCCGGATGTGTATTTGTTAAAATCACAAAACGAAATCAACCAGTTGAACATTGAAATGTTTATCTTTTTATGCGAATAATTCAAAAAACAAGAGATCAATAGACATTGAATCAACTGGAGCATAGATAATTTTGACAGCAACCCCCCTTGAAAATCAAAGACTTCCTTCACATTTGTTTCATCCAGAATGTTGTAAATATCAGCATTACCAGTTTGATAAGTTAGCATAAAGAAAATAACAATAAACAATATCAAAAACCGATGCAGCGGATACTTATTAGTAAGATCCTCGATATATTTTTCTTGAACTTTCTTTGCTAACTCATCCATTAATACACCTGTATAAAATATACATCTCCGCAAGATGGGTCAAAAGCGCCATATTCAATGTAAGGTGCGCCTAAAAAAATCATTTCTTCTTCATTTTGAAAATAAGGAAGCACCTCTTGAAAGTCTTCCTTTGAAGCAAATCTGAGTGTACTCACTGCATCATTGAAAGTATTCCTCATTTTAGCAGAAAGATAGTCCAAATCCATTTCTGATACCTTCACACGATAAATTACAGGGTCTCCCAGTTTTTTCCTAGTAACAACTCTATGAAAAGCATTAGCTTTAGATCTGTTAAATTCATAAACTTGCGTGCGATCTGCTGTCAAAGAAATTTCTAAAGTGCTATCACCAGAGTGTTGAGACCTAATAACTGCTAACATTTGATCTATTTCTCTTACAATCGCTCTATCCCCATAACGGCGATTAACAGCAGCGTCAGGCCTCTCAAGAAGCTCTTGATACTCACGAGGCTCAATTAAATCATCCGAAATTTGTGCCCGTTTTGTTTCTAAACTTTTACTGATAGTATCAGCATTTTCTAAACCATCTTGCTGTGCTTCGCTTATGGCGTTATTTATTGCATTTGAGACCCTAGCAACAACCTTCTTGGTAATTTCTTTTTTCGAAAAGAAATCGATAATATATCCGCCTTCCCTGGGAGGCTGTACCAACATCTCAACATCTTTGTAATATTCATGGTGCATCTTTGCATATTTCCAAAGATTACCATATTTGATATCCAGATATGCTCTATCTAGGGCACTCTGCAAGTGTCCTAAGCTTTTTGAAAGAGTCCTTAAAGAAACCTGGTGATCTTGTGCAATGTCACCATCAAAGTGCAATTCAACTATAGCCACTTCATTTTGCTCCGTGCGCATAATAGACCAGTAAGTATACCATCTTATGTTTAGATGAAGCCCGGATCCACCTCTTAAAAATGAGCGTCACAAGAGCTCTATGGGCATTATTGTAAGTCGAATGCAATTTAATCTACCTTGTGTAATCGCAACGGTAAGCTGTTGGTATAAAACAAATTAATTTCTTATTTATGCGCGCAATGCTCTCCCCGCCACGCCTGCACGCTTAGGGGGCCGCTTTTAATGCAGGTGCATAAACAGTCTCAGGCCGCGCCAGAGCTGGCGCTGGCGAGAGTGGCGGAGGTGTTAAAACGCATGCAAAGCCATGCACCTTACGCATGCATGGCTTAATTCGGGAAAAATGGCGGGATTTACGGGGATTTTCTGACGGGCTACTGCGCGGCCAGTTCTGCACGTTTATTCACGTAATTCTGGTTTTGTGCGGGTGTGTATTTTTCACGATTATCATCGCGTGAAGCCGCGTCAGGCCTGAATCCGATAGCCGTTAATATGTCATTATCCTGCGCGGAATAATTAATTTTTTCACCGGCGGCTAGCCACACCGAAAGCGCTTCGCGCAGGTAATCGACCGAGTGCTGCATCGCGCAGCGTGTGACGGCGGAATTCTGGCTGTTATATCCCATTAATTCAGGCGCAAGCGCGGCGGTCAGCTCTGCACCGTGCGCCTGCATAAAATCATTCAGCCGGTCACGGATACTGATACGCTGCACGTTCTCATGTGAGCGAATATAGCGTCCGGCCGCTTGATTAATTTCCCATTTTTTCACGTCGATAATATCGCGCAGGGTTTGCAGACTCCGGGTGCGGCTGTCATTACCGGTGGCGATAAGTTCGCGGTATTCCTGTTCAGCGTCGGCCAGCTCTTGTTTGCGGGTCAGCCAGTCGGTTTTATTGTTTTGACAGGCTTCAAAAGCCTGATCAAGAGTTAAGGGTGTCATCAGGTGTCTCCGTATGCTTTACAGGCGTGGTTTTCGGGTTTTACTGGTCTGAGTACAAATTAAATGGTCATCCTCATCTGTCGTGGCTGAGGGCGGCTGTATCACTTTGTCGACTGACTCCACCGTTCTAAACGTGGCGGAACACAGGACATTTGTGCACTGGTAATAAATCTGTTTGACCGTCCCGGACAGATAGCGGCTGGTGCGGGTGTGCGCCGGGCACTGACAGAACGGGCAGTGCCCCGCGCTTTCAGGTCAGCTTCACGTTCACGCAGTTTGTTAAATAAAGCCTGACGCTGGCCGGGGGTCACTGCCACACCGTAATTCATATGCGCCAGTGTCTCAGCAGAAAGCCCGGTTTTAAACAGCACCGGCTCATCCGCCAGACGGATGTGACAGTCCTTCACCGCACGCTCAAGCCACGTTTTCACCTCCTGCATGACCGCTTTATCGGGTTCGACATAGCCCTGAATCCCGACGGTGTTCGCAAGCGGGTTCCCCAGCGCCAGCATTTTGAGTTTCATCGCCCTGACAAGCGCCCCGCACGTCTCACGCAGCGCGTTATCCAGCTCTTTTCCGGCGTACTCGCTCAGCACATTGTGATGCGCCTGACGGTATTCTCTGGCCGTGATATCACAGGAGCCTTTCAGGCGGTCTTTGTCATAAGCCAGTACCTCAGCCAGTCTGTCGCATTCCTGCGCCAGCTCGCGGGAGGCCACACGCGCCAGATGCTGCTGTTTCAGCTCGTCCGTCAGCAATGCCCCACCGGCACGGAAGGCCGCGCGCCATCCGCTGGCCTCGTTGCCGTTTTCCTTTTCAAGCTCCGCTTTCTGTTCGCCAGTTCGGGTAATGGCTGTGGTGGTGTCATCCATCTGACGGGCATTTTCAATATGGGCAGTTCTGGCCGCGTCCAGTTTCCGGAATGCCGGTTTCAGGTAATCCGGGATAGTGGTGGTCATGGTGTGTCTCCTCATTCGTGTCAAGTTGAGGAGATTCTGCCGTGCGCCACACAACAACTCGACTCATTGCCGTTGTGGCAGGAATGGCACAGAAGGGACTTTCAAAAGCAGGCTTGCCAGAGAAAGGTCGCAGGAAAATCACCCTCTCTGTTTGTTTTTTTACTGTTAACTATTCACCACTGTTCACCTTAAATAAAAATATAAATAATACAGTGAGTTAAGTGGTGAACAGTTGAGGACCTGACTGTTCACCGTCTGTTCACCACTGTTCACCCACCTGTTTTTCTTCGACCTTTTTACTTAGACTTTTTAGCGATAAACAACTCAATATATATAAATAATAGTAATCATAAATTTGCCTCTGGATTATCAAGAATTGCCAACGATTGTCATTGATTGCCACTGTTTGCCATTCCCTTGTTAACAGTTTGTTGTGCGGCGAATCGGTACAAAAAGACTTGTTGCCCTGAGAGAAAATATTCACAAAATAGATAGCTACCCGAGGCCGGACGGACACGACCGGCACTGTATGGACTTTATGAGGTAGCCCGATGCACACCGCTTTTTCTTCCCCGTCTTCTGCGCCTGTCGCCCCACCAATGCCGTTTTCTGACGCCGTTCAGGAGCGCTTTATTCGCCTGCCCGAAGTGATGCACCTGTGCGGCCTGTCCCGTTCGACGATTTATGACCTCATCAGCCGGGAGGCTTTCCCGAAACAAATCTCGCTTGGCGGTAAAAACGTGGCGTGGGCGCAGTCAGAAATCACCGCATGGATGGCCGAGCGGATCGCCGACCGTAACCGGAGCTGCGACGCATGATGATGGCCGTTCTTCTTAAAGCCCCTTTTTCTGGCTTGCTTCCGTTCGCCGTTTCCAGGTATAGTTTTCCCGCTGTCGCAAAATCGGCAGCCGGGCGTGAGAACCCGTGTATAACTGTGGCGACACCGGACGCGCCATGCGTCTTTTTTTGTGTCTATGCCTTTTTGCCCCCATTTTTTGGGCAGCGGTCTATTGCCCGTTGCTTCAACAAAATTATGGTGGCTCAGGCGGGGCAGCCCTCGGGCTGGCCGGTTTCCATAGTTGCCGGTTTCTCACCCCCGTCTGGGCTACCACCATTGCGTGAGAACTCCGGTGGTAGCTGTAACCAGCTAACTATGGAGGTTGCCCTTATGGCTACGATCCTCGCCTCGTCTCACCCGCAATTTGTCTTCGTGTTTGCCGCTGTTCGCCGCGCAGACCGTAAACCCCGTATCTGTATGCTCCGCACCGTGGCCGGTGACGAACACGCCGCACGCCGTTCTCTCGTTCGTGATTATGTCCTCTCGTTTGCTGGCCGTCTTCCAATTGCGGAGGTGCACGCATGAAACATCCCGCGATCACCCTGAAAGACCTTGAATGCCTTGAGCACCTGCGCAACGTCGGCCAGCTCGTCAGTGACCTGTCGCAGGCGCAGGACAGCACCACCCTTTGCCATAGCCCTGCGCAGCGCTTACAGCTCACCTCCGTGGTGTACCTCATGACCGTCCAGCTCGACGGCGTGGTCGAGCGCTGCAATCAGCGCTGGCTGACCGGGGAGGCTAACGCATGAAAAAGCCATTACCGCCTGTATTACGTGCTGCCCTGTATCGTCGTGCCGTAGCCTGTGCCTGGCTGACCCTGTGCGAACGTCAGCACCGCTATCCGCAGCTCACGCTCGATACGCTGGAAAGCGCGATTGCCGCCGAGCTGGAGGGTTTTTATCTGCGCCAGCACGGCGAGGAAAAAGGCCGTCAGATTGCCTGTGCGCTGCTGGAAGATTTAATGGAAGCCGGACCACTGAAAGCCGCGCCGTCGCTGTCCTTTCTCGGGATGGCCGTCATGGATGAACTCTGCGCCCGTCATATCGCCGCGCCGGTTGTGCACTGAGGGAGAAAATAACGATGAAAATGAACGTAACGGAAACCGTAAAACAGGCATGCGGCCACTGGCCGCGCATTCTCCCGGCGCTGGGTGTGCCGGTCATCAAAAACCGGCATCAGGCCTGCCCGGTGTGCGGCGGCTCTGACCGCTTTCGCTTTGATGATAAAGAGGGGCGCGGGACGTGGTTCTGCAACCAGTGCGGCGCGGGTGACGGGCTTAAGCTGGTCGAAAAGGTGTTCGGTGTGTCGGCTTCCGAAGCCGCCGGAAAGGTGAGCGCCCTGACCGGCAGCCTGCCGCCGGTTGCCCCGGAGTTTATCGCCGCCGCTGAGGCTGAAACCGATGCCAGCCGGAAAGCCGCTGCCACGCTTGCGGTCTCGCTGATGGCGAAAACCCGCCCGGCCACCGGCAACGCCTACCTGACCCGTAAGGGCTTTCCGGCGCTCGAATGCCTGACGCTGACCACCACGCACAAAACCGGCGGCGTGACGTACCGCGCCGGTGATGTGGTCGTGCCGCTGCAGGACGAGACCGGCGCGCGGGTTAACGTTCAGCTCATTAATGCTGAGGGTCTGAAGCGCACCCTGAAAGGCGGTCAGGTGAAAGGGGCATGCCATATCATCGAAGGGAAAAAAGAGGCGGGGAAACGGCTGTGGATAGCGGAGGGCTACGCGACCGCGCTCACCGTGCATCACCTGACCGGCGAAACCGTCATGGTGGCGCTCTCGTCCGTGAATCTTCTTTCTCTGGCGAGCCTTGCCCGGCGTCAGCACCCGGCCTGTCAGATTGTCCTCGCCGCCGACCGTGACCTCAACGGGAACGGCCAGACAAAAGCCGCAGCGGCCGCACAGGCCTGTGAAGGTACGATTGCCCTCCCGCCGGTGTTCGGTGACTGGAATGATGCGTTTATGCAGCAGGGGGAAGACGCGACGCGCAAAGCGATTTATGGTGCCATACGGCCACCGGCGCAAAGCCCGTTCGACACCATGAGTGAGGCGGAATTTACCGCCATGAGTACCAGCGAAAAAGCGATGCGGGTGCATGAGCATTACGGCGAAGCGCTGGCCGTGGACGCCAACGGCCAGCTCCTGTCCCGCTATGAAGCCGGGACATGGAAAATCATCCCGCCGTCGGACTTTGCACGCGACGTGGCCGGGCTGTTTCAGCGCCTGCGCGCCCCGTTCTCGTCGGGGAGAATTGCCTCCGTGGTCGACACCCTGAAACTGATTATTCCCCAGCAGGCCGCCCCATCGCGTCGTCTGATTGGCTTTCGCAATGGCGTGCTCGATACCCTCAC
>NZ_JCBAJB010000014.1:0-45782 GCF_059766475.1 Enterobacter sp. SCRI0065 | reverse complement strand
CGCCCCGCCATCACCACGGCAGCGGCATCCTGCGCGAAGGGCAAACGGTCACGCGCCAGCGTGTCACCGGCCATCACGATCTGCACACTGCCCGAACGCTCAGGCTGCACCGGAAATCAGGGGGCATCTGCGCAGCAGTGCGCCCCGCCATCACCACGGCGGCGGTATCCTGCACGAAGGGCAAGCGATCACGCGCCAGCGTGTCACCGGCTATCACGACCTGCTCACTGCCCGAACGCTGGCGCAGCGCTCAGGCTGCACCGGAAATCAGGGGGCATCTGCGCAGCAGTGCGCCCCGCCATCACCACGGCGGCGGCATCCTGCACGAAGGGCAAGCGATCACGCGCCAGCGTATTAGTTGCTCTGAAAATGCCATTAAGATCCGGGCTGCATTCTGAGGCCTTTATGACTAACAACTTGAGTCAATATAAACTCATTTATGGAGCTAAAGTTGAGTTTGCGCATGCGCAAAATTATGAGGAGAAGTGCGAGTTAAGAATGGTCTTTTCAGGTCTGCTTGTAACTCTTGGTTCAAAACAATATGATACATTTGTATATCATGACTATCAGAGGAAAACATGGCTCAAATTCACCCGAAAGGTAAAACCCAAAACAAACGTTTTCAGTTCAATGCGCCATCAGAACTGTTAGAAGAATTTGCGGAGAAAAAAGATGCACTAGATGCTTTGGGGCTAATCGTTGACATGACTGAGGACTTCGTGAAAGTCATTAAAGATACAATTAAGCAGATGGATAAAAAACTTTCGGAATCGATAGAAGATAAAGGAACCACATCTACTGTTGGAAGTAATACCCACTCTAAACCATAAAAAAAAGCAGGCGTAATGCCTGCTTTTTTTATTTTGTTGCCCACTTTAAATTTTTCTCAAGGTCATAATAAAATCCTGGCTCGAATTCAAAAGCTCGCCAACATAATAAACCCTTATCGCGAATTTCTACCCGATCTCCATTGTTACTTTCCACATCCACACTAACTGTAATACCCTCTTTCAAATTTGAAAAACGAGCAATAACTTTCTTAGTTTCATCTTTCATATTAAATCCTGATTAACTTACAAACATGAACAGCCACCCATACGGTTTCGTATCCCTGTACCAACACAATTCTGTCGGTTTTATTCTTCCTCATGAGGGTCATAGCCGTTTTCCCATAAAGTCAGAGCTGTACGACGCATCCACTTCAATAAATCCGCTCCATAAATTTCCATACGGTTAGGGTTCATAGAAAATGCCTTCCAACTATGTAGGCGGCGTACTTCGTCCCAACCTTCATAACTGCATAAATCAATATGCTGACGCTCAGATACAAGACTGTTAATTTCCTTATCAATAATCTGCGCCTCAGCATAAGCTTGCTCAAAAGCCACTTCCCCCCATCTTCCAGCGGTTTCTTGAGCGGCGGTTTTGACGTTGACGTTCTGTGTGTGCATTCTACTTTTCTCCTTCGGTGATGGTTGATCCATCTCCCTTGCTGGTACTCTCGCGGCAAGGGCAAAGTAGCAACGGCGAAGGGCAACGGTCTGGGGGCGATGACGCAAAGTTTTTGTTTGCAAAAAGTTTTCGGCAGCGTTCATTTCACCCCTTGACCGTTGAACTGCCGGTGCTACAAAAAGCCCTCCGCGCGAGGGCAGCAAGGGTGATGGCGCTACCGGACAATTAGAATGCACACACCCGACACGTCGGAACGACGGGGCGACATTAAAGCGACGGGGTGGCCGTCGCGGTGAAGGCGGCGCGACCGAAACGGTCGATGACCGCCGGTCTGTTGACCTTTGCCATCAGACCATAGCCGGGAGGCCCGAAACCGCTTGCGGGTTCGGCGTAGACAGGCTCCTGCCTGTCGTAGTTGGGTTGACGACTGAACAGCGCCAGCTGGTCAGGAGCCGAAGGGGGCCGTAGCAATTAGAATTACGATCTTCACGCAACCAGGAAGACTCAAGGCTATACATTAGCAATTGGTTAAGATTTTTATTTGACGTTACATGTAACGATTAAATAATCGTATAAACCCTATATTTCAAACCAGCAGTATTGAGCTGAAGGCTCAATACTCAAGCTTTTGACGTTGCATGAGGCCGTCAGTCCGAAGGATGATTTTGCCTTGAGCAAAATCACGCAAAGCGCAGGCCGTACCCGCCAGGGACATGCCATACAGCAGACCGGGTGAAGCACGGTCTTCCTCGCCCTGCGCTAACTAAAAGGGCCATATGGCCCTTTTAGTTTAAATGGATCTGCCCTGTAGATGGTTTAGCCACCATAGCAATTGAGAAAAATCGTATCCGTTCATTGCTGGTACAGTGACGCTTTTACCGCTTGCCATTCTCTCCGCCAATTGGCTAATATGATATTGTGACATAATTTTCTTACCCGTTAATTGTGTTGCTTTCCGGGCTGTTAGCGCAGCCCGGCCCCTTTCAAGGCTTACGCCTTAATCTCTGCGATAATTTTTCTTACTTCAGTTTCTAAACCGTACATAAAAAATTCGCGTGACTGCTTTGATAATGCGCCGCTTTTGTACATTTCGGCGTTGCAGGTTTCGGGGACTAATTCGACGCCAAACTGTTTACGGGCTTCCACAATGCCCTTATCTACTAATACGTCGCTGTATTCACGGCGGGTCGTGACATACTTAACGCCACCAAACACAACATTAAACGGACTGGTGTTGTATTCATAAATATCCTCCATCCCGTTAAAGTGCCCGTCTTCATACTTATCAGAAATTGTTTCTACTTCTCTTTTGGTCGGGCCATCTGTCCAGGAAATTTGCACACAGTCATAACTGAGTTTTTTGACGGAAAACTTAATGCTGGGGAATGCCTTTTTTAATTCGGCCCGGATGTTGCTGCTGACCGTGGCCGCTTCGCATTTGCCTTTATTATCTTCACGCTTTTTGAGGTGCTTATATTCCGGTGCTTCCTGGAGGCGACTTTTTTCAAGCGCAAAGGCGGCATCTGAACGGGCTTTATCCTCAGCGTCCTGGCGTTCCTTGTCGTCTGCGGCTTTTTTAAGGTTTTCCAATACCTTCTCAGTCACCACTTCTGTATGCACGACCCACGGTAAACCGCCGCGAATAATGCACTCAGAGACAAACCTGGAACGTGCGCCGGAGAAGTACACCAGGTCAAAAGCTGCATTTCCCGCTCTGACTATTGCGCCATCCCCGACCAGTTCAATAATAGAGTCTTTATTGCTGCGATCATGAACTCGGGTAATGACCGCGCGGCCATAACGTCCGGTTTCCAGAATCTGTCCAACAACGAGAGCGCCTTTGTGGATTGTGCTCATTTTTAAAACCTCATCCCGGATTACGGCGGGTGTCCGTGTGGGCGGTAACGCCCTGTTTCTGATACTAATTATACCTAAATACTCAGCATTCATCTAGCTATATTTACATAATGTGAATTTATTATCTGCCACATTCCCGCGCAGCAGCTGCACCGTCCAGGAAAAAATCGGGGGTCCCTTCAGGGTTCCGATTTTTATCCTTGACGGCACTACCGGTAATACCCTGCCGGATGGGGGAGGGTTCCCGCAGGGAGCCATCCCCCATGTAAGACCGCCGTTGACCTTCTCACCCACTGGCAGACAATCACCGGCGCTCATGGCCGCAACTCACCCCTGAAGTTCGCCAGCGGCGAACGGTGATAGCGCGGGGGCCGTCAGGCCACCTGAAGCGATGCCGTTGAATCCGGGCGAGGGATGGACGCCCGAATGGGGCGAGACGCGAAGCGGCTCGATGCGAAGCACGACAGCCCGTTTCACCGGCGCAGCCGGGGAACGACCCCGTGTGAAATAAAAGCAGTTACACGTAACGATGAAGAAAACGAGCAGGAGCAGGAGCAGGATGATTAAACGCAGCACTACAACCCTGATTACGAAATGGCAAAGTCAGTAACTGGGTGAAATGACGGAGGTTGCCGCAGGCAACCGGCGCTGTGTGTTGCCGTTCGCATGAGGCCGTCCGTCCGAAGGATGATTTTGCGCATGCGCAAAATCACGCATAGCGCAGGCCGTCCCCGCAGGGGCATGCCATACAGCAGACCGGGCGAAGCCGGTCTTCATCAGCCGGGCAGATATAAAGCCTGCGTTTGCAGGCCATAAATTATCGTCATCGGAATAGCGCTTCACAAAATCCCTGAAGCCAGTCTTTGACCTCCTGAATTAATGGGTAGGGTTCGCCGTAGTGTTCTGCGGCTTCAATCCCGGACGAAACGCTCATAGCAGCCCGATCAAATGCACGTTTAATCATGTTTTCCACCTTCACTCAGCATACGGCAGGGCGGATAAAATACGCGTGTGTGCTGTCGTTCTTATCCTGCTCAAAGGTGGCTTTCAGCACAAACGCATGACCGGCTTTCGCGTCCTGGTCGGCCAGGGCTTTTGGCATCGTTCCGTATGCAGTGGCCCCGTTATCGAGTGTGATAGTCATCTTGGGAACAAGGCGAATACTATGGCCAAAACCGGACTCGACCATCTTCACCCCTTTGATCGTTGCATTCACGGTGACTTTGCCGGTTGGTGCTGCGCCTTTAAATTGCTTTTCGTGCTCGCGCTGTTCAGCCAGCATTGCCTCGACTGTTCTGGTTATCGTGTCGATTAGTGGTTTATGTCCTGTGACGGTGAAATAGCAAAATTCCTTGTTGCTTTCTAACCAGCGGCGTCCGGTTTTTACACGCAAACTGAAGGACTTCATCAGTTTGACGGTTTCCTGGTAGTCTGCCGTTTTGCCTTTAAAACGCGTGTTCGGGTCAAAATTTTTGGCCGGGTAGCTTGCCGGTGAATACCAGTCATCATATTCAGGCATTACGATAAACTGGCCTTTGCCATACAGTTCGCCGGTTTCAAAGTGTTCGTAACCGTCGCAGGGGGCATGCAGGCGACCGTTACGATCTTCATTAGGTTCAATTCCATTATTCAGGTCTGAAAAAGCTTTCAGAATCCGCACCTGCTGCTTATGACGGATTTCAATCAGTTCAGCAATTTTCTTGTTAAGAGCATCAGCAAGGCGGGAAATCAGGTTCATGAGCGCTTTCCATCCCGAATGACGGCGGGTGTCCGTTTAGGCGTAATGCCTTGTTTAATAGTATTATTGTAGTTTATTGAGAAATTTTATCCATCTAAACTACACAATATGTAAATAATAACTGCACGGGAAAGCGCCGCCTGATACAGGCGGCATACGGGGTTATACGCGCGACGGCAGCACCGTACCATACTGACGGCTGATTATGTCATTCAGCTTATCAACCAAATCCAGACGTTTGAAAATGATGTGACCGGTTCGAGCTTTGAAATATTTAACCGTGAAGTATTCATGTTCGTAATTTTCACCGTTCCACATGTTTTCACGGGTAAATTCATAAAATTGTGCGCCAGCTGCTATGCGGTGATCGGGAACATTACGACCATCGAGAATACTCATCATTTTTTCCAGATCATTAAGCTTATTCCGGCCCTCATCCGTCACGTAGTAACAGTTTTTGCTGTGTGCAGAACCGACCATACTGTTCACAATGATTTTTTTGCCGATTTTGCACGGGCAATTGGTTTTATAATCCCAGGATAATTTTTTGAATACATCCGTCACGCCTTGCTCAAAAATCTGCCCTTTGTCCTGGTGTAATGCACGGAATGAGGCATGAATGTTATCAAGTGTTGCTTCAGGCATGCTGGGCGTATCGAGCTGCTTTTCCCAGTCGCTAATCTGTTGATGGCTCATCAGAGTTTTCATGCCGGTTTCATTCATCAGGCGTGTCCAGATCCCCGAATCAAGATTGCGCTTCATGCGCTTAATTGCGGCCTCATCGCTTGAAGCCCCCAGGCCGTTACGGACAATTTCGTGAAACCCATACATTTTCTCGTCTGTTACTTCTTTCATTAATTTCTGCGCTTCGCGAATCTTTGCCAGACCATCCGCAAAGGTGGTCATTGCATAGGCTGCGCGAGCAAGAATATTCTCGATTGAAATGGAAGGAACAACTTCACTGGATGAGGCAAATTCGCAGATCACTTCTGGATTAATAGCGGTAGTCATAATGTCACTCCATCCCGGATTACGGCGGGTGTCCGTCTGGGCGGTAACGCCCTGTTTCTGATACTAATTATACCTAAATACTCAGCATTCATCTAGCTATATTTACATAATGTGAATTTATTATCTGCCACATTCCCGCGCAGCAGCTGCACCGTCCAGGAAAAAATCGGGGGTCCCTTCAGGGTTCCGATTTTTATCCTTGACGGCACTACCGGTAATACCCTGCCGGATGGGGGAGGGTTCCCGCAGGGAGCCATCCCCCATGTAAGACCGCCGTTGACCTTCTCACCCACTGGCAGACAATCACCGGCGCTCATGGCCGCAACTCACCCCTGAAGTTCGCCAGCGGCGAACGGTGATAGCGCGGGGGCCGTCAGGCCACCTGAAGCGATGCCTTTGAATCCGGGCGAGGGATGGACGCCCGAATGGGGCGAGACGCGCAGCGGCTCGATGCGAAGCACGACAGCCGGTTTTTCCGGCAGCGCCGGAAAACGCCCCCGATAGTTCGCGATGAGTGAGTTGCAGATTTAGGATGGCGGGGCTTAGCGTTCTTCGATGATATCCTTACGGTCAGGCATAAAATCCTTATCTTCCGGTTGACGTTCCTCAAAGAAACTAGACCAGCTTTTACGTATCGGTTTGAGGATAATCACATCACCTTCTCTGATTATCTCTAACTCACTGACCCCCTCGAAATCCATATCGCGCGGAATTCGTACCGCACGGTTGCCGCCATTTCTGAATACAGACACTTTTCGCATGTTCGTAACTCCTTCTCTGTTTCTGGCTTGTTCTGAGCCACCCCATTCACTTATTGGTCGTATATTCAGGGGCTTCTTCACCGCTATACTCGGCAATACCTGACGTATCGATCTGACTTTCAAGCTGCCGCAAATCATAGGTGCTCTGAAGCCGTAACCAGAATTCTGGGGTGCTTCCCAACGCAGCAGCAACACGAATTGCCAGCGGTGCAGTCAGGGCGGTTTTACCAGTAAGCAGGCGTGAGACAGTCGCAGGCGTAACGCCGATATTCAACGCGAATCTGCGACCGCTAATCCCCATATCGGCTAAGTCTCGCGCAATAATCTGACCAGGATGGGAGATATTGAATTGTCTCATCAGTGGTAATCCTCATAATTAAGAATGTAAGCATCGCCATTGATAAACTGAAAGGTGATGCGCCAGTTTGCTCTGACTGTTATAGACCAGTACCCTTCTCGATCCCCTTTTAGTGGGTGCAGCTTGTAAATCGGTCGATTCAGTTCGGCAATGTCCGTTGCGGTGTCAATGGCCTGCAAGCGGTCGTTTATCCTGTCAGCGTCCTGTGCAGGTAAACCTGACGTCACACCCTTTTCAAAAAGTTGTTTCAACCCTTTGTGCTTAAATGATTTTATCATTGTATCAATCCGTGTTACACGTCATGTAACATTATACGCGGTATTACACGACGTGCAACACTCACTATGCGACCACAGATGCCGGTCTTAGGTTTTGCATGAGGCCGTCCGTCCGAAGGATGATTTTGCGCATGCGCAAAATCACGCAAAGCGCAGGCCGTACCCGTCAGGGGCATGCCATACAGCAGACCGGGAAAAACCCGGTCTTCATCGCCCCGTGCAAAGATAACCCCGCAGCGCGGGGTTATCATCAAACTTCAGTCGAGCCTATCCAGTGTGCATTCAGATACGCTTCCGCGCCCTCATTCACGCCCTGTGGCTGTACCGCCGTCAGGGTGTCGTGAGTCCATCCCTGAACTGGCGCAGCCTGCATATGCAGTTTTTCCCCATCAAGCGTGCGGATCACAAGCGGATAGTATTTCAGTGGCGTTAGGATATCGGGTTCGCCTGCTTTGAGATCCGTAATGTAGGTCAGCATACGTAGTTCTCCGGTTCAACGTTTTTCAGGTCGCAAATGTAGCCGTAGACCGACTGGTTACTTTCGCCATATTCATGACTTTCATTGTGCGCCAGATCGTACAGAACAGAATCCGCTTCCTCATCCGTCAGCGTGAAACCGTGACGTTCTGCCACGTCGCGTACTTCACTGCGCGTCCAGACGATAACTGAAATCACGGTGTCAGGGTAAACCTGTTGCAGATATGCCAGAATTTCTTCAGGTGTGCCAACCATTGTTGTTGCTCATTCCCGGATGACGGCGGGTGTCCGTTTGGGTGTAATACCCGGTTATGGTGAATGGTGCTGCATAGTGCCGGGCATCTGCCCGGCAGGTGGTACATTATTTCCTGACGGCGCTTTTCAGCAGACGGCGGTTATAGGTGACGGAATAGACACTTTCCGTTTCGTTTTGGCGCAAAGGCTCTACGCGGGTGACGTTGTGACACATACCGTTTGCCAGCATGATTTTTTCGACCTGTTCAAACAGGCTGGCGTTATCATCAAAAGGAAAATTGAGCGTACCTTTGTGACCGGAGAGTTTGGGAATACCGGAAAAATGAAGGGCTTTGACGCCATTTTTGGAAAAAACGGATACTGCAACACTATTACGGGCTTCAACCATGATTGCTACTCCATCCCGGATTACGGCGGGTGTCCGTATTGGCGGTAACGCCATGTTTCTAAAAGTAATTATAATGAATGCCATAAAAAAATGCCAGTTAATATTCACATTAAGTAAATATTATTTCTGGCATTTTCGTGGATTCAAACTCTCCTGAGCATTCTCACTTAGCATTGTCTGAACTTTCGGTTAGAGCTATACCCAATGGAATATGAATTTTTATAAAACTCAACACTCCATTTTAATTCGGTTCATGAACCAGATACGCGTTACCGAACAGATCGCTGTAGAAATAGCTAACCCTCCCCACACAAAAGCCGGAATTTCAGATAAATACTGAGATTTATTCAGGCAATAAATTAGTCCCGTTAGCATTGAAACAGGCATAAGGATTAGCGTCATGCAAGCAGCGATCTCGTAACGTTCCGAAAATGAGAATAACAATGCCCCGCAGTACAATACTAAAACAATAGTTACGTACTGGATAATTTCACTCATATATTCGCCTTTATATTTTTGTAAGCTGCTTGTTTTATTTTAATATATTCTGAGCTATAGGAACATGCCAGAGCCTGTATTCACATTATATACAATAAACTCTGGCTTTTCCCAACCAATCAGTCGGCGCTATCTATCCAGGCTAACCGGAGACGTTCTGCTTCCTCCAGTTGCGCCATATCAATTCGCCCCAGCACATAGTCAGGAATGTCATCCTGCGTCAGGTTTCCCCGATCATCCACAACATAGGATTGTCTGTATTTTCGGTCATAGACCGTGCGCCCCTCGGAGTGCCAGAATTCCTCTCCCTTTGTGGTGGTCAGCCTGTTTTCGTCGCGCTGGTTCCAGATCGCGGCCATAAAAAAGCCTGCGGTGATGGTCTGGCAATGAGGGCAGGCAAAATAGAAGTGTCGCTTCAGTTCATGACGCGTTGCGTATGAGCTTTTGCAGTTCTGGCATTCGGACAGCAACAGGCAACCTGACGGGTGCAATGACGCGGTATAACCTACGGCCTGCATTGCATAAATAAACAGGGTAATTGTTTCATCAACCACCTGCTTATCGGCAATCGCCAGCCGTTGCCGTGCCTGCTCAAGAACAGATTCGGGAAATGCCAGGGGGGAAAATTTAGTAAACATTATCAGCCTCGTTATGGTCAGGGGCGGCGATTAGCCGCTCTCCGTTGTTGTACTGGTCTACAAGTGCCTGCATTGAGTCGCGGGTGTACCCGTAAGCACTAAGCGAGTGGTCACTGGCGGTGATCGACATCGTTCCGTTTTCAATCTGAACGAATGCCCTGATTGTCCCGAAGATAGCTTTTTGTCCTGGTGGAAGCTGTTCGACCTTGCCGGGTTCAGTAAGAGTTGAGCGCGGTCTGGTGCTGGCTTTCCGGGCGCGAAGCTGCCCTTTTACCGTGTGTTTGCTGGCAGGTAAAAACTGACCGCCTTTATATTCCTGCCCGTTAATCCCGGTCTGACCGCCTTTTTTTGCTTTAACGTTCACTGGGTAGCCCTATTCTATGGTCAGCGTGGCTGACTTGCCGTTAATGCAGTAGTTTTCGAGCAGTAAGAACGCTTCACTCTGGAATCGGGAAGGGTAGCGCGAGACAACATCCTCACCGTTCCCTGCATGCAACGTAACGACATACTCCATCCGTTCTCTGACCTGCATTTCAATAAACCGGGGGGAAATACTTCCGTCTATTTCGCTACGACAAAGCATCAGGCAATCGCGGTCATACCTGTTTAAATCTTTCAGTGCGTCATGATAAGCCATCACCGGGTCGCGGCCTGCTTTGAGGTCGGACAGTAATGCTCTGGAAGCGGTCTTGAATGTTTTCATGGTGTTGACTCCGTTAACCCAGCAGATGAAAGAGATTGTCCATAGGAGCCGCCGCCGCGACAGGCCAGCGTTCCTCGTTGATAAACACGCTGTAGTAATCGGGTGCATCGTCGGAAATGGCGGTTTCTTCTTCAGCCTGTGCGACAGCCAGGAAAAAGCGGTTATCGTTGTCAGTCATTTTTCCGTGCTGGCAAACGTAGTAATACAGATCGTCGATTTGCTCATTGGTGAGCGGAGTAGCCGCAGGATCAGGATTGGTAACAGTCTGAGGGGAGATATTCATACTTAGAGCACTCCATCCCGGATAACGGCGGGTGTCCGTGTGGGCGTAATGCCCGGTTTTAGTTCTGATTGCCCCCATTGCAGGGGGCGCAGCCGTCAGTCAATCGCCCTGAAAATGCTTTGTGATTCGTCAGTCGTGGCGGCGTAGTCTTTCAGGGTATCCATCGCCTCGCGATAGTGATCGCAAAGGCCGCTATCCTCACGCTCCCATGCGGCATTAAAACAGGCTTGCAGGACAAAGATTGTCACGATAATACCCGCAGCTTCAGCAGATACATTTCCAGAGAAGTAATTCGGCATTTCGAAATGATAGAACTCATGCGCATCAGGACACATAAAACCACTGTTACGGCCAACTTTAAAATAGCTCCAGTAACCAGCTTCATATTTGTCACAAAAGCGCTTCATAAAGATCAAGGATGCGGAGTTTGCATACTGGCAATAACTTCTGAATAACAGGGTATGAAAAATCAGACGGCCAATTTCGGTGGTTTCTTCTTTGATTAAAACTTCTGGTGAATCGCTCATAACATATTCCATCCCGGATTACGGCGGGTGTCCGTGTGGGCGGTAACGCCCTGTTTCTGATACTAATTATACCTAAATACTCAGCATTCATCTAGCTATATTTACATAATGTGAATTTATTATCTGCCACATTCCCGCGCAGCAGCTGCACCGTCCAGGAAAAAATCGGGGGTCCCTTCAGGGTTCCGATTTTTATCCTTGACGGCACTACCGGTAATACCCTGCCGGATGGGGGAGGGTTCCCGCAGGGAGTCATCCCCCATGTAAGACCGCCGTTGACCTTCTCACCCACTGGCAGACAGTCACCGGCGCTCATGGCCGCAACTCACCCCTGAGGTTCGCCAGCGGCGAACGGTGATAGCGCGGGGGCCGTCAGGCCACCTGAAGCGATGCCGTTGAATCCGGGCGAGGGATGGACGCCCGAATGGGGCGAGACGCGAAGCGGCTCGATGCGAAGCACGACAGCCCGTTTCACCGGCGCAGCCGGGGAACGCCCCCGTGTGAAATAAAAACCGTTACATGTAACGAGAAAAAATAACTACAAACAAATACCGCTATCTACAATATCTTTCTTTAAAAATCCTGATTAAGTTTACTACCAGAACGATAATAGAGATTAAACATGCTATTGCTGGCACAACCTGCATAATAAATTTAATTAAATCTTCATTCAATAAGTTAATATTTCCTAAAAACCCTCCCTGTTGCAAGGCATCAGGACGATCATCAGGAATCAGGTTACTATAAAAATTAAGTGAACCTTGTGATAACGGCAGAATGATAAGGGAGATACTTATTGCTTTAAATGGGCCGATAATAAATCGTTTATCAGCTTTTAGGACATGACATATTAGGCATGATACGAATACCATCCCTACAGATGCACATACGACCTTAAGGCCTAATGTAGAGAACGCATTCAGTCCGTCAAGATAGACACTACCGAGACTCCCGATGCTGATAACTAACCCTGGCAGCAATATTGCAAATATTATAAGTGCTATTAACACAAGAGACAGTTCGGCTATGACGTTAAATTTTTTATTCATTATCACCCTCAAATATCCTAAATTGATGGTTTTCAACCACTTTATACAAAACCAAATCCAGTTACTGATACGAGTTCATTTGCGACTCAATATGAGCTAGTCAGTCGATGAACGTAAACCGCTCATCCTTTCATAGCTATTCACTCCAGTTCACCTAGAATCTTTTTTTTCGCCTGTTGCCTGGCCTTTCGCTTACAGGCTCGGATAACCGAATCATACGCATTTCCTTTTCTATATCCACGGCTACGACATAATGTACAAGTACATCCTTAGTGGCTGAAAAACAAACCGAATGGTTTCATATATGCTCCTAAACGTTTAATTGTAAATTCTCAGTACATACAGCGACCAGTAGCAGCCAGCATTTCAAACATGTGCCTCACTTTGAGTCGGTCTTTAAAATTGTTCATAAGATATGCCAGCGTATATCGCGTCTTTCTGGACTCCATTCGCAGCGTATCGCCTGTACTCACCTCTGCGGCAATTCCCAATAGTGAGAGCTGGATAAATGCCATGTCTGCCGCCATTGAGTCGTTATCTGTGCAGGATACGAACAGCTCAGCCGATGGATTAAAACCTTCACCGGCAAGGCCATTAGCTATTTCTATGACCAATCCTCCAGAACCGACCGCCGGTTCCTGAAGGATGATGAATCCGTGCTTTCGGATTTCACTGGCATAGTCATGTTTAAGCAGTTCAAACTTCAGCCTGGCGAGCGAACCGGGCGTGAAGTACTGGCCCATCGATGTATTGCCAAGCTCTAAACTCATCACGCATTCCCCCAAAAAATCCCGGGGGTTTCTCTGTAAAATTTGCGGTAACAGCCTGATCAACGCTTCCTGCATTTCTTTTTCTGCTGGCGAATAGTCGCCCGTCAGTTTTTTAGCGCTCTCCAGGCACTCAGTGCGCCCGGCTAATGCCGGGTCGATGCGGTCAGCAGCAATCCGGCATAAAACTGTAAGCACATCACGCGGTGAACGGTGTGCCGTAAATTTTCTGATGGTCTGCATAAATTCAGTATCCAGCGAAGTCACATTGTTTCCCTGTTCTGATTTTAATGAGCAGGGCGGTCCGAACCGACCGCTATCCTTTTTGCGCATGCGCAAATTTATCTGGGCCTGCCTGTCCAAATTAAACGTTTGGATTTACCGTCAACGTGGCGTCAATGAAATCACGGGCGCGGGAAAGGATTTGATCGTGAGTCAGTGAATCTACGTCTCTGAACGTGGCGAACATCGGCTGATCGTTCATGTTTACTGATGCAAAACAGGTGACGATATCGGCGGCATTAAACTCGCGGCATTTGAACGTGCATCCCTGATTCGAATAGCACTCATCCATAATTTTCGAACGGTGGAACAAATTGAATGTACTTTCGCTGATCACTTCAACGGGCATTCTTGCCGCATCACGGATCGCCGCGAAACAGTCATCCATGTGCAACAATACGATCTGTGGGTATTGAGGCTTAAGCTGTTCAAGAGTTTCCCCTGAATACGTTCCACGGCTATGATTGCCGTCCATCTGTGCAGGCTCTAACACGGAATATGAGCCTGGAATATAGAAGAAATACATGTATGTTCCTTTCCCGCTGGCGGGTGTCCTGTTCGCAAAAATGAGTAACTAAACCCGGTCAATACGCCCATAACCTGCGCTCTCGCAGATGTAGCGCCATGCCATGTAACTGATGTGTTCATTACCTTCTTTCCAGTCAGCAACAATGGATTCGGCATTGCCGGTGATCACGGCTAACTGGCCCCAGTTGATGCCTGCCCGGTTCAAGACTTCCGAGATTTCATCGACGGTCGGCGTCGTCCAGTTAGCGGCATTGCGCAGGGTTTCTGGTCGAATATCCACTTCCGGGGTGTTGCTGTAGCGTGGTTTTGGCTGTGACATAATGATGTCTCCTGTTACCCGGCCACCGTCAGGTGGCCGGGTGCGTGGTTAAATGTGGCCGCTTTCAGCCATCGAAAAGACGTCATTTCCGGCGACGATACAGTGATCAAGGGTGCTGATTTCAAATAGCTCCAGCGCACTCTTAAGCCGAGCAGTTATGTTGATATCTGCGCGGCTTGGTTCCGGTGTGCCTGACGGATGGTTATGCGCAAAAATGACCGCCTGAGCATTCAGCGTTAACGCTAACCTGGCGACTTCACGGGGGCTGATTTGGCACGAGTTGATTGTCCCGGAATGAATGATTTCAAAAGAAATTAACTGGTACTGATTGTTCAGATACAGCACCCCAAAAAACTCTCTTTCCTTGTTCTGGAGGTGCAGACGCAAATATTGTTTAACGGCCTCGGGACTTGTAAATGAAAAAGATGTTTTTTTAAGACGCGATTCAAGGATCGTCATTGCCAGGTTAATTATTGAGTCTTCATGATTCATTACTGTTTTACCTCTCCCGGATTGCGGCGGGTGTCCGTTCGGCTTAATGCCTTTTGCGTATCAGCATTATAATACATATTTGTATCATAAAAAAGCAAAGTTCACATTATGTAAATAATTATTGCCCTAAGCAGGGCAATATAAATCGCAAGATCAAAGCCGCGATTTAGAGTTGTTCAGCATACCAGGCGATCCGATATTGCAGGGGCCGATATGACACGGAACAGGGCGGCGACATGCGATAATAGTAGGATAGTGAATAGTCTATTTTGTTGGCGTAAGAGCTTACCATTGCGCAATAGGCGTTACTGGCCGTCTTGTCTGAACCGTCGATAAATGCACTGAGAATGGTATTCAAACTCTCGCAGGCTTTCAGAAGAACGCTACGCGCGGGGATCTCAGCTTTCACATTAAAATCAAAAACTGGAAAATCATACTGCTTGATAAGTGCGATCATTTTCTCTCGTAGTGAGACAATTTCAGGGTCATTGCAAACATAGGATAGGGTGATCATCTTTGTTTCCTTCCCGGATTACGGCGGGTGTCCGTGTGGGCGGTAACGCCCTGTTTCTGATACTAATTATACCTAAATACTCAGCATTCATCTAGCTATATTTACATAATGTGAATTTATTATCTGCCACATTCCCGCGCAGCAGCTGCACCGTCCAGGAAAAAATCGGGGGTCCCTTCAGGGTTCCGATTTTTATCCTTGACGGCACTACCGGTAATACCCTGCCGGATGGGGGAGGGTTCCCGCAGGGAGCCATCCCCCATGTAAGACCGCCGTTGACCTTCTCACCCACTGGCAGACAATCACCGGCGCTCATGGCCGCAACTCACCCCTGAAGTTCGCCAGCGGCGAACGGTGATAGCGCGGGGGCCGTCAGGCCCCCTGAAGCGATGCCGTTGAATCCGGGCGAGGGATGGACGCCCGAATGGGGCGAGACGCGAAGCGGCTCGATGCGAAGCACGACAGCCCGTTTCACCGGCGCAGCCGGGGAACGTCTTAAGAAATAAGGATAAATAGTTCAAGCTAAAATCGAACTCTCTGACAAAGTTTTGCGCTTGAGTTAATTGCCCTCTGCTGCGACTAGATACCTAATCGCCGGAAGGATTCTATAACCACTCTTGCTGCGCTATTCCCTTTGCTTTTTTGCCTCATATAAAAGTTCAGGCAATTTTGCCTATCCAGAACTGATCCTCAAGGAACATGCGTCCTTGACGACTATTTGCATACTCGCCTTCACGAAGCGTAGTGAGGTCAGCGTAGTGCCATTTCCTTTCAGATTGCACTACAACACGCTTATCTGGGTATACGCGGCAGGATTGCTGAATCACCTCATATGAACCGTCATTTAGTTCCAGAACTCGAAAGATAAACTGCTTTGTATTTTTGACCACGATATCTTCAAACAATGTCTTCATACGCTTACATCCGTTTATGGTTTTAAGTAGGGATTTTAAAGCGTTCATCATAGCGAGTCTCCTTTTTGGGCCAGCATTTCTGCTGGCCGTTTTCTTCAGAAATTATAGTTAACAGAACGAATGGCTTTAACCAGGTACTCAGCTGCTGCTCGCTGCCCCTTAGTTGAGGCGATAATTTTGCCCGTCTCACTGCTTACGCAGCTGTCGGCCCAGTTTGCATACACAAAATAGCTCTCTCGTGCGGCCATATTTTTATTATCGCCCATCGTTTCCAGTCGTATAGTCAACTCACTGACTGTAAATTCCTCAAGGAGTTGCTTAACAGCGAAGCCAAAAGCGTTCACCATAACTGATGTAAAAGTCAGCCATTCCTGGCTATATTCGCCGTATGTAAACCCGCAAGTGTCGTAAAGGCCGGTAAACTTCACCCATGCATCCCAGATCAACTGTATTTCCTGCTCGGTACGCTTTGTTGGTGTTCCATTAACCATATAGGTGCTGAACCGCTCTGTAGCATCATGCAATGATTTAAAAGATACCCACTTATTACTATTACGTGTAGAGACGGCATTCCGTTCAAAATCCACTTTTTCCGTCAGAACTGGATTTTTCAGAATGGTACGTTTGACTGCCTGACCGATGGCGTTCGTATGATCATAAGCGATGTTAATGGCAGCGTTCGGTTTTGAGGCATTTCCATTGATATCCGCAAAAAACTGCTGGCGCGTTTCAATGGGCAGGTTTTCCGTAAGCATAACGGTAACACTGTGATGGCGAATATCTGGCAGGATATTGAGCACTTCACGAATGCCAGCTTGACGGTGTTGTCCGTCAAAAAGACGAATTTGGGCATCCATAGGGATAGTCACATATCCTACAAACGACTCATTCATGAGCTGGAGATCAAGCTCACCATCACAATTACCAATGAGAGGGGGGATGATGTAATCTGTTCCCGATTTAACAGCAGTAACCACATAGTCTGCAAAAGCTGTCGCTCGGCGGCGATTCAACTCACGTTGTGACCGATCCAACGTATGCCCTTCATTATCGAGAGTCAGGAAGCGACTCAACGCACCAAAAGACACCTGCACGGTAATAATACGTTGATTACCCTGAAAACCGACAACACACGGATAGTCAAAACCAATGGATTTTGATTTTGCTGAAAAGGCAGTAACTGCTTCGCTCATTTTGATTTTCCTTCCCGGATTTCGGCGGGTGTCCGTTTTGGCGTAACGCCACTTTTCTATTCCTGATTATACACTTTCACGCAAATCCAACAAGTAATATTTACAATATGTGAATTTAATTTTGCGCATGCGCAAATTGCATCAGTATTTCAACCATCGATATACCGCAGCTGCTGGATAGACATTCACCAGGGTAAGACCAGACTCACGAAAAAAAACCATCCACTGATGAGGTGTCAGGTGGCCGTGCTGTTTTAAAATCCTGATGACCTTAGTTCGGGACAAAATAATAGGTCCTCCATCCGGGCCACCATTCTCACACTCATCATAAACATCACTGTAATCGTACATGCATTTCACCTTTTAACAGGTACTTAACCGAAGGAATTCGCAAATGCATCATCCTCCATCCAGCAAAACTCCGGGTGTGCCACGATTTAATCATCGAACGAATTTACAATTGAATCTCTGGAAAAATCCCGAAGTTCACTCATACACCACCATCATGATACTAAATCATATCATACGGTTAAAAATAATATATTCTCTATTTACATATTGTGAATTAAATTATGTATACTCATCAATGCACTTTTATACCTGTAGAACAGAGGGAGATAGGTATGAGGATTCTGCAAAGCCAAGTATTTGAGATGGCCCTTGAGCGATACCCAGACCAGAAGACAGACATAGCAGCGCTATTCAGCTTTCTAAGCCGGAGTAAAATAAAATCGGTAAACGAATTACAGGAGTTGTTCCCTGACGTGATGAGTGATGAATGTGGCCATACTCATCTTTGTTTTGCCGGAAGTTTTGCTGGAGGGAACTTGATATTTAGAGGCAAATTTAACTATCCAGGTCAGTTCATATTGGCTGAAGGTATTCAGCCTGCTAATACTAATGAGGAAAGGATTCATGGATAAAACAAAAATCAGTGAAGGCGTGGGCTTACTGTTGTGTGAATTACCCTGGCTTGAGAAAATCAAGGATGATACCGACTATCAAGATGCCCTGAATGCAATCAATGAGCTAAGTAGCGATGAGGCTACTCCTGCCATTCTCCTTAAAATCATGGCAAACTGCATCGCAGAATATGAAACTTCGCGAGTTCCTGAGCTGTTATCAGGCCCTGGTGGTAAGATGAGTCAAGGTACTGATGCCTTGATAACGCTGATGCGACACCGCAAGATCAAAGGGAAGGAAATGGCCGAAATACTGGAATTAAGTCCAGCACTGATGTCATCTATCCTTACCGGTAAACGCTCCTTAACGATCCCACATATTTGTAAGCTAGCTGAATTCTTTGGTGTCAGTCGTTCAATCTTTATCTGATAACCGGAAGGGTGTAATAATATTATTTATTACTCCCTTCCGGTTGGACAAGCCGGAGGTGCGTCAGCATTTTTTAAATTCAATAAGGAAGATATACTTAAAGATATATCAATTATTATAAAGAATTCGCTTTAACTGGTTTTATAAAAGCTGTGCCAGGATAATAAGCCTTAATGATTTTTTTATGTTCAAAGAAGACATCCCTTAAGTTTATGTGTTCTGATTTCAAAAAAACATAACCTAGTTTCCTGCCCTTTGAGTTATAGCAAGCATATTTAATTTCTGTGCGCATACATCACATCCAGTTAGAACCCAGAGAGTTAAGAAGATGGGCTTTACGCAGCATACGTTGACGAGATTGAAATAAATCCTTGTTAATGTCCCCTCTATTTTTAAGGTAATTATACAGTTCTGAAGGATAGGACTTATCAGTGTTGGCTCGTTCACGAATTAATGAAACTTGTTTATAAAAATCACAGTAAAGTAGTGCATCTTTAACACAACCAAATGTTAAGGATACAACGTCTTGATTGAATGAAATTTCAACACGCTTATATTTAGCAACCACTTTCATGATTTTCTCCGGTTATGAGCGCAATGCCCTTTTCAAATACAACCTTAGCATCGATGAAAATTTACCACAAGAAAAATTTACATTTTGTGAATTTTTCTTGTGCGCATGCGCAAGTTCATGCACAGACAGGATATTGCGCAGCGTGTATTAAGGGTTCTTTTATAAGATTTTTAGGGAAATTGCCGATAATCTCTCTCGGCTATCTTAATTGCACACTTATAGGGAGATAAAAATGGCCTTTTATGTGAATGACACATCAGACTGTATGACAGTACTGGTTTGTAGGACAATGCAGGAGGCAACAATATACGCAGCGTGGGCAAACGAGTACTTAGGTATTACCACTATTAAACCCAGCAATACAGAGTACCCAGGTCATATCGGAGGTGAAAAGCTATTAGGATATTTTGGTTTCACAATCGACTCGTTAGTAGACAAACTATTCTCTCTCATGCCCGCTCGTACTCGCGTCGATAGTAATAAAATTCTTATAAAAACCATGTTGAAAAACCCAAGTCTATCTAAAGCAACATGTTGCCATTTAGCCAATAAGTATCCGACCCATTATAGTAGATTGAGCAATACTATAAGCGAACATTGCGCCTGGGTTAGTTTGCTCTCAGGAGGTCGTAACCCAATGAAACTATTACGCGGCATCAGGGGGGATTTATAACCCCCCCTACCCTTTAATTTAACTCGATGGTTGTTTGGTATGAGGGTAATTTTGTAGTAACACAAAAATTAAGATCGCCCTGCCTGAACATAGTCACATACAAGCCTTGTCCTGTTTTAATTGCAGCATCATTTAACTGTATCTGCTTATGGGAGGTTTCACTCATGTCACCGTAATTGTGTCGAGCCAGCAAAGCTGCAAGCTGAAATCCGTCATTCCCTAACACAGCTAAAACATCAGCGCTTATAGAAGGACGGTGTTTCAATTCAATCTGCGTTTTGTTATCGATGTTTTTTAGCATTAGCTCCAGCTCAGAATGATCTACCTTGGCAGTAACATCATTTATAATCTGATGAACATCCTCGTTACTGAGGTTAAAAGCGTTACCACACGCAAGTTTCAAAAGACGTACAAAAGCCTTTGGAGAACTGTAGAGAATGCTAACTAACTCGTCAGTTATATAATTATAACTATCGATAGTTCTTTTGGGTTTGCTATACTTAACTAATTGAGTTGTGTCATTCAACATATTCAGCCTCAGAGATATATTGGCTGTCATCCTTGCCGGGTTATACGCATGAGCAAACTGTCTTATTCCGAGAAAAAGAAACTGCAAGAAAGTTTGAAGTATATTCCTTTACCAATAATGTGCTTTACGGATGACAATCTTTGGATTGGTTCTAATCTTAAACTGCTGCCTGAACGTTATCGGCAGGATGTTGCAAACCTTTATACTGTAATCTTCTTCCGTAAACTTCATGACAGAACCATCCCGGTTCTAAAGCGAAAAGGTGTGGCCCGAAAAGCCGCTAATGCATTCTTGCTTAATATCGTTGATTCTATTCAAAATGGCAATCAATCACATTGATAATTCATGCCTTTACACCAATGTGATATTACCACTTGAAAGGTAGTTGATTACTTTGTGAGCATCAAGTTCTTGAATGGATAGCATTAATTTTTCATATAGCTCTTTTGATTGTGTACTTTCCTGAAGTACTTCATACAAGTCTTCTGAAGTGAAGATCTCCCCTTCACCTATTCGGTTTGTCAACCGTGATACTGTTTCAACTGAATTGTCGATATTCGCAAATATCTGCGCAACATTTAGGCTCTGTTTATCATTCCCCTTTAACGTAACAATAACCTTCATTGCCAAATGAGGCGATGACGCAAATGCAAGCTCTCTCCGTATCTTCCCTCGTTTGTCGTTTTGCTCTTTATACGACTGAGCCATCTTTATCCATTCTAGTCGCTTCCCTTTGTAACCCGAAGTGTCCCCTCCCCTTTCAACAACTGAGTATGCCCAGAAAGCCCACTCACGCTCCGTGAATGGGATTTTATTAAGTTGCTCCAGGATAACCATAGCGCTTATGACGGACCACTGAGGGGCATATAAACCCTTACCCCATTCAGATACAGTGTTATTTGATGGCGCAGCTGCACTTTCCCTCAATCCCATTTTAACAGCTGCACCGGTCAGGACTTCTACGGCCTGAGTGCGGGTAAACCCCTTTACCCGCGTCATGTAATTCATATATACGGAGATTGGATAACTCCGGTCTTTAATCAAGAGTGAATACATTCTCACTCCCGGTAAGATACGCTTTTGATGACGTATTCGCCTTCCTTCACTAGCCGGATTTCAGATCCAATCTGTACGTATACAAACCCTTGAGTATGAACATTACCGCTATTTGCTTCAGTGTATTCCCTTGGAACTTTCAGCAGCAGCACACCTTCTTCGCCATTTACATCTACGAAAACCACAGCATTCAGCTGTACAGCTTTGACCTTGCGTGACGTTACTGCCGGACCTTTCTTGGAGTCCTCAGAATCATTATTGTCATTTTTCAGCGTATGCAGATAGCGGGTTACATCCTGGTATTCTTCTAGACTGATTGAGTCCTTTTCAGAAAGCACTGACTCGGCCCAGACTTTTACCAGGTCTTTGCCATACTGGATTGCTTGGTCCTCAGTTGCCCAGACTTTACTTCCATCAAAATTACCTACTTCATTGATTCCATGTTCGAATTGGGTTTCTAGTGTCGCAAGAAAACCTTCATCGACAGTTTTAATCAATATATTGACACGACCAGTTTCAAAAAAGTAATCAACAAATGGAATGGTAACAACGGTATCTTCTGTCCCTAGCTGTTTATTCGACGAACCCTTGTCTGATTTGCTTTCAGAATTTGTAACGGGTTCGTGCGAGGATATAGGCATTTCAGTTTTTGCTTTCGTGATAGCGATAGAGCCATTTTTTTTTGCATTACGTATTGTAGCCCTGTCCAAATCAGGCAGTTCAATAAGGCTTTTAAATAACTGAGGATTGTCTTTCTGAATCTCGGCTAATGTGGATAAAGCCTCAATATCGTCAATATTCCCAGACTGATAGACTTCTATCATTTCTTGTGTCATATCACGCAATTTGAGTAGTCGAGATACATGTGACGCCCCACCCTTCAAACCTAGGCGTTTAGCAATATCCGCTTGAGTAACAGGTTTGCCGCTCTCTTTGGCCTTATCCATATATTCGCCAATGAAGTTTGCTCGGTCACGTAGCGACATATTATCGCGCTTGATGTTGTTCATGCCCCGATTCAGGAAGTTTTCAAGCTCATCTTTCTTGCTTAACTCATCATCAATAATGCCTTTTAATCTAAAAGCAGGATTTTTCTGTTCTGCAATTAGTCCAGCACGAAGACGAGTTGCACCATGCTGAACGCGATGCTTACCATTTTTATCGGCGGGATATAGATGAATCGCTTCCTCCTGGCCGATATTAGGATTCAAGAAATCTTCAGCGTAGGAGTCAATCAAGTCCTGATCAAAGTCTGTACGTGGGTTTCCCTCTTCATAGCAGTCAGAAGGTTTAACCCAGACAATCGTCCCAGAAACACTATCTTTGCGCGCAGAAGCAGCTTGTGCCAGCTTGCTCAGTCCACCTTTTAAGCGATCTACTTTGTTGTTCATTTGACTGCCTCATTCATAATAAATTTAATTGCCGCTTTAACTTCTTTTGCCGCCTGTCTGGCGTTGCCGTCTTTGTATTTCCAAACTGGCACTAGGGCATCCGTTGCCTTCTCCATTGTCGAGCGGCTATAAATAGGGGCAGTCATTAAAAGCTCATAACTTATTAGCGTCTCATAATGTTCTTTTTGTTGTGGACGCATTGGATTGAATTTATTCGGTACAATTACGAACTTAGGAGCAGAATATAAATTTTCTGTTTCTCCCTCATTCAGAATTGAAACTAGTTCTTCTGTCACCGTAATAGCAGTTACGACACCATTTACAGATATTTCGCTAAGTTCTGTGATCATCGCAGCTGTTGTGGCACATAAGAAGGTTGCTTGCTGCAAGTTCCCTTTACCTGGAGGTGAATCGATAATGATGATATCGAATTCACTACGCAGCTTTTGAATATGTTGATGCGGGTGCAGCACTATTCCAGATTCAAGCGGTGTACTATTAATTTCTTCCAGGCGATTATCGCGAGGCAGGAACCAGCAACCGCCTAATTGTTCTAGTTGCAGAATTGGTTTGGTGATTCCTTCAGGCGTAAATAGATCGCTTGAGAATGCATACTCTGGCATATCCGGCGAAGTCGAGCCAAAGGCTGCGAAAGTAGTATGTTCGTCATTATCTATCAGGAGGGCTTTTAAACCAGCTTCCGCCGCCGCCGAGGCCAGATGCATTGCATTTGTGCTTTTACCCACACCGCCTTTGCCATTTCCCGTACAAATAACCGGACGGACTCGCTTGATTGCTTGAATAATCTCTTTTGAAAGCAGATTTCTGCTGAAACTGGATGGTTTCTTTGTCATCTGACAAATCTCCGGTTATGGATTCAATATCCCATGCCACTCAATGTGTGGCGCTTACAATATAACAGTTAAGCGTTACTGTCTCAACGGTTGGACCGCTTTTTTGCGCATGCGCAAATTTATTGTTCCATATCGCTCTTTCGAATTGATATAATTTTATATCATACGCTTGTAACAGTAAAGCGTTACTTCACAAAAAGCATCGTTTTCCTGACTTTAACCATTAAGTATTGAATACAGTAGATACCGTCATTCATGGCTTTTTGAGATGCACTCTTTGCGCATGCGCAAACCTCGTCACACGATAGTAAACGTTGAATTTACTTGATATCCTGCCTAAACATGATACATATATGAATCATTGGTAACAGTTAAGCGTTACGGGAAAATTTAATGATATCTCATCACTCTAAGCGTCGTGGCAAGCCGAAAGGTGCGAATGCTCCAGCAAGTGCAGCTTCTCGCGTTACAAAATTCAGGCAGAATCTCAAGGCAACTGGCGGTGCGTCCGTAACAGTTAACCTGGATGCGCACGAACTGGCTCAGCTTGAGAGCTTTAAACAAAAAATCAATCTGCCTTTGAAAACAAGCCGCAGCGAAGTCATTAAAGCTATGATCTGCATCATTGGCGGGGGGAGTTACTTCATAAATGGTCAGAATGTAACTGCGACGATCGATATAGTAAAACGCCCGTAATATCCGGCTTGGATAGAGAGCATTTTATCTACACCGTAATCAGAAGCGTTTATGCGGGAGGGATTGGGCGCGAGAATTGGCGGGAGAACGGGCAGAAGCACCTTACCCGTCAAAAAAGTTGTTATGCTGTTGAGACTACCCAACACTTAGCACCGTCGTAATCATTCCCACCTGTGGCGATAAAAACATTATTTTCATTATCCACCGCATACGCACTAGGCTGTTCTTGCTCAGGGTTTCGGAGTTTATCTTTCCAACCGTAGGCTTCATTTTCCCACACCAAAACCACGCCACAGACATGTTCAGGGTGTTCTTTTCGCCACTTTACGGCAGCTCCCAATATCTTCGACATATTTATCTCATTCTCTCGCTGGCAAGATTATAAACATTGCTACGCTAACGCTTTCCCACGACCACGACAGCAATAATTAATTGGTCGTCAATTACCTGATAGATTAGTCGAAAGCCAGACGCGTGTATTTTTATTTTTTTTATTCCAGTTCCATTGGCCTTCAGACCTGTAAAGAGGTTTTATTTTTTAATGCGCTTTAGCGCATGGGAGTCGGCAGCACTGTAGGTTTATATTCTCCTAAATCTTATCCGACGATGCCCGGCAAAGCCGGTGCGTTTTGTTAGGAGCCACCTATCAACCCCCCGCCCTGCTAAGCCTTAACCCGCTTACATCGTTTTTCTATTTAATATAGCCCCCACGGGGGTGCGCAGTTAGCGCCGGTCGCTTGCGACCGGGCCTGAAGGGACGCCAGCCCAGAGGGCTGGGGCGCTGTACTGCGAGTGCGAAGCCGTAGGCAAGCTACGGGGGCGGTGGCAGATACAGAAATATGCTGAATTGAGTGCTTCTACTTACTGGGAGCCAGTTATGCCTGCCGTTTACGGCAGGTGCTACTTTTTATTTCTTTGGATAATTGCTCGGAAATTAAAATTCGAGGGTTTTGCCCTGAGCAAAGCGAGGGGAGGTATATTCGGCTATCCGAAGGAAGCCAATATAATCCCTTTTTAAAGGGCTTGTTATGTTCAGAAATTACGTTCGAAATTAGCATATCTGTTCGAAGTTAACTGTATGAAAACTAATCTTTATGTTTATGGCAACAGTAAAAAGCGAAACTCTAGGGGTAGAAGGCGAGAACTATAAGGAAAGTACTAGAGGGGGATGCATAAGAAACATACTATTTGAGCATTTCACCTAGCAAAAAACCCGCCAGTGGCGGTTTAAGCATTGGAGATTCAACATTGAGGCAACTCACAGCCCTACCCCAGCTCGTTCCAATAAGAGCCTGTAGAACTGTTCTTCATCAGCCTGGCGTAATGCAGGCTGTTCTTTCGATAACTCAGCTTCAAGACGCGTCGTAATAATCGGCATTGACCGGCCACTGTTCACATATTGGAGCCACTTAACTTTAGCTTCAGCAGCTGCATGCAGTTTCACCGGCTCTTTACCTTTTATCGCATCCTGCAAAGTAGAGACAACTTTTTCCTTTTCTTTGATCAACTCCGGGCTAGTGATTTGCCATTTGATACGCTTTAGTAGCTTTTTAAGTGAATGACGCTTCTCAATGCTCAGATCGAGACGCTCCATACGAAGTAGGTGACGCTCATTACGCAGCTTGAGAGTCTCACTTAGTCCATTTTTTCGCGTCCATGCCTGGAAACGAGTAAGCATGGTTTTCAAATGTTCAATACCGATGCCTTTACTGGTAAAAAACTCTACGGTCAAAAAAATACGCAATGCCTTGTATTGACGACTGTCTTTATCAAATTCTCTAACAACAATTGCCTGCCCCATTTCTTCTGTGACTCGCAAGGCATGGTAAGCAACATCACAAGCGATCCTGCCGTTCTCATATCGATGTAATACTCCCATCTGACGCGCAATTTCTTCAAACGGAACACAGACCTCAAAAGGATAGTCGCTGGAGGGGCTATAGTCACAGTTGGCCGCCAAAGCAAAATGAAGTGCTGTAAGGGCTTCCCGACTCTCAGAACGCACACCTAATCGAAGCGGAGTGGGCTTAAATTCTGGATCAAACTGCCTGGAAAAAGGGGTGTAACCCTTCTTGCGAAGTTCAATCATAGATTGGTTGCGGTTCCAGTCATGATTGCAAATGCAAGCAAATAGCTGAGCCTCAATCCCTTTGGGTTGCTTCTTAATTTCGTAAGCGGGGGTGTATCTGCGGTGGATTTTGGATAGCCCTTTCCGTAACGTGTTGAATTCCCCACGCTTGGAAGCTCTATACCGTATCGCATTAGGTATCAGCTCATGATACAAGTTTGTATCAGGTTGATTTTCATTAACTTTCATCGAAACTGCCCACAATCCACATGTGAATTGAAAGCAGCGCCAGGGCTTTATTTTAGCCAATAGTTTGCTATACTAACCATGAAGCCATCAAAGTAGTCACGTCGCCAAACTAGCTACTTTACTGGTGTCTTGTGGTTCACATAGCGGTCGGTGTCTGGCACTGCCGCCTTCTTTAAAGCCCCGGTAATCGAAAGATGCCGGGGTTTTTACTATACTGCCCTTGTCACTTTGACTTCATCTTTCAGCAGATTGTCATAACCCGGAAATCGAGCGTCGAGAAAACGGATCACTGAACCTTTAGTGCTGAAGTCTCGAACTTTACGCTTTTCTTTTTGCGTATGAGTAGTGACTAATTGCGCGGTATCACCGCAACGAGTCATAAAATGTAAGTGGTACGGGCGCGTAGAACCGTTGTCGAATGCGATCTGAATGCCCGAAAGAAAGTTCTCTTTCGCCAGCTTCACTGCCGTATCCAGTTTCCAGTTGTACATAGATCCTCCACTTACACTTTTACAACTCTTTTCAGCATACTATATTAACTACTAATAGGGTAGCAGCAGGATTAAAAAATGGTAAGATTTGGATCTAAATCCGGGGGTTAAAGATCATGAGCGGAAAACGAGAAGGTGTAAAAGGCTACAAGCAAATTCATCTGAAAAAGTTCAGCAAGACCATATCGCACAACTTGCGCTTGCTGGCGCTCTCTCGCGACCTGCCTCTGTACGAGTTACATGACAAGATCATAACAGATTTCATTGCAGACGCTGAGATGATCCAACAACCGCCGGTAAACGATCTTTGTGGTTATAACGTTTTCATTGGCCCGGCAGCTCAGGAGCGAGCCGCAGCTCTGTCAGCAAAACTTAAGATACCTGAATCTGAAATTTTTTACTCTGCTTTATTCACATTTGCCGACAGGTATAAGTTGAGCAAGCCACTTGATAAGGTCGGCTAGAATCAGGCTTGTCCTATTGCAGTAATAGTACTGAGATTCTACAAGTCACCACAACAACTATAAATGGGTTAGAAACATGTCACATCCTAATGACTGGACTTTTAAACGCTTCAAGATTGAAGACGATCTCATTCAGACAATAGACAATCTGGCTGAGACGCGTGGGGAACAAAAAGCAGATATAATCGCTGAAACAGTTGAATGGCTTGTTAAAAATCGCAGCGAAGGCACTGTTTCCCCAAGGTATTTCTCCAGCCCGGACAATGCACCCTATAAGGGGCTATGGCTTAAGCCGGATACTATACGAACCATCGAAATGCTGTCAAAAGCAGACAACCAAAATCCTAATAGGGTTATCTACACCGCAATTTGCCGATTTATCGATAAAGATAAAAATTAGTCTACTCCCCTCTGCCCCCAATAACCGTCTTTAGGCCAGGAAATTCTTTCCTGGCCTAATGTCGGTTGGACAAGCCCCTGGCGCGTCAGTTTTCTTTTCACTTCTAAATACACTCATCGAATCAACGCGCAAGCCTTTAATTGATTTCATTTCCCAAGCCTAATCAAATTCCGTAATCGAACTGATAATCTTGATTTAAACTATTGAAATTTAAAGTTTAAAGCACACAAAACCTCAAACCGCCACATGATATTTATTTTTATCATGCAATCTGTTGATTGATTCCAAATTACGTTTATAATCGCCTTATGATACAAATTCATATCAAATCACGGATAACAGGCGATGAAACTTAACCGAATTACAGCGTCACTAATCACCGTGGTGGCCTCACAAATGCTGGCACAGCCAGTGTTTGCAGATCGTATTATCCAGCGCCCCTCTGGTGCATTTTACATCGTTAGCAACATTGAGGCTTCACAAGCATTTGACCGGAACAACTTCGGATTTTTTTCTCTGTCGCCTTCAGTCAATTATCCAACACATAACAGCTCAGGAAAGGGAGCCACTAAAAAGCGAGTTAAGAAAAGTAAAACGATGAAACCGTCTGTGCAATGCGCTCCGGTTAATTGCCTAGTAACACCTGTTAAACCTGTCACAACAGTTGAATCCGCAGAAGCAATATTCCTACGTCTGGAGAAACAGAAATAATGAATTTTAAGAAAGCTGTAGTTGCCATCGCAATGGTGCTGGGTATGTCTTCACAATTTGCGCATGCGCAAACTCCATCTGAGAAAGGAGGGGCTGATTCATCAAGCATGAAATCCGCACAAGACCAGTTAGCGGCTTCCTTTAATGGCATGAGCATTTCCGGTTTTAGTGAGTCGCCGGTTAAAGGTATTTACGAGGTAAAAACCGGTAGCAACATTCTGTATTTTCATCCCGGCGAAGATGGAAATAAAGGGGTTCTTATCTTCGGTGAAATGTTTGACTCGTCAGGCGTGAACCTTACTGAACAAAGCAAAATGAATGGCCTTTCAGACACCCTGAAGGGTTTACCTCTAGATACGGCAATTACTATCGGCCCTAAAGACGCGCCAGTGTTTTACGAGTTTACTGACCCTGACTGCCCTTACTGCCATGCCTACGATGAATGGATGAAAACATATTCGAAGGATCATCCAGTTCAACGTAAGTTGATCTTTATGGTTAATCCATCACATCCTCTGGCCCGTGCAAAAATAGAACATGTAATTTGTTCTGAAGATAAAGATGAAGCAGTTCGCTACGTCTATTCTTCAGAACTTCCTCATAACCCAGATGGTGCTGATGCTATGCAGATGGCTAAGCAAAAAGCCCTAAAAACATGTAAGGAGGCAGATGCCGTCATCGAGCAACATGCGAAAATTCTTCAGGCTGTGGGCGTAAATGGCACTCCGTCATTCTTGTTTAACGTTGAAACCAAGCCAAATCTTATTGTCGGTTTTAGCCAGCAAAAAATTGCTGCTGCTATTACTGCACTAGAAAAGCCAGCTGTATCTAAGCTGGAAAAACCTTCCGTAAAAACCGCTAAGTAACTGGAGTTTTAATATGCAAACTATTTGCAAAAACAATTTATCTGCATTGTCGTTAAATTTACTGAAATCGCCGTCGCAGGAAAATCCGATCCTCGCGAAGCTGCGTAAAGCAATGCAGTCTCGCCTGTCAAAATTCATTACTGGATTTTTTATGGTGCTGGCTCTGTTAGTCATTAGTCAGGGTGTCTTTGCCTTCTCAACGCCATCAACTGGGTCATTTGGTTATAACGTATACGACATCGCAATTAATAAGATCGCAAGTGGTCCTATTGGTTTCGTCGGTGGTGCATGGTTGATTGCTATGGGTTCAACGAAAATGAATGAAGGCTGGACTCGTGCCCTGCCATTTATTCTGGCCGGTTCCTGCCTGATCAAACTTGACGAAATCACTCAGTCTTTAGGCGCTACCATTTTCTAAGGGAATTGACGATGGATTACGGGTTTAAAGAAGGCCGATTTTTCCGTTACCCCCATCAACCTATCCAGATTTTCTGGTTTGATAGGGATGAATGGATGATTCTCATTGCGTGTTATCTCGCGAGTATGCAGTTGGGAGGTTTTACCTGGGCGATTCTTTTCCCTGTATCCATCGTCATTATTAAGATCAAACGAACTAAGGGTCGGGGTTTTTTTCGTCACACTCTCTACAAACTTGGTTTAGTTGAAATTTATGGCTATCCAAATTCATCAGCTAAAAAGCTGGAGGAATAATTGATGTTTAAAAAGCCGAATAAACAACTCCCGGCAAAGAAAATAATCACTGAAGCAATCAATGATCAGCAAAGACAAACATCAGATACTAAATTCTTTCGCGCGGCGTTAATTGCAGCAGTAATTTTAAATGCATTAACTTATCAAAAAGTCGATAAGTTGGAAGAACGGCAGACAACCATTATTGTCCCTTACGGTGCTAAATCAAGCGACTTGTTGATTTCAGGGGAAAGTGCTTCGGCTGAATACATGAGGATGTTGCTACGCCTTATAATCGCTGATTACGGTTCGGTATCGAAATCTACAATTGACAGTAAATTCTCTGCACTTCTGGGTCTTGTTTACCCTGACCGGAGTGAATCTGTTAGGGTGAAGCTTAATGAACGTTCTAAATACTTTAAACAGTTCAATACCGTTTCCCAACTCATGGAACTTTTGCCTGAGCAGGCAATTACAATCACAGAGAACCCTGACGACATACAATATAAGACATCTGCAAAGAAAAAGTATCGAATTCAGTTTAGCGTAGAGGTTCGAAAGATAATTGGTGAAGAAGCCAAACCCACCGAAACGCAAAAGATGCATATTGATTACACGGTATCAGAAGGTAGATTCTGGATTCTTGACATTCAAGGTTAACATATGAAAAAAGCAATATTAATATTGCTGACAGTAATGTCAGCACAGGCTATTTCTGCCGAAAAAAAGAGTTTCCCACAAAATACTCAACGTGTTTTGCCTGAAGTATCGACTCAGGTGGTTCTTTCTAACCGTGATGTTAACCGTCTTGTCTGCGAATCAGGTGAAGCCTCTAAGCCTGTATACAGTAAAGAAAAGCCTGTTGAAGTCGGAGTTAGCTCGGATCGCCGCTCTTTCTGGGTTAAATTCAAATACCTAGCACAAGGTGGTGTAAATCATTATTACTCTGAACCTACAGAATTGTATTTAACCTGTGGAACTTCCACCTTTGAACTTATTGCATTACCAAAGTATGAAAACCCTCACAAAATATTGTTAGGCTCTGATACCAAAGATCGCATTAAGGATAACCAGGCGTTATTCGGTTCTTTGGCTTTGGAAGAAGCTGCTGTAGCCCTCACTACAAAGATTATTTCTGACGGAACTGGTGGCAAAGGGTTGCCTGAGAGTTTTGAGGTTGTAAACGATCGGGGCAACTGGATGCAAAACATCTATGACAGTCGTGGTCGTCACATTCCCATCGAAATCCGTAAAGAGCGTGATGTACTTGTTGATGGCACAGGATTGCGTGCCTCTCAATATACCATTCGTGCCTTAAATAACGTCACGTTAACTGAAACCATGTTTCTCAACTCCAAGTTCGGAACAAATATTTTCGCCATTACAGCTGAAAATCTTGCCATCAGTACAGGCCAACTTTCTTCACTCGTCATTGTTCATAGGGAGACAATGTAATGGTTGACAATAAATTCCCTCTTATTGAAAAAGCGCGAGCATGGTTCCATCGTCAACCTTCAGCTCAGCAAAAAAATATTAAGAAATACGGCACTATTGCGACTTTCGTTCTAATTGCTCTGGGTATTTATTATTCGACCGGTCAGGACAAGAAAAAGGTTGTTGAACCGCCTAAGCAAACTGAGGTTACAGAATCTAAAACCAGCTCTTACGTGCAAGACGATATTGTCTCCACTCTTGGTGGTCAGATTAAAGACCTAAAATCGGGCATCAATACACAAGTTAAGGATGCTGTTGCTGATGCTGTTCTGAACGGTCAGTTTAACCTTACGCCTCCCCCGTCTTCAGGGAATACCACAGCTGCACCTGGCGATTCGCAAGCGGCCCAGAACTCTCCAGGTTCTTCAACATCCTCCAATGGTTTAGCCGATGCTCATGGCATGGCTAGCTATCCTGCACCCTCTGGTTACAACGACACCTCATCGCAGGAGGGGGCGCAAGAATCAGGGAATGCTGAAGAACCAGCTGTGATGTGGGTAGGTGGAATCTCAGATAGTAATGGCGATATTGCTATGCCTTCTGTTCCTGAGGACTCTACAGCAAAAAAGAGCGAGATCCAGTTGCCGGTTGGATTTATGAAAGCAAAGCTCCTGGTCGGCGTTAACGCGCTTACAGGGCAGTACGGCTCTGATAATCCGCAGACGTTAATGTTCAGGGTTCAGGCTCCGGCACAGTTACCTAATTTCATTAAAATGAATCTTCGTGGCTGCTTTGTAATTGCAAATGCAACCGGCAATCTCAGTTCAGAACGAATCATCGTACTGCCGGTATCGATGCACTGCATGACTATGGATGGCGGTTATATCGTTGAAGGTGATGTTACCGGTTTTGTCTCCGACCGTGACGGTAAACGTGATATGTCTGCGCGTGTTGTTTCCCGTGCTGGTCGTCTATTAGCCGCTACAGTGTTTGCTAAATCTATTGAGGGCTTTGCTAACGTTATCGGAAACCAAAGCATCCAGCAGAATGTATCTCCACTTGGTAGCATCAATACCATCAAGCCTGACGAAGCATCCAAAAACGCAGCTGCAACCGGCGTAGCTGGGGGCTTCACAGAAGTCTCTAAATATCTACTCAATCTCGCACAGCAAACTTCTCCAGCACTGGAAACCGGCCCCGGCAAAGATGTAACTCTCTTTGTTCAGAAAACAGCTTCACTCGAAATCAAACAAGTAAGGATCAAATAATGAAACTCGCAAAAATCTCTCTGCTGCTATTGGGTTCTACGATTCTTGCAGGCTGCAACGTACTGCCCTACCACAGTGATTTCGCGTGTAAGCTCGAAGATGGTTACGGTAAATGCATTTCCTCAGATGATGCCTATACAGAAGCTACAACCGGCGTGGATATGGGGCATGCAATCACCGAAGATGGCGTATCTGATGACCCAAAGGGATCTGCCGCTAAGACTGCGGCCACGAACCAAACTGCTGTATCTAAGAATGACCCTTCTTATCAGCAGTATCGTGACCGTGTTTACAAACAAATGGCTCAACTCGTTGAAGCTCCACAGACACCAGTTGTACGTCAGCCGACTGTTGTACGTACTCTAATCCTTTCGTACTCACCAGGGCTGGATGATCAGACGGCATACATGCCGCGCTACGTCTTTACAATGTTAAACGGACCTAAGTTCGTTCTGACGGATTACAAACTCTCTACTGACGACTCAGCACCATCATTTCTGATGGGGGGGAAAGGCTAAATGCTGAATACTCTAAAGACATTTGCTGAGCGACATCTGTTCCTGCGTAATGAAGTTACCAAAACAGATATTCTCAACATGGCCATACGCGATCAACCTAGCGAATATCTACCATATTTGGGCTTTAAAAAGCGCTTGCCTGGGGAAGATTCCGATACCAATGTTTTTCTAAATTTTGACAACACTCTTGGCTGGATTTGGGAGTTGAAACCGCTGGCTTTCATGGGCAATGACAAGCTCGACAAGCTGCATGGCATCGTGCGCTCGCAGTTCCCGAAAGGAACAGTATGTCAGTGGATTTTGTATCCTGACCATAATCTATCCAGTCATATCGAAGAATACTGCGAAGTACGCGACGCAAGCGACCCTGTTACTGCTATGAACATGGCGCAGATGGAAAAATTTCTGCGCGAAGGTGCAGAAGGTGTTGGCAAACTTTTCAATATTCCCCTTCGTAATTTTCGTTTGTTTTTCACCATCAAGAATGAGCAACGCATCTCGGAAGAACTTTTAGTAGCTATCCATGAATCATTCGGTATTGCGGGGATGGAACCCCGCCGATGGGAAGCCTCAGACCTGATTAAATGGGCCGGAGAATTCTTCAGTGGCGAGCCTAATAACGGGCAGTATGATCCCGAGCGTCAGCTGCGCAAGCAAATGAATGCTTCTAACATCGACTTTTCAGATCCAGGCTCATTAATTTTCGCCGGTCATCGCTACGGCGTATGTCTTTATCCGAATGTCGTTCCTCAGCAAAAAAATAACCCATTAAATACGAATGAATTGTTTGGGGGTTATATGGGTGTTGAGGACGACATGCGACAGATCAAGTCTCCTTTCCTCTATACACTGACCATCGTTTATGACGACCTACGTAAAAATATCACCGACAAGGCGACACAAACGATGTTCCAGCGCGTTGGGTCTGGTCTGGCGCACTCACTTCGGCAACGTATAGACGAATTTTCCATTATGCAAAGCATGATGGCTAAAGACAGCAAGTTCCATTATGTCATTCCTCAGCTGTGGGTCTTCGGTAAAACGGAGAAAGAAGCTTATGAAGCGGCAGCGCAGGCCAAAAACATGTGGGAAGGTTTTGACTTCCAGATCATGTATGAGTCATCTATCAAGAACGTAATGTTCTACACCGCCCTGCCCTTTGGCTTCTATAACATTGAAAGCAATATCGACAATATCGACCGTCATTTTTATCTCGATAATGAAAATATTACCCGCTTCCTGCCGGTTCAGTCAGATTTTCGAGGCGGCGGTCGCCCGGTTCAATCTTTGATTGGTCGCAAGGGGCAACTCATATCGCTGGACATGTACGATCCGAGGGCTAACGCACACAACTTCGTTGTTATCGCTGAGACGGGGGGCGGGAAATCGTTTTTCCTGAATAGCATGGTTGATGATTACGCCAGCATTGGTGCAAAAACGCGAATCATGGATTTGGGTAAAAGTTATGAAAAGCTCACGCGTATTCGTAAAGGGCGCTACATAGACTTTAACCTTCGAAATCCGATTTGTATAAATCCGCTGGATTTTATTGCAAATGATGATGAAGACCTCGCTCAGAACATATCAGCAGCCCAGATTGTCTTCAGTTCTGCCGCCTATGCATTCACGGGCCAACCGGTCAATGAACTTCAAGCCAACCTTATTGACCAGGCTTGTCGCTATGCCTACAACAAAGGTGACGGTATCCGGGGTACAGATGCTGTCACTGATTTTCTGATAACTGCTAAGTTCCTGGAGTCGGAATACAGCGAAGAACACAAAAAGAGCATCGAGGAGATTAAAAATACTGCGTTCCATATCGCCTACTTGCTGACTGCTTTTAAGTCCGATGGCGCATTTGGCAAATTCTTTTGCGGCGCGACTACCTTCAACATAAAAGATGATGATTTTGTCTGTACTGACCTTGAGAAGCTCCGTTCAGTTAAGCAGTTGTTCTTCCCTATGGTCATGAATCTGATGAACGCGATAACAATGGATCTGTATCTCTCCGACCGTTCTCGCCCCAGCATTATCCTAGTTGAGGAAGTAGCCTCAATGTTGCAAAAGACCGGTTTCGTTTCGATGGATGGTCTTACGCAAATGATTAACGAAGGCTACCGCCGCGCTCGTAAGTACCGAGGCGCAATGGGAATCGTTCTTCAGTCGCCACTGGACTATGAAGTGCTACCCGGACTCGGACCGGTAGTTAAAGCCAACGCACAGTGGCGGTATTACCTGGAATCCCGTATGTACGACGAAGCCGTTAAGAAAGGCTTGCTTCCTAACATCACGGAAGGATTCCCGCTGAAATTACTGAGCAGCGTTCGTAATGCACGACCACGCTATGGCGAAGTCTTTATCGACTGTCCGTTGGGTATGGGCGTTGCGCGTCTTTGTGTTGATCAATGGCGATATTGGGTAAACACCTCTGATGGTAAAGATGTCGCAGCCTTCGACCAGCTAATGGCTAGCGGTATGGAACCGGTAGAGGCTCTTATCCAGCTTTCCGGGGTGAATCCGAACGCAACGAGGGCTGGCTTAAGATGAGGTATATCCTTCTGGCTATGGGAGCATTTATGCTCCCTGTTTCATTTGCGCATGCGCAAATTCAGGCAACTCCAGATGCGACCAAAATCACCGCAAGTAAAGATGTTGCAAATTCCATTTCTTCAACTGTTAAAGGAAAAACCAGCAACGCCTCACGTTTAAATGAATCACAGATTCGTCCTGTGTCGGGTGAAAATACGATGCGAACGTATGACGGGAAAACCGCGTTTGATGGCAAAGCCGTTTGCAAGGGAACGTCTGAATTCATGCGTATGCTTGTACAGCCAACCAGTAACGGAAATCTGAAACTCCTGAATATCATGCAGGATACCGATATGAATGGCACTCTGGACATTACGACCTCTCCGGGATGGGATATTTCGGTAGTGTGCAGCAACGGTTTTCAGACATGCGTCGATGCTAATAATGCAGCCACATGTACCTCATGGGCTTGGGTGGCAGATGCAAATAGCTATCAGCTTGGCCGTAAAAATGTAGCTATGACTGATCTGGGTGGTTGCTACTGTATAAATAATAGTTGTGGCAGTAATCTTGCCTGGAATAATTTGGGACAAATACTTAACGATCTGGGAGGGGGGGCATCACAGGCTTTATCAAGGGCAAATCCGTGGTTCACACTCAGCCAGATCAAAGTTGATGGTGTATCAGCATCTTTTGTAGGCGGTGATACCGCATCATGTTCCATCGGAGATTCAGAAGGTTTCTTCGGCACAGCTGATGGCAAAAAAATCCTTAATTATAAGGATAATTACAATGCCATGAAAAATGATGCGGCAGCGGATAAAAATACCAGCAGCGCTTATAAATCAATTACAACAGGGTCACTAAATCCAAACGAACAATATGATTTAAAATCATGTTCTGTTTCCAGAAACGTCCCACTCGATGAAGTTAAGCTAAATGAAATAATAGCTTTTGACGGTGGTGAAGGCACTGTTCAGCAATGTGGTACTGATTGCCTTCAGTTAGTAATGGGAAAAATCGGGAATAACTATTGGGATGGATACTGCAAATATTATGAAATTGAAAGCAAATTTTTTGTTAAAAAACCAGACCGCATCAAAAGTGCAACATTAGTCGAAGTTCAGTACGATGACTGGATGCAGATGTGGGTCAGTGACAAGGTTGTCTGGAATGGTCCTTATGGAAACTGGACAGATATGGGGCCAGTTCCTGGTAATTGTCAGCTAAATACAAGCTGGAAAGAAAACCCAAATCTCGACTTCAAAAAGTACTTAAATAAAGAAGGACCGGTAACATTCAAACTACGCGTCGAGGTATATGATGGAGGCGAGGGATATGCACGGGTTAATTTGAAAGCTGATTTATCCTGTAAGGAAGGCAAGGATTATATCTCTAATACCTGCACCGCTTATGAACAGGATAAAGAGTGTCAACTGGTAGAAGAATCTGTGGATGGAGTAAAAACATTCACAGGTAGTATTAACACCGGTTTAATTCCACTCGCTCAAACTCAGGTGCTTCAAGGAAATTTCTGCTCTGTGCCAGTGAAACGAGATTGGTTCAAGAAGAACCGTACCTATCGCTGCAACAAAAGAACAACTTTCAACTTTGATAAAATTATCGAACGCAAGGCATATGTAGACAAGACCGTAACGCCCGGCGACTACAAAGATAAAATGTTCAATAACGGAAATGTTAGCTATGGGGCAGGAGAACTGTTCTGGCCTGACATGCCTAAAGTAGGCGAATGTATAAACATGTGTAAAACCCGAAAACCAAAACAAACCCCTGATATGGCGGTTTCCGGTCAGGTTGATAAAAATAACAAATCAGGCGTTACTAAATACGATAATTTCTATTATGAGTGTGACTCATCAAATAAATGCCCTGCGGAAGCGGGAGAGGAAGTAATTAAAGCATGTCAGTGTCTTAATGAGTTTGCCGAAGCCTCTGCAATTATGCAGGTTGTTCGACAGGCTGGTCAGGACATGATTTGTAGTTCTGGTGCAACTAAGAAGCCTGATGGCACAAGCAAATAAGGATAATAAATGGAAATCTTGAAGAAGTTGATAAGTTCTATTTTAATCTTGTGTCAATTCGTGATGGTGGTAGGTGTTTTACCTGCGCAGGCAGCAGACCCTATTGCGACAAATTTCGTGTGCGGTCAGGATTTGAATAATAATGGTTATCTTGGTGATGAGGGTGAATATCAGGCCTGTCAAACAGCCACGATTAAACACTCAACATCTGCTAACCCCTATTGTTTACCAGGTTACACGATGCAGGCAAACGGGGCCTGTATGAAGTATGAATACGCGCCAAAAGGTAGTCAGTGTCAAAATGGCTATTTCATACAGAACGGTCGCTGCGTTAAAGAAAACATATTACAGGCCCAGGGTTACTGCCCTAGCGGTTATGTAATAGTAGGGAATGGCTGTCAGTCCTATTCCTACACTGCCGCCACTCAATACTGCCCTGCTGGCTCCTTCATACAAAATGGCCGGTGCGTGAGGCAACAGCAGCTTGCACCTACACTTAGTTGTCCGAATGTTTCGGGAGTTCAGTGGACATATGACGGGTCCGGGAAATGTATTATGCCTGGCGCGATCCAGGAAGATACTAACAGGGGTCGGTGCTGGAACGTCCCGGATGGATATCAAATGTCTGATTGCCTTGTCATCATGCAGGGTCCGGCGCGGTTCTGGCGTACTGTTGTGTATGCGAAATACATCTGTGCCGCTGGTTCATTGGTAAATGGCTCATGCGTTGTTAACGCTGATGCTGGAGCAGTACAGTTAACTTGTCCATCCGGCACTGTGCTTGAAGGGGGTCGGTGTAAGCGCACAACGACAACAAATCTTAACTATCTTTGTAATACGGGAACGTTGGTGAATGGGAACCAGTGTAAAGTGGTTTCCGACGCTGGGCCGGTTCAGGCTGTTTGCCAGAGCGGTTACATTATTCAAAACGACCAGTGTGTTAAGTCAACCCCTTCATCCACTCAATATTCATGCTCACAGGGTGAGTTAAGTGGTACAAGCTGTATATGGAACACTTCCGAAAATTATTGCCCTATCGGTGTAAATCAATCATGCCTGAGTAATAACGGGGGCGCGTCTTGCTCACCGAATAAATGTATTGATACTGGTGTTAACAAGCCGGTTGATGAAGGCAATATTGATGGTTCAATGCTTGTCGATGACGGTAAGAAAAGTGAAGAAGGTGTATGTATGGACCAAATCTTCATTTTCAGTGGCCGTGCTCAGGACTGTAAATTAGCCGGTATCGATACTGCCTATAAAAACTGCTGCAAGAGTGAGGGCAAGGTATTCACTGATTCTGCCGGTGCGATAGGCAATATCTCCACCGCTGCGAGTACAGTATCCAAACTCTACACTGCTGCTCAGGAGGCATATACCTATTACACAGTTGCTATGCAGGCAACCAGCGATGTTGCAGTGGCATCCTCAATGGCCGCACAGGGCTTCAGCCAGGCAATGGTAGCCATGTTTAACCCCGCGACAATAGCCATTGCCGTAGTAATGTATTTCGCTATGGAATACCTCATGAAAGCGTGTGATCAGACATCGATGGAAACGGCTATGGCTGCGGGTAGCGGTTATTGTCATGAAGTCGGTACGTACTGTAAGAAAAAAATCCCGTTGCTGGGCTGTGTTCAGAAAGCTACTGGCTACTGTTGCTTTAACTCTAAGCTTGCGCGAATCATCCATGAGCAGGGACGGCCACAGCTGAAGAACTTCAATGGATGGGGGAATGCAGGTTCTCCACAGTGCCGGGGCTTCTCACCAGATGAATTTGCCGCCATCAACTTTGCGGAGATCGACCTTAGTGAGTATGTAGAAGACATGGTGAAAAAAGCGACTGACGAAATCCAAAAAGATGTTAATCAAATAACAGAGGACTTTTATAACAAGACAAATTAATTAGTCTTTGGCCTTCAAGGAAGAAGGCCATAAAAACACGCAAAATCAACACCTTGAATCCATATCAATAATCAAATCTAACTAATTAAAAATTGGGCATGCCAATTAATTAATTATGGTTTATGATACAAACACGTATCATGAGCGAAGATTTGCTATGCAAAAATTAATGACCCTGCTAATTAGTGCCACCCTGTCCTGTGCCGCCAGTGCTGCCACTGTCGGGAATACTATTGGTCAGATCTATGACATCGCAGAACCAGATGCGCTCAGTGAAATTGAGAGCCGCGTCCGGGCTGTTGACTGGTCGAAGGAAATGAATAAGAACCGCGAATCATGGCATGCGTTTCGCGGCGTTCCATTACCGGTCGCAAAAGAAACACGTACTCGTACCTTTGTACCCTTTTATACATCCCTGATCGATGTACCAGATAAAAATGGCCGCATCCTTTACCCGAAAGGTTATACGTTTAATCCACTGCAACACGTACATCTGCCCCAACGTATTGTTGTGATCTCGCCGGGTCAGGAGGAATGGCTCAAATCACATGTCAATGACACGGACATGGTGCTGTACACACACGGCGATGTAATAACAAAGGGAGAGTCTATTGGTCGCCCTGCGTTCATTCTTGATTCGAACCTGCAACAGCGTCTTGACGTAAAAGTCACACCCAGCATCGTAAATCAGGAAGGTGCGCACCTGGTGATTAACGAATTTGCATGGAATCCCGAAAAGAAAACCTCCACAGCCCTGCTTAGATCCATGTCTAATGACATGCTCAGCGCTACCTCTGATGTCCTTACGACCGCTTTTAACGCGGTAATACCAGCTGCTCGCGCAGAGTGCAAAACCTCGTTCCTTAATCCCGTCACAGATATCGGCTGGAACTGCATCTTCCCGATGCGCATTGCCGGTGTGCAAATCGTGGGTGGAGAAGAAAATGCAAGCCATAGCGATAGCCCCGTTTGCGTGTGCAAAGGTGGGGCTATACCAACTATCGGCCTTAAGACTTCTTTTTGGGAACCAAAACGCATTATTGATACAGTCTCCGATCCGTATTGCATGATGCCTCTCGGTACTACATTGAGTACGCCAAAACCAGGCACTCTGTCTGGAGGCCTCAACGAAAATACCACGTCTAAAAGAGCCTTCCAGCAAACCCACTATTACATCTTCCCTGCGTGGAAAATTCTCAACATGTTTTACGACATCCCTTGTCTTGATGACGAAGGATATGACGTAGCAATGATGACGGAGATTCTTCCTCAGTGGAACAACGACATTTTGAGTCTGATCATAAACCCGGAAGCCCTGTTATTCGCTAATCCGATTTCCACAATCACCTGCTCAGCAGACGCTGCTGCTGCTTCCTTTGGCATGCCACTTAATGCGCTGTTCTGGTGTATGGGGTCTTGGGGTAATGCTTATCCGCTCTCCGGCTCGATTACTTCAACTGACTATGTAGAGGCAAATGCGGGTATTGCTGCCAGAACCATCTACATGATGGGTCGCCTCGGCCTTCTCTGGAATACCTCAGCTGATGGTTGTTATCGCGAACTCGCCCCTATATGGCGTAAAGACCGCTTCAAATTGCAGATGATGCGCCCTGCTCGCAGTACTACTTGCCTTCCGATTGGTCGTGAAGGATTGCTTTGGACGGGAGGAAAGCACGACCCGCGTAAAGACAATTTCATGTGGATGATGTTTGAAAAGAAAGATTGCTGCGTCCGTTATAAGGGTTCAGTGATGTAAGCACATTTGCGCATGCGCAAATTTTAAGGAAAACCAATGAGAAACCTAATTTTAAGTAAGAACTTATCAGTACCAGCAATCTTCTTTTTTTTATTGTGTGTGAAAGGCGGCGAACTAGCCGCCTGGATTATGGACAAGACTAATCTTAGCGTGTGGCTGGAAGCCAACAAATTGGGAAACACATTCAGTGGAGCCGATTTTTCGATGCTTCCTGCTATTGCAGTTATGGCGGGAATGTATGCGGTGAGCTATTGGATTTTCCTGATCGTCGAGATGGTTTTCGAAATATACGATGGATTAACTACCGCGCCCGAGTCATCTCGCGTCACTAAAAGCGAAAAGCCAGCTGTTAGCTCACCAGAAAGTCGTGAACAGGCTGAAGCGTATACGCCTTCAGAGAACAACGATGAACAGGAGAAAAGCTAATGAAGAACAGCACTCTATTCCTTCTCGCTTCTCTTGCGACTTTTGGCGTTTGTGCAACCGGCAGCGAACCACTATCAGTAAAAATCTCGCCTGAAATGATGGCCGCTGCTCAAAGTGCCAGCACACAGGCGGTGCTGTCGCTTACCGATGATGAACAAAATGTTGCGAAGCAATTTGCAACATCTATTGCTGAATTTTCAAAAAGCGATGCCTTCAAGAAAAAGCAGGACGCCGTTAAGTCACAGGTCTTTGCCACTTCAGGGATGCAAGCTGATGAGAAGAATGAGGATGGGCCAAAGCTGGCCGGGAATCAGCTCGTCATGTTTGTGTCTAGCAGTATGCCGCTTATAACTCTACGAAAGTATGCACATGACCTTTCAAAAGTCGGCGGTGTCATGGTGATGCGCGGCACAGTCGGCGGGATCAGCAAAATGGTCGATACCATCACATTGACGCGTAATGTGCTTAACGCTGACCCCTCCTGCGAGGGTGCTAAATGTAAGATGTGGGGTACTGAAATGCTCATCGATCCTATGCTTTTTCGCATTTATGGTATCAACAAAGTACCGGCTCTCATTTACCAACCTGATATGAATATCCAGAGCTACTGTGATGGCCTGGAAAAAGTGAATAAGGCATCAGCGGTTGTTTATGGTGATGCTTCAGTACGCGCTCTATTGGAACGTATGAACATAATTTCCCCGGACGAAAAGGTCAAAAACCTTATTACTGCACTGGAGAAAGCATAATGCTACTGAAACGAATATCATTGCGCATGCCGTTATCTCATGATTCGCGCGTTTATCTTAATACAGTCACCATAGCCCTTTCGCTGATGATCGCATACAGCATGTTCACACGCATATTAATCCCGGCAACTCACAGCGTTTATCCTGTTGTTCTTTTTCGAACCGGCCAGGTAGCTGCTGAACAGGACCAGTATGTTCGTTTCTATCTGAAAGACAGTTATTTGCCGAACGGCGAAGCGAACCTGGTTAAGCGTTTGGGTTGTATTTCAGGGCAATACCTTCAGCGGCAGGGCAACCAGTTTTATTGTGACGGCATCGAAATTGCGCAAGCAATGACCCGTGATCAAAAGGGAAATATCCTTCCAGTATTTCGCTTCACCGGCGTTATTCCAGAAGGCAAAGCTTTTGCTGTAGGTGACACCATTAACAGCTACGACAGCCGATATTGGGGTTTTATTAATATCGCAACGACAGAAAAGCTAACCCCCCTTATCTAAAAATTTGCGCATGCGCAAATGCTATCTTTTATTGAGGCTTGTATGTTCAAAGAAATGATACTTGTCATAGCAACATTACTTTCATTTTCTGTATTGGCTACCAGTGATGCAGCTGCACCTGCAAAAAATCCAAGGCACGGGTTGTTCTGGTATGAAACTCCTAAAAAAGAGGAAGATAGGAAAGCTGAAAACAATTACCCACGACCGGTGATCCCCTCAGCTGAAGAATTATTTAAAATGCATCCAAAGGATGTACAGGTTTTACTGGATAAGACAAGAGATTTTGCTTTGTTCAAATTATCTCCTGACGTTGTTCTTGATTATTATAAAGTTCAGGATGCCGCACGTCGAAAATCTGCTGCTTTTACCAGCCTGACGGGTTACGTAATGCTTGAAAATCCTGAACTCAATGCAGCTTCGGATTATCCAATCACTAACCCTGGAAATGCTGAGAAACAGCGAGAGCGTCAGGAGCTTAAAAGAAAAAGCCTGATAAAGAACCGTAACGAATATGCACTCCTGTTTTTTAGTGAGCCTAATTGTGGATTTTGTGTACAACAATCTCGTATCCTGGAAAATTTCCAGCGTGAGACTAGTTGGTATATCAAAGAAATTGATATTAAGCGTGAGCCTGCTGCCAGAAAGAAATTTAACGTAGATCGCGCGCCCGTCACCATTCTGATTAAGCGAAACTCAGAAACCGATAAATGGATGCCTGTTTCAGTAGGTGTCGATTCTCTCGACAACCTAAGAACTAGTATTTACAACATGACTCGCGTCCTGAATGGCGAACTTGATCCGCGCCAGTTCTTTACTAATGAGAAACAGCAGGGTGGATTCTTCGACCCATTAAAAGGAGCTGATAAATGAAACTATTTCTGTATATGCCATTACTTTATTTGTGTTTTTTTGGCAGTGTTCAGGCTGAAATACAGCCGTTGCAAGACCAGGCGCAAGCTGAAAATGTCCAGGTTACTGATCTGTTATTCAAGAACAGAAAGAACTTTGCCCTGCTCTATTTCGTCCAGCCTGGCTGTGTATATTGCCAGCATCAACTCCCTGTCATGGAAGAATTTCAGAAAGAAACAAACTGGTACGTAAAAACCATAGATATTATTCAGAACCCGGAGGTACGGTCTAAATTCAATATCAATGGCACACCCGTAATAGTTATTATTAAGAAAAATGCAGGAGCAAATAATTGGCAATCGGTATCTATAGGGTACTCCCCTCTTAATACCTTACGCGCGGATGTATTTAAGCTGGTTCGCCTGTTTAACGGTCAGGAACCACAAAGCAAATATTCAGTTCGTACTCAACGAAATGAATCCACCCCAATTCGTTAACAGGGAAGCATCTTAATGAAACTCAGACATTTTATACTTCTTGCAGCCAGTGCGCTGTCTCCTCTGAACGCGTTCGCCGGAAACTGGGCCGATAAATGGTTCGATAATGCGGTTTATGACTCACCCAGTAGTTTCGATAGTCAAAAAAGAGGCTATTACACAATGGGGGGATTCACTGCGCGAACCACTACCAGTACGGACTACCCCATCACAATTTCACCTCCACGGCTCTCTGTTGGCTGCGGGGGCATAGATGGTTTCCTTGGGGGCTTCTCCTTCCTCGATCCTGATTTTTTAGTAGAAAAAGCTCAACGTGCTATGCAGGCAGCTCCGTATGTGGCCTTTGATATGGCTCTCAAAACCATGTGTAAGGAATGCGCTGACACGCTCGGTAAGATTGAGCAAATCACTAACTTTCTGAATGGTATCCAGCTCAATGAATGTGCTATGGCGAAGCCTATAGCGACTGCAATGGTTGAGCGGGACCCAGCTGCACTAAGTGGTCTTTGGACTGAAATTACGGGTACAAAAAATCTGGAAGAAGCAACGGATCGTATGTGGAGTGATACTACGTCAAAAATTAAAGCAGCAGACGACAAACCCATTGCTGACCTGAAATCAATGATTGCTGGATGCCCAAAAGACTTTCGTGATCTGATGCAGCACGGCTCAATTGTGCAACGTGCAGCAGCAAAAGTAGGAATGGGTGACTATGCAGATACTATTCGCGGATACATGGGTGATGTCTGGATTGAAGCGAAAACCAATGACAAAATTCCAGTGGCTAAATCCTGGACAAGTTGCCCTCAGAATAAGAAGTTTTCCCTGGATGACATGTTGAACGGTCGTTCTTACGTTAAGGGGTCCGCTTGGAAAACGGAAATTATCCCACGCTAAGAATATATTTTGTACAGCAGTGGAGAAGGATGAGAGACCAGCAGTTCATTAACAGGGACTCCTTTTTGCTTAAGCGGCTCAATGGTTCT
>NZ_JCBAJB010000013.1:0-76852 GCF_059766475.1 Enterobacter sp. SCRI0065 | reverse complement strand
ACTCAACGTGAGAAGTGTTGATGGTGATACCACGAGCTTTTTCTTCTGGTGCGTTATCGATCTGATCGAATGCACGAGCAGAACCACCGTAGGTTTTAGCCAGAACGGTAGTGATTGCAGCAGTCAGCGTTGTTTTACCATGGTCAACGTGGCCGATAGTACCGACGTTAACGTGCGGTTTTGTACGTTCAAACTTTTCTTTAGACATCGATTGTCCCTCTAAGACACGGATAAATCGGTGATATCACCACATCAACCAGGCAATACGCCTGAACTGTTGAATATATTTAAATTGAAACAGAGAGAAACGGGAGGGAGAAGTGAAGTGGTGCTGATACCCAGAGTCGAACTGGGGACCTCACCCTTACCAAGGGTGCGCTCTACCAACTGAGCCATATCAGCACGTCTTGGAGCGGGCAGCGGGAATCGAACCCGCATCATCAGCTTGGAAGGCTGAGGTAATAGCCATTATACGATGCCCGCATCCTGAAACTCGGCTACCCAGTTCTTTCTGTAACAAAAAAGAGATTTCTCTCTTTTATTGTTTGAGCTGATTAATATTTTAGCCAGCTCAGGCGGCGTTAACGCTGCCAGAAAGTGGTGGTGGGGGAAGGATTCGAACCTTCGAAGTCTGTGACGGCAGATTTACAGTCTGCTCCCTTTGGCCGCTCGGGAACCCCACCGGACTTGATGGTGCCGACTACCGGAATCGAACTGGTGACCTACTGATTACAAGTCAGTTGCTCTACCTACTGAGCTAAGTCGGCATCAAGTAGCGCGCATTTTATGGAGACATGGCCAGTCATGCAACTAAAAAATTGCATAAAACGTTCATTCGCTCACATTTTGTGCGCAGAGAGTGATAAACGCTGTATTTTCACCCATTACAGACTAAATTTTCAGCATTCGGGTCGCATCGACCCCCTCAAAGCGTATCGTGATGGCCCCCGCGTAACGCATCACTTGCCTATATTTTTTCTTATTATTCGCGTCATCTGGTGTTAACCTCCTGCCCATTGTCCAAAATTAACTACTAAGTGATGAACCGCTGCCCGCCAGATAGCGTGACTGCGCAGGTAGAGCGTTCACTGAAGCATGCTTATGAGCAAAAAAGAGCAATCGTTAATGACACCCTATCTTCAGTTTAACCGTAGCCAATGGGCTGCCCTGCGTGATTCCGTCCCGATGACGTTAACGGAAGGCGAAATAGCACGGTTAAAAGGAATAAATGAAGACCTGTCGCTTGAGGAAGTGGCGGAGATTTATTTGCCCCTCTCCCGCTTGCTGAACTTCTATATAAGCTCCAACCTGCGACGTCAGGCCGTTCTGGAGCAGTTCCTCGGTACCAACGGTCAACGTATTCCTTATATCATCAGCATCGCAGGAAGCGTGGCAGTAGGTAAAAGCACGACGGCGCGCGTATTGCAGGCGCTTTTGAGCCGCTGGCCAGAACACCGCAGCGTTGAGTTGATTACCACCGATGGCTTCTTGCACCCGAACGAGGTGTTGAAAGAACGTGGCCTGATGAAGAAGAAAGGTTTCCCTCTTTCTTATGATATGCACCGTCTGGTCAAATTCGTCTCGGATCTGAAGTCAGGCGCACCTAACGTTACCGCACCGGTTTATTCCCATCTTATTTACGATCGTATCCCCGATGGCGACAAAACGGTCGCGCAGCCGGATATCCTGATACTGGAAGGGTTAAACGTATTGCAGAGCGGCATGGATTATCCGCATGACCCACACCATGTGTTTGTCTCCGATTTCGTCGACTTCTCTATATATGTCGATGCGCCGGAAGATCTCCTGCAAAACTGGTATATCAACCGCTTCCTTAAGTTCCGCGAAGGGGCATTCACCGATCCTGATTCTTACTTCCATAATTATGCCCAGCTTTCTGAAGCAGAAGCGGTCAATGTGGCAACCTCGTTATGGAATGAAATCAACTACGTGAACCTGAAAGAGAACATCCTGCCCACGCGTGAACGTGCCAGCCTGATCCTCACGAAAAGTGAAAATCACGCCGTCGACCAAATTCGTTTGCGGAAATAACGCAACGGCAGACAAAAAAACCGGCGATTATCGCCGGTTTTTTTACGCATTATGCGTGAGGCTTCTCGCCGTTTTCATCCTGATCGACCGCAAAGCAGGCCACCAGTTGACCACCGTAGTCTTTCAACTGCGGCTGCAACTGCGTGCAAGGCCCAAAGCGACGACGACAACGGGCGTTAAAGGCGCATCCCGGCGGCGGATTCAACGGGCTTGGTAACTCGCCCGTCAGCTTTATACGCTCACGACGTTCGTCCGGATTCAGGCGCGGCGTTGCCGAGAGCAATGCCTGTGTATAGGGGTGACGAGGATTATTAAAGATCTGGTCCTTCGTCCCCTTCTCTACACAGCGGCCCAAATACATCACCATCACTTCATCAGCAATGTGTTCCACCACTGACAGGTCGTGCGAGATAAAGACGTAGGACAGCCCCAAATCCTGCTGTAAATCCATCATCAGGTTCAGTACCTGCGCACGCACAGAAACGTCCAGTGCCGAAACCGGTTCATCAGCAATCACCACGTCTGGGTCAAGCATCAGACCACGGGCGATAGCGATACGCTGACGCTGGCCACCGGAGAACATGTGCGGATAGCGATCGTAATGCTCGGTTTTCAGACCGACTTTCGCCATCATCTCCAGGGCTTTCGCGCGACGTTCCTCTTTATTAAGGCTGCTATTGATCTGCAGCGGCTCTTCCAGAATCTGCCCCACTTTCTTTCGCGGGTTCAGTGAACCGTACGGGTTCTGGAACACAATCTGGATTTTCTGACGACGAAGCTTTTGTGCCTGCGGGTCATGCTTAAGCAGATCCTGGCCCTGATAATAGAGCTCGCCACCGGTTGGCGTTTCGATCATCGTCAGCAAACGGCCAAGCGTCGATTTGCCGCAGCCCGACTCCCCGACAACCGCCAGCGTTTTGCCGCGTTCAAGGGTAAACGATACGCCGTCCAACGCCTTCACCAGTCGCTCAGGCGCAAACAGCCCCTTCTTCACTGGATAATGTTTTTTCAGGTCGATGGCCTGCAACAGTAATTGTTGTTTGGCGGCCTCTTGCGTACTCATAGTGTAGGCCTCCCGGCATCATCGAGTGGGTAGTGACATTTAGACTGACGACCGTCGCTGAGGGTAAACAACTCAGGCTCTTCGGCACGGCATTTATCCGTCGCATACGGGCAGCGCGGATTCAGCAGGCAACCGGTTGGACGGTCATATTTACCCGGTACCACGCCCGGCAGTGACGCCAGACGCGCCTTATCCTGCGCAAACTCTGGCAGCGCACGAAGCAAAGCCTGAGTATACGGATGGCGCGGCGCGCGGAAGATATCGCGCGAGTTTCCGGTTTCCACCACCTGACCGGCATACATCACAATGATTTTATGCGCAGCTTCAGCGACCAGTGCTAAATCGTGCGTAATCAGAACCAGCGCCATGTTCTCTTTCTGCTGTAGCTCAAGCAGAAGTTCGATGATCTGCGCCTGGATAGTGACATCCAGTGCCGTCGTGGGTTCATCCGCGATCAGCAGTTTTGGCCGACAGGCGATCGCCATGGCGATCATCACGCGCTGGCTCATACCGCCAGACAGCTGGTGCGGATAAACATCCAGACGTGATTCGGGATCGGGAATACCCACCTGCGTCAGCAAATCGATCGCACGCTGGCGACGGGTTTTCTTATTGCCGCCCTGATGCACCTTTATCGCTTCCATAATCTGGAAACCGACGGTATAGCACGGATTCAGGCTGGTCATGGGGTCCTGGAAGATCATCGCCACCTCAGCGCCCACCAGCTGGCGGCGCTGTTTTTCTGAGATGCGCTTCAGATCTTGCCCGTTAAACTCAAGGCTCTCGGCCATTACACGGCCTGGATAATCAATCAGTCCCATAATCGCCAGCGAGCTGACCGATTTACCGGAACCAGACTCACCAACAATGCCAACCACTTCACCCTGATTCACGCTGTAGCTGATACGGTCTACGGCACGAAACTCGGAGCCCACGTCACCGAAGTGCACCGATAATTTATCTACATTTAATAACGCCATCTCGTGCCTCTTACTGCTTCAGTTTGGGATCAAGTGCATCACGCAGACCATCACCCATCAGGTTAAATGCCAGCACCGTTAGCAGAATCGCGACACCCGGGAAGGTGACGACCCACCAGGCGCTTTGCGCGAACTGCAACACATCGGCGAGCATGGTGCCCCACTCCGGTGTCGGCGGTTGCGCACCCATGCCAAGGAAGCCAAGAGCAGCCATATCGAGAATGGCGTTAGAGAAACCAAGCGACGCCTGAACGATCAGCGGCGCAAGGCAGTTCGGGAGAATATTGACGAACATCTGGCGCATGGCACCCGCACCCGCCACGCGAGAAGCGGTAACGTAATCACGGTTAACTTCGACCAGCACCGCCGCTCGGGTTAATCGCACGTAATGCGGCAGCGCCACAAACGTCAGCGCCAGCGCGGCATTCCCTATCGACGGCCCAAAGACCGCAACCAACACCAGCGCTAGCAGCAAGCTTGGCAGCGCCAGCATGATGTCCACAATACGCATAATGATGTTATCGACAAGACCGCCGAAATACCCTGCCACCAGCCCGAGAATAACGCCCAGAATGAGCGACAGCACCACCACTAAGCAGCCCACCAGCAGTGAAAGGCGCGCACCGTACATCAGACGCGACAGCACATCACGACCAACATCATCGGTTCCCAGAAGATGTGATAACGTCCCACCATCCTGCCAGGCTGGCGGAGAGAGCAGCACGTCGCGGAACTGATCCGCTGGGTTATACGGTGCCAGGAAATTGGCGAAAACCGCGATAATCAGCATGATGACGACGTAAACCAGACCGACGACTGCGCCTTTGTTACGTTTGAAGTAATGCCAGAATTCCTGCAACGGCGTCATTGGCACCGGAGCAGAAACAACTTTATTTTGAGTAACCTGTGACATGATGGCCCCTTACTTCTTATGACGAATACGCGGGTTCACCACGCCGTACAGCAGATCGACCAGCAGGTTGACGAGGATAATCATCGTCGCCACCAGCAGCACACCCCCCTGCACAACCGGATAGTCGCGGCGTTGCAGTGCATCAATCAGCCAGCGTCCCAGTCCCGGCCAGGAGAAGATGGTTTCGGTCAGGATCGCTCCCGCCAGCAACGTGCCCACCTGCAGACCAATAACGGTCACGACGGGAAGCATCGCATTACGCAGAGCATGGACGATGATGACGCGCATGCGGGTCAAACCTTTGGCTCGCGCAGTACGGATATAATCCTCACCCAGCACTTCCAGCATTGACGAGCGGGTCATTCGCACAATAACGGCCAGGGGAATCGTCCCCAGCACCATCGCCGGCAGAACCATGTGCGCGACGGCATCAATGAAGTTGCCCTCTTCACCCCAGATGGCGGTATCGATAAGCATGAATCCGGTCAACGGATTCGTATCGTCAAGGAACACCATGTCGCTCACACGCCCGGATACCGGCGTCAGGTTCCATTGCACCGAGACCAGCATAATCAGCATCATGCCCCACCAGAAGATAGGCATGGAGTAGCCAGTCAGCGCCAGGCCAACCGCCGTGTGATCGAAGATAGAGCCACGTTTGACGGCAGCCAATACGCCGACAGGAATACCTACGGCGGTGGCAAAAATCATGGCGCAGACGCCAAGTTCGAGTGTCGCTTTAAAACGCGGCACGAACTCGTCCCACACCGGAAGGCGGCTTTTCAGCGAAATCCCTAAATCACCATGCATGACGCCCCAGATATAATTGAGGTACTGCTGCCACAACGGTTTATTCAGGCCGAGTTCAGCCAACAGTTGTGCATGACGCTCAGGGGATATACCACGCTCACCTGCCATAATCATTACCGGGTCGCCGGGGATCATATGGACAAAGGCAAACGTGAGAAGGGTGATACCGATAAACGTGGGGATGACAAGTCCCAGACGTCGGAGGATGAACTGCAACATAACCCGGATTCTCTCTAGTGACGCACGACCAATGGCGTGACGTCTGTATTGCTCACAAATCTTATTCCCTCCTCATTCGAAGAGGGAATAAAGCACTGCTGCCGGGTGGCACTGCGCTTACCCGGCATGGGGTGCTACTGCACCCCTTTTACTTTTAGTTATTCAACAGACACGTTTTCGAAGTGGTGTTTGCCCAGTGGATCAACCACGTAGCCTTTCACTTCTTTACGCACTGGTTCGTACACGGTGGAGTGAGCCACGATCAGCGCAGGAGCCTGGTCATGCATCACAACCTGAGCCTGTTTGTACAGCTCGATACGCTTGTTGTGGTCGTCGGTCGCACGTGCCGGCTGAATCAAGTCTTCAAACGGCTTGTAGCACCAGCGAGAGTAGTTGGAGCCTTGTTTCGCTGCATCACAGCTGAACAGGGTCGCGAAGAAGTTGTCCGGATCCCCATTGTCCCCGGTCCAACCCATCATCACAGCCTGGTGCTCACCCGCTTTAGCACGCTTCAGGTACTCACCCCACTCGTAGGTCACGATCTTGGCCTGAACGCCGATTTTTGCCCAGTCAGCCTGAACCATCTCAGCCATACGGCGAGCGTTCGGGTTGTAAGGACGTTGTACTGGCATCGCCCACAGTTCAACGGTGAAGCCTTTCTCCTGACCGGCTTCTTTCAGCAGCGCTTTCGCTTTCTCAACGTCGTAGGTGTAATCCTTAACGTCGTCGTTATAGCCCCACATGGTCGGTGGAATCAGGTTTTTCGCGGCCACGCCAGCGCCCTGATAAACCGCTTTGATAATCGCTTCTTTGTTCACCGCGTAAGTCAGCGCCTGACGCACTTTCACGTCATCAAACGGTTTCTTCTCGGTGTTGAAGGACAGATAGCCCACGTTCAGGCCAGCCTGCTCCAGCAGGTTGATATTTTTGTCCTGCTTCATACGAGCGATATCAGCCGGGTTCGGGTACGGCATAACCTGGCACTCGTTTTTCTGCAGTTTTGCGTAACGCACGGATGCATCAGGCGTGATGGAGAAGACCAGACGGTCGATCTGCGGCTTGGTGCCCCAGTAACCTTCAAATGCTTTATACAGAATGCGAGAATCTTTCTGGTATTGCAGCAGCTGGAATGGACCTGTACCAATTGGGTTGAGATCCACTTTTTCCGGCGTGCCGGCTTTCAGCATGTTGTCTGCATATTCTTTAGAAAGAATAGAAGCGAAGTCCATTGCCAGGTCAGCCAGGAATGGTGCTTCCGGACGGGTCAGCACGAACTGAACGGTATTGTCGTCCACTTTTTTCACTTCGGTGATCAGGTCCGGCAGACCCATCCCTTCGAAGTATTCATAGCTGCCGCCAGACACTTTGTGGTACGGGTTCTGTGTGTTTTTCTGACGATCGAAGGAGAACACAACGTCGTCGGCGTTAAAGTCGCGCGTCGGTTTGAATTCTTTGCTGTCCTGCCACTTCACGCCCTTGCGCAGGTGGAAGGTATACGTTTTACCGTCTTCGCTGACTTCCCACTTCTCAGCCAGACCAGGAATGACTTCCGTGGTACCGATTTTGAATTCAACCAGACGGTTATAGATAGGCACAGAGCTTGCGTCGTACGTGGTTCCAGAGGTGAACAGCTGTGGGTTAAAGCCTTCCGGCGAACCTTCAGAACAATAAACCAGGGTTTTTGCCTGTACGCTTGCCGCGACGGTGAGAGCGACCAGGCTCAGACCAAGCTTCAGCATCCCTGACTTCTTCAAGGAAATACTCATTATTCTGCTCCAATGTGATGTTTTGCTTTGTTGTGTTACGCCGCCAGACCTTTATTTATTATTTACCCGGTCCGGTCGGTGATGCCCGAAGGCGCTATAAGGGATGGAGAATCCTTTCAGATGAGCGACAGAGTTGCAGCGCAGATCGTCCCTGAAATGCCCCTCGTGCCCTACAATCTGTCAACAGAATGTGAAAACGTCAATACAGGTAGCGGGGATTTACGTTGAGGGTGAGAAACGGCAAACAAAGATTAAAAAAAGTTTAGGCACCTATTTTCAGCAGGGAAATTTATGCTACTCGCCATCTTGCAGCACAAATCTCTTCATATTCCGCAACAATCAGTGATTAACATTTATTCAAATAGCGTAAATTTTCTTACATTATGGTGATTATCTGAGCACTTAATACCGCGAACGTTAAAACGCACAGCGGAAAATGCTGAGGTTATCTATAAGCAACGCGAAAAAATATCAATCTATATATAAAAAAATACAATGGATTATGTCACAAAATCGATAACAGGCAGGTTGAAACGGGGATAAGGGATATTTTGTCGTATCGGCGTGAGTAAGCCCATAATGCAAAAAGGGCCAACCTTACGGTTAACCCTTTTTTCGAATGTGGTCGGCGAGAGAGGATAACTCGCCACTTCGTGACTCGCCCTGCGGGCCGTCGCTAAAGCAACGTTCTCTCGCTTCGCTCGAGTCGAACCTCCTTCCCCGGAGATTCTCATCCTCACAAACTCTGGATGCAAAAAACCCTGCTCAAAAGAGCAGGGTTTCGAATGTGGTCGGCGAGAGAGGATTCGAACCTCCGACCCACTGGTCCCAAACCAGTTGCGCTACCAAGCTGCGCTACTCGCCGAATGCGGAGCGCATCTTACTGCTGAGGTGCGCGCCCGTCAATCCCTTATCAACAAAAAGCTATCTGTTTGGCGAGAAACTCGCCAGACCGATTATTTTGTGGCTTTTTCAGCGCTATCAGGGATATGACACCAGTTGTTATTTTCGTTGATTCCACCGTCAGGAGACGTGTATCCAAGACAGCCCATAATGGTGTCGTAGAGCTCAACATGACGACGCGGCACCTTCATATCCGCCTCTTTCTTCAGCTGCTGGAACATTTTGGCTTTTTCCGGCTGCTCAAGATACTTATCTGACATCCAGACCATCATCGGCACGCGGAACTGCTCTGGCGGCGCCATATTACGTGGCGTACCGTGCAGGTGCTCAAACTCATTAATCGACTCACCGTGGTCAGCCGCGTAGAAAACAATCGCTTTCTTATCGCGAACCTGGTCAATCACGCTATCGATAAAGTGATCCACATACATCACCGAGTTATCGAAGGAGTTAATTAGCTCCTCTTTGGTACAGTCTTTATCCACGCCAACGCATTCCGGCGTCCATTTGGCAAAGCTACGCGGATAACGCTGGGTGTAGTTAAAGTGCGAGCCCTTGGTGTGGAGGATGATCATATGCTTACCGTCAGGGTTGCCGTTAAGCGACTGCTTCATTTCGTCGATCAACAGCATGTCATCCACGCTCTTACCCCGGTTACGCGGCTCGGCACCGATTTGCTCACGGTAAGCAATGTTCTGCGCCATGGTGTTGCTGTAGAACCACATCTCGCTTTGCATCGCGTAAAGCGCGGACGTAAACCCAAGCTGATGCAGCACCGAGAAGACGTTCTGTTCTTTCAGGGTGCGCTGCGGATTATCATCTGCCCCGCCTTCACGTACAAACATGCAGCGTAACGACAGCTTAGTGGCGGTGTCGCATGAGTACCCACGGTAAGCGACCAGGTTTTTCTCCTGCGACAGCTTCGGCGTGGTGTCACGGTCATAGCCCAGAAGACCCATATGGTCCCAGCGCGTCGTTTCGCCGATGATAAAGACCACGTAGGTATCGTCGATATCTTTCGGTGCGTTGTAGGTAAACTCTTTCGCCGGGTTCTTCAGCGATTTGTTATCGGAAGACTCGTCAACCTGCGCCCAGGCATACAACCCCAGCGCGGAGATCCAGTTAGACGGAAGATAGGAGTTGGCGACGACACCGCCATAGCTCGGCATATCAACGCCCGAGGTGCGCTCGTCATGCTTCTGCTTAACGTCCAGCAGGCGAATTGGCCCCCAGACCATCAGCCCTGCCAGCAGGACTATCGCCACACTTCTGATACGTTGCCCGGGGGTACGCATCTGACGAAGCAAGGTATAGCGGCAACGGTTATTCCAGATGAGCAAGAGCGGCAGCGCACTCACGCCTACTAGCCACAGAACAAAGTGCAGCCCGACAACTTCTTTAGAGAGATCGATATCCGTCGTCATGACCGAGGCGATAATGCCATAGCCAATAACCACGTTCATAAATGTCATGTAATAGCTGGCACCCGCCGAGAACAACACCACTAATGATGCAAGAACGCGCCAGACGCGCCGTCCAAACAGGGAAAGCAGGCGTAATAAGAAGAAGGTGATCAGAACCGTGCCAGCCAGTTCTACAACCGCGGAGATTCCTTTCCAGAAGGTAAAATCTTGCGCATAACCGTCAAACCGACGGAAAAAAACTGCGCCATTCATAAACAGGCCGATGTACAACGCCAGCAAAAAGCTCAGCTTTTGTTGTGTCATCGATTTGATGTATTTCATGCATGCAACCCGGAAAAAAGGGAGAGTAACCCCGCTTCACTTTTTGTTTCAAAAGTGAACAGACTATATATTCGCTTTGGCAATCGTTATAAGAAATATCTAAAGCGTGGTAAGTAGACCACAGGGAAAGGAAAAAGTGGCAATGGAGAGTGTGATTGCAGCAGTTATTTACAAAAAAACGAACTAAAGCTAGACAGCCTTAAGATAGCCTTAGATTCAAGCGACAATAAGGCCGGATATCCGGCCTTATTGTTAGCAATATTTACGCGTGAGCCTCATTAAACACTTCGCGCTGCGGTTGCCGGATAGTGGTCGACAGCGCCAGAGAGAGGATAAGCAGGGCGAATATGACACAGAAAGTCACGTAGAATCCGCCGAACAACGATGCAATAAGCGAACCGCAAATACTGCCAATACCAAAGCCTAAATAAATGACGCCGTAATTTTTCGCCAGATTGTTCAGGCCAAAGAATTCGCTAATCAGTGAAGGGAAGACGGTAATCGTCCCACCGAAGTTAAAAGCAACGCAGGCAATGGCGGCGAAGAAGGTGACTTCATTCAGTGGAGCGAACAGCAAGGCTGCCATACCCACCAGGGAAACCACCTGCCCCATTGTAATCACGCGAATACGCGACATTTTGTCAGACAGGATGCCCAGCACCAGACGGCCAGACAGGTTGGCGATAGAAATCACCGTTACCGCATTGGCGGCTGTCATCGCGTCCAGTTTCACCATCCCCTGCGCGATATCTTTCGCCACGCCGATGACGTAAAGGCCGCTCATGCAGGCGGTCAGGAACATCACGGCCAGCATCCAGTACTGCGGTTTACGCATGGATTGCGCCAGCGTGAAGTCGTTTTCGACGACACCATTAACGGTTTTCACTTCCTGCTGTGGCGCGTCTTTCATCAGCGTCGCGCCGAACAGAATCATCACCAGCACAATCGCGCCCCAAATCATGAAGGTTTTCTCTAGCCCAACGGATGCCAGCAGATGCGAGTCGATAAATTTGAACCCAAGGCTGCCCAGACCATAAGAGCCAATGGAAAATGCGGAGATTAAGCCTTTACGTTCCGGGAACCATTTCACGCAGTTCGACAGCGTCAGCAAATAACCCGCACCATCCGCGAGCCCAACCAGGACACCAGCGCTCAACCACAACATCATCAGGCTATTTGAATGTGCCGTCAGGAAAAAGCCCACACCCAGCATAATCCCGGAGGCCATCGTCACACGCTTCACACCAAAGCGTTCCTGCAGTTTGCCCGCAACGGAAGAAGAAAGGGCTAAACCCAAACTCAGTAAACCGAAAGAAAAAGCCACCTGACTCACCGGCGCGCCGAGCTTGTCGGAAAGCGCACTGTTGAACAAGCTCCAGGTATAAACCGATCCCAGCGCAAACTGCGTCACGATGGTACCGAAGAGCGTCAACCAGCGAGTACGATTGTATGTTGATGTGTTCATGGCAGTTGTCCTGCAAGAGAAATTAAGGGAATTCGCTGAGGACAACGATAAACAAAACCCTATATCAGCAGGGGGAAAACGGCATGAAGTGCAGGAGGGACGGAATGAAATGCCTGGAATCCGGCATGAATGACCTTGCCGACCTGTGAGGTTAACGTTTGTTAGTGTCCGCTATCGCCACAAGGCCGGCTATCATTGTATGTATTATGTTAACGCAACGCTAAATACAGTCACAATTTTAGAACCTTGCGCTGACACCAAGCGTGTAAAGATAGTCTTCGCCCATCATTGTGCTATCCGCCTGGGATAACGATGCATACGCGGCCATATGAGGGTAAAGCATCACGTCCGCCCCAACCGTTACGTCCATCCAGTTATCGTACTGCATTGCGGCTGGCAATCGATTCATGCCGGACTGAGACTTCCACTGATTATCCCCAAACTGCTGGTTGTAGCTGATTTGGGCCCACGGTCGAAGATCGCCAACATGCGTATCGACGCGCCATCCGAGTGTACTGACGCTGGCATGCCAGAGCGGATCGGTAAGGGTGGACGAGTTCCCTTTATCACCAAATTCGTTATACAGGGTTGGCGATGAGCCATCGTAATGCCATGCAGCAACCGGCCCGGTCGTCACATTTCTGGTCACCGGAATGGCCAAACCAACGCTCATCGTACTGGTCGATTCTGCCGGATAATTTTCCGGTAACGTGAAAGCCACCCCTGACACGTTCTGCGAGGAAAGAATACGCTCAGCGAGAATATCCTCATAACGCGGTTGGTGATCGGCGTCCCATGTATAGCGTTCAGTCGTATTACTTTGCCCATCCGAAACGATATATTCCTGTTGCCAGGCGTATGCTGTGTTACAAAAAAACAGGCAAATTGATGCTCTCACCATGCAAGTAGCAGCATGGCGACCACTGATTTTTTTTATCATCATCAAAGCGACTCCAGAAAGAGCCGAATTCGGCGATACTTGTCATTGTTTAGAAAGAGGTAAGGGGGCATAACCCTTAATTAAATATTGTCTCTTTACGTCACACGTCAAGCCAGATCGGTTGAAATTTTTGCGGTTTCAAAACTACAAGGGAGATAACCTATGGAACGTTGCGGCTGGGTAAGCCAGGATCAGCTCTATATCGACTATCACGATAAAGAGTGGGGCGTGCCGGAAACCGACGGTAAGAAACTCTTTGAGATGATCTGTCTGGAAGGTCAACAGGCGGGTTTATCCTGGATCACCGTACTGAAAAAGCGAGAAAATTATCGTCGCGCCTTCCACCATTTCGATCCCGCAACCGTCGCCGCGATGACAGATGATGACGTCGAAAGGCTGGTACTGGATGCGGGGATTATTCGCCATCGCGGTAAAATCCAGGCAATTATCGGCAATGCTCGCGCTTACTTAGCCATGGAAGAAAACGGCGAGCCCTTCTCCGATTTCGTCTGGTCGTTTGTCGATAACACGCCTCAAATCACGCAGGCCGCGGCACTTGCCGACATCCCTACATCAACGCCTGCATCAGACGCGCTGGCAAAAGCACTGAAAAAACGCGGCTTCAAATTCGTAGGCACGACCATTTGCTACTCTTTCCTGCAGGCTTGCGGGCTGGTGAACGATCATGTCACTAGCTGTTTCTGCCATCCAGGAGGAATACATGATCCGCAAATGGCAAAATGACAACACCGCGCCACTGCTGAGCTTATGGCTTGAAAGCACCACCGAGGCGCATCCTTTTATTGAGGCGTCTTACTGGAAAGAGAGCGAAGCGCTGGTCCGGAATGCCTATTTGCCTTCAGCGCAGACGTGGGTCTGGGAAGAAACCGGCGAAGTGCGGGGCTTTATTAGCGTGATGCAGTCGCAATTTATCGGTGCCCTGTTCGTTGCGACTGCCCACATAGGTAAAGGTATTGGGCACGCGCTGATCGCCAGTGTGCAGCAGCGCTACCCCTACCTAAGCCTTGAGGTTTACCAAAAAAACAGTCGGGCGGTGAATTTCTACCATGCTCAGGGCTTTCGCATTGAAGATAGCGCCTGGCAAGAAGAAACGCAGCACCCGACCTGGATTATGAGTTGGCAGGCGGATCAAACGCCGTTAGCGTAAGCTCCGGCCCCTGATATTTCTCCACCCACGCCAGCGCCGTATTCCCCGCGCAACCATTCCCCAGCTTTGAGCTGGGGAGATCTTTGGTCAGCACGTTGACCGCCCCGTTTTTACAGATGCCACCCTCGTCGCGATCCAGGTCTGGCCAGGCTCCCTGATGAATACAGATAACCCCAGGCTTGATCCCTTCGCTCACGACCGCACCCGCCAGCACCTGCCCGCGCTGATTCCAGACGCGGACCACGTCGCCATCGGCAATACCACGCGCGTTAGCATCCTCAGGATGCAACGTTATCGGCTCGCGTCCCGCCACCGCATACCGTTCACGCAGTGACGAGTAATTCAACTGGCTGTGCAGACGGTGCGCTGGATGCGCAGAGAGCACCTGTAGCTGTTTGGGTTGTGCATTCCCGTGCCACTCGTCCGGTTCGAGCCACATGGGATGCGGCGGGCAATCGGCGTAGTTAAACCCGGCAATACGCTGGCTATAAATTTCAATTTTCCCGCTTTCCGTTTTTAACGGATAACGTTGCGGGTCGCGACGGAAATCCGCGAAGCGAACAAACTGCGCGTTTTGCTCGCTTTCCGGCATCTCAAAAATCTCGTTTGCGTCCCAGAACTCAGCGAACGGCGGCAGCGTCACGCCCTGAGATTCACCGCGCTGTCCGGCGATTTGATAGAAACTTTCGAGCCATTCGAGGTCAGATTTGCCTTCGCTAAAACGCTCGCGCCCCCCCTGCTCCCAGCGTTCGCTTAACGCCTCAAACACCGCTAAATCATCCCGAGCCTCGTCGCGAGGCGGCACCACGCGCTTCATCGGCACCATATGCTGATTACTGTAATCGCCGGTCATGGTGAGGTCGTTACGCTCAAACGAAGTCGTCGCGGGTAAAACGATATCCGCATGCTTAGCCGCTGCGGTCCAGAAGCATTCAGAAATCACCACCAGCTCTGGTTTTTGCCAGGCGCGGATCAGACGGTTGGTATCCTGATGATGGGTAAAGTTCGCGCCACCCGCCCACCAGACAAACCGAATATCCGGGAAGTGGCGGTCCATGCCGTTGTGCTGATAAAAACCGCCTGGGTTTTCCAGCGCCTCGACGATGCGTGCGACCGGGATTTTATCGACGGCATCAATACCGTCCTTGACCGACCCCTGCATGGAGGCCAGCACCGCGGCTTTACGCGTCGGGTTTCCACCGTTGGCAAAGTGATAGGAGAGACCAAAACCGCCGCCCGGCGTGCCGATTTGCCCGACCATGGCAGCAAGCGTTACCAGCATCCAGTGTTTCTGTTCGCCAAACTGCTGGCGCTGCATCCCCCAGCCGGACATCAACATCGTCGTGTTGTGATGGAATAACGCCGCCAGTTCACGGATCTTATCGGCATCCACGCCGCAAATACCCGACGCCCACTCAGCGGATTTCGCCACGCCGTCGGTCACACCCGTTAAGTAATCAGCAAATTTGTCGTAGCCTGTCGTGCAGCGTTCAAGAAAATCGTTATCCTGCCACCCATTTTCGACCAGCGTATGGGCAACGCCGAGCATCATCGCCACGTCGGTACCCATATGTGGAGCGATCCACTCCATAGTATTCCCGAAAAAATCAACCGTTTCGGAACGCATTGGGTCGATGCAGATCAGACGTTTGCCGCTTTTACGCAGCGCCTCAAAATAGGCAATGCCTTGTTCATCGCTGGCGTTCCACGCAATTTTGAGCGTGTTAAGCGGGTTGGCGCTCCAGAGCACCACCACTTCGGTATGTTCCAGCACCAGCGGCCAACTGGTCTGCTGCTGATACACTTCATTCCCACCCACCACGTACGGCATGATGGCCTGCGCCGCGCCGGTAGAGTAATCACCAAGATGGCCGGTATAGCCGCCCGCCAGGCTCATATAGCGTTGCAGCAGCGTCGCCGCCTTGTGCAGCACGCCGTTGGAACGCCAGCCGTAGGACCCGGCAAAAATCGACGACGGACCATAGCTGTCGCGGATGCGCTTGTGCTGAGTATGGATAAGCGCCAGGGCATCATCCCAGCTCACGCGGACGTATTCATCTTGCCCACGAATTCCCTGCGGATTCTCCGGCGAGGCTAAAAAGCCTTTACGTACCATCGGCCAGCGCACGCGGGTTTTACTGTGTACCTGATCGCGCACCGCTGTTTGTAATGAGTTGGGGTGTTCTGTGGGCAACGCTCCGCGAGAAGACAGGACATTCTCGCCGTCGGTCTCCACCAGCATGGGCCCCCAGTGGGCTGCGGTCAGGATAGTTTTTATTGAGGTGGTCAAAGCGTGCGCTCCTGGATTGCCTGTTGCAGGTTTCACGGCCTTCTTTGAGGCTGTTTATGGTTTGACACAAATTTCAGATTTATCTCCGGAATTTTCAGCGTCACTGCGCGTCATAATCAACCGCCACGCTCGTCGTGGCAAAGAATAAAAAGGATTAAGGAAATAAGATGAATAAACGCGTAGTAGTTATTGCCGCTCTGGTGAGTGGCGCACTGGCTGTTTCAGGCTGCACAACGAACCCTTACACCGGTGAGCGTGAAGCAGGAAAATCCGGTATTGGCGCGGGCCTCGGCTCGCTGGTCGGTGCCGGTGTCGGTGCACTTTCTTCCTCGAAGAAAGATCGCGGCAAAGGTGCTTTGATTGGCGCAGCAGCAGGTGCAGCACTCGGTGGCGGCGTCGGATATTACATGGATGTGCAGGAAGCAAAACTGCGTGACAAAATGCAGGGAACAGGCGTAAGTGTGACGCGAAGTGGCGACAATATCATCCTGAACATGCCAAGCAATGTGACCTTCGACAGCAGCAGTGCCACGCTAAAACCGGCGGGCGCGAATACCCTGACTGGCGTTGCGATGGTGCTGAAAGAGTATGGCAAAACGGCGGTGAACGTCATTGGCTATACCGATAGCACCGGCAGCCAGGATCTGAATATGCGTCTTTCCCAGCAGCGCGCGGATTCCGTCGCCAGCTCGCTGATTACCCAGGGCGTTGCCGCCACCCGCATCCGCACCAGCGGAATGGGTCCAGCCAATCCAATCGCCAGCAACAGTACGGCAGAAGGCAAAGCGCAGAACCGTCGCGTAGAAATCACGTTAAGCCCGATTCAATAACCGATATTAACGTCTTGCCATCGCTGATTTTCACGTTAAGGTGTTCTCACTAAACTGAGGGAAATCAGCGATGAGCAAATCAACACGGCCCACCATCAGCGACGTGGCGAAAGCCGCCAAAACCGGTAAAACCAGTATTTCTCGCTATCTTAACGGCGAGAAAAACCTGCTTTCCGATGCGCTGCTGGCCCGTATTGAACAGGCTATCGCCGACCTTAATTATCGTCCAAGCCTGATGGCTCGCGGTCTTAAGCGCGGCCGCACCCGTCTGATTGGCCTGATCATCGCCGATATTACCAACCCCTATTCCGTGAATGTGCTCAGCGGCATTGAAGCCGCGTGCCGCGAAAAAGGCTTCACCCCGCTGGTGTGTAATACCAATAACGAAGTGGACCAGGAGCTGCACTATCTCGATTTACTGCGCAGCTACCAGGTTGAAGGCATCGTCGTCAACGCTGTGGGGATGCGCGAAGAGGGGTTAAATCGGCTACAACAGTCCTCTCTGCCCATGGTCCTGATCGATCGTAAAATCCCGGAATTCGCCTGCGATGTCGTCGGACTGGATAACACCCAGGCGGCGACGACGGCGACAGAACACCTTATTGAACAAGGCTTTGAAGCCATCCTGTTTCTGAGTGAACCGCTAGGTACGGTCAACACACGTCGCGATCGTCTGAGCGCGTTTCACGCAACGCTCGCTCGTTATCCTGGCGTCATCGCCGAGAATGCCGAAATCACGCTGCATGAAGCTGAACAGATTGATAATACCCTTCGCCAATTTCACACCCGCCACCGGGGGATGCGCAAAGCGATCATTTCCGCCAACGGTGCGCTCACGCTACAGGTCGCCCGCTCGCTGAAGCGCATCGGCCTGCACTGGGGTAGTGATATCGGCCTGTTAGGTTTTGACGAGCTGGAGTGGGCCGAGCTGGCCGGCGTGGGCATTACCACCCTTAAACAGCCCACCTGGCAGATTGGCTACGCCGCCGTTGAGCAGGTCGTGCGCCGCATTGAAGGTCTCGATGAGACCGTGCGCGAGCAGGTTTTCTCTGGAGAATTGATCGTTCGCGGCTCCACCTCCCGTTAATTTTCCCTTCGTGATGTCGATCATAAATTCAACATCCTGACCTTTTCTTTGGAACCGGTTCCATCTAGCGTATTAAATATCAGCTATGAATGGGAGTCAGCCAATGGGCAGGAAAATTATAGTGGTTACCGCCGCGTATGGCGCGGATCAGGTACGTCAGGCGGGCGGACAGCGAGCCATGCTGCCCGTTATCGCATCCGGTGGCGCGGATGGCGTCGAGATACGCCGTGAGCTTTTCAGCGAGCAAGAGCTGGACACACTTCCTCAACTGGCCGAGTCGATTGAACAGCTAGGATTACAAGCCTGTTATTCAGTGCCCGCCGCTTTACTCATGCCCGATGGCACGCTCAACCCGGACCTGCCCCGCTACCTGGAAGAAGCCAGCGTGCTGAACGCGCTGTGGTTGAAAGTCTCTCTGGGTCATTTCCGCGATAAAAAACCGCTTGAAGCGCTGCGCACGTTACTCGATGAGAGCGATATTGCGCTAGTGGTCGAAAACGATCAGACCGATTGCGGTCAACTCGCCCCGATGCAGCGATTCAAAGCCGCCTGCCGGGTGATGGAACTCCCGATCACGCTGACCTTCGATACCGGAAACTGGCTATGGGTAGGCGAATCACCAGAAGAAGCCGCACGCCTTCTCGCCCCTGCCGTGAGCTATATCCACGTCAAAGCGGCGGTCCCACACAATCAGCATTATCGCGCCATTGCGCCGGATAACGCCGACGCACGCTGGATGGCACTTCTGGATCAGCTTCCCGCGGATGCGCCACGCGGAATTGAGTTCCCGCTGGAGGGACCCGATTTAGCCGCGGTCACTCGTCACTACGTTAACCTGCTGCGCGAGGAGTCACGCCATGCATAACGCTCTGGATGTCATCACCGTCGGAGAAGCCATGGCCATGTTCGTCGCCACTGACACTGGCGAGTTGAGCACCGTCGATCGCTTTATTAAACGCGTTGCAGGTGCTGAGTTGAACGTTGCGACAGGCCTGGCGCGTCTGGGTTTGAAAGTGGGCTGGGTCAGCCGTATCGGTGACGACAGCTTTGGTCAGTTTGTTTTGGATTCGCTGAAAAAAGAGGGCATTGATGCCTCGGGCGTCACCATCGACGGGCGCTATGCAACAGGGTTTCAGCTTAAATCTAAAGTCGAAAATGGAACCGATCCCATTGTGGAGTATTTCCGTAAAGGCTCCGCGGCGAGCCATCTCTCGACCAAAGATTTTCTCCCTGCCTATTTCCGTTCAGCGCGACATCTACATTTGAGCGGCGTGGCGGCAGCGCTGTCATCCAGCTCGTATGAACTGCTCGACCTTGCTGCAACCACGATGAAAGCCCAGGGCAAGACTGTCTCCTTTGATCCAAACCTGCGTCCGGTGCTGTGGAAAAGCGAGGCAGAGATGATCGAAAAGCTCAACCACCTTGCCTTCCAGGCCGACTGGGTTTTGCCTGGCGTGAAAGAAGGCATGATGTTGACCGGTGAGAAATCCCCGGAAAGCATCGCTGATTTCTACCTCAATAAGGGCGTGAAAGCGGTAGTGCTGAAAACCGGTGCCGATGGTGCCTGGTTCAAAACGTCCGAGGGTGAAAAAGGTGCCGTTGCCGCGGTGAAGGTCGAGAACGTCGTCGACACCGTTGGTGCAGGCGATGGATTCGCCGTTGGCGTCATTAGCGCATTACTGGAAGGCAAAACGCTCCATCAGGCTATCGCGCGTGGCAACAAGATTGGCTCGCTAGCCATTCAGGTGCAGGGCGACAGCGAAGGATTGCCGACACGCAACCAATTATCCGAGTAGTTAATACCTACCACCGTGTACCCTACAAACCACGGCGGTACAAACCTCAACCACAGAGGCAAGCCCATGAATAAGTCGACCAATGCAGCAAAACGCTGGTGGTACATCATGCCTATCGTGTTTATCACGTATAGCCTGGCGTATCTTGACCGTGCAAACTTCAGTTTCGCTTCCGCCGCGGGGATCACCGAAGATCTGGGGATCACCAAAGGCGTCTCATCGCTTTTAGGCGCCCTGTTCTTCCTCGGCTATTTCTTCTTTCAGATACCTGGGGCGATTTACGCTGAACGCCGCAGCGTACGTAAATTGATTTTTGTCTGTTTGATTCTGTGGGGGGCTTGCGCGTCACTCACCGGCATGGTCAACAACATCCCGGCGCTGGCCGCCATTCGCTTTATTCTGGGCGTAGTGGAAGCGGCAGTAATGCCCGCAATGCTTATCTACATCAGCAACTGGTTTACCAAATCGGAACGTTCGCGCGCCAATACCTTCCTGATCCTCGGCAACCCGGTCACGGTACTGTGGATGTCCGTGGTCTCTGGCTATCTCATCCAGTCCTTTGGCTGGCGTCATATGTTTATCATTGAGGGCGTGCCGGCCATTATCTGGGCCTTCTGCTGGTGGGTGCTGGTAAAAGATAAACCGTCGCAGGTCAACTGGATGTCGGAGGATGAAAAGGCCGCATTACAGGCGGAGCTGGAGAAAGAACAGCAAGGATTGAAACCGATGCGTAACTACGCAGAAGCTTTCCGCTCCCGCAACGTTATCCTGTTGTGCATGCAGTATTTCACCTGGAGCATTGGCGTTTACGGCTTTGTATTGTGGCTGCCGTCGATTATTCGCAGCGGCGGAGAAAACTTAGGCATGGTCGAAGTCGGCTGGCTGTCATCCGTTCCTTATCTTGCCGCTACTATCGCGATGATCGTTGCCTCCTGGGCATCGGACAAGCTGCAAAACCGCAAGCTCTTCGTCTGGCCACTGCTGCTGATTGCCGCGTTCGCCTTCATCGGCTCCTGGGCGGTTGGTGCCAACCACTTCTGGGTTTCTTATACGTTGCTGGTGATTGCGGGTGCCGCGATGTACGCCCCGTATGGTCCATTCTTTGCCATCATCCCGGAGATGCTGCCGCGTAACGTGGCGGGTGGAGCGATGGCGCTGATCAACAGTATGGGCGCACTGGGTTCGTTCTTCGGCTCATGGTTTGTCGGTTATCTGAACGGTTCAACCGGTAGCCCGTCTGCCTCATACATATTTATGGGGGTGGCACTTTTGGCCTCAGTGTGGCTTACTTTGATTGTTAAGCCTGCTAATAATCAGCACATTCCTGCTGGCGCACATCACGCCTGAACCCTTTAAAATCAACGGAGATTAGCATGAAGCCGTCCGTCATTTTGTATAAAGCACTGCCCGAGGATCTACAAAAACGCCTGGAAGAGCATTTCACCGTTATCCAGGTGAAGAATCTCAACCCGGACACCGTCGCACAGCATGCCGACGCATTTGCCCGCGCCGAAGGTCTGTTGGGATCAAGCGAAAAAGTGGATACCGCTTTGCTGGAAAAAATGCCAAAGCTGCGTGCTACCTCCACGATTTCCGTCGGTTACGACAATTTTGACGTCGATGCCCTGAATGCCCGTAACGTTCTGCTAATGCATACCCCATACGCGCTAACCGAAACGGTAGCAGATACGCTGATGGCGCTGGTACTGACCACTGCTCGTCGCGTGGTGGAAGTAGCCGAACGCGTGAAAGCAGGCGAATGGACAAAAAGTATTGGTCCGGACTGGTTTGGTGTGGATGTACATAGCAAAACGTTAGGGATTGTCGGGATGGGCCGTATCGGCCTGGCGCTGGCACAGCGGGCACATTTTGGTTTTAACATGCCCATTCTGTACAACGCCCGCCGTCACCATAGCGAAGCGGAAGAACGCTTTAACGCGCGCTATTGCGATTTGGACACGCTATTAAGGGAAGCGGACTATGTCTGCCTGATCCTACCCCTGACGGAGGAGACACATCATCTGATGGGCAAAGCTGAATTCGATAAAATGAAGAAAACGGCTATTTTCATCAATGCAGGTCGCGGCCCGGTGGTCGATGAGAAAGCCTTAATTGAAGCGCTGCAAAACGGTGAGATACACGCCGCAGGACTGGATGTGTTTGAGCAAGAGCCGGTACCGGTTGATTCGCCGCTGCTGACGTTACCAAACGTGGTGGCCTTGCCGCACATTGGCTCCGCTACCCATGAAACGCGCTACAACATGGCGGCTACCGCTGTTGATAACCTGATTAACGCGCTGAACGGCAACGTTGAGAAAAACTGTGTTAATCCGCAGGTAAAAGCCTAAACGAAAAAACCCGCCAGAAGGCGGGTTTTAGAATTTTTTGCTGCTGAGTTGGAAGCTTACAGGCTTACAACGTTACCAGCTGCTGGGCCTTTAGCGCCGCTTTCGATGGTGAAGGAAACTTTCTGGCCTTCGTCCAAAGATTTGTAGCCTTCGTTCTGGATAGCAGAGAAGTGTACGAATACATCTTTAGAGCCATCGTCAGGAGTGATGAAGCCGAAACCTTTATCAGCGTTGAACCATTTTACCAGACCAGTCATTTTACCAGACATAGAAATTACCTTTTTAAAAATTTGTTTTGCCTTCCGGCGCGATGATGGAATGTGTTACAGATTTTTAAGCGCTAGAGGAAGGGTCACTACGAAGGGTATCTAAGATAACGCATCTGGACTACTTAACTAAACTGCTTTAGGTCTGTGAACAAACCGACGAACATAGTTATACTTGGGTGGTACTCGAATGACAAGCATTATTTTTGTAATTAATAAAAAAAACCCCGCTCGAGGCGGGGGCTTTCTTATTCTGTTGCCGTCACTGCGGCAGTCCAGGCCTGACTAAAGGCCTGATGCTGCGAGGCTAGCGGCCCAATCAGCGTGTTGTACTGGCTGGCTTGCTGAGACGTTGGGAACTGAATGCCGTTAGAGACAAAGCTCACCTGCGTCTCCTGCTGGGAGATAAAATCACCCACCTGGACCAGTTGCTGAGTAAAGATCTGCGCTGCCGGGATCAGCGGCTGCATAGCGTCAGCCGGTTTAGTGATCACTTTTTCATAAACCTGATCAAACACCGGTTTCAGATCGTCGGCTTGTTTCAGCGCGGAACGTGCGGCATCAGCCTGCATTTTCGCGTTCTGCAACTGCTGGCTCAAAACACCAAGCGCACCGTTAGACTGGCGCAACGGTTCGCGCTGAGTCATGTAATCTTGCGGTACCCGAATGGCGTTAACGCTATCCACGACCGGACGTAGGCCGGAATCCATCGCCTGATTCACCTGCTGCGAATAGCCATAAAGGATGGCATAATCAGAAACGAAGGGACCGAATTGCTTTTTCTGATCCGCAGTCAATGTCGGCAAATGCTCACCGCTGCGCATCACGTTATTCTGCAGAAAATCGATAAACGCCTTACGTTGATCGCCTTCCTTATCGAAACACCCACTCAGGCTAACAACCATCAATAACGCCGCAATAGGCGCAAACCAGCGAGAGCAGGACTTTCCTGTCGCCATTTTATAACTCCTTAACCCAAAAAAGCGCACACCAGTACACGCGTGCCCGACGCTCACAAGGATAGTCCAGGTCAGGCATGCAAGATACTCTTTTCATGCAAAACGGCTATTGCCGATTTTTTTCTTACGATTTACAAAAAAATACCGAACGACGCCCGCTTATGATTAATCAGGTAATTAGCATAACTATCCATATAGCTGAAACGCGTAAGGCGATCCTTACCGCACGATTAATCACACCCGTGACGATCCAATACCCCGCTTAAAGACTATCCTTAAGGGGCTCTAAGATGTTCATGATCCCGTTGTGTGATTTATGAGGAGTTCTAAATGGAATCTAAAGATCCAATGTTTGAGCTGTTAACCAGCCTGGAACAAATTGTTTTTAAAGACTTATCGCAGACGGTTACAGTGTCCAAAAAATCTAATCCCTTTACAGAATTTGAGCAATTACGCAAGGGGACAGGATTAAAACCTATTGATTTCGCAAGAGAAATGGGCGTTAGCGTGTCACAGGTTCAGGAATGGGAGTCAAAACGTGTTAAACCCTCCATGACTGAGCTAAACCTGATGCGCCTTATTCAGGCAGCGCCCGTGCTTAGCACGCAGTAAGTTGAATAAAAAGTCGTTACCGCCCCCGCCTATGCGGGGGTTTGTGTTTTAGAGCGTCTCGCAATGCCATCCATCATCCCGCCATACCATCTCATGCGTAAGCTTAAGCCCGTCAAGGAACGCGCTATCGTGGGAAACCACCAGCAATGCACCCGGAAAATCCGCCAGTGCGGCTTCGATAGCCTGAACGGAAGCCAAATCCAGATGGTTAGTCGGCTCATCCAGCAGTAGCAGCTGTGTAGATTCTGCTCGCCATAACACGCAGGCCAGCGCGGCCTTCAGGCGTTCGCCGCCGCTCAGTTCAGCTAACGGCAGCGACACTTTATCTGCGCCAAGCTGAAGCTGCGCCAGACGGGTGCGCAGCGTGCCCTCTTCCAGCGGCGTATTGTGCAGATTGAGATGCGTGATGACCGACTGCGTAAGATCCAGCTGCGACAAATGCTGATCGAGCCAGGCCGTTTTCACCGACAGGCGGCAACTCCCCGATACCGGTTCACATTCGCCGAGGATCACCTTCATCAACGTTGATTTACCGCAGCCATTCGGGCCACGTAGCGCGACCCGCATTGGGCCGGCCATGCGCCAGTTAATCGGGGGGATTGCTACGTACGGCAGCACCACATCCTCCAGTACGAGCACCTGTTTTCCTTCCGCAATCTGGCTGCCTGGCAGCGTAAACATCACGGGGCTTTCGGCTTCGACGCGTGCTCGCGCCTGATTGACCGCAGCGTTCAGCGCGTCATTTTGCTCACTATGCTGGCTGCGCCACGCACCCGGACGCTCCTTCGCGGCCATTTTGTATTTAACCCGTTCAAATGAGGCAATGTTAAGGCTATCCACCGTCCGCAGCGTTTTCGCTGACCGCCTGAGGCTATCGTCATGCTCTTTCTGCATACGGACGCGGGTACGTTTGCGCTCGGTTGCCGCGTGTTCCAGCGCCGCGCGGGCAGCCTGCTGCTCAGCATCCCGCTGCTGCCGATAGTCAGCGTAATTACCGCCAAAGCTGCGCAGCCCCGCGACGCTCAGTTCCAGAATGCGCGGAACTTTTGCGAGCAGCTCACGATCGTGAGACGCCACCAGCACGCCGCCGCGCTGACGGGCAAGCCGGGCGTAAAACCACTCTCGCCCCGGTCTGTCGAGGTGGTTAGTGGGTTCATCCAGCAGTAAATAGTCGGCATCGGCGGTAAATGCACCGCAAAGCAGCGCCCGGACGCGCTCGCCGCCGCTGAGTTCTGAAGCCAGCCTGCCTGGCTCAAACGTGGGAAGGTGCGCGATGGCGAACGCCTCGCTCAGACGTTCTGTTAAATCCCAGAATCCGTCGAGACGCTCCAGATCGTCAGGCTGATAATCACCACTGTCGATACGTGTGCGGGCAGCAAAAATACGCTCGTATCCGAGCAGCTCAGCAAGCGTAGTGTAGGGGGAAATATCGTGCTGCTGCGCCACATAAACAGAAGTACCGCTACGTTCGATATGGCCACTCGCAGGCTCGTCCAGCCCGGCCAGCAACCGCATGAGCCGCGTTTTGCCGCTGCCGTTACGGCCAACCAGCGCGGATAGCGACGGTTCAAGCGAAAGATTCAGGGGACCAAAAAGGGTATCGCCCGTCGCAAACTGACAGGTAACCTGATGCAAAATAAAAGAAGGGGACTTCGCAAAATGAGCCATAAACACTCCTGAATGAAATCAAAACATCCCCTGCCGACGCGATGGCGTTTAGCAAGGATCGAAATTCATCAGTCGTGGTTGTTCATTTTTGGGGGGCGCTCCGGGGGAGAAAGTTAACGGGAGACAGGATAGCGGTAATTTGTTGACCATTTCAAGGTTAAATTTTCATCATGTCGCTATAAAAAAACCCGCCGAAGCGGGTTTTATAGCACCTGAAAGTCACCGTTACTGCAACAGCGAAATATCCGCCACGCGCAGGAACAGCTCGCGCAGTTTTTCGAGCATAGAGAGACGGTTGATACGCAGGTCTTTATCCTCGACGTTCACCATCACTTTCTCGAAGAAGGCATCAATCACTTCACGCAGCTCGGCCAGTTCAACCAGCGCTTCCTGATAGCGACCGTCCTTAAACAGCGGCTCCAGCTTGTCACGCATCACAACCACCTGCAGCGCCAACGCGATTTCTTCTGGCTCTTTCAACGTCGCGGCGTTCACACGCTCGTTCAGCGTCTCTTCAGACTTCGCCAGAATGTTGGACACACGTTTGTTGGCCGCAGCCAGCGCAGATGCTGCTTCCAGGGTACGGAAGTGCGAAACCGCCTTCATACGTGCATCGAAATCTGCTGGACGGGTCGGACGACGCGCCAGTACCGCCTGAATGGTATCGACGGTGTAACCTTCGTCTTGATACCAGGCGCGGAAGCGACCCAGCATAAAGTCGATAACGTCATCCACCACCTTCGCGTTGGTCAGCTTGTCGCCGTACAGACGCACCGCTTCTTCGGTCAAGGTTTGCAGATCCAGGTTGAGGTTCTTCTCAACGATGATGCGCAGCACGCCCAGTGCGGCACGACGCAGCGCAAACGGATCTTTGTCACCTTTAGGATGCTGACCGATACCGAAGATACCCGCGAGGGTGTCCATTTTGTCGGCAATCGCTACGGCACAAGCAACAGGATTTGACGGCAGGTCATCACCCGCAAAGCGCGGCTGATACTGCTCGTTCAGCGCAACGGCCACATCTTCTGCTTCGCCGTCGTGACGCGCGTAGTGCATGCCCATCACGCCCTGGGTGTCGGTAAACTCAAACACCATGTTGGTCATCAGGTCGCACTTGGACAGCAGGCCTGCACGGGTCGCATGATTCACATCCGCACCGATTTCACGGGCAATCCAACCGGACAGCTCAGCAATACGGTCGGTCTTGTCGCGCAACGTGCCCAGTTGCTGCTGGAACAGCACGGTTTGCAGACGCGGCAGATGATCTTCCAGACGTTTTTTGCGATCGGTATTGAAGAAGAACTCAGCGTCCGCCAGACGTGGACGAACCACTTTCTCGTTACCGGAGATAATCTGAATCGGATCTTTGGATTCGATATTGGCCACGAAGATAAAGTTCGGCAGCAGTTTGCCGTCAGTCGCGTAGACCGGGAAGTACTTCTGGTCACCCTTCATGGTGTAAACCAGCGCTTCAGCCGGAACGGCGAGGAATTTCTCTTCGAACTTTGCGGTCAGGACGACAGGCCATTCCACCAGCGAGGTCACTTCTTCCAGCAGGCTTTCGCTCAGATCGGCGTTACCACCGATTTTGCGCGCCGCTTCTTCAGCATCCGCTTTGATTTTAGCTTTACGCAGTTCGTAATCAGCAATGACTTTACCGCGCTCCAGCAGGATTTGCGGATACTGATCGGCATTGTCGATGGTGAACTCAGGCTCGCCCATAAAGCGGTGGCCGCGGATCACGCGATCGGATTTGATGCCCAAAATGGTCGCCGGGATAACCGCATCACCCAGTAGCAGGGTGACAGTATGAACCGGGCGCACAAAGTGCACGTCAGACGCGCCCCAGCGCATCAGTTTTGGGATCGGCAGCTTTGCCAGAGACGTCGCAATCATGTTCGGCAGCAGCGCTTCTGCGCTTTCGCCTTTGACATGCGCACGATACAGCAGCCATTCACCTTTATCGGTGGTCAGACGCTCGGCCTGGTCAACGGTGATACCGCAACCACGCGCCCAGCCTTCTGCTGCTTTGCTCGGTTTCCCCTCGGCGTCAAACGCCTGAGAAATCGCCGGGCCGCGCTTTTCAACTTCGCGATCGGCCTGAGAAGCGGCCAAATTTGCCACTTTCAACGCCAGACGGCGCGGTGCAGCAAACCATTCAATATTACCGTGCATCAGGCCAGCGTTATCCAGCTCAGCCGTCACGTTCGCAGCAAAGGATTCCGCCAGGCTGCGCAGGGCTTTTGGTGGCAGCTCTTCAGTGCCGATTTCCACCAGGAAAGTTTTATCAGACATGGCCGCCTCTTATTTATTTCGGTTGCACATCGGGAAGCCAAGGGCTTCACGGGACGCGTAGTAAGCTTCTGCAACGGCTTTGGTCAGCGTGCGAATACGCAAAATATAACGCTGACGTTCAGTCACGGAGATGGCTTTACGGGCATCAAGCAGGTTAAAGCTATGGGCGGCCTTCAGAATGCGCTCGTAGGCTGGCAGCGGCAGTGGAGTCTCCAGCGCCAGCAGCTGCTGTGCTTCTTTCTCGTACTGCTCGAAGCAGGTGAACAGGAAGTCCACATCCGCGTATTCGAAGTTATAGGTGGATTGCTCCACTTCGTTCTGATGGAACACGTCGCCGTAAGTGGTTTTACCCAGCGGGCCGTCGCTCCAGACCAGGTCGTAAACGCTGTCTACGCCCTGAATGTACATTGCCAGACGTTCCAGACCGTAGGTGATTTCACCGGTGATCGGCTTACATTCCAGACCACCCACCTGCTGGAAGTAAGTGAACTGCGTCACTTCCATGCCGTTTAGCCACACTTCCCAGCCCAGACCCCAGGCACCCAGCGTTGGGTTTTCCCAGTTATCTTCCACAAAACGAATATCATGAATGGTGGGATCCACGCCCAGCTCTTTCAGTGAACCGAGGTACAGTTCCTGAATATTGTCCGGTGAGGGTTTAATCACCACCTGGAACTGATAATAGTGCTGTAAGCGGTTTGGGTTTTCGCCATAACGACCATCGGTCGGACGGCGGGATGGCTGCACATAGGCTGTTGCCATCGGTTCTGGCCCCAACGCACGCAAGCTGGTCATCGGGTGTGAAGTGCCGGCGCCCACTTCCATGTCCAAAGGTTGAACGATGGTGCAGCCCTGACGAGCCCAGTAATCCTGTAAAGTCAGGATCAGGCCCTGGAAGGTCTTGGTATCAAACTTTTGCATAGTTTTTCGTGCTGGATACGTGTGTTTTGAATGGAAGCGATCAGTATACCCGCTGACTGCAAGATATACAGTACGAAACGGGGTTGTTTAGGGAAAATTGGGAAATAAGGCGTTCCGCCAGTGCGGCACGCGGGCTGGCCAGCGTGATCACAGAGGCGTTAGCGCATAGAGAGATGTAAAAACTGCCCTTCCGGGTCAAAAGAACAGACAAAGCTCTCTTTACGCGCAGTATATCCACGCAGCTCATAGCTTCCCTGAAACTGTTCAAAACCGGTCACGTCAATTTTTTGAGTTCCGGTATTATAACGATGCGCAGCCTGATCCTTACAAAGCTGTTCCATATTTAACGACCGCTCCGGGCTCACTTTGCTTTTTTGCGCTTTTTGAACCGGGCCGTCATCGGGTGAACTGCATCCCGCAAGCAATACGACCACAATGAGTGATACAACACGCTTCATCATCATTTTTATTACCGCCTTTCTTCAGGGCTGTTATTTTTAATATCAATGCTTTTATAGATCATGGTCCGGCATTCTGCGAACCTCTCCCCCGCTTCACAAGTCTGGAACACGACAATCAGATTTATCCAGTGAGAGGCCTAAGAAGATTCATGGTCAGACCGTTTTTAGGATGGAACAGAGGAAGTGATGCAGTCAAAAATTAACTGGATAGACAACTTGCGAGGGATTGCCTGCTTGATGGTAGTGATGATTCATACCACCACCTGGTATATCACCAATGCGCACAGCATCAGTCCGCTCAACTGGGATATCGCCAATATCCTTAACTCTGCTTCACGCGTCAGCGTTCCACTCTTCTTCATGATTTCCGGTTTTTTGTTCTTTGGCGAACGCAGCGCCCAGCCGCGTCATTTTGTGCGTATCGCGCTGTGCCTGCTGTTTTACAGCGCCATAGCGCTGCTTTATATCACTTTGTTCACCTCCATCAACGCAGAGCTGTCGCTTAAGAACTTACTACAAAAACCGGTTTTCTATCACCTGTGGTTTTTCTTCGCCATTATCGTTATTTACCTGGTTTCACCGCTTATTCAGGTCAAAAACGTCGGCGGCAAGATGCTGCTGGCGCTGATGGTGGTTATTGGCCTGCTTGCCAATCCTAATACTGTCTCACAGAAAATTGGCGGCTTTGAATGGCTGCCGATTAATCTTTATATCAACGGCGATACGTTTTACTACGTGATTTATGGCCTGCTGGGTCGCGCCATCGGGATGATGGATACGAGCAAGCCACGGCTGACGTGGCTTTGCGCCGCGCTATTTATCGTCGCGGTGTTTATTATTTCACGCGGAACGCTGCACGAGCTGCGCTGGCGCGGAAACTTTGCCGATACCTGGTATTTGTACTGTGGCCCGATGGTCTTTATCTGTGCCGTCTCCCTGCTCACGCTGGTGAAAAACACGCTCAACGCGCGCCCTCTGCCCGTGCTGGGGTTAATTTCGAAGCACTCGCTGGGGATTTATGGTTTTCACGCGTTGGTGATCCACGCTCTGCGCACCCGAGGCGTTGAGTTCAAAAGCTGGCCGCTGCTCGATATCCTGTGGATATTCTCCGCCACGCTTTTGATAAGCCTGCTGCTATCGATGCTATTGCAGCGAATCGATACGCGCCGATTGGTTAGTTAACGATACGCTGTTTAGCGCGATGAAACTGACGCGGTGACGAAAATCCAGCGGCGATGGCCGCCTGCTCAACGCCACGCCCCTGTAGCAACCATTGCTGGGCGATCGCCAGCCGGAGCTGCTCCAGGTAATCGCGCACGCTAATGCCTAAATGTTCATGGAAAAGCCGGGTTAAATGGCGCGGACTCACGTGCGCCAGCGCCGCGATATCCACCAGCTGCCAGCCTTTTTGCGGCTCTGCCGTTAGCGCGTCTTGCGCACGATGTATTGCCGGATGCAGATGGTTGCGATAGCGCAGCCACGGCGAAAGCTGTGGATCGTCGCCCGATCGCCGGAACCAGACCACCATTTCCCGCGCCACCGCCAGCGCCTTTTCGGCGCCGCACAGACGGTTAATCATGTGCAGTGCCAGGTCGATACCCGAGGTGATCCCGGCGCTGGTCCAGATATTTTTATCCTGCACGAAAATTCGATTCTCTTTGATCAACGCCCCCGGCGCAGCGGCGCGCAAACGCGCGATGACATCATGGTGGGTAGTGCATTGCTTTCCCGTCAACAGGCCAGATTTGGCGGCCAGTAGCGCACCGGAACAGACGCACATCACGGTAATCGCCTGACGCTGGATCTCAGGCTGCAATCGCATCAGCCAGTGCTGAATGCTCAGCGCCTGAGGCGTCGAAAATTGATATGTCGAGTCAGTGACGCCCGGCAGGACCAACAGGCTGCCTTCTGGCAGGCTCGCTGGTAGCGGCGTAATACCGCTCATCGTCAGGCCAATGGATGTGGGGACCTCAACCTCTGGGCCGATGTAATGCAGGCGAAAGGCATCGCCTGCCAGCACAAACGTTTCGGCAGGGCCGGTCATATCCAGCGACAGCACCCCAGGCAACATCACAAACCAGACGTCAATACTCATCAGAGCGACTCCAGCGTCTCCGCAACGGTTTTAATATCAGCAAAACGCCCGTCCAGCACCGTTTCGGTACGATGGCGCAGGTCATCGGTATCGAGCGTAATGCCCTTATGCGTCATTGGGAAGGTCAGCGTGGCTTCACTCACAAAGATAACGGCATAGCCCAAATCCGACGCCACTCGCGCGGTAGTTTCACAGCATTGTTCCGTACGAAGACCGCTAATAATAAGACGATTAATATCGCGCTCGCGCAGCCAGCGATCGAGCCCAGTATCGGTAAAGGCATTATGAACATGTTTCTGGAAAATTACCGCAGGCTGATGACGCAAAAAGGACATCGGTGTGACAGAGCCACTTTGCAAAGAGAATGGCCCACTCTCGTCTACATGAAAGATATCAACAACCGGAACCCCACGCGATTCACAGCCTTCGATAAGCCCAAGAAGCGCCTGCTGGAACTCCGGAAAGCCTTTTTCCTGCCAGTATTCGCGATGATGAAAGGACTGCTGGGTGTCGATATTAAGTAATGCGGTACGTGACATGGTGAGACTCCTCGCCGGTGGGTGTAACCCTATACTGACGAGGAGTGGAACTGATGAGAATACCAAAAAAGGACATCCTAACGTCGCTTAAGGACAACCTGCGATTACGACATTAATGGTAGAAGTTGCTGATAGATTTTGCGGAACACTTCCCGTCGTTCAGCGTAACGCGCATGGCGCGCGGCGTCTGGACGATGCTCCTGCTCCAGCCTCAATTGCGGCAGCAGTTGAGACAAGGGTTTGTCGGGATTTACGGCAATCTGCGCCAGACGGGCCGCGCCCAAAGCTGGCCCCACGTCACCACCGGTACGGTAATCCAGCTGGAATCCGCTGATATCCGCTAACATTTGCCGCCAGTAGCGACTCCGCGCGCCGCCACCGATAAGCGTAATGCTGGTCGGTTTCAACCCACAATCGTTTACCACATCCATGCCGTCAGCTAGCGCATAGCCCACGCCTTCCAGCACCGCGCGCGCCAGTTCTGCCGGGCCATGCTGATGGGTTAAGCCAAAGAATACGCCTTTAGCCTGCGGGTTATTGTGGGGGGTACGCTCACCGGAAAGGTAAGGCAGGAACCACACCGTACCGGCATTTTCATCAGCCTGTTGTGCCGCGGCGATCAGCGCCGGGACATCTTCAAGACCGGTCAGCTTTGCCGCCCAGTCCAGGCATGACGCCGCACTGAGCATGACCGACATCAGATGCCATTTTCCCGGCAGCGCGTGGCAGAAACTGTGCACGGCGCTTTCCGGATTGCTGCGATAACCGTCACTCACGGCGAAATAGACGCCCGATGTGCCCAGCGAAAGCATCGCCTGACCCGCATCCATCATGCCAACACCCACGGCACCTGCTGCGTTATCGCCGCCACCAGCCACCACCGGCACCACGGGTAAATTCCAACGCACGGCTATCGATGACTGTAGCGTACCGGTGATTTCGCTGCCTTCGAAAAGGGCAGGCATATGGTCACGCGTGAGCTGACAGGCATCGAGCATCGCCTCGCTCCAGTCACGTTTCGCAACGTCAAGCCACATGGTGCCCGCCGCGTCCGACATATCGCTGGCGAAAACGCCCGTCATGCGAAAACGCAGATAATCTTTTGGCAGTAATACTTTATCAACCTGGCGGAAAATCTCAGGCTCATGACGCTGCACCCACAGCAGTTTTGGCGCGGTAAAACCTGGCATCATCAAATTGCCGGTTATCTCGCGTGACGTTGGCACACGCTCTTCCAGGATCGCACACTCTTCAGCGCAGCGACCGTCATTCCATAAAATGGCAGGACGCAGAACACGATGGGCGCTATCCAGCAGCGTCGCGCCGTGCATTTGCCCGGCAATGCCTAATGCTTTAACGTCTTGCAGACTATGCTGCTCGCCTAAGGCGACTAACGCGCGATCCGTCGCTTGCCACCACTGTTCGGGGTCTTGCTCTGACCATAACGGGTGTGGGCGCGAGACGTGCAGCTTTTCAGTTTGCGTCGCCAGTACCTCGCCCTTTTCGCTTAACAGGATGGCTTTCACACCCGATGTGCCAAGATCAATCCCGATATACATTGCGATGACTCCTTAAAAAGAAATGCCCGGTGGCGCTATGCTTACCGGGCCGACTAACGTCTTCAGCTACGCATTACTTGTCGAAAAGATAATGATTAACCAGGTTCTCCAGCAGCTCCTGATGACCGCTCTGGTGGCTCGGCGCCAGGCTATGCTGTTCAGCGTACTTCGCTATCTCAGCAAGCGATAACTGGCCTTTTAAGATTTGCTGACCCAGCTCACTGTTCCAGCCGGAATAACGCTTCGCTACACGCTTGTCTAACTCACCGTCTTCGATCATGCGCGCCGCAACTTTCAGCGCCAGCGCCATGGTGTCCATTGCACCAATGTGACCGTAGAACAGATCGTATTTGTCGGTGCTCTGGCGGCGTACTTTGGCGTCAAAATTCAGGCCACCCGTAGTAAAGCCACCCGCTTTGATGATTTCATACATCACCAGTGCATTCTCTTCGACGCTGATTGGGAACTGGTCGGTATCCCAACCCAGCTGCGGATCGCCACGGTTTGCATCGACCGAACCAAAGATGCCCAGCGCAATGGCAGAAGCAATTTCATGATGGAAAGTGTGCCCTGCCAGCGTGGCGTGGTTCGCTTCGATATTTACTTTGATCTCTTTTTCCAGACCAAACTGCTTCAGGAAGCCATACACGGTTGCCACGTCGTAGTCATACTGATGCTTAGTCGGTTCCTGCGGTTTTGGCTCAATGAGCAACGTGCCACGGAAGCCGATTTTATGTTTGTGCTCGACCACCATCTGCATGAAGCGACCAATTTGCTCACGTTCCTGACGCAGGTCGGTATTGAGCAGGGTTTCATAACCTTCACGACCGCCCCACAGCACGTAGTTTTCGCCGCCCAACTGATGCGTGGCATCCATTGCCGTGACCACCTGAGTGGCTGCCCAACTGAACACTTCCGGATCCGGATTCGTCGCCGCACCCGCACCGTAACGCGGATTCGTGAAGCAGTTTGCAGTACCCCACAGCAGCTTGACGCCGCTTTGCTGCTGTTTTTCGCCAAGATAATCCACCATCTGTGCAAAATTGCTCAGATACTCTTTCAGCGACGCGCCTTCCGGGGACACATCAACATCGTGGAAGCAGTAATACGGTACGTTCAGCTTGTGGAAGAATTCAAACGCGACGTCAGCTTTGCGCTTAGCCAGCTCCAGCGCATCACCCGGCTGCTGCCATGGACGGTCAAACGAACCGACACCGAACATATCCGCGCCATTCCAGCAGAAAGTGTGCCAGTAGCAGGCGGCAAAACGCAGGTGATCTTCCATACGCTTACCTAATACCAGCTCATCCGGATTGTAGTGACGAAATGCTAAAGGATTGGTGGATTTCGGGCCTTCGTAGCGAACACGGTCGAGTTGGTCAAAATAAGCTTGCATATTGAACTCCATAATCAAGAGGTGCGGCGAGTCATCGATAATGGAGTAATAGTGAATACACATTTCAAGTTGCTCAATTACGTTATTTCACACTGGCATTAAGAGAATGCACAAACGTGCGCTGGCTCGCAAAATTAATGCTCAAACAAACGAATCTTCAGCGCTTATTCCAGAATCGAGTGTAATTAATAAGTTACGCATTTTAAAATCAGATCACGGTCATAAATTCGCAAATAAACCAAATATCATAATGAGAAGATAAAAATCTGTAATTGCTAGTTTTCCATTCCACGTTAAGAATTTGCTGCGTATCTGGCAGTGAATGATTCTTTTACCTCAGTATCACCACCCTACAGAAAAAGGTAATATAATTATGACGATAAAAAACCTGTGCCTTACTCTCTGCGCTTCGCTACTGCTAACAAGCATTGTGGGGCATGCAAAAGAAGTCAAAATCGGGATGGCTATTGACGATCTCCGCCTTGAACGCTGGCAAAAAGATCGCGATATTTTTGTGAAGAAAGCAGAGTCTCTCGGTGCAAAAGTGTTTGTTCAATCTGCGAATGGCAATGAAGAAACGCAAATGTCGCAAATTGAAAATATGATTAACCGTGGCGTTGATGTACTGGTTATTATTCCTTACAACGGTCAGGTGTTAAGTAATGTGGTAAAAGAAGCCAAACAAGAAGGCATTAAGATTTTGGCTTACGATCGCATGATAAATAATGCTGATATTGATTTTTATATTTCGTTCGACAATGAAAAAGTCGGTGAAATTCAGGCGCAAAGTCTGGTCGACAAAGTGCCTCAGGGGAATTATTTCCTGATGGGCGGCTCACCGGTCGATAACAACGCCAAATTGTTCCGCGCAGGCCAAATGAAAGTGCTCAAACCCTATATCGACGAGGGCAAAATTAAAGTCGTTGGCGATCAGTGGGCCGATGGCTGGCTGCCAGAAAATGCATTAAAGATCATGGAAAATGCGCTCACCGCCAACAATAACAAAATTGATGCCGTTGTCGCCTCCAACGACGCCACCGCAGGCGGCGCTATTCAGGCACTGAGCGCACAAGGTCTGGCAGGGAAAGTCGCCATTTCAGGGCAAGATGCCGACCTGGCAGGCGTAAAACGTATTCTCAACGGGACCCAGACGATGACGGTCTACAAACCGATCACCGAACTCGCCAACACGGCGGCAGAAATCGCCGTTGAACTGGGTAACGGTCAGCAACCTAAAGCAGATTCTTCACTCAACAACGGCCTGAAAGATGTGCCTGCACGCCTGTTGACCCCAATCGAGGTCAACAAAGAAAACATCGACGCCACCATCATCAAAGACGGCTTCCATAAAAAGAGCGAGCTGTAATCCAACGCCGCCCCTGCTCTGCGGGGGCTCGGAGACTTGTACGGTTCTACCTTCGGGTCATATGGAGCAGTTATGCCTTATTTACTTGAAATGAAAAGTATCACCAAAGCCTTTGGCGCAGTGAAAGCCGTCGACAACGTTAGCCTGAGGTTGAATCCGGGCGAAATCGTCTCCCTGTGCGGTGAAAATGGCTCTGGCAAATCCACGCTAATGAAAGTTCTGTGCGGAATTTATCCACACGGTAGCTATGAAGGCGAAATTGTATTTGCAGGAGAAACGTTGCAGGCAGCCCATATTCGCGATACGGAACGTAAAGGCATCGCCATTATTCATCAGGAACTGGCGTTGGTGAAACATCTGACCGTTCTGGAGAATATTTTCCTCGGGGCGGAGATTTCACGTCACGGCGTGCTGGACTACGACACCATGACGCTGCGCAGTGAAAAACTGCTCGCGCAGGTGAGCCTGGCCATTTCGCCCAATACGCGAGTCGGGGATCTGGGGCTTGGGCAGCAGCAACTGGTCGAAATCGCCAAGGCGCTCAACAAACAGGTGCGTCTGCTGATACTCGACGAACCCACCGCCTCCCTCACTGAACAAGAAACCGCGGTACTGCTCAATATCATCCGCGATCTGCAAAACCACGGCATTGCCTGCATTTACATCTCGCACAAACTCAATGAAGTGAAAGCCATTTCGGACACCATCTGTGTCATTCGTGATGGACAGCATATTGGTACACGCGCCGCTACGGGCATGAGTGAAGATGACATCATCACCATGATGGTAGGCCGTGAGCTCACGGCGCTGTATCCAAACGAACCGCACACCACCGGAGCCGAAATTCTCCGCGTCGAAAACCTGACCGCATGGCATCCGGTCAATCGTCATATTAAACGCGCTAACGACGTTTCTTTTTCGCTGCATCGCGGTGAAATTCTCGGTATCGCTGGGCTGGTGGGTGCAGGGCGAACTGAGGCCGTACAGTGTCTGTTTGGCGTCTGGCCCGGGCGCTGGGAAGGGAAAATTTTTATCGACGGCCAACAGGTGCAGATAAACAGCTGTCAGCAGGCGATTGCCCACGGCATCGCCATGGTGCCGGAGGATCGCAAAAAGGACGGAATCGTGCCGGTCATGGCGGTGGGCAAAAACATCACCCTGGCAGCGCTTGATCAGTTTTCAGGCACGCTGAGCAGCCTGGATGACGCCGCAGAACAGCAATGCATTCTTCAGTCTTTGTCCCGACTTAAAGTCAAAACATCGTCCCCCGACCTGGCGATTGGTCGTCTGAGCGGCGGTAATCAACAAAAAGCCATTCTGGCGCGCTGCCTGCTGCTTAATCCCCGGATGTTGATTCTGGATGAACCGACGCGCGGAATCGATATTGGCGCGAAATACGAAATCTACAAGCTCATCAACCAGCTGGTTCAGCAGGGGATCGCCGTTATCGTGATCTCGTCTGAACTGCCTGAAGTGCTCGGCCTGAGCGACCGCGTGCTGGTCATGCACGAAGGTAAGCTCAAAGCCAATCTGATTAACCAAAACCTGACGCAGGAACAGGTAATGGAAGCCGCATTAAGGAGCGAACGCCATGTCGAAAAGCAACCCGTCTGAGCTCAAAGTCGCCGTCCCCGCGCCCGGCGCGTTCTCGGGGCTAAAGGCCTTAAATCTACAAGTTTTCGTCATGATCGCCGCGATTATCGCGATTATGCTGTTCTTCACCTGGATGACCGACGGCTCTTATCTGAGCGCACGTAACATCTCTAACCTGCTACGTCAGACCGCTATCACCGGTATTCTGGCTGTCGGGATGGTCTTCGTGATTATCTCTGCGGAAATCGACCTGTCGGTCGGCTCGATGATGGGCCTATTAGGTGGTGTTGCGGCAATCTTCGATGTCTGGCTGGGCTGGCCTTTACCGCTGACCATTGCGGTTACGCTGGTACTCGGCCTGCTACTGGGCACCTGGAACGGTTGGTGGGTCGCCTATCGCAAAGTGCCTTCTTTCATTGTCACGCTGGCTGGGATGCTGGCATTTCGCGGCATTCTCATTGGTATCACCAACGGCACGACCGTTTCCCCAACAAGCGCGTCGATGTCGCAAATTGGTCAAAGCTACCTCTCCGATGGGCTTGGCTTCACTCTCGGTGCGATCGGCCTGATGGCGTTTGTAGGCTGGCAGTGGCGGGGGCGGATGCGCCGTCAGGCAATGGGTCTCACGGCTCCAGCTTCAACGTCCGTTATCGGACGTCAGGCATTAACCGCAGTGATCGTACTGGGGGCTATCTGGCTTCTCAATGACTACCGTGGCGTTCCCACTCCCGTACTGATCCTTACGCTGCTACTGCTCGCAGGCATGTTTATGGCCACCCGTACCGCCTTTGGCCGACGTATTTACGCCATTGGTGGAAATATCGAAGCAGCAAGGCTGTCAGGCATTAACGTCGAACGCACCAAGCTTGCGGTGTTCGCGATTAACGGCCTGATGGTTGCCATTGCAGGGTTGATTCTGAGCTCACGATTGGGCGCAGGCTCTCCGTCGGCTGGGAACATCGCCGAACTGGATGCTATTGCTGCCTGTGTCATTGGCGGCACCAGTCTCGCTGGGGGTATTGGTAGCGTAGCGGGCGCAGTGATGGGCGCATTTATTATGGCTTCTCTGGACAACGGAATGAGTATGATGGACGTCCCGACGTTCTGGCAGTATATCGTTAAGGGCGCAATCCTGTTGCTGGCAGTGTGGATGGATTCCGCGACCAAGCGACGGGCCTAGAACCATTTATTTGGGAATGATGAGACATGTTTGAAAAGCGTCACCGCATTACGTTGTTATTCAATGCCAACAAAGCCTATGACCGCCAGGTCGTGGAGGGTGTTGGCGAGTATTTGCAGGCGTCGCAATCCGAATGGGACATCTTCATTGAAGAGGATTTCCGTGCCAGCATCGACACCATCAAAGACTGGCTGGGTGATGGTGTTATCGCAGACTATGACGATCCTGTTATCCAGGAGATGCTGGTCGACGTTGACGTCCCTATTGTGGGCGTCGGCGGCTCTTTTCATTCCCCCGAAAAATATCCTCCGGTGCACTATATCGCGACCGATAACCACGCGCTGGTTGAAAGCGCCTTTTTGCATCTCAAGGAAAAAGGTGTAGATCGTTTTGCCTTTTACGGCCTGCCCGCGTCCAGCGGTAAGGGCTGGGCAATGGAGCGTGAATACGCATTTAGTCAGATAGTGGCGCAGGAGAAGTATCGCGGGGTGGTCTATCAAGGACTGGAGACGGCACCCGAGAACTGGCAGCATGCGCAAAACCGCCTGGCAGACTGGCTGCAAACGTTGCCGCCGCAAACCGGCATCATCGCGGTCACCGATGCGCGCGCACGGCATGTCCTCCAGGTATGCGACCATTTGCATATCCCGGTTCCTGAAAAGCTGTGCGTGATTGGTATCGATAACGAAGAACTCACGCGCTATTTATCGCGGGTGGCATTGTCGTCAGTCGCGCAGGGTACACGTCAGATGGGCTATCAGGCAGCCAAGTTACTCCATAGACTGCTGGATAACGAAACCCTGCCGCTTCAGCGCTTGCTCGTGCCGCCCGTACGCGTGGTCGAGCGTCGCTCAACGGATTATCGATCATTAAACGACCCGGCAGTGATACAGGCGATGCACTACATCCGTAACCATGCATGCAAAGGGATAAAGGTTGAGCAGGTGCTGGACGCAGTGGGGATTTCACGCTCCAACCTGGAAAAGCGCTTTAAAGAGGAAGTTGGGGAAACCATCCATGCGGTGATTCACGCAGAGAAACTTGAAAAAGCGCGCAGCCTGCTTGTCTCAACGTCGCTGTCGATTAATGAAATCTCGCAAATGTGCGGATATCCGTCATTGCAGTATTTCTATTCGGTGTTTAAAAAGGAATATGACACCACGCCAAAAGAGTATCGGGAGCGGTACAGCGAGGTGCTGGTTTAGTTAAGAAAAATGCCTTCCACACTGGAAGGCATTTTTTTGGAATTACATATGTGCGGCAATGAGGCGCTGGTTATCCTGGTACATCGCAAACAGATAATTGTTATAGCTCTGTCCCTGCGTGGAATAACCTTTAAGCTTATGAATCATCGTACTCGCGGTCACTTCCTGATCCGCTTTACGCAGTTGAGCACGCGATTTACGGAATGAAGAATAGGCCGGGTGCGTGTTCAAATTCACCACATAGGCGTTCACCGAATCTTTTACCGATTCAAACTGCGAATAGCCTTTCACTTTACCTGGCGCATTATTACAACGGCCCTTGGTGCACTTCATGCCAAAGAGATTGTTATTGTTGCGGGCCAGTTTTGATGTCCCCCAACCACTCTCTGCAGCGGCCATCGTCGCTACCATGCTGCCTGGGATAATATCTACGCGCTCCAGCAGCGAGTTCCACGGTACACGACGCGTGTTCCCGTTCCAGCTCACTTTGTAACGTGCTGCGATATTTTTCAGACGCGTGCGCTCAGTTGGCGACCAGCGGCTTTCGTACTGTTTTGAGACAAGCCAGTTACGATCCGCGGTAATCGCAGAGTTTTGGCTGGTTATATAAGGCATTACCGTCCGGAGAAACGCTTTTTTCCTTGGTGTCCCGGAAGGGTATTTTCGCAAATCAGGCAGTGAATTACTCTTTACACTATTGCGAGAATACTCTTGTTTACTGCTAACCTTAATCTTACTGCTTGTTGTCGTCGTCTTTATGACGTGGGCTTTCTTACTCGTTGTATCCGTGTGCGTCTTCGCAAGCACCTCACCTGAAAAAGTCACGGTGAGCAACATGAGTATCGTAGCCCCAAATCGTCGTATGGGAGTCGATATCATTAGGTCTCCTGGTCGGATAATAAGCTTTCCAACCCTGTATTTTTTCTCAAAATTGAGAGCGGAATCTCAAATCATAGCAAAAATAACCTTCAAGAGCACTCAAAGAAATAGTCCAAATCCGAAACTATGTCACCTGAAACTTGCTCACTTAAGCATCATTTCCGCAAATTTGTGTGCGATATCGCAGATAAGGGCCTAATTTTGCGCGGGATCACTCATCCTCGCAGCTCCTCCTGGCAGAAAGCGCAGGGGGATGAGTCCCACGTCTTAACCAGATGGCAAACTGGTTAAAATTGCCGCGACAGGAAAATGGAATGAAACGCTCCGCTTTAGCCCTTCTGCTGTTACCCGCGATGGCAAATGCAGACTGGTCATCTCCTGGCTTCCCCGCGTTTAACGCAGAAGGAACCGGGATTTTCACCAGCCATGCAAAGCTCGCAAAGGGTACCCGTCCTCTGACCATCCGTTTTGACAACGCGTGCTGGCAGCCTACAGATGCCATAAAACTCAATGAGATGCTGTCACTAAAACCTTGCGAGAGCACCCCGCCACAGTGGCGTTTGTTCCGCGAGGGTGATTATCAGATGCGCATTGATACACGATCCGGTACGCCGACGCTGATGCTGTCAGTTCAGGGCGCAGCGGACAAACCCATCACCAACGTGGTTCGCCAGTGCCCTAAATGGGATGGCAGGCCCCTCACCATCGACGTAGCGGATACTTTCCCGGAAGGTTCCGTGGTACGTGATTACTACAGCAAGCAGACCGCGACGGTACAGCAAGGGAAAGTCACCCTGCAACCCGCAGCTAACAGTAACGGTTTGCTGCTGCTTGAACGTGCCGAGACCGATAAAATCGCGCCTTTCAGCTGGCAAAACGCCACGGTCTATTTCGTGCTGACGGACCGTTTTGTCAACGGCGACCCTTCCAACGACAACAGCTATGGCCGTCACAAAGACGGAATGCAGGAAATCGGCACTTTCCACGGCGGCGACCTAAAAGGACTGGCCAGCAAGCTTGATTACCTGCAACAGCTTGGCGTCAATGCGTTGTGGATAAGCTCGCCGCTGGAGCAGATCCACGGCTGGGTGGGCGGTGGCACGAAAGGCGATTTCCCGCACTATGCTTATCACGGCTATTACACGCAGGACTGGACCAAACTCGACGCCAACATGGGCAACGAGGATGATTTACGCCATCTGGTCGACGAAGCACACAAGCGCGGTATTCGTATTCTGTTTGACGTTGTCATGAACCATACCGGCTACGCCACGCTCGCGGATATGCAGGAGTACCAGTTTGGCGCGTTGTATTTACAGGGCGACGAGCTGAAAAAAACGCTGGGAGAACGCTGGACCGACTGGAAACCCAAAGCCGGGCAAAGCTGGCACAGCTTTAACGACTACATTAATTTCAGCGATAAGGCGGGATGGGAAAACTGGTGGGGCAAGAAATGGATCCGCACAGACATTGGCGATTACGACAATCCGGGTTTTGACGATCTGACCATGTCGCTGGCCTTTTTACCCGATCTCAAAACGGAATCCACCACGCCTTCTGGCCTGCCGAACTTTTATCGCCATAAACCCGATACCCATGCCAAAGAGGTTGCAGGCTACACGCCGCGAGATTATCTGACCCACTGGTTAAGCCAATGGGTACGCGACTATGGGATAGACGGTTTTCGCGTCGATACCGCCAAACACGTTGAGCTCGCCGGGTGGCAACAGCTCAAAGAACAAACCACCGAAGCGTTAAAAGCGTGGAAACAGGCCAACCCGGATAAAAAACTCGATGACGCGCCATTCTGGATGACCGGAGAATCCTGGGGCCACGGCGTCATGCAAAGCGATTATTACCGCCACGGCTTCGATGCGATGATCAATTTTGATTATCAGGAACAGGCGGCAAAAGCGGTGGACTGCCTGGCGGATATTGATCTGACCTGGCAGCAAATGGCGGAAAAGCTGCAAGGCTTTAACGTGCTGAGCTATCTCTCGTCGCACGACACGCGTCTGTTCCGCGAGGGCGGCCAACGCGCTGCTGAACTGCTGCTTCTGGCCCCCGGTTCTGTGCAAATGTATTACGGCGATGAATCAGAGCGTCCGTTTGGCCCAACCGGTTCCGATCCGCTGCAAGGCACACGTTCAGAGATGAACTGGCAGGACGTCGCTGGCAGTCAGGCGCAGACTGTCGCTCACTGGCAAACACTCGGTCAGTTCCGTGCACGTCATCCGGCGATAGGCGAAGGCACACAAACGACGTTATCCCTGAAGCAAGGCTACGGCTTTGTCCGCCAGCACCAGGGCGATAAGGTGATGGTCGTCTGGGCCGGAAATCAATAACCTTTTCCGTCTCCTCTTCTAAAGGTCCAAAAAGAAGAGGAGACGGCCATAGAACAATCCTCTATCAAACCGTCAATTAATAACATTAACCAATAATCCCGCGCCCCTTTCACGATTTGCACCTGCGCATTTGTAGCGTTATGGTGGCGCACTCTTAGAATAAGTACGATAGATCACCTGCTATGACTTTTTCACTTTTCGGCGACAAATTTACCCGCCATTCAGGCATTACGCGCCTGATGGAGGATCTCAACGACGGGCTTCGCACCCCGGGTGCCATCATGCTCGGCGGCGGAAATCCGGCACAAATCCCGGCAATGAATGAATACTTCCAGAGCCTGCTGGCAGAGATGCTACAGAACGGCAAGGCCACTGATGCGCTGTGTAATTACGACGGCCCACAAGGCAAAACGGAACTGCTGTCTCTGCTCGCCACCATGCTGCGCGATGAACTGGGTTGGGATATTGAACCGCAGAACATTGCACTAACAAACGGCAGTCAGAGCGCATTTTTCTACTTGTTTAACCTCTTCGCAGGACGTCGCGCCGACGGCAGCACCAAGAAAGTGCTTTTTCCGCTGACGCCGGAATACATTGGCTATGCCGATTCGGGTCTGGAAGAGGATCTGTTCGTCTCCGCGCGCCCTAATATCGAGCTGCTGCCGGAAGGACAGTTCAAATATCACGTCGATTTTGAACACCTGCACATCGGTGAAGAGACCGGCATGATTTGCGTCTCGCGACCAACTAATCCCACCGGCAATGTCATCACCGACGAAGAGCTGATGAAATTAGACGTGCTGGCGAATCAGCACGGTATCCCGTTAGTGATTGATAACGCTTACGGCGTGCCATTCCCGGGGATTATCTTTAGCGAAGCGCGTCCGCTGTGGAACCCAAACATTGTGCTGTGCATGAGCCTCTCCAAGCTCGGTCTGCCGGGGACCCGCTGCGGCATCATTATCGCCAATGAAGAAATCATCTCCGCCATTACCAATATGAACGGCATTATCAGCCTTGCGCCCGGCGGTATTGGCCCGGCGATAATGAGCGAAATGATTAAGCGCAACGATCTGCTGCGGCTGTCCAATGAAGTGATTAAACCGTTCTATTATCAGCGTGTTCATGAAACGATCGCGACCATTCGCCGCTATTTGCCTGAAGAACGCTGCCTGATCCATAAACCTGAAGGAGCCATTTTCCTGTGGCTGTGGTTTAAGGATTTGCCAATCTCAACCGAACTTCTGTACCAGCGTCTGAAGAAACGTGGGGTGCTGATGGTGCCAGGCGATTACTTCTTCCCGGGGCTGGATAAACCCTGGCCGCACACCCATCAGTGCATGCGCATGAACTACGTGCCGGATCCAGATAAAATCGAAGCAGGCGTGAAAATCCTCGCCGAAGAGATTGAACTCGCCTGGCACGAAGGCGATTTGTAGCGGCTTACGCCAGATGACGCAGACGTTCAGCGCGTAATCTGGCGGGGTCGACACAGCTTAACGCGTGGGTTGGGCAGGCAGCGACACAGGCAGGCCCGTCCGCGCGATGCGAGCACAAATCGCACTTCAACGCCTGCGTTTTTTCCGCCACCCGCGTGACCTGCATCGCGCCAAACGGGCAGGCGATCATACAGCTTTTACAGCCGATACAGCGCGGCTGATCCACCTGCCATACGCCAGCATAACGACGAATAGCCTGAGTCGGGCAGACGTTCGCACAGGGCGCATCTTCACACTGATGACATGCCACCGCCGTCGTGTATGACCCACCTTTCACCACCCGAATACGTGAAGAAAACGCCACGGCTGACACCGCCGCGCAATCCTGCGCTTCCTGATGTGAAACGACACAGGCGACTTCGCAGGTGCGACACCCAATGCATTTCGCCGAATCCGCCATGATAAATCGGTTCATTCGCTACTCCGTACGTACGGTGAATCCAAGCTCCTGCGAAATGGCGATTGCGGTTTCGCGTAGCGGTTTTAGCAGGTTCTTTTCACCCACCTGCTTCATGCGCGACGTCGACAGCGAAATGGAGATGGCATACGGCACGCGGCCATGGATATCAAACACCGGCACCGCAATACAAGACACGCCCAGTTCGTTCTCTTCTTTATCCATCGCCATGCTGCGATCGCGGATTTCTGCCAGTTCATCATACATCGCGCCCAGCTCGGTAATCGTGTTGCGGGTCAACGGTTGGATAATCTCCTGGTGGCTCTGCCAGTAGCTCTCGACATAATCCTGATGACCAAACGCCATGTAAATCTTACCCATCGCCGAACAGTACAGCGGCATATGCTGGCCGATATAAGCGCGCGTGCGCAGCATGCCCGTGGTGGGTTCCAGCTTATAAATCAGAATCGCGTGATCGTCTTCACGGCTGGAGAAGTTCACGGTTTCGCCGGTGACCAGGTTCAGCGTCTCCAGGTGCGGCGCGGCCACATGAATGATGTTCAGCGACGACAGCGCTTTTTGCCCCACGGCGATAAATTTAGTGGTCAGGCGATAGCTCCCTGCGGCAGGCGCTGGCGTGACATAGCCGCAAGACTGCAAGCCCTGCAACAAACGATGCACGGTGCTTTTGTTTAGCCCTGCAAGTTCAGATAAATGCGCGAGTGGGCAGCCGTTCGGGTAGTTACTGAGGATCTCAATCAGCATCAGGCCGCGAAACAAGCTCTGGCTACCTGCTGGCCTCTCTTTTTCTTGCGTCATTTCGCTCTCTTTCATGCTCATCAAAATGTTCCTCGTTTTTCGCGTCCTGATGGTAGCGCAAAGTGTGGTTCAGTTCACGATCTCAACAGAAAAAACACAATGCATTGATTTTACAGGATTTTGAAAAACATGAAACTCGTTGATCTGACAAAAATTGATCGCTATATTTGAAATCAGATTTCGCATAGTGAAATTTAGAGATAAAAAAGCACTCACACACGCCCATAAAGAGAACAGGAGAACAGGGATGAAAGTGACCTTTGAAGAGTTGAAAGCCGCATTTAATCGCGTGCTGGTCGATCGCGGTATCAAGGCAGAAACCGCCGACGCCTGCGCCGAGATGTTTGCCCGCACCACCGAATCAGGCGTTTACTCGCATGGCGTAAATCGCTTCCCCCGTTTTATTCAGCAGCTTGAAGCTGGCGACATTATTCCTGACGCGCAGCCCAAGCGAATGATGACGCTGGGCGCGATCGAACAGTGGGATGCACAGCGTTCCATCGGCAATCTGACGGCCAAAAAGATGATGGATCGCGCAACCGAACTGGCCTCCGATCATGGTATCGGTCTGGTGGCACTGCGTAACGCCAACCACTGGATGCGCGGCGGCAGCTACGGTTGGCAGGCGGCGGAGAAAGGCTATATCGGCATTTGCTGGACCAACTCCATCGCCGTGATGCCACCGTGGGGCGCAAAAGAGTGTCGGATTGGCACCAACCCGCTGATTGTCGCCATTCCGTCCAATCCGATAACCATGGTGGATATGTCGATGTCGATGTTCTCCTACGGCATGCTTGAGGTGAACCGCCTTGCAGGGCGCGAACTGCCGGTCGATGGTGGTTTTGACGATGAAGGCAACCTGACCAAAGAGCCTGGCGTTATCGAGAAAAATCGCCGCATTCTGCCGATGGGCTACTGGAAAGGCTCCGGTTTATCCATCGTGCTGGACATGATTGCCACCCTGCTTTCCAACGGCTCGTCGGTTGCTGAAGTGACCCAGGACAACAGCGATGAGTACGGCGTATCGCAGATCTTTATCGCCATTGAAGTCGACAAGCTTATCGACGGCGCGACACGCGACGCCAAACTGCAGCGCATTATGGACTTCATCACCACTGCCGAGCGTTCCGATGAAGACGTCGCCGTGCGTTTGCCAGGCCATGAATTTACCCGTCTGCTGGAAGAGAACCGTCGTAATGGCATCACCATTGACGACAGCGTATGGGCGAAAATTCAGTCGCTGTAAGGAGTGACGCCATGATATTCGGACACATTTCACAGCCCAATCCGTGTCGCCTGCCGCTGGCGATTGAAAAAGCACTCGATTTTTTACGCACCACTGATTTCACCACCCTGGAACCCGGCGTCGTGGAAATCGACGGGCGCAATATCTTTGCGCAGGTGCTGGATCTAAAAACAAAAGCGCACTACGAGAACCGCCCAGAAGTACACCGTCGCTATCTGGATATTCAGTTTTTAGCGTGGGGCGAAGAGAAAATCGGCGTCGCGATCGATACCGGTCATAACGAAATAAGCGAATCATTATTAGAACAGCGCGATATTATTTTTTATCACCAGATGGAAAATGAATCGCTCATTGAAATGATACCCGGTAATTACGCCATATTTTTCCCACAGGATGTGCATCGCCCGCAGTGTCATAAAAATAAAGAATCGGATATTCGTAAAATTGTGGTGAAAGTGGCAATTAGCGAACTGAACTGAGTTTCTGAAATATAAAGGAATGCGAAATGACCAACACCGATTTTATTATTGGTGCGTACCCCTGCGCACCTTCGTTCCACCAGCAAGGGGAACAACAAGAAGCAACATTCTGGCGCGAACTTGCTGACACTCCGCACATTCGCGGCATTGAACAACCGATTCTTGAAAACCTGCATCCTTACGGCGACGACTGGCTGTTTCGCCACACGCCGGGAGACTGGAAAATCGTTGCCACTGCGGTCATGGAAACCATGCGCCGACGCGGCAGCAACGGGGGCTTTGGCCTGGCGTCCGCCGATGAAGACCAGCGTCGGGAAAGCATTGCGTTTTACCGTCATCTGCTTGAAAAAATTAACGCGGTCAACACCCGCTTTCCGGGCAAAGTGATGGCCCTGGAAATGCAGGCCGCACCGCAAAAAGATAACGCGTCCGTTGAGCAGGCTACCGAGGCATTTGCTCGCTCAATCAATGAAATCAGCGCCTGGGACTGGTCCTGCGATCTGGTGCTTGAACACTGCGATGCCATGACCGGCAGCGCTCCGCGCAAGGGTTTTTTACCGCTGGAACAGGTACTGGACGTGCTGCGCGGAACGGACATTAGCGTCTGCATCAACTGGGCTCGCTCCGCCATTGAAGGACGCAGTACCGACATTCCTCTTCAACATGTGCAGGCCGCATTGAAAGCAGACAAGCTTAGCGCCCTGATGTTCTCAGGCACCACCGCCACCGGAGAGTACGGTGACTGGCAGGATCTACACGCGCCGTTTTCGTCGTTCTGCCCTGAAAGTTTAATGACGACTGAACACGCCGCTGAACTCTTTACTGCGGCGCGCGCCGCAACGTTGAAATTCTCCGGTATCAAATTACTGGAAATAAATGCTAATGCTGACGTCAGCCATCGCATCGCTATTTTGCGCGACGGCATTAGCGCTCTGAATAAAGCCAAAAAATAATAACAACATAATTTCGTTACAAATCCAGATACATTAACGAGACATTAATTATGAACACTTCTTCTCATGCTCTACATGCGGATATTCCGCGCCAACGCTGGTTGAGAATAATTCCACCGATTCTGATCGCCTGTATCATTTCTTATATGGATCGCGTCAATATCGCTTTCGCCATGCCGGGCGGTATGGATGAGGAACTGGGGATCTCCGCCACCATGGCAGGTCTGGCCGGTGGGATATTCTTTATCGGCTATCTGTTCCTGCAAGTTCCCGGCGGCAAAATTGCCGTTCACGGCAGCGGCAAAAAATTCATCGGCTGGTCACTGGTCGCCTGGGCGATCATTTCAGTACTCACCGGTCTTGTCACCAATCAGTATCAACTGCTGGCGCTGCGCTTTTTACTCGGTGTGGCGGAAGGCGGGATGCTTCCGGTTGTGTTGACGATGATCAGTAACTGGTTCCCGGACGCCGAGCGAGGTCGCGCCAACGCCATTGTGATCATGTTCGTGCCGATTGCGGGGATTATCACCGCGCCGCTTTCCGGCTGGATTATAACCGCCCTCGACTGGCGCTGGCTGTTCATCATCGAAGGGCTGCTGTCGGTTGTCGTGCTGGTGCTGTGGGCCAAAACCATCTACGACCGGCCGCAGGAAGCGAAATGGATTTCGGACGCTGAGAAAAATTACCTCGTTGAAACGCTCGCCGCGGAACAGCGCGCCATTGCCGGGAAAGAGGTCAAAAATGCCTCGCTGAGCGCGGTGCTGTCTGACAAAACCATGTGGCAGCTGATCGCGTTGAATTTCTTCTATCAGACCGGGATTTACGGTTACACCCTGTGGCTGCCGACCATTCTGAAAGAGCTGACCCACTCCACCATCGGTCAGGTGGGCATGCTCGCCGTGCTGCCGTATGTCGGCGCCATCGCCGGAATGTTCTTGTTCTCTTCCCTCTCTGACCGCACGGGCAAACGCAAGCTGTTCGTTTCCCTGCCGCTGATCGGGTTTGCGCTGTGCATGTTCCTCTCCGTTGCTCTGAAAGAAAACATCTGGCTGGCGTATGCCGCACTGGTTGGCTGTGGCTTCTTCCTGCAATCGGCAGCGGGCGTGTTCTGGACCATTCCGGCACGCCTGTTCAGTGCAGAAATGGCAGGCGGCGCGCGCGGTGTCATTAACGCACTGGGCAATCTCGGCGGCTTCTGCGGACCTTACGCGGTGGGTGTGCTGATCACGCTGTACAGCAAAGATGCTGGCGTTTACTGCCTGGCCATCTCTTTGGCGCTGGCATCGATATTGGCCCTGCTGCTGCCCGCGAAATGCGATGCCGGAGCGGAGCCCGCTCCCTCGGTGAACCCGCATAAACGTGCGGCCTGATGCCCTCACCCCAGCCTCTCCTGCGGGAGAGGCTGTAAAAAGAGAAATCAAGATGAGTGAAAAAGAACCCTTCTGGCTGGGTATCGATTGTGGCGGTACTTATCTGAAAGCCGGTTTGTATAACCGCCAGGGCAAAGAACATTGCATTGAACGTCGGTCTGTCACCACGCTAAGCCCGCGCGCCGGATACGCCGAGCGCGACATGCATACGCTGTGGCAATGCTGCCATGAAACGGTGGCGACCTTGCTTAAACGCACGGGGATCGGCGGTGAGCAGATCAACGGTGTCGGCATTTCGGCGCAGGGTAAAGGTTTGTTTCTTCTTGATAAGCAGGATCAGCCGCTGGGCAACGCAATGCTCTCCTCCGATCGGCGCGCGTTAGAGATTGTGCAGCGTTGGCAGCAGGATGAGATCCCCGAAAAGCTCTACCCGCACACCCGGCAAACGCTGTGGACCGGGCATCCGGCCTCGTTGCTACGTTGGGTGAAAGAGAACGAACCTCTGCGCTACCAGCAAATTGGCAGCGTGATGATGGGTCATGACTACCTGCGCTGGTGTCTGACGGGCGCGAAGGGCTGCGAAGAGAGCAACATCTCCGAGTCCAACCTCTACAACATGAATACGGGCGAGTACGACCCGCAGCTCACCCGCTGGCTGGGCATCCGCGAGATTGACGATGCGCTGCCCCCGATTGTCGGTTCAGCAGAAATTTGCGGGGAAATCACCGCTCAGGCAGCCGCCTTGACCGGTCTCGCGGCGGGTACACCCGTCGTTGGCGGCCTGTTTGATGTGGTTTCCACCGCAATCTGCGCCGGACTGCACGACGAACATACGCTCAATGCCGTGATGGGCACCTGGGCCGTCACCAGCGGTATCGCCAACGGGCTACGCGACAACGAGCCTTTTCCGTATGTCTATGGTCGTTACGTTCACCCCCAGCAATACATCGTGCACGAAGCCAGCCCGACGTCGTCCGGCAACCTGGAGTGGTTAACGGCGCAATGGGGCGACATGCCGTTTGATGAAATTAATCAGGCCGTTGCCAGTTTGCCGAAAGCCGAAAGCGAGGTGTTCTTCCTGCCGTTTCTTTACGGCAGCAACGCCGGGCTTGAGATGACCAGCGGCTTTTACGGTATGCAGGCGCTGCATACCCGCGCCCATCTCCTGCAGGCAGTGTATGAAGGCGTGATCTTTAGCCATATGACCCATCTCAACCGCATGCTTGAGCGTTTTACCCACGTTCAGGCGCTGCGCGTCACTGGCGGACCCACGCATTCCGACGTGTGGATGCAAATGCTGGCAGACGTCAGCGGTCTGGCCATTGAGCTGCCGCAGGTAGAAGAAACCGGCTGCTCCGGCGCGGCGCTGGCGGCCCTCGTCGGCACAGGGATTTATCCCGACTTCTTTGCGGCCCAACAGGTGCTCAAACACGATATCCGCATCATCGAGCCAGACATGCAGGCGCATGCCGCCTACCAGCGCAAATATCAGCGCTACCAACACCTGATTTCCGCATTACAGGGCTATCACGCCCACATTAAGGAGTACGACCTATGAGCCGACCATTACTGCAACTGGCGCTCGACCACACCAGCCTTCAAGCCGCGCAGCGTGATGTTTCCCTGCTTGCGGATCATGTTGATATCGTCGAGGCCGGCACCATTTTATGCCTGACCGAGGGGCTTTCAGCGGTACGCGCATTGCGCGAGCAGTGCCCGGACAAAATCATCGTTGCCGACTGGAAAGTGGCCGATGCTGGCGAAACGCTCGCTCAGCAGGCGTTCGACGCAGGCGCAAACTGGATGACCATTATCTGCGCCGCGCCGCTGGCGACCGTCGAGAAAGGCCATGCAATTGCCGCCGAACGCGGGTGCGAAATCCAAATGGAGCTGTTCGGCAACTGGACGCTGGACGATGCCCGCGCGTGGCATCGGGTGGGCGTTCAGCAAGCCATCTATCATCGCGGACGCGACGCTCAGGCCAGCGGCCAGCAGTGGGGCGAGGAAGACCTCGCCAAAATGAAAGCGCTCTCCGATATTGGCCTGCAACTGTCGATTACCGGTGGCATTACGCCTGACGATCTGCCGCTGTTTAAGCAGATAAATGTGAAAGCGTTTATCGCCGGACGCGCGCTGGCAAATGCTGCAAACCCACCGCAGGTGGCTCGCGCATTCCATACGCAAATCCACGATATCTGGGGAGAATAACCATGCGTCAGCATCCGTTAGGCATTTACGAAAAAGCGCTGCCAAAGGATCTCTCCTGGCCCGAACGTCTTGTTCTGGCAAAAAGCTGCGGGTTTGATTTTGTAGAAATGTCGGTGGACGAAACCGACGAGCGGTTATCCCGTCTGGAATGGAGCACCACGCAGCGCGCATCACTGGTAGAAGCGATGATCGAAACCGGCGTCGCGATTCCTTCAATGTGCCTGTCTGCGCATCGCCGTTTTCCGTTTGGCAGCCGCGACGATAGCACGCGCGATCGCGCCCGCGAGATAATGACCAAAGCCATTAAGCTGGCACGCGATTTAGGGATTCGGACCATCCAGTTGGCGGGTTACGACGTTTATTACGAAGAGCACGACGCGGGCACGCAACAACGCTTTGCTGAAGGGCTGGCATGGGCCGTGGAACAAGCCGCTGCCGCGCAGGTGATGCTGGCTGTGGAGATCATGGACACCGCGTTTATGAACTCCATCAGCAAGTGGAAAAAGTGGGACGCCATGCTCGCCTCACCGTGGTTTAGCGTCTATCCGGACGTTGGCAACTTGAGCGCGTGGGGCAACGACGTCACCGCCGAGCTGACGTTGGGCATCGACCGCATTGCCGCTATCCACCTGAAAGATACCCAGCCCGTCACCGCGCAAAGCCCAGGGCAGTTCCGCGACGTGCCGTTTGGCGAAGGCTGCGTGGATTTTGTTGGCGTATTCAACACGCTAAATCAACTTAACTATCGCGGCGCGTTTCTGATTGAAATGTGGACCGAAAAAGCCAAAGAGCCGGTGCTGGAAATTATCCAGGCGCGGCGCTGGATTGAAGCCCGTATGCAGGAAGGAGGCTTAACATGTTAGAACAACTGAAAGCGGACGTGCTGGCTGCGAACCTGGCCCTTCCCGCCCACGGGCTGGTAACGTTTACCTGGGGTAACGTCAGCGCGGTTGACCGCGAACGTGGCCTGATGGTGATCAAGCCTTCCGGCGTGGAGTACGACGTGATGACCGCTGACGATATGGTGGTGGTCGATATTGCTACCGGCAACGTGGTCGAAGGCGCAAAAAAACCGTCCTCCGATACGCCGACACACCTGGCGCTCTATCGTCGTTATCCCGAGATCGGCGGCATCGTCCATACCCATTCACGCCACGCCACTATCTGGTCGCAGGCCGGACTGGACTTGCCTGCCTGGGGCACCACCCACGCAGACTATTTCTACGGCGATATTCCCTGCACGCGACGCATGACTCAAACCGAAATCGCGGGGGAGTACGAATATCAGACCGGGGAAGTGATTATCAACACGTTTGAGGAGCGCGACCTCCGCCCCATGCAGATCCCCGCGGTACTCGTCCATTCTCATGGCCCGTTCGCGTGGGGCAAAGATGCTGCCGATGCCGTTCACAATGCCGTCGTGCTGGAAGAGTGCGCCTATATGGGCCTGTTCTCATACCAACTCGCACCGCAGTTGCCGGTCATGCAACAGGAATTGCTGGATAAACATTACCTGCGCAAGCACGGGGCGAATGCCTATTACGGACAGTAAACTCCCGGCCTCCCGCCATCGGGAGGCCGCTATCGTTTAGCGCCTTTCTTCATCCTTCGATATGCGGAACACGGATATCGCCTCTTCCAGCCTGAGCGCCTGCTCTTCAAGTGAACTTGCCGCCGCGGATGACTGTTCAACCAGCGCCGCATTCTGCTGAGTGGTGGTGTCCATTTCCGCCATCGCCAGTGCAATCTGCGAAATACCCCGGCTTTGCTCGTCGGTCGCCAACGCAATATCACCCATAATGTCGCGCACCTGGCTCACCGACCGTTCGACATCAGCCATGGTAACACCCGCGTTTTCGACCAGCTTGAACCCCGAGTCCACAAAGCCCACGGACTCGCCAATCAAATCCTCAATCTCTTTCGCCGACTGCGCGCTGCGCTGCGCCAGGTTACGCACCTCTCCGGCCACAACGGCAAAACCTTTCCCCTGCTCGCCCGCACGCGCCGCCTCAACCGCCGCATTCAGCGCGAGAATATTCGTCTGGAAAGCGATGCCGTTAATGACGTTGGTTATCTCGGCAATACGGTGCGAGCTGGACTGCACGTTTTTCATCGTCTTAATAACGGACTGGGAAATTTTGCTACCTTCACTGGCTTTTTGGGCCGCCATTTCTGACAGGCGTCGTGCATTATTGGCATTTTCGGCGTTGTGTTCGACCGTAGAGGTCAGTTCTTCCATGCTTGCCGCAGTCTCAACCACCGCAGCCGCCTGCTGTTCCGTTCGGGAGGAGAGATCGATATTTCCGGACGCGATTTCAGAGGAGGAACGCGCCACGCTGTCAACGCCATCGCGAACGTTATGAATGATGTCTTTCAGGTTAGTATTCATTAGCGACATCGCTTGAACCAGCTGGCCCAGCTCATCCTTGCGCTGGTTATCCAGCGAATGGCTCAAGTCACCGGAAGCAATTTTCTGTGCAAAGAGCAGCGTGGCCGACAGGGGCTGGGTAATGGATCGAGTGATTAAAAAGCCCAGCAGCGCACCCATCATAATGCCTGTCAGTGCCACCAGCTCCATGACCCATTTGACCATCTGGATGACATTATCCACGGTCTGGCGCATATAGGCCTGCATGTCGTTAATCGACTGAGTGAGCTCAGTTGCACTTTTTGCCAGCACGTCCGAGGCCTTATTTAACTGGCCCCAGGCGTTGCGATAGGTCGACAGCCCGTCGGCAAATTCCTGCATTTCTTTCTGTATTTTTTCTCCGCTCGCCAGCATTTTTCCCGAGAGCTGGGGGATCATTGCATTAAGAGACGATGTGGTATGGAGAAGTAGCGCGTGCAGCTTTTTCTCACGCGCGGGCGTCGGTTGCGCACGATAGCCTTCAAGAAGCGAATCCAGATCGTTAAGCATAAAACCCATCTGGACGGCGCTGAGCCTGACGTCGGGCAACTGCGCTACGTCATAGCTGAGTTCGTTAAATTGCGTAGACAGAGCATAGAGGTTACTGGAATCTAAAAACTTCCCGGTCTGGAGCTTTTGCGTCATGGCACCCACGAAGGCTTTGCGATCTTCACCATAGCGTGAAAGCGCATTTTCGATGCGGGTAAGGTGACGGCCACCTTCTTCGCCCCAGGTCAGCGCCCGCATTTCAGGCGCGGTTTTCATCATGGCCTCCATCGCCACGGCGTTTTTTATCAGAAAGTTATTATCGCCGGTATATTCGTAGGCCTGACGATTTAAACGCGCATCGGTTAATGAATTAATGAGATCGGCACTTAAATCGCTTTTCAAAACACGATCCTGAATATTTCGCAATCCCATAATGGCAGAGAACATCACCACCAGCATAATGCAAATAACAACGGCAAATCCCAATAAGAGTTTCTTACTGACTTTTAGATTGGTGAATAATGCGGTGAGTTTCATAGAAAGTTCCTTTCTCATCCCAAAAGCATACAACGTTAAATTAAAATGATGAAACACATAAATTTAGTGAGAAAAAAATATCCCCAAACATATCCATGTTCGGGGGAAAATCCCGTAGAGGGCATTATGCTCCAGGGAATAACACGACGGGCGGATCGGTAATATTTAAGGAGTTTTTTACATCTACATATAGAGACGTAAATGTGGTCCAGGACAATGTGAACCACAATCAAATTATAAATTGATACCAATTATTTTCAATATACAAGGGAGGACGTACGCGTTGTATTTTTAAGAGATAAGCCTGAATCAACTCCTTGTCATAACGTAAAATAGTGGCGAAATAAATCCGCCAAACGCATTTTAACAGTCGATTCGACTAAAACCCTTCACCACGCAATGCCTCAACGCAATGCTGCGAATGACAGCTAAATTTCAGCCAGTTATGCTACACGCCGCCGACAGCTGGGCAATTAACCCGAGTTGATATGTTCTTTACAGTACCGCCGCTTCCATGCGGCGGGCGTGAGTGCGGTGTGCTTGCGAAAAATCTGGCGAAAATATCCGACATCGTTAAAACCGCAGCTCTGGGCCACTTCCTGTAGAGAAGCCGAAGCGCCGATCAGTAATTTCTTTGCCGCCAGCACGCGCTGGCGGTGCAGGGATTCGGTCAGGGTCAGATGGAAGGCAATCCGATAGACTCGCCCCAGATAGTCCGCATTACAGTGCAATTCCTTGGCAAGCGAAGCGGTCGAGATGGGCAAATGATACTGGGTGCGAATAAGCTGTTGCGCCCGGTATGCCAGCGCAATGCCCGGGTTTTCCCGTTCGCTTTCCCCAGGCTCCACGACTGAGATTTGTTGGAGGATGAGTAATAAAATAAACTCCAGCGCTACGCTACGCTGAAGCTTTTCCTGCTCGCTCAAAAACTGCCTGAATAAAGAGGCGATATAGCCTGGATCGTTTGTTCGGCTGTGCTGCGTGAGCGAAAGATGACTCATCCACCGAGCGCTCTGAGCAGAGTCCAGCAGTTCAAAGTGCAGCCAGTAAAAGCGTAAATCGGCCGGAAAATCTTCCGCGCCGACGTGGCGGCAGCCTGGGCGCAACAGCAGACTTTCTCCCGCGTTCACTTCGAAAAGGGTATTTTCTTCCTGGATCGTTAATGTCCCCTTTTCAACAAAAATAATTTCCCAGGACGCTAGCGTTCTTGCCGGATGTCGCCCCACACCACGAGAAATAAACAGTCCGCCATTCTGGACCTTAATCGGTAGCGCTATGGATAATTCGAGCATCGCCATTCAATATCCCGCTTTAATTGCCGTAAAAATTGAGTTTATTATTTGATTATTAATATTAAATAGCACCTTCGCACGATCCATCTCACAGTTTTATCATCAGGTCGGAATCATCACCTTTTTATACTTTTCCCTTCCCTTGTTGGCTCGTTATTTCAATGCAGAATTAATGAGTACCTTACATAACCATGATAAAAAATCCGACTCACGAGGAGTTATCGAATGACTTCCACTCCGATTACACAATCAGATGCTATACCACGGGCGCTCGACGACCGTCTGTCCGTACGCGAAAAAATAGGCTACGGCCTGGGCGATGCAGGCGGGACGGTCATTACCTGCCTGATCATGAATTTCTTAACCTTTTTCTATACCGACGTTTTTGGTCTGACGCCTGCGTTGGTCGGCACCCTGTTTATTGCTTTGCGGGTCTTTGACGCTATTTCCGATCCCATCATGGGCGTGATAGCTGACCGCACCCAAAGCCGCTGGGGTCGCTTTCGCCCGTGGCAGCTGTGGATTGCCTTGCCCATTGGGGTGATTGGCGTGCTCACTTTCACTGTGCCCGAGGCCAGTATGGGCGTGAAGATCGCCTGGGCATTCGGCACCTATTTGCTGCTGTCGGTGGGATATACCGCCATCAACGTGCCCTATTGCGCGCTGATTAACACCATGACCACGCGCCACAACGAAGTGATTTCATGTCAGTCCTGGCGCTTTGTGCTGTGCGGCGTGGCGGGGTTTTTAGTTTCCGTTGGCTTACCGTGGCTGGTTGACGTTCTGGGGAAAGGCAACGTCGCACAGGGCTATCAACGGGGCGTCGGCGTGCTATGCGCCCTTGCTGTAGTCATGTTCCTGTGCTGTTTCTTCTGGGTGCGCGAGCGCGTACCGCTGGCATTGATGGGACGCTTTACCTTACGCGAACACCTCTCTGGTCTGCGTAAAAACGATCAGTTGCTATTGATGCTGGTGATGTCTTTCCTGCTGATTAACGTCTTCAATATTCGGGGTGGTGGGTACATGTACTTCATTACCTATGTCTTGCAGGGCAGCACCGTCTACACGTCACTGTTTTTCACCATGGTGACCTTTGCCGCCATCCTGGGTGCGGTTATCGTCAATCCACTGACGCGTCGTATTGATACGGTGAAACTGTACTACCTCACCAACCTGGTACTGGCCGCGTTGGCCGCCGGGATGTGGTTCTTACCGAGCGGCCCGGCATATCAAACTCTGTGGCTGGCCGTGATTTTGGGCAATGGTGTGATCCTTGGCTTTACGCTGCCGCTGCACTTTTCGCTGATGGCCTTTGCCGACGATTATGGTGAATGGAAAAACGGCGTGCGCTCTTCCGGCATGAACTTCGCTTTTAACCTCTTCTTTATCAAGCTGGCGTGGGCCTCCAGTGCCGGGATTATCAGCCTGCTGTTTATCTACGTCGCCTATCAGCCAGGCGCTGGCAACCAGACACCAGCCTCGCTTCAGGGCATCACCACCATGGAGACGCTACTCCCTGCCCTTTTCCATCTGCTACTGGCCGTCTCTATCCGCTGGTGCAAACTCAATAACCCTATGATGTCGCGCATTGCTACCGACCTGCGCCAGCGTCACGTTCAGTCCTGAGGAGAACACGATGTCTATTATGGAACCCGACCTGCACAAGCTTAAAATTAACGATCCTTTTCTTGGCCAGTACCAGCAGTTGGTTCGTGATGTGGTTATCCCGTATCAATGGGATGCGCTAAACGATCGTATTCCGGAGGCGGAACCGAGCCATGCGATAACTAACTTCCGTATCGCAGCGGGCCTTGAGCAAGGGGAATTCTACGGCATGGTTTTCCAGGATAGTGACGTCGCAAAGTGGCTCGAAGCCGTGGCGTGGTCGCTATGCCAAAAGCCTGACCCAGCGCTTGAGAAAACCGCCGATGAGGTGATTGACGTGGTCGCCGCAGCACAGTGTGAAGATGGTTATCTCAATACTTACTTTACGGTCAAAGCACCCGGCGAGCGCTGGACCAATCTTGCAGAATGCCATGAGCTGTACTGTGCAGGGCACATGATTGAAGCCGGTGTGGCGTATTTCCAGGGCACCGGAAAGCGCCACTTGTTAGACGTGGTTTGCAAGCTGGCAGACCATATCGACAGCGTCTTCGGCCCTGCGGCTCACCAGTTGCACGGCTATCCAGGACATCCGGAAATTGAACTGGCGTTGATGCGGCTTTACGACGTTACGCAGGAGCCGCGCTATATGGCGTTGGTGAAATACTTCGTTGAAACGCGCGGCGCGCAGCCGCATTTTTACGATATCGAATATGAAAAGCGCGGTAAAACGTCGCACTGGCATAACTACGGCCCGGCATGGATGGTGAAGGACAAAGCTTACAGCCAGGCGCATCTGCCGCTTTCTGAACAACCCACCGCCATCGGCCATGCGGTGCGCTTTGTCTATCTCATGACCGGCGTGGCGCATCTGGCACGACTCAGTGATGACGAAAGCAAACGCCAGGATTGTTTACGACTGTGGAAAAATATGGCGCAACGCCAGCTCTATATTACCGGCGGGATTGGCTCGCAGAGCAGCGGTGAAGCCTTTAGCAACGATTATGACCTGCCGAATGACACCGTCTATGCAGAAAGCTGCGCCTCGATTGGCCTGATGATGTTCGCCCGCCGTATGCTGGAAATGGAGGCCGATAGCCAGTACGCGGACGTCATGGAGCGCGCACTCTACAACACTGTGCTGGGCGGCATGGCGCTGGATGGGAAACACTTCTTCTATGTCAATCCGCTGGAAATGCATCCTAAGTCATTGGCGTTTAACCATATCTACGATCACGTTAAACCGATCCGCCAGCGCTGGTTTGGCTGCGCATGTTGCCCACCAAATATCGCCCGCGTGCTGACGTCACTGGGACACTACCTCTACACCGCGCGCCCCGATGCACTCTTCATTAACCTGTATGTCGGCAACAGCATGGCAGTGCCGGTGGGTGATAAAGAACTGCAATTGCGTATTAGCGGCAACTATCCGTGGCACGAGCAGGTACAGATTGATATCACCTCACCCGTACCGGTTGAGCACACCCTCGCACTGCGACTGCCCGACTGGTGCGATAACCCACAGGTGGCGCTGAACGGCGAACCTGTGGCAGGTAATGTACAGCAGGGATATGTGTATCTTACCCGTCAGTGGCAGGAGGGTGATTCACTCATCTTAACGCTACCCATGCCGGTTCGACGCGTTTACGGCAATCCACGGGTTCGTCAACAGGCGGGAAAAGTCGCGCTGCAACGCGGTCCATTAGTGTATTGCCTCGAAGAGGCCGATAACGGTGCCGAGTTGCACAATCTGTCGCTGCCAGCCGAAAGTACGTTCAGCGTCTTTGAGGGGAAAGGATTGTTCTCCCATAAAATGCTGATTCAGGCCGAAGGTTTTGCTCGACGCGCCGTTGAATCAACAACACAACCGCTGTGGCAGTACGATCGCGCACCTGGCACGCGCCAACCACAGACGCTGACGTTTATTCCATGGTTTAGCTGGGCAAATCGCGGCGAAGGCGAGATGCGGATATGGGTGGATGAAATTTAATTAATATATTAATTGAAAGAGCCTGGTCCTGCCGGGCTTTCTTCAATTATAATATGTTTGTATAACTGTGATCATCACCTCGGAATTGTTTTTTTACGGCCCACCAAGCAGTCTCCTTATTGAACAACTCTTAATTTAATGCTATCCCATAAACACACACAGTAGAATATAAGGATTTGTCATGGAGTTTACGGAAAAGCTTAATGCACTATCAAATAAGATAAAACAACAAATCGGTGTCATTATTACTGAGGAAGCCACCAAAACAGCTTTTGTCATGCCATTTATTCATAATGTCTTAGGCTATGATGTTTTTGACCCTTCGGAGGTTACGCCAGAGTTCGTCTGCGACGTTGGGACTAAAAAAGGGGAAAAGATTGATTATGCAATCATGAAGAATAATGAAGTGCAAATTCTTATTGAATGCAAAAAGATTGGAGAGCCACTTAACATCAATCATGCGTCTCAACTATTTAGATACTTTCACGTAACAAACGCGCGAATATCAATATTAACGAATGGACAAATTTATAGATTTTATACCGACCTTGACGCACCAAATAAGATGGATGAGAAACCATTTTTGGAAGTGGATCTGTTGGATATAGATGAAAACATAATTCCAGAGATAAAAAAATTAACGAAAAACTCTTTTGACCTAGAGTCAATCATTAATGCTGCTGGCGAACTAAAATATGTTAGCCAAATCAAAAAAATATTGCACACTCAACTCACTAACCCTGAAGATGATTTTGTTAAGTTCTTCGCATCAAGAGTGTATGACGGCATACTCACGCAGAAAGTGAGAGAGTCATTTTTAAATCTCACCAAAAAAGCCGCCAGTCAATACATCAACGATCAGGTTAATGAGAGACTTAAATCTGCAATTACGGGGATTGCACCTGTAATTGTTGAACCTCAGGGTGAAATCCAACCACTGGATGATGAAGCGCCGAAAGATGAAAATGATGTGATAACCACCCAAGAAGAACTTGAGGGCTATCATATCGTCAAAGCGATCACTCGAGCAGTGCTTGATGCTCCGCGAATTACTCAGCGTGATACCAAAAGTTACTTTGGCATCCTTGTTGATGATAATAATCGTAAGCCCCTCTGCCGACTGCATTTCAATAGATCGCAAAAATACATTGGTCTCTTCGACATTGAAAAAAATGAGACGCGCCACCCAATAGCTTCTGTAGATGATATCTATTCCTTTACTGATATATTAAAAGCTACTGCAAGTCTCTATACCTAGAAACTGATTCTAAGGCAGCACACGTCGTGCTGCCTCTGCCAGAAAGGCGCTTCGGTTAGTGAACTGCGGATGCTCACTGACAAAAGAGTCGATCTTACTGAGTAAACGGCGCGGCATCGTAATATTAATACGCTCTGCCCTGCCGTCGAACTGTTTCATATTGATGTCCACCAGCAACCATTGCCCACCGATGTAATCTTCTGGCTTTGATTCAAGATGTGCTTCTACTACACCCGCCAGTGGCAATTCTTCGCCCATTTCACACAACGCTTCGAAGTGGGCAGTCAATGCACTGCGCGCATCCTGAAAAGCGTCATCCAGGGAATCCCCTGCAAAGAAACATCCCGGAACATCGGGGAAAAAACCGCTGGCACTTCCGTCTGAATCTGAATGTATATATGCCGGATAAAACATAACCACTCCTGCTACGCTAATGTTTGATACCCGCCATGACTGACGAGAAAGGTAATGACATCCGCACTTTTCACATCGCGATCCCTTCATAATTATACACACAATACACACCCATTTGGGTAATTTGAGATCACGTTATCGTGTTAAGAAAGCTGACGCACTTAGGTATTTTCAGAACAGGAAGGCACGACGAAAAAAGAAGGAGCAAGAGTATAAATTGCAGGAGGAGATGCTGTGTTACTCGCAATAAAATGCCCGGCGGCGCTACGCTTGAGTGGCCCTGTGTCGTAAACACAGCCAGATAAACGCAGCAGCTCCGGGCAAGTTAATCATGTGACTGCCCTCATCCCTGAGGACAGATTGATAACGCTTAGAAACGCCAGGTCATCCCGGTCATCACCACAAAGCTGTCTTCGCGATCGATCATCGGGCTGTTCTTTACGTCGTCAGGTAAAACGGTATAAAACGCACTGGCGTTGAGGAACAGGTTCTGCGTCAGTTGGTATTTTGCCACTACGCCAGCGTAAGGGTTCCAGCTGTCGCCTGCGGTGTAAGTATTCAGACCACTGCGACGCGATTCGCTACCCGAAACGCCGTAATAATAGTCGTTAAAGCTTTCGTCATAGTAGAACACGCCTACTGACGGGATCAGGGTCAGACGCTCCATGCGGATCGGGTGAAAATAAGAAATCTCACCGATCACACCGCCACTTTCATCCATCGCGTCCGCAGCGATGCCAAATTTCAGGCTACCCCAGCGTTCATGGCGATAGTATGCGCCCCCGATAAACGCCGAGGCTTTACGCTCATCAAGCTGTTTCATCGCATGGTCATCGTTGTCATCAGGGTCAAAGTGCAGCGGCATCCATGACGCCGTCAGGCTTAATTCATTCTTGCTGTCTTTCCAGAATGCCCAACCGGCTGTGCTCTGACGGATGTAGAAATTGTCACCTTCATAGCTGATTAACGGAATGGCAGTGGTATTTTCGTTATACCCTTTATAAGCAGACTCATTAAAAACAGCGCCCGCACCCAGTGATAACTCACCGGCCATCGCTGATGTTGCTGAAAATAATGTCGCGGCGATGAGTAAATTCTTTTTGATAGTCATTCCCTGTAATCCATTAAATGCCAAACGAGCGAAGCGCATAATAATGGTTACAAATTTGCCAATGCAACGATGCTGTTTATATAATATTATATATAAAATCATATAGATGAGCGTTTACGATGAATACGCTACAGATTAAACCGCGTGAGTTAAAAATTATCTCGGTGATCGCTGCAACGCGCAGTATTGGTGATGCTGCCGCCTTATTGGGTATGGCGCAGGCTAACGTGAGTAAATATTTGTCCGATTTTGAAATGCGGGTTGGACTTAAAGTCTTCGAGCGGACGACGCGACAGCTGGCGCTCACGCAGTTCGGAGAAGCGCTTTTACCCTACATCAATGCCTCACTGGATAAAAATAGCCAACTTATTAATTTCATTGCTGATTATAAGCATGAGAAGCGCGGGCGAGTTACCCTCTATGCCCCAACCGGCATCGTGACGTATCTGGCTCGCCACGTGATACACCAGATAGAAGATATCGGTGATATCCGTCTTTGTTTAAAAACCTATAATCTTGAGCGCAATGAATACGCGGAGGGCGTTTCATTCCCCGACGACTGCGATATATTAATTACCTATGCGCAACCGAAGGATGAAAACCTGGTCGCGAGCGTATTGACAAAATATTCCGTCACCGCCTTTGCCTCACCGGAATATATCAGCAAACATCCTATTAAAAGTCCGGATGATTTAATTAACCACTCGTGTATCTTGATTGACTCTATGATTGTCGATGATGCCAACATATGGCGTTTCCGCGTACACGGTAGTGAAGATGTGCGCGACTATAAAGTGATGGGTAATTATATCTGTGACAATACGCAAACCGCGCTGGAATTAGCCCGCAATCATCTCGGAATCGTGTTTGCACCCAAAGAGAGTCTTAAAAAAGAGATTATTCTTGGGACCTTAATGCCCTGCTTCTCCCATCAGGAAGAGTGGTGGCTCGACCTAACGGCCATCTTCCGCAAACGTGAGTATCAGCCGTGGCGCGTACAGTATGTTCTGGACGGCGTGTTGAACTCCTTACGCCAGCAAATTGAACAGGCCACCGATCGGCGGCCTGCTCTGGATCGTTAGAACAGTCCTAACGGCTTGTCGGAATAACTGACCAGCAGGCATTTCGTCTGCTGGTAATGATCCAACATCATCTTATGTGTTTCACGCCCAATACCTGACTGCTTATATCCGCCGAAGGCCGCATGAGCGGGATAGGCGTGATAACAGTTAGTCCAGACGCGCCCGGCCTGAATACCGCGCCCCATTTTATACGCCAGATTGCCATTGCGACTCCAGACGCCAGCGCCCAGGCCATATTGCGTATCGTTGGCCAACTCCAGCGCTTCTTCCATGGTTTTAAACGTTGTCACCGCCAACACCGGGCCAAAGATTTCCTCCTGGAAGACCCGCATATTATTTTTGCCGTACAGAATGGTTGGCTCGAGGTAATAACCGTCTTTCAAGTCGCCTTCCAGCATTTTACGGCGGCCTCCGGTCAGCACATCCGCGCCCTCTTTTTTGCCAATGTCGATATAGTTAAGGATGGTTTCCAATTGCCCATGAGAAACCTGCGCCCCCATCTGGGTGACGCTATCCAGCGGGTTGCCGCTGCGAATAGACTCTACTCGGCGGATCGCACGTTCCATAAAGCGCTCATAAATTGATTCCTGCACCAGCGCCCGGCTTGGGCAGGTACAGACTTCGCCCTGGTTAAAGGCAAACAGCGCGAACCCTTCCAGCGCTTTGTCGAAGAAAGCGTCCTCTTCATCCATCACGTCGGCAAAGAAGATGTTGGGCGATTTGCCGCCCAGCTCCAGGGTGACAGGAATAATGTTCTGCGTGGCGTACTGCATGATCTGCTGACCGACTTCGGTCGAACCGGTAAACGCCACTTTTGCGATACGTTTAGAAGTGGCCAGATACTCGCCAATTTCACCGCCCGCGCCGTTGACCACGTTAATGACGCCCGGCGGGATCAGATCGCCGATGATTTCCATCAACAACAACACCGACAGCGGCGTTAATCGCGCGGGCTTGAGCACCACACAGTTACCTGCGGCCAGCGCGGGTGCCATTTTCCAGCTCGCCATCAGCAACGGGAAGTTCCACGGGATAATTTGCCCGACCACGCCGAGCGGTTCATGGAAATGGTAGGCAACGGTTTCACTGTCGACTTCGCTTATCCCGCCCTCCTGGGCGCGAATACAAGAGGCAAAATAGCGGAAGTGATCGATAGCCAGCGGCACGTCGGCCGCCGTGGTTTCACGGATTGGTTTGCCGTTATCCCACGTTTCTGCGGCGGCCAGCAGCTCAATATTTTGCTCCATCCGATCGGCAATTTTGAACAGGATGGCAGCCCGGTCCTGAATAGAGGTATGCGCCCATTGGTCTTTGATCTTATGCGCCGCATCCAGCGCCAGATCGATGTCTTTTTTACCTGAGCTCGCAATTTCGCACAGTGGTTGACCGGTCACTGGCGTCAAATTTGAATAGTATTCGCCGTCGACGGGTGCGACCCAACCCCCGCCGATAAAGTTGTCATAGCGGGGTTTGAGCTTGAGGGGATAACCATACTCGCCGGGCTGAATACGCGTTGAGGGAGGATTATTTGTCATGACCGTCTCCTTGCTGTGGGTGTCTAACAAGGGTAGTCACGACTGGTGATTTTCTCGCCAGCCGCTTACGGCTTTACGATGGGTATCACGGATTACCTTACTTGATGTCCGACTCCTCCGGGAAAAGCATCGCATCGCGCAGCAGATGATCGTTACCGCGACGCCGTGTAAAACCGATTCGGTTGAAGTATTCCAGAATCTGAATCGCCAGCTTACGCCCCACGTTGAGCCGATCGCGGAAGTCCGCAGCACAGGTTGATCCCTTCTCCTGATCCAGCCCGCGGATCAAACTGGCAAAGGTCACGATGCGATCGTTACGGTAATAACGATCCTTCACGATCGCCGTTATCAGCCCTTGCTGAGCGGCAAAACGTAACACCTGGCGCATCGTTTGTTCATCTGCGCCGGTCTGTTGGGCCAGGTCGCGCACCCACCACGGGTCATCACCAAACAGCGGTGCCGCTTTTTGCCATATCGCTTCTTGCTCTGGAGTAAACCCAGCTTTGTGATCTGGCAGATGCAGCCAGCCATGATGACTATGGATAACGCCGCTCTCACGCATCTTCTCGATGAGCAGCAGAACCAGCGCGTCGTCTTCCATAGGCAACGCCATACGGCGCAGTCGCTCACGCCCCGGTCCTGGTTCGTCCTGATGCTGCTCGTGGTAGGTCGCAAGCGTAGTGAGCACCTTACGCTGCCAGCGGGCGGCAACCGGCGCGTTAAGCAGGCTGTATCCGGCCTGAATAAAGCCTGGCTGCTGGGTGAGCCTACGCAACCCCTCACCGCTCAACTGACGCGCCCAGGCGAAATCAGCGAGATTAACCGCCCCACGTTCGAGATGCACCGCCAGTGCGGCATTGTCGTCTTCTGCCTGCGCAAGCGATGCCAGCCACTGCAAATACTCTGGTTTGCGTTTGCCGCGACGTGGCGAGTTAAGCGTCACCACCCGCGCGCCTGCAAGGGTTACCCGCGCCGAGATATCGCGCAGGACCAGCCTGTCGTCATCGGCAAGCCAAAGTGGAGAATCGAAGACCAGTTCCGCCAGACTGTTTTCCAGCAATGACACACGGCCAGTGACATGGCTGGCGGCATGGTGGATATGCAGCGGCTGCCATTGCGTCAAAGGCGTGTGGGCCTGCAAAGCCACAATCACGCGTTCTGATGGTTCCGGCGGCACGTCTGCCAGCAACCAATCGCCACGGTTGAGCTGTTCTTTTTCGGCATCACCGGCAATGTTCAGCGCGATACGTTGTCCAGCACAGGCACGCTCAGCGGGCTGATTCTGGGCATGCAGGCCACGCACGCGCATCGGTTTGTCCACGCCAGTGAGCCAAAGGTTGTCGCCTACATTCACTTCACCGCCGAGCGCTGTGCCCGTCACCACCAGCCCCGTACCTTTAACGGTAAACGCCCGGTCGACTGCCAGACGGAAGCGACGCTCGCTGGCGTGTTCACGCGAAGTAAGTTGCAATAAATGGGCGCGAAGTTCGTCAATACCGCGCCCATCTGTCGCAGCCGTAACAATAAACGATGCGCCGCTAAAACCGTATTCGCGCAGAGCCATTTCCGTCTGTTCACGCACATCGCGAATACGCGATTCATCTACGCGATCGGCTTTCGTCAGCGCGACCGTCAGCTGCGGTTTACCCGTCAGTTGCAGGATGGCCAAATGCTCGCGGGTTTGCGCCATCACACCGTCGTCGCAGGCGACCACCAGCAGTGCGTGGTCGATTCCGCCAACGCCCGCCAGCATATTCGAAAGAAACTTTTCATGACCGGGCACGTCGATAAAACCCAGCACGCGTCCATCCGGCTGCGGCCAGTAGGCATAGCCAAGATCGATGGTCATGCCGCGCTTTTTCTCTTCCGGAAGACGGTCGGCGTTTACGCCAGTGATCGCCTGTAAAAGGGTCGTTTTTCCATGGTCGACATGACCAGCCGTCGCAATAATCATTTCAACATCATCTCCAGAAAACGGGCTTCATCTTCAAGACAGCGTAGATCCAGCCACAGGCGACCATCAGAGATACGTCCGATGACCGGTGTGGGCAAGGCGCGCCAGCGCGCGGATAAGGCTTCAAGCTGGCTACCGCGCCCATCGCGAGGGGTAAAGGTCAGCGCCGCGCTGGGTAATCTATCGACCGGGAGCGATCCGCTGCCAATCTGCGACTGACAGGACTCCAGACGAACGTCAAAATCGGCGTAATGCGGGGCGATGTGGGCCAGCAATAATTCGCCCTGCGCGCGGATAGAGGCTGCATCTCGGGATAACAAGCGCAGCGTCGGCAGGCGTTCGGACAGTGTTTCAGGATGGAGATAAAGTCGTAGCGTGGCTTCAAGCGCCGCCAGCGTCATCTTATCGGCGCGCAGTGCGCGTTTCAGCGGATGCTGTTGGAGCTTTGCAATCAGCTCGCGTTTGCCGACGACAATACCAGCCTGTGGGCCGCCTAATAATTTATCGCCGGAGAAACTCACCAGGCTCACCCCAGCGGCGATCATCTCCTGCGGCATCGGCTCTTTTGGTAAACCATATTGACTCAGATCGACCAGCGAGCCGCTGCCCAGATCCGCAATGACCGGCACGTTTACCTCGCGGCCAATATCCGCCAGTTCAGCCTCTTCTACCGTTTTGGTAAAGCCTTCAACCTGATAATTGCTGGTGTGGACCTTCATCAGCAGGGCAGTATTTTCATTGACTGCCGCGCGATAGTCTTTGGCATGGGTTCGGTTCGTCGTGCCGACTTCATGCAGTGTGCAACCGGCCTGGCGCATCACATCCGGGATGCGGAACGCGCCGCCGATTTCCACCAGCTCGCCACGCGATACCACCACTTCTTTGCCGCTTGCGGTGGCCGCCAGCATCAGCAGGACGGCTGCCGCGTTGTTATTCACAATACAGGCGTCTTCAGCACCGGTTATCTGGCACAGCAAATCCGCCAGCGCCCGATCGCGATGTCCGCGCCCCGCGCCGTCCAAATCGTACTCCAGCGTCACGGGCGATCGCATCGCCTGCGTCACGGCGTCAATCGCCCCTTCAGCCTGCTGCGCACGACCTAAATTGGTGTGCAGCACCGTTCCCGTCAGGTTAATCACTGGACGCAACGCGCTCTGCGCCGTTACGGCGAATCGGCTTTCCACTTCCCGCGCCCAGTCGGAACACCACTGCGGCAACGTATTGTGCGTCTGGATATGCAGGCGGGCCTCATCCTGTAACGTGCGTAATAGCGTGACGGTGCGAGTATGACCCAGCTTTTCAACAACGGACGTGAACCGGGGATCGCGAAGCAGGCGATCGGTTGCGGGGATCTGGCTGTAAAGAGAACGATCAGTAGTCATTAAAGTGCCTGGCGGTTGGATTGCTTTCCCCCTCCGCCTGGGAGAGGGAGCCAATGTGCGGAGGGATTGTACAGCGTCTGGCAGTGAAGTGTTATAACCCGTATCAAGCCTTTGGCGGTTCAGTACGGGCAAAGCTTTCGCGCTCAAACAGCGTCTCGGCAAGCTTAACCAGCAGCGGGCGCTCAACGCACCAGCCGGGCGATACCCGACGGAAATTGAGATAACCAATGGCGCAGGCAACGGCAATCGTCGCCAGATTCAGGGTATCGGTGCTCATTTTACCGTCGCGAATAAGCTGCTCGCACAGGTCCAGGCTACGGCTGATTTTCTCGCGCTGGCGAAGCAGTTCGGTTTCTGACTGCTGGGCAATCGGGCGAGCCTGCTCGCGAACCGAGACCAGCGCGGCATCCATAATGCCGTCTGCCAGCGCTTCGATTTGCTTAATCTCTAACGCCGCTTTCGGTTCTCGCGGCAGCATGGCCGGGGCAATACCGAGCAGTTCGATATATTCCGCAACGATCGGGGAGTCAAACCAGGTTTCGCCATCATCGGTGACCAGTGCCGGAACTTTGCCTAACGGATTGTACTGCGCGACTCCGTTTTCAGCGTGGTAAGGCTGCTCGTTGACGAACTCGAAGGTGATGCCTTTCTCCAGCAGGAGAATTGAAATTTTACGCACGAATGGACTGGTATAACTGCCGATGAGTTTCATTGCCTGATCCTTGATGCTCCCAAAAGGGTAAGTATGGATCAGGCAATGAAAAAAGCAGAACGTTAGTGGTCGAGGTAGAGGTAATGCATCCAGCTGGTCATGCGTAACAGCACTTTTCGCATCACCGACACGTGCGAGAAGTGATCGGAGTACACCGCAACCTGGGCGTATATACCATCCGGCAGCGCTTCAACTTCGGCATTAGGTTCCAGTTCAATGGTGCCCAATACCCCATCGGTTCCCGGAATCACCGTTAAGGACTGCAACGCACCCTGAGCCTGATACGACCCGCCTGGCACCACGGGCAAAATACTGGTGAGTTTGCCGCTGAAGACCTGCCCCGGGAGGGCATTAAATACCACTTCCGCTTCATCGCCCGGTTTCAGACGCAGCAGCGAGTTCTGACGGAACTGCGCCACAATCAGGCGTTTCTGTTCAGGAATAAAGACCATCACCGGACGCAGCGGCAAAGCAGCCGCATAGGTGCCCGGACGAATGAGCACCTGCGTGACGTAGCCATTGCTTGGCGCACGCACCACCGTCTGATCGAGATTGTATTTGGCTTCGCTCAATTGGGCGCGTAGGGACGCAATTTGCGACTGCTCACCGTTGACCGTGCTGTCTAACTGGCTCTGAATTTGCGTCTGATCGGCAATGGAAGCCTTCACCATGGCATCCTGCGCCAGATAGTTTTGACGGGCGTTATCAATATCGCTTTCAGAGAAGGGGTTAACCTTCGCCCGGCTGCCTTTCAGGTAGCGCTGGTAATCTTTATACAGACGGTCGCGTTCAGCCGAGACCTGCGTGGTATTGGCCTGCGCTTCAGAAAGTTGCGCTTTAAGTACCTCAATATTGTGCGTCGCGGTCACCAGGTCGGCCTGTAGTCGGTCGACACGCGCCTGATAGCGGCCGGGGTCAAGTTTAAATAACACTTCGCCTTTTTTAATGAGCTGGTTATTTTTATCCGTTATCTCGCTAACGATTCCCGTCACCTGCGGCGTAATTGGGATCGAAATAACCGCTTTTTGCGCAGTGTAGGTATACGGATGGTTATAATTCATCAACAGAATCAGACCCGCCACAATAAATACTCCACCCAAGGCGGCGGTAGAAAGCGTCCACTGGTTAACCGGAATGCGGAATATTTTAAAAATCGCCCAGGCAAAGGCTACATAGGTCAATATAATTAATAGATCCATGATTAACGCTCCGACGTATTTTTAACGGCGGGTATATGTACCGCAGCCAGCTTTTGTTCCAGTTCAGCCACGCGCTGCGAGAGCGCGTCGATGTCGGGCTTTTGCTCGGGAGGTGCACCATGATTTTGCATGCCCCAGCCCCGCTCAGGCTGGTACAGCGTGGCCCAAATCCACAGGAACGGCCAGATAACATGAAGCGTAAAAAGACTCACCCAACCGGCGGTATGAATCGCATCGGCGTGGGGATGGTTGCGCTTTTTAGCCATCAAATACGGGATATCATGGATCGCAATGATTCCATAAAACAGAACCAGGAAAACGAAAATCAACACACCCAGCGCAAAATAGTTGAGAAACATATTCGCCTCACTATAAACTTCGTCAACTCATTTAAATAATAAAATGGTAAGCAACCAAATTAATTCGCTTTAAGCACAGCAATCTGCGCTTATATTTCAGAGCCGGGGAGTATGGTTTTTTATTATATCTCCATGCAAGTTTATAAGCGTGACAAAATATATCCTGAATAATAATACACTTAAGTTTACAGTATGAGCGTAATCCAGGTTTGTCGTTTTCGCCATAACACAAAGTGAGAATGATGCTTAGCTTTGCGTGTCGCTTAATCCTGGCGTTGAACCCTGACACAGAGTTTGCCGTCGATCACATCCAGAGAAATCTGCATAAAAATATTTTGTGAAACCAGTCACAATACCCAAACAAACCCGCAAGATTGAAATGTGACAACCGTCACAAATAAGCATCAGATCCGCTGTTTTTGTACCCGCTGTATTTTTTTCATACTCCATTTTTGTGATAGCGATCACTTCATTAATCTCTGTACCCCCTACATTTACGTGATTGAGATCACACAAATTTTCGCTGTCTGGACAGTTGAACGATTCGGTGCCAGATTTCACAGCATCAGAACAGGGCTCGGCACCTCTGCCGCCGTGTATTAACAATAAACCTCGGGCCATAAGCCTAAGCGTAACCAGAAGAAGGGGTGTTATATGTCATCCGATTTCAAGATCAAAGTACAAAGCTTTGGTCGTTTCCTCAGCAACATGGTGATGCCAAATATCGGCGCGTTTATCGCGTGGGGTATCATCACGGCATTATTTATTCCGACAGGGTGGTTGCCGAGCGAAACGCTGGCGAAACTGGTTGGCCCAATGATTACCTATCTGCTGCCGCTGCTCATCGGTTATACCGGTGGTCGTCTGGTTGGCGGTGACCGCGGTGGCGTGGTCGGTGCGATCACCACCATGGGCGTGATCGTCGGTGCAGATATGCCGATGTTCCTCGGCGCAATGATTGCCGGTCCTCTGGGCGGCTGGGCGATTAAGAAATTCGACGTCTGGGTTGATGGCAAAATCAAATCCGGCTTTGAAATGCTGGTGAACAACTTCTCCGCTGGCATCATTGGTATGATCCTGGCGATTCTGGCATTCCTTGGCATTGGCCCTGCGGTTGAAGTGCTGTCCAAAGTGCTGGCTGCTGGCGTTAACTTCATGGTCGTGCACGACATGTTGCCGCTGGCGTCCATCTTTGTTGAACCGGCGAAAATCCTGTTCCTCAATAACGCCATCAACCACGGTATCTTCTCGCCGCTGGGCATTCAGCAGTCTCATGAGCTTGGCAAATCAATCTTCTTCCTGATTGAAGCGAACCCAGGTCCGGGTATGGGCGTTCTGCTCGCCTACATGTTCTTCGGTCGTGGCAGCGCTAAACAGTCTGCTGGCGGCGCGGCTATCATCCACTTCCTGGGCGGTATCCACGAAATTTACTTCCCGTATGTGCTGATGAACCCACGTCTGATCCTGGCCGTTATCCTCGGTGGTATGACTGGCGTGTTCACGCTGAGCGTGCTGGGCGGCGGTCTGGTTTCTCCTGCTTCCCCTGGTTCTATCCTGGCAGTGCTGGCGATGACGCCAAAAGGTGCATACTTCGCGAACATCGCAGCCATCTGTGCCGCGATGGCCGTCTCCTTCGTTGTCTCCGCTATCCTGCTGAAAACCAGCAAAGTGAAAGAAGAAGACGATATCGAAGCAGCGACTCGTCGTATGCATGACATGAAATCTGAATCCAAAGGTGCTGCCACGCCGCTGTCTGCGGGTGAGGTCTCTAACGACCTGAGCCACGTGCGCAAAATCATCGTGGCGTGTGATGCGGGTATGGGTTCAAGCGCGATGGGCGCTGGCGTATTGCGCAAAAAAGTGCAGGATGCGGGCCTGACCCACATCTCCGTCACCAACAGCGCGATTAACAGCCTGCCACCGGACGTCGACCTGGTGATCACACACCGCGATCTGACCGAACGTGCGATGCGTCAGGTTCCTCAGGCGCAGCATATTTCGCTGACGAACTTCCTCGACAGCGGCTTGTACAGCAGCCTGACTGAACGTCTGGTTGCCGCGCAACGCCACACCGACAATGCAGTGAAAGTGCGTGATAGCCTGAAAGACAGCTTTGATCCAAACGACAGTCACCTGTTTAAACTGGGTGCGGAGAATATCTTCCTGGGATGCACAGCGAGCCACAAAGAAGACGCGATTCGCTTTGCGGGTGAGCAGCTGGTGAAGGGCGGCTACGTTGAGCCAGAATACGTTGATGCGATGCTGGAACGTGAAAAGCTGACGCCGACCTACCTGGGCGAGTCTATCGCGGTTCCACACGGTACGGTTGAAGCGAAAGACCGCGTGCTGAAAACCGGCGTAGTGTTCTGTCAGTATCCAGCAGGTGTGCGCTTCGGTGAAGAAGAAGACGACATTGCCCGCCTGGTGATTGGTATCGCCGCTCGCAATAACGAGCACATCCAGGTGATTACCAGTCTTACCAACGCGCTGGATGATGAATCCGTTATCGAGCGTCTGTCTCAGACCACAAGCGTTGAAGAAGTGCTGGCACTGCTGAACAAGTAAGTTCCGACCTATCCCCTCTCCCTTTGGGGAGAGGGCTAGGGTGAGGGGAAAAGTTCCTCACCCCAGCCCTCTCGGGTAAAAACATTGATGAAGGTGAATACGATGAAAGCATTACATTTTGGCGCAGGGAACATTGGTCGTGGCTTTATCGGCAAACTGCTGGCAGACGCGGGCATTACGCTGACATTCGCCGATGTGAACCAGGTTGTGCTCGATGCCCTGAATGACCGTCATAGCTATCAGGTCCACGTTGTGGGCGAGAACGAACAGGTTGAAACCGTGTCTGGCGTCAACGCCGTCAGCAGCATTGGCGACGACGTTGTGGATTTGATTGCCAGCGTCGATCTGGTCACGACCGCCGTGGGCCCGGTTGTGCTTGAGCGTATTGCTCCAGCCGTGGCAAAAGGCCTGGCAAAGCGCAAAGCGCAGGGCAACGACGCTCCGCTGAACATTATCGCCTGTGAGAACATGGTGCGCGGCACCACCCAGTTGAAAGGGCACGTTCTGGCCGCCGTGGCTGACGAAGACAAAGCCTGGGTCGAAGCGCACGTGGGCTTCGTTGATTCCGCCGTTGACCGTATCGTTCCGCCGTCCGAATCTGCCACCAACGACCCGCTGGAAGTCACCGTTGAAACCTTCAGCGAGTGGATTGTTGATAAGACTCAGTTTAAAGGCGCGCTGCCGACTATTCCGGGTATGGAATTAACTGATAACCTGATGGCATTTGTCGAACGCAAACTCTTCACGCTGAACACCGGGCATGCTATAACCGCGTACCTCGGAAAATTGGCCGGTCATCAGACCATTCGTGACGCGATTCTCGACGAGAAAATCCGCGCTGTGGTAAAAGGTGCGATGGATGAGAGCGGCGCGGTACTGATCAAACGCTACGGTTTTGATGCTGAGAAACATGCGGCATACATTCAGAAAATCCTCGGTCGTTTTGAAAACCCGTATCTGAAAGATGACGTCGAGCGTGTGGGCCGTCAGCCGCTGCGTAAACTGAGCGCGGGCGATCGTCTGATTAAGCCGCTGCTAGGCACGCTAGAGTACGGTCTGCCGCATGCCAACCTGGTGAAAGGGATTGCTGGCGCGATGCATTATCGCAGCGAGCAAGATCCGCAGGCCATTGAACTGGCGCAGCTGATCGACGCCAAAGGCCCTCAGGCCGCACTGGCAGAAGTGTCTGGTCTTGAGGCCAGCAGTGACGTGGTTGTGGAGGCAGTAGCCGCATATAACGCAACCAAATAATGATGCAGGCTCTGGCGCAGGTCATCCTGCGCCCGAACGATAGATTGTCAGATATGCAGGCAATAATGGAACAAACCCAGGCCTTTGAAAATCGTGTGCTTGAGCGTCTGAATGCTGGCAAAACCGTACGAAGTTTCCTGATTGCCGCCGTCGAGTTGTTGACCGAGGCGGTGAATATTCTGGTTCTTCAGGTGTTTCGCAAAGACGACTACGCGGTAAAATATGCTGTAGAACCGTTACTGGACGGAGATGGACCGCTGGGCGATTTGTCAGTGCGCCTAAAGTTAATTTATGGTCTTGGCGTGCTCAGCAGACACGAATATGAAGACGCGGAGCTGCTAATGGCCCTGCGGGAAGAGTTGAATCACGACGGTAATGAATATACGTTTACCGATGACGAAATTCTTGGACCGTTTGGCGAATTACACTGCGTAGCCGCCCTGCCTCCTGCGCCTCATTTCGATAACAGCGATCCTGAACTGTATGCGATGCAAAAGCTTCGTTATCAACAGGTTGTGCGATCTACTATGGTCCTTTCCCTGACTGAGCTGATTTCCCGAATCAGCTTAAAAAAAGCGTTTCAGAAGTAAGAAAGCGCGCATTGGTGTATCCTTCCTGTCATTCCCCCCGATTTTAGAGCTATATGTGATGAAAGAAGTCGAAAAGAACGAAATTAAACGCCTGAGCGACCGCCTGGATCTGATCCGCCACCAGCAAGCCGATATGTCTCTGGTCGAAGCCGCAGACAAATATGCCGAGCTTGAAAAAGAGGTCGCCACGATCGAAGCCGAACTTGAGCGTCTGCGTGCGGTTAAAGGCCACAAGCTGAGCAAAGAAGCGCAAAAGCTGATGGCTATGCCGCATCGCCGTGCGATCACCAAAAAAGAGCAGGCCGATATGGGCAAGCTGAAAAAAACCGTGCGCGGGATTATTGTTGTTCATCCGATGACGGAACTGGGTCGCGAAATGGACCTGAAAGAAATGACCGGTTTTGCGAATACGGCGTTCTGATTCCCCTCTCCCCGCCC
>NZ_JCBAJB010000012.1:0-80586 GCF_059766475.1 Enterobacter sp. SCRI0065 | reverse complement strand
CAGAATTTGCCTGGCGGCTTTAGCGCGGTGGTCCCACCTGACCCCATGCCGAACTCAGAAGTGAAACGCCGTAGCGCCGATGGTAGTGTGGGGTCTCCCCATGTGAGAGTAGGGAACTGCCAGGCATCAAATTAAGCAGTAAACCGGGGCATTAAACCGGGAGTTGTAGAAGTCTTCGGTGGAGCGGTAGTTCAGTCGGTTAGAATACCTGCCTGTCACGCAGGGGGTCGCGGGTTCGAGTCCCGTCCGTTCCGCCACTTATTATAAAATTAAGCCTGCTATAAATTAGCAGGCTTAATGGTAAGAAAATTTAGGGGCGTAGCTCAGTTGGTAGAGCACCGGTCTCCAAAACCGGGTGTCGCGAGTTCGAGTCTCTCCGCCCCTGCCATATAATGATCCTTTGCTTCGGCAAAGGATTTTTTTTTGCCTCAAACAACCTCCTCAAAGTCTATCTAAGCTTGCGTCCCTGCAAGCCCCTTCCTTGCTAATCCATTATATTGATTTTTAATAGATCTTTAATCTGCACCTGTTTATCACTGTTCTGAAGCCAGATTGCATAAAGTGGTCTTGAGAGGGTTATTGAATCAGTAACGGTGTGCAAATTTAGCTTTTCATCTGCCCAACGGACAGGTAACCAGGTGCAACCCTTCAAAACGGCTAGCTGCTGGCACGCCATCTCAGCTGAACTTGTTGTAAGGGGTGGAACGTCATCTGCTGCAATCAAACCGACCTCATGCTGCTGGAAATCAGGCCCCCATTCCAGGCGTAAATAGCTGAGATCCGCCTTCATCATTGAAGGTTCAGCTGAATAGAGTGCAAGGCTAAACTGCCCCAGGATCTGGCTGCTAAATTCATCCATCTTGGGGGCTTCTGTCGTGATCAATAGATCCAACTGGCGCTCATGGAGCTGCTTAACGAGAGACTGACGCTGCGCGATCCTGGCTTCGAACTGCAAGTTGTTATGGGATTGGTATAAGCGTGTAAGCCATTGACTCAGCATACACTCCCACAAAGCTGCGCTCGCCCCGATGGAAAACTCGTTGTACCTCGAGGTATGAGCAACGTCCTTTCGCGCTGCCTGCCAGGTATTCATCAATGTTTCTGCGTACGGTAAGAGTTTCTCTCCGGCCGCCGTTAAGCGAATATTATTGCGATGACGGGTAAAAAGATTCACACCAAGCTGATTTTCTAGTTGGCGAATACGAAAACTGACTGCTGATTGCGTCAGGTACAGCGCTTCTGCCGCCCGCCCAAAGTGACGTGTTCTGCTCACTTCGAGGAAAGTTTTTAGCAATTCCGTATCCACATCTTTCTCCGCAAAATTATTTGTCGTTATGATTTAAATCTTTTGTTTTACACTCTGTCAAGCGTAACTAATACTCCGCGCCATTAATAGCTCGGCCAAAGAATTAGGAGCGTGTAGGATGGCGGAAAGCTTTACGACGACTAATCGTTTTTTCGACAATAAAAATTATCCGCGTGGGTTCTCTCGTCATGGTGATTTCACCATTAAAGAGGCGCAACTGCTTGAACGTCATGGTTACGCCTTTAACGAGTTAGATCTGGGGAAGCGTGAGCCTGCAACTGAAGACGAAAAACAGTTTGTTGCCGTTTGCCGTGGAGAGCGTGAGCCAGTATCTGAAGTTGAACGTGTATGGATCAAGTACATGTCACGCATCAAGCGACCAAAGCGTTTTCACACGCTGTCAGGCGGTAAGCCGCAGGTCGAAGGTGCAGAAGACTACACCGAGTCTGACGACTGAAGTAATGAGAAAGGGGCTCCGGCCCCTTTTTTTACGCCAGCATTTTTTGCAGATGCAGCAACAAGCGATCGATCGCGCGATAACTTAACGCTTCCTGCAAATGTCGTCTCTCAATGCTTCCACAGCCCTCTAAATCAGCAATGGTTCGTGCGACCTTCAGTAAACGCTGCCAGGCTCGTACTGACAGACCAAATCGCGTCAGGGTATCTTCCAGCCACCGAGAATCATCTTCTGCCAAAAAACAAATCTGTCGAATTTCAGCGTTATCGAGACGAGCATTGAGTTTATGTTGGCGTTGATATTGCCGTTTCTGAGCATTCGCGACTCTATCCCGAACGATCGCACTACTTTCGCCAGTGATGTTTTTCTGACTAAGCACTCCGGGCGGTGGTAACGGGATCTCCAGCGACAGGTCAAAACGATCAAGAAACGGCCCTGATAACCTCCCAAGATAGCGCAATGTCTGCTCAGGTGAGCTCCGGTTATGGTTGCCCTGATAATGTCCTGATGGACTGGGGTTCATTGCCGCGACAAGCTGAAACTGCGCCGGGTAGCTAATTTTGGCTCGCGTTCGGGAAATATGAATCTGCCCGGATTCGATGGGCTCTCGTAGTGCATCAAGAACACGACGCTCGAACTCGGGTAATTCATCCAGAAAAAGAATGCCATTATGCGCCAGCGAGATTTCCCCAGGCTGAGGAATGGAACCTCCACCAACCATCGCATTGAGAGAGGCGCTGTGGTGTGGTGAACGAAATGGCCTTCGTCTCCACTGCTTTTGCAAACGAGTCGAATTCACCAGACTGATAATTGCCGCGCTCTCTAGTGCTTCGTGATTGCTCAACGGCGGGAGAAGACCATTAAGTCGGCTGGCCAGCATCGTTTTACCCGTACCGGGAGGGCCGATGAGCAACAAGTTATGCCCACCCGCCGCAGTTATCTCCAGCGCACGTTTCCCTTGTTCCTGGCCGATGATATCACTCAGGTCATCAAGCGTATCGGGCACAATAATTCGATGATCTTCTGGCGCGGCAAGCTGATGCTTACCTTCGAGGAAGGCGCAGACCTCCTGCAAGTGCTCTGCAATCAGGCAGCCCTTTTCCTCGATGAGACTGACTTCAGACTCATTCTCCCGGGCGACAATAATCTGTCGACCTGCGCATAAGGCTGCCAGAGCCCCTGAGATTGCGCCAGGAACGCCCCTTAGCGCACCTGTAAGCGCAAGTTCACCAATAAACTCGTAGGTATTCAATCCAGGTGACTTAAGCTGCTCAGACGCAGCGAGAAGCGCAATGGCGATAGGTAAATCATATCGTCCACCCTCTTTTGGTAAATCGGCGGGTGCCAGGTTGATCGTTATCTTCTTTGCAGGAAAGGTGTAACCGCTATTGATGATTGCGCTGCGAACGCGGTCTCTGGCCTCTTTTACCGTTGTTTCTGGTAGCCCAACAAGCGTTAAGCCGGGTAGTCCATTACTCAAATGGACCTCAACAGAAATGAGTGGCGCGTTAACGCCTAAAGCGGCGCGGGTATAAACAACCGACAGTGACATGATTGCCTCCTTAAGATGCAACTATGCCAGCGCGCATTCGTCATTTTTACCGCAGATTTATGCCTTTACGAAGCGCATTCCTGTTTTTTAGCGTGAGAATGTAATCATTGCTCAGTTCAGGAATACGCATCGCAGCCTGTTCTGTCCTCGCTATTGATTGTTAGCGATGCCGATGAAAATGTGAGAAATATTCATTTTCTATTTTCTTCATATAAAACATACATTTTTTGCATATTTGTTAGTTGGATCAGAAAGTCAGTTATAAGTTTTCCTTGTGCTGGCTTGAATATCTGTGTTACCTCTTTAGGTATTCCTTCGAACAAGAAGCAAAAATACTGAATATGAAAGCCCTTCTACAAGTGATTAGCCTAGTCGTGATTAGCGTGGTGGTGATTATTATCCCACCGTGCGGGGCTGCACTTGGACGAGGAAAGGCTTAGGAATCAAGCCTTAACGAACTAAGACCCCCGCACCGAAAGGTCCGGGGGTTTTTTTATGACTTAAAAACTTAAATGAGGAGCAGATAATGATGACTAGCATAAAACACTGTTTCTCTCGATTTATGACGGGGAACTAACTATGAATGGGGCACAGTGGGTAGTACATGCGTTGCGCGCGCAGGGAGTCGAAATTGTCTTCGGTTATCCGGGAGGCGCAATTATGCCGATTTACGATGCACTGTATGACGGCGGCGTGGAACATCTCTTGTGCCGACACGAGCAGGGCGCGGCAATGGCAGCGATTGGGTTTGCACGTGCTACCGGCAAAACAGGCGTATGCATGGCGACCTCTGGTCCAGGTGCGACCAACCTGATCACCGGCCTGGCAGATGCTTTGCTTGATTCCGTCCCTGTCGTTGCGATCACCGGTCAGGTGGCGTTGCCGTTAATTGGTACCGACGCGTTTCAGGAAGTAGACGTTCTTGGTTTATCACTCGCTTGTACCAAACACAGCTTTTTAGTTCAGTCTCTCGAAGAGCTGCCGCGCGTGATGGCAGAAGCGTTCCAGGTGGCAAACTCAGGCCGCCCTGGCCCGGTGCTGATTGATATTCCCAAAGATATCCAGATTGCGTTGGGCGATTTGGAGCCGCATTTCTCCACCGTTGAGGGTGAAGAGTCTTTCCCGCATGTGGAATTGGAAGCGGCGCGTCAGATGTTCGCACAGGCTCAGCAACCGATGCTGTACATCGGGGGCGGTGTCGGTATGGCGCAGGCGGTTCCAGCGCTGCGCGAGTTTATCGCAACAACTCAAATACCGGCGACCTGTACGCTGAAAGGGCTGGGCGCAGTGGATGCCGATTACCCCTATTATCTGGGCATGCTGGGGATGCACGGTACCAAAGCCGCCAACCTTGCGGTGCAAGAATGCGATCTTCTTATCGCTGTCGGAGCTCGCTTCGATGACCGCGTAACCGGCAAGCTGAACACGTTTGCGCCAAATGCCAAAGTCATCCATATGGATATCGACCCGGCGGAAATGAATAAACTGCGCCAGGTTCACGTGGCATTGCAGGGCGATCTGAACGCACTCCTGCCCGCGTTGCAGCAACCACTGTCGATTGATAGCTGGCGGTCGCATACAGCTAATATGCGTACCGAACATGCCTGGCGTTACGATCACCCTGGTGAAGCCATCTATGCGCCGCTGCTGTTAAAACAGCTGTCCGATCGTAAACCGACAGACTGCGTGGTGACCACCGATGTGGGTCAGCACCAGATGTGGTCCGCACAGCATATGACTTACACCCGCCCGGAGAACTTCATCACTTCAAGTGGTTTAGGCACGATGGGCTTTGGCTTGCCTGCGGCGGTGGGCGCGCAGGTTGCTCGCCCGAACGATACGGTTATCTGCATCTCCGGCGACGGCTCATTCATGATGAACGTGCAGGAGCTGGGCACCGTAAAACGCAAGCAATTACCGCTGAAAATCCTTTTACTCGATAACCAGCGTTTAGGGATGGTTCGACAGTGGCAGCAGTTGTTCTTTAACGAGCGATATAGCGAAACCACCCTTACCGATAACCCCGATTTTCTTGTGTTGGCCAGCGCCTTCGGCATTCCAGGCCAACACATCACCCGTAAAGACCAGGTTGAAGCGGCACTCGACACCATGCTGGAAAGCGAAGGGCCTTATCTGCTTCATGTCTCAATCGACGAGCTTGAGAACGTCTGGCCATTGGTGCCACCCGGTGCCAGTAACGCACAAATGCTGGAGAAATTATCATGATGCAACATCAAGTCGCCGTACAGGCCCGCTTCAATCCGGAAACTTTAGAACGTGTGTTACGCGTTGTGCGCCACCGTGGTTTTCAAATTTGCGCCATGAATATGGAAACCGCCACCGATGCTCAAAACATAAATATCGAATTGACCGTTGCCAGCCCACGGTCGGTCGACTTACTGTTTAGTCAGTTAAGTAAGCTGGTTGATGTGGCGCACGTTGCCATCTGCCAGAGCAAAACGACATCACAACAAATCCGCGCTTAAGCGTGACAGGAATAAAAATGACGACGAAGAAAGCTGATTACATTTGGTTCAACGGTGAGATGGTTCGTTGGGAAGATGCGAAGATCCATGTGATGTCCCACGCCCTGCACTACGGTACTTCCGTCTTTGAAGGTATCCGTTGCTACGATTCTCATAAAGGACCCGTGGTGTTCCGTCATCGTGAACACATGCAGCGTCTGCGTGACTCAGCCAAAATCTACCGTTTTCCCGTCTCGCAGAGCGTTGATGAACTGATGGAAGCCTGCCGCGCCGTTATTCGTAAAAATAATCTGACGAGCGCCTATATTCGTCCGCTGGTCTTTGTCGGTGATGTTGGAATGGGGGTTAACCCGCCAGACGGGTACACCACTGACGTCATCATTGCCGCGTTCCCGTGGGGCGCCTATCTGGGTGCAGATGCGCTGGATCAGGGGATCGACGCAATGGTTTCTTCCTGGAATCGCGTGGCACCAAACACAATCCCTACCGCTGCAAAAGCAGGTGGAAACTACCTATCTTCTCTGTTGGTGGGTAGCGAAGCACGCCGCCACGGCTATCAGGAAGGTATCGCGCTGGACGTTAACGGCTACATCTCTGAAGGCGCAGGTGAAAACCTGTTTGAAGTGAAAGACGGCATCCTGTTCACTCCACCGTTCACGTCGTCTGCACTGCCGGGAATTACCCGCGACGCCATCATCAAGCTGGCGAAAGATATGGATATCGAAGTCCGTGAACAGGTTCTGTCCCGTGAATCGCTGTATCTTGCCGATGAAGTCTTTATGTCTGGCACTGCGGCAGAAATCACCCCGGTTCGCAGCGTTGACGGCATCCAGGTAGGCGAAGGCCGCTGTGGCCCGGTCACCAAACGTATTCAGCAAGCATTCTTTGGCCTCTTCACCGGTGAAACGGAAGATAAATGGGGCTGGTTGGATCAAGTGAATTCATAAGCATAATTTTGGGACGGCACGCACCGTCCCACCGATGAGATAGACGGGAGTTAATTAAGCATGCCTAAGTATCGTTCAGCCACCACCACCCACGGTCGTAACATGGCCGGAGCCCGCGCACTGTGGCGCGCAACCGGGATGACCGACGACGATTTCGGCAAGCCGATTATCGCCGTGGTTAACTCCTTTACCCAGTTCGTACCGGGCCACGTCCATTTGCGCGATCTGGGTAAGCTGGTCGCTGAGCAAATCGAAGCGTCAGGCGGCGTGGCAAAAGAGTTCAATACCATTGCCGTGGATGACGGCATCGCGATGGGTCACGGGGGTATGCTTTATTCACTGCCGTCGCGCGAGCTGATCGCCGATTCCGTGGAATACATGGTTAACGCCCACTGCGCCGATGCGATGGTCTGCATCTCCAACTGCGACAAAATCACCCCAGGGATGCTGATGGCATCCCTGCGTTTAAACATTCCGGTGATCTTTGTTTCTGGCGGTCCGATGGAAGCGGGTAAAACGAAGCTGTCGGATCAGATAATCAAGCTCGACCTGGTCGATGCGATGATTCAAGGTGCGGATCCGAAAGTCTCCGATGAGCAGAGCGACCAGGTGGAACGTTCCGCGTGTCCGACCTGCGGTTCCTGCTCAGGCATGTTCACCGCGAACTCCATGAACTGTCTGACCGAAGCACTGGGTCTTTCTCAGCCGGGCAATGGCTCACTGCTGGCGACCCACGCCGATCGTGAACAGTTGTTCCTCAATGCCGGGACGCGCATCGTTGAATTGACCAAACGTTATTACGAGCAAGACGATGCCAGCGCGCTGCCGCGCAACATTGCCAACAAAGCCGCATTCGAAAACGCCATGACGCTTGATATCGCCATGGGCGGTTCTACCAACACCGTTCTGCACCTGCTGGCCGCCGCGCAGGAAGCCGAAATCGATTTCACCATGAGCGATATCGATAAGCTTTCACGCAAGGTGCCACAGCTGTGCAAGGTTGCGCCGAGCACGCCAAAATATCATATGGAAGATGTTCACCGTGCCGGTGGCGTTCTTGGGATTCTGGGCGAACTCGATCGCGCCAGCCTGTTGAACCGTGAGGTGAAAAACATTCTTGGCCTGACGCTGCCGGAGTCACTTGAGCAGTACGACGTGATGCTGACGAAAGACCAGGCCGTGAAAGACATGTTCCGCGCAGGCCCCGCAGGGATCCGTACCACCAAGGCTTTCTCGCAAAATTGTCGCTGGGATACGCTGGACGACGATCGCGCCAACGGCTGTATTCGTTCTCTGGAGAATGCCTATAGCCAGGAGGGCGGTCTGGCCGTTCTGTACGGTAACTTCGCGGAAAACGGCTGTATCGTGAAAACCGCAGGCGTGGATGACAGCATCCTGAAATTCACCGGCCCGGCAAAAGTGTACGAAAGCCAGGACGACGCGGTTGAAGCGATCCTGGGCGGTAAAGTCGTGGCGGGCGATGTGGTTGTGATTCGCTACGAAGGGCCGAAAGGCGGGCCGGGTATGCAGGAAATGCTTTACCCAACCACCTTCCTGAAGTCGATGGGTCTTGGCAAAGCCTGCGCGCTCATCACCGACGGTCGTTTCTCCGGTGGTACCTCCGGGCTTTCTATCGGCCACGTCTCTCCAGAAGCCGCGAGCGGCGGTAACATTGCCATTATCGAAGACGGCGATCTGATTGAAATCGATATTCCCAACCGTGGCATTCAGCTTCAGTTGAGCAGTCAAGACATTGCCGCACGTCGTGAAGCACAGGACGCTCGTGGAGATAAAGCGTGGACGCCGAAAGACCGTCAGCGCGAGGTTTCCTACGCCCTGCGTGCCTATGCAACGCTTGCCACCAGTGCGGACAAAGGTGCTGTGCGCGATAAATCTAAACTGGGGGGTTAATGATGGCCGAATCGCAACCCCTATCCGCCGCCCCTGACGGGGCGGAATACCTCAGAGCGGTGCTGCGTGCACCGGTCTATGAAGCGGTGCAGGTCACGCCGCTGCAAAAGATGGACAAGCTCTCGTCACGTCTTAATAACGTGATTCTGGTGAAGCGCGAAGACCGACAGCCTGTGCATAGCTTCAAGCTGCGCGGAGCTTACGCGATGATGGCTGGGCTGACCGAAGAGCAAAAGGCGCGTGGTGTGATTACGGCTTCCGCTGGCAACCATGCGCAGGGCGTTGCGTTTTCTGCCGCGCGTCTGGGCCTGAAAGCGCTCATCGTAATGCCGGTGGCCACTGCTGATATCAAAGTTGACGCGGTGCGTGGTTTTGGCGGCGAAGTGCTGTTACACGGCGCAAACTTTGATGAAGCCAAATCAAAAGCCATTGAGCTCTCTCAGCAGCAGGGCTTTACCTGGGTTCCTCCGTTCGATCACCCCATGGTGATTGCCGGACAGGGCACGCTGGCGCTGGAGCTATTACAGCAGGATGCACATCTCGATCGCGTATTTGTACCGGTGGGCGGTGGCGGTCTGGCGGCGGGCGTAGCGGTACTTATCAAACAGCTGATGCCGCAAATCAAAGTGATTGCCGTCGAAGCAGAAGATTCCGCCTGCCTGAAAGCAGCGCTGGATGCGGGTCATCCGGTGGATCTTGCGCGGGTTGGCCTGTTTGCCGAAGGCGTGGCGGTGAAACGCATTGGTGATGAGACCTTCCGCGTGTGTCAGGAATATCTCGACGACATCATCACCGTCGACAGCGATGCTATCTGCGCGGCCATGAAAGATCTGTTCGAGGACGTTCGTGCGGTGGCAGAACCGTCCGGGGCGCTGGCACTGGCGGGGATGAAAAAGTACATCGCGCAGCACAACATTCGCGGTGAACGTCTGGCGCACGTGCTGTCTGGCGCTAACGTTAACTTCCATGGTCTGCGTTACGTTTCCGAACGTTGCGAACTGGGCGAACAACGCGAAGCGCTACTGGCCGTCACGATCCCGGAAGAGAAAGGTAGTTTCCTTAAGTTCTGCCAGCTGCTTGGCGGGCGTTCGGTTACCGAGTTTAACTATCGATTTGCCGATGCCAAAGACGCCTGCATTTTTGTTGGCGTGCGCCTGAGCCGTGGTCTGGAGGAGCGTAAAGAGATCCTCAGCCTATTGCACGACGGTGGCTACAGCGTGGTGGATCTTTCCGACGACGAAATGGCGAAACTACACGTGCGTTATATGGTCGGTGGACGCCCATCTAAGCCATTACAGGAACGTCTGTTCAGCTTTGAGTTCCCGGAATCACCGGGCGCACTGCTGAAGTTTCTGCATACGCTGGGTACACACTGGAACATTTCTCTGTTCCATTATCGCAGCCACGGCACCGATTTTGGACGCGTGCTAGCGGGATTTGAGTTGGGCGAGCACGAGCCCGATTTCGAAACGCGGCTGAACGAGCTGGGCTACGACTGCCATGACGAAACCCATAATCCGGCATTCAGGTTCTTCCTGGCCGGTTAGTGGTTTGGCAAAATCTGCCAGAAAGCATCAATAAGCGGCTCATGCAGCCGCTTTTTTTGTGCGCAAACGCCAAGCTCAAACGGTGTTTTCTCATCACTGCGCTCTAAAATCATCACGCGATTGCGCACCGGCTCCGGACTATTTTCCAGTACTACTTCCGGCAGTAACGCCACGCCGCAGCCTAAGGCGACCATGGATACCATAGCCTCGTGCCCGCCTACCGTTGCGTAAATCGACGGGTTGCTGATTTTCTGACGGCGGAACCAGAGTTCGATGCGGCGTCGCACCGGTCCTTGATCGGCCATGATAAAGGGCACCGTTGACCAATCGGGGGAATCCACTGAGACCTGATTACGCACTGGACAGGGAAGGGCCGGTGCAATCAACACCACTGCCAGATTTTCCAGCATTGAAAAAGCGACCGCGCCGGGCAATGTTTCCGGCTTACCCGCAATCGCTAAATCCGCTTCGCCCGTTACCACTTTTTCCATTGCATCTGCGGCATCACCGGTAGTGAGCTTGATTTCCACTGAGGGATGTTCAGCGCGGAAGCGGTCGAGAATGGGAGGGAGGTGACTGTATGCCGCCGTAACGGAGCAAAAAATATGCAGCTCACCCGAGAGAGAAGGGCCTTGCTGATCGATGGTGTGGCGTAATCGCTGATACTGCAATAACGTTTGCTGAGCAAAGGTACGTAATTCGTCACCAGCTTCCGTCAGCGTGACGGTGCGATTATCGCGCACAAACAACGCCTGGCCGAGATCCTCTTCCAGACGCTGAATTTGGCGGGACAGTGTGGAAGGACTGACGTGCATCGCCCGCGCACTGCGGCCAAAGTGACGGCTTTCCGCCAGATGCAAAAACATTTTCAGATCGCGTAAATCCACAGACTGCACTCCGCATTTTTACGTTGCATAAATTGCAACGTTACGTTGTGAATATATCAATTTCCGCAATGTATTTCCTGTCATATAGTAAGTTCATTCTCGCATAAGCGAAGTACACCGAATAATAAGCACCACAACACAACATCACGAGGTTCCACCATGGCTAACTACTTCAATACACTGAATCTGCGTCAGCAGCTGGCGCAACTGGGCAAATGCCGCTTTATGGGTCGCGACGAATTTGCCGATGGCGCGAGCTACCTTCAGGGTAAAAAAGTGGTCATCGTCGGCTGTGGCGCGCAGGGTCTGAACCAGGGCCTGAACATGCGTGACTCCGGTCTGGATATCTCCTACGCCCTGCGTAAAGAAGCCATTGCTGAGAAGCGTGCTTCCTGGCGTAAAGCGACTGAAAACGGCTTCAAAGTAGGCACCTATGAAGAGCTGATCCCGCAGGCCGATCTGGTGGTTAACCTGACGCCAGACAAACAGCACTCCGACGTGGTGCGTGCTGTTCAGCCAATGATGAAAGACGGCGCTGCGCTGGGTTACTCTCACGGTTTCAACATTGTTGAAGTGGGTGAGCAGATTCGTAAAGACATCACCGTGGTGATGGTGGCACCGAAATGTCCGGGCACCGAAGTACGTGAAGAGTACAAACGCGGGTTTGGCGTGCCGACTCTGATCGCCGTTCACCCGGAAAACGATCCAAAAGGCGAAGGCATGGCAATCGCCAAAGCCTGGGCTGCGGCTACCGGTGGTCACCGTGCAGGTGTTCTGGAATCGTCCTTCGTGGCAGAAGTAAAATCTGACCTGATGGGTGAGCAGACCATCCTCTGCGGCATGCTGCAGGCTGGCTCTTTGCTGTGCTTCGACAAGCTGGTAGAAGAAGGTACCGACCCGGCTTACGCAGAAAAACTGATTCAGTTCGGCTGGGAAACCATCACCGAAGCGCTGAAGCAGGGCGGCATTACGCTGATGATGGATCGTCTGTCCAACCCGGCTAAACTGCGCGCTTATGCACTGTCAGAACAGCTGAAAGCGATCATGGCACCGCTGTTCCAGAAACACATGGACGATATCATCTCCGGTGAATTCTCTTCCGGCATGATGGCGGACTGGGCGAACGACGACAAAAATCTGCTGACCTGGCGTGAAGAGACCGGCAAAACTGCGTTCGAAACCGCTTCGCAGTTCGATGGTAAAATCAGCGAGCAAGAGTACTTCGACAAAGGCGTGCTGATGATCGCAATGGTAAAAGCGGGCGTTGAGCTGGCGTTCGAAACCATGGTTGATTCCGGTATCATCGAAGAGTCTGCTTACTACGAATCACTGCACGAGCTGCCGCTTATTGCGAACACCATCGCGCGTAAGCGTCTGTATGAAATGAACGTGGTTATCTCCGATACCGCTGAATACGGTAACTACCTGTTCTCTTACGCGTGTGTTCCGCTGCTGAAAGAATTCATGACCACGCTGCAAGCAGGCGATCTGGGTAAAGCCGTTGCCGAAGGCGCTGTAGATAACGCTCAGTTGCGTGATGCAAACGAAGCGATTCGCAGCCATGCGATTGAAAGCGTGGGTCACAAACTGCGTGGCTATATGAAAGATATGAAGCGTATTGCCGTCGCAGGCTGATTCCTGCAATTCGGAATGCATAGAGGAATCGCTTTCCACTATCAAAAAAGCCCAGTGAGCGTAAGCTCACTGGGCTTTTTATTAATTCCTGTAAAGCACTTTAATGATGTGGTAACCGAACTGGGTGTGCAGTGGACCGGTTGGTTCCAGCACCGGGCAGGAGAACACCACTTTGTCGAACGCCGGCACCATCTGGCCCTGACGGAATTCACCCAGGTGACCGCCTTTTTTACCTGATGGACAGGTCGAGTGTTTCTTCGCTAACTTTTCAAAGTCTGCGCCATTTTTGATTTGTTCCAGAAGATCTAAAGCCAGTTTCTCTTCTTTAACAAGGATATGCAGTGCTGCCGCGGTTTTAGCCATGATCGTGCCTTGAGTGGTATGGATTAGGCTCGCTATACTATCACGCGTTTTACTCCTCTCCCGACTTTCATTGAGTGACCTTCTTATGCGTTTAAACCCCGGACAACAACAAGCCGTCGAATTCGTCACCGGACCTTGCCTGGTGCTGGCGGGTGCTGGATCCGGCAAAACCCGCGTGATCACCAATAAGATTGCTCACCTGATTCGCGGCTGCGGCTATCAGGCACGTCAAATCGCGGCGGTGACCTTTACCAACAAAGCGGCACGCGAAATGAAAGAACGTGTCGGGCAAACGATGGGCCGCAAAGAGGCGCGTGGCCTGATGATTTCGACCTTCCATACGCTGGGTCTGGATATCATCAAGCGCGAATACGCTGCGTTAGGGATGAAATCGAACTTTTCGTTGTTCGACGATACCGATCAGGTTGCTTTACTTAAAGAGCTGACCGAGGGGCGGATCGAAGATGACAAATTGATACTCCAGCAGTTGATCTCAACGATCTCAAACTGGAAAAACGATCTGATGACGCCTGCACAGGCGGCGGCGAGCGCAAAAGGCGAACGCGATCGGATCTTCGCGCATTGCTACAGCCTATACGATGACCATCTTAAAGCCTGTAATGTGCTCGACTTTGACGATCTGATCCTGTTGCCGACGCTGCTTTTACAGCGTAACGAAGAGGTACGCGAGCGCTGGCAAAATAAGATCCGCTATCTGCTGGTGGATGAATATCAAGATACCAACACCAGCCAATATGAACTGGTTAAACTGCTGGTGGGTCAGCGGGCGCGCTTTACCGTGGTGGGCGATGATGACCAGTCAATTTACTCCTGGCGTGGCGCACGTCCGCAAAACCTGGTCTTGCTGAGTCAAGATTTCCCGGCATTGCAGGTGGTTAAGCTGGAGCAGAACTACCGTTCCTCCGGACGTATTCTGAAGGCGGCGAATATTTTGATCGCCAATAACCCGCATGTCTTCGAAAAGCGCCTTTTCTCCGAGCTAAGTTACGGTACCGAACTGAAAGTGCTGAACGCAAACAGTGAGGAGCATGAAGCCGAGCGCGTTGCGGGTGAGTTGATTGCCCATCACTTCGTCAATAAAACGCAGTATAAGGATTATGCGATTTTGTATCGCGGCAACCACCAGTCGCGCGTCTTCGAAAAGATGCTGATGCAAAACCGCATTCCGTACAAAATTTCTGGCGGTACATCGTTCTTCTCGCGACCGGAAATAAAAGATCTCCTCGCTTATCTGCGTGTGCTGACTAACCCAGACGACGACAGTGCTTTTTTACGTATCGTGAATACGCCTAAGCGTGAGATTGGGCCAGCGACCCTGCAAAAGCTGGGCGAATGGGCGATGACTCGCAACAAAAGCATGTTTACCGCCAGCTTCGATATGGGACTTAGCCAGACGCTGGCCGGGCGTGGATATGAGTCGTTAACACGCTTCACGCAGTGGTTGGGTGACGTTCAGCGTCTTGCGGAGCGCGAGCCTATTTCAGCGGTGCGTGATTTAATTCACGGCATCAACTACGAATCCTGGCTTTACGAAACGTCCGCCAGCCCAAAAGCGGCTGAAATGCGGATGAAAAACGTCAACCAGCTTTTCACCTGGATGACGGAAATGCTGGAAGGGTCGGAAATTGATGAACCCATGACGCTGACTCAGGTGGTAACCCGGTTTACCTTACGCGACATGATGGAACGTGGCGAAAGTGAAGAAGAGGCTGACCAGGTTCAATTGATGACGCTTCATGCTTCTAAAGGGCTTGAATTTCCTTATGTTTATTTAGTCGGAATGGAAGAGGGTTTGTTGCCACACCAGAGTAGTATCGACGAAGATAACGTTGAGGAAGAGCGTCGTCTGGCCTACGTCGGCATTACGCGCGCGCAGAAAGAACTGACCTTCACGATGTGCAAAGAACGTCGTCAGTACGGTGAACTGGTGCGTCCTGAGCCGAGCCGTTTCCTGCTTGAGCTACCGCAGGACGATTTGATGTGGGAACAAGAACGAAAAGTGATTACGGCAGAAGAAAGGATGCACAAAGGGCAGGCTAACGTGGCAAATATCCGCGCGATGCTGGCAAAAGCCAAAGAGAAATAAACGTGACGTTATCTCACCACGAGTGACCAGTGGACATAGCTTTGCCACTGGCATTCCTGATCGATAAGTTCAGCCCCAAGTGGGTGATGGCTCAGCCAGTTTTCGGGCAATGTGAGCGCCAGATTTTCACCCTCAACTTCGAGCGTCATGGTCGGCAGCAAATCATCACGACGGCGGCTGGCGAATAAAATGGCCAGACGCAGAAGTCGACAAAGATGTTCGGCAACGCGCGGCGGTACGGCATTTTGTTGATGCAAAGAAGAAAGATCAACGTTGTTGGTCTGATTCAATAACAAGGTGGCCAGAAGCTTTTTCTGCGCTGGTGTAAACCCCGGAAGATCGAGATGACGAACCAGGTATGCGGCGTGACCAGGAGCCTGTTTAAAATCGATACTCAAACCCACTTCATGCAACGCACAGGCACTTATCAGCAAATCGCGACTTAATGGCTCGATATCCCAGTGGCCGCTGAGCTGATCGGCAAAGTGTGATGCCAGTTGTCCAACGCGTTGAGCCTGTTCGATATCCACCATAAATCGACGTTGTACGTTACGAATCGTACGGCTACGCACATCTTGTTCAACCGACAAATGCAGCATACCGTAGACCAGACCTTCGCGGAGCGCACCGCCAGCCAGCGTCATGCAGTGAATATTAAGTTCCGTAAATATAGCGATCAGGATCGCCAGTCCGCTTGGGAAGACCAAAGCACGTTCTAGCGTTAATCCTTCGATTTCAAGCTCTTCAAGACGGCCGCATTGAATGGCGCGTTGCTTGAGTTGCTGAAGTTTGGCCAGCGTAATCCGCTCGTCCATTCCTTGCGCCATCATGATTTCTTGTAGCGCCTGAACGGTACCCGAAGCCCCGACACACACTTTCCAGCCGTGATAGCGCAGTTCGTCCATCACGGGGCGCAGGACTTCGCGGGCGGCTTTTTCCGCTTCGTCAAAGTTCTCCTGGCCGAGATTGCGATCGGTAAAATAGCGCTCAAGCCAGGTCACACAGCCCATGGAAAGGCTAAACAACGACGTAGCCTGCGCGCCGGTACCGGTGACCAGCTCAGTACTGGCTCCACCGATGTCCACGACCAGACGACGATCGTCACCACCCGTCGTGTGGGCAACGCCCTGATAGATTAAACGCGCTTCTTCTTCGCCGCTAATCACCTGCACCGGACAGCCAAGAATCTCCTGCGCTTTCGCAATAAAATCAACGGCGTTAACCGCCAGACGTAGCGTGGCGGTCGCGACAACGCGAATTTGCGCGTGCGGGATATCTTGCAGACGTTCAGCAAAGAGACGCAGACATTGCCAGCCGCGTTCCATGGCTTCAGGGGAAAGGTGATTTTCCTGACTAAGGCCCGCCGCGAGACGGACCTTGCGCTTGATACGGGTCAGGGTTTGAATGCTCCCAGCCACCTCGCGTACCACCAGCATATGAAAACTATTCGAACCTAAATCAATAGCTGCATAGAGCGAGGAACCGGTCTTCATTCTTTTTAACCTGAACGGCGACGATTGCGAGGCGCGCCGGTACGACGCGGGCCATTGCCAGAACGGGCGCGAGTCAAACGCTTCGCTGGTGGCAATTCGCTCAACAACGCTTCCGGATTGTATTTACTCTGCGGAATCGAGTGACCGATGTATGTCTCAATGGCTGTAAGATTCAAAGCATACTCTTCACACGCCAGGCTGATTGAGTGACCGCTGGCACCTGCGCGACCGGTACGACCTATGCGGTGTACGTAATCTTCGCAATCGTCCGGGAGGTCATAGTTGAAGACGTGCGTCACGGCCGGAATGTGTAGGCCACGTGCAGCAACATCGGTAGCAACCAGAATATCCAAATCGCCACGGGTAAATTCTTCAAGGATACGCAGACGTTTTTTCTGCGCGACATCGCCCGTCAGCAAGCCAACGCGATGTCCATCCGCAGCCAGATGGCCCCAGATGTCTTCGCAGCGGTGCTTGGTGTTGGCGAAGATAATCGCGCGATCTGGCCACTCTTCTTCGATCAATGTCTGCAGAAGACGCATCTTCTCTTCGTTTGATGGGTAGAAAAGTTCTTCCTGAATGCGGTGACCCGTTTTCTGTTCCGGCTCGACTTCAACGTATTCGGCGTTATTCATTTGCTCGAACGCCAGTTCGCGAACGCGGTAGGAAAGGGTTGCGGAGAACAGCATGTTCAGACGCTGCGGCGTAGGCGGCATACGGCGGAACAACCAGCGAATATCTTTAATGAAGCCCAAATCGTACATACGATCGGCTTCGTCGAGTACCACAACCTGGATTGCGCCAAGGTTGATGTGGTTTTGTTTGGCGTAGTCGATAAGACGGCCTGTGGTGCCGATAAGAATATCAACACCGCTTTCCAGCACTTTCAGCTGCTTATCGTAGCCATCGCCACCATAGGCAAGACCCAACTTAAGGCCAGTAGTCTGTGCCAGAGGTTCAGCGTCAGCATGGATTTGTACCGCAAGTTCTCGCGTTGGGGCCATGATCAGCGCACGCGGTTGGTTAACTTTTCGGTCATCAATTGCTGGATGAGTCAGTAAATAATGAAACGTTGACGTCAAAAACGCCATCGTTTTGCCAGTACCGGTTTGCGCCTGCCCTGCAACATCGCGACCTGCCAGCGTAAGCGGCAGTGCGAGGGCTTGAATGGGCGTGCAGTGATGAAAACCTTTATTTTCAAGGGCTTCAATCACTTTTGCGTGCAGGGCGAAGTCGGAAAACTTCTGTTCTGTTAAATGTGTTTTGCTCATAGTGTGGTAGAATATCAGCTTACTATTGCTTTACGAAAGCGTATCCGGTGAAATAAAGTCAACCTTTAGTTGGTTAATGCTACATCAACACGTCGTTGATTAATCCTACACCAACACGCCAGGCTTATTCCTGTGGAGTTATATATGAGCGATAAAATTATTCACCTGACTGACGACAGTTTTGACACGGACGTACTTAAAGCTGACGGGCTGACACTCGTCGATTTCTGGGCTGAATGGTGTGGTCCTTGCAAAATGATCGCTCCGATTCTGGATGAAATCGCTGACGAATATCAGGGCAAACTGACCGTTGCCAAGCTGAACATCGACCAGAACCCGGGCACCGCGCCTAAGTACGGCATTCGCGGTATCCCAACCCTGCTGTTGTTTAAAAACGGCGAAGTCGCTGCAACCAAAGTGGGCGCCTTGTCCAAAGGTCAGCTGAAAGAGTTCCTGGACGCTAATCTGGCGTAAGGTTTCTCGGCTTGTGGCGTCTGGAATTCCGAAATGATGCGGATCTCTGGACGCCCGGCTTTAGTCGTGCTAAGTTACTTATGACTTCGATTTAAACATACCTTGTCGTTCTTGTTTTACCCGATGCTTCCCGTTGTTGACATAAAACATTGCGTGAAGATGCTAGATTCCGGGCTTGTCACTCAATCCGTCTTGTCGTTTCAGATCTGCGTTCTTTCCCTGTAACCAGACAGCGAACAGACATGAGTTGATGGCCGCAAACAGGCATGGATGACCCTTCCATACCATTCACAAATTAAGTTCGAGATTTACCCCGAGTTTAAGAACCCACACCATTATGAATCTTACCGAATTAAAGAATACGCCGGTTTCTGAGCTGATTACTCTCGGCGAAAACATGGGCCTTGAAAACCAAGCCCGTATGCGCAAGCAGGACATCATTTTTGCCATCCTGAAGCAGCACGCAAAGAGTGGCGAAGATATCTTTGGCGACGGTGTACTGGAGATATTGCAAGACGGATTTGGTTTCCTCCGTTCTGGAGACAGCTCCTACCTCGCCGGTCCTGATGACATCTACGTATCCCCTAGCCAAATCCGCCGTTTCAACCTTCGTACTGGTGACACCATTTCAGGTAAGATTCGTCCTCCTAAAGAGGGTGAACGCTACTTTGCGCTGTTGAAAGTTAACGAAGTTAACTACGACAAGCCTGAAAACTCGCGTAATAAGATCCTGTTTGAAAACTTAACGCCGCTGCACGCAAACTCTCGTCTGCGTATGGAGCGTGGTAACGGTTCTACCGAAGACCTGACGGCTCGCGTTCTGGATCTGGCTTCTCCAATTGGTCGTGGTCAGCGTGGTCTGATCGTGGCACCGCCGAAAGCGGGTAAGACTATGCTGCTGCAGAATATCGCGCAGAGCATTGCTTACAACCATCCAGATTGCGTACTGATGGTTCTGCTGATCGACGAACGTCCTGAAGAAGTGACAGAGATGCAGCGTCTGGTTAAAGGTGAAGTTATTGCTTCTACCTTTGATGAGCCAGCTTCTCGCCACGTTCAGGTCGCGGAAATGGTTATCGAGAAAGCGAAGCGTCTGGTTGAGCACAAGAAAGACGTTATCATTCTGCTCGACTCCATTACTCGTCTGGCGCGTGCGTACAACACCGTGGTTCCGGCTTCCGGTAAAGTACTGACTGGTGGTGTGGATGCGAACGCATTGCATCGTCCGAAGCGTTTCTTCGGCGCGGCGCGTAACGTGGAAGAGGGCGGAAGCCTGACCATTATCGCGACTGCTCTGGTCGATACTGGCTCTAAAATGGATGAAGTTATCTATGAAGAGTTTAAAGGTACCGGCAACATGGAACTGCATCTGGCACGTAAAATTGCAGAGAAGCGCGTCTTCCCGGCAATTGACTACAACCGTTCCGGTACGCGTAAAGAAGAGCTGCTCACCACCCAGGAAGAGCTGCAGAAAATGTGGATCCTGCGTAAGATCATTCACCCAATGGGCGAAATCGACGCAATGGAATTCCTCATTAACAAGCTGGCGATGACCAAAACAAACGACGATTTCTTCGACATGATGAAACGCTCGTAAACCAAATAAACCCAGCAAACGCCACGTTTTTACGTGGCGTTTTCTTTTTATGGGCTATAGGCTATAACCACAGACTCCCCTTTTTTGACTGGTTAGTCCGAATATAGGATTATTCGTACAGTTAAAAAAATAATAGATTGAATAATAAACAAATGAGGGTGCAAGAGACTTGCTTTTGCCTTCTGAGGCTGCGCTTTCATGGTTATACTTCTGGAACTAACATTTGTTGAGAGCATCCATTGTGAACCTACTTGCTACGTTTACTGAGCTAACCAGTATTTTTCTTTTTACCACCTGCTTTTTGTTTCTTGCACGTAAGGTGGCAAAATATCTGGGGTTAGTGGATAAGCCCAACTTCCGTAAACGTCATCAGGGCCTGATCCCGCTGGTGGGTGGCATCTCCGTTTTTGCAGGTATCTGTTTTACTTTCGCCATCGCGGATTACTACATCCCCCACGCTAAACTGTATATATCCTGCGCCAGTGTCCTGGTCATCGTGGGAGCGCTTGACGATCGTTTTGACATCAGCGTCAAAATCCGAGCTTTTGTTCAGGCCGCTGTTGCTATCATTATGATGGTCGTTGCGAAGCTCCATTTAAGCAGTCTCGGCTATATATTTGGCTCATGGGAAATGCTGCTGGGGCCGTTTGGCTATTTTCTGACGCTTTTCGCCGTTTGGGTGGCAATCAATGCCTTCAATATGGTGGATGGTATCGATGGCCTGCTGGGTGGACTTTCAAGTGTCTCCTTTGCAGCAATCGGTATTATTTTGTGGTTTGACGGGCAATACAGTCTCGCGATGTGGTGCTTTGCGATGATTGCGGCGATCCTGCCTTATATCCTTCTTAACCTTGGCGTGCTGGGTCGTCGCTATAAAGTCTTTATGGGCGATGCAGGAAGTACGTTTATCGGGTTTACCATAATCTGGATTTTATTAGAAACGACGCAGGGGAAAACGCACCCTATAAGCCCGGTAACGGCGCTGTGGATTATCGCTATTCCACTAATGGATATGGTCGCCATTATGTACCGTCGACTGCGTAAAGGGATGAGTCCTTTTTCTGCAGACCGTCAGCATATTCATCATCTGATTATGCGTGCCGGCTTCACATCGCGTCAGGCATTCGTGCTGATTACGCTGGCGGCTGCTATTCTGGCCGCTATTGGTGTGGCAGCGGAGTATGCTCATTTTATTCCTGAGTGGGTAATGTTGGTATTATTCTTGCTAGCATTTTTCCTGTATGGCTACTGCATAAAGCGCGCATGGAAGGTTGCGCGTTTCATTAAACGTCTGAAGCGCAGGATGCGTCGTAATAGTGGCAATAATCCAACTTTAACTAAATAAACTGGGATTGTGATGACTCAACCGGTGGCAGGAGCGAAATCAGTGGTAACTGAGAATGAGCTGGATATTCGTGGTTTGTTTCGCGTGCTGTGGGCGGGCAAGCTGTGGATCGCAGGAATCGCGCTGGGATTCGCGCTGTTTGCGCTGGCGTATACCTTTTTTGCAAAACAAGAGTGGAGCGCAACGGCGATCACTGACAGGCCAACGGTGAATATGCTGGGAGGATTTTATTCCCAGCAGCAATTCCTGCGTAACCTCGACATCAAGGCCAATCTTGCCTCCGCCGATCAGCCTTCAGTGATGGATGAATCTTATAAAGAATTCATTATGCAACTGGCCTCATGGGATACGCGCCGTGACTTCTGGTCGCAGACGGATTATTACAAACAACGTATGGTGGGTAATAGCAAAGCTGACGCAGCGCTGCTTGATGACCTGATCAATAACATCCAGTTTATACCGGGTGATGTGCTGCGTAACGTCAATGACAGCGTCAAGCTGATTGCAGAGACGGCACCTGATGCGAATAACCTGTTGCGTCAATACGTCGCCTTTGCCAGCCAGCGCGCGGCCAGTCATCAGAATGACGAACTAAAAGGCGCATGGGCGGCACGTACCATTCAGATGAAGGCGCAGGTTAAACGCCAGGAAGAAGTGGCTAAAGCGATTTATTCTCGCCGCGTTCATAACATTGAGCAGGCGTTGCAGATCGCAGAGCAGCGCAATATCTCCCGCAGTGAAACGGATGTTCCAGCCGATGAGTTGCCAGACTCCGAGATGTTCCTGTTGGGGCGTCCTATGCTGCAGGCTCGCCTTGAAAACCTGAAGGCGGTTGGCCCTGATTTTGACCTCGATTACGATCAGAATCGCGCCATGCTCAATACGCTGAACGTAGGTCCGACTCTGGATCCACGTTTTCAGACCTATCGTTATTTGCGAACGCCTGAAGAACCCGTTAAACGCGATAGTCCGCGTCGCGCATTCCTGATGATTATGTGGGGGATCGTGGGCGTGCTGGTTGGCGCAGGCGTAGCGTTAACGCGTCGTCGTACAAATTAAGAACGCTATCAACGATGAGGGCTGCGGCCTTCATCGTTTAATCGAAGAGAATCGATGTGAAAGTACTTACCGTATTTGGCACAAGGCCGGAGGCCATCAAGATGGCGCCCCTGGTTCATGCGCTGGCAAATGACGCTTATTTTGAGGCGAAAGTTTGCGTTACCGCGCAGCATCGGGAGATGCTTGATCAAGTCTTAAATCTCTTTTCCATTGTCCCGGATTACGATCTTAATATTATGAAACCGGGACAAGGGTTAACGGAAATTACCTGCCGTATTTTGGAAGGGTTGAAACCTATTCTGGAATCTTTCAAACCTGACATTGTCCTGGTCCACGGTGATACCACCACGACGATTGCGACTAGCCTGGCAGCCTTTTATCAGCGCATTCCCGTGGGGCATGTCGAAGCGGGCTTACGTACCGGCGATTTGTCGTCCCCATGGCCTGAAGAGGCCAACCGTACCTTGACTGGCCATCTGGCGAAGTATCACTTCGCTCCTACCGAAAACTCACGTCAAAATCTGCTGCGCGAAAACATTAGCGATGACAACATTTTTGTCACGGGCAATACGGTCATTGATGCGCTGATTTTGGTGCGGGATCGCGTGATGGACAGCGACACTTTGCGTGCAGAGCTGGCTGAGCGTTATCCGTTCCTCGCTAACGGGAAAAAGATGATCCTGGTCACCGGTCATCGTCGCGAAAGCTTTGGTCGCGGGTTTGAACAAATCTGCCACGCGCTGGCGGAAGTCGCCGCGCAAAATAAAGATGTGCAGGTTGTTTATCCTGTTCACCTCAATCCCAACGTCAGTGAGCCGGTCAACCGCATTTTGGGCCATGTTGAAAACGTCATGCTCATTGAGCCGCAGGATTACCTGCCATTCGTTTGGCTGATGAATCATGCCTGGCTGATTTTGACCGATTCTGGCGGTATTCAGGAAGAAGCACCTTCGCTGGGTAAGCCGGTGCTGGTGATGCGCGAAACCACCGAGCGCCCAGAAGCGATTAAAGCTGGCACGGTACGTCTGGTGGGCACCGACTCACAGCGTATCGTGGAAGAAGTCACGCGCTTGCTGCACGACGAAGAGGAATATCAAGCCATGAGCCGTGCCCATAATCCTTATGGCGACGGACAGGCCTGTAGCCGTATTTTGCATGCACTTAAACACAATCGGGTATCGCTATGAGTTTTACGACCATCTCCGTCATTGGCCTTGGCTATATTGGACTGCCGACCGCAGCTGCCTTTGCCTCACGTCAAAAGCAGGTTATCGGGGTGGATATCAACCAACATGCGGTTGATACCATTAACCGTGGTGAAATTCACATCGTAGAACCCGACCTCGACAGCGTGGTAAAGACCGCCGTCGAAGGTGGATATCTGACCGCCAGCATTGCGCCAGTCGAGGCAGATGCCTACCTGATCGCCGTTCCCACACCGTTCAAAGGCGACCATGAGCCTGATATGGTTTATGTCGAAGCGGCAGCGAAATCAATCGCGCCGGTGCTGAAAAAAGGTGCGCTGGTGATTCTGGAGTCTACGTCTCCTGTCGGTGCGACCGAGCAAATGGCGCAGTGGCTGGCTGAGGCTCGTCCAGATCTCACCTTCCCGCAGCAGTCGGGGGAACTGGCTGATATCAATATTGCGTACTGTCCTGAACGCGTTTTACCCGGGCAGGTCATGGTTGAACTGATTAAAAATGACCGCGTAATTGGCGGGATGACGCCAGTGTGCTCCGCGCGTGCCAGCGAGCTTTATCAAATTTTCCTCGAAGGCGAATGCGTGGTGACGAACTCTCGCACCGCAGAAATGTGCAAGCTCACTGAAAACAGCTTCCGCGATGTCAATATTGCTTTCGCGAATGAGTTATCGCTAATTTGCGCCGATCAGGGGATCAATGTCTGGGAGCTCATCCGTCTGGCGAATCGCCATCCGCGAGTGAATATCCTGCAACCCGGCCCGGGTGTAGGCGGTCACTGTATCGCCGTTGACCCGTGGTTTATCGTGGCGCAAAACCCGGATCAGGCAAGACTGATCCGAACCGCTCGTGAAGTGAATGATGGCAAGCCCCACTGGGTGATGAATCAGGTCAAAGCGACGGTAGCGGATTGCCTCGCCGAGAGCGGTAAGCGCGTAAGCGAGCTGAAAATCGCCTGCTTCGGCCTTGCTTTTAAGCCCAATATTGACGACCTGCGCGAAAGCCCGGCAATGGGTATCGCCGAGATGATTGCCGCCTGGCACACCGGTGAAACGCTGGTGGTTGAACCCAACATTCATGTTCTGCCAAAGAAACTGGTCGGGCATTGCCAGCTGACAAGCTTAGACGATGCGCTTGCGACGGCAGACGTGTTGGTGTTGCTGGTGGATCACAAAGAATTTAAAGCGGTCAGCGGTGACGCTGTGCGTCAACAATACATTGTTGATACCAGGGGCGTCTGGCGTTGAGTCCATTACGTGGTTCTCTTGAACCGCTGGCCTGGGAAAGCCAGTTTTTTGGCATTTCCTCCGCGATTGTTCGCTTCAGTGACAACGCTCCAGAACTGACTTTGGCAGATTTCTTACCGTGGCAACGGCTTCAGGCCAAAATTCCGGCAGGGTGCGCCGATCTGCTGGACGCGCTCCAGCAGTCTGGCTTCCAGTTGGTTGAAGGCGAAGTTGATCTAACGATTGCCGTTGGGTTACATCGCGCAACGGAAGCCGACAGGGCGACAGCACAAGATATTCCTGCCCTGCGCCAGATGGCCGCGCTGGCCTTTGCCCAGAGTCGGTTCCGCTCGCCGTGGTACGCCATGGAAGATAGCGGTCGTTTTTACGCCCAGTGGGTAGAAAATGCAGTCAAAGGCACGTTCGATCATGAATGTTTGGTCTTTCGAGATCCTGATGGTGCGATTCAGGCCTTTGTTTCATTGCGGCAGCTCAATGACAGCGAGGCGCGCATTGGCCTGCTGGCCGGACGTGGCATGGGCGACAAACTCATGCAGGCCGCATTGAACTGGGCGCAACAGCGTCAGCTTTCAATTCTGCGGGTGGCGACCCAAATGGGTAATACCGCCGCGCTTAAACGTTATATTGCGAGTGGTGCCAATGTAGACGCCACCGCCTACTGGCTATACAGGTGACAAGATGATTCCATTTAACGCACCTCCCGTTGTGGGAACCGAACTCGATTACATGCAGTCTGCGATGGGCAGCGGCAAACTTTGTGGTGACGGCGGCTTTACCCGTCGATGCCAGCAGTGGATGGAGCAGCGTTTTCACAGCGCTAAAGTCCTTCTCACGCCATCCTGCACCGCGTCGCTGGAGATGGCAGCCTTGCTGCTGAATATCGGCCCTGGTGATGAAGTCATCATGCCGAGCTACACCTTTGTTTCAACGTCGAATGCGTTTGTTTTGCGTGGAGCCAAAATTATCTTTGTCGATATCCGCCCGGATACCATGAACATCGACGAAACCTTAATTGAAGCGGCGATCACCGACAAAACTCGCGCGATTGTGCCCGTTCATTACGCTGGCGTAGCGTGTGAAATGGACACCATTATGGCGATCGCCAAAAAGCATAATCTTTTTGTTGTGGAAGATGCCGCGCAAGGCGTGATGTCGACCTACAAAGGTCGTGCGCTGGGAACCATTGGTCATATCGGCTGCTTTAGTTTTCACGAAACCAAAAACTACACCGCGGGTGGTGAAGGCGGCGCAACGTTAATTAACGATCGTGCGCTGATTGAACGTGCGGAAATCATCCGTGAAAAAGGCACTAACCGCAGCCAGTTCTTCCGTGGACAGGTTGATAAATATACCTGGCGTGATATTGGCTCCAGCTATCTGATGGCTGACCTGCAGGCGGCCTATCTCTGGGCGCAACTGGAGGCGGCAGATCGTATTAATCAGCAGCGTCTGACGTTGTGGCAAACCTATTATGATGCGCTTGAGCCGCTGGCTAAAAGCGGGCGTATTGAGTTACCAACCATTCCGGTTGACTGCGTGCATAACGCGCATATGTTCTACCTTAAGCTGCGCGATAACGACGATCGTAATGCGTTGATTGCGTATCTGAAAGAAGCCGAAATTATGGCGGTATTCCATTATATTCCGCTGCACTCCAGCCCTGCCGGAGAGGCGTTTGGCGAATTTATTGGTGAAGACCGCTACACCACAAAAGAAAGTGAGCGTTTGCTTCGCCTGCCGCTGTTCTACAACCTCGCGCCAGTAAACCAGCGCACGGTGATTAACACGCTTCTGAGTTATTTCGGCTGATATGTCTCTTGCTAAAGCCTCCGTGTGGACCGCGGCGTCCACACTCGTCAAGATTGGCGTCGGATTACTGGTCGTTAAGCTGCTGGCAGTCTCATTTGGTCCTTCGGGCGTAGGTCAGGCGGGGAATTTTCGTCAACTGGTCACCGTGCTTGGCGTACTCGCAGGAGCCGGTATTTTCAACGGCGTAACCAAATACGTCGCGCAGCATCACGACGATGCAGAAAAGCTCCGTACGGTCGTGGGAACCTCTTCCGCTATGGTATTGGGCTTTTCAACGCTGCTGGCGGTGATTTTTCTGCTGGCAGCGGCACCGATAAGCCAGGGGCTTTTTGGCCACACCGATTACCAGGGGCTGGTGCGCCTGGTCGCACTGGTGCAGATGGGTATCGCCTGGGCCAACCTGCTTCTGGCGCTGATGAAAGGTTTCCGGGACGCTGCCGGAAATGCGCTGGCGCTGATTCTGGGCAGTATTATTGGCGTTATCGCCTATTACTTCTGTTATCGCCTGGGCGGTTACGAAGGTGCGCTGCTTGGCCTGGCGCTAGTCCCTGCGCTGGTTGTCATTCCGGCTGCGTTTATGCTGATACGCAGAGGAACCATTCCGCTTCACTATTTAAAGCCACAGTGGGATAAAGTCCTGGCGGGGCAGTTAGGGAAATTTACCCTAATGGCACTCATTACTTCCGTCACGATACCCGTTGCCTATGTGATGATGCGAAACCTGTTAGCGGCCCATTACAGCTGGGATGAAGTGGGTATCTGGCAAGGTGTGAGCAGTATTTCGGATGCCTACCTCCAATTTATAACGGCTTCCTTTAGCGTCTATTTGCTGCCAACCTTATCTCGCCTGACGTCCAGGCAGGATATTACCCGCGAGATTGTCCGCTCCTTACGCTTTGTCCTTCCGGCTGTTGCTGCGGCGAGTTTTACCGTCTGGCTGCTACGTGATGTCGCCATCTGGCTTCTGTTTTCTGCCAGGTTTATCGCTATGCGCGACCTGTTTGCCTGGCAGCTGGTGGGGGATGTGCTGAAAGTGGGCGCTTACGTTTTCGGTTATCTGGTGATCGCTAAAGCGTCTTTGCGGCTGTATATTCTGGCGGAAATTAGCCAATTTGCCCTGCTGACGGGCTTTTCGCACTGGCTGATCCCGACGCACGGTGCGCTGGGCGCGGCTCAAGCCTATATGGCGACTTATATTGTTTACTTCGCTGCCTGTTGCGGCGTATTTTTACTTTGGCGTAGACGCGCATGACTGCACTGATACACGTGCTGGGATCGAATATCCCGCATCATAACCAAACCGTTTTGCGGTTCTTTAACGACGAACTGGCTGCTACTGGCGTAGACACGCGCGAATTTATGGTGGCGGGCCAGGATAACGGGTTGAGCGCCGAATTTCCGGCGCTAACAATCACCTTCTTTGCGGATAAAGCAACGCTGGCAAAAGCGGTGATTGCCATGGCGAAATCCAGTCGCGAGCAGCATTTCTTCTTTCACGGACAATTTAATACCGGACTATGGCTGGCGCTGCTGAGTGGAGCTATCAAGCCCGCGCAGTTTAACTGGCATATCTGGGGCGCAGATCTTTACGAAATCTCACGCGGCTGGAAATTCCGACTGTTTTATCCGCTGCGTCGTATGGCGCAAGCGCGGGTTGGCTGTGTGTTTGCCACGCGAGGCGATCTCAATCACTTTGCGAAACAGCATCCAAACGTACGGGGAGAGTTACTTTATTTTCCGACGCGCATGGATCCCGCGCTAAACACCCTGGCGAACGACCGCCAACGTGAAGGGAAGCTGACGATTCTGGTGGGTAATTCGGGCGATCGCAGCAACGAACATATCGCGGCGTTGAAAGCTGTCCATCAGCAGTTTGGCGACACGGTGAACGTTATTGTCCCGATGGGCTATCCTGCAAATAACGACGCTTACATTTCAGAAGTTCGTCAGAGTGGATTAGCGTTATTTAGCCCTGAAAATCTTCAGATTCTGAGTGAGAAACTCGCATTTGAAGCGTATCTGACGTTGCTTCGACAGTGCGATCTTGGCTATTTCATTTTCGCCCGCCAGCAGGGGATTGGGACGCTGTGCCTGCTTATTCAGGCCGGAATTCCATGCGTGCTCAATCGCGAAAATCCGTTCTGGCAGGACATGGCGGAGCAGCAGATTCCCGTATTGTTCACGTCAGACGATCTCAACGAAGGTGTGGTGCGGGAAGCTCAACGTCAGCTGGCATTGGTGGATAAAAATGCCATCGACTTTTTCAGCCCAAATTATCTCGCGCCGTGGCATCAGGCGCTGCGGATTGCTTCCGGAGAAAAAGCATGAGCCAATTGCAATTTAGCGGCCTGTTGGTGATTTGGCTTCTCAGCTCACTGTTTATCGCGACATTGACCTGGTTTGAATTCCGCCGCGTCCGTTTTAACTTCAACGTTTTCTTCTCGTTGTTGTTTTTGCTCACCTTTTTCTTCGGCTTCCCGCTGACCAGCATTTTAGTCTTCCGCTTTGACGTTGGTGTCGCGCCGCCAGAAATCCTCATGCAGGCCTTGTTGTCAGCAACCTGCTTCTACGCGGTCTACTACGTTACCTATAAAACGCGCTTGCGGCCGGTGAATCATGCTCCGCGACGGGCGTTGTTCACGATGAATCGGGTTGAGACGCACCTGACATGGGTGATGTTGATGATTATCGCGCTGGTCAGCGTCGGCATCTTCTTTATGCATAACGGCTTTCTGTTGTTTAAGCTCCAGTCGTATAGCCAGATTTTCTCGGCGGAAGTTTCAGGCGTTGCGCTCAAGCGTTTCTTTTACTTCTTCATTCCGGCAATGCTGGTGGTCTATTTCCTGCGACAGGACAGCAAGGCGTGGCTCTTTTTCCTGGTGAGCACCGTAGCATTTGGTTTGCTGACCTACATGATTGTTGGCGGTACGCGCGCCAATATCATTATCGCCTTCGCTATCTTCCTGTTTATTGGCATTATTCGCGGATGGATCTCGTTGTGGATGTTAGTCGCGGCGGGGGTGTTCGGTATTGTGGGGATGTTCTGGCTGGCCCTAAAACGCTATGGGCTTAACGTTGCGGGTGACGAAGCCTTTTACACCTTCTTGTACCTTACGCGCGATACCTTCTCACCGTGGGAAAACCTGGCCCTGCTGCTGCAAAACTACGATAAAATTGATTTTCAGGGGCTGGCGCCAATTGTGCGTGATTTCTACGTATTCATCCCCACCTGGCTGTGGCCGGACAGGCCTGGCGTTGTTCTGAATACGGCAAACTACTTTACGTGGGAAGTGCTCAACAACCACTCGGGGCTTGCGATTTCCCCGACGTTAATCGGTTCGCTGGTCGTCATGGGTGGGGTCTGGTTTATTCTGCCTGGTGCGGTAGCGGTTGGGCTTATCATCAAATGGTTTGACTGGCTATACGTGCGGGGCAACGAAGAGACGAATCGCTATAAGGCAGCCATTTTGCACAGTTTCTGTTTTGGTGCCATTTTCAATATGATCGTGCTGGCACGCGAAGGGCTGGATTCGTTCGTTTCACGCGTTGTGTTCTTTATGGTGGTTTTCGGCATCTGCCTGTTACTGGCGAAGCTGTTGTACTGGCTATTTGAAGCCGCAGGGCTTATCCACAAACGTGAACCTCGGCCCATCAGGACGCTTTCTCAAGTCTGAGTAAGGATAATCATGACTGACAATACCTCCGCGCCAGTCTATGCACTGCGCGGCCTCAAGCTTATCGGCTGGCGTGATATGCAGCATGCACTGGACTACCTGTGCGCCGATGGCAAAATCAAATCCGGTACCTTGGTTGCTATCAACGCAGAAAAGATGCTGGCGATAGAAGATAACGCGGAAGTTAAAGGCCTGATCGAGGCGGCAGAGTTCAAATACGCCGACGGCATCAGCGTGGTGCGCTCGATACGTAAGAAATTCCCTCAGGCGCGCGTCTCGCGCGTGGCAGGCGCGGATCTGTGGGAAGCGTTAATGGCGCGAGCCGGAGCAGAAAATACGCCAGTTTTTCTTATCGGTGGCAAGCCCGGCGTGCTCTCACAAACGGAGCAGAAACTGCGTGCGCAGTGGAATGTTAATATTGTGGGCAGCCAGGATGGGTATTTTAAGCCGGAAGACCGTCATGCCCTTTTTGAACGCGTCCGTGACAGCGGGGCGAAGATTGTGACCGTCGCGATGGGGTCGCCGCGCCAGGAGATCCTGATGCGTGACTGCCGGCAGGTATGTCCTGATGCACTCTATATGGGGGTTGGCGGTACCTACGATGTCTTTACTGGCCACGTTAAGCGCGCACCAAAAGTGTGGCAAAATTTAGGGCTAGAGTGGCTCTATCGCCTCTTATCTCAGCCTACCCGCATTACACGACAGATTAAGCTACTGCGTTACCTCGGCTGGCACTACACCGGGAAAATGTAATCAAAATGTAGCGCGATATGCTGTTCGCGCTCCAACTCCCCTGCAAAACCGCTGCCTTTATGTGCAATACGTTCATTTTTTTAATGCATCGTTTGCCATTTGGCACATTTTACGAAACCATTCCTCCCCGTATTTCAGTACCCCATAAAAATAACCGGCAAAAGCCGGGCAACAGCAAACACAACCGAGGATTTATGGCAGAGAAAAAACCTGAGCTACAGCGTGGGCTGGAAGCTCGACATATCGAATTGATAGCGCTAGGCGGCACGATTGGCGTAGGCCTGTTCATGGGCTCCGCCAGCACGCTCAAATGGGCTGGCCCGTCTGTACTGCTGGCCTATATCGTTGCTGGCCTGTTCGTCTTCTTCATCATGCGTTCGATGGGCGAAATGCTTTTCCTTGAGCCGGTTGCCGGTTCATTCGCGGTCTATGCTCATCGTTATATGAGCCCGTTTTTTGGCTATCTCACGGCGTGGTCATATTGGTTTATGTGGATGGCCGTTGGGATATCGGAAATCACCGCAATAGGGGTCTACGTTCAGTTCTGGTTCCCGGACATGGTGCAATGGATACCCGCGTTGATTGCGGTAGGGCTAGTCGCTCTCGCTAATCTCGCGGCCGTGCGCCTGTACGGTGAAATTGAGTTCTGGTTTGCCATGATTAAAGTCACCACCATCATCGTGATGATAGTGGTGGGTCTGGGCGTGATTTTCTTTGGCTTTGGCAACGGCGGACAGGCGATTGGCTTTGGTAATCTAACCGACCATGGCGGCTTCTTTGCGGGCGGCTGGAAGGGCTTCCTGACGGCGCTCTGTATCGTTGTCGCGTCCTATCAGGGCGTTGAGCTTATCGGCATTACTGCCGGTGAAGCGAAAAACCCGCAGGTTACGCTGCGTAGCGCGGTGGGCAAAGTGCTGTGGCGCATCCTGATTTTCTATGTGGGCGCGATTTTCGTCATCGTGACTATTTTCCCGTGGAATCAGATTGGCACCACCGGCAGCCCGTTTGTGCTGACGTTCGCCAAAATCGGTATTACCGCAGCAGCAGGTATTATTAACTTCGTGGTGCTGACGGCGGCGCTTTCAGGCTGTAACAGCGGGATGTATAGCTGCGGGCGTATGCTTTATGCACTGGCTAATAACCGTCAACTTCCGGCGGTGGTTGGGAAAGTCTCCCGCGTAGGCGTGCCGGTTGTGGGTGTGGCGATTTCCATTGCTATTCTGCTGATTGGATCGTGCCTGAACTATATTATCCCCAATCCGCAGCGTGTGTTTGTCTACGTGTATAGCGCAAGCGTACTGCCGGGGATGGTGCCGTGGTTTGTCATACTGATTAGCCAACTGCGCTTCCGACAGGCTCACAAAGAGGCGATTGCCAGCCATCCGTTCCGCTCGATTATGTTCCCGTGGGCAAACTACCTCACGATGGCGTTCCTGGTTTGCGTTTTAATCGGGATGTACTTTAATGAAGACACCCGCATGTCGCTGTTTGTCGGGATGATCTTTATGGCCGCCGTCAGTGTGGGATACAAACTCTTTGGTCTCAGCGGCCGGGCGGAAAGCCAGAAAGTGGAGTAATTAGCGACAAAGTGCGCAAAGCATAACCAAACGCGCATTTATTTTGAAAAAGCACTAGACAGCAGACCGAGACCTCCGTAATATCCAGCCCCGCAACGGCGCTAAGCGCCCGTAGCTCAGCTGGATAGAGCGCTGCCCTCCGGAGGCAGAGGTCTCAGGTTCGAATCCTGTCGGGCGCACCATTTACCCGGTGCTAGAGCTGCGGTGGTCTGTTAAGTAGACAGAACCGCGTGAAAGAATAAGTTGTGGTGGCTATAGCTCAGTTGGTAGAGCCCTGGATTGTGATTCCAGTTGTCGTGGGTTCGAGTCCCATTAGCCACCCCATTATTAAATAAGTTGTGATACGCGACGGTGGCGGAATTGGTAGACGCGCTAGCTTCAGGTGTTAGTGTCTTAACGGACGTGGGGGTTCAAGTCCCCCCCCTCGCACCACGACTTAAAGCATTAAACTAAAAAGTTAAAAAAGCAGTATATCGGCGAGTAGCGCAGCTTGGTAGCGCAACTGGTTTGGGACCAGTGGGTCGGAGGTTCGAATCCTCTCTCGCCGACCAATTTTGAACCCCGCTTCGGCGGGGTTTTTTGTTTTCTACCGTTTCAACTCCTCTGTCGCTATTTCCACACATAAAACTGTCCCTTTGTCGTCATTTGATGACACTTAATCAACTGATTTTCATTGGTTTTTTATTTTCATCCTATAGTTGTCTCTTTCAGGCGACACTCGAGCCTTTCATGACGCTTAATTCTGCGTACTGGAAGCGTCTTTACGGGAAAAAAACGTTTAATCTTAAAATGTTGCGTTATGTAAAAGTTCTACGTGTAACGTTGGCACGTTACATGCAATAATATCCGTGTAGATGCTCATTCCACCTCTTATGTTCGCCTTCGGGCCTCATAAACTCAGGAATGACGCAGAGCCAATTAAGGTGCTTATCGTCCACTGAAAGATGTCGCTTCGGCCTCATCAAACACCATGGGCATTACGTTGAGTGAAGCACCGCTATGTTGTCAAACAGACCTGTTTAACGCCTGCTTTTTTAAGCAGGCGTTTTTTTATGGTCAAAAAGGGGATTGGCTGGCCCGGTAAGCAACGCGTCACCGGGCAGCAGGTCGTGTAGGTGATTACTGAGAAGGATTGTTCTGTAACGTTAGCAGCAGCCCATCGCGACGCATCGCGGCGGCCTCTTCTGGCTTGTGCTGCTTATCCAGCGTATCGGCAAGCCATGCATAGTCAAACGCGTCAGGGCGCTGTTTCAGCGCGGCGCGGAAGGCGAGACTCGCTTCCTGCCATTCACCGTGTTTCATCAGCGACTGACCCAGCGTGCTCCAAAGCAGCGGACGATCGCCCACGTTTTTGATTTGCTGGCGGAGCATTTTTTCCATTTGCTCCGGGTTATTCGTTTTGAGGCGCGGAATCATCATTACCAGGCGGTCATCGTACTGACGCTTCAGTCCATCAAGAATAATCTCCTGCGCGGTGTCATGATCGTCACATTCGATAAGATGCTCTGCCATGGCAACCTGCAGTGGAACTTGCTGACGCGTTTTACGGCTTTGATTCTTCCACCAGGTTTTCAATCCATCGCTGCCCAGATCGGCACGCGCCTGGTCCATCAGGCCAATCCACGCCTGCCGTTGAAGCGCATCGCGATGCTCATCGTCGCCAACGTCTGCTTTCGCCATAGACGGAATGATATCGAGCAGCGATCCCCAGGCGCCGGTACGGATGTACGCCTGCTCTGCAAGACGCAGCACTTCCGGGTGGCGTGGGGTAATTTCTAACAGACGGTCAATCCCATGACGGGCGGCGTGATTTTCATTACGTGCCAGCTGCAGACGAACCCGGGTGATCTCAACCGGGATCTGATCGTTAGATGCCAGTTCCGAGGCGCGCTCAAGATGCTGATTGGCACGTGCTTCATCACCACGTTGCTGTGCGGCCTCTGCGGCCAGTAAATAGTTAACCACTGGCTGCTCGGCGTGATCGGCATTTTTCGACATCAGCTTTTCTACCTGCTGATAGTCACCTTCTGCCAGTTTCAGCAGCGCCTGTTCGGTTTGCTTGCGCGCGCGGCGGCGTTTACGTCCAACGAACCAGCTACGGGTATGCGCGCCCGTGCGGAAAATACGGCGCAGGATCCACTCCACAACAAACAGCACGACCAGCGCGAGGATCAAGATGATCACCAGGCCCGTGACGCTGGTTTCAATGTTGTAATTGTCAGTCTGGATTAAGACGTAGCCCTGATGCCCGGCCAGCATGGGACCCAGTACGATCCCCGCGATCAACAATAAAAAGAGTAATAAGACTTTTAACATGATTACTCTCCTTGAGCTTGAGCGGCGCTTTCAGGCGCAGGGGCGGCTGCATCTGGTTCCGCCGCCACGCCAGGCTGCGCCAGCAGGTTACGGACGCGCGTTTGCATGAGCTTTTCCAGAATCGGCTGGCTTTCCAGCGTGTCAGGCACATCCATGGTGATGTTCTGCTGACTGAGCTTGTCGATGTCATCAAGGAATGCCGTTGTGGTGGCGTCACTCGTATCGTAGTAAGCGCGTACCCACGTCGAAACACTATCCAGTGCCTGCTTATACGTCTCTTCCTGATGGCGTGGAACGGCCTGCGCCGCGACCAGCAGTCGGGAGCGAATATTTTCGCGCAGGTAGATATCTTGATTCGGCGCTAACAGCGGTACCGCAGTTTCATCGCGACGGCGAACGGTGATGAAACTGTCCATAAAGCTCTGCCAGCTTTTTTGCAGGTTGATGCGCCATTCGTTCAGCGAACTGGAGAGCTCGGTGCCGTCGGAATCCATCGGGGAATCGTCGTCGTTATTATCGGCCAGACGCAGATTATCAATCTGGTTTGAAAGCTGATTCACCTTGAGGATAATGCCGTCATAATCCACCTGAGAAACGGCACCCAGGCTCGCAATATCTTGCGTGATGGCACGACGCGCGCTAATCAGGCTTGGGTCGTTCATATCTGCCAGGCTGGCATCTGCGCTTTTCAGCAGCGCAGCGGCAGTGGTCACATCCTGGTCGCTCCACAGCTTACGCCCGGCCATTTTCACCAGGAAATCGGCCTGTGACAGCAGCCAGGTTTTTGCGTCAGTGCCAGAAATAGTCGCGACTTTTTCTTGCACTTCGCCGAGCTGTTTCGTCAGCTCTTCCTGCCGGGTATTGGCCTCGGTAAGCTGGGTCGCCTGCTGCTTAATGACGCCCTCAAACTCGGTCTTTTGCGTCTCCTGCGCTTTTTGCAGGGCGCTAATTTGATTGATCAGCGCATCGCTGGTCACAGACTGATTGGTGGCTTGTTTCTTCACCAGTCCGTACAGGCCGACACCGGCTGCGAGTGCAATAGCGATCGCGATGGCGCTTAGCGCCAGGCTCGTTTTATTGCTGCCGTTTTTTTTCTCAATTGTTTTCTCAGTCGTTTCTGACTGTGGTTTAACTTCCACAGTCTCCCTGGTTTCTTCAACCACGGCGGAGGATTTTTCTTGTTCCGTCATTATGGCTTCCCATTATGAGATTATTGTAATGCGCGCAGCAGCGCATCGTTGTCGGCATTCTCAGCGATCAGAATATCTTGCCAGCCCAGCTCCCGGGCCAGATTCGCCAGACGCTCGCTGACGACCAGCAGTCGGCAGCGGAGTAACCAGTTGTCACGATACCATTCCGGGACTAGCGACCAGAGCTGATGCAGCATTTCGCCACTGGTGATCACCAGTGTGTTTACGCCACGTGCCTTCCAGCGCATCGCTTCTTGCGCACCGTCATAATATTTTGCACAGCGCTGATAACATTCGCAGAAGGTGACGTCGGCACCACGGGCGGTTAACGTTTCACCCAGCAGTTCACGACCGCCATTACCGCGGAGTATGAGCGCTCGCTTGCCCGCAATAGTTTGTAATTCAGGTAATTGTAGCAAGACTTCGCTGATTTCCCGATCTAACGGATAGCGAACGTCAATTCCGCTGACGGTATGTAATGCCAGCGCGGTGGTGCGCCCAATGGCGAAATAATGTGGGGCTATCGGCCAGGTGTGGGCGTGTTGCTGTAAATGCGCGTGGGCAAATTCCACCGCATGTTGCGATAAGGCGAAGACTAAATCACCTTCCTGCAGGGTGCTAAGATGGTCGAAGAGTGTGGGTAACTCCCGACCAGGGGAGAACTCAATTAACGGAAAGCTCCATGCCACCTGCCCCAGTGTGCGCAGACGGCTCACTAATTGTTCTCCTGCGGGAGAAGGGCGGGTGACGAGGATACTCATGCCGGTGGTTCTCCATTGTAAACATCCGCCAGGATCTCACGTGCGCCGTTATCGAGTAACTCTTCAGCAAGCGATACACCCAGCGTTTCTGCATCTTGTGGTTGTCCGCGACGTTCGCCGCGTACCATCTGTGAACCGTCCGGCGCGCCAACCAGCGCACGCAGCCAAAGCTCACCTTCAATCAATTCAGCATAGCTGCCAATAGGCACCTGACAGCCGCCCTCAAGACGCATGTTCATGGCACGTTCTGCTTTTACGCGGATGGCCGTTTCATCATGGTTGAGCGGTGCCAGCAGCGTGCGGGTACGCTCATCGTCCAGACGACATTCAATACCGACTGCACCCTGGCCTACGGCAGGCAAGGACAGTTCAGGCGGCATGGCGACACGAACGCGCGATTCAAGACCCAGGCGCTTCAGGCCAGCGACCGCCAGAATAATGGCATCGTAATCACCGTTATCGAGTTTACCAAGGCGTGTGCCGACGTTTCCGCGCAGGGATCGAATAATCAGATCCGGGCGGCGTTCGGCCAACTGGCACTGGCGGCGTAAACTTGACGTGCCAACGACGCTACCAACAGGTAACTCATCGAGAGAAGCAAAATGATTGGAAACAAATGCGTCGCGGGGATCCTCACGCTCGCAAATGGTCACCAAACCTAAGCCGTCAGGAAATTCAACCGGGACGTCCTTCATCGAATGAACGGCGATATCGGCGCGGTTTTCAAGCAGTGCCACTTCCAGCTCTTTGACAAACAGACCTTTACCGCCCACTTTCGCCAGCGGTGTATCCAGAATAACGTCGCCGCGCGTGACCATTGGCACCAGTTCAACACGTAGGTCCGAATGGCAGGCTTCGAGGCGCTGCTTAACATAGTGTGCCTGCCAGAGCGCGAGTGGGCTTTGGCGTGTGGCAATTCTCAAAACATTGTCTAACATGCTTGTTACCGTCATTATCGTCCACTGTCCATCCTAACATTGTTGTCTCTGGGATGTCAGTTTTACGGTCAATGATGCAGTGAGGGACAAGGCGATGCATCGGTCATTCGCTACCGTATTAAGGAATTTACACCTGCAGAACGGTGCTACACTTTGTATGTAGTGCATCTTTCTTTACGGTCAACCGGCAAGGTGTTAGATTGATCACGTTTTAGACCATTTTTTCGTCTGTACCACTAAAATCATAAGGGCGAAAAAAGGTAACGGTTATCCTTTTGAAATACTGCGGGCCCGCAATCTTTTGATGTATTGAACGATTGCCACGTCCGGAAACATCAGGCGATATGTCTTGTACCTCTATATTGAGACTCTGAAACAGAGACTGGATGCCATAAATCAATTGCGTGTGGATCGCGCGCTTGCTGCCATGGGGCCTGCTTTCCAGCAGGTTTACAGTCTGCTGCCAACGTTATTGCATTATCACCATCCGCTGATGCCGGGTTACCTCGACGGTAACGTTCCCCAGGGCATCTGCCTTTTCACGCCTGATGAAACCCAACAGCACTATCTCAGCGAATTAGAACTCTACCGTGGCATGCCGCCACAGGAATCCCCAAAAGGCGAGCTGCCGATCACTGGCGTTTACTCAATGGGAAGTACCTCGTCGGTAGGGCAAAGCTGTTCTTCGGACCTCGATATCTGGGTCTGCCATCAATCCTGGCTCGACAACGATGAGCGCCAGCTATTGCAGCGCAAATGCAGCCTGCTTGAAAGCTGGGCCGCATCGCTTGGCGTAGAAGTCAGCTTCTTCCTGATTGATGAAAACCGATTCCGTCATAACGAAAGCGGCAGTCTGGGTGGCGAAGACTGTGGCTCAACCCAGCATATGCTGTTGCTGGACGAATTTTATCGCAGCGCCGTGCGTTTAGCGGGCAAGCGTATTCTGTGGAATATGGTGCCGTGCGAAGAAGAAGAACATTACGACGATTACGTGATGTCGCTCTATTCGCAGGGAGTGCTGACGCCGAATGAATGGATGGATCTGGGCGGCTTAAGCACGCTATCCGCTGAAGAGTACTTTGGTGCAAGCCTGTGGCAGCTCTATAAAAGCATCGACTCACCGTACAAAGCGGTGTTGAAAACGCTGCTGCTTGAAGCCTATTCGTGGGAATACCCTACGCCGCGTCTGTTGGCAAAAGACATCAAACAGCGTCTGCATGACGGAGAAATTGTCTCCTTCGGTCTTGATGCCTACTGCATGATGCTTGAACGCGTGACCGAATATCTGAAAGCCATTGATGACCCCACGCGTCTCGACCTGGTGCGTCGATGTTTCTACTTAAAAGTCTGTGAAAAACTCAGTCGCGAACGTGCATGCGTTGGCTGGCGTCGTGAAGTGGTCAGTCAATTGGTGAAAGAGTGGGGATGGGACGAAGAACGTTTGTCCATGCTCGACAACCGCGCAAACTGGAAAATCGATCAAGTTCGTGAAGCGCACAACGAACTGCTTGATGCGATGATGCAGAGTTACCGTAACCTGATCCGCTTTGCTCGTCGCAATAACCTCAGCGTTTCCGCCAGCCCGCAGGATATCGGTGTATTAACCCGTAAGCTGTACGCGGCATTTGAAGCGCTGCCGGGCAAAGTGACGCTGGTGAACCCGCAAATTTCGCCGGATCTCTCAGAACCCAATCTGACCTTTATTTATGTCCCACCGGGTCGTGCGAACCGTACCGGCTGGTATTTGTACAACCGTGCGCCAAGCATGGATTCGATCGTCAGCCATCAGCCGCTGGAATATAACCGTTATCTTAACAAGCTGGTGGCCTGGGCCTGGTTTAACGGCCTGCTGACTTCTCGCACCCGTCTGTTTATCAAGGGCAATGAGGTTGTCGATTTAGCCAAGCTGCAGGAAATGGTTGCCGATGTGTCGCACCACTTCCCGCTGCGCCTGCCTTCTCCAACACCAAAAGCGCTCTACAGCCCATGCGAAATCCGTCATCTGGCGATTATCGTCAACCTTGAATACGACCCGACGACCGCGTTCCGTAACCAGGTTGTCCATTTCGATTTCCGCAAGCTGGATGTCTTCAGCTTTGGCGAGCAGCAAAACTGCCTGATAGGCAGCGTTGATCTGCTGTACCGCAACTCGTGGAATGAAGTGCGCACGCTGCACTTCAACGGCGAGCAGGCGATGATTGAAGCGCTGAAAACGATTCTCGGCAAAATGCATCAGGATGCCGCGCCGCCGGACAGCGTTGAGGTCTTCTGCTACAGCCAGCATTTGCGCGGCCTGATCAGAACGCGCGTGCAGCAACTGGTATCGGAATGCATCGAACTGCGTCTTTCCAGCACCCGTCATGAAACCGGCCGCTTTAAAGCGCTGCGCGTTTCCGGCCAAACGTGGGGTCTGTTCTTCGAACGTCTGAACGTCTCCGTACAGAAACTGGAAAACGCGATTGAGTTCTATGGCGCGATTTCGCACAACAAGCTGCACAGCCTGTCGGTACAGGTCGAAACCAACCCGGTTAAACTGCCTCAGGTCATCGATGGCTTTGCCAGTGAAGGGATTATCCAGTTCTTCTTTGAAGAGGCGGATGATGAGTCTGGATTCAATATCTACATTCTGGATGAGACCAATCGCGCGGAGGTCTATCACCACTGCGAGGGCAGCAAAGAGGATTTAGTCCGCGATGTCAGTCGTTTCTATTCTTCTTCGCACGATCGTTTTACCTACGGTTCAAGCTTCATCAACTTCAATCTGCCGCAGTTCTATCAGATTGTAAAAGTCGATGGACGCGCGCAGGTCATTCCGTTCCGCAATCAGGCTATCACACCAGTGGTGCCCGCCAATCAGGACGCCAATACGCCGCTGTTGCAGCAGTATTTTTCCTGAGGCTTTTAGCCGGGTGACGCTTACGCTTACCCGGCCTACGGTCCGAGCTTATCTGAAACTGACTTTCTCGCCTGCCTGCGTGGTAGCAGCCTGCTCCAGTACATCCCAGAACAACTCACCGCTGCGATCGCAAACCCAGTCGTCACCTTTCAGATTGAAGTGGTAACCACCTTGTTTGGTTGCGAGCCAAACCTGGTGAAGCGGTTCCTGGCGGTTAATAATAATTTTGCTGCCATTCTCAAAGCTTAAGGTCAGTACGCCACCGTTGATTTCACAATCGATATCGCTGTCGCCATCCCAGTCGTCCAGGTGCGCTTCAATGGTCTGCCACAGGGTATCGGCGAGGCGATGGAATTCACTGTCATTCATGGTTATGTTCCTGTTTTTCGTGATGGCGGCAGTATAACGCTAAATAATTCCCGTTGCAGGAAAGCGGCAAACTCTTGCTTTTGTGCCTCCTCCTGCGATGATAGAAAACAGAAAGCATGAACTTACGGGCAACTTATCATGAAAAACGTTTTCCGAACGCTTGCCGTTCTCATCACTCTGTTTAGTCTGACCGGTTGTGGGCTGAAGGGACCGCTCTATTTCCCTCCTGCTGATAAAACCGCGCCGCCACCGACAAAACCGGTCAATAGTCAGATTGAGTCCTCTACGCCGGTCAGCAACGATCGCGGCGATAATGGTGGCCCAAGCCAGGTGAACTACTGATAATCACGTTCTGTACCCGCGCAGTGGAGTAGATGATGCAGTTCTCTAAAATGCATGGCCTTGGCAACGATTTTATGGTCGTCGACGCGGTAACGCAGAATGTCTTTTTTTCCCCGGAGCTGATTCGCCGTCTTGCGGATCGACATCTGGGCGTTGGCTTTGACCAGCTTCTGGTCGTCGAACCGCCTTACGATCCGGATCTCGATTTTCATTACCGCATTTTCAACGCTGACGGCAGCGAAGTGTCACAGTGTGGCAACGGCGCGCGCTGTTTCGCCCGCTTTGTACGGCTGAAAGGGTTGACCAACAAGCGTGACATTCGGGTCAGTACGGCGAATGGCCGCATGGTGTTAACCGTTACTGAAGACGAGCTGGTGCGGGTGAATATGGGCGAGCCTAATTTCGAGCCATCCGCCGTCCCGTTCCGCGCCATCAAAGCGGAAAAGACCTATATCATGCGGGCTTCCGAGCAGACAATATTGTGCGGCGTCGTCTCTATGGGCAATCCGCACTGTGTGATTCAGGTGGATGATGTTGATGTGGCCGCGGTAGAAACGGTGGGTCCGATGATGGAGAGCCACGATCGTTTTCCGGAGCGGGCCAACATCGGTTTCATGCAGGTGATGAAACGTGAACATATTCGCCTGCGCGTCTATGAGCGCGGCGCTGGCGAAACGCGAGCCTGTGGCAGCGGTGCCTGTGCTGCTGTGGCTGTCGGTATTTCTCAGGGGCTACTGGCAGAAGAGGTTCGTGTGGAATTACCGGGCGGTCGTCTTGATATCGCCTGGAAAGGTCCGGGACATCCGCTGTTTATGAGTGGCCCGGCGGCACATGTCTATGACGGGTTTATCCATCTATGAAGCAACCAGGGGAAGAACTGCAGGAACCTTTGACGGAACTGGATGATCGGGCTGTCGTTGATTATCTGCTGCACAATCCTGAGTTTTTTATCCGCAATGCACGCATCGTCGAACAGATGCGCGTGCCGCATCCAGTCCGTGAAACCGTATCACTGGTGGAATGGCACATGGCGCGATCGCGTAAGCACATCGACCAGCTTGAAGAGAATATGACGCTGCTTGCGGAACAGGCCAGCAGCAACGAAAGCCTGTTCTATCGTCTGCTTAATTTGCAGGCGAGGTTGGCCTCGGCGCACAGCCTGGAAGAGTTTCTCAGCCGCTTTCATCGTTGGGCGCGTGAGCTGGGTCTGGCTGGCGCGACAATTCGGCTGTTTCCCGACCGCTGGCGCATTGGTGCGCCGTCTGGATTCACCCATCTGGCGCTAAACCGTCAGGCCTTTGAACAGCTGCGTATTCAGCGTCTGGGGCATGAAAATCACTATCTCGGCCCGCTCAACGGTCCGGAGCTGCTGTTAGTTCTGCCCGAAGCCAAAGCGATAGGGTCGGTTGCGATGTCGTTGATGGGACGCGAAGGCGATCTGGGCGTGATGATATTTACCAGTCGTGACGCGCATCATTACGAGCAAGGCCAGGGTACGCATCTGCTGCAAGAGATTGCCCTAATGCTGCCAGAGCTGCTGGAGCGCTGGATTGAGCGCGTATGACCGATTCAGAGCTTGCGCCGTACGTCACCCGGTTTCTGCGCTATTTAGGCGTGGAGCGCCAACTCAGCCCGATAACGCTGCTTAACTATCAGCGTCAGCTTGATGCCATCATGCAGATTGCCGAAGAAACGGGCCTCAAAAGCTGGCCTCTCTGCGATGCAGCGACCGTTCGTTCATTTGTCGTGCGGAGTCGGCGCAAAGGATTAGGTCCCGCGAGTCTGGCGCTGCGGCTTTCTGCCTTGCGCAGTTTCTTTGACTGGCTGGTGAGCCAGGGCGAGTTAAAGGCCAATCCGGCAAAAGGTATTTCGACTCCTAAAGCCCCACGTCATTTACCCAAAAACATTGACGTTGATGATGTGAATCGCCTCCTGAATATCGATCTCAACGATCCGCTGGCGGTCCGCGATCGTGCCATGCTGGAAGTGATGTACGGCGCGGGTTTACGTCTTTCTGAGCTGGTTAATCTGGATCTTAAACATCTCGACCTGGATACGGGTGAAGTCTGGGTAATGGGCAAGGGCAGCAAAGAGCGCCGTTTGCCGATAGGCCGCAATGCGGTGAGCTGGATTGAACACTGGCTCGATTTACGCGGACTATTTGGTGCGGAAGAAAACGCGCTGTTTCTCTCTAAGCTCGGTAAACGTATCTCCGCGCGTAACGTGCAAAAGCGTTTCGCCGAGTGGGGCATCAAGCAGGGGCTGAATAGCCACGTCCATCCGCACAAGCTGCGTCACTCCTTTGCCACCCATATGCTCGAATCCAGCGGCGATCTGCGCGGTGTGCAAGAACTGCTGGGTCATGCCAATTTATCGACCACCCAAATCTATACCCATCTCGATTTCCAACACCTCGCCTCGGTGTATGACTCGGCGCATCCACGCGCCAAACGGGGGAAATAATGCGTTTTTACCGCCCTTTAGGTCAGATTTCTGCTCTTACCTTTGATCTTGATGACACGCTCTATGACAACCGACAGGTGATCTTGCGTACCGAGAAAGAATCGCTGTCGTTTGTGCAAAACTATCATCCATCGTTAAAAGCATTGCAAAACAAAGACTTTCAGCGCTTGCGTCAGGCACTGCGTGAAACCGAGCCGGAGATTTATCACGATGTCACCGAGTGGCGACGCCGTGCCGTTGAGCAGGCAATGCGCAATGCGGGCCTGAGTGCGCAAGACGCCGCGCGGGGCGCCGAAGCCTCGATGGCCAACTTTGCCAAATGGCGTAGCCGTATTGACGTGCCGCAAGAAACGCACGACACGCTGGCGAAGCTTGCCGAGAAATGGCCGCTGGTGGCGATCACCAACGGTAACGCGCAGCCGGAACTGTTCGGGCTTGGCGACTATTTCCAGTTTGTACTCCGCGCAGGTCCGCACGGGCGCTCCAAGCCGTTTAACGATATGTACTACCTTGCTGCAGAAAAACTCGATTTGCCGTTGGGCCACATCCTGCATGTGGGCGATGACCTGACCACCGACGTTGCCGGTGCGATCCGCTGTGGCATGCAGGCCTGTTGGATTAAGCCTGAAAATGCCGATCTCATGCAGACCTTCGATAGCCGCCTATTGCCGCACGTAGAAATTTCGCGGTTGGCATCCCTCACCACGCTGATATAATCACCAGCAGTATTGTATAAATCAACAGTATGTCCGGCTGGCAAACGCCGCCGGGCAGATGACTTCTGGCGGTGCCAATGGACGTTTCTTACCTGCTCGACAGCCTTAATGACAAACAACGTGAAGCGGTTGCCGCGACGCGTACCAATATGCTGGTGCTGGCTGGGGCGGGCAGTGGTAAGACGCGTGTGCTGGTACACCGTATCGCGTGGCTACAGAGCGTAGAAAACTGCTCGCCGTACTCGATTATGGCGGTCACGTTCACCAACAAAGCGGCAGCGGAGATGCGCCACCGTATCGCACAGCTGATGGGGTCAAACCAGGGCGGCATGTGGGTTGGTACTTTCCATGGTCTGGCGCACCGGCTGTTACGTGCGCACCATATGGATGCCAATCTCCCGCAAGATTTCCAAATCCTCGACAGCGAAGACCAGCTGCGTTTGCTGAAGCGTCTGATCAAAGCGATGAATCTGGACGAGAAGCAATGGCCGCCGCGTCAGGCGATGTGGTACATCAATGGCCAGAAAGACGAAGGGCTGCGACCGCACCATATCCAGAGCTTTGGCAACCCTGTTGAGCAAACCTGGCAGAAGGTCTATCAGGCCTATCAGGAAGCCTGCGATCGCGCCGGGCTGGTGGATTTCGCCGAGCTGCTGCTGCGCGCGCATGAGCTGTGGCTCAACAAACCGCATATTCTTCAGCATTACCGCGAACGCTTCACCAACATTCTGGTGGATGAATTCCAGGATACCAACAATATCCAGTACGCGTGGATCCGTATGCTGGCAGGTGATACCGGCAAGGTCATGATCGTCGGCGATGATGACCAGTCCATTTACGGTTGGCGCGGCGCGCAGGTAGAAAACATCCAGCGTTTCCTCAAGGACTTCCCCGGCGCAGAAACCATTCGTCTGGAGCAGAACTACCGTTCAACCAATAATATTCTGAGCGCGGCCAACGCTCTGATTGAGAATAACAACGGGCGTCTGGGCAAAAAACTGTGGACCGACGGCGTCGACGGCGAACCGATTTCTATCTACTGCGCGTTCAACGAATTGGATGAAGCGCGTTTCGTGGTAAACCGGATCAAAACCTGGCAAGACAACGGCGGTGCGTTGGAAAAATGCGCCATCCTCTATCGCAGCAACGCCCAGTCGCGTGTGCTGGAAGAGGCGCTGTTGCAGGTCAGTATGCCGTATCGCATTTATGGCGGCATGCGCTTCTTCGAACGTCAGGAAATCAAAGATGCGCTTTCGTATTTACGCCTGATCGCCAATCGTAATGACGATGCGGCGTTTGAGCGCGTGGTCAACACGCCTACGCGTGGAATCGGCGACCGTACGCTGGACGTTGTCCGTCAGGCCGCCCGTGAACGTCAACTGACGCTGTGGAAGGCCTGTCGTGAGTTGTTGCAGGAAAAGGCGTTAGCCGGGCGCGCGGCGAGTGCATTACAGCGCTTCCTCGAACTGATTGATGCATTGGCGCAGGAGACGGCCGATATGCCGCTGCATGTGCAAACCGACCGTGTCGTGAAGGATTCGGGCCTGCGCATGATGTACGAGCAGGAGAAAGGCGAAAAAGGCCAGACGCGTATTGAGAACTTAGAGGAACTGGTCACGGCAACGCGCCAGTTCAGCTACAACGAAGAAGATGAAGATTTGATGCCGCTGCAGGCGTTCTTGTCCCACGCTGCGCTTGAAGCGGGCGAAGGGCAGGCGGATACGTGGCAGGATGCGGTACAGCTGATGACGTTGCACTCGGCCAAAGGCCTTGAGTTCCCGCAGGTATTTATCGTGGGGATGGAAGAGGGCATGTTCCCGAGCCAGATGTCGCTGGATGAAGGCGGGCGGCTGGAAGAAGAACGTCGCCTGGCGTATGTGGGCGTGACGCGTGCAATGCAAAAGCTGACGTTGACCTACGCCGAAACCCGCCGTCTGTACGGCAAAGAGGTCTATCACCGTCCGTCGCGCTTTATTGGCGAATTGCCAGAAGCATGCGTAGAAGAAGTGCGCCTGCGAGCCAGTATCAGCCGTCCGGTGAACCATCAGCGAATGGGCACCCCGATTTCTGAGAACGACACCGGCTACAAGCTGGGTCAGCGTGTGCGCCATTCAAAATTTGGTGAAGGCACCATAGTGAATCTGGAAGGGAGTGGGGAGCACAGCCGCCTGCAGGTCGCGTTCCAGGGGCAGGGTATTAAATGGCTGGTGGCCGCTTATGCTCGTCTGGAAAATGTGTAACTTTCAGAAAAATATCATTATTTTGTCATAATCTGCTAGCCTTATTAACGGAAGGCGATTTATTGCTCTCCAGCGTTCCCCTGCGTGTTGACGCCAGTATTCATGCTGGCGTAACATGCGCGCACGATTACGCTAAGAGGACATTCGCCTTGGACACACCCAGTAAATACTGGCTCAATTCCCTGTCATCCAGGAACAACTCCTAAGGCTATCTCCTCCTGCTGATGGCCTTAGTGGTTGTCAGCGACAATAATTCCCGTCGCGCTGAGTCAGGCTTTTTAATGGTCTGAAACCCTTATTGTTTCTGTGTGCCCACCGAACTGTCCGATATTTTTTGCATTGGGAGTCCCGGTCATGTTGAGCGCATTTCAACTGGAAAATAACCGACTGATTCGGCTTGAAGCTGAAGAGTCACAGCCCCTCATTGACGCCGTATGGGTGGATCTGGTCGAGCCGGACGACGATGAACGCCTTCGCGTGCAATCTGAACTCGGACAAAGCCTGGCAACTCGTCCTGAACTGGAAGATATCGAAGCATCCGCGCGTTTTTTTGAAGATGAAGACGGTTTGCATATTCACTCCTTTTTCTTTTTTGAAGATGCGGAAGATCACGCCGGTAACTCCACCGTCGCCTTTACCATTCGTGATGGTCGTCTGTTCACCTTACGTGAGCGCGAATTGCCCGCTTTTCGTCTCTACCGTATGCGCGCCCGTAGTCAGGCGATGGTGGACGGCAATGCCTACGAGCTGCTGCTCGATCTCTTCGAAACCAAAATCGAACAGCTGGCGGATGAAATCGAAAACATCTATAGCGATCTGGAAAAGCTGAGCCGTGTCATCATGGAAGGCCATCAGGGCGATGAATACGACGAAGCGCTCTCCACGCTGGCGGAGCAGGAAGATATCGGCTGGAAGGTGCGTTTGTGTCTGATGGATACCCAGCGCGCGTTAAACTTCCTGGTGCGTAAGGCACGTTTACCGGGTGGTCAGCTGGAGCAGGCGCGTGAGATCCTGCGCGATATCGAATCTCTTCTGCCGCACAACGAATCCCTGTTCCAGAAGGTTAACTTCTTGATGCAGGCGGCGATGGGCTTTATCAACATCGAGCAGAACCGCATCATCAAGATCTTCTCAGTGGTCTCCGTGGTGTTCCTGCCGCCAACGCTTGTGGCATCAAGCTATGGGATGAACTTTGAGTTTATGCCAGAACTGACGTGGAGCTTTGGCTATCCGGGGGCGATTATCTTTATGCTGTTGGCCGGGCTGGCACCGTATCTGTACTTCAAGCGCCGTAACTGGCTGTGAGTAACAGGCCCTCTCCGGGCGGAGAGGGCAAAGACCTACAGTCCTTTCTTCACGCGACGCTGGGTATAAATGGCATCCGCGACAAATATTGCCAGCGCGACCCAGATAAACGCGAACGTTACCATCTTATCGGCACCTGGCACTTCACCATAGAACGTCACCGCCAGCAGGAACATCAGCGTTGGGCCGATGTACTGGAAGAAGCCCAGTGTGGAAAGGCGCAAGCGCGTTGCCGCGCCGGTAAAGCACAGCAACGGGATCGTGGTAACGACACCCGCAGCGATCAGCATCAGGTTCAGCGACATGGGGTTGCTACCCATATGGCTGGTGCTGCTGTCGGCAATGCCAAACAGATAGATTGCTGCCAACGGGAGCAACCACAGGGTCTCGAACAGCATTCCGGTCTGCGCTTCTACGGCAATTTTCTTACGCACCAGACCGTAGAACGCGAAGCTAAATGCCAGTCCCAGCGCAATGACAGGAAGGGAACCAAAGGTCCAGAGTTGCACCAGTACCCCGCAAAGCGCCAGAAGTACGGCCACCCATTGCATACGGCGGAAGCGTTCGCCGAGGAACAGCATTCCCAAAACAATATTTACCAGCGGGTTAATAAAATAACCGAGGCTGGCTTCAAGCATGTGGTTGTTATTCACGGCCCAAATGAACAGCAGCCAGTTTCCCCCGATCAGTACCGCAGACAGGGCAAGCAGGAAGACCTTTTTCGGTGTTTTCAGCAGCGTCTTCACGCCTGACCACTGGCGGCTCACGCTCATCAGCGCGACCATAAAGAAGAATGACCAGATGACGCGGTGGGTGAGAATTTCATCAGCCGGAACGTAGTAAATCAGCTTGAAGTAGGCGGGTGCAATGCCCCAAATAAAATAAGCGGCAAGGGCGAGTAAAACGCCCTGCCGCGTCTGTTTAGCATCCATCTGGATAATCCGTTACAAAAAAGTGAGCTAATTTTACCCGATTTTAGCGTCTCAACCCACCATATAAGTGGCGGTTGCGCTGGCGATGTAAACCTGTTCCTCGTTATGTAATTCGACGCGGGCGACGGCGACCTTGTTGCCCGCGCGTAGCAGGCTGCTGGTGGCGGTAAAGCGGTTGCCCCGGCCAGGACGCAGATAGTCGACGCGCAAATCAATGGTGCCCATACGGGACAGGCGCTGACGTAACTCATCTTCATTAATGGTGTCGTGGCGCGTCAAAGTGCTGCCCACGCAGACCAGCCCGGCCGCAACGTCCAGCGCTGAGGCAATCACGCCGCCATGGAGGATACTTTGCGCCCAGTTGCCCACCATCATCGGTTGATTGTTAAAGCTCATCTGAGCGAACCCCTTTTCGTAACGCTCCAGCTCCAGTCCCAGCGCCCGGTTAAACGGCATATGGTAAACAAAGATCTCTCCGACCAGTTTTAAAGCTTCTTCCGCGGTAAGCGTAGCTGACATGAAAAATTGCATCCTTGTTGTTAAATAATTGTTGATTTTATGCTTCAAGCAAAAGGATTACCACTTTCAGAAACGAGGAGGAGACGTGAATCAAGAAATAGGTAGAATACGTTCCACATAACTATTCACATTATTCTTATTTCGCAGGAGAGCACCACCGATGCGGACGTATCTGGGTTGGTTACTGGCGGCGGTTGCGCTGCCCTTCACGGCATTTGCGCAGGAAGCGACAGTCAAAGAAGTACATGATAAGCCCGCCGTTCACGGCAGTATTATCGCTAACATGCTTTTGGAGCATGATAATCCGTTCACGCTTTATCCGTATGACACGAACTATGTGATTTACACCCAAACCAACGACCTGAACAAAGAGGCGATAAGTTCTTACAACTGGTCTGATAACGCGCGCAAGGATGAAGTAAAGTTCCAGCTCAGCCTGGCCTTCCCGCTGTGGCGCGGTATTTTGGGACCCAACTCGGTTTTGGGCGCGTCTTACACGCAGAAATCCTGGTGGCAACTGTCCAACAAGGAAGAATCGTCCCCGTTCCGTGAAACTAACTACGAACCTCAGCTGTTCCTAGGTTTCGCGACCGATTATGAGTTTGCTGGCTGGACCCTGCGCGACGTTGAAATGGGCTACAACCATGACTCGAACGGCCGCTCCGATCCGACATCCCGCAGCTGGAACCGACTTTACACCCGTCTGATGACGCAAAACGGCAACTGGATGGCTGAAGTGAAACCGTGGTACGTCATTGGTGACACCGACGATAATCCGGATATCACCAAATACATGGGTTATTACCAGCTGAAAGTGGGTTATCAGTTGGGTGACGCGGTGTTGAGCGTGAAAGGGCAGTATAACTGGAACACTGGCTACGGCGGCGCGGAAATGGGCTTAAGCTATCCTGTCACTAAGCATGTCCGCCTCTATACTCAAGTGTATAGCGGTTACGGTGAGTCGCTTATCGACTATAACTTCAACCAGACGCGCGTAGGCGTGGGCGTGATGTTGAACGATATTTTCTAAGTCCGTCTCGGGCGCTGCAACAGCGCCCGATTGTTTTTAACGATGACTTACCTGGTATGAGCTCTCGCTTGCTTAATGGCGTCATCATCAAAAATATTTTGCTCATAATTGTCGGTTTTATTTTTGACTCTGTATATTTTCCAACCATTCCCTTCGTGTTTGAGATAGACCATCAGTTGTAAATATTTTCCCTCTTCAATACCAATACTGACGGGTACGGAGACGCTATCAGCTTGCGGGGATGCTTTGCCAACCTTTAACGCAGCGACCCATTCAGGGGCGTAATCCTGGCAGTATGTGAAATAGTCAGAGTCCAGAATGCCCTGTTCATAAATTTGGTGAAGATCGGCAATTCGCGCCGCTGTATCGGCGGCAATGTATTTTCCGATCAACGGTGAGTTATCAGCCATTGGGGAGTGCTCAGCATTTACGGGGTCAAAATCCGCAAAGGCCCGAAGATATTGCTGATAAAAAGCCTGAACGACACTTTCTGGAGATTGGTTTTTTGGCTCGCTGCAGGCGGGCAACATCAAGGTAATCAAGGCGAGTAACAATCCTTTGAGCATTATCTTTTCCTTAGGTTTAACTGCTAAATAGACGCTCATTGTGCAAAAAGTAGTTATGCAATTAATGCTATAATAAAATCAAATAAATCATTGCGTTACATGTGATTGCTAAATGCCGTTATGATCTAAAAAGGCAGGGGTATAGTTGACGATGTAATTTGCTCTAACAGGATCGCAAATTTATACCGCCGAAGAGAACTGAGTCGAATTTCTTCTTGTTAGCGTTTATCATGCTCAACCTTCGGGCTGATTTTTTGTTCGTTCAATGTTTTATTTCAGGCAAATGGGGTTAACGTGGCGCAGGCGGAAGTAATGAATCAGGAATCGCTGGCTAAGCAGGTTTTGCAGGAAACCTTCGGCTATCAGCAATTCCGTCCTGGCCAGGAAACCATCATTGAAACCGTGCTGGAAGGCCGCGATTGTCTGGTGGTGATGCCGACGGGCGGTGGGAAATCACTGTGCTATCAGGTTCCCGCGCTGGTGCTGAACGGCTTGACGGTGGTGGTATCCCCCCTCATCTCACTGATGAAGGATCAGGTGGACCAGCTACTGGCGAATGGCGTAGCCGCTGCCTGTATCAACTCGACTCAAACCCGCGAACAGCAGCAAGACGTCATGGCAGGATGCCGTAACGGGCAGATCCGCCTGCTGTATATCGCGCCGGAACGTCTGATGCTGGACAACTTCCTTGAGCATTTAGCGCACTGGAATCCGGTACTGCTGGCAGTGGATGAAGCGCACTGCATCTCTCAGTGGGGACACGACTTCCGCCCTGAATATGCCGCGCTCGGCCAGCTTCGTCAGCGTTTCCCGGCCCTGCCATTTATGGCGCTCACGGCGACAGCAGACGACACCACGCGTCAGGACATCGTCCGCCTGTTAGGACTTAACGATCCGTTTATCCAGGTCAGCAGCTTCGATCGCCCTAACATTCGCTATATGCTGATGGAAAAATTCAAGCCGCTGGACCAGCTTCTGCGCTACGTGCAGGAGCAGCGCGGCAAGTCCGGTATCATCTACTGCAACAGCCGTGCGAAGGTGGAAGACACCGCCGCACGTCTGCAAAATCGCGGCTTTAGCGCGGCGGCCTATCATGCTGGGTTAGAAAACCATATCCGCGCCGACGTGCAGGAAAAATTCCAGCGTGACGATCTGCAAATCGTTGTCGCTACCGTGGCGTTCGGGATGGGCATCAATAAACCCAACGTGCGCTTTGTGGTGCACTTCGACATCCCGCGTAATATCGAGTCCTACTATCAGGAAACCGGTCGTGCCGGGCGCGATGGCCTGCCTGCCGAAGCAAGGCTGTTTTACGATCCAGCGGATATGGCGTGGCTACGTCGCTGTCTCGAAGAGAAGCCGCAAGGGCCGCTCCTGGATATCGAACGTCACAAGCTCAACGCGATGGGCGCATTTGCCGAAGCGCAAACCTGCCGCCGCCTGGTGCTGCTAAACTATTTTGGTGAAGGGCGTCAGGAGTCGTGCGGCAACTGCGATATCTGTCTCGACCCGCCAAAGCAATACGACGGTCTGATGGATGCGCGTAAGGCGCTTTCCACTATCGGGCGCACCAACCAGCGCTTTGGGATGGGCTACGTGGTGGAAGTGCTGCGTGGCGCAAATAACCAGCGTATCCGCGAGATGGGCCACGATAAGCTGCCGGTTTACGGCATTGGCAAAGAACAAAGCCATGAACACTGGGTCAGCATTATTCGCCAGCTCATCCACCTCGGATTTGCCACACAAAATATTGCACAGCACTCTGCGCTCCAGCTTACCGAAGCCGCACGTCCGGTACTGCGCGGTGATATCGAACTGAAACTTGCTGTGCCACGCGTGATCGCGCTTAAGCCGCGTGTGATGCAGAAATCCTACGGCGGTAACTATGACCGTAAGCTGTTTGCCAAACTGCGTAAGCTGCGTAAAGCCATCGCCGATGAAGAGAATATCCCGCCTTATGTGGTCTTTAACGACGCGACGCTGATTGAAATGGCCGAGCAGATGCCACTGAGTGCTGGTGAAATGCTCAGCGTCAACGGCGTCGGTACGCGTAAGCTGGAGCGTTTTGGTAAAGAGTTTATGGCGTTAATCCGTTCGCATGCTGACGGTGATGATGAGGAGTAGTCAGACCGGCTGAAAAGTGCCAGGATGATGACTCACAAAACTCTTTCCCCGCGAGTAAATTATGGTAATGCTATTTCTCACCGTGGCGTTGGTGCATATCGTTGCGCTGATGAGCCCTGGCCCAGATTTCTTCTTCGTCTCGCAGACGGCTGTCAGCCGTTCCCGCAAAGAGGCGATGATGGGTGTGCTCGGGATTACTATGGGCGTAATGGTCTGGGCTGCGGTTGCACTGCTTGGCCTGAACTTGATCCTCGCAAAAATGGCCTGGCTGCATAACATCATCATGGTCGGCGGTGGTTTATACCTGTGCTGGATGGGCTACCAGATGCTGCGCGGGGCGTTGAAGAAAGAACAAAAAGCACCGGAAGAGCCGAAGGTTGAACTCGCGACGGGCGGGCGCAGCTTTTTGAAAGGTTTACTCACGAATCTCGCCAACCCAAAAGCGATTATTTACTTTGGTTCCGTCTTTTCGTTATTCGTGGGCGATGACGTCGGCGCGGGTGCGCGCTGGGGTATTTTCCTGCTGATCGTCGTGGAAACCTTTGCGTGGTTTACCGTGGTGGCAAGTCTGTTTGCCATGCCTGCGATGCGTCGTGGTTATCAGCGTATGGCGAAGTGGATCGACGGCTTTGCCGGCGCACTGTTCGCCGGCTTCGGTATTCACCTCATCATCTCTCGCTAAGCATGACGCGCTGACGCAAGCAGCGCACCCACCAGCATAAACAGCGAACCAAAGATCTTATTCAGGGCCTTCATTTGCTTAGGCCCTTTGATCCAGCCCGTAATCCGCTGCGCCAGCGTCGCGTAACCAATCATCACAATAATATCGACAATAATCGTCGTCGCGCCGAGCACGACGTACTGCATCACCTGCGGCTGATGAGGGACGATAAACTGCGGGAACAGGGCGGCAAGAAAGACGATACTTTTCGGGTTGGTCAGGTTCACGAACACCGCGCGCTTAAAGAGACGCCCGCGCGTTTGCGTCTGAGCGAGGGTGTTCAAATCAATCGACCCCGCCGCGCGCCACTGCTGGATCCCCAGCCAAATCAGATAGGCCGCACCGGCCCACTTCAGCACTTCAAATGCCATTACCGAACGCGAGAACAACGTCCCCAGACCAATGCCAACCAGCACGATATGAATGCCCAGCCCGGTCTGCAAACCGGCGATGGACGCCACTGCCCCACGATAGCCGTGGTTGATGGAGGTGGTCATGGTATTGATCGCGCCCGAGCCTGGTGAAAGGCTCAGGATGATGGATGTCAGCAGGTAAGCGAACCACCACTCTAAGGTCATTTGAAACTCCCGAATCGTCTATTTTTATGCCACAATACGCTATTGTTGAGTCATTTTGTGATGCTTCACAAAAAAACGATATTCCGTGGCTTACAGGGGCAGAAACCCAATGTTTCAGCAGAAAAAGGACTGGGAAACACGCGAGAACGCATTTGCTGCTTTCTCCATGGGGCCGCTGACCGATTTCTGGCGTCAGCGCGAAGAAGCCGAGATCGCAGGCGTGGACAATGTTCCGGTACGCTTTGTGCGTTTTCGGGATAAAAAAAACGATCGGGTGATCGTGGTTTGTCCGGGTCGCATTGAGAGTTACGTCAAGTACGCTGAACTGGCGTACGATCTGTTCCATCTTGGTTTTGATGTGTTGATCATCGATCACCGTGGGCAGGGGCGTTCCGGGCGATTATTGTCGGATTCGCATCGCGGTCATGTGGACAACTTCAGCGATTACGTCGACGATCTCGCCGCGTTCTGGCAGCAGGAAGTGCAGCCGGGCCCGTGGCGTAAACGCTATATCCTCGCGCACTCGATGGGCGGCGCGATTGCGACGCTGTTTTTACAACGTCATCCGCATCAGTGTGATGCGATTGCATTGACCGCACCGATGTTTGGCATCGTCATGCGATTTCCCGACTGGATGGTGCGCCATATTCTCGACTGGGCTGAGGGCCATCAGCGCATTCGTGAAGGCTACGCCATGGGAACGGGACGCTGGCGGGCATTGCCGTTTGCCCTCAACGTGTTGACCCACAGCCGGCAGCGTTATCGCCGCAACCTGCGCTTTTACGCCGATGAACCGCGCTTACGCGTCGGTGGCCCAACTTACCATTGGGTGCGCGAAGGCATACTCGCGGGCGAATCCGCGCTGGCAGGGGTTAGCGATGATGCTACGCCGACATTATTGATTCAGGCGGAAGAGGAGCGTGTGGTGGACAACCGCATGCATGAACGCTTCTGCGAACTGCGCGCCGCCGCCGGACACCCTTGTGAAGGGAATAAACCGCTGGTCATAAACGGTGCGTACCATGAGATCCTTTTTGAAAAGGACGCCATGCGCTCAGTCGCGCTCAACGCCATTGTTGAATTTTTCGACAGGCATAACTGATTTTCTATTGAGGTTAAATTCCCCTATGTACCAGGTTGTTGCATCTGACTTAGATGGCACGTTGCTTTCCCCCGACCACACCCTGTCGCCTTTCGCGAAAGAGACCTTAAAACTCCTGACTGCCCGCGGTGTGAACTTTGTTTTCGCGACGGGCCGCCACCACGTGGACGTGGGGCAGATTCGCGATAACCTGGAAATCAAAGCCTATATGATCACCTCCAACGGTGCGCGCGTGCACGATACCGATGGCAATCTGATCTTCACTCATAACCTGGACCGCGACATCGCCGCCGATCTGTTCGGCGTGGTGCATAGCAACCCGGATATCGTCACCAACGTGTATCGCAACGATGACTGGTTTATGAACCGCCATCGCCCGGATGAAATGCGTTTCTTCAAAGAAGCGGTATTCAACTACACGCTGTATGAACCAGGCCTGCTGGAGCCGGAAGGGATCAGCAAAGTGTTCTTCACCTGCGAAAAGCACGAAGATCTGCTGCCGCTGGAGCAGGCGATTAATGCGCGCTGGGGCGATCGGGTGAACGTCAGCTTCTCCACTCTGACCTGTCTGGAAGTGATGGCGGGCGGCGTATCCAAAGGCCACGCGCTGGAAGCGGTTGCGAAGCGTATGGGCTTTGAACTGAAAGACTGCATCGCGTTTGGCGATGGCATGAACGATGCTGAGATGCTCTCCATGGCGGGCAAAGGCTGCATCATGGAAAACGCGCACCAGCGTTTGAAAGATTTGCACCCTGAGCTAGAAGTGATTGGCACTAACGGCGATAACGCCGTGCCGAACTATCTGCGTAAGCTGTTCCTTGAATAATTCTCACAACGTCACGACTGGTTGATTATTGGTCAGTTGTCAACTGAATAGTCCGCTACAATGCCTATCCTTCTTTCTGAGAGACAAGCATTGTGGCGCTACTCATTATCACCACTATTCTGTGGGCCTTCTCATTCAGCCTGATCGGTGAATACCTTGCCGGGCACGTCGATAGTTATTTCTCCGTACTGATGCGGGTAGGGCTTGCGGCGCTGGTCTTCCTGCCGTTCCTGCGCACGCGTGGGCAAACGCTCAAAACCATTCTGCTGTACATGCTGGTGGGCGCGTTGCAGCTCGGTATCATGTATCTGTTCAGCTTCCGGGCGTATATCTACCTGTCGGTATCGGAATTCCTGCTGTTCACGGTGTTGACGCCACTCTATATCACGCTGATTTACGACCTGCTGAGCAAGCGCCGCTTGCGCTGGGGCTATCTGCTGAGTGCGCTTCTGGCGGTGGCGGGTGCGGCGATCATTCGCTACGACAAAGTGAGCGATCACTTCTGGACCGGTCTGATGTTTGTCCAGCTTGCCAACATAAGTTTTGCCATCGGTATGGTCGGCTACAAGCGCCTGATGGAAACGCGTCCGATGCCGCAGCATAACGCTTTTGCCTGGTTCTATATGGGCGCGGCTATTGTCGCGGTGGCGGCGTGGTTTATGCTCGGCAATCCGCAAAAGCTGCCAACCACCACGGTACAGTGGAGCGTGCTGATTTGGTTAGGCGTGGTCGCGTCTGGACTGGGTTACTTTATGTGGAACTACGGCGCTACGCAGGTAGACGCCGGGACGCTGGGCATTATGAATAACGTTCATGTGCCCGCTGGCCTGCTGGTTAACCTTGCTATCTGGCAGCAGCAACCGCACTGGCCGAGCTTTATTATTGGGGGAACGGTAATCCTGGCTTCGCTGTGGGTGCATCGCCGTTGGGTCGCTCCGCGCTCCGAACAAACGGCAAATGATCGCAAGCGTGGTTCCGCGCTGAGCGAATAAACGCCTCCGTAATCGGCTGACGCTGCTCGCCATCGCGCACGGCAGCGTACAGTCGGCTCCATAATCCCTCGCCCAGGGTTTTAGTCACCACCAGACCCTGGCGCTCAAAACTCTCGACCACCCAATGCGGCAGCGCGGCGATACCCATTCTCGCGGCCACCATCTGGATCAGCAGCAGTGTGTTATCCACGCTCTTCAAATTGGGGCTAATGCCCGCCGGTTGCAGGAAGTGACGCCAGATATCCAGACGACTGCGCTGCACCGGATAAATCAGCAGCGTTTCGGTCGCCAAGTCTTCCGGCGTAACGCGCGTTTTGGCCGCTAGTGGGTGATCCGGAGCCAGCACCAGGCGCACTTCGTAATCAAACATCGGCGAATAATGCAGGCCGCTGCGAGGCAGAATATCGGAGGTCAACACCAGGTCCAGCTCGCCTTGCTGAAGCGACGGCTGCGGATCAAAGGTCACGCCCGATTTAAAATCCATCTCCACCTGCGGCCAGCTTTGGCGAAAATTCTCCAGTGCGGGCGTCAGCCACTGAATACAGCTGTGACACTCAATCGCGATGCGCAGCTTAGTCTGCTGTGGCTCATTGCAGGCCTGTAGTGCGGTGGCGATTTGCGGCAGCACCTGATTTGCCAGTTGAAGCAGCACTTCACCCTGCGGCGTAAAGCGCAGCGGCTGGCTCTTACGCACGAACAGACGAAAGCCAAGGCGTTGTTCCAGATCGCTGAACTGGTGAGAAAGGGCGGATTGGGTCTGATGCAGCGTGGCCGCAGCCGCCGCGAGAGAACCGCAGTTCCGCAACGCTTGTAGCGTTTTCAGGTGTTTTATCTCGATCATGAAAGTCCTTCACTTCGCCATGAACATTTTGCGCTTGAGGAATATACAGTAACTGTCAATTATGGATGTGTAAACATCTGGACGTCTAAATACCAAAAATTCACAGGGGACACACCATGACAATTCGCAATCACACTCTCGGTTTCCCTCGCGTTGGCTTGCGCCGCGAGCTGAAAAAAGCACAAGAAAGCTACTGGGCGGGCAATTCTACCCGTGAAGATCTGCTGGCCGTTGGCCGCGAGCTGCGTGCTCGCCACTGGGATCAGCAGAAGCAGGCAGGAATCGATCTGCTGCCAGTGGGCGATTTCGCCTGGTACGACCATGTTCTGACCACGAGCCTGCTGCTTGGTAACGTGCCGGCTCGTCATCAGAACAGCGATGGATCGGTCGATATCGATACCCTGTTCCGTCTGGGCCGTGGTCGCGCGCCAACCGGTGAGCCAGCGGCCGCAGCGGAAATGACCAAATGGTTTAACACCAACTATCACTACATGGTGCCGGAGTTTGTAAAAGGGCAGCAGTTCAAGCTGACCTGGACGCAGATTCTGGATGAAGTGGACGAAGCGCTGGCGCTGGGTCATAACATCAAACCTGTGCTGCTGGGGCCGGTAACGTATCTGTGGCTGGGTAAAGTGAAGGGTGAACCGTTCGACCGTCTGAGCTTGCTCAACGATATCCTCCCCGTATATCAGCAGGTGCTGGCTGAGCTGGCAAAACGCGGTATCGAATGGGTACAGATCGACGAACCTGCGCTGGTGCTTGAGCTGCCGCAGGAATGGCTGGATGCCTTCAAACCGGCTTATGACGCACTGCAAGGCCAGGTTAAGCTGTTGCTGACCACCTATTTTGAAGGCGTCACGCCGAATCTTGATACCATCACCACGTTGCCGGTGCAGGGTCTGCACGTTGACCTGGTTCACGGCAAAGATGATGTCGCCGAGCTGAACGAGCGCCTGCCGTCCGACTGGTTGCTCTCTGCGGGCCTGATCAACGGTCGTAACGTCTGGCGTGCCGATCTCACCGAGAAATACGCACAGATTAAAGCTATCGTCGGCAAACGTGAATTATGGGTCGCCTCTTCTTGCTCCCTGTTGCACAGCCCGATCGATTTGAGCGTGGAAACCCGTCTGGATGCGGAAGTGAAAAGCTGGTTTGCCTTTGCTTTGCAAAAATGTGAAGAGCTGGCCCTGCTGCGTGATGCCCTGAACAGTGGCGATACGGAAAAGTTGATTGAATGGAGCACCCCGATTCAGGCGCGTCGTCATTCGACTCGCGTACACAATGCAGCGGTGGAAAAACGTCTGGCGGGCATTACTGCGAAAGACAGCCAGCGTGAAAATGCCTATGAAGTGCGTGCCGAAGCGCAGCGCGCTCGCTTTAATCTGCCAGCATGGCCGACGACCACGATCGGTTCTTTCCCGCAGACCACCGAAATTCGCGGCCTGCGTCTGGACTTCAAAAAGGGCAACCTTGATGCCAACAACTATCGCACTGGCATCGCCGAGCACATCAAGCAGGCGATTGTTGAGCAGGAGCGCTTAGGTCTGGACGTGCTGGTCCACGGTGAAGCCGAACGTAATGACATGGTGGAATATTTTGGTGAGCACTTAGACGGTTTCGTCTTTACCCAGAACGGCTGGGTACAGAGCTACGGTTCCCGCTGCGTGAAACCGCCGGTAGTAATTGGCGACGTTAGCCGCCCGGAAGCGATCACCGTGGAGTGGGCGAAGTACGCACAGTCTCTGACCGACAAACCGGTTAAAGGCATGCTGACCGGCCCGGTGACGATTTTGTGCTGGTCCTTCCCGCGTGAAGACGTGACTCGCGAAACCATTGCAAAGCAAATTGCGCTGGCGTTGCGGGACGAAGTGGCAGATCTGGAAGCCGCAGGCATCGGCATTATCCAGATTGACGAACCGGCCCTGCGCGAAGGCCTGCCGCTGCGTCGAAGCGACTGGGATGCTTACTTGCAGTGGGGCGTAGAGGCCTTCCGCATCAACGCCGCAGTAGCAAAGAACGACACCCAGATTCATACCCACATGTGTTACTGCGAATTTAACGACATCATGGATTCGATTGCGGCGCTGGATGCGGACGTCATCACCATCGAGACCTCGCGTTCAGACATGGAGCTGCTGGAGTCGTTTGAAGAGTTCGACTATCCGAACGAAATCGGTCCGGGCGTGTACGACATTCACTCCCCGAACGTTCCGAGCGTGGAATGGATTGAAGCGCTTCTGGCGAAAGCCGCTCAGCGCATCCCGGCAGAACGCCTGTGGGTGAACCCGGACTGTGGCCTTAAAACCCGCGGCTGGCCTGAGACTCGCGCCGCGTTGGCAAACATGGTGAAAGCCGCGCAGAATCTGCGTCAGGCTTAGTCATCACACACGATTGCCGGGCGGCGCTATCGCTTGCCCGGCCTTCGATTAATTCCCTGCGGATTTCTTACTGCCATACTGTGCAAACCAGGCCAGCATCCTCTGCCAGCCGTCTTTGGCGGATTCCTCGTGGTAGCTCGGGCGATAATCGGCATTGAATGCGTGTCCGGCATCGGGATAAACCACAATTTCCGCCTTTGCATTCGCGGCACGCAGCGCCTGACGCATAGTCTCCACGCTTTCCAGCGAAATCCCAGTATCTTGACCGCCATAAAGACCGAGCACGGGCGCATTAAGATCGACCGCGATATCAACCGGATGCTTAGGTGAATTCAGCGTTTTTTCACCGACCAGCTTGCCGTACCAGGCCACTGCGGCCTTAATTTGCGGATTATGCGCGGCGTAGAGCCAACTGATGCGCCCGCCCCAGCAGAACCCGGTGACCAATAAACGATGCGGATCGCCGCCGTTACGTGCGGCCCAACTGGCGACGTGATCGAGGTCGGCCAACACTTGCGCATCCGGTACCTTACTGACCAGATTACTGAACAACGTCGGAATATCGCTGTATTCATTGGGATCGCCCTGACGGAAGTAAAGCTCCGGCGCGACGGCCAGGTAACCTTCAAGCGCCAGACGACGGCACACGTCACGGATATGTTCGTGTACGCCAAAAATTTCCTGAACCACAATCACGATCGGCAGTGGACCGTCCACATCCTTTGGGCGAGCGTGATAAGCGGGCATGTTCTCACCCTGAGAGGGAATTGAGGTTTCGCCTGACGTGATAGCGTCTTCGGACGTTGAAACGATAGTCGACGCGAGAGGGGCGGCGGCAGGTGCAAAATTCGTTTTTTGAGTCATGGTATTCTCCGTACCCGTTGGTGCAAATAAATATAGACCTCAAGTTAACAATTCACAGTGCCCGAAACGGGCTATCTTTTGTGCAGCAGTAAAAGATATAACTTGTTAGTGTGATGATGATCACTATTTTATGGTAATTAACTGCAATCATTTTTATTCGTGGTGAGGTCTGTCACGAAATTTACCTCGGTGCTTCTGTAAAGTACCGTTTTACTTCTGCTGACAACCCACCCACAGAGGAGTCACCTATGTCTAAGTCTGATGTTTTTCATCTCGGCCTCACTAAAAACGATTTACAAGGGGCTACGCTGGCTATCGTCCCGGGCGATCCTGAGCGTGTGGAAAAGATCGCCGCGCTGATGGATAAGCCGGTTAAGCTGGCATCTCATCGTGAATTCACCACCTGGCGCGCTGAGCTTGATGGTAAAGCGGTCATTGTGTGTTCAACCGGTATTGGCGGCCCGTCTACCTCTATCGCGGTGGAAGAACTGGCTCAACTGGGCATTCGTACCTTCCTGCGTATTGGCACCACCGGAGCTATTCAGCCACACATCAATGTGGGCGACGTGCTGGTTACGACCGCATCTGTCCGTCTCGATGGTGCAAGCCTGCACTTTGCGCCGATGGAATTCCCGGCTGTCGCTGACTTTGAATGTACCACCGCGCTGGTCGAAGCCGCGAAATCCGTGGGTGCGACGACCCACATTGGCGTCACCGCTTCTTCGGACACCTTCTACCCAGGCCAGGAACGTTACGACACCTTCTCAGGCCGTGTTGTGAATCGCTTTAAAGGTTCAATGGAAGAATGGCAGTCCATGGGCGTGATGAACTACGAAATGGAATCTGCAACGCTGCTGACCATGTGCGCAAGCCAGGGTCTGCGTGCCGGTATGGTTGCGGGCGTTATCGTGAACCGTACTCAGCAAGAGATCCCGAACGCAGAGACCATGAAGAAGACCGAAAGCCACGCGGTGACAATCGTGGTTGAAGCGGCTCGCCGCCTGATCTAATCCCTTCTTTTCGAAACAAGGCCGACGCGTTCGGCCTTTTCTTTTTGCGTAGTGCCTCGCAGGAAATCCCTTTCAAACTGGACGTTTATACAGCACAATTCTATTTTGTGCGGGTAATGGTTTGATGCAGGAGGCGTTGTGGATATCTCAATCATCATTTATGCAGTGATTGCGCTAGTGGGCGCGGGTGTGGGCTGGCTGATGTCCAGCTACCAGCATGCGCAACATAAAGCGGATCAATTAGCCGATCGCGAAGAAATGGTGGCGGAGCTAAGCGCTGCAAAACAGCAGCTTACCCAGAGTGGACACTGGCGTGAAGAATGTGAACTCCTCAACAACGAACTCCGCAATCTGCGCGATATTAATACCTCGTTAGAAGCCGATCTTCGCGAAGTCACCACCCGCCTGGAATCCACCCAGCTGCATGCGGAAGACAAAATCCGCCAGATGATCAACAGCGAACAGCGTCTTAGTGAACAGTTCGAAAACCTTGCTAACCGCATCTTCGAGCAGAGCAATCGCCGCGTTGACGAACAAAATCGCCAGAGCTTGAACGGATTACTGACGCCGCTGCGTGAACAGCTGGACGGTTTTCGTCGCCAGGTACAGGACAGCTTTGGGCAGGAAGCGCGTGAACGCCACACCCTGGCGCATGAAATCCGCAATCTTCAACAGTTGAATGCGCAGATGACGCAGGAAGCCGTCAACCTGACGCGTGCGCTTAAGGGCGATAACAAAACCCAGGGCAACTGGGGTGAAGTGGTGTTAACCCGCGTGCTGGAAGCGTCTGGTCTGCGTGAAGGCTACGAATATGAGACGCAGGTCAGCATCGAAACCGAAACCCGTTCGCGGATGCAGCCAGATGTGATCGTGCGCCTGCCGCAAGGCAAAGACGTGGTGATCGACGCCAAAATGACGCTGGTGGCCTACGAGCGTTACTTCAACGCCGAAGATGACTTCACTCGTGAATCCGCACTTCAGGAGCATATTGCCTCGGTGCGTAACCATATTCGTCTGCTGGGCAGAAAAGATTATCAGCAATTACCGGGGCTGCGCTCGCTGGACTATGTGCTGATGTTTATCCCCGTCGAGCCGGCCTTTTTGCTAGCGCTCGACAGGCAGCCTGAACTAATTACTGAAGCTCTCAAAAATAACATTATGCTGGTGAGCCCGACCACGCTGCTGGTGGCGTTGCGCACCATCGCTAACCTGTGGCGCTACGAGCATCAAAGCCGTAATGCCCAGCAAATTGCCGATCGCGCCAGCAAACTGTACGACAAAATGCGCCTGTTTGTAGACGATATGACCTCGGTCGGGCAAAGCCTGGATCGTGCTCAGGATAACTATCGTCAGGCGATGAAAAAGCTCTCTTCCGGGCGTGGCAATCTGCTGTCGCAAGCCGAGGCGTTTCGCAGCCTGGGCGTTGAGGTAAAACGCGAGATTAATCCGGAATTAGCCGAACAGGCTACCGCTCAGGATGAAGAGTATCGTCTGCGTGATGGCGTAGATGAACAAAATACCCACAGTACAGACAACGATTTAGCCAGACAAACCTCCGACGAAACGCAGGCAAACCGATTCTTTCAGGGCGGTTGAATCGTAGGGCAAACGCGCCCAATCTGTTACACTTCACGAACATTTGACTGATTAGCAGGCACTGAGATGGTTGAGGATTCACAAGATACTACGCACTTTGGCTTTCAGACTGTCGCCAAGGCGCAGAAAGCTGACATGGTCGCTCACGTATTTCATTCCGTGGCGGCAAAGTACGATGTTATGAATGACCTGATGTCATTCGGAATTCATCGCTTGTGGAAGCGCTTCACTATCGACTGTAGCGGCGTTCGTCGTGGTCAAACGGTATTAGATCTGGCAGGTGGAACCGGTGATTTAACCGCGAAATTCTCCCGTATGGTCGGTGAGACAGGGCGCGTAGTGCTGGCGGATATCAACGATTCGATGCTGAAGATGGGGCGCGAAAAGCTGCGCAACATTGGTGTGGTCGGTAACGTTGAGTACGTTCAGGCAAACGCAGAAGCTCTGCCGTTCCCGGATAACACCTTCGATTGCATCACCATCTCTTTTGGTCTGCGTAACGTGACTGATAAAGAAAAAGCGCTGCGCTCCATGTACCGCGTGCTTAAGCCAGGTGGACGTTTGCTGGTACTGGAATTTTCCAAACCGATTATCGAACCGTTAAGCAAAGCCTACGATGCTTACTCGTTCCACATTTTGCCTCGTATCGGTGAAATGGTGGCAAAGGACGGAGAAAGCTACCGCTATCTGGCGGAGTCCATTCGTATGCACCCGGACCAGGACACCTTAAAAGCGATGATGCAGGACGCTGGCCTGGAGAACGTTGAATACTTCAACCTGACGGCAGGCGTTGTTGCGCTCCATCGCGGCTACAAGTTCTGAGTGGAGGTGGGTAATGCCTTTTAAACCCCTGATCACTGCTGGCATCGAGAATGTCCTGAATACTTTTCTGTATCGCTCACCTGCGTTGAAAACCGCGCGTCAGCGTTTAAACGGAAAGGTACTCCGTATCGTATTGAAAGAGTTCTCGACGCCGCTCGTGCTGGTCTTCAGTGAACGGCAGCTGGATGTGCTGGGAGAATGGGAAGGCGAGGCGGACTGCTCGGTCATTACCCATATGAGCGTATTACCGAAGCTTCGCGATCGTCAGCAGTTAACGGCGCTCATTCGCAGCGGCGAACTGGAAGTGGCAGGCGATATTCAGGTGGTACAGAACTTTGTTGCCCTTGCCGATCTGGCTGAGTTTGACCCGGCAGAGTTACTTGCACCTTATATCGGTGATATTGCGGCTGAAGGTATCAGCAAGGCCATTCATGGCGGCACGTCATTCTTGCGCAAAGGTGTACAGCGTCAGCAGCGCTACGTTGCCGAGGTGATGACTGAAGAGTGGCGTATGGCTCCAGGATCGCTAGAAGTGGCCTGGTTCGCTGAAGAAACCGCTGCTGTTGCTCGTGCGGTTGACGCGCTAACCACACGGCTGGAAAAACTGGAGGGCAAATGACGCCTGGTGAAATTCGGCGCCTCTATTTTATCGTTCGCACTTTTTTGAGTTACGGGCTCGATGAGCTTATCCCCAAAATGCGTATTACGCTGCCGCTACGAATCTGGCGGCGCACGCTGTTCTGGATGCCAAATCGGCATAAAGATCGGCCGCTGGGCGAGCGGTTACGGCTAGCATTGCAGGAACTTGGTCCAGTCTGGATAAAATTTGGGCAAATGCTCTCCACCCGTCGCGACCTCTTCCCGCCGCAGATCGCGGATCAGCTGGCTTTGCTGCAAGATCGCGTTGCTCCCTTTGATGGTGCACGGGCGAAACAGCAGATCGAAGAGGCGATGGGCAATATTCCTGTCGAAACCTGGTTTGATGATTTTGATATTACGCCTTTAGCGTCTGCTTCTATTGCGCAAGTCCATACTGCGCGCCTGAAAGAGAACGGCAAAGAGGTTGTCATTAAGGTCATTCGCCCGGACATCCTGCCGGTGATCAGAGCGGATATGAAGCTGATTTATCGGCTGGCGCGTTGGGTTCCTCGACTGATGCCAGATGGGCGTCGGCTGCGCCCGATGGAAGTCGTGCGCGAATATGAAAAAACGCTTATTGATGAGCTGAATTTGCTGCGTGAATCAGCAAACGCTATCCAGTTGCGCCGTAACTTTGAAAACAGCCCGATGCTTTATGTACCTGAGGTTTATTCGGATTATTGCAGCCAGGACATGATGGTGATGGAGCGCATTTACGGCATTCCTGTATCAGATGTGGTCGCACTGGAAAAGCAGGGCACCAACATGAAGCTGCTGGCTGAGCGCGGTGTTCAGGTCTTTTTCACCCAGGTATTCCGCGACAGTTTTTTCCACGCGGATATGCACCCTGGCAACATCTTTGTGAGCTATGAACACCCTGAAGATCCGAAATACATCGGCATCGACTGCGGTATCGTGGGCTCGCTGAACAAAGAAGATAAGCGCTATCTGGCAGAGAACTTTATCGCCTTTTTCAATCGCGATTATCGTAAGGTGGCTGAGCTGCACGTCGATTCCGGCTGGGTTCCGCCAGATACGAACGTTGAAGAGTTTGAGTTCGCGATCCGTACCGTTTGCGAGCCGATCTTTGAGAAGCCGCTGTCGGAAATCTCGTTCGGCCATGTTCTGCTGAATCTGTTTAACACCGCGCGTCGCTTCAACATGGAAGTTCAGCCTCAGTTAGTTTTACTCCAAAAAACATTACTTTACGTTGAGGGCGTAGGCCGTCAGCTCTATCCTCAGTTAGACTTATGGAAAACAGCTAAACCTTTCCTGGAGTCCTGGATTAAGGATCAGGTTGGTCTTCCTGCGCTAGTGCGTTCTTTTAAAGAGAAAGCACCATTCTGGATTGAAAAAATGCCGGAGATTCCGGAACTGATTTACGACAGTTTGCGTCAGAGCAAGAACCTTAAGCACAGCATGGATAAAATCGCTCGCGAGCTTCAGTCTAACCGTGTGCGTCAGGGTCAATCCCGTTATCTCTTTGGGATCGGTGCCACATTGTTGCTGAGTGGTACGCTGTTGCTGATTAACCGCCCGGAGTGGGAAATGATGCCCGCGTGGCTCATGGCCGGTGGCCTGGTGGTTTGGCTGGTTGGCTGGAGAAAAACGCGCTGAATTTGCGTCGCTATCGCCGGGTTGCAAACGTATAATGCGACCTGATTAATTAATCATCTATCGAGGATGTTGTATGGGTGGTATCAGTATCTGGCAATTGTTGATCATTGCCGTCATTGTTGTGCTGCTGTTTGGCACCAAAAAACTGGGTTCCATTGGTTCCGACCTCGGCGCGTCTATTAAAGGCTTCAAAAAAGCCATTAGCGATGACGAAGACAAAGACAAAGATAAGCAGGAAAAATCCAGCCCGGATGCGGATTTCACGGCTAAATCTCTCGCTGATAAACAAGAAGAAGCTAAAAAAGAAGACGCTAAACGCCACGATAAAGAGCAGGTGTAATTCGTGTTCGACATTGGTTTTGGTGAACTGCTGCTGGTATTCGTGATTGGCCTGATCGTATTAGGGCCACAGCGTTTACCTGTGGCTGTAAAAACTGTTGCAGGCTGGGTGCGCGCGCTGCGTTCACTGGCGACAACGGTTCAAAATGAACTGGCGCAGGAACTTAAGCTCCAGGAGTTTCAGGATAGCCTGAAAAAAGTTGAAAAGGCGAGCATGGAGAACCTGTCGCCTGAGCTGAAAGCTTCGATGGACGAACTGCGTGAAGCGGCTGAATCCATGAAGCGCTCCTACAGCGTCAACGATCCTGAAAAAGCGAGCGATGAAGCTAACACCATTCGTAACCCATTGGTGAAAGATAACGAAGCACAGCATGAAGGCGTGACGCCTGCAGATGCAGAGCATCAGGCTAGTGCGCCTTCGCAAGCGCCGCAAGAGCCTGTTGTGAAAGCGACGCCCACGGAAGTGAAAGTTGCTGCACCCGTTTCCGAATCATCCCCCTCGTCGAGTGATAAAGCGTAATTATGGCAGTAGAAGATACACAACCGCTCATCACGCATCTTATCGAGCTGCGTAAGCGCCTGTTATATAGCATTTCTGCGGTCATGCTTATTTTCCTGTGTCTGGTCTATTTCGCTAACGACATCTATCAGGTGGTCTCCGCGCCGCTGATTAAACAGATGCCGATCGGCGCGACCATGATTGCTACCGATGTGGCTTCGCCGTTCTTTACACCAATAAAATTAACGTTCTGGGTGTCACTCATTGCCTCTGCGCCGGTCATTTTGTATCAGGTGTGGGCGTTTGTGGCGCCAGCGCTGTACAGGCATGAACGTAAGCTGGTGATCCCGCTGCTGGTGTCCAGCTCGCTCTTGTTTTATATCGGCATGGCATTCGCCTATTTCGTTGTCTTCCCGCTGGCTTTTGGCTTCTTGACGCACACTGCGCCAGAAGGGGTACAAGTCTCGACAGACATCGCCAGCTATCTCAGCTTTGTCATGGCCCTGTTTATGGCATTTGGTGTGGCTTTCGAAGTGCCTGTTGCCATTGTCTTGCTGTGCTGGATGGGGGTGACCACGCCTGAAGATTTGCGCAAGAAACGTCCGTACATGCTGGTCGGTGCCTTTGTTGTCGGTATGTTACTGACGCCGCCGGATGTTTTCTCGCAAACGTTGCTGGCGATACCGATGTACTGCCTGTTTGAAGTGGGCGTGTTCTTCTCACGCTTCTATGTGGGCAAGCGACGCTCGCAGGAAGACGAAGAAGACGAACCTGAGAAAACGACAGAAGAATAAAACCAGCCGCCCGTAAGGGCGGTTGTCATATGGGAGACCGCATGTTTGATATCGGATTGAATCTGACCAGTGCCCAGTTCGCCAAAGATCGCGATGATGTTGTCGCGCGCGCATTTTCTGCGGGCGTAAAGGGGTTACTCCTGACGGGAACTAACCTCCATGAAAGCGAGCAGGCACAGTTGCTGGCGCAGCGCTATCAACACTGTTGGTCCACCGCAGGCGTTCATCCTCACGACAGCAGCCAGTGGAATGAAGAAAGTGCTGAAACGCTCTATTCATTAGCCAGTGCGCAAGACGTTGTCGCGATAGGTGAGTGTGGCCTTGATTTCAATCGCAACTTTTCGACCCCAGCGGAGCAAGAGACGGCATTTACCGCCCAGCTTGCTCTGGCGGCGGAGAAGGGTATGCCGGTATTCATGCACTGCCGTGATGCTCACGAGCGTTTTCTGACGCTGCTTGAACCTTGGCTCGATAAATTACCCGGCGCGGTGCTGCACTGTTTTACGGGTTCCCGGCAGGAAGCTGTAGATTGTCTGAAACGGGGTCTGTACTTAGGTATTACCGGCTGGGTGTGCGATGAACGGCGCGGGCTAGAACTGCGTGAACTGTTGCCAGTTATTCCTGCCGATCGTTTGTTAATCGAGACGGATGCGCCTTACCTGCTACCGCGTGATATGAAGCCTAAACCCGCATCACGGCGCAATGAACCTGCTTATCTTGGCCATATTGTTGAGCGAATCGCACACTGGCGTGGCGAAGAGATGCAATGGCTGGACGCGCAAACGGATGAAAACGTGCGTCGATTGTTTGGCGTGAGTTTTTAAACTTTGCGAAAAGCGGTGTTTTTGACGCTTTGAAGCACCTGTTTGTTGAGCAGATTGAGCAGCAGCATCGAGCGCGCTTCGCCGTCTGGCTCAGAAAATATTGCCTGTAGCCCTTCGAATGCGCCTTCGGTGATGACCACGTCATCGCCGGGGAACGGCGTCTCAGGATCGGTGATATCGTCGGGCTGTTTATAGATTGAAAGCTGATGGATGACTGTCGAAGGGACGGTCGCCGGGCTCGTACCAAAACGCACGAAGTGGCTGACGCCTCGCGTGGCGCTGATGGTGGTGGTATGAATCACCTCTGGGTCAAACTCGACGAACAGGTAGTTCGGGAAAAGGGGTTCGATGACCGTGGTGCGTTTACCGCGCTGGATCTTTTCAAGCGAGATCACAGGCGTCAGACAATTAACCGCCTGACGTTCCAGATGTTCCTGCGCGCGCTGAAGTTGCCCACGCTTGCAATACAGTAAATACCAGGCTTGCATAATCACTCTTTCCCTTTGTTCGCGGCGCAAGCATATCAAAACCCTGGCGGGATCGCTAAGGTGATTATAAGGGCCAGAAGAGGAAGATGGCGTGGAACTTCACGCTAATTTAACAAAATTACAGCGTCCTGATGACGAACGCCGTATAATGAAGCGCTTATAGAGAGGCCATGACTAACTGCATGAAATACCACGATCTACGCGACTTCCTGGCGCTGCTGGAAAAGCAGGGCGAACTCAAACGCATCACAATTCCTGTTGATCCTTATCTGGAAATGACAGAAATCGCTGACCGTACCTTGCGTGCTGGCGGCCCCGCGTTGCTGTTTGAAAAACCGAAAGGCTATTCCATGCCGGTGCTTTGTAACCTGTTTGGCACACCGAAGCGTGTGGCGATGGGGATGGGGCAGGAGGATGTCACTGCGTTACGTGAAGTGGGCAAACTGCTGGCCTTCCTGAAAGAGCCCGAGCCGCCAAAAGGTTTCCGCGATCTGTTCGATAAGCTGCCGCAGTTCAAGCAGGTGTTGAATATGCCAACCAAGCGTCTGCGTGGTGCGCCTTGCCAGCAGAAAATCGTCGAAGGCGATGCTGTTGATCTGACCCGTATCCCAATTATGCAGTGCTGGCCAGAAGATGCCGCGCCGCTGATCACCTGGGGTCTCACCGTCACGCGCGGGCCGCACAAAGAACGCCAAAATTTGGGTATTTATCGCCAGCAGCTAATCGGCAAAAATAAGCTGATTATGCGCTGGTTGTCGCATCGCGGCGGCGCGCTGGATTTCCAGGAGTGGTGCGCAGCGCATCCTGGCGAGCGTTTTCCTGTCTCTGTGGCGTTGGGTGCCGACCCGGCGACTATACTGGGAGCCGTAACGCCGGTTCCCGATACGCTTTCTGAGTATGCTTTCGCAGGCCTGCTGCGCGGCACAAAAACCGAAGTGGTTAAGTGTATTTCCAACGATCTGGAAGTCCCTGCCAGTGCGGAAATCGTGCTGGAAGGATACATTGAGCAGGGCGAATTGGCACCGGAAGGACCTTATGGCGACCATACGGGCTATTACAACGAAATCGATAATTTCCCGGTGTTCACCGTTACGCATATTACCCAGCGTGAAGATGCCATTTACCACTCGACTTATACTGGCCGTCCGCCAGATGAGCCGGCGGTATTGGGTGTCGCGCTGAACGAAGTGTTCGTGCCCATTTTGCAAAAGCAGTTTCCGGAAATTGTTGATTTCTATCTGCCGCCGGAAGGATGTTCATATCGCCTGGCGGTTGTGACTATCAAGAAGCAGTACGCGGGCCATGCCAAACGCGTAATGATGGGCGTATGGTCTTTTTTGCGCCAGTTTATGTACACCAAATTTGTTATTGTTTGCGATGATGACGTTAACGCTCGCGACTGGAATGATGTTATCTGGGCCATTACTACGCGTATGGACCCGGCGCGCGATACCGTGTTAGTCGAAAATACGCCAATTGATTATCTGGATTTTGCCTCACCGGTCTCCGGCCTTGGCTCAAAAATGGGACTGGATGCCACCAATAAATGGCCCGGCGAAACCTCACGTGAATGGGGTCGACCGATCAAAAAAGATCCTGAGGTGACAGCGCGAATCGACGCGATCTGGGATGAACTGGCCATTATGAATAACGGTAAGCCTGAGTCTGACCGTTAGCCCTATAGATTTCCCGACAGAGAGAGCGAATGACAACCTTAAGCTGTAAAGTGACTTCAGTAGATGCTATCACCGACACCGTATATCGCGTCCGTTTAGTGCCAGAGGCGGCATTCTCTTTCCGTGCTGGCCAATATTTAATGGTTGTGATGGATGAGCGTGATAAGCGCCCTTTCTCTATGGCGTCGACGCCTGCGGAGCAGGAATTTATTGAGCTTCATATTGGTGCGTCAGAGCTGAATCTGTATGCCATGGCGGTCATGGATCGCATCCTGAAAGAGCGTGTCATTGACGTTGATATCCCACACGGCGAAGCGTGGCTGAGAGACGATGAAGATCGTCCGCTCATTCTCATTGCTGGCGGTACGGGCTTCTCCTACGTGCGCTCTATCCTGCTGACCGCACTGGCGCGTAATCCAAACCGTGATATCACCATCTACTGGGGCGGGCGTGAAGAGAAGCACCTTTACGATCTGTCTGAGCTTGAAGCATTAAGTGTCACTCACCCGAACCTGCGTATCGAGCCGGTTGTCGAGCAGCCTGAAGAGGGCTGGCGTGGGCGTTCAGGTACTGTTCTGACGGCAGTCTTGCAGGATCACGGCACGCTGGCGGAGCATGATATCTATATTGCCGGTCGTTTTGAGATGGCGAAAATTGCCCGTGACCTGTTCTGCAATGAACGTGGTGCGCGTGAAGACCGTCTGTTCGGCGATGCCTTCGCGTTTATCTAGGCATAAAAAAACCCGCCCCTGACAGGCGGGAAGAACGGCAACTAAACTGTTTCTCTGCGCCAATGACGCCTTGTTCTGACGTCATTGGCGCAGAGATACTTTTCCTGATTTACACTCTCTCAAATACCGTCGCGATCCCCTGACCTAACCCGATACACATCGTTGCCAGACCAAACTGAGCATCTTTGCGTTCCATCAGATTAATCAGCGTGGTGCTGATACGCGCCCCGGAACAGCCCAGCGGATGACCCAGCGCAATGGCGCCACCGTTCAGATTGATCTTCTCGTCGATTTGCTCCATCAAGCCCAAATCTTTAATGCACGGCAGGATCTGCGCGGCAAACGCCTCGTTCATTTCGAACAGGTCGATGTCGCTTGCGGTCAGCCCCGCTTTTTTCAGCGCCAGTTTGGATGCGGGAACCGGGCCGTAACCCATAATAGACGGATCGCAGCCGACCACCGCCATTGAGCGAATGCGCGCACGCGGCGTCAGGCCCAATTCACGAGCACGGCTTTCGCTCATCACCAGCATGGCGGCAGCGCCATCGGACAAGGCTGAAGACGTACCCGCAGTCACAGTTCCGCTCACAGGATCGAATGCCGGTCGCAGTGCGGAAAGTGCATCAACCGTGGTTTCCGGGCGGATGACTTCATCGAAGTAAAATTGCTTTAACACGCCATCAGCGTCATGGCCGCCAGTGGGCAGAATTTCATTTTTAAACGCGCCAGACTGCGTTGCGGCCCAGGCTCGAGCGTGAGATCGCGCGGCAAAAGCATCCTGCATTTCACGGCTGATGCCGTGCATGCGGGACAGCATTTCCGCCGTCAGGCCCATCATACCCGCTGCTTTCGCTACGTTGCGGCTCATACCCGGATGGAAATCAACGCCGTGGCTCATGGGGACGTGGCCCATATGTTCCACGCCGCCCACCATGCACGCTTGCGCGTCGCCGGTCATGATCATGCGAGCCGCGTCGTGTAGCGCTTGCATCGAAGATCCGCACAGCCGGTTAACGGTTACTGCCGGAACCGAGTGTGGGATTTCCGCCAGCAACGAGGCATTACGCGCAATATTGAAGCCTTGTTCCAGCGTCTGCTGCACGCAGCCCCAGTAAATATCGTCCAGAGCGCTCGCTTCCAAAGCCGGATTGCGTGACAGCAGACTACGCATCAGATGCGCGGAGAGATCTTCCGCGCGTACGTGACGGAATGCGCCGCCCTTTGAACGGCCCATCGGGGTGCGAATTGCATCGACAATGACAACCTTTTCCATTGTGACTCCTTAAGCCGTTTTCAGCTCGCCGACCGGACGGGCAGGCTCAACTGGGGGATAATAGGGTTCGTTATGGCGTGCTTTGTTACGCAGCCCTTCCGGTACGTCATACAGCGGACCGAGGTGCTGATATTGTTGCGCCATATCGAGATATTTTGCGCTGCCGAGCGTATCCAGCCAGCGGAATGCGCCGCCGTGGAACGGAGGGAAACCGAGGCCGTAAACCAGCGCCATGTCGGCTTCTGCCGGGCTGGCGATGATGCCTTCTTCAAGACAACGCACGACTTCGTTAACCATCGGGATCATCATACGGGCAATGATCTCTTCGTCGCTAAAGTCATGCTTTGGCTTGCTGACATCGGCCAGCAGGCTGTCTACGGCGGCATCTTCTTCTTTCTTCGGCTTGCCTTTGCTGTCTTCTTTATAGCGCCAGAAGCCCAGACCGTTTTTTTGCCCAAAGCGGCTGGCGTCAAACAGGGCGTCGATGGCATCGCGATAATCTTTCTGCATGCGCTGCGGGAAGCCAGCGGCCATCACCGCCTGGGCGTGATGTGCGGTATCAATCCCAACCACGTCCAGCAAATACGCCGGGCCCATCGGCCAGCCGAACTGCTTTTCCATGACCTTATCGACTTTGCGGAAGTCGGCGCCGTCGCGCAGCAGCTGACTAAAGCCAGCGAAATAAGGGAACAGCACGCGGTTGACGAAGAAGCCAGGGCAGTCGTTTACCACAATCGGGGTTTTACCCATCTTGCTCGCCCAGGCCACCACTTTTGCGATAGTGGCGTCAGACGTTTTTTCCCCGCGAATCACTTCGACCAGCGGCATACGGTGTACCGGGTTAAAGAAGTGCATACCGCAGAAGTTTTCAGGGCGCTTCAGTACGCTCGCCAGCTCGCCAATGGGGATTGTTGAGGTGTTTGAAGCCAGCACGGTATCCGGACGCACTTTCTCTTCGGTTTCTGCCAGTACCGCTTTTTTGACTTTCGGATTTTCAACTACCGCTTCCACAACCACATCCACGCGGTCAAAGCCGGTGTACTCCAGCGTTGGCTGTATGGTTGAAATTACGCCCGAGAGTTTAAGACCGTCAATCTTGCCGCGCTCCAGTTGTTTATTCAGCAGCTTGGCGGCTTCGGTCATTCCCAGCGTCAGGGATTTGTCGTTGATGTCCTTCATGATCACCGGTACGCCTTTCCAGGCGGACTGATATGCAATCCCGCCGCCCATGATGCCAGCGCCCAGAACGGCAGCTTGCTTCGGCGTCTCGATGTTTTTGGTCAACTGTTTCGCTTTACCCTTCACGAACTGATCGTTCAGGAAGATACCCACCAGTGCGCGGGCCTCATTGGTATGGGCCAGCGGAACGAAGCTTTGGTTTTCGAGCTTCAGCGCTTCTTCACGACCAAAGCGAGCGGCAGCTTCAATAGTCTTCACGGCGGTAATCGGTGCCGGATAGTGTTTGCCCGCCGTCTGCATCACCATGCCTTTGGCAATGGTAAAGCTCATGGTGGCTTCAATTTTACTTAAATGCAGAGGTTCAAGCTTGGGCTGACGTTTGGCTTTCCAGTCGAGATCGCCGTTGATGGCCTGACGCAGAACGCTAATCGCACCTTCATGCAATTTTTCCGCTTTCACGACGCCATCGATCAGACCAATCTTCAGCGCCTGATCGGCTCCAACATCTTTACCTGCGGCGATAATTTCGAGGGCGCTGTCAGCACCTAACATGCGCGGCATACGAACGGAGCCGCCAAAGCCTGGCATGATGCCCAGCTTGGTTTCCGGCAAGCCGATTCGCAGGTCTGGCGTAGCAAGACGATAGTCGGTCGCCAGTACACACTCACAGCCGCCGCCCAGCGCGTAGCCATTAACGGCAGAAATCGTGGGAACCGGCAGATCTTCCAGGCGATTAAAGACGCTGTTGGCAAAATGCAGCCATTGGCTCAGCTGTTCTTCAGGTACCTGGAACAGAGAGAGGAATTCGGTGATATCCGCGCCGACAATAAAGGCCGCTTTATTTGAGCGCAGCAGCAGCCCTTTTAAATCCGTTTGTTTTTCGAGTACATCTAGCGCGTGGCCAAGACTGGCTACGGTCGCGGTATCGAGCTTGTTGACTGAGCCGGGGGCATCGAACACCAGTTCGGCGATGCCATCTTCCAGCCAGTCCACGTATAGGGTGTCACCTTTGTAGAGCATGTCAGTCTCCTGAATCCAGCAAGTGGATCTGGTCATACCAGATGAGACGGAGTGTGGGATTTATGTTAAAGAAATGCAAATTACTCTTTAAAAAAATGCTGCACCGATCACGCTCGGTCGAAATGATGCAGGTATAGCCAGGTGTGCTAATATGCGGATACTTGAGGTCAAAGACGAAAGGAATAATGATGGACTCACTGGCAGCACTTTATAAGAATCATATCGTTACGTTGCAGGAACGTACCCGCGACGTACTGGCTCGTTTTAAAATGGATGCGCTACTTATTCACTCCGGTGAGTTGATCAATGTCTTCCTCGATGACCATGCCTACCCCTTCAAGGTGAACCCGCAGTTTAAAGCCTGGGTGCCGGTGACTCAGGTGCCAAATTGCTGGCTGCTGGTGGACGGCGTAAACAAACCAAAACTGTGGTTCTATCTGCCGGTGGATTACTGGCACAACGTGGAACCTCTGCCGACCTCTTTCTGGACCGAAGAAGTGGACGTTATCGCGCTGCCTAAAGCGGATGGTATCGGCAGCCAACTGCCCGCCGCACGCGGCAATATTGCTTATATTGGTCCTGTACCGGAACGTGCTTTGGGTCTGGATATTCCGGCTGATAAAATCAACCCGAAAGGGGTGCTGGATTATCTGCACTATTATCGCGCTTACAAGACTGACTATGAACTGTCCTGCATGCGTGAAGCGCAGAAAACGGCGGTGAACGGCCATCGTGCGGCGCATGAAGCATTCCTGTCCGGTATGAGCGAGTTTGATATTAACCAGGCGTACCTGACGGCGACAGGCCATCGCGATACTGATGTGCCTTACAGCAACATTGTGGCGCTGAACGAGCACGCATCTGTTCTGCATTACACCAAACTGGATCACCGCGTGCCGTCTGAAGCGCGTAGCTTCCTGTTGGATGCAGGCGCGGAGTACAACGGTTATGCTGCCGATTTAACCCGTACCTGGGCTGCGAATGGCGATACCGATTTCGCGCATCTGATCAAAGACGTGAATGACGAACAGCTGGCGCTTATTGGCACCATGAAAGCGGGTACGAGTTACGTTGATTATCATATTCAATTCCATCAGCGCATCGCCAAACTGCTGCGTAAACATCAGATTGTGACCGACATGAGCGAAGAGGCGATGGTGGAGAACGATCTCACCGGGCCGTTTATGCCGCACGGCATCGGGCATCCGTTGGGTCTGCAGGTTCACGATGTTGCGGGCTTTATGCAGGATGACACCGGTACGCATCTGGCTGCGCCGTCTAAATATCCGTACCTGCGCTGTACCCGCATGCTTGAGCCGCGCATGGTATTGACCATTGAGCCGGGTATCTATTTTATTGATTCACTGTTAACGCCGTGGCGTGAAGGTCAGTACAGCAAACACTTTAACTGGCAGAAAATTGACGCGTTGAAACCTTTTGGTGGCATTCGTATTGAAGATAACGTGATCATCCACGAAAACAATATCGAGAATATGACGCGAGACCAGAAGCTGGCCTGATGGAAAGCTGGCTGATACCGGCCGAACCGGTCATTTTCACCGAAGAGATCAAAAAGAGCCGCTTTATCACGCTGTTGGCCCACACCGACGGCGTGGAAGCGGCGAAAGCCTTTGTCGAATCGGTACGCGCAGAACACCCCGATGCGCGCCACCATTGCGTGGCCTGGGTGGCGGGAGCGCCAAACGATTCGCAAAAGCTGGGGTTTTCTGACGATGGTGAGCCTGCGGGAACCGCAGGAAAACCGATGCTCTCTCAACTAATGGGAAGTGGTGTCGGTGAAATCACTGCCGTCGTCGTTCGTTACTACGGCGGCATATTGTTAGGCACTGGCGGTCTGGTTAAGGCCTACGGTGGTGGCGTCCAGCAGGCACTGAATCAACTCAATACTCTCCGCAAAACGCCATTAACCGAATATACTTTGTTGTGTGATTACGCCCATTTATCCGGCATCGAAACGCTGTTGAAGCAGTTTAACGGCATGGTTGTCTTCAGTGATTATCAGGCGACGGTTCAATTACGTGTGGCGCTTCCTCAGGCGGAGCAGGCGGCTTTTTCGGCAAAACTGGCTGATTTTAGTCGCGGTGCGTTGCAATTACTGCCGATTGAAGAATAATCCCCACCTTACTTTCTGAATACCAAAGGAAACGGCAGAGATGCATTTTCGTGCCATAACCCGAATCGTTGGACTGCTGGTCATACTCTTTTCCGGGACAATGATCCTCCCAGGACTGGTGGCGCTTATCTATCGGGACGGCGCGGGGCGCGCGTTCACGCAGACCTTCTTCGCCGCACTGGCGATTGGTTCAATGCTCTGGTGGCCAAACCGTCGAGAGAAAGGCGAGCTGAAATCCCGCGAAGGCTTTCTAATCGTTGTCCTGTTCTGGACCGTGCTGGGCAGCGTGGGGGCATTACCGTTTATCTTTGCCGAGCAGCCTAATCTGACGGTGACCGATGCATTCTTTGAATCCTTTTCTGGTTTAACGACCACGGGCGCGACAACGCTGGTGGGGCTGGATTCACTCCCGCACGCTATTCTCTTTTATCGACAGATGCTGCAATGGTTTGGCGGTATGGGGATCATCGTATTGGCCGTGGCGATCCTGCCAATACTGGGTGTTGGTGGGATGCAGTTGTATCGCGCGGAAATGCCTGGTCCGCTAAAAGACAATAAAATGCGCCCGCGTATTGCAGAGACGGCCAAAACCCTTTGGTTCATCTATGTGTTACTGACCGTGGCCTGTGCGTTGGCACTCTGGTTTGCCGGAATGCCGGCATTCGATGCGATCGGACACAGCTTCTCTACTATTGCGATTGGCGGTTTCTCCACGCACGACGCGAGTGTGGGTTATTTCGATAGCCCAACCATCAACACGATTATTGCCGTCTTCTTACTGATCTCCGGTTGTAACTACGGTTTGCACTTCTCGTTACTCAGTGGACGCAGCTTGAAGGTGTACTGGCGCGACCCGGAATTCAGGATGTTTATTGGGGTTCAGCTCACGCTGGTGGTGATCTGTACCTCGGTTCTGTGGTTGCACGATGTCTATAGCTCGGCGGTGACCACCGTCAATCAGGCATTTTTCCAGGTGGTGTCGATGGCGACGACCGCAGGGTTTACCACAGACAGTATTGCCCGCTGGCCGCTGTTCTTACCCGTATTGCTTTTATGCTCTGCTTTTATTGGTGGATGTGCAGGTTCAACGGGCGGCGGCCTGAAGGTCATTCGTATCCTTTTGCTGTTTAAGCAAGGGAACCGTGAACTGAAACGCCTGGTGCATCCGAATGCGGTCTACAGTATTAAGCTTGGTAACCGTGCGTTACCGGAACGTATTCTGGAAGCCGTTTGGGGCTTCTTTTCTGCCTATGCACTGGTTTTCATCGTCAGCATGCTGGCGATCATCGCTACGGGTGTTGATGATTTCTCGGCGTTTGCCTCTGTAGTGGCGACGCTCAATAATCTTGGGCCTGGGCTAGGCGTGGTGGCGGATAACTTTGCTAGCATGAATCCGGTGGCGAAATGGATCCTGATTGCCAATATGCTTTTTGGGCGTCTTGAGGTCTTTACGCTGCTGGTCCTGTTTACCCCCACATTCTGGCGCGACTAAGGAAGTATCTGGTGAAGACATTGATTCTTTTCTCCACGCGAGACGGACAAACGCGTGAGATTGCCTCTTATATAGCATCTGAATTAAAAGAACAGGGCGTCTATGCCGACGTGGTAAACCTGAATCGCACTGAAGAGATTGTGTGGCAGGACTATGACCGTGTGGTGATTGGCGCATCGATTCGCTATGGACACTTCCATCCTGCGGTTGATCGCTTTGTGAAGAAGCATGCTGTTACGTTGAATTCACTGCCGAGCGCTTTCTATTCTGTCAACCTTGTGGCGCGTAAGCCCGAAAAGCGTACGCCGCAGACCAACAGCTACACGCGCAAGTTCCTGTTGAACTCACCATGGCAGCCAGAACGGTGCGCTGTCTTTGCGGGAGCGCTGCGTTACCCACGTTATCGTTGGTACGACCTCGTGATGATTCGCTTAATTATGAAGATGACGGGCGGGGAAACGGATACGAGTAAAGAAGTGGTCTATACCGATTGGCCGCAGGTCGCGGCGTTTGCCCGGGAAATCGCACAATTAACGGGCAATCAGAAGGTTTAATAAACGTTATGTTTGAAAAATAATCGAACGAAAACTTTTTCTTATTTTCCTCTTGCTACCTCAGAATAACTCCCTATAATGCGCCTCCACTGACACGGAACAACGGCTTACAGGCCGCCGGGTTAGCGGGGTTCAGAGATGAACGCCAGCAGAGAAAAGCGAAAATAAACGCTTGACTCTGAATGAGGAAAACG
>NZ_JCBAJB010000011.1:0-111251 GCF_059766475.1 Enterobacter sp. SCRI0065 | reverse complement strand
GCCTGGCGGCTTTAGCGCGGTGGTCCCACCTGACCCCATGCCGAACTCAGAAGTGAAACGCCGTAGCGCCGATGGTAGTGTGGGGTCTCCCCATGTGAGAGTAGGGAACTGCCAGGCATTAATTAAGCGAAAAGGCCATCCGCAAGGATGGCCTTTTTGCGTATTTAAAACAAAATAAAAACAAGCCTAACGGCCTGCCATCCATTCCTCAATAAAGCTCGCTATCTCATTAACATCATTCAAATTTAGAACCGTTACATCAAGCGGCAGTTCAATGTCGCTGGCCACTGCAATAACATGCTCATCCAGTGCCAATTCGCTGACGTCATGCCCAGCATCGCTTCTAAAAAGCAAAATCTTAGCCACTGACTCATGCTTAAAGCCTTCAACCAGCACTAAATCCAGCGATGAATGATCCATACGGCTTACTAGCCAGGCTAGATCCAGTGGTGATTCATCGGGGGTTTCTGTCATTAATGCCCACCGTTGATCGCTGGCAACCAGAGTTTGAGCGGCTCCAGCTTTACGCAACTCATAGCTATCCTTGCCAGGTTTATCGACATCCATATTGTGGTGAGTATGCTTGATTAACCCCGGGCGGATATGTCGGGCACAAAGTACGGGAATAAGCTTTTTCAAGAGCATGGTTTTCCCGGTACCGCTCCATGCGGCAATAGCCAGAACAGGCTTCATCTTTTCTCCTGCAAAGATTGCAAATCTTCAGTGCTATTCACGTTGATAAAAGCTGATGTTAAATCACTGAAATCGACTGAATGTCCCCCTGACTGGCGCATGAAGACCATCACACGTCGCTCACCTGATAGCAGATAATCCTCTAATTTTGAAATTAACGTCTTATTAATCAATGTGATAGTGGGGTGATCGCGCTCCCCGTCATACACCCAGACTACTGGAGCACTTTGTTGCTGGTCGATCAGTCTTTCAACAAGACAGGCAGGAATAAAGGGGGTATCGCAAGGGCAAAAAACAAACCATTCACTATCGGATTGCTGCATAACAGAGAGCATACCGGCCAGGGGACCTGGAAATTCGGCCAACGTATCCTGATAAACGGTGTATCCGCTTTGCTGATAAGTATCGATATTGCGATTAGCACTGATGACGATTTCCTTCACTTCACCTTGAAGCGCATCGGCGACATGTTGCCATAAAGGTTTGCCGTGCAGTTCCTGCAATCCCTTATCTTTCCCGCCCATACGTGTCGCTCTTCCACCTGCCAGTACGACTCCGGTAATTTCTCGGCACTTATTCACCAATATCGCCTCTTTTAATGTGGGATTGACCCTGATAACGTATCTCTCTCAATGAAAGGAGCACCATCATGAAATGTAAACGCCTGAACGAAGTGATTGAACTTCTCCAGCCAGCCTGGCAAAAAGATCCAGAACTCAATTTGATCCAATTTTTACAGAAACTGGCGAAAGAGTCAGGTTATGACGGTGAATTGACGGACCTTTCTGACGACATCCTGATCTATCATCTCAAAATGCGTGATTCTTCAAAAGATGCAGTCATCCCCGGTATTCAGAAAGACTATGAGGATGATTTTAAAACCGCATTACTGCGTGCTCGCGGGGTAATTAAAGAGTAAAAGCTTGTAAGAGGCGCCACCGAAGTCGCTGTTAAATGATATCCTAAATTATTCGTATATTTTCCGGATGATCGGATGAACGACCAGGCTTTTACTTTTCAGACGCTACACCCGGATACCATTATGGATGCGCTGTTCGACCAGGGCATTCGAGTGGATTCCGGGCTTACCCCGCTAAACAGCTATGAAAATCGCGTATACCAATTCCAGGATGAGGATCGCCAGCGCTTCGTTGTTAAATTCTATCGCCCTCAACGTTGGTCAGCTGAGCAAATTCAGGAAGAACATGACTTTACGCTCGATCTGTTGAGCGATGATGTCCCTGTCGCAGCACCTATTCAATTTAATAATCAAACGCTGTTAACGCATAAAGGTTATTACTTTGCGGTGTTCCCAAGTCTGGGTGGCCGTCAATTTGAGTCCGATAATATCGATCAGATGGAATGGGTCGCTCGGTATTTGGGCCGAATCCACCAAACGGGCCGCAAAAAAGCGTTTAGCGCCCGTCCTACTATCGGTATTCAGGAATATCTAACCGATCCTCGTCAGGTTTTTGAAACCTGCAATCTCATTCCAGCTTCATTGAAAGCCAATTTTCTCAAAGCAACAGATGCACTTATTGATGAAGTCACTGTGCGTTGGGATGATAAAGCAGAAACGCTACGCCTCCATGGGGACTGCCATGCCGGTAATATTCTTTGGCGAGATGGGCCATTATTTGTCGATCTCGATGATGCCCGCATGGGGCCCGCTGTTCAGGATCTGTGGATGCTCCTGAATGGTGATAAAGCCGAACAGCGTATGCAGCTTGAAACCATTATTGAAGCTTATGAAGAGTTTAGTCCCTTCAATTCAGACGAAATTGCCCTGATTGAGCCTTTACGCGCGATGCGTTTTGTATATTATCTCGCATGGTTAATCAGGCGTTGGGACGACCCTGCATTTCCTCGAAACTTCCCGTGGCTTACGGGGGAAGACTACTGGCGCAGCCAGACAACCACATTTATTGAGCAGGTTAAGGTTCTCAAAGAACCTCCACTGCAATTAACGCCAATGTATTAATCGGACACATCAGGAGAAAGTTGATCATGAAAAAAATATGGCTGGCGCTGGCAGGCGTAATATTGGCATTTAGCGCATCTGCTGCTCAATTCAGCGATGGCAAGCAGTTTACTACGCTGGAAAAGCCGGTTGCCGGTGAACCTCAGGTGCTTGAGTTTTTCTCATTCTATTGCCCACACTGCTATCAGTTTGAGGAAGTTCTGCATGTTTCCGATAACGTGAAGAAAAAGCTCCCTGAAGGCACCAAAATGACTAAATACCACGTCGAATTCTTAGGTCCTTTGGGCAAAGATTTGACGCAGGCATGGGCAGTAGCGCTCGCGCTGGGTGTGGAAGACCAAATCACTGCACCTATGTTTGAAGCAGTACAGAAAACTCAGTCTGTTCAGACGGTTGCCGACATCCGCAAGGTGTTTGTAGATGCTGGTGTTAAAGGTGAGGATTATGACGCGGCATGGAACAGCTTTGTTGTGAAATCCCTGGTTGCGCAGCAGGAAAAAGCCGCTGCCGATCTCCAGCTCCAGGGCGTACCAGCCATGTTTGTTAACGGAAAATACCAGGTTAACCCTCAAGGCATGGATACCAGCAGTATGGATATCTTCGTACAGCAGTATGCTGATACGGTGAAACATCTGGTCGAGAAGAAGTAAAAGTGAAAACGCCGGTCAATGACCGGCGTTTTTATTTACAGATTTCATCGCTTCTATTTGTATACCTTTCTCATTCCAGAGCGCATTCGGTCACAGCTGGAATCGACGTTTAAAACCCCTATCATTAATAATGAACTTTTTCAATTGCTTAAGTGGTATTAACGACCGGGTTAAACACGGTGGGCGCCGACTTTAATAGAAAAGAAGATGAGAGAGGGTGCTTTCATACGGTGATCATGTGCAATCGTCAGCTCAACAGAGTATTTATCTGCAAAACCCTATTAGACGCGTCTTATATCCACATAGAGTAAATAGTCATCACATGGGAATATATCGACACGATCGTTTTTCAACCCCATGAAAGATAAGGATAAATAAAAGATCTTAAAAATAATAGTGACTAGATTATTCATACGCGATGAAAGTATGCACAAAGTTATCCACAATTTTAATTTGCGAGCGATCCCGACGATCGCAAAATGTTTACCTGATTTAGGCGCTAAAAACTGATGTTTTCATCCTTCTGTGGCATCCTTTAGCCATAAATTGATTAAAGGCACGGACATTATGGTTCAGATCCCAGAAAACCCTCTTATTCTCGTCGACGGCTCCTCTTACCTGTATCGGGCGTATCATGCGTTTCCTCCTCTGACCAACAGCGCAGGGGAACCCACCGGCGCGATGTACGGCGTGCTGAACATGCTGCGAAGTCTGATCCTTCAGTATCAGCCTTCGCATGCCGCGGTCGTCTTTGACGCAAAGGGTAAAACCTTCCGCGATGAACTGTTTGAAGATTACAAATCTCATCGTCCTCCTATGCCGGATGATTTGCGTGCGCAAATCGAGCCGCTGCATACCATGGTTAAAGCGATGGGCCTGCCTTTGTTGGCAGTTTCTGGCGTTGAGGCTGACGATGTTATCGGTACGCTCGCTCGCGAAGCAGAAAAGCTTGGCCGCCCGGTACTGATAAGCACCGGTGATAAAGACATGGCGCAATTGGTTGCGCCAGGCATAACGCTGATAAATACCATGACCAACACTATTCTTGGTCCGGAAGAAGTGGCCACTAAATACGGCGTGCCGCCAGAGCTTATTATCGATTTTCTTGCCCTGATGGGTGACTCCTCCGATAACATTCCAGGCGTACCCGGTGTGGGCGAGAAAACAGCTCAGGCACTTCTGCAAGGCCTGGGGGGATTGGATACGCTATATGCTGAAATGGACAAAATTGCCGGTCTGACCTTCCGTGGTGCCAAAACCATGGCTGCTAAGCTTGAGCAAAGCAAAGAGGTGGCTTACCTCTCCTACAAACTGGCGACCATTAAAACGGACGTCGAGCTGGAACTCACCTGCGAGCAGCTGGAAGTCCAGCAACCCGCAGACGATGAGCTGCTGGGCCTGTTTAAGAAGTATGAGTTCAAACGCTGGATCGCAGATATTGAAGCCGGAAAATGGATGCAGGCGAAAGGCGCAAAAACGGCTGCTAAGCCAAAAGAGACGATCGTTGTCGATGCTGAAAGTGAAGTGGAAGAAGAAGCTACGGCGTTATCGTCTGAGCATTATGAAACCATTCTTGAAGAAACGCAGCTGATCGCCTGGATTGAGAAACTGAAAAAAGCACCGGTCTTTGCATTTGATACCGAAACGGACAGTCTCGATAATATCTCAGCTAACATGGTCGGACTCTCATTTGCGGTGGAGCCAGGCATTGCCGCGTATGTGCCTGTGGCTCATGATTATCTGGATGCACCAAATCAGATACCTCGAGAACGCGTACTTGAGCTACTCAAACCTCTTCTTGAAGATGACAAAGCGCTCAAGGTTGGACAAAACCTCAAGTTCGATCGTGGAATCTTGCAAAATTATGGTATCGAACTGCGTGGTATTGCTTTCGACACTATGCTTGAATCCTACATTCTGGATAGCGTCGCGGGTCGTCATGATATGGACTCGCTATCCGATCGCTGGCTGAAGCACAAGACCATCACCTTCGAAGAGATTGCTGGAAAGGGTAAAAATCAGCTGACGTTTAATCAGATTGCCCTTGAAGAAGCGGGTCGCTATGCGGCGGAAGATGCTGATGTCACGCTGCAACTGCATCTGAAAATGTGGCCCAAGCTGCAAAAGCTGGAAGGGCCGCTGAACATTTTCGAGAACATCGAAATTCCGCTGGTGCCTGTCATTTCTCGCATTGAGCGCAATGGCGTCAAAATCGATCCAGCAGTGCTGCATAAGCATTCTGAAGAAATTGCTATTCGCCTGAATGAACTTGAGCTCAAAGCGCATGAAATAGCGGGTGAAGCATTTAACCTGGCCTCCACTAAGCAACTGCAAACTATTCTGTTTGAAAAGCAAGGTATCAAGCCGTTGAAGAAAACCCCGGGTGGCGCGCCTTCAACCTCTGAAGAGGTACTGGAAGAACTCGCGTTAGACTATCCGTTACCCAAAGTGATTCTGCAATATCGCGGCTTAGCGAAGCTCAAATCGACCTACACCGACAAGCTGCCGCTGATGATCAATCCAAAAACAGGGCGCGTGCATACCTCCTACCATCAGGCGGTGACGGCGACCGGACGTTTGTCCTCCACCGATCCTAATTTGCAGAATATCCCGGTTCGCAGCGAAGAAGGCCGCCGTATTCGCCAAGCGTTCATTGCCCCGAAAGATTATCTGATCGTTGCCGCTGACTACTCGCAAATCGAACTGCGCATTATGGCGCACCTCTCGCGCGATAAAGGCTTGCTGGCTGCCTTTGCTGAAGGGAAAGATATCCACCGCGCAACCGCTGCGGAAGTATTTGGTCTGCCACTGGATAGTGTGACCAACGAGCAGCGACGCAGCGCTAAGGCGATTAACTTCGGTTTGATCTACGGAATGAGCGCATTTGGCCTTTCACGTCAGTTGAACATCCCGCGCAAAGAGTCGCAGAAGTACATGGATCTTTACTTTGAACGTTACCCTGGCGTCCTTGAATACATGGAGCGGACGCGCGCGCAGGCGAAGGAGAAAGGGTACGTCGAAACGTTAGACGGTCGACGCCTCTACCTACCGGATATCCAGTCCAGCAATGCCGCACGTCGTGCTGGTGCTGAACGTGCTGCAATCAACGCACCGATGCAGGGTACGGCAGCAGATATCATTAAACGTGCAATGATCGCCGTTGATGCTTGGCTGGAAAAAGATAAACCACGTGTAAGCATGATCATGCAGGTTCACGATGAACTGGTATTCGAAGTGCATCACGAAGACCTGGAAAAAGTCTCCAAAAAAATTCATGAACTCATGGAAAGCAGCATGAAACTAGACGTGCCATTGCTGGTGGAAGTGGGAAGCGGTGAAAACTGGGATCAAGCTCACTAAGTGTTCAATGAATGACTCGCTGTTTCTGTAAGTAAGCAACATAACCGACGATATTTTGTGACGGTCATTAGATTTACCTATGTAAAGAGTGAAAAAAAACTACAAAAAGTGCTTTGTCCAGCGATAAAAAAAGAGTAGAGTTATCGACGTAGGGTACAGAGGTAAGATGTTCTATCTTTCAGACCTTTTACTTCACGTAATCGGATTTGGCTGAATATTTTAGCCGCCCCAGTCAGTAATGACTGGGGCGTTTTTTATTGCGGCAAAGAAAATATTTGGACAAAAAAAAGCGCGGACATCGCCGCGCTTGTTCTTACTCTTCCGCTTCTGCTTCCACTGCGGGTTCCAGCTCGTTAAACCAGCTATCCAGCTTTTGGCTGAGCTTATCAACTCCCTGTTTCTTCAACGATGAAAACGGTTCAACCTGCACATCACCGTTGAATGCCTGTACCGCTTCCCGAACCATATTGACCTGCGCTTTGCGCGCACCGCTTGCCAGCTTATCGGCTTTGGTGAGCAGTACCAGGACTTCAATATCGCTTTCAACTGCCCAATGAATCATCTGCTGATCGAGATCTTTCAGAGGATGGCGAATATCCATCAGGATCACCAGGCCCTTCAGGCACTGGCGTTTTTCGAGATATTCACCCAGTGCGCGCTGCCACTTAATCTTCATCTCTTCCGGGACTTGCGCATAGCCATAGCCCGGTAAATCCACCAGGCGTTTCCCCTCCACGACTTCAAAGAGGTTAATCAGCTGGGTACGGCCAGGCGTTTTTGAGGTACGCGCCAGGCTTTTCTGGTTAGTCAGTGTATTCAGGGCGCTGGATTTTCCCGCATTGGAGCGCCCAGCAAATGCCACTTCAATTCCCGTATCAGAGGGTAAATGGCGAATATCAGGCGCGCTGGTGACAAAATGCGTCTGTTTATAGTTCCAGGTAGTCACGTGGTCGTCTCCAAAAATCGTAATCTGAGGGGAGTATACCTGAATGCGGGCAAAAGGCTTTTCCCTTCGCTTCGGCGCTGTAAGTAAAAGCCTTTAAAAATGTAAGACATTGACCATTCATACTATGGGACATTTAAGAGAAATCGCAGGGTGAAAAAAGTACAATATTATAAAAATCATATCTTTAGTTTTAAGTAATAATCTGAAAATCCATTTCTGTACCTTTTCACCGCTTGTCAGATTAACGGAAAAAGGTAAAGTAGCACCCAAGGCGAGGACGCCAACAGGATAATGACTTAAGGATAAGGGTCAGGAACGCCAGGAGGCGAAGACTCAGGATTGTCAGGATGACCGGCGCTTTGGAGGCGTTGAACAAGGATAAGGAACCGTATCACGGACGGTAGCCGCTAAGGGATAAACAGGGTTAGTTGTAGGCAAACATGGATTGTTAGACCCGTTAAGGGTTGAGAGTCAGGAAAAAAGGCGACAGATTGCTCTGTCGCCTTTTTTCTTTGCTTGCTTTCTGCTAGATTTCGCCGCAATTCTATACTGAAGAAAATGGCTTAAAGATAAGGCACCATGAAAAAACCAACCTCTGCATCGGGCGCTAAACGCCCTGCAAAAGCGCACCGTAAGACCCGTGAAGAATTAAATCAGGAAGCGCGCGATCGTAAGCGTGTGAAAAAGCACAGCGGTCATTCCGCCGGTAGCCGTGCAAATGGTAGCGGTGATGCAGGTTCCTCTGCACAGAATTCCAAACAGAAAGATCCGCGTATCGGCAGTAAAACGCCAATCGCACTGGGCGTTACCACTACTACCCCGGTAACCAGGCAGCAAAAACCAAAGAGCGAGAAACCTATGCTTTCACCGCAGGCTGAGTTGGATACGCTGGAGAACGACGAGCGCCTGGACGCGCTGCTGGAACGTCTTGAAGCAGGTGAAAGCCTGAATGCAGAAGAGCAGAAATGGGTCGATGCTAAGCTCGATCGTATCGATGAGCTGATGCAGCAACTCGGTCTTTCTTACGACGATGAAGACGAAGAAGAAGAAGAAAAGCAGGACGATTTAATGCGTCTGCTGAAAGGTGGAAACTAACATTTGCACCCAGCGGGCTCTTTGGTCCTGCTTATAACCCTTCCGGTTATATGTTATCTGGTGTGGTTATTCGTTAAACTACGGCGGTTGTCGCGGCGACAGAGGTTGTTGCGCACCCGGATGATGGCTCGTAATGGGGTCAAAACGGGCCGCCGTAAACGAACGCGATACCAACGGAAGGAGTGAGCATGTCTATACCAACTATCGATTGGGATCTGGCCCTGATCCAAAAATATAACTATTCTGGGCCGCGTTACACCTCGTATCCGACAGCGCTCGAGTTTGCAGAAACCTTCGGCGAGACCGATTTTCAGCAGGCCGTGGTGCGCTATCCCGAGCGTCCGCTTTCGCTGTATGTTCACATCCCTTTCTGTCACAAGCTCTGCTATTTCTGCGGCTGCAATAAAATTGTCACCCGTCAGCAGCACAAGGCCGATCAGTATCTGGATGCGCTTGAGCAAGAAATTCTCCACCGTGCGCCGCTTTTCGCTGGGCGTCACGTTAGCCAGCTGCACTGGGGTGGCGGCACGCCAACCTATCTCAACAAGGCGCAAATTAGCCGCCTGATGATGCTCCTGCGCGCGAACTTCAATTTTAACGAGGATGCAGAAATTTCGATCGAGGTCGATCCGCGTGAAATTGAGCTCGATGTGCTGGATCACTTACGCGGTGAAGGCTTTAACCGCCTGAGCATGGGCGTGCAGGACTTCAACAAAGAAGTGCAGCGCCTCGTGAACCGCGAGCAGGACGAAGAATTTATCTTTGCGCTGCTGAACCACGCGCGTGATATCGGCTTTACCTCAACCAATATCGACCTAATATACGGCCTGCCAAAACAGACGCCAGAAAGTTTTGCATTCACGCTTAAGCGCGTTGCCGAGCTAAACCCAGACCGCCTGAGCGTATTCAACTACGCGCATCTCCCCACGCTGTTTGCTGCACAGCGTAAAATTAAGGATGCCGATCTGCCGTCCGCGCAGCAGAAACTGGACATCCTGCAAGAAACCATCACTTCGCTGACGGAAACCGGCTATCAATTTATCGGGATGGATCACTTTGCCCGTCCGGATGACGAGCTGGCTATCGCACAGCGCGAAGGCGTACTGCATCGCAACTTCCAGGGCTACACCACCCAGGGCGACAGCGATTTGCTGGGCATGGGCGTTTCAGCCATAAGCATGATTGGCGACTGTTACGCGCAAAATCAAAAAGAGCTCAAACAGTATTATCAACAGGTGGATGAAACCGGTAACGCCCTGTGGCGCGGTATCGCACTCACGCGAGATGACTGTATCCGCCGGGACGTTATCAAGGCGCTGATTTGTAACTTCCGCCTCGATTTTGCCGACATTGAAACCCCGTGGGCGCTCGAATTCCGGGATTATTTTGCTGAGGATTTGAAACTGCTCGCACCGCTGGCGAAAGATGGGCTGGTGGATGTGACGGATAAAGCGATTCAGGTCACGCCAAAAGGGCGCTTATTGATTCGTAATATCTGCATGTGCTTTGACGCCTATCTGCGCCAGAAAGCGCGCTTGCAGCAATTCTCAAGAGTCATTTAATGGTTCCCCGGAGCCATGCGGCTCCGGGAAATCTCATCTTATTCCATTCCCAACTCTTTCAGCTTGCGGGTCAGGGTATTACGCCCCCAACCCAGCAGGCGAGCCGCTTCCTGTTTATGGCCTTGAGTGTGTCGCAGTGCCGTTGTCAGCAACGTACGCTCCATCTCTGGCTGGGCTTCTGATAGCAGGTTTTGATGACCGGAACGCAGGGCGCGATCGGCCCATTGCGCCAGAAGCGTTGCCCAACTGTCTGGTAATGATTGCCCGTTGCTGCTCTCCGGAGCGGTTGACTCAAACAGTTCGCTGGGTAAATCCTGAATCAACACTTCCTGGCCAGCAGCCATCACGGTGAGCCAACGGCAGGTATTTTCTAACTGACGCACGTTACCCGGCCAGGCCAGACGCGTCAGGGCGGCATCCGTTTCGGGATGAAGCAGTTTCGCTTCAACGCCCAGTTCACGTGCTGCGTCCTGTAAAAAATGACGCGCCAGACGCGGAATATCTTCGCGGCGCTCGCGCAGCGGTGGCAGGTGGACGCGAATCACGTTCAAACGATGGAACAAATCATCGCGGAACTTGCCTTCCTGCACGCGCTGCTCCAGGTTCTGGTGCGTCGCAGCGATAATACGCACGTCCACCTTCACCGGCGCATAACCCCCCACGCGATAAAACTGCCCGTCAGCCAGGACGCGAAGCAGGCGAGTTTGCACGTCCATCGGCATATCACCGATTTCATCGAGGAACAGCGTACCGCCGTCGGCTTGTTCAAAACGACCCTGACGAATCGTATTCGCGCCGGTAAATGCGCCTTTCTCGTGGCCGAACAGCTCGGACTCAATCAGGTCTTTTGGTATAGCGGCCATATTCAGTGCGATAAAAGGCGCTTTAGCGCGCGGGCTATGGCGGTGCAACGCGTGAGCAACCAGTTCTTTACCGGTCCCGGACTCACCGTTTATCAGCACGCTAATGGACGAACGCGACAGGCGGCCAATAATGCGAAACACGTCCTGCATGGCAGGGGCTTCACCAATGATATCCGTCGTGGGGCCAAACACTGGCGCATTACGTGGCTGTTGTTGTTCCTGATAATGGCTAATCGCGCGCTCAACCAACGCCACCGCTTCGTCGATATCAAAGGGTTTTGGCAGGTAATCAAAAGCACCTTGCTGGTACGCGCTAACGGCGGCATCCAGGTCGGAGTGAGCGGTCATTATGATGACCGGAAGCATCGGGTGGCGTTGTTTGATTTGCTTTAGCAGCGCCAGCCCGTCCATTCCCGGCATACGAATGTCCGAAAGCAGCACATCCGGGGTTTTGGTGATGAGCGCATCGAGCACTTCGCTACCACTTTCAAAGGTGGTGCAGTTTAAGCCCGCTCCGGTCAGTGCACGTTCAAGCACCCAGCGGATCGAACTATCATCATCGACTACCCAGACTATCCCTCGTTGCATCGTCGTCACCTTTATTTTTTTATTGGCAGGTAAACCGAAAACTCGGTATGACCCGGCCAACTGGTAAATTCAATTTTGCCGGAGTGTTGATCGATCAGATTACGGGCAATGGACAATCCAAGCCCGGTACCGCCTTCACGGCCACTCACCATCGGGTAGAACAATGTGTCCTGAAGTTGCGACGGGATGCCTGGCCCGTTGTCTTCAACGTCAATTCTGGCCGCCAGGCGATAACGCACGCCGTGCAGCGTCAGCTGGAATGCCGTACGGGTTCGCAGAACAATCTCTCCGCCCTCTGGGCCTAATGCCTGAAGTGCGTTACGCACGATATTCAACAGAACCTGTTCAACCTGGTCTGGATCGTGCGGGAGTTCAGGCAAGCTCGGGTCGTAATCGCGAATCAGCGTAACGTTGGACGGAAGCTCCATCGACACCAGCTTTACGACGCGCTCGGCGACTTTGTGAATACTTTCGGTGATATGCATGCCCGGCTGCTGTGGGCCCAGTAAACGGTCGACCAGGTTGCGTAGCCGATCGGCTTGCTCAATGATGACATTGGTATATTCGGCAAGTGCAGGGTCGGGCAGTGCTTTGGTTAATAGCTGTGCTGCGCCGCGTAGTCCACCCAGCGGGTTTTTTATCTCATGGGCGAGGCCTCGTACCAGATCGCGTGCCGCAATCTGCTGTGCGTGCTGGAGCTGCTCCTGGCTGAGACGTCGCTGATTATCCATCGGCGCCATTTCCAGCAGGATTAATCCATCAGGCAGTCTTTGCGCGGTGAGCGAAAGAATATGCGAACGCCCGTCGATTACCAGGGTGACTTCGTTATCGGTAAATCCCTGGCCCGCCAGCAGGCTTTCCTGCATCAAGGCAATGTTCAGAGAAAAATAGCTCAACAGTTCTGGTAACGGTGAACCGAACAACTTACGCGAACTTTGGGCGAGCAGCTGTTGCGCCGCAGGATTGGCGTAATGAACCGCCAGTTCGTCGTCGACCAGTAAGATACTGTTGATGAGGGAATTGAGGATCTGCCCAGCATCGGGCAGCGTGCCAGTTGCCATTAAGCAGTCTCCTGGAGTTGGCTGCACTACTTTAGTGCAGTATAGCGTTATCATCGCAAAAAGCGCGTGGGATCAGATTGTTGCTGGAGAAAAAAGCCCATCCGGAGATGGGCTGAAAGTTTCCACGGCAACAAAAACAGCTTTGGGTTCGCGCTAAAAGCGTCGCGCGAAACCCTTTAACTATTAAACGCTGTAGTACAGCTCAAACTCAACCGGGTGTGGCGTCATGCGAACACGGTCGTTTTCTTCAATACGCAGCGCGATGTAGGCATCGATAGCGTCGTCGGTGAACACGCCACCCGCCGTCAGGAATTCACGGTCAGCGTCCAGCGCGTTCAGTGCTTCTTCCAGAGAACCGGCAACCTGTGGGATCTCTTTCGCTTCTTCTGGAGGCAGATCGTACAGGTTTTTGTCCATCGCTTCGCCAGGGTGGATTTTGTTCTTGATGCCATCAAGACCCGCCATCAGCAGGGCCGCAAAGCACAGGTACGGGTTAGCCGCTGGATCCGGGAAGCGTACTTCGATACGACGTGCTTTCGGTGAAGACACCACTGGGATACGGATGGAAGCAGAGCGGTTACGCGCTGAATAAGCCAGCATAACTGGCGCTTCGTAGCCCGGGACCAAACGCTTGTAGGAGTTGGTCGTCGGGTTCGCCAGGGCGTTAATCGCTTTAGCGTGCTTGATAACGCCGCCAATGTAGAACAGTGCCTGCTCGGACAGACCAGCATATTTGTCACCAGAGAACAGGTTCACACCGTTCTTGGACAGGGACATGTGGCAGTGCATGCCGGAACCGTTGTCACCAAACATTGGTTTAGGCATGAAGGTGGCGGTCTTACCGAAACGGTGAGCAACGTTATGCACGACGTATTTGTAAATCTGAATTTCGTCCGCTTTCTTGGTCATGGTGTTAAAGCGGGTGGCGATTTCGTTCTGACCCGCGGTGGCCACTTCGTGGTGGTGCGCTTCAACTACCAGACCCATCTCTTCCATGATCAAACACATGGTAGAGCGGATGTCCTGAGAAGAGTCGACCGGAGGAACCGGGAAGTAACCGCCTTTCACGCCTGGACGGTGACCTTTGTTACCGCCTTCGTATTTGGTGGAGGAGTTCCAGGCACCCTCGATATCATCGATAGCAACGTGGGAACCGGAGATAGACGCACCAAAACGGATATCGTCAAACAGGAAGAACTCGGGTTCTGGCCCAAACAGCACGGTGTCTGCCAGACCAGTAGAACGCAGATATTCTTCAGCGCGTTTTGCGATAGAGCGCGGGTCGCGGTCGTAGCCCTGCAGCGTGCCTGGCTCGAGGATATCGCAACGGATGATCAGGGTAGACTCTTCGAAGAACGGGTCAATGAGCGCGGTAGAAGCATCTGGCATCAGAACCATGTCAGATTCGTTGATACCTTTCCAGCCACCAATCGAGGAGCCGTCAAACATTTTGCCTTCTTCAAAGAATTCGGCATTTACCTGGTGAGCAGGAATTGTGACGTGCTGTTCTTTGCCTTTGGTATCGGTGAAGCGCAGGTCAACAAACTTCACTTCGTGTTCGTTCAGCATCGTCAAAACGTGTTCAGCGGACATACTTAACTCTCCCGGATTGGTCATTGTCGTCGTGGTAACGAGGTCTTCAAATTCTAATATTCAGGCGTTGTTGCCATATTTTTTATAAAGCGAAATCTGTGCCAACTTTTAAATCACCCCAAAAAGGCGTTATCATGCATGTCATAGTGCAATTGAGCTGCACCACGATAGTCATCTTGCACCAGTATAGTGCTTCAACGCGATCGTTGAGCACCATCTTGGTGCAAATTTCGTTAAAGTGCACTTTTAATGCGGCGTGAAAGCGGTCACAAAGCAACTCTGCAATACTTGTTTGCGGAGGATGTTTGTGATCCTGTTTAGTCCTGCGCTTAATCCGTGTACAATAACGCGCTATTTCTAAAATGCCTGAGGCAAAGTTGTGATCGAAAATCTGCGTAATATCGCCATCATCGCGCACGTTGACCATGGTAAAACTACCTTGGTTGATAAGCTGCTGCAGCAATCCGGTACTTTCAGTAATGAACGTGCTGAAGCCACTGAACGCGTGATGGACTCCAACGATTTGGAGAAAGAGCGTGGGATTACCATCCTCGCTAAAAACACCGCTATCAAATGGAATGACTACCGTATCAACATCGTTGATACCCCAGGGCACGCCGACTTCGGTGGTGAAGTTGAACGTGTAATGTCCATGGTAGACTCCGTTCTGCTGGTCGTTGACGCAATGGATGGCCCAATGCCGCAGACGCGCTTCGTAACCAAAAAGGCATTTGCCCATGGTTTGAAGCCAATCGTGGTTATTAACAAAGTTGACCGTCCTGGCGCGCGTCCTGACTGGGTTGTGGATCAGGTCTTCGACCTGTTCGTTAACCTGGACGCAAGCGACGAACAGCTTGATTTCCCAATCATCTATGCATCTGCATTGATGGGTATCGCGGGCAACGAACACACTGACATGGCGGAAGATATGACCCCGCTGTATCAGGCGATTGTTGACCACGTTAAAGCACCAAGCGTTGACCTTGATGGTCCGTTCCAGATGCAGATCTCTCAGCTGGATTACAACAACTACGTTGGCGTAATCGGCATTGGTCGTATCAAGCGCGGTAAAGTGAAGCCTAACCAGCAGATCACTGTCATCGACAGCGAAGGTAAAACACGTAACGGTAAAGTCGGTAAAGTACTGACTCACCTCGGTCTGGAGCGTATTGAATCCACCGAAGCCGAAGCGGGCGATATCATTGCTATCACCGGTCTGGGCGAGCTGAACATCTCCGACACCCTTTGCGATCCGCAAAACGTCGAAGCGCTGCCAGCCCTGTCTGTTGATGAACCGACCGTAACCATGTTCTTCAACGTCAACACCTCTCCGTTCTGTGGCAAAGAAGGTAAATATGTTACCTCTCGTCAGATCCTTGACCGCCTGAACAAAGAGCTGGTGCACAACGTTGCGTTGCGCGTTGAAGAAACCGAAGATGCGGACGCGTTCCGTGTATCCGGTCGTGGCGAGCTGCACTTGTCTGTTCTTATCGAAAACATGCGTCGTGAAGGCTTCGAACTGGCTGTGTCCCGTCCGAAAGTTATCAACCGTATGATCGATGGTCGTCTGCAAGAGCCGTTCGAGAACGTGACTCTGGATATCGAAGAACAGCACCAGGGTTCTGTGATGCAGGCAATGGGCGAGCGTAAGGGCGATGTCAAAGACATGATCCCTGACGGCAAAGGCCGTATTCGTCTGGATTACCTGATCCCGGCACGTGGCCTGATCGGCTTCCGTACCGAGTTCATGACCATGACTTCCGGTACCGGTCTGCTGTACTCCACTTTCAGCCACTACGATGACGTTAAACCGGGTGAAATCGGCCAGCGCCAGAATGGCGTACTGATTTCTAACGGCCAGGGTAAAGCAGTCGCATTCGCACTGTTCAGCCTGCAGGATCGCGGTAAGCTGTTCCTGGGTCACGGTGCAGAAGTTTACGAAGGCCAGATCATCGGTATTCACAGTCGTTCTAACGACCTGACTGTAAACTGCCTGACCGGTAAGAAACTGACCAACATGCGTGCTTCCGGTACTGACGAAGCAACCACGCTGGTTCCAGCACAGAAAATGTCTCTTGAGCAGGCTCTGGAATTTATCGATGACGACGAACTGGTAGAAGTGACTCCTACCTCCGTACGTATCCGTAAACGTCACCTGACCGAGAACGACCGTAAACGTGCGGGCCGTGGCGGTTCTAAAGACTAATACGATACCTTTGTAAGGTGCGTAGTGCGAAAAGCCGCTGATATTCAGCGGCTTTTTTATTAAAACGAATAGCGTAACCCTAAGCGAATACGGTACTGCTCGCGGTTGTAATCATTCCACCGATCAAGCCACTGAAGCTCCATGTACGGCATCCAGTTGCGATCGATTTTATAGCTAAATTTGTTGGTGATTTCCCAATGATGGTCTTTGCCGTTTTTGCTGCGGTAATCATTCACCCGTTGGAAGAAGTGTGGTTCAAAGGTATAGGAAAACGCATCGGTTAATTTGAAGTTCCAGTAATTGGCAAACTCGTGGGTATCGTTTTTATCCATCTCACCGTTATAGTCCGGCGTATCGTAATTATTATGGTTATAGCGATAGCGAAACGTCAGATTAAACCAGTCGACAAATTTATAGTTGGTATCCAGATAAATCGCTCCACCGGATCCATCGCTGCTGTCGTTAATTAACCCACCAGGCTGGAAGGTCAATTTGTCGGTAGGTTTGAACAACGGATACCAGCCCTCGATTTCGTTATAGCTGTGTTTCAGCTCATCCCATTTTCCGACGTTATAGGCGTTGGTGAACATCAGCCCCGCGCCCATATCAAAGTTATATCCGGCGCGCAGGATAACTTCATGCAGTTCAGAGGCGGTGTTATAGGCCTCACGCGTTTCGACGTAGGCACCGGCAAATGCCGAGCATGAAACCGATGAAATCAGTAAGGCAGTGGCTATTTTTTTCATAATTCTTCCATGTGTCAGGTACAGAAGGGCCGCCCCTCCTGTAAACAGGAAGGGAATACCGGCCAGATTTATCGTTATAAAGTGACAGCTGACGCTTTATTTTCGCGGGTCATTTCAGTCATCGGTGTAGGGTGTTTTTTTCGTTTCCCAATCTCCTCAATAATAAAAGCGAAGCGCGCTTCGTTGAGTTTATAAAACAGTCCCATGGTGATGGCGGCAACAATCGCCAGGCCACATGGCCACAGAAATATCAACTGACGCAGGCCGAGCAGGGTGCCTGCGCTCTGTACCGCGTGGGGAATATAGCCAATCTGCGTCAGCATAATGCCCGGCAGGAATCCAGCGAGCGCGGCGGAGATTTTGCGCGAAAACGTATAGCCGGTATAAACCGAGCCTTCTGCACGAATGCCCGTTTTCCACTCGCCGTAGTCCACGGTATCCGGCACTAGCGCCCAGTTCAGGCTATTCACAAACGCCGTACCGAAAAACGCCATGCAGGAAAACAGCACAAACGACAGCGAACTGCTCCCCCAGACAAAGTTCAGTACATCGCCCACGGCCCACAGCGTCAGCCCGCCCAGATAGACCTGCTTCTTGCCAAAGCGCTTCACCGCACCGGGTACCAGGAACACGCCCACCAGAATGCAGCCCATGCTGAAAAATCCCATCCACGACAGCAGATGAATATCGTTGAGCACGTACTGGGTGTAATAGACCTGAATCGCGAGCTTGATGTTAAAGGCCGCCAGCGTACACAGATTGGCGATACACAACACCAGCAGCGGCGGGTTGCGAAAAATGGCGTAGAACGATTTCATGATGCCGGGCTTATGGTGAGCGGGTGTCACCTCAACGTAGCGCTCCTTCACGCCGCTATAACACCACCACATGCAGAACAGCCCAAGGGTCACGAACAGCAGTGCTGCCACCAGATAACCCAGCGACGGCTGGCTCACGAACAGCGCCTGAATCGGCATAAAGCCGACGGTACAGAGCAACAATCCGATCGTTGCCCCGCCCTGACGCCAGGCGGCAAGGTGCGCACGCTCGTTCGGATTTTTGGTGATGGCGGGCACCATCGCCCCGTAGGAGCAGTTCATCAGGCTGTAGAACAGTCCAAACATCATAAACAGTATGGTGGCGATGGCCGTTTTCACCGTCAGGCTAAAGTCATTCGCCAGAAACTGCGCCGTCGCCACCAGCGCGACCGGAACGGAGGCGTACAAAATAAACGGTCTGAATTTGCCCCGTTCACCAATATTACGCCGTGAATCCAGTAGCACGCCGGTCAGCATGTCGGTGAAGGCGGTGAAGAATTTCGCCACCAGAAAAATAATGCCGCCGTAAAACGCTGGCATACCCAACTCGTCGGTGTAAAACTTCAGCAAATACAGCGTGCCAATACACAGCATCAGGTTCGAGCCAAAATCGCCCATCCCGTAGGCGCACTTCTCGCGCAGGCTCAGCTTCAGGGTTAACGGATCAGTGTTGTGGTTCATAGTCGATCCTCATAGCGCCCCGAAGAGCGCTATTTCAAAGTCATTCAGGCTGGACGTTTACGCAGTTCTATCTCTTCAACGATACGCACGTACATCTTCTCGTTGAGGTTATAGAAACATCCCATCGCCACGATAGTGGCCACCGCCAGGATGCTGGGATAGATGAAGATCAGCTGCCGCAAACCTTCCACCGTTCCCGCCGATTGCACCACGTTGGGCATATAGCCGATTTGGGTCAGCATAATGCCGGGGAAGAAGCCCGCCAGCGCTTGCGACACCTTGCGAAAGAAAGTAAATCCGGTGTAGACCGTTCCCTCTGAACGCACGCCGGTACGCCACTCGCCGTATTCGACCGTATCGGAAACCAGCGCCCAGTTCAGGCTGTTCACGAACGCGGAGCCGAAGAACGCCAGGCATGAGAACGCAACAAAGCTGACCGAGCCGCCGCCGAAGAAGTAGTTCAAAAGATCGCCCGCGACCCAGATAAGCAGCCCGCTGATATAGACTTTTTTCTTGCCGAAGCGACGCACCGCACCGGGCATCATAAAGACGCCGATAAAAATGCAGCCCATGCTGAAGAAGCCCATATACGACAACAGAATCGGGTCGTTGAGCACGTACTGCGTGTAGTAAACCTGAATGGCCAGCTTGACGTTAAATGCGCCCAGCGTGCACAGGTTAGCGATACAGAGGATAAACAGCGGTCGGTTGCCCGCAATGGCGCGGAAGGACTGCAACAACCCCGGTTTCTGCGTCGGATGCGCGGGCTGAGGCTCGACATAGCGTTCTTTCACGCCGCGATAGCACCACCACATAAAGAACAGACCAAAGAGCGAAAACAGCGTGGCGGCAAAGATATAGCCGAGCTGGGAATTGCCCTCAATCAGGTTCATCACCGGCACAAAGCCCACGGTACACAGCAGCAGGCCGAGCGTGGCGCCGCCCTGACGCCACGCCGCCAGCGAGGCGCGCTCGTCAGGATTTTTAGTCATAGCGGGCACCATCGCGCCGTAGGAACAGTTCATCATGCTAAAGAACAGGCCATACAGCATGAACAGCACGGTCGCCATCACCGTCTTGCCGGTGACCTCAAAAGAGGTACCGACAAAGTTAGCGATCGCCAGCAGCGTCACCGGGAACGCGGCATAGAGTACGAACGGACGGAACTTACCCTTCGGCCCAATCTTGCGCCGCGAGTCGAGCATAATCCCGGTACCCATATCGGTAAACGCGGTAAAGAACTTGGCGATCAAGAAGATAATGCCGCCGTAGGTCCCCGGTAGCTCCAGCACGTCGGTGTAGAATTTCAGCAGATACAGCGTGCCGATATCCAACAGGATATTGGAGCCCAGATCGCCCATCCCATAGGCGAGTTTTTCTTTAAACGGCAATCGTAGGGTTGCCGGATCGGATGATGTTTGACTCATTATTATTCTCCGTCTGCCCGCAGGTTTCCCCGCGGGCGAGCCTTATCAAATGTGACGTAAGGTGTCGAACAGCTCGGTCCATTCGCTTTGCTGGCGATAGAAGACCGGCGGTTTGCCGAGCGGGGCATCAACGGTCACTTCACCGCCCTGATGCACTTCGCCGGTCCACGCGTTCACCCAGCAGTCCTGTGGCAGATAAAGCGTCCAGTCGCGACGGCCCTGTTCATGCACCGGAGCCACCAGCAGATCGCGGCCAAACAGATACTGGTATTTCAGCGTGTAGGCCTGCGCGTCGTCCTCGTAGTGCAGGAACAGTGGACGCATCACCGGCAGTCCGCTTTTGGCGTTCTGCGCCACCGCGTCTTTGATGTAGGGTTTCAGCGTGGTGAAGACGGTAGTCATCCGCGCGAAGTGGGCGATGGTTTCGGCATCGCCGTCAAACTGCCAGTTATCGCCTGGGCGGTTACCTTCGTGGGTGCGCATCATCGGCGTAAAGGCGCTGAAGTCGCACCAGCGCAGCAGCAGCTCTTTGCTGCGCTTCATGTCGAACAGCGTGGTGTACCCGCCGATATCGCTGTGGTGCAGGCCGTGTCCGGTCATCGCCAGCGACAGCGCCGCCGGAACCACCGAGGCCAGCCCATCGTCCAGGCTCCAGTCGACGTTCTGATCGCCCGCCCACATCATCACCGAGTGTTTCTGGCTGCCCGTATAACCCGCGCGCATAAAGAACAGGATCTCCCCGAGCTTGCCGGTCTCCTCCAGCGCTTCGTAGTTACATTTCGCCCACAGCGCAGGCCAGGCGTTATGCATGATCTCCGCGCTCACGCCGTTATGCAGGAAGGTATCGGTCGGCAGATATTCGCCAAAGTCGGCCATCCAGCCGCCGCAGCCCAGTTCGATCAGGTTCTTTTTGATCACCTCTTTGAACCAGTCGTAGGCTTCTGGATTGGTCAGATCGATAACGCCCGCATAAAACTCGCCGAACTCGACGTGGTAATCCTTGCCGTGAGCGTCTTTGGTCAAATAGCCACGTTGAGAGGCCACTTCGCACAACTCTTTGTCACTGGCGAGATACGGGTTGATATAGGAGAGGAACTGCACGCCTTCGTCTTTCCACTGCGGGATGCGTTCATCAAGCTGCGGATACAGCTCGCTGTTCCACTTCCAGTTCCACATCACGCGCTTGCCGAAAGAGGTCATTCGAATGCCGGACCAGTCCTGCGCCCAGATGCCGTTGACCTTCACGCCGCCGTTTCGCATGGTATCCAGCTTGTTCTGGCAAACGTCGGTGCCGCCCTGAATGCCGAGCGTCACGCCGTCGTAAACCCAGTCCGGCAACTCAGGCTGACGGCCCAGCAGCCCGGTCAGTTTTTCCAGCAGATCGACGTAGGTTTCCGCACATTCGAAGCGCAGGGTGGCATTATCTTCCCAGAATGCCAGCTCGTGGAACTCGGGCGCGCTAAAGTCGAAGTTCATGTAGCAGCTGTTGTCGACATGGCAGTAATACTTCTGCGTGCTGACGAACGTGGGTTGTGGGAAGAAGGTCCAGTAATAATCACCGCCCGCGTTCTCTTTGCAGTCGGCCTGCCAGGTGACGTAGGTCTGTTTGTTACGGCCCACGCCCTGTTCACTGGTCCACAGCGGGAACGGTTTACCGCGCAGATCGAAATAAGAGAACTGCTCGCCGCAGCCGTAAATATGATCTTCTGGCTGGGCTGCCAGCCGCAGCCAGATGCGATTGTGGCTGGTGGCATCATTTTTAAGTTTCAGCTCAAGGCGGCCCTGCTTATCGGTGCCAACTAACAGCGTGGCGCTCACCGTATCGCCGCGGGTAAAGCGAACCGCCCAGCCCGCGCTTTGCTTCGCGATAGTCGCTTCGGTCAGGGCAATCTTTTCGTTGAGCTTGTCTTTGATGCTGAAATTGCCGCGAAACATCTCAATGTCCGCTTCGCCTGCGCCAATCCACAGGCACGGGTTTTCGTCGGTATGCGACAAAATCAGGCGATCTTGCCAGCTCAGGGTGAAGCCGTTACCGGTATTTGTCAGGGTAATATTGTGTAGGGTACTCATAAGATCTCCATCCATCTGGAAGGTTTATTATTTGGCCTGGCTATCCAGCATTCCGGCGGCGACCGCAGGTGCTAATCCCGGTGCCAGCGGCAGACGCGGGATCACCAGGCAGTGCAGCAGGTGATAAATATCCTGCTTGCCGTCCCAGACTTTGGTTGTCACTTCGTTGTTGGTATCCAGCTCTTGCCACCAGGAACCGTTTTCGTAATCCATCAGGTACTTGATGCAGTATTCCCACCACGTCTGATACCAGGTTTCGTACTGGGCCTCACCGGTAACGGTATACAGCGCATAGGCGGTGCCCATCGCCTCGACAATCGGCCAGCGCACACGCTCGCGAACGATAGGCTTACCGTCCCAGCCAACGGAATAGACAAAGCCGTCGGCCCCGTCCGGTGCCCAGGCGTCGCGGATCGTGGCGTGGAACAACCCTTTGGCATCTTCCAGTAGCCACTCCGGCGGCGTTTCAAAGCGGGTCTCCAGCGCGGCGCGCAGATGCAGCATCAGGCGACCCCACTCAATCCAGTGGCCCGGCGTGCCGCCGTAAGCGCGAAAGCGGTGGGCGGGATTATCTTTGTTGTAATCGCGGATGGGGTTCCAGTGAGTATCGAAATGCTCGTTGACGCGATACTCGCCTTTGCGCGCCACGTCGTGAATAATCACCGAGGCAATGCGCAGGGCGCGGTCGAGCCATTTGCGGTCATGGGTCACGTCGTACACAATCAGGAACGCTTCCACGGCGTGCATGTTGGCGTTGCCGCCACGGTAATCCTCGGTTTTGCTAAAGGCTTCATCCCAGGACTCCAGGCACATCTGCTCCTGTTCGCTCCAGAAGTATTTTTCGATGACCTCGATAGCGTCGTCCAAAAGCTGGCGGGCTTCGGGGTGCCCAGTTGTCACCGCGCTGGCCGCGCCGAGTAAAACAAAGAAGTGCTGATAGCCCTGCTTGGAGGCATCGACTACACCTTCGTCATTCACGCAGGCGTACCAGCCGCCGTACTGCTTATCGCGTAGGGCATCGTTCAGGGTATGGATCCCATGCTCGACCAGCGCGTAAGCGCCAGGACGCCCCATGTTCGCCGCGACGGCATAAACGTGCAGCATGCGCGCGGTGATCCACAGGTGCGTACCCATATCGCTGCGCACCTGGCCGTTATTACCCAGCCAGCCGAAACCGGTCGGCACCGCTGCATTCTTGCCAAAATCCAGAATGCGGTCGGTCTCTTGTTCGAGCCAGCGGTTGTGGCTCAGCGTGTTAAACCATTTCATGTCGTTGTCCTTTCTTAACGGCGAGCCATCATATCGTCGACAATCTCACCCAAACGTTGCAGCTTAGGCACGGAAATATCGCGCAACATCAGTTCGGTATCCGGCAGGCCAACGACCGATGACCACACCGCGCGGCCCGCTAAGAACCCGGACGCCCCCGCCTGCATCGCCACGCTCACGGCGCGCGGGAACAGCTTCTCGTCCACACCAGAAGAGAGGATCACCCACGGCATGCTGATGTGCTCATTGAGCTTTTGCGAGGCGGTCAGCAGTTCTTGCTGGGTGCCTTTGCCATACAGCGGCATCTCGACTTTATAGAGGTCGGCCCCGCTGTTACCCAGCTCTTTTGCCGCGTCGATAATGGCCTGCTCACGATTAAAGGCCGCACCACGGCGTGGAGGACGCACTACCGGCTCGATAATGCTCAGTAGCCCGTTGTTGTGGCACAGCTGATTAAACTCGCTCACCATCTCCAGACGCTGCTGTGCGTCTTCATCGCTACGCCACAGCACCAGCAGCTTCAGCGCTTTACCGCCGTCACGTTTGACCGCCTGCGGATCGATGCTTTTATCAATCACCACGCTGTCTACCGGAATACCGTTGCCCGGAATAAACTCGTCAGCCGCGACGATCATGGCGCAGCTTTTAGCCACCGCGTGTTGCTCGACGACCTGGCGATAACAGAACTGCTGATCGACCAGAATAGCGGAGGCATACGGCGACAGAATTTTTGCCGCATTCACTTTGAAATCGGTCAAGTGCCCATCGGTCACAGGAGCAGGTGCGCCCGCCGCGGCAAACATCATGCGCATCGCTTCGCGCTGATCGACCGCGAGCATGGCAAAACCGCCGGAAGGTCGGGTGATATCTTTCAGGGTGTAGGAGGTCATTCGAGAGTCCTTTTTATTGATCAATGTTGAGGGTTCAGCCCGGCGGATGCGCGAACCTGTTCGAGGATGGCGGTCCAGTCTTCGCGTCCGCGTCCGGCGGCGCGAGCCTGGTTATAAACTTCACGAGACGCCGCACCGAGCGGCATCGGAACGTGCAACTGGTTTGCCACGTCCAGTGCGATCCCCAGATCCTTGTGCGCCAGGTCGATCATGAAGGCCGGAGAAAGATCGCCTTTCAGCACCTTGTTCGGCCACGAGGTGGTGAAATGGCCTTTACCGGCAGGCGTGCCGCTCATCACTTTTAGCGCCACGTCAAAGGACAGCCCCAGCGCCTCGCACAGCACGGCGGCCTCAGCGGAAAGGGCGTTCAGGGCAATGCTCATGTAGTTGTTGATGAGCTTGACGCGGATCCCCATTCCGGGGCCACCGGCTTCGATAAGCTCATTACCCATCGCCATCAGTACCGGCGTGGCGCGTTCCACCTGCTGTGGTGTACCGCCCACCAGCAATAGCAGCGTACCGGCGATAGCGTGATCGGAGGTTCTGCCGACGGGCGCATCCATCATGCTGAACCCTTTAGCGTTCATCTCGGCAATGAGTTTGTCGGTTTGCAGCGGGTGGATGGTCGACATATCAATCACCAGCGCCTCGCGCGCCAGCCCTTCGCAGACGCCGCTTTCACCAAACAGCACGGTGCGAACTAAATCGCCGTTCGGCAGCATGGTTATCACAAATTCTGCGTCCATTACCGCGTCGGCAGGCGTGGCTGAGGCCGTCGCGCCTTTCTCGACCAGCGCCTGCACCGCCTGCGGATTCACATCAAAAACGTTAAGCTGATGGCCATGTTTAAGCAGATTGCTCGCCATCGGCGCGCCCATTTGCCCTAAACCTATAAATGCGATTGCTGACATGCTTCTCTCCCGCCGGTGCGTTGTTGTCACTGTTTGTCTGTTAGTGAGCGTTTGTGGTGTCTGTTTTTGATCGTATTTGTAATTTATAGTCAAAAAATTGACACGGGTCACTTTTTAAACATTTGATGAAATTAAAATGTCAGCATCAGAAAACGTAAAAGGAATCACCATGACTCGAATCGCCTGTGTAGGCATTACCGTGCTGGATCGCATCTGGTATCTCAGTGACTTACCGAAAGAAGGGGGCAAATATGTGGCAAATGACTACACGGAAGTGGGTGGCGGTCCGGCGGCAACTGCGGCGGTGGCAGCGGCGAAATTGGGCGCAGAAGTGGACTTTATTGGTCGGGTGGGCGACGACGATACCGGCAACAGGTTGCTTGCGGAGCTGGAGTCCCTGGGGGTAAATACCCGGCATACGCGCGTCTTTAAAGGTGCTCGAACCTCACAATCGGCAGTGCTGGTGGATGCCAGCGGCGAAAGAATTATTGCCAACTATCCCAGCCCGGATCTGCCCGCAAACGCGGACTGGCTTCAGGAGCTCGACTTTTCCCAATGGGACGTGGTGCTGGCAGACGTGCGTTGGCATGACGGCGCGAAGCAGGCCTTCACCCTGGCGCGCCAGCAGGGCATCACCACGGTGCTGGATGCGGATATCACTCCGCAAGATATTGCCGAACTGGTCACGTTAAGCGATCACGCCGCGTTTTCTGCCCCCGGTTTGCAGCGTTTGACGAGCCTCACCGAGCCCGAAGGTGCGCTGAAAAAAGCACAAACGCTCACAAATGGACATGTCTATGTCACTCATGGGAAAGAGGGCTGCTATTGGCTTGATAAGGGTCAGCTTTCTCATCAGCCCGGCTTTAGCATTGACGTGGTGGATACCACGGGTGCGGGCGACGTCTTCCATGGCGCGCTGGCAGTGGGGCTGGCGCAAAACGAGCCTGTTCCAGAGGCGGTACGCTATGCCAGCGCCGTCGCGGCGCTAAAATGCACACGTCCTGGCGGACGGGCGGGAATCCCTGACTGTGATCAAACCCGCTCTTTCTTGTCACTTTTTGTATAAAATGCGGGGCGTGATGGTTTTTAGAGGACAGCCCATGAGCCTTACCGAAATGACCGGTAATCCACGGCACGACCAGCTGCTAACGTTGATCGCCGATCGTGGCTACATGAACATTGATGAACTGGCGCAACTGCTGGACGTTTCCACGCAAACGGTGCGCCGTGACATCCGCAAGCTCAGCGAACAAGGATTGATTACGCGCCATCACGGTGGGGCGGGCCGCGCCTCAAGCGTGGTCAACACGGCGTTTGAGCAACGTGAAGTCTCACTGACCGAAGAGAAGCGGGCGATTGCGGAGGCCATTGCCGACTATATCCCGGATGGTTCGACGATTTTCATCACCATTGGCACCACGGTAGAGCATGTTGCGCGGGCGCTGCTCAACCATAATCACCTGCGAATCATCACCAACAGCCTGCGGGTGGCGCATATTCTCTACAAAAACACGCGCTTTGAAGTGATGGTGCCGGGTGGAACCTTACGTCCGCACAATGGCGGGATTATTGGTCCTGCCGCCACGGCGTTTGTTTCGGGCTTTCGTGCGGATTATCTGGTCACCAGCGTCGGTGCGATTGAAAACGACGGGGCGATGATGGAATTCGACATCAACGAGGCCAGCGTGGTTAAAACGATGATTGCGCATTCGCGGCATATTTTACTGGCTGCCGATCGGACGAAATACCATGCATCCGCCGCCGTTGAGATCGGCAACGTCGCGCAGGTTACGGCGTTGTTTACCGATGAACTGCCAGGGACGGGATTGCAAAATATCCTTAAATCCAGCCAGGTAGAACTGGTTGAAGTCACCTCCAGCGACGAGCAGCAGGCAGGCTAACTCCCCCGTCAAATGCCCCGGTGCGTCATGCGCCGGGTTTTTCTTTCACTTTCTCTAAGCTGAATCTGGCGCATAGCCAAAGCGTATCTTTCCCGCTACAGTTATTTCTTCATGGCGCAAAGGGAGATAAACATGCTTTATATCTTTGACTTAGGAAATGTCATCGTCGATATCGACTTCAATCGGGTGCTGGGCGCATGGAGCGATTTCAGCCGCGTGCCGCTGGCGACGCTTAAGCAAAACTTCACCATGGGCGAGGCGTTCCATCAGCATGAGCGCGGTGAAATCAGCGATGAAGCCTTCGCAGAAGCGATGTGCCATGAGATGGATTTACCGCTGAGCTACGAACAATTTGCCCACGGCTGGCAGGCGGTATTCGTGGCGATCCGCCCGGACGTCATTGATATCATGCACAAACTGCGCGAGCAGGGGCATCGGGTGGTGGTGCTGTCTAACACTAACCGTCTTCACACCACTTTCTGGCCGGATGAATACCCGGAAATTCGCGCGGCGGCCGATAAAATTTACCTTTCTCAGGAGATGGGGATGCGTAAGCCCGAGGCGCGAATTTATCAGGCAGTCCTGCAAGCAGAAGGTTTCTCAGCCACCGATGCGGTCTTTTTCGATGATAACGCCGATAATATAGAGGGCGCTAACCAGTTGGGTATCACCTCAATTATGGTGACCGGAAAAGAGACAATACCGGACTATTTTGCGAAGCAGGTATGTTAAAAAACGTACATCAAAAAGCCTCACATCACACACGCCCGTTTCGGGCGTGGATAAAACTGCTCTGGCAGCGCATTGATGAGGACAACATGACCACGCTGGCGGGCAATCTCGCCTATGTGTCGTTGCTCTCACTGGTGCCGCTGGTGGCGGTCATTTTTGCGCTGTTCGCTGCATTCCCAATGTTTTCGGAAGTCAGTATGCAGCTGCGACACTTCGTTTTTGCCAACTTTATGCCCGCTACGGGCGATGTGATTCAACGCTACATCGAACAGTTTGTGGCGAACTCCAGCAAGATGACAGCGGTCGGCGCGTGTGGATTGATCGTGACGGCGCTGCTGCTGATGTACGCCATCGACAGTGCGCTCAATACCATCTGGCGCAGTAAAAAGGTGCGGCCAAAAGTTTACTCTTTTGCCGTCTACTGGATGATCCTCACGCTCGGTCCGCTGCTGGCCGGTGCCAGTCTCGCCATCAGTTCGTATCTGCTGTCGCTACGCTGGGCCAGCGAGCTAAATACCGTTATCGACAACGTGCTGCGGCTCTTTCCGCTGATCCTCTCGTGGCTCTCGTTTTGGCTGCTTTACAGCATCGTGCCAACCACGCGGGTGCCCAATCGTGATGCCATGACGGGCGCACTGGTTGCGGCCATGTTCTTTGAATTGGGGAAGAAAGGCTTTGCGTTGTACATCACCACGTTCCCCTCTTATCAGCTCATTTACGGCGTGCTGGCCGTGGTGCCGATTCTGTTCGTCTGGGTCTACTGGACCTGGTGCATCGTCTTGCTTGGGGCGGAAATAACTGTCACTCTCGGGGAATACCGTAAACTCAAACAAGCCGCAGAACAAGAAGAAGCAGACCAACCATGATTGCATTGATTCAGCGCGTAACCCGTGCCAGCGTCACCGTGGAGGAAGAGGTGACGGGTGAAATTGGCCCAGGACTTTTGGTGTTGTTAGGTGTCGAAAAGGATGATGACGAACAAAAAGCCAACCGCTTGTGCGAGAAAGTGCTCGGCTATCGCATCTTTAGCGATGCAGAAGGCAAAATGAATCTTAACGTCCAGCAGGCGGGTGGTAGCGTGCTGGTGGTGTCTCAATTTACGCTGGCAGCAGATACCGAGCGCGGCATGCGTCCTGGCTTCTCGAAAGGTGCCGCGCCCGATCGCGCAGAAGCCTTGTACGACTATTTTGTTGAGCGCTGCCGCCAGCAAGAAATAAATACGCAAACCGGACGATTCGCTGCAGATATGCAGGTCTCGCTGGTGAACGATGGCCCCGTCACCTTCTGGCTGCAGGTATGAGCCAACTGGCGGCGCGGCCGCGGGTAACAAGAGAGAGTACAGCTATGTATCACCTTCGCGTACCGCAGACAGAAGAAGAGTTAGAGGTTTATTACCATTTCCGCTGGGAAATGCTGCGCAAACCATTGCATCAACCGCAGGGGTCAGAACGCGACGCCTGGGACGCGATGGCACATCATCAGATGGTCGTCGATGAAGAGGGGAACCTGGTCGCGGTCGGGCGGTTATACATTAATGCCGACGATGAAGCCTCGATCCGTTTTATGGCGGTCCATCCCTCCGTTCAGGACAAAGGATTAGGGACGCTGATGGCAATGACGCTGGAGTCCGTTGCCCGTCAGGAAGGCGTTAAGCGCGTTACCTGTAGCGCCCGTGAAGACGCGGTGGAGTTCTTCTCCAAGCTGGGTTTTGTCAACGAAGGCGAAATCACCGCGCCGCAAACCACGCCGATTCGTCACTTTTTGATGATCAAACCGATTGCCACCCTCGACGATATTCTGCATCGCGCCGACTGGTGCGGGCAGCTTCAGCAGGCGTGGTATCAGCACATCCCGCTCAGCGAAAAAATGGGCGTTCGCATCCAGCAGTACACCGGACAGAAATTTATCACCACCATGCCGGAGATCGGCAATCAGAACCCGCACCACACGCTGTTTGCCGGCAGCCTGTTCTCGCTCGCCACACTCACTGGTTGGGGGCTCATCTGGCTGATGCTGCGCGAACGTCATCTTGGCGGCACCATTATTCTTGCCGATGCCCATATCCGCTACAGCAGCCCCATCAGCGGAAAACCCAGCGCCATTGCGGACTTAGGTTCTCTGGGGGGCGATCTCGACCGCCTGGCGCGGGGACGTAAAGCGCGCGTGCAGATGCAAGTTGAGCTGTTTGGCGACGACAAATCCGGTGCCATTTTCGAAGGCACTTATCTCGTTCTTCCCGCGAAGCCGTATGGCGCGTATGAAGAGGGCGGGAACGAGGAAGAATAGCTTCAGCCAGCCTGGTGCATTACCGGGCTATCCTAACTCGCCATGCGATATCTTTCATGACGTCTCGTGCCGACTGGCTTATACCGCCCAGTTGAAAAAATCCGTGGATCACACTCTGCCACCGCTGAGCAGTACACACTACACTTTGCTCTGTCAGGCGCTGACAGAGTGCCTCGCCCTCATCGCATAGTGGATCAAATTCAGCAGTAATAATGTGTACAGGTGGGAGCCCGCTAAAATCATCACGCCATATCGGACTGGCTTCTGGATGTTTGTGTACACTGTTTGCCAAATACATTTCATAGCCGCTGAGCAGCGTATCGCGAGTGATGACATAATCCACGCCATTGCGGGTATAACTCTCATAGAATGCTGTGGCATCAAGCATGGGATAAATAAGAATAAGCTGCGCGGGTTGCCATGTCCCTGTAGCTTTAAGCCGCAATGACGTCACCAGTGCCAGATGACCACCAGCGCTGTCTCCGCAAAGTGTGAGACGATGTTTATCTGCACCAAATAATTCGGCGTACTTCCAGACCAGATTAGCGCCTTTCTCCGCGTCATTATGCGCAGCGGGGAAGGTATGTTCGGGGGCCAGCCTGTACTGAACCGCAATCACCCGACAGTTACTGTAAAACGCCAGTTGGCGGAGCTGATTATCATGGGTATCAAAACCCCCACTGATAAAACAGCCGCCGTGGTAGTAGATTACCGCTGGTAGAATTTCTGATGCATTGAGTGGAGAAAACACGCGGAAGGTTATGCCTTCAAAATCGAGTGTTTCCACCTCTACACGTGTCTCCGTTTTTCCGGCAAGTTCTCTGCTGGCAACGTATCCCGCGCGTCGGTCATCAATATTCTGGTTTCGAGACGAAGGTCGCCCGGCTGCAATGAAATCCTGAACCAGCTTATCAATCCCCTTTTCCAGTGCCATGAATACGTCCTTTTTTCTGTATGGATATACAGTCTTATAACCCGATTTTTTACAGATGAAAATAGAGGATTTAGGTAGGGATCAGATAATGGAAAACGGCTCGCAGAATCGAAGGCCGTCGGTCTAACGTGCTTTAACCCTAATTTTAATGAGAGTATATTGCTTGAAAATTAACCATTGATGATATACTAAGGTGATATATGAGTCTTTTGGCGGACCTTGATATGGGTAGAATACTGATCGATTTGTCTGATGACGTCATTCAGCGACTGGATAATCTGAAAAAACTGCGGAACAAGCCGCGTGCCGAATTGCTGCGGGAGGCCATTGAGTTATATCTGGACCAGCAGAACGTTTCGGTGATCCGCGATGCTCTTGGCCTGTGGGGAGATCAGAAAGTGGACGGGCTGGAGTATGAACGTAAATTGCGTGAGGAGTGGTAATCATGGAGCACATGGCGGTGTTTGATACTAATATTCTCATCGACCTCTTTAATAATCGCGTAGAGGCTGCGGATACGATTGAAAGCGCTGCACCTCATCGGGCGATCAGTCTCATCACCTGGATGGAAGTCATGGTGGGTGCGCGTAAGCACGGCCACGAAGCTAAAAGTGCGGCAGTGATGGGCGCTTTTGAAATTATTGATGTTTCGCGAGAGATTGCTGAAAGAAGCGTGTCACTCCGAGAGAAGCACGGGATGAAACTTCCCGATGCCATCATTTTGGCTACTGCCCAGAGCAGAAATTGCGCGTTAATTTCAAGAAATACCAAAGACTTTACTGGGATTGCAGGAGTGGTTTCACCCTATAAGCTGTAGGCCGGGCAACGTACGCCGCCCGGCACTAAAGCAGAAAATTACTCCCCCTCGCCCGGGAACAGGAACGGGTTAATCGAGCTGCGGGCAAAGCCCTCTTGCTCCATGTGCGCGTCCAGTACCAGCGTGGCGAGATCGTCGGCGACGGCTTCCACTTTTGGGTCTTTTTCCTGATACAGAATCTTCAGGTACGTCCCGCAATCACCGCAGCTTTCTGCTTTCACCGCAGCGTTTTCGTTTTCCAGCGACCAGTAGTTCAGATCGCGAGTCTGCTCGCAGTTGCTGCATTTAATGCGCACCACGTGCCACTCGGTTTCACACAGGTTGCAGTGCAGGTAGCGCAGGCCTTGGGTAGTGCCGATTTGCACCATGCTGGTGACCGGCATTGAGCCACAGACTGGGCAGAACTGGCGGGCTTCGCCATATTCCGCGCGAGCTTTACCTGGAATCAGGCTCGCCATTTGTGCCCAGTAGAGCGACAGCGCGGCCCAGATAAACGGGGCTTTATCGCTGCTGACCAGCGCAAAGTCAGCGGCAAACAGCGCGCTCGCCATCTCTTCCAGCTCAAGCTCGGAGGCCTTTTCCAGATTCTCGATAACCGACAATGCGGGTCCGCTCATCTCGGGTTTCAGCTCGGCAATCAAAGAATGCAGCAGCGTGTGCCAGTGTTTGTCGCGAGGCAGCACATGGATATCCAGCGGCGGCTTGCCTTGATCGTTCGCTTCTTTTATGCGTGCGGTCAGGTCAATTTGCAGCGGGTGGTCATACAACACCACTTCCTGCGCATGGGCGATCAACGCTGCGAAGCGCAAAAAATCGCCAAGCGGATTGTTCTCTGCCAGCTCACGCAGACGTTCTGCGCGACGGTTGTAGAGGTTCTTGAGTCTGGGGAATAACAACGGCGGAATGTAATCCGCCGTGCGTTTCTCGCTCGAACCCAGCTCATCTTGCGGGATTATGCGAATACTCATTCAGATGACTTATCCTGTTTCTGGCGGACTTCACGATACCAGCGTGGGTGATGTTTCTTCGCCCACGAGCTGGTAACCCATCCTTCCACCATCGCGGTAATGGTGCCTTTCACCCAAAGGGCGGCGTAAATATGCACCATGATAACCACAATTAACGCGACTGCGGCAAATGAATGCAGCATCAGCGCAAATCGGATCACCGGGATTGAGAAAGCAGGCGCGAAATACGGACGCCAGATGATCACACCGCTTATCAGCAACAGGACCAGGAAAATAATCGCCACCCAGAATACGCACTTCTGGCCGAAGTTATAACGCCCGGTGTCACCCACTTCCTCGTTGACGACGATCTTACGAATATTCTTCGCCCAAAAGATATCATCCCGATTGATTAGATTATGGTGCCAATAGCGGAAAAACATGATGATGAACGAGGCAAACATAATCACGCCGACAAACGGGTGCAGAATACGCGCCAGCTGCGGTGTGCCCATGATCTGCATCAGCCAGTTGAAGGACGGGAAGAAGAACCCCAGCCCGCTTATCGCCGCCAGCATGAAGCAGAAGGCGGTGACCCAGTGGTTGATACGTTCCGGCGCCGTGTAGCGCACGATGGTGTCACGTTTCCTCATTTGCGCTCCTCCTCACGATCGTCACGAGGGGTATCTTTTTCCTCATGAAGATTGTCTTCTTCATCATCTGCCCGGTTTGGACCGACGCCGACGTAGTGGAAGATACTGGCAGCGAAGGTGGCGGCAAAGCCAACAGCGGCCAGCGGTTTCCAGATACCTTTCCAGAATTTCACCGTTGCGCTGATTTCCGGGTTCTCCGGCAGGCCGTGATACAGATTCGGCTTGTCGGCGTGGTGCAGCACGTACATCACGTGTGTACCGCCAACGCCCGCCGGATCGTACAGACCAGCGTTATCGTAACCACGGGTTTTCAGCTCAGACACGCGCTCGCCCGCCAGCGTTTTCATCTCCTCTTTGGAGCCAAAGTGGATAGCGCCGGTCGGGCAGGTTTTCACGCAGGCCGGTTCCTGGCCGACGCTCACGCGGTCGACGCACAGCGTACATTTGTAGACGCGGTTGTCTTCCGGGTTCAGTCGCGGCACGTCGAACGGACAGCCCGCGATGCAATAGCCGCAGCCAATGCACTGTTCGGACTGAAAATCGACGATGCCGTTGGCATACTGAATGATTGCGCCTTCCGCCGGACACGCCTTCAGGCAGCCCGGATCGGCGCAGTGCATACAGCCGTCTTTGCGAATCAGCCATTCCAGTTTGTCGTTCTGTTCCACTTCCGAAAAACGCATCACCGTCCAGGACTTGGCGGTCAGATCGGCGGGGTTATCGTACACCCCGACGTTATGACCGACTTCGTCACGGATGTCGTTCCACTCTGAACACGCCACCTGACAGGCTTTACAGCCGATACAGGTGGTCACGTCGATAAGCTTCGCCACTTCCTGCTGGTGGTCCCGCGCCTGAGGCGCGGGCGTGAAACTGTTTGTCGCGGAACGACGAATAATGTCTTGCGATTGATAAGCCATAAGTCGTCTCCGTTACACCTTTTCCACGTTCACGAGGAAGGCCTTAAACTCCGGCGTCTGCGTGTTCGCATCGCCGACGAACGGTGTCAGGGTGTTGGCAATAAAGCCTTTCTTCGCCACACCTTCGTAACCCCAGTGAATCGGGATGCCGATGGTGTCCACCTCTTGCCCGTGTACCTGCAACGTGCGAATACGTTTGGTCACCACCGCCTTAGCCTTGATATAGCCACGGTTAGAGGAAACCTTCACGGTATCGCCATGCGCAATGCCGAGCTTGTTCGCCAGCTTCTCGCCGATCTCTACAAACTGTTCCGGCTGCGCGATGGCGTTAAGCAGCGCGTGCTTGGTCCAGTAGTGGAAGTGCTCGGTCAGACGATAGGTGGTGCCCACGTACGGGAACTTATCTTTCTTGCCCAGCGCCTCGAAATCGCCCTTGAAGATACGGGCTGCCGGGTTTGAGATAACGTTCGGGTGCAGCGGGTTGGTGCCGAGCGGCGTCTCAAACGGTTCGTAGTGTTCCGGGAACGGACCTTCCGCCATCTTATCAATAGCAAACAAACGGCCCATGCCTTCTGGCTGCATGATAAACGGCCCCACGTCGCTGCCTGGTGCGGCAGTGCTGTAGTCCGGAATATCCACGCCACCCCATTTCGCGCCGTCCCATTTCAGGAGCTGACGCTTCGGATCCCACGGTTTACCCTGCGGGTCTGCGGAAGCACGGTTATAGAGAATGCGGCGGTTGAGTGGCCACGCCCAGGCCCAGCCCAGCGTATTGCCAAGGCCCGACGGGTCGGCGTTATCGCGGTTGGCCATCTGGTTGCCTTTCGGCGTCCAGCTTCCGGCGAAGATCCAGCAGCCGCTGGAGGTCGAGCCGTCGTCGCGCAGATGCGCAAAGGTGCTCAACTGCTCGCCTTTCTTCGCCAGTACGGTGCCGGTGGCCGGATCGATAACATCCGCCAGCGCTTTACCGTTGCTCTCCATTGCCACTTCTTCTGGCGCAGGGTTTTCCGGCGTCGAATAGTTCCAGGTCATATTCAGAACCGGTTCCGGGTTCGCGCCGCCTTCTGCTGCATACATCTTACGCATGCGTAAGAAGATACCGGCCAGAATCTCACCGTCGTTCATGGCGATGCCCGGGGCGTCCGCGCCTTTCCAGTGCCACTGCAACCAGCGGCCCGAGTTGACGATAGAACCGTTCTCTTCGGCGAAGCAGGTCGATGGCAGACGGAACACTTCTGTCTGAATCTTCGACGGATCGACATCGTTCGATTCACCGTGGTTCTGCCAGAAGGTCGCGGTTTCGGTGTTGAGCGGGTCAATCGTTACCAGGAACTTCAGTTTGGAAAGCGACTCCACCACTTTGTTTTTGTTCGGGAACGAGGCGACCGGGTTAAAGCCCTGGCACAGATAGCCGTTCACTTTGCCCTGGTGCATCATCTCGAAGTATTGCAGGACGTCATAACCCTTGTCCCACTTCGGCAACCAGTCAAAGCCCCAGCTATTATCAGCCGTTGCTTTATCGCCATAGAAGGCCTTCATCATTGAGACAAAGAATTTCGGGTAGTTGCCCCAGTAGTTCACCTGGCCTTCCAGCAGCGGTTTTGGCGTGTTGGCGGTCAGATAGGTCTGGAGGTCGGTCTGTTTTTCGTTTGGCAGCGTCATGTAGCCGGTCAGGCTTTGTGACAGCAGGCCAATATCGGTCAGACCCTGAATATTGGAGTGACCGCGCAGGGCATTCACGCCGCCGCCTGCCATGCCCATATTGCCGAGCAGCAGCTGAATCATCGCCATGGTACGGATGTTCTGCGCCCCGACGGAGTGCTGTGTCCAGCCGAGCGCATACAGGAACGACGCCGTTTTGTCGTTGACGCTGGTCTCGGCGATGTATTCGCACACTTTCAGGAAGTCGGCTTTTGGCGTACCGCAGATGTTCTCGACCACGTCCGGCGTGTAGCGGGAAACGTGCTCTTTCAGCAGATTCCACACGCAGCGCGGATGAGTCAGCGTGGTATCGCGCTTCGCAAAGCCTTTTTCGTCCAGCTCGTAGTTCCAGCTGGTTTTATCGTATTTGCGTTTATCGGCGTCGTAACCGCTGAACAGGCCATCTTCAAAGCCATAATCTTCACGCACGATCAGGCTGGCGTTGGTGTAGGCCTCGGCGTATTCGCGGTTGTATTTTTCATTGGTGAGCAGGTACAGCAATACGCCCGACAGGAAGGTGATGTCAGTACCGGAACGAATTGGGGTATAGAAATCCGCCACCGACGCGGTACGCGTGAAGCGGGGATCGATAACAATCAGTTTTGCGCCGTTGTGGATTTTGGCTTCCATCGCCCAGCGGAACCCGACAGGGTGCGCTTCAGCGGCGTTACCGCCCATCACCACGATAAGGTTGGCGTTCTTGATGTCGACCCAGTGGTTGGTCATCGCACCGCGACCAAATGTTGGAGCAAGACTTGCTACCGTTGGTCCGTGTCAGACGCGCGCCTGGTTGTCGACTGCGAGCATGCCGAGTGCACGCGTAAATTTCTGGGTTAAATAGCCGGTTTCGTTGCTGGAGGCCGAAGCGCACAGCATGCCGGTGGAGAGCCAGCGGTTGACCGTCACGCCGTCAGCATTCTGCGGCATAAAGTTGGCATCGCGGTCTTCTTTCATGAGCTTAGCGATGCGGTCAAACGCCTGTTCCCAGGTAATCTGCTGCCATTTATCAGAGCCTGGCGCGCGGTATTCAGGGAATTTCAGACGGCTTTCAGAGTGGATAAAGTCCACCAGACCTGCGCCTTTCGGGCACAATGCGCCACGGTTGACCGGATGATCCGGGTCACCTTCGATATGGAAGATAGATGCTTTGGCGTTTTTCGCACCGTCGCCGAGGCTATACATCAACAGCCCACAACCGACAGAGCAGTACGTACAGGTATTACGGGTTTCGCGGGTGCGCAGCAGTTTGTACTGCCGTGTTTCCGCCAGCGCTACGCCTGGGGCAAAGCCCAGTGCCGCTACCGTGGTGCCTGCCATACCGCCAGCGCAGATCTTAAAGAACTGCCTTCTGCTGACCTGCATGGGTCACTCCTTGTTTCTGTTCGACATTGCTAAGAAGTTTTTTCTTTACGATCGTGAATTCACCGCAAAGATGGAAATTTGATCTATTCCCTCAATTCCGCGAGGGGTATGTTCAGAATACCACAATGTCGGTAAGCCTGTTCCAACGGGGTTAAAACAAAGTGAACGTATTATCACTATGATGATTATAAAGTGTGATATTAATCACATTTTACCGCCTTCATGTTGCGGGGGTGTATCAGTGCTTCGGTTGTGCCACTCCGGAATAGGTAGGTAAAATTGAAGAGTATGGGAGCCCAAAAGTTGATCCATACTATGCGCGAGGCCCGCGGTTTATGATGCAATAGCGGGCTTACCACTGTGGTTGCTCAGGAATACCGTTGTGTCTAAACAAAATTGTGATACCCGCTCGTCTTCGTTGCCTGCGGGCATTGTGGAACTGTCGGTACACAGACCTCCTCATATTACCCACTCCACGCCCGATTTCGTGGCAGCGGAAGTCCCCGTTGCGCTGGTTTACAACGGTATTTCCCACGTAGTGATGATGGCGTCGCCTAAAGATCTCGAACTGTTCGCCATCGGCTTTTCGCTCTCCGAGGGAATTATTGAGCAGCCGCAGGATATTTACAGCATGGACGTGGTGCAGGTCTGTAATGGCCTGGAAGTGCAAATCGAGCTTTCAAGCCGCCGCTTTATGGGGCTTAAAGAACGCCGCCGAGCGCTGGCAGGGCGCACGGGCTGCGGCGTCTGTGGCGTAGAGCAACTCAATGATATTGGTAAGCCCATTATCCCGTTGCCGTTTACCCAAACGTTCAATCTTAACCATCTGGACCACGCTCTTGAGCATCTCAATGACGTCCAGCCTATTGGGCAACTGAGCGGATGTACCCACGCTGCTGCCTGGGTGCTTCCATCCGGTGACATTGCGGGTGGACATGAGGACGTGGGCCGCCACGTCGCGCTGGATAAACTGCTGGGTCGTCGCGCCGGAGAAAGCGAGGCATGGCATCAGGGTGCGGCGCTGGTATCCAGCCGGGCGAGCTATGAGATGGTGCAAAAGGCCGCGATGTGCGGTGTGGAAATCCTCTTCGCGGTATCAGCGGCGACCACGCTGGCGGTGGAGGTGGCGCAGCGCTGTAACCTGACGCTGGTGGGCTTCTGTAAGCCAGGCAGAGCGACCGTCTATACGCATTCTCAGCGCATCATCATTAATCAGTAAATTTGAATAACTTTAGCAAATCCTTCCGCTTTTAGTTGTCGGTGATGAGGTCTATTATTTATCACATCAAGGCAAAACGCCTTATCTAAACAACTAAACAACAGGATTTATACCATGAAAAACATCAAAACTTTTGTCGCAGTTATCGCTCTGTCTACTTCTTTCGGTTCATTCGCTGCTCAGTCTGTGACCGCAACCGCCTCGACCCTTGATGGCGCAGAAGCGAAAATCGCCGCTCAGGCACAAGAAGCAGGCGCATCGTCTTACAAAATTACTCAGGCATTTACCGGTAACCAGGTACACATGACCGCTGAACTGAACAAATAAGTCGTGTAGCCACTGTCCCTCGCTCTTCGGAGCAGGGACAGGTTCTTACCTTCTTACCGCAGTAGCGCAATAAACTCCCCGTAGTGCTTCAGTTTCTCTATCGTCTCCGGCGAATGGCGGCTCAACACGCTGGCCAGAAAGCTAAAAATCTTTAATTCCTGCCGATTTGCCGCGCTGGCGCAGGCCATCAGCACATGCCTGCTATTTTATCAATGCAGACCCGCCAGCCGCAGCAGCGCCGTGACGATAGCGGCCGCGAAGATCACCACGATAAGCGGCATCTTGCGCCAGGCCAAAAACACCGCAAACGACACGCCCAGCACGCGCGCCATGCCGGCAAAATGCTCGCCTTCGTAGAACGTCGTCGCCAGCGCCACGGAAAATAGCAGCACCGTGGCGGCATCGGAAAGCAGCGCCTGAGAACGCTCCGACAGCGCCAGTCGATTCCCCAGCTTTGCCCCGCCGAGTCGCATCAGGTATGTTCCCGCCGATAAAATGGCGATACCGAGGATAAAAAAGGTCATGTTTTCCATTATTTCTTCCTCGCGGCAAGGCCGAATAAGGAGAGCAGTACCGGCAGGCCGACGGGGGCAAACGGCACGGCGGCCAGCGACAGCGCTGCGCCGCTATAGGCGCGGATAAGCGTGGTGCGGTTCTTAAACGCCGGGACGACCAGCGCCAGCAAGATGGCGGGGAATACCGCGTCCAGGCCGATGGTTTCCGGCGCGGGTAACAGCTTGCCGACGCCCGCGCCCAGCAGGGTGCCAAGTGGCCAGACGATGGCGACGCCCAGCCCGCACAGCCAGTAGGCGGCTTTGCGCTGCTCAGGCGTTTTTTGCGACAGGCCAAACACCACGCTCTCGTCGTTCATGATGTGGCAGCCCAGAAAGCTCAATCCGCGCTTGCCGACCAGTTCACGCACCGTTACGCCAAACGGAACGTGTCGTGCGTTGACCAGTAAACCTGCGGCGGCAGCGGCAAGCGGATTCCCGCCGCTGGCGACGATGCCAATAAACATAAATTCGGACGCGCCCGCCAGCACCGTTATCGAGAGCACAAACGGCACCCAGATAGGGAAGCCATACGCCATCGCCAGCGAGCCGTAAGACACGCCAACAACCCCTACCGCCAGGCATACCAGAACAATCGCTTTTATCGTGTCGCCTTTCAGGCACGAGAAATAATGCTTCATACAATTTTAGCCATATCGAACGAGTTTCCATTATAATGAACGCATCAATATCGTTTTACAAGATGAACGATTCGTTCGATTTATAGAACAGAGGCCGTTTTATGACGCAGCCAATTAGCGTGATCGCCAAAAGTCTGGTGCGTGAACGTATGCGGACCGGGCTTTCACTGGCGGAAATCGCGCGCCGTGCCGGAATAGCAAAATCAACGCTCTCTCAACTGGAGTCCGGAAACGGTAATCCTAGCCTGGAAACGCTGTGGTCGTTGTGCGTGGCGCTGGGCATTCCGTTCGCCCGCCTGCTTGAGCCGCAGCAGCCGACGACGCAGGTGATTCGCCGTGGCGAAGGGACAAAAGTGACCGCCGAGCATGCCCATTATCAGGCCATTTTGCTGGCAACGTGCCCACCGGGCGCGCGACGCGATATCTATATGCTGATGGCCCAGCCGGGCGCGGACCGTATTTCTCAGCCACATCCACCGGGGTCGGTTGAGCACATTATTATTACCCAGGGCCGGGCGCTGGTGGGCCTGACCGATGCGCCGGAAGCGCTAGGCGAAGGGGATTACATCTGCTATCCCGCAGACCAGCCGCACATTTTCAAAGCCCTTGAGCCAGACACGTACGCGCTGATGGTGGCGGAACAAAACTAAACAGCAGGACACGGAAAATCATGTCGCTTAAAGCCATTGCCAAAGAACTGGGGTTGTCCGTTACCACCGTCAGCCGCGCCCTTAACGGATATGACGACGTCTCCAGCGACACGCGTGCGCGCGTCGAAGCCGAAGCGCAGCGCCGTGGCTATCGTCCCAATACCTTTGCTCGTCGTCTGAAGATGGGCAAAATCGACGCCGTCGGGCTGGTCTTCCCGGTGCATCCGGTTCCGCTCAATAACAGCGTTTTTATGGACATGGTCGGCGAAATTAGCCACGAACTGGCGCGACATGAGATTGATCTGCTGCTGATCGCCGACGACGATTTGGCAGACAAACACAGCTATATGCGCATGGTGCAAAGCCGTCGCGTTGATGCGCTAATCGTGGCGCATACGCTTGACCACGATCCGCGCCTGACGCAATTGCAGGCCGTGAATTTCCCTTTCCTTGCGCTGGGCCGCAGCCAATTACCGCAACCTTACGCGTGGTTTGATTTTGATAACTACGCCGGGACGTATCAGGCGACGCGCTGGCTGATTGAAAAAGGCCATCAGCGGATAGCGTTGCTCGGCGAGAGCAATAATCAAGCCTTCATTACCCAGCGTCGACAGGGCTATCTGGATGCGTTGCGCGAGTCGGGCTTATCCAGCGAATGGCTACGCGCCATGCCGCCGTCACGCCGCGTGGGTTACGCCACGACTCACGAACTGCTCTCTCTTGAAATACCGCCGACCGCCATCATCACCGACTGCAACACCCACGGCGACGGGGCTGCGATGGCACTGGCGCAGCTTGGGCGTTTACACGGCGATAACGCCGTCGCGCTGGTGGTTTACGACGGACTGCCGCAGGACAGCATCGTGGATGCCGACGTGGCCTCGGTTATCCAGTCCACCCGTCAGGGCGTGGGCAAACAGATTGCCGATATGGTGCGCCAGCTGATTAACGGCGACGACGTGTCTCAGCTTCAGGTACTGTGGCAACCGGAATTCTCACCGGGCAAAATGGCCTAAATTTCCTAAAAATTCCCGATCCGATCACAGATCCGAAACGTTTTGGTTTGTATCCGAAACGTTTCGGATCAACACTCAGGACATCTGATGACAGGAGATGTCCGATGCAAGATTCCATTTTACGACTCGAAAGCAAAACGGTAGACGTGGTTGTCAAAACTCACCCGTTCGCCGAAATTCTCTATTGGGGGCTGCATCTTCAGTACTTTTCGCCGCACGATGCCCAAAGCCTTTCTCGCCCGGTGGCCAACGGCAGGCTGGATGTTGATATCCCGCTGACGCTGATGGCCGAGCTGGGACACGGCCTGTTCGGCGCGCCGGGGATTGAAGGCCATCGTCAGGGGCTGGACGGTTCACCGATTTTCAAAACCACCCGCGTGGAGCTGCAGGGGCAAAGCCTGACGCTCACGTCGGAAGATGAACAGGCAGGTCTGCGCCTGACCAGCGAAATCACCCTCGATAACAGCGGCGTGCTCGTGGTGCGTCACGGTCTGACTAACCTGCGCGCGCAGCCGTGGCAGGTCGAGCGCCTGGCGGTGACGCTGCCGATAGCAGAGCGCGCACAGGAAGTGATGGCCTTTCATGGTCGCTGGATCCGCGAGTTCCAGCCGCATCGCGTCAAGCTGGAACACGACAGCTTCGTGATTGAAAGCCGTCGCGGGCGTTCTTCCCACGAGCATTTTCCGGCGCTGATGACCGGCACGCCGTCCTTCAATGAAATGCACGGCGACGTGTGGGGCGCGCATCTCGGCTGGAGCGGCAACCACCGCCTGCGCGCCGAGGCCAAAACCGACGGTCGTCGTTATTTGCAGGCCGAGGCGCTGTACCTGCCGGGTGAAATGGCAATTGATGAGGGTGAAACCCTGTGGACGCCGCGCCTGTACGCCAGCTACTCCGCGCAGGGGCTGAACGGAATGAGCCAGCAGTTCCATCGTTATCTGCGCGACAACATTATTCGCTTCCCGAACGACAAGCCGCGCCCGGTTCACCTGAACACCTGGGAAGGCATCTACTTTGACCACGATCCTGAGTACATCATGCGGATGGCAGACGAAGCCGCCGGGCTTGGCGTGGAGCGCTTTATCATCGACGACGGCTGGTTTAAAGGGCGCAATAACGACCACGGCGCGCTGGGTGACTGGTATCTCGACGAGCAAAAATATCCCAACGGTTTAGCGCCAGTGATTCACCACGTTAAAAACCTCGGCATGGAGTTCGGCATCTGGGTCGAGCCTGAAATGATCAGCCCCGATTCCGATTTGTATCGCGCCCATCCCGACTGGGTGCTGGCGATGCCGGGTTATGCCCAGGCCACCGGTCGCCACCAGTGGGTGCTCAATTTGAACATTCCCGAGGCCTTTGATTACGTGCTGGAACGCCTGAGCTGGCTGCTGGGTGAACACGCGATTGATTACGTAAAATGGGACATGAACCGTGAGCTGGTGCAGCCGGGCCACCACGGTAAAGCTGCCGCCGATGCGCAAACTCACCAGTTCTATCGCCTACTCGACGTACTGGGCGAACGTTTTCCGCAGGTCGAGTTTGAATCCTGCTCTTCGGGCGGTGGACGTATCGATTACGAGGTACTGACCCGCTGCCACCGCTTCTGGCCATCGGACAACAACGATGCGCTGGAGCGCAACAGCATCCAGCGCGGGATGAGCTATTTCTTCCCGCCGGAGGTGATGGGCGCGCATATCGGTCATCATAAATGCCACGCTACGTTCCGCCAGCACAGCATCGCCTTCCGTGGCCTGACCGCGCTATTTGGTCACATGGGGCTGGAGCTGGATCCGCTTACCGTGGATGAGCAGGAACGAGACGGTTATCGCCACTACGCCGCGCTGCACAAGCAGTGGCGTGAGGTGATTCATCACGGCACCCAGTGGCGCGTGGATATGCCCGATGCCACTACCCTGGCGCACGGTATAGTGAGTGAAGATAAGAAGCAGGGGTTGTTTATCGTCAGCCAGCTTCAGATGCCAGATTACACCCTAATGATGCCGCTGCGCATGCCGGGGCTGGACGCCCGCGCGCAGTACCGCATCACGCTGCTCGATCACCCAAATATTTGCCTGACCGGTGAAGGGGGCCACACCATGCGCAAGCTGCCCGCGTGGATGGAAGCGCCGCAAACGGTGAGCGGCGAATGGCTAATGCAGGCGGGGATCGCGCTGCCGATTCTCGATCCGGAAACCGCCATTCTGATTGGCGTTGAACGCGTGTAAAGGTGACGGGCCGGGCAACCGGCCCTCAGTTGAGGATAAAAATAATGAATACGACTGCCTGTACCCACAAAGACAACCCTAACTTCTGGATTTTCGGGGCGTTCTTCTTTCTCTACTTCTTCATCATGGCCACCTGCTTTCCGTTCCTGCCGATCTGGCTCTCGGACGTTATCGGCCTGAACAAAACGCATACCGGGATTGTGTTCTCCTGTATCTCGCTGTCCGCGATTGCCTTCCAGCCGGTGCTGGGTGTGATTTCGGACAAGCTGGGGCTGAAAAAACACCTGCTGTGGATAATCGCGGTGCTGCTGTTTTTGTTCGCACCCTTTTTCCTGTACGTCTTCGCGCCGCTGTTGAAAACCAGCATCTGGCTCGGTGCGCTAAGCGGCGGGTTGTACATCGGTTTTGTCTTCTCGGCGGGGTCGGGTGCCATTGAGGCTTACATCGAACGCGTGAGCCGCAATAGTCACTTCGAATACGGCAAGGCGCGTATGTTTGGTTGCCTGGGGTGGGGACTGTGCGCCTCCACGGGCGGGGTGCTGTTCAGTATCGATCCGTCGTTGGTGTTCTGGATGGGTTCCGCCGCCGCGTTACTCCTGATGTTGCTGTTGGTGGTCGCCAAACCGAAGCCCAATCAGACCGCCGAAGTGATGAACGCGCTGGGCGCTAACCAGCCGCAGATCACCGCCAAAACCGTGTTTAGCCTGTTCCGCCAGCGCAAAATGTGGATGTTCATTTTGTACGTGATCGGCGTGGCCTGCGTGTATGACGTGTTCGACCAGCAGTTTGCCACCTTCTTTAAATCATTCTTCGCCACGCCGCAGGAAGGGACGCGCGCCTTTGGTTTTGCCACCACCGCAGGCGAAATCTGTAACGCCATTATTATGTTCTGCTCACCGTGGATCATTAACCGTATCGGCGCAAAGAACACGCTGCTGATTGCCGGGCTGATTATGGCAGCGCGCATTATCGGCTCGTCGTTCGCCACCACGGTGGAAGAAGTGATTGCCCTGAAAATGTTGCACGCGCTGGAAGTGCCGTTCCTGCTGGTGGGTGCCTTCAAGTACATCACCGGCGTGTTTGATACCCGCCTGTCGGCGACGATCTATCTGATTGGCTTCCAGTTTGCCAAACAGTCGGCGGCGATATTCCTCTCGGCGTTCGCCGGGAACATGTACGACCGGATCGGCTTCCAGGATACCTATCTGATGCTCGGGTGTTTTGTGCTGATGATTACGGTGGTGTCGGCGTTTACGCTGAGCAACCGACAGCAGATTGCAGCAGGCGCGAAGACGGTACAGGTGAATTAAGAAAAGGCGCTGCCGCGAGTGCGGCAGCGCGTAAAAGATTACGCCAGGTAAAACACTTCTTTCAGCTCGGCGCTCACCGGGCTGTTGTCCGGATTTGACGGCATCACGTCGCGCATGTGCTTCCACCAGCGCTGGCAGACATCGGTGTTCGCCACCGCGTTCCAGCGCTCCTCCGATTCAATCTCGACGGTCGCAAACAGCAGGTTACGGGCTTTATCGAGATAGATGGCGTAATGGTGCGCGCCGTGGTCTTTCAGCACCGACTCCAGCTCCGGCCAGATTGGCGTGTGGCGGCGCTCATATTCGTCGTGTGATTCCGGGTTCACCTGCATCACAAACGCTTTGCGGATCATAATGCCTCCAGATATAGCTCGCGTACGTCGTCGCGGCTGGCGGTGCGCGGGTTGCACGGCGCGCACGGGTCGGCGAGGGCTTTATCCAGCCAGCCTTCGATATCCGCTTTGGTCACGCCGAGCTGGCTAAAGCCTGATGGAATGCCGACGCGAGCGCTGAGATCGCGGATCGCCTGAATCGCCGACATACTTGCCGCCTCATCGCTCATGCCGCGCGTCTCGACGCCCATTGCCTGCGCCACGCGTGCAAAGCGAGCTACGGCGTTTGGACGGTTAAAGTTTTCGATGACCGGCAGCAGGATGGCGTTGCACACGCCGTGCGGCAGGTTATGCGTCGCGCCCGGCTGATGCGCCAGTGCGTGAACCAGACCCAGACCGGCGCTGTTAAACGCCATGCCTGCCAGATATTGACCGAAAGCCATCTGCTCACGCGCTTCCAGTCTATGCCCGTCGTCGACCGCTTTTGGCAGCCACAGAGCGATCAGGCGAATGGCTTCCAGCGCGTTGGCGTCAGTCAACGGATGTGCGCCGACGGAAACGTAGGCTTCGATGGCGTGCGTCAGCGCATCCATTCCGGTGGCCGCCGTGACGGAGGCCGGAATATCGAGCATTACGCTGGCATCATCCACGGCGATATCCGGGATGATGTTGGAATCGATAATCACCTCTTTAACCTGACGCTCGGAGTCAATAATCACCGCATTGCTGGTCATTTCCGCCGCTGTGCCTGCGGTGGTGTTGATCGCCACCAGCGGCACGCCCGGGTTTTTAACCTTGCCCACGCCGGAGTAGGCGGTGGACGGGCCAGGGTTGGCGGTGAGGATTTTAATCGCTTTGGCGGTATCAATCGGGCTACCGCCGCCGAAGGCCATCACGTAATCACATTCCGCGTCCTGATACGCGGCAAACCCTTTCTGCACCAGCGCTTCGGTTGGGTTCGGGAACACGTCGTCGAACAGGTGATACGACATCTGGTGTGCGTCCAGCGCGGTAAACAGGCTATCGAGCAGGCCCATTTTGACCAGCTGGCCGTCGGTCACAATCAGCGCTTTTCCCCACTGTTTGTCTGCCACCAGATTGACCATATCGCCGATTGCGCCCGCGCCGTGCAGGCTGATTTTTGGAAGCGCCAACATAAAGCTCATGATAATTCTCCTTAATATGATTTTGGGTAATCCGTTTCCCCTCACCCTAACCCTCTCCCATCCGGGGAGAGGGCAGGGGTGAGGGGCAATTTAAATCCGTCTTCGTTGCATCACCCGGCGCGTAATAATCGGCAGCGAAATAACCACAATCAGCATTGCGCCGATAATCACCGACATCACGATGCCGGGCACGTTAAGCAGGCTCAGGCCAAAGGTCACCAGTCCCATCAGGAAGGCGGCGATGATCACGCCCACCATGCTGCCGGACCCGCCGAGAATATTGATGCCGCCGAGCACCGCCATCGTCACCACCGCCAACTCCCAGCCCATTGCAATCGTCGGGCGCGTGCTGCCCAGACGTGAGGTGAGCAGCACCGAGGCCAGCCCGGACATCAGCCCCACCAGCGCGAATAGCAGCAGGTTATGGCGCTTGACGTTAATGCCGGAATACCACGCCCCGGTCGGGTTGTTACCGATGGCGTAGGTGCGGCGGCCAAAGTTAGTGCGGTGCAGCAAGAAGGCAAACAGCAATGCCAGCACGATAAACAGCGCGAACTCAAACGACAGCGCGCCCCAGACGTAGCCTTGCCCCAGCCAGGCGAAGCTTTCCGGATAGCTGTTTAGCGCCTGATCCCCCAGCAAAATGTAGGTAATGCCGCGATACAAACTCATGGTGCCGATGGTTATCACGATCGACGACAGATTAAAGCGGGTGACCAGCAGGCCGTTGAATAACCCGCACAGCAGCCCGACGCCTAATCCCACGCAGACCAGCAGCGGCGTATCGACGCCCGCCGCCGCGCAAAAGCCCATCACCGTGGAGCTGAGCGCAATCGTCGACGCCACCGACAGGTCGATTTCCCGGGCGATAATCAACATCGCCATCGGCAGCACGATGATCGCTTTTTCGGTGAAGTTAAACGTCGCGTCGGACAGGTTCCAGATATCGAGGAAATAGGGCGAGGCGAGGGCATTCACCCCAAACACCGCCAGCGTCACTGCCAGCAGGAAGCCTTCCCAGCACAGCAGGCGCTGGAAAATCCCCGTGGCGGCAGGCGCGTTTTTGATGGCTTCAGAGGCCATTATTTTGCTCATGAGTTCACCGCCTGTTTCTGACGTGCCAGCGCCGCATCGCGCAGAATTAACCGGCCTTTACGTTTGTTGCCGCGCTCGTTGAGCAGAACCGCAATCACGATCACCGTGCCGGAAATCGCCATCTGCCAGAAAGGAGACACGCCGATAACCGGCAGCGCGTTGTTAATTACGCCAAGGAACAGCGCCCCGAACAGGCAGCCCAACACGCGTCCAGTACCGCCCATGGTGCTGATCCCGCCAATCACGCAGGCGGCCACCACCTGCAATTCAAACCCGTTTGCGACGTCGACGTAGGCCACCGCAAAGCGCGAGATCCACAGATAGCCGCAGAACCCGGCCAGCGCGCCGGACAGGCAGAAGCTGACGAACTGCATTTTGCCCGCGTTGATTCCGGTGTAGTACGCCGCCGTGGCGTTGCCACCTGCGGTATAAAGCGCGCGCCCCGTGCGGCTGTAGCGCAGGAAATAGCCCACCAGCAGCAGAGCGGCAACTGCACACCAGCTCAGCACTGGCATCCCCAGCACCGACGCGCGCGGCAGTGCCAGAAAATCGCCGCCCATCTGGTTGGAGTTCACCCAGCCGCCGCCGGAGAGCAAAAAGATAATGCCGCGATAGATGCTCATGGTGCCTAAGGTCACCACAATCGCCGGGATGCCGAGCTTCCACACCAGCAGCCCGTTGATCGCCCCCATTAACAGGCCGAGCGCGGTCGCCAGAATCAGCAGCGCCCAGACCGGCACGTCGGGATAATGGAAGTTAATCAGCGCGACAATCATCCCGGTTAGCGCCAGGTTGGCCGCCATCGACAGGTCGATGCCTTTGGTCAGCAGCACCATCATTTGCCCGAGGGCGAGGATGATCAGAATGGCGGTGTCGTTAAACATCTCCACCAGATTGCCCGGTGCGATAAACGACGGCACGCGGCTGCCGATGGCGATTATCATCAGTAAGATGACCGCCCCAAGCAGCGCTTCGCGATGTTTTAGCAGTTGCTTTATCATTACGCGGCCTCCTGTTTGGCACCGCTGGCGGCGCTGACGATGGTTTCCGCCGTCGCTTCACCCGCCTGATATTCCGCCACCATCAGCCCTTCGTGCATGACGATAATGCGATCGGCCATGCCCATCACTTCCGGCAATTCCGACGACACCATAATCACCGCCAAACCCTGGCCGACCAGCTCGGACATAAACTGATGTACGGCTGCTTTTGAGCCAATATCGATGCCTTTTGTCGGCTCATCGAGGATGATCACGTCTGGATGGGTCGCCAGCCATTTGCCGATGACCACCTTTTGCTGATTGCCGCCGGACAGCGTTTCGACCGGCTGTTTCCAGCTAAAGGCCTTCACCTGCAGACGGGTTGCGTACTCATCCGCCAGCGCCCACTCGCGATCGTTATTCAGCACGCCGCTGGGGTTGAGCCTGCCAAGCTGCGGCAGGCTGATGTTCTGGGCAATCGGCAGTGCGATGATGGCCCCTTGCTTCTGCCGTTCTTCCGGCACGCAAACAATCCCCGCTTTGATGGCATCGGCAGGCTGGCGGAAGCGCTGCGCTTTGCCATTTAGCACGATCTCGCCAGAGGAGGGACGCGTCACGCCGGATAGCGCCTGCATCAGCTCGGTCCGTCCTGCACCGACCAGGCCGTAAAAACCGAGGATTTCGCCTTTACGCAGGGAGAAGGAGATATGCGCGAATTCGGTCGGGTGGCAGAGATCGTTGACCTCCAGCACCGTATCGCCTTTTTCGCAGTCGACTTTTGGGAAGGTCTGGGTGATGGCTCGCCCGACCATCATCGATACCATGCGTTCTTCGGTGATGTCACTCATCGCGCCTGCCCCCACGAACACGCCGTCGCGCAGGATGGTGTAGCGATCGGCCAGCTCAAAAATCTCGTCGAATTTGTGCGAGATAAACAGGATCGCTTTGCCTTCCTGCTTCAGGCGTTCGACGATGTGATAAAACTCGAGGATTTCGTGTTGCGACAGTGCGGCGGTTGGCTCGTCCAGGATCACCACCTGCGCTTCAAACGAGAGCGCGCGGGCAATAGCGACCATATGGCGCTGGGCGATACTCAACGTTTTCAGCGTTGCGCGCGGGTCAATCTGCACTTCCAGGCGCGTGAGGATCGCCTGCGCCCGGCGGTGCATCTCCGGCCAGTCGAGCTTTTTGAAAAAGCCTTTATGCAGATACTGGCCGACAAAAATGTTTTCAGTGACCGACAGCTCATCGAACAGCACGGTTTCCTGATGAATAGCAGTGATCCCGATTTTGTGCGCCGACTCCGGCGTCGGGAGGTGAATGGGGATGGATTTGTAGAGGATTTCGCCTTCTTCCGGCTGATAAATGCCGGTCATCACTTTGACCAGCGTAGATTTGCCCGCACCGTTTTCACCGATAAGCGCGGTGACTTTGCCGGGCCAAAGCTCAAGCTGCACGTTTTCCAGAGCGCGTACGCCCGGGAAAACTTTGGTGATGTCCTTGAGTTGAAGCAATGGGGTCATGATAGTTCTCCAAAGTATACCGTCTCCCCTCACCCTAACCCTCGCCCCTATGGGGAGAGGGGTTGGGGTGAGGGGTGAAGTGGTTAGAAGATCTTCGAGAACTTATCAATGTTGCTGGCATCGTACACAAACGGTTCGGCCATCGCGCCATTACCGTCAGCATCGAGCTTCACTTTGCCAAGTTTGCCCATGCTGGCTTCACCTTTGGTGGCGGTGCCTTTCACCAGGTCGTCGGCTAAATAAGTGGCGGCATAGCCCAAGTCAATCGGGTTCCAGATGGCGAAGCTTTTACTTGCTCCGGATTTCACCGCACCCGCCATTTCAGACGGCAGACCCAAACCGGTGACGTACACTTTGCCAATCTTGCCCTGATCCTTCACCGCCTGTGCAGCGGCCACGATGCCGACGGACGACGGAGAGACGATCACTTTTAAATCGGGATAGGTTTTCAGCAGGCCGACCGCTTCGCGGTAGCTTTTATCAGAGAGATCGTCGCCGTAGGCCACGGTCACGAGGTTGACGGACGGGTACTGTGGCAGCACCTTTTTCATCTCGGCAATCCAGGTGTTCTGGTTGGTCGAGGTCGGCGTGGCGCTCAGCACTGCCACATCGCCTTTTTCAACGTTCAATGTTTTCAGCGCGTCGGCGGCGAGCTTGACGTTGGTTTCGCCAATCAGTGCGTTATTGGATGGATTCAGGTGGATTTGACGGCCAGCTTTCGCCACGCCGGAATCCCACGACACCACTTTGATGCCGCGCTGCATCGCTTTTTTCAGCACCGGTACTAAAGCATCAGGATCGTTGGCAGAAATGGCGATCGCATCCACACCCTGGGCGATCAGTCCGTTCAGCACTTCGATCTGCGCTTCCGCAGTGGTGGTGGTCGGGCCGGTATAAATCACTTTTACATCGCCTAACTCTTTCGCGGCTTCCTGCGCGCCAACGTTCGCAGCCTCGAAGAATCCATTTCCGAGGGATTTCGCCACGAGGGCGATTTTGACTTCTGCTAGTGCGGAACCGGACAACGCCAGAGCGGCAACGGTGAGGATCAAGCTTGTCTTTATTTTCATTGCTTTTACTCCACTGAATAAGTGAGTTGTGTAGGGATTGCAGGTGGTTTTCGCCCCGTCTCATTGAGCGGGGCGCGATGTTTTTATAGGTACAAATCTAACGCCGACTGCATTGGGGTGACGCCAAAACGTTGACCCAACGCAATCAGTTCTTCTCGGGTGATGGTCTGCTTCATGCCGCCCATCGAATAGACTTTGACTAAGACTTCAGCCGATTTCTCGGCGGTGTCGATCAGGCCAAACGCTTCGTCCAGCGTCGGACCGCTGCCGAACACGCCGTGGAACGGCCACAGCACCAGCGAATGTTTTTGCATGTCCCGCGCGGTGGCTTCGCCGATTTCGTCGGTACCCGGCACCATCCACGGCAGAATGCCCACGCCGTCCGGGAACACCACCAGACATTCGGTGCTGCCTTCCCACAGTTTGCGGGTAATGAAATCAGCGCTGTTTTCCAGCACGTAGGTCAGCGCGATCAGGTTGGTGGCGTGGCAGTGCATGATCACGCGGTCTTTACCGTGGGTCGCTTTAATGCGCTCGCAGTGGGAAAGGAAGTGCGCCGGCAGTTCGGAAGTTGGCACCGCTTCGTTCGTTAGCCCCCAAAGAATGTGGTAGCCCGCGCCGTCGCTGTCCACTTTTACCACGCCTAAATTCGCGGCCGGGTCGAGCTGCACATTGCGGAAGAACTTGCCGGAACCGGTAACGATAAACGGCGTATTGGCGAGCATCGGCATCGGCTGGCTCAGCGCAATGTAGCGTGGCTTCTGGTGGAAATCGGCTTCGAACGGTGCAATATCCGCATCGTCGAGACGCAGCGTCAGGTTACCGCCGTTGCGCTCGTCCCAGCCTTTCAGCCAGGCGTCGGTGGTGGCTTTAATCATGCCCTGGACGAACCAGGAAGTCGTAATGGTTGGCATAGTGTTCATGTTCCTGTTAATTCGGAGAAGTTTGGCCCCCTCACCCCGGCCCTCTCCTATGGGGTGAGGGGTGAAGGGTAAAGGTTGTGTTACCCGCGCTTGCTCAACACGTCTTTCTCATATGCCCGCACGTTGTCCAGCCACTGGCTGCCCGCCGGGGCGTCGTTACGCTGGCAGTACATTTCCCACACGGCTTGCCACGGCAGGGATTTTTGCTCTTCCAGCAGGGCCAGACGCGCGGTGTAGTCGCCATCGGCCTCCAGCTGTTTCAATGCGGAGACGGGCTCCAGCAGGGCGCGCAGCAGGGCTTTTTTCATGTTGCGCGTGCCGATGACCCAGGCCGCGATGCGGTTGATGGAGGCATCAAAGAAGTCGAGGCCAATGTGTACGCGGTCGAACAAATCGTGACGGATGATTTCGCTGGCGATGGCCTGGGTTTCGTCATCCAGCAGCACCACGTGGTCGCTGTCCCAACGCACCGGACGGCTCACGTGCAGCAGCAGGCGCGGCACGTACAGCATGGCGGCGGAGATTTTGTCGGAGATCACTTCTGTTGGATGGAAGTGGCCCGCGTCCAGGCACAGCGCGGTCTGGCGGCTGGTGGCGTAACCCATATAAAACTCGTTGGAGCCGACGGTGTAGCTTTCGGCACCGATGCCGAACAGCTTGCTCTCTACCGCGTCAATGTGATGGGCCGGATCGAGTTTTTCGCTGATGACCTCATCGAGCGCGTCCAGCAGGCGCTGGCGCGGGGCCAGACGGTCGACGGTAATGTCCTTCATGCCGTCCGGGATCCAGATATTCATCACCGATGGGGTGCCGAGCTGTTCGCCAAAGTAGGCTGATACGCGGCGGCTGGCCTTCACGTGATCGATCCAGAACTGGCGGATTTCCGGGTCGGCGTGGGAAAGGGTAAACCCGTCAGCACTCAGTGGATGTGAGAAGCAGGACGGGTTGAAATCCAGACCCAGCTTGTTGGCTTTTGCCCACTCGACCCAGTTCTTAAAGTGTTCTGGTTTGATTTCATTACGCGCGACCGGCTCGTCGGCCTCGTGGTAAATCGCGTGCAGGTTCAGGCGTTTTGGGCCGGGGATCAGGCTCAGCGCCAGCTCAAGATCGGCGCGGAGTTCGGTGGCGTTACGCGCTTTGCCAGGATAGTTACCGGTGGCCTGAATACCGCCCGTAAGCGCCCCGCCCGTGTTTTCGAAGCCTGCGACGTCATCGCCCTGCCAGCAGTGCATTGAGACGGGCAGACGGTCTAGCTGACGCAGCGCCTCCTCGACATCCACGCCTACGGTGGCGAAACGCTGTTTAGCCAGTTCCCAGGCTTGTTCAAGTTGAGTGGTCATGCGCAAAGCTCCTTTGTCAGTCGTTTTTGCAGAAACTGCGCCCGATAGCGGGCAATTTCATGGCAGGAATGAGGGGTAAACGTGGTCAGCGCAGAGTTGTTGGTGACCAGGGTGCGGAAATCGTCGACGTTGGACAGCTCGTCCAGCGTCATCAGTTGAATGCCGATGTTGCCGAGCGTGGAGGCCTCAATCGGCCCTGCAACTACGGTGATCCCGCAGGCGTCGGCGCACAGCTGGTTAAGTAAGTGGTTCTGGCCGCCGCCGCCCACGATATGCAACTGGCTGAACGGTTTGCCGCGCAGTTCCGCCAGCTCGCTCAGCACGTCGGCATAGAGCAGGGCGAGGCTGTCGAAGATGCAGCGCGCCAGCTCGGCGGCGGTGTTCGGTATTGGCTGCGCGGTGTCCCGGCAGGCGGCCTGGATTTCGGCGCTCATATTGGTCGGGTTGATAAAGCGATCGTCGTTCGGGTTAATCACAAAACGGCACGCTTTTAGCGTTTCTGTGTCGGCAATCAGCGCCGACAGGTCGGTAATGTTTTGTTCTTTCAATACGCGCTGGAGCAGCCACAGGCCCATGATGTTTTTCAGCACCCGATAGCGGCCTTCTGCGCCGCCTTCGTTGGTGATATTGGCCGCCAGGGCTTTATCGCTGGTGTACGGCGTTTTGCTCTCAAAGCCCATCAGCGACCAGGTTCCGGACGAAAGATAGGCGGCGTCTTTGTCGGCCAGCGGAGAAGCAATCACCGCGCTGGCGGTGTCGTGACTGGCAACGGCAACCACCGGGATGTGATTACCCAGCGGGCAAATCCAGTGACCGATCACATTGCCGGGATGCGTCGGTGTGCCGAACCAGTCGCGTGAGGCACCGGTCCAGTTGAGCAGGTTTTCATCCCAGTTATCTGAGTTGATATTCACCAGTTGGGTGGTGGTGGCGTTGGTGTATTCCCAGTTGAGGTTGCCCGTCAGGCGATAGCTGAAGTAGTCCGGGATCAACAGGGCGTGGGCGACGTTCGCGGCCAGTTCTGGCTGTTGTTCCATGAGCGCGCGCAGCTGATACAGCGTGTTGAATGGTAAAAATTGAATGCCGCTACGCCCGTAAATCTCCGCTTTGCCGAGCTGTTCCATCGCCCGCGCCATCACGCCGTCGGTGCGGTTATCCCGATAGGAGACCGGCAGGCCAACGCGCGCACCGTGGCGGTCCAGCAGGACATAATCCACACCCCAGGTATCAATCCCGATACTGTCGATAAGAATGCCTTCGTCGCACACGTTGGTCAGGCCGGTGCGGATTTCTGCTTCCAGGCTGTCGATATCCCAGATATCTACGCCGTCCTGCTTTTGCAGGCAGTTAACGAAGCGGTGGATTTCGCGAAGCGAGAGTGCGCGCTGTTCAGGGGCGTAGCTTGCCAGCATTACGCGGCCGCTGGACGCGCCTAAATCGACAGCCACACAATGGCGAAGAGTCATGTTCCGGTCCTTCATTGAGTCATTACCGAAGAGTGTAAGAAAAGGAACAAAAACCGACCTTCTCGCCACTGACAGCCAAAATCGGCGGCTGGCAAGAATTCAAAGATGAACGTGAGGGAGTTCACAATTTCCAGTAATAGCGGGGGTTTCAGGCCATGTGACGGTTGCCTCATTTCCCGATCTTTCCGCTCGTTTCTTGAAAAACCGACAGGCTTTGCGCGCTTTGCTGTCGAAAATTTAAGGTGAGAACCACGTCTCTTAATTACTATTTTGAGAACATTTCTCATCGGTGGTGGCCTTTATGACCGTACTGCACAGCGTGGATTTTTTCCCTTCGGGTCGTTCGTCGGTTGCGATTGAGCCACGGCTTCCTCAAGCCGCTTTCCCGGAACATCACCATGATTTTCATGAGATTGTGATTGTGGAACACGGCACCGGGATTCACGTATTTAACGGCCAGCCGTACACCATCAGCGGTGGAACGGTCTGTTTTGTGCGTGACCACGACCGGCACTTGTATGAACACACCGATAATCTGTGCCTGACCAACGTGCTCTATCGTTCGCCGGATGCGTTCCAGTTTCTGTCGGGGCTAAACCAACTGCTGCCGCAGGAAAAGGACGGGCATTATCCGTCGCACTGGCGGGTGAATCAGGCCACGCTCCAGCAGGTGCGACAGCTTGTGGGCCAGATGGAGCAGTCTGAAGACAACACCGAAACCCATGCGCTGGCGACCCGCGAACTGATGTTTATGCAACTGCTGGTTCTGCTGCGTCGGAGCAGCCTGGTCGAAGGGTTAGAGAATAACGATGCGCGGCTCAACCAGCTGATTGCCTGGCTGGAGGACCACTTTGCGGAAGAGGTGTGCTGGGAGACGCTGGCGGAGGGTTTTTCGCTTTCGCTGCGGACCTTGCATCGCCAGCTCAAGCAGCAGACGGGCTTAACGCCGCAGCGCTATTTAAACCGCCTGCGGCTGATCAAAGCTCGTCATCTGCTGCGCCACACTGATGAAAGCGTGACGGATATTGCTTATCGCTGCGGGTTTGGCGACAGTAACCACTTTTCGACGCTATTTCGCCGCGAGTTTAGCTGGTCGCCGCGCGACATTCGTCAGGGAAGAGATGCGTCGCTTCAGTAACGCGAGGGTAATCACCGTTTTTTTGCTGCAAAACGGCTAATAATGTCCGGTTATTTGCCGCTGAGGTGTGCTGTGGGCGTTCCGTTAGTGCTTCGCAAAGCTGATTTTTTTGCCAACGCCGGACAGGCTGTCGCGGTGGCGGATCGCTATCCGCAAAATGTCTTTGCCGAACATACCCATGAATTTTGCGAACTGGTGCTGGTGTGGCGCGGCAACGGCCTGCACGTCCTCAACGACCGTCCTTATCGCATCACGCGCGGCGATCTGTTTTACATCCGCGCCGAAGATAAACACTCTTACGCGTCGGTAAACGATCTGGTGCTCCAGAATGTGATTTATTGCCCGGAAAGGCTGAAGCTCAATATTGACTGGGCGGCCACGATTCCAGGGCTGAATAACGCACACGGCACGCCGCACTGGCGCTTGAGCAGTAACGGCATGGCGCAGGTCCGACCGGTCATCACCCAGCTTGAGCAGGAGAGCCAAAAAGCCGATCCGCTGGCGAACGACATGGCGGAACTGCTGTTTGCCCAATTAGTGATGACGCTGAAACGCTACCGTTACGCCATTGATAACGCGTGCGCGAACGAGCAGGAAGCGCTGCTCGATAAACTGATCACCACCCTGGCAGGCAGCCTTAACCGCAGCTTTGTGCTGGAGAAATTTTGCGAACAGGAGCAGTGCAGCGAGCGGACGTTACGCCAGCAGTTTCGCACGCAGACGGGCATGACGGTGAACCACTATTTGCGCCAGCTGCGGATCTGCCACGCGCAATATTTGCTGCAACATACGGAGCTGATGGTGAGTGAGGTGGCGATGCGCTGCGGCTTTGAGGACAGTAACTATTTTTCTGTGGTGTTTAACCGTGAGCTGGGGATGACGCCGGTTCAGTGGCGTCATCGTAGTCGAAAAGCCGCGTAATCAGCTCGCCATGCCGAGACCGACAATGTTGGCGGCAATAATAATCACCACGCAGCCCAGGCTCAGCACGCCGACCGGACGACGCCCGGCGTTCTTCCACTCCTTCAGCACCAGCCCAACCAACCCGCCGCACAGCACGTAGAAGCTCATGTGCAGCATCCAGCTCATGTAGTCATACTGTGGCGGAATACTGGCGTGGCCCCAGGCGTAAAAGAAGAACTGCAAATACCACATCAGGCCACCGAGCGCCGAGAGCAGCACGTTGGTGATGATTAAGGATTTTGCCACCGAGAAGTCGGCTTTTACCGACAGGTTCTTCACTTTTGCCAGACGAATGATGCAGAAACCAAGGTTAACTAACGCCCCGCCGCCCATGATCACCACGTAGCTCGGGAGCGCGACGTAAAGCGGGTCAACGCCCAGCGCGGCGGCGGCTTCGTGCATTGGTTTGGCGGCGTTCATCGCAAACGACATGCCTGCCGAGAAAATACCGCACATGACCGCCAGCACCAGGCCTTTCTTCAGATTGAAGTCTTCTGCCTTGATGCCCATTTTGCGCTCTTTCAACTGGCCTGCGCGGGTGACAATCCCCACGCCAATCACCGCAACCAGCACGCCCAACAGCGTCATCCGCCCGCCCTGGGTGTTAATCAGCACGTCGAAGTTACCGTTCAGGATTGGCGTCATCAGCGTGCCGACAATCAGCGTAATCCCGATGGCGATCCCAATACCCATCGACATGCCGAGATAGCGCATGGTGAGGCCGTAGTTGATATTACCGATGCCCCACATCGCGCCAAACAAAAAGACTGGCAGCAGCGTGGAGGCGCTAAAAGAGGAGAAATATCCCCAAAAATCAGGGAGGAGTAGGGCGCTGACCGTCCAGGGCAGAATAAGCCACGAAACAGTACCGCCGACGGACCACATGGTTTCCCATGACCAATGTTTTACCTTTTTAAACGGGGCATAGAAACAGGCTGCACTGGCTGCGCCTATCAAATGCCAGAAAATACCCATCGTAATCGCATGATTCATTTTTACATCCTCATCGTTTTTATAGGTCGTTGGCTTCCCTCCGACCCGATGAGTGTAAAAATTAAGCGGTGAGCGAACCTTCAGAAGGTTGCCGTACTTTTCGTGTGAATGGCAGTCAGCACGTTAACCGCGTGAGCAGACTCACAATTTCTTGAATGGTACAAAAAGTTATAACCTTATAAAAACTACGGCATTGATAATCATTTTCAATATCATTTAATTAACTATAATGAACCAACTGCTTACGCGGCATTAACAGCTGTGCCGCCCGACAATAATGGAGAGGATTATGAGTTATACACTGCCATCCCTGCCGTATGCCTATGACGCACTGGAACCGCATTTCGACAAGCAGACGATGGAAATCCATCACACTAAACACCACCAGGCTTATGTAAACAACGCGAACGCTGCGCTGGAAAGCCTGCCAGAATTCGCTAATCTGCCGGTTGAAGAGCTGATCGCAAAACTGGACCAGCTGCCAGCAGACAAGAAAACCGTACTGCGCAACAACGCGGGCGGTCACGCTAACCACAGCCTGTTCTGGAAAGGCCTGAAAACCGGTACCACCCTGCAGGGCGACCTGAAAGCGGCTATCGAGCGCGACTTCGGTTCTGTAGATAACTTCAAAGCAGAATTTGAAAAAGCGGCTGCGACCCGTTTCGGCTCTGGCTGGGCGTGGCTGGTACTGAAAGGCGACAAGCTGGCCGTGGTATCCACCGCGAACCAGGATTCCCCGCTGATGGGTGAAGCGGTTTCTGGCGTGTCTGGTTTCCCAATTGTGGGCCTGGACGTGTGGGAACACGCGTACTACCTGAAATTTCAGAACCGTCGCCCGGACTACATCAAAGCCTTCTGGGACGTAGTGAACTGGGACGAAGCAGCAGCACGTTTCGCCGCTAAAAAATAAGGTTGCATTGCCGCCTGTGAGAAGCGAGTCTGATGACTCGCTTTTTTTGTATCTGTAAAAAGGAGTCACGATACATGCGCTATCCGGTAAACGTGTTTACAGGCAAGGTCAGGGACTACGACGGCAGCCGACCGAGCGCCATCGCTAAAATCCAGGTAGACGGCGAGCTCACGCTAACCGACCGTGGGCTTGTGGGCGATGAGCAGGCTGAAAAGAAAATCCACGGCGGGCCTGAGCGCGCGCTGTGCCACTATCCGCGCGAGCATTATCTTCACTGGGCGCGTGAATTCCCCGAGCAGGCAGAGTGGTTTGTTGCGCCTGCGTTTGGCGAGAATCTTTCGACCCAGGGGATGACCGAAGAAAGCGTCTTTATCGGCGATATCTATCGCTGGGGCGAGACGCTGATTCAGGTGACGCAGCCGCGTTCTCCTTGCTTCAAGCTTAACTTCCATTTTGGTATCAGCGATATGTCTGCGCAGATGCAAAAAGCCGGGAAAACCGGCTGGCTGTATCGTGTGGTGCTTGGCGGGAAGGTTTCAGCGGATGCACCGCTGGAGCTGGCGTCGCGCCTGAGCGATGTCTCGGTGTACGAGGCCTGTGCAATTGCCTGGCATATGCCGTTTGATGACGATCAGTATCGTCGTTTACTGTCGGTGGCGGGGTTATCGACGAGCTGGACGAGAACGATGCAAAAGCGGCGGATAAGCCGGGAGATCGAGGATAATTCGCGGAGATTGTGGGGGAAATAGGGGCAATCCTTACCCCTCACCCTAACCCTCTCCCCATAGGGGAGAGGGAATACTACGAACGTTTATACAACGGCAACCAGAGCGTTAACCGCAAGCCACCCAGCGGGCTGTCGTCGGCTTTCACCCAGCCGCGATGCTGCTGAATAGCGGTTTCAACAATCGCCAGTCCAAGCCCCGTGCCACCTGACTCGCGATCGCGGGCTTCGTCAGTACGGTAAAATGGACGGAAAATCTGTTCGCGGTCTTCCGGGCTGACGCCAGGACCGTCGTCATCCACGTTGATGGTGACACCATCTTTATCGACCGAGAACGCCACCTCAATCTTCGTGTGCGAGTAGCGCAGGGCGTTACGTACGATATTCTCCAGCGCGCTTTCCAGCGTGTTGGGGTTACCGTACAGCGGCCATGGCCCCGGCGGGAAGTTCACGGTGAACGATTTACCCATTTGCTCGGCTTCAAACGCGGCGTTGTCCAGCACCTCATGCCACAGGTGATTGGCTTTCACCGTTTCGCTCACCAGCGCATTTTTCTGCTGATTGCGCGACATCACCAGCAGATCGTTGATCATGCTGTCCAGACGATGCGCCTCCATCTCAATACGCTCCAGCTCTTTGCTTTCGCCACTGCGGCGACGCAGCAGAGCGGTACCTAACTGCAAACGTGTCAGCGGCGTGCGCAGCTCGTGCGAGATGTCCGACAGCAAACGTTGCTGTGTGGTCATCATCCGTTCGAGTGCCGTTACCATCTGGTTAAAGCTGGCTCCGGCGGCCAGGAATTCTTGCGGTCCGGCTTCCAGTTCTGGATGCTGGCGCAGATTGCCCTGTGCCACTTCATCGGCGGCGTTTTTCAGCTTACGTGCGGGTTTCGCCAGGCTCCACGCCAGCCATAACAGCAGCGGTGAACTCAGCAACATCGTGACAATCAGCAACAGCAGCGGACGGTCAAACAGTAGGTTGATAAAGTCGGTCTGGGAACTGCTTGCCGGTCGAATCAGATAGAGTTGGTAATTATCTTCCCCATCCTTGATGGAGAATGGCCCGACCATTTCTACCCGACCGTACTTTTTCTTCTGCGGATGATCGGCGTTATCTGCCTGACCAATAAAGTTACGAATAACCTGCATTTCATTGCGTTCCGCACCGATCACGCGCCCTTCGCTGGTGACCAGCAGCAGGCGTTGTCCGGGCGGTGCCCACTTGTCGATAGCGCGAAACAGCCTGCGCCACCACATCAAATCATTGGGCGGATCGTTTGCCAGTTCTGCTTCTACGTGCTGTTCGATCATCACGCCCTGACGTTGCTCGCTGTCGAGAAGCTCCGTCATCTGGCGTGAGTCGAGTTTTGGCAACATCAAAACCAACATTAAAACCAGTGCCAGCGTCAGCCAAAAAATGGCGAAGATGCGGGCGGTTAAGCTGCCTATCATGAAGCGGAAACCATCAGATAACCGCGACCACGTAGGGTTTTAAACCATGGGTGACCGTCTTTGCGCTCCGGCAGCTTACGGCGCAGGTTAGAGATGTGCATGTCGATAGCGCGGTCAAACGGCGTAAGACGTTTACCCAGCACTTCCTGGCTTAAATGTTCACGCGATACCACCTGGCCGAGATGCTGCGCCAGCAGATAAAGCAGGGTGAACTCGGTGCCGGTTAATTCCAGCGTCACGCCATCAAAGCTCGCTTCCTGACGACCCGGGTTCAGGCTCAGAGAGTCCACTTCCAGCGTCGGAGAACTGTTGTCGCTGTTCTGCTGCTGCTCGCTCCAGTGGGAACGACGCAGGATGGCGCGAATACGGGCAACCAGTTCACGATCGTTAAACGGTTTAGGTAAATAGTCATCGGCACCCAGCTCAAGGCCGAGTACGCGATCCAGTTCGCTGCCGCGTGCGGTCAGCATAATCACAGGTGTCTGGTGTGTCTGGCGTAACTCTTTGAGCGTATCGATACCGTTTTTCTTCGGCATCATTACGTCGAGCAAAAGTAAATCGATGCTGTCGTCAAGGAGACTTAGCGCCTGTTCCCCATCATGGGCAACAAGAACGTCGAAACCTTCCATGTCGAGCAATTCCTTTAAAAGGGAAGTGAGCTCTCGGTCATCATCTACTAACAGGATTTTATTCATTGTTTAAATACCTCCGAGGCAGAAATTACGACATCAAGGCTATCTAATCCATGACTTTACGTTGTTTTACACCCCCTGACGCATGTTTGCAGCCCGTATCGTAATCTGTCTTCGTTGAATCGCGATACCAAATAATGTGGGAGCAAGTGATGCGCAAAGTTACCGCTGCCGTCATGGCCTCAACACTGGCGTTTAGTACTCTAAGCCAGGCTGCTGGAGTCATCACCGGCGATAACGGGTCCTCAGCAGAGGGCATTACGCAGCAAAGTGTTCAGGGCCACATGTTTGACGGCATAAGTTTAACCGAACATCAGCGTCAACAGCTGAGAGATCTGATGCACAGGGCACGACACGATCGACTCCCTGTTAATGTTAGCGAAATGGAGACAATGCATCGCCTTGTCACCGCAGAAAATTTTGACGAAAGCGCAGTGCGCGATCAGGCAGAAAAGATGGCACAGGAGCAGGTTGCTCGCCAGGTCGAAATGGCCAGAGTTCGCAACCAAATGTACCATCTGTTATCGCCCGAGCAGCAAGCGGTTTTGAACCAGAAACACCAGCAACGAATGGACCAGTTGCGTGAAGTTGCAAAGATGCAGCAAAGCTCCGAGATGAAGATTTTCAGTAGCAATACCCGAAGTCCCCAGTAGACCCTGTTTTTCCTTGCCATAGACACCATCCCTGTCTTCCCCCACATGATGTGGGGGTTTTTTTTGCCCTTCATTCAAGTTTGTTAACCGTTTATTCATCCTTTGACTCCTGATGCATCCGTTATACTAGCGGCAGGGCATGACGGGAGTGTTTATGAATCAATCCTATGGACGGCTGGTTAGCCGTGCCGCAATCGCTGCGACGGTCATGGCGTCGTGTTTACTGATCATTAAAATTTTCGCATGGTGGTACACCGGTTCCGTCAGTATTCTGGCCGCGCTGGTAGATTCGCTTGTCGATATCGCCGCTTCGCTGACCAATCTGCTGGTGGTGCGTTACTCTCTTCAACCCGCTGATGAAGAGCACACGTTTGGTCATGGCAAAGCGGAATCGCTGGCGGCGCTGGCGCAAAGCATGTTTATTTCTGGCTCCGCGCTGTTCCTCTTTTTGACCGGTATTCAGCATTTGGCTTCGCCGACGCCAATGAAAGATCCCGGCGTCGGTGTCATTGTGACCATTATCGCGCTTATAAGCACAATCGTTCTTGTAACGTTCCAGCGCTGGGTGGTTCGCAAAACGCAAAGCCAGGCGGTACGGGCAGATATGCTTCATTATCAGTCTGATGTTATGATGAATGGTGCGATTCTTATTGCGCTAGGACTGGCCTGGTATGGCTGGCATCGCGCCGACGCGTTATTTGCGTTAGGGATTGGGATCTATATTTTATATAGCGCCCTGCGTATGGGGTATGAAGCGGTGCAATCGCTTCTGGACCGCGCGCTTCCTGATGCAGAACGTCTCGAAATCTTTGAAATTGTGACCTCCTGGCCCGGCGTCAGCGGCGCTCACGATCTTCGTACGCGGCAGTCAGGGCCGACCCGCTTTATTCAGATTCATTTAGAAATGGAAGATAATTTGCCGCTCGTTCAGGCTCACTTAGTGGCTGAACAGGTTGAGCAGGCAATTCTGCGACGTTTTCCGGGTTCTGATGTGATTATCCATCAGGATCCCTGTTCCGTTGTTCCCAAGGAAGGCAAAGGACATTTTGAGCTTTCGTAATTCGTTGTAAAAAAGTGAGCCAGGCCAGCATTTTGTGGATAAATTACCACCATTAGGGCTGACCTGAATCAATTCAGCTGGAAGTGGTTGATATACTATTTGCAGTATTGGTTGGTTGAATAGACGTCTTCCGGCAACAGATTTCATTTTGCATTCCTAAGTTCAGAGGTAGTCATGATTAAGAAAATCGGTGTGTTGACAAGCGGCGGTGATGCGCCAGGCATGAACGCGGCAATTCGTGGGGTTGTTCGTGCAGCGTTGACGGAAGGTCTGGAAATTTTTGGCGTATACGACGGCTACCTGGGTCTGTATGAAGACCGTATGGTTCAGCTCGATCGCTACAGCGTATCTGACATGATTAACCGTGGTGGTACCTTCCTGGGTTCCGCGCGCTTCCCGGAATTCCGCGAAGAGCACATCCGCCAGGTAGCTATCGAAAACATGAAGAAACGCGGCCTGGACGCGCTCGTCGTTATCGGCGGTGACGGTTCTTATATGGGCGCAAAACGTCTGACTGAAATGGGCTTCCCCTGTATCGGTCTGCCAGGCACCATCGACAACGACATCAAAGGCACCGATTACACCATCGGCTTCTTTACCGCGTTGGGTACTGTTGTTGAAGCGATTGACCGTTTGCGTGACACCTCTTCTTCTCACCAGCGTATCTCCATCGTTGAAGTGATGGGCCGCTATTGTGGCGATCTGACTCTGGCGGCGGCCATTGCAGGCGGCTGTGAGTTTATCGTGGTGCCAGAAGTCGAATTCAGTCGTGAAGACCTGGTTAACGAAATCAAAGCCGGTATCGCGAAAGGTAAGAAACACGCCATCGTCGCCATTACCGAGCACATCTGCGATGTGGACGAGCTGGCGAAGTACATCGAAACCGAAACCAAACGCGAAACGCGTGCGACCGTACTGGGCCATATCCAGCGCGGTGGTTCCCCTGGTCCTTACGACCGTATCCTCGCCTCCCGTATGGGCGCTTACGCTATCGATCTGCTGTTGCAGGGTCACGGCGGTCGCTGCGTCGGTATTCAGAACGAAAAACTGGTTCACCATGACATCGTTGACGCCATTGAAAGCATGAAGCGTCCGTTCAAAGGTGACTGGCTGGACTGCGCGAAAAAACTGTACTAATCCCTCTCGCCCTCTTCTCAACGGAGAGGGCTTTTTATTCCACTCAGTTATAGCCAATCTTTTTTTATTCTTTAATCATTGGTTCGCTTTCTGTCACGCTGCATTCATCAAAACACTACATAAGAGAGCTGGGCGATGAATAAATGGGGCGTGGGCTTAACGTTATTGCTGGCATCGACCAGCGTTCTGGCTAAAGACATCCAGTTACTGAACGTGTCGTACGATCCGACGCGTGAGCTTTACGATCAATACAACAAGGCTTTTGCGGCGCACTGGAAGCAGGAAACCGGCGATAACGTCGTGATTCGTCAGTCGCACGGCGGCTCCGGTAAACAGGCGACGTCCGTCATCAACGGTATTGAAGCCGATGTGGTAACACTGGCGCTGGCCTACGACGTGGATGCCATTGCTGAGCGTGGCCGTATTGATAAAAACTGGATTAAACGCCTGCCGGATAACTCCGCGCCGTACACGTCCACCATCGTTTTCCTGGTGCGCAAAGGCAACCCGAAACAAATTCATGACTGGAACGATCTGATTAAACCGGGCGTTTCCGTGATCACGCCGAATCCGAAAAGCTCCGGCGGCGCACGCTGGAACTATCTGGCGGCCTGGGGCTATGCGCTGCACCATAACAACGGTGACCAGGCGAAAGCACAGGAGTTCGTCAAATCACTGTTCAAAAACGTTGAGGTACTCGACTCTGGCGCTCGCGGTGCAACCAATACGTTCGTCGAACGCGGTATCGGTGACGTGCTGATTGCGTGGGAAAACGAAGCCCTGCTGGCAACTCATGAACTGGACAAAGACAAGTTCGAAATCGTCACGCCGAGCGAATCTATCCTCGCGGAGCCAACCGTTTCTATCGTCGACAAAGTCGTCGAGAAGAAAGACACCAAAACGGTGGCAGAAGCCTACCTGAAATATCTCTACTCTCCAGAAGGCCAGGAAATCGCCGCGAAGAATTTCTATCGTCCGCGCGACCCGGCTGTGGCGAAGAAATATGACAGCGCGTTCCCGAAACTGAAGCTGTTCACCATTGACGAAGAGTTTGGCGGCTGGGCGAAAGCGCAGAAAGAGCACTTCTCAAACGGCGGTACTTTCGACCAGATCAGCAAACGTTAAGCGATTTAAAAAGCATGATACGAAGACCCGGCGTGAGAAATCCGCCGGGTTTTTTATTTGGTCATCATTTTGCGTTACTCTTTCGCTTCAACTGGATACAGGGAACGCATGATGAAAAAGATAATCGTACTGGCGCTGGTCGTCATCGTGGCGGCGGCGGGCGGCTGGTATTGGATGAAGGCCGGTAATCCGGATGCGTTGCGCCATATCGTTCTCGAACAGTGCCTGCCTAATCAGCAGCAAAACCGCAATCCTGCACCCTGTGCGCAGGTAAAACCTGACGCAGGCTACGTGGTATTTAAAGACCGCAACGGACCATTGCAGTATTTGCTGATGCCGACTTACCGCATCAACGGCACCGAAAGCCCGCTGCTGACCGAGCCGCAAACGCCCAACTTCTTCTGGCTGGCGTGGCAGTCGCGCAATTTTATGAGCATGAAGCGCGGCTCTGAAGTACCTGACAGCGCGGTGTCACTCACCATCAACTCCCCCGCCGGACGTACGCAGAATCACTTCCATATTCATATTTCATGCTTACGCGCTGACGTGCGGCAGAAGCTGGATGCAAATCAGGGGAAAATCGGTACCCAGTGGCTACCGTTTCCGGGCGGGCTGCAAGGGCATGAGTACCTGGCGCGGCGGGTGACTGAAAACGAGCTGGTGCAGCGCAGTCCCTTTATGATGTTGGCACAAGAGCTACCGGAAGCGCGCGACCATATGGGGCGCTTTGCGCTGGCGATGGCGCAGCAGTCTGACGGCTCGTTTGTATTGCTGGCGACCGAGCGTAATTTGCTGATGCTGAATCGTGCCTCCGCTGAGGAATTGCAGGATCATCAATGCGATATCCTGAATTGACCCCACCATAAATAGCGTTTACTCGCACTGCCTGTCGCCGTAGACTTGCTGAAAAAATCTACAGGAGACAGGTATGTCGCTCTGGTTTACTCACCCTCTGTTCCTGCCCTCACTCATTGTCGGCATCACCATCGTGCTGTGGGCAACCTCGCTCCTGCCGGAGTTTCTTACCGCACTGCTGTTCTTTACGGCGGCGATGATCGCCAAAATTGCGCCAGCGGAGGTGATTTTTGGTGGCTTTGCGTCATCAGCGTTCTGGCTGGTATTTAGCGGTTTTGTACTCGGCGTGGCGATCCGCAAAACCGGGCTGGCGGACAGGGCGGCGCGAGCGCTATCGGCAAAGCTCACCGACTCCTGGGTACTGATGGTCGCAAGCGTGGTTCTCCTGAGCTATGCCCTGGCGTTTGTGATGCCCTCGAACATGGGGCGTATCGCGCTGCTGATGCCGATTGTGGCGGCGATGGCGAAAAGGGCCAGCATTCCCGACGGATCGCGGGCGTGGTATGGCCTGGCGTTGGCCGTGGGGTTTGGGACTTTCCAGCTTTCGGCCACCATCCTACCCGCCAACGTGCCCAATCTGGTGATGAGCGGTGCGGCGGAAGGATCCTACGGCATCCACCTAAGCTATGTCCCCTATTTGCTGCTGCATACGCCGGTGTTGGGTATCCTGAAAGGATTGATTCTGATTGGCCTGATTTGCTGGTTATTCCCCGGCTCACCGAAACATCCGCAGGAGCTTTCCCCAACAGAACCGATGGGCCGCGATGAGAAGCGTCTCGCCTGGCTGCTGGCCGTTGTGCTGGTGATGTGGGTGACGGAGAGCTGGCACGGTATTGGTCCGGCCTGGACGGGGCTTGCCGCGTCTTTGGTGGTGATGCTGCCGCGCGTGGGGTTTATCACCGGAGAGGAGTTTTCGACGGGCGTGAATATGCGCACTTGTATTTATGTGGCGGGCATTCTGGGGCTGGCGATTACCGTCACGCAAACCGGGATTGGAAGCGCGGTAGGCGAAGCGTTACTCCAGCTTATGCCGCTGGATGCGGATAAGCCCTTTACCAGTTTCCTGGCGCTGACCGGTATCACCACGGCACTCAACTTCATCATGACCGCGAACGGGGTACCGGCGCTATATACCACGCTGGCGCAGAGTTTCTCGGACGCCACCGGTTTTCCGCTGCTGTCGGTGATTATGATTCAGGTGCTGGGTTACTCCACGCCGCTGCTGCCGTATCAGGCGTCGCCGATTGTGGTCGCGATGGGGCTCGGAAAGGTGCCTGCAAGGGCGGGAATGCTGCTGTGTCTGGCGCTGGCAGTCGCAACCTATCTGGTGCTTTTGCCGCTGGATTATTTGTGGTTTAGCGTATTGGGTAAATTGTAGGTCAGTGCGGTCTGTTCCCTCTCCCCGTAGGGGAGAGGGATGAAGGCGATTATGCCTGCTTAGCGGCTTCTGCTGCTTTAACGATGACCGCGAAAGCGTCAGCTTTCAGGGATGCACCGCCAACCAGCGCGCCATCAATGTCCGGCTGGGTGAACAGCTCAGCAGCGTTCGCTGCGTTCACGGAACCGCCGTACTGGATGATCACTTGCTCAGCCACTTTTGCGTCGGCTTTAGCAATGTGGTCACGGATAAATTTGTGAACAGCCTGTGCCTGAGCTGGGGTCGCTGATTTACCCGTACCGATTGCCCAAACGGGTTCGTAAGCGATAACCGCGCCTTCGAATGCCGCTGCGCCCTGAGTTTTCAGCACGGCGTCAATCTGACGTGCGCATACTTCTTCCGTTTTGCCCGCTTCGTTTTCTGCTTCGGTTTCACCGATGCACAGAACCGGCACCAGACCTTGCTCTTTCACTACGGCAAATTTCTTAGCGATGAACTCGTCAGATTCTTTGTGGTAAGTACGACGCTCGGAGTGGCCGATGATGATGTATTTTGCGCCGATGTCTTTCAACATTTCAGCAGAGGTTTCACCGGTAAATGCGCCAGACAGGTTAACGTCAACGTTCTGCGCGCCCAGAATGATATGGCTGCCGTCAGCGGCGTGTTTAGCCTGATCCAGGTAGATGTCTGGTGGAGCGATAGCAACGCCACAGCCGGTTACGCCAGCCAGCTCTTTACGCAGGTTAGCAATCAGCTCGTTCACCATGTGGCGGCTGCCGTTCAGTTTCCAGTTACCCATCACTAAAGGATGTCGCATTTCAATTCTCCACGCTACAAAAGCGAATTAAGGATTATGGCCGCCCAGAAGGGCAGCATGGTCTGTGAATCAGTATAGAGATTTTCCCCTGAAAGGCTTTGCTTTTTGTCATTAATTCGCCCCTCCGAGGGTGTCAGATAGCGCCAGCTTAATCGGTTCAACGGCTAAGGTGAGGCCCTTTTCCCCGTTGTCTGCAACAACATAGCGAATTGCACCTTCTGTTTCGGCGTAATAGCGTTTGTTTTTGCCCGCGGTGAGCAATTTTTGCAGCCTTTGCTGACTTTGTGCTTTCGTCAGTACCGGGGTGAAAGCGCGCAAAATCGCGCTCATATATTCCAGCGCTTTGGCTTTGGCGGCCTTTTGCTCGGGCCCCTGAATCGGTAGCCAGGTGATCTGCATGCTTTTGATCTTCAACGTGCCACGCTCAAGTGCGGTGGACGCATACAAATTTTCGTTAATTTTACTCGCTGCCCGCGTCAGGGTGGGCGTATCACGCGCGCCGTCAATGGCCCGGAACTCGCCTAATGCCAGCGTGGGATTGTCCTGGTTGAAGCTTTCGCGAAACTGACTTATGGATTGATCGAACGAGGGTGCCCCTGAGAGCAGATAGGGTGCGGTTGCGGGTGCAGAAGTCTCATTGGCGTGCAGGGTAGTACTGACGCTCAGTATGGTTAAACACAGCAAAAGAGAGTGAGTCCATCTTTTCATCGGTATTGTCCCTGGTCGTCACTGTTCATATTTAAAACGAAATCCGGTCGGCTTGTCAAAAGGTCGCCACTCCAGGGTAAACTACGCGGCATTACGATAAAAGGAACCTTACATGACCATACAGCAGTGGCTGTTTTCATTCAAAGGGCGTATTGGACGCCGTGATTTCTGGATCTGGATTGGCCTGTGGATTGCCGGCATGTTGCTGCTTTTTAGTCTCGCAGACACCGCGCTTCTTAGCTCGCAAATGGCGGCGTTCGCGCTGGTTTGTCTGCTGTGGCCAACGGCATCGGTGATCGTCAAACGTCTGCACGATCGCGGGCGCTCAGGCCTGTGGGCGCTGCTGGTCGTGTTGGCCTGGATGCTGCTGGCAGGGAACTGGTCAATGCTGCCGTCCGTGCTGCCCTGGCTGGTGGGGCGCTTTGTTCCCACGCTGATTTTTGTGATGATGTTCATCGATCTGGGCGCGTTTGTGGGCACCCAGAGCGAGAATAAATACGGTAAAGACACGATAGAAGTGAAGTACCGCTAATTACCAGTAATGCTCGGCAGTCATATGGCCCGGTCGGCGACGCAAATGTTTAGTCATCTGCCGGGATTCTTTCAGTAACTGCTGGGTATCACGCACCATCTGCGGGTTACCGCACAGCATGACATGGCTGGTCTCGGTGTTCATCTGCAAACCAACGGCTGACTCCAGTTCACCACTTTCAATCAGTGCTGGAACGCGCCCGGTCAGCGATCCGGCTACCGTTTCGCGGCTCACCACGGTCTGAATTTTGAGCTTCCCTTCGTATCGTTTCTGCAATTCTTGCATTAATGGCAGATAACTCAGGTCGGCGGCATAGCGCGCGGCATGGATCAGCACGATATTTTTGAAGCGTTCCAGATCCTTTCCGTACTGCAAAATAGAGAGATAAGGCCCGATGGCCGTTCCGGTCGCCAGCATCCACAGCGTGTCGCAATCCGGAATTTCATCCAGCACAAAGAATCCTGCGGCTTCGCTGACGATTTGAACTTCATCGCCGGGTTGAAGCGCGGCCAGACGTGGGCTGAGTTTGCCGTCAGGAACGGTAACCAGATAAAACTCGAGATCCGGATTATCCGGCGCATTAACGTAAGAATACGCACGCTGGACGCGCTCGCCGTCAATTTCCAGCCCCAGCTTGGCGAATTGCCCAGCCGTAAATGGTTGGATAGGGGCATGAACGGTGATACTGAAGAGTGCATCGGTCCAGAACTCTATCTTTGTGACTTTACCTGTTACCCAGTCCGCCATGACGTTCTCCTGTGCTGAAATTCTGTTGCTATCTTCCGTTCTTGCCGGGGAGATTTCCAGCCCAGCGGGGCCGGAAAGCTCTATTGATCAAATCACCTTACAGGATGTGAGTTTGAACATTCGGGTCTTTGCGATCCAGATAGTGAATCGACTGGATACGGCGAATCGTGCGCGACTTGCCGCGGATCAGCAGGGTTTCGGTGGTGGCCATGTTGCCCTTGCGGGTGATACCGTCCAGCAGATCGCCTTTGGTGATACCGGTTGCGGAGAAAATAACGTTATCGCTGCGCGCCATCTCATCCAGACGCAGGACCTTGTTCGCTTCGATACCCATTTCTTTGCAGCGCGCCAGCTCCTCCTCGCCGATACGACGGTTCTCTTCGCTGTCGCCCTTCACGTCATGGCGCGCCAGCAGGCGGCCCTGCATATCGCCATCCAGCGCACGGATCACCGCCGCCGAGACGACGCCTTCCGGTGCGCCGCCGATGCCGTACAGCACATCCACTTCGCTATCCGGCATACAGGTCAGAATAGATGCCGCCACGTCGCCATCTGGAATTGCAAATACTCGCACGCCGAGTTTTTGCATGTCGGCGATGGTCGTGTCGTGACGCGGCTTCGCTAGAATGGTCACGGTCAGCTCGCTAAGAGGTTTGCCGAGTGCGGTGGCGACGTTGCGTAAGTTCTGTTCCAGCGGCAGGTTAAGATCGATAGACCCTTTTGCGCCAGGACCGACGGCAAGCTTTTCCATGTACATGTCAGGAGCGTTCAGGAAGCAGCCTTTATCACCCACGGCGAGCACTGCCAGCGCGTTGGCCTGGCCCATCGCCGTCATACGAGTGCCTTCAATGGGATCGACGGCAATATCGACCGCATCACCGTTGCCGGTCCCGACTTTTTCACCGATATAGAGCATTGGCGCTTCGTCGATTTCGCCTTCGCCAATCACGATGGTGCCGTCGATGTTGACCAGATTGAGCATAATACGCATCGCGTGGACGGCAGCGCCGTCGGCGGTATTTTTGTCGCCACGACCTAACCATTTATAGCCCGCCAGGGCGGCGGCTTCGGTTACGCGGGAAAATTCGATAGCTAGTTCACGTCTCATTTGATACTCGTGCAGTCAAAAGGAATTGCACGAAGTTTATCACAGAGTGGGGATAGTGCGGTTTGAGTACCCTAACCCTCTCCCCTTTGGGGAGAGGGTTAGGGTGAGGGGATTACTCTTCGTGGTCTTCCCACGCCAGGGCGCGTTTGACCGCTTTCTTCCAGCCACTGTAGCGATAGTTACGCTCGGTGGTTTCGATACCCGGGCGGAATTCACGCTCGATAACCGCTTTTTCCTGCAACTCGTCCAGGTTTTGCCAGAAGCCCACCGCCAGACCCGCAAGATAAGCCGCACCCAGCGCGGTCACTTCGCGCACTTCAGGACGCTCCACGCGCGTGCCCAGAATGTCGGACTGGAACTGCATCAGGAAGTTATTGGCTACCGCGCCGCCGTCCACGCGCAGGGCGTGCAGACGAATGCCGGAGTCAGCTTGCATTGCTTCCAGCACGTCGCGTGTCTGGTAGGCGATGGATTCCAGCGTGGCGCGGATGATGTGATTCGAGTTCACACCGCGCGTCAGGCCGAAGATTGCGCCGCGAGCATACGGGTCCCAGTAAGGCGCGCCGAGACCGGTAAAGGCAGGCACCACGTATACGCCGTTGGTGTCTTTCACTTTGGTCGCAAAATATTCGGAATCGAACGCGTCGCTGATGAGCTTCATTTCGTCACGCAGCCATTGAATGGATGCGCCCGCCATGAATACCGCGCCTTCCAGCGCATAGTTCACTTCGCCACGTGGTCCACAGGCGATGGTAGTCAGCAAGCCGTTTTCTGATTTGACCGCTTTCTCGCCGGTATTCATCAGCATAAAGCAGCCGGTACCGTAGGTGTTTTTTGCCATCCCTTCTTTTACGCACAGTTGGCCAAACAGCGCCGCCTGCTGGTCACCGGCGATGCCGGAGATAGGAATACGCGTGCCGCCTTTACCGCCGATGTTGGTCTGGCCATACACTTCAGACGATTTACGGACTTCCGGCAGCATGGCGCGCGGGATGTCCAGCGCGTCCAGCATCTTGTCATCCCACTCGAGGGTGTTGATGTTGAACAGCATGGTGCGTGAGGCGTTGGTGTAGTCGGTGACGTGTACGCGCCCCTGAGTCATCTTCCAGATAAGCCAGGTATCCACGGTACCAAACAGCAGTTCGCCGCGTTTTGCACGCTCACGAGAGCCTTCTACGTGATCGAGGATCCACTTCACTTTAGTCCCTGAGAAGTACGGGTCCACCACCAGGCCAGTGGCGCTGCGGATGTAATCTTCCATGCCGTCGCGCTTGAGTTTCTCGCAGATTTCAGCCGTACGGCGGCACTGCCAGACGATGGCGTTATAGATCGGCTTACCGGTTTCGCGTTCCCAGACAATGGCAGTTTCACGCTGGTTGGTAATACCAATAGCGGCAATCTCATCGGAGCTGATATCAGCTTTCGCCAGCACTTCTACCAGCGTGGAGCTTTGTGACGCCCAGATTTCCATTGGGTCGTGCTCTACCCAGCCTGGTTTAGGATAGATCTGCTCGAATTCACGCTGTGACACGCTGACGATGTTCGCGTCATGATCCATTACAACAGCGCGGGAGCTGGTCGTGCCCTGGTCGAGCGCAACGATATATTTTTTGTCAGTCATAGTAGGTGTCCCGTAGTCAGATTACAGCGAAGCTTTTTGCTGTGCGGTAGAGGTCGTTTCTTTCTCTTCTTCCACACAGGTGTCGCACGGTAAGTGGCGACCAATGAATTTGCGATAGCCGAATGCACCCAGTGCTGCCCCCACAATCGGGCCAAACAGCGGCACCAGGAAGTAAGGAATATCTTTCGCACCGGTAAAGGCGACTTCACCCCAGCCCGCAAAGAAGGCAAAGGTTTTTGGGCCAAGATCGCGCGCCGGGTTCATCGCAAAGCCCGTTAACGGACCCATCGATGCACCGATGACCGCAATCAGCAGGCCAATCAACAGCGGTGCCAGCGGCCCGCGTGGAATGCCGTTGCCATCATCGCCCAGCGCCATGATAACGCCCATCAGGATAGCGGTAATGACCATCTCAACGGCGAAGGCCTGCATAAAATTGATATGTGGGTTTGGATAGGTTGAGAAAATACCCGCTAGATCAAGACTTTCGACGCTGCCACGCACCATGTGATGCGTCTGTTCAAAGTCGATGAAAAGATTGTAATAAAGCCCGTAAACTAATGCCGCTGCGCAAAAGGCGCCGGCAAACTGAGAAATGATGTAAGGCGCAACTTTACGTCCGTCAAAGCACGCGAACAGCCACAATGCGATAGTCACCGCCGGGTTAAGATGTGCGCCGGAAACCCCTGCGGTCAGGTAGATGGCCATTGCCACACCCAAACCCCAGATAATGCTGATTTCCCACTGACCGAAGGTAGCGCCTGCCACTTTCAGTGCTGCGACACAGCCGACCCCGAAGAAAATCAGCAGCCCGGTGCCAAGGAACTCGGCGATACACTGGCCTTTCAAGGTTGATGTCTGACTCATAATCGGATCCTGAAGAAAGATGAATGTTTATTGTTAGCGCAGCAACAACCGGAGGCCACGATGTCCTGTAGACATGGTGTTAATTTATCGTTAACGAGCAAAAACGAGAAATATCGAAATCAAAATGTGTGTGCTGCGTCAATAAAATGAGCGTTATCGCGCCATAAAGCGCATTTTTGCATCATCTATAAAGTGTGAGCTGAATCATTTCATTAACTAAAGTATTAACAACTTAGTGGTATATGCGTCGAAATCACCAGGACGAGGCCGAAAAGTGTTGCAAACCACGATCTGCGCGGCATGTCGCTGGACAGGGAAGGCGGCGCTCCATACAATCGACACTATATATTGTGCGCGTTTACGTTAAAGCGTCGCCTTGCAATTCAGGAGAGGTATTGTCATGTCATTAGAAGTTTTTGAGAAACTGGAATCGAAAGTACAGCAGGCGATCGACACCATCACGCTTTTGCAGATGGAAATCGAAGAGCTGAAAGAAAAGAACAACTCACTGGCGCAGGAAGTACAGTCTGCACAGCACGGCCGTGAAGAACTTGAACGCGAAAACGGTCAACTGCGCGAACAGCAGGACGGCTGGCAGGATCGTCTGCAGGCTCTGCTGGGACGTATGGAAGAAGTGTAATTCCCCGTCATCTTTCGCGCCGTAGCGGCGTTGGTTGCGCGCATTCACCCCAGTCACATAGCAGCCTATGTTCCTGGGGATTCATTTGCTTGCTGCCTTGCTACAACACGAAAGCTTTAGGGAAAGCGTACAGATGCAGATAATGAGAAGGCCGGGTAAGGCATCGCGCCGCCACCCGGCTTTTTTATTACTCGATATCCAGTGGATCTTCGGAAAGGATAATACCGGTATTGTCGGCGTAGAGATGGTCGCCGGAGAAGAAGGTTACGCCGCCGAAATTAACGCGTACGTCGCTTTCGCCGATGCCATCACCTGCCGCTCCTACTGGAATGGCTGCAATGGCCTGAATGCCTAAATCCAGCTCTTCCAGATCGTCTACCTGGCGGACGGCACCATACACCACAATCCCTTCCCACTCGTTTTGCAGAGCAAGGCGGGCAAGGTCTGCATCAATTAACGCACGACGCACAGAACCGCCACCATCAACTAGCAGAATGCGACCACGGCCGTTCTTTTCGAGCAGATCGTACAGCAACCCGTTGTCCTCGAAACATTTTACCGTGATGATTTGCCCGCCAAACGACGACCGTCCTCCAAAGTTAGAAAACAGCGGTTCCACGACGTTGACATCTTCCTGGTAGATGTCACAAAGCTCGGAGGTATCGTATTTCATAAGGTTAACGCTCAGTTGCTGCGAATGTGTTCAGTATATCGCGCGAAAGGTGCTGTTGGCAAAATCATCAATTGTTAATTGATATTTGTCAGTTAACCGACCGTCTGGCTCAGCACAATTCCAATCACGAACAACAGGTTAGTCAGTAGTGCGCCTTTTACCGTGCGTTCGAGCATAGGAGGCATCGCCGAGGCGTTTAGCTCTCGCATCACGAAGCGCGCCTGTTTAAGCAGTAGCGGAGCCGCCAGTACAAATAGCCAACCCCAGATGCTATGCAAAGAGATCAGGTTGAATAGCGCCAGGCAAACCAATGCGCCTGTTAACAAGCCCGCATGATAACGACGCGCGTTGACTGGGCCTAGACGTACTGCCAGCGTGTTTTTACCGTTCTGACGGTCGCTGTCTATATCGCGCAGATTATTGACATTCAGTACCGCCGCAGCCAGGAGTCCGCAGGCGGTGGCGGGCAGGAATAGGGCAGGTATCAACATATGAGCCTGGAGATATCCGCTACCCATCACGCTGAGCCAGCCGAAGAACACCAGTACCGAAATATCACCCAAACCAATGTATCCGTAAGGGCGTGTGCCGACGGTGTAGGTAATGGCTGCAACAATGGCCAACAGGCCCAGCACCATAAAACCAATAAAATCAGCAGGCGTTTTACACGCGACCGAGACCAGCGCCAGACCGGAAAGACAAATCAGTACCACGGTGATAATCAACGCGCGTTTCATCTGTGCCTGGGTAATCGCCCCTTTTTGCATGCCACGCAGCGGCCCAATGCGATCGGGTTTGTCGCTGCCTTTCACGGCATCGCCGTAATCGTTAGCCAGGTTAGAGAGGATTTGCAGCAGGCCAGCGGTGGTAAGCGCCAGTGCGGCGACCAGTGGATCAAAATGACCTTGCCACCAGGCGAGCGCGGTGCCGACGACGATGGCGGCAAAGGCCAGAGGCAATGTTTTAGGACGCAGGCTTTCCAGCCAGGCTTGGGTACGGCTGATTTCTGTCATAGTTTTTTAGCCAATAAAAATGGGGCTTTTTAGCCCCATCAACAGTGATGAAAATGCAATAACCGCGATTATAGGATAAAACGGCTTAGATCTTCATCTGCCACTAACGCATCCAGATGTTTACTCACATAATCTGCGTCAATGGTAATGCTTTGACCGTTCAGGTCGCTGGCTTCATAAGAGATATCTTCCACCAGACGTTCCAGTACGGTGTGCAGGCGACGCGCACCGATGTTCTCGGTGGTTTCGTTAACCTGCCACGCGGCCTGAGCAATGCGTTTGATACCGTCTTCGGTAAAGTCGATAGTGACGCCTTCGGTCGCCATTAGCGCTTTGTACTGCACGGTGATGGACGCATTCGGTTCGGTCAGAATGCGCTCGAAATCTTCAGTCGTCAGCGCCTGAAGTTCAACGCGGATCGGCAAACGGCCCTGCAGTTCCGGGATTAAATCGGAAGGCTTAGCCACCTGGAACGCGCCCGAGGCAATAAACAGAATGTGATCGGTTTTGACCATGCCATGCTTGGTCGAAACGGTGCAGCCTTCAACCAGCGGCAGCAGGTCGCGCTGTACGCCCTCGCGGGACACGTCTGGACCGTTAGATTCTCCGCGCTTACAGATTTTGTCGATTTCGTCGATAAACACGATCCCGTGTTGTTCAACGGCGTCGATAGCGTCTTGCTTCAGCTCTTCCGGATTCACCAGCTTCGCGGCTTCTTCTTCAATCAGCAACTTCATTGCGTCTTTGATTTTCAGCTTGCGCGGCTTCTGCTTTTGTCCGCCCAGGTTCTGGAACATGGACTGCAGTTGGCTGGTCATCTCTTCCATGCCAGGAGGAGACATAATTTCTACGCCCATCGGTGCGGCGGCGAGATCGATTTCAATCTCTTTGTCGTCCAACTGGCCTTCACGCAGTTTTTTGCGGAACGACTGACGTGCGGCAGACGGCTCCTGAGGCTGTTCATTCTGACCCCAGTTATTTTTTGCCGGAGGAATCAGCGCGTCGAGAATGCGCTCCTCGGCGAGTTCTTCAGCGCGATAACGATTCTTCTCGATCGACTGAATACGTACCATCTTGATCGCTGAATCAGTGAGATCGCGGATGATAGAGTCAACTTCTTTACCCACATAGCCCACTTCGGTGAACTTGGTGGCTTCAACTTTGATGAACGGCGCGTTTGCGAGCTTCGCCAGACGACGAGCGATTTCGGTTTTACCGACACCGGTCGGGCCGATCATCAGAATGTTTTTTGGGGTGACTTCGTGGCGCAGCTCTTCATCAAGCTGCATACGACGCCAGCGGTTACGCAGGGCAATCGCCACGGAACGCTTGGCGTTGTCCTGGCCGATAATGTGTTTGTTCAGCTCGCTGACAATTTCGCGTGGGGTCATTTCAGACATGGGAGATCCTTACGCTTTGGAGGTCAATTCTTCGATGGTATGGAAGTGGTTGGTGTAGATGCAGATATCACCTGCAATACCCAACGCCTTCTCGGCAATTTCACGTGCGCTCAGCTCGGTATTTTCAAGCAAAGCACGCGCAGCGGCTTGGGCGTAAGGACCGCCGGAGCCGATAGCAATCAGGTCGTTCTCTGGCTGAACGACGTCACCATTACCGGTGATAATCAGAGAGGCGTTTTCATCGGCCACTGCCAGCAGCGCTTCGAGCTTGCGCAGCATGCGGTCGGTACGCCAGTCTTTAGCCAGCTCAACGGCGGCTTTCACCAGGTGGCCCTGATGCATTTCAAGTTTGCGTTCAAACAGTTCAAACAGCGTGAAGGCGTCAGCCGTACCGCCCGCAAAACCGGCGATCACTTTGTCGTTATACAGACGACGCACTTTTTTCACATTGCCCTTCATGACGGTATTACCCAGCGTGGCCTGGCCATCACCGGCAATAACCACATGGCCGTTACGGCGTACACTTACTATTGTTGTCACGAGCAGACCCCCTGGTTACAAATTCGGAATAGGGGCCCTGAGCCTATGCTCAGGGCTGAATAAAATGATAGATGGGGGAGATTTTGGGGGTTTCAACCCCCAGAGGCGAGTCGAATGCAGTTTGTATGGCCAGCGACCTTCAGACGGCTAATGGTGCCATCGGCGTTTTCTTTGCCTTTTACCGGGCCAATCACGACGCGATTCCAGCCGTTATTGGTGGTAATACGTGAGTCGAATCCTTCAAAGGCCAGCTGCGCGCGAACGGTTTCGGCCTGTTCAGCACCTTTAAACGAGCCGCACTGCACCATCCAGCGGCGTTCATCTTTTTTCTCGGCGGTCTGCTTCGGCGCCTCGGTGGCCTGAGCGACCGGCGCAGTTTGCTGCGGCTGCGCTTTCGGCTGCTGCGTGGTGTTGTGCGCTGGCGTTTGCAGCAGGTCCTGATAAGGCTGTGCAGAGGCCGTTTGTTTCTGCTGTTGCGGCTGCGTCTGGCGCGGCTGCTGGACTGGCTGCGACTGAACGGTACGCGTCTGCTGCTGTGGCTGCTGATACGGTTGTTCGGTCACGCGCGGCTGCGTACGTGGTTGCTGAACCGGCTGCGTTTGCGTCCACTGCTGTTGTTGCTGCTGCTGAACTTGCTGTTGAACCTGACGCTGGCGTTGCAGGGTTTGCTGACGCTGCTGCGGCGTTTGCTCATTCCACGGCACTTCGGTCAACTGTGTAGGCTGCTGGCGCATATCGGCCTGCATCTGCGCCAGAAGCTGGCGTTGTTCATTGGTGAGCTGATCGGCGTTTTTCACCTCGCCACCGGCAGAAGGCTCGGTTGGCGCGCGTACGCCCGGCTGGCGGCTTTCAAGTTCTTTAATGTAGCGCCAGCGTTCTTCAGGCTTGGGTGGCAAACCGTTCCCGACTACTTTATTACCCTGAAGGGCTTCAGACTCTTCTTTCTTGTGGTGAGTAATAAAGTACAGGCCACCGATAAAGGCCACCAGCACAGCGGCGGCAATCGCGACCATTGCTGGCGAGACAGACGGCAGGCTACGCTGCTTGCTCCGTGGGGCGCTCTTTTTGCGTCGCGAAGGTGCCGGCTGGCCGCGACGTACATAATCTCGTTGTGCCACTATCGTTTCGCTGTATTTATTCGTTCGTCAGCCCGCCATGTTACTTAAGCGGCGGGCCTTTGACCAGAGAGGGAGTCCTAAAGCCGTTTACTTTAAGTAAGCGGCTGCGTAGAGCCTCGGATAATCAGTTCGCAATCCAGTAAACGCGAACCGCTGCTGACCGTTTGTCCATGCAGTTGATCGAGAAGCAAAAGCATGGCTTCGCGACCAATCTCGTAGCGCGGCTGTGCCACCGTCGAAAGCGGCGGGTCGCAAAACTCGGACAGCGAAATATTATCGAAGCCGATAATCGATAAGTCTTGGGGTACGCGCAGGCCGCGGCGTTTGGCATACGACAGTGCGCCCAGCGCCATGACATCGCTGTGACAGAACACGGCGGTAGGCGGCTCAGGCTGAGAGAGTAACTTTTCCAGCGCCAGGCCACCGGCTTCAAGGGTAAAATCGCCCCGCGCAATATAATGAGGATCGACGGTCACCCCTGTGCGACGTAATGCCTGAACGTAACCCTGCAAGCGGTAATGGCACAGCGGCATCTCTTCTGGCCCGGCAATACAGCCAATTCGCTTATGCCCTAACTCCTGAAGATAGTTCACGGCGTTAAAGGCGGCGGTCAGATTATCGATATGAACGGTTGGCAGTTTCAGCTCAGGTGCGAACTCGTTCGCCATCACCATTGGTGGCAGATTACGCTGTTCTTCGATGCTGGCATCAAACGGCAGGCGCGAACCGAGCAGCAGCATGCCGTCGATTTGCTTGGTGATTATCAGATCAATAAAGGTTTTTTCCTGCTGATTTTGATGGGCGCAATCGCCAATTAATACCAGATAACCTTGTCCCGCGGCGGTGACTTCTATGCCGCGAATAATTTCGCTAAAAAACGGATCGCAAATGTCCGGCACAATCACCAGGATGGTGCGTGATTCATTACGTTTTACGTTACGCCCCATGGCCTGGGGTAAGTAACCCACTTCCAGCGCCGCCTGCTCCACCTTGTTACGGGTAGCCTGAGAGACTTTATCCGGGTTCATTAATGCTCGGGATACCGTTGCCGTGGATACCTTAGCTTTCTGGGCAACGTCTTTCATGGTCGCCGCAGCAACCTCTTTCCTGGACTTCAACGTCTTCTCCTCGCAGGGACCACAGAACTTCTGACGACTTCATTTTTACAGATAGTTAATGGAAGCGGTTACAGAATTTTCATAAAAAGTGTGAGGAGTGTTCAATTTTTCGATCCCTCTCGCACCGTGCATTAGCCTTCAATGGGATCAACGTCGAGAACCCACTTCACTTTGCGCGCCTCCGGCAGCGTGTTGATTAAGGCCAGCGCGCCGCTGATGACGTGCTGTAAACGGATGCGCGAAGGGTGCTGGAGTAAAATTTGCCAGCGATAACGGCCCCCGCGTTTTGGTGCCAGCGCAGGAACGGGGCCTAAAATCCACAGCTGACTATCGACCAGTGGACTGGCCTGCAACAGATTACGCAACTGCTGTAAGAAAAGCGGAGCCTGCTGATTATTATGGTCTTCTGCACGGATTATCACGTGGCTGGTCCATGGCGGTAGCTGCATCGTCTGACGTTCGGCCAGCGCCTGCTCGGCAAAGGCGTCGTAGCCCTTATGCAGTAAGGTTTGCAGCAAAGGGTGTTCCGGGTGATGGGTTTGCAGCACCACTTCCCCTTGTTTCCCTGCGCGTCCGGCGCGGCCAGCTACCTGCGTATAAAGCTGAGCGAAACGTTCAGCCGATCGGAAATCGGCAGAAAACAGCGCGCCGTCGACGTCCAAAAGCGCGACCAGCGTGACGTCGGGGAAGTGATGCCCTTTTGCCAACATTTGTGTGCCAATCAGAATGCGCGCGCCGCCACGATGCACTTCGGCCAGTTGCTGCTCCAGCGCCCCTTTACGGCTGGTGGTATCCCTGTCGATACGCGACAGCGGTACGTCGGGGAAAAAGGGCGCAAGCGCCTGCTCAAGCTGCTCAGTACCCAAACCCACGGGCACCATGTGCGTGGAGCCGCACGACGGGCACTGACGCGGCACGGGTCGCTGGCTATCGCAGTGGTGGCAACGCAGTTGATGCTGAGCCTGATGCAGGGTGTAGTAATGATCGCAGCGTGGACATTCGGCAATCCAGCCGCAGTCGTGGCATAGCAGCGCCGGGGCGAATCCACGGCGGTTCAGGAACAGGATCACCTGATTATCCGCCTGAAGATGCTGGCGCATACGGCTAATCAGTGCGGGCGCTAATCCTGCCTGTACCTGCTGACCTTTCAAATCCAGCACGTGCTGCGTGGCCGGGCGTGCATTGCCCGCACGGCGCGTCAGGCGCAGCATGTGGTACTTACGCTGACGAACGTTGTGCAGCGTTTCCAGCGCGGGCGTGGCCGAGCCTAGAATAATCGGAATTTGCTCGCTATGGGCGCGGTAAACGGCCAGGTCACGAGCGTGATAGCGCCAGCCTTCCTGCTGTTTATAGGAACTGTCGTGTTCTTCGTCGATGACGATAACGCCAAGATTTTTAAACGGGGTAAACAGCGACGAGCGCGTACCAATAACAATTGCGGCCTCGCCGTTTTTGGCTTTAAGCCAGGCGCTGAGGCGCTCGCTGTCGTTTAAACCGGAGTGCAATACCTCAACCGGCGCGTTAAAGCGTTCGCGGAAACGGGCGATGGTTTGCGGCGTCAGACCAATTTCGGGCACCATCACCAGCGCCTGCTTGCCTTTGGCGAGCACGTTTTCCAGTACGCTTAAATAGACTTCAGTTTTACCAGAACCGGTGACGCCAGCTAACAGCCAGGCAGAGAAATTATCGAAGGCGCTATGAATGGCCCCGACGGCGGTGGCCTGCTCGGTATTAAGCCGCAAGCGTTCACCCGGTACGCTGAAACTATCGCGCCAGTCCACCAGTGCAGGTGCTTCGCTCGCCAGCTCGCTCAGCCCTTTTTTGCGTAAGGCCTGGAGTGCTGCGTCATTAAATTCCAGTTCTTCAACCTGATGCCGCCATATTCGGCCCTGACGCAACGCGGCCAGCGCCTGTTGCTGCTTAGGCGAGCGTTTCAGGCTATTGATATCAACCGCCTGGCCCTGCTCGGTGGCAAACCAGAACCACGTCGGCGCGTGGCTGGCATTTTTGCCCTGACGCAGCAGAATGGGTAGCGCGTGGAACAGGACGTCACCAATCGGATGATGATAGTAATCGGCCGCCCAAAGCAGCAATCGCCAGACGCTGCTGGAATACACCGGCTCGCTATCCAGCACCTCAACGACGCTTTTAAGCTCGTTGAGCGGTAACTCGCTTTTCTCGCTTACCGAAACCACGATGCCGACACGCTGTTGTTTACCAAAAGGCACAGTCACGCGACAGCCCGCTTTGGCGCTCATGCCGTCGGGCAGCAGATAGTCAAAGGTGCGTGGAAGCGGAACGGGCAGGGCAACGTGAGCTACGGGCATCGAATCTTCCTGACTTGAAAAGTGGCGCGTTAGTATACACATTAGTAAAAGGCAGCGTGCGGATCAGTTTGCATACTCGGGTCTTATTCTGTATGATTCGCCGCCTTTGGTGTATTTTACGCTAAAGAACTTACAATCAACATCGCGTGGTGTCTGGCGTTAGGGCTGGAAGAGCGACGCGGCCTTAACTGAGGTTCTCCCCATGAAAAAAGATATTCACCCTAAATACGATTTCATTACTGCGAACTGTTCTTGCGGTAACTCTATCCAGATCCGCTCCACCGTGGGCCACGATCTGAACCTGGACGTGTGCGGCCAGTGCCACCCGTTCTACACTGGTAAGCAGCGTGATGTTGCAACCGGTGGCCGTGTTGACCGCTTCAACAAGCGTTTCAGCCTGCCAGGCGCTTCTAAGTAAGCGACCTGAAAAAAAGCGCCGAAAGGCGCTTTTTTTGTATCCGTAATCGCCCTCCAGAATAAATTCACTTCTGCTATTTAGCTTGTAAATTCATTTTTCATATATTTTAAAAAATATGAATTAACGGTTCCTTTAATAAATACATTTACCTGATTTATATATTTTCAAAAGGTGATGTTCATCTTCATTTTCTTTATTTGATTGCCAAATTTTTCATTTTAATGGCAAAAGATATAAGGTTTGCCGAACTTTGTAAAACTACACTGCGCGCATCAGGATAGTTAAATAGAACATTACGCACGTCGCGTTTTTACAAGGCTGTAATCTCCTTTTGGGAAATGATGATGAAAATGAAAAAATTTATATTTTTGCTTCCGTTAGTATCATGTGCGGTACAGGCAGGTTATGTTGATTACCGTCACGAATATTATGATGATGGTCGTAACTATGATCGTGTCTACATGTCGCATCGTTTTGCCACAGGCTTTGGTGTGGCTGTAGAGGCGGTTTCACGCTCCGATAGCAGCCAGTCTAACGATGCGCTGAATAATATGGAAAGTAATAGCAGCGAATATACGGCAAGTTATCAATTTGCCTGGCAAGGTTTCCTGTGGCAACCGGGTGTGGCCGTTGAAATGGGTGATGATATGGCAATATATAAACCGTATCTTCGCGTACAGTACAACATAGATGATAACTGGTGGACCGCTTTCCGCTACCGCACTGAATATACGCGACGCAATGCCGATGGTAAAGACGACCGCATAGTTTATCGCCCGGAAGCATGGGTCGGATATAATATTGATAACTGGATGTTTGAAATAAACGGAATTTATAAATTTGCCGATAGCGAAGATTTGTATAACAACAAAAAAGAAGACTATGAATATAACTTCCGTGTTGCTTATAACATCGACTCGTGGATTCCGTTTATCGAAGTGGGCAACGTCTCTTCAGGCTACAATACGGCAACATCAGACGATCGTCAGACGCGTTTCCGTGTTGGTTTAGGCTACAACTTCTAAGAAGTTATCCCGCTGAGAATGCTCAGCGGGATTGAACGGAGAAGGTAGAGATTTTTCTACCTTCTACCTTCTGCCGTCTTAGTATTCCCACGTATCCGGGTCGATACCCAGTTCACGCATAATCACTTTAGCCGCTTCTGGAATTTCATCACTACGCTCTTTGCGCAGGTCTTCATCGTTCGGTAACGGTTGACCGGTAAACGCATGCAGGAACGCTTCGCAAAGCAGTTCGCTGTTGGTCGCGTGACGCAGGTTATTCACCTGACGACGCGTACGCTCATCGGTGAGGATTTTTAACACCTTCAGAGGAATGGAAACCGTAATTTTCTTTACTTGTTCACTCTTCTTACCGTGCTCAGCGTATGGGCTGATATATTCGCCGCTCCATTCAGCCATGAGATACCTTTAATCCTCTCTGTCATTTATAAAGGGCCAAAACCTCATATCATGTAGGGTTTTGAACCGTAATCTCGCGTAGTTTACCGTAGAGACGATACCGTGACACGGATATTGAGCCTGCGGCGTGCACTAAAGCATGTAATTTTAACGGCTATTCTCGCATTGCTCAATCTATACGCAAAGAAGTTTAGATGTCCAGATGTATTGACGTCTATAGTTTGAGTGTTTACTCTGGTGCCTGACTTTTCACCTAATAAGCCAGGAAGCCCTCACCATGACGCGTAAACAGGCCACCATAGCAGTGCGTAGCGGATTGAATGATGACGAGCAGTACGGCTGCGTTGTCCCGCCGATTCATCTCTCCAGTACCTATAACTTCACCGGATTTAATGAACCTCGCGCGCATGACTATTCGCGTCGTGGCAATCCTACGCGTGACGTCACACAGCGCGCGTTGGCGGAACTGGAAGGCGGCGCGGGCGCGGTATTAACCAATACCGGCATGTCGGCGATTCATCTGGTGACGACGGTCTTCCTGAAACCTGGCGATCTGCTGGTGGCACCACACGACTGCTACGGTGGTAGCTACCGTCTTTTTGATAGCCTGGCAAAACGTGGCTGTTATCGCGTGCTGTTTGTCGATCAAAATGACGAACAGGCGCTAAAACAAGCGCTTGCAGAAAAACCAAAGCTGGTTTTAGTGGAAAGTCCAAGCAATCCATTACTGCGCGTAGTCGATATTGCGAAAATTTGTCAGCTCGCAAGGGATGCGGGAGCGATAAGTGTAGTGGATAATACGTTCCTCAGTCCGGCGCTTCAGAACCCGTTGGCACTGGGTGCCGACCTGGTATTGCATTCATGCACTAAATATCTGAACGGCCACTCTGATGTCGTCGCCGGTGTGGTGATTGCAAAAGATCCGGATGTTGTCACCGAACTGGCATGGTGGGCTAATAACATTGGCGTCACTGGCAGCGCGTTTGACAGCTATCTGCTGCTGCGCGGTTTGCGCACCTTGTCGCCGCGTATGGACGTGGCGCAACGTAATGCCCAGGCGATTGTCGATTTCCTGAAAGACCAGCCGCTGGTGAAGAAGCTTTATCACCCGTCGTTGCCGGAAAATCAGGGTCATGAGATCGCCGCGCGCCAGCAGAAAGGTTTTGGTGCGATGTTAAGTTTTGAACTGGATGGCGATGAGCAAACGCTGCGTCGCTTCCTGAGCGGGCTGTCGCTGTTTACGCTGGCGGAATCGTTAGGGGGAGTCGAGAGCTTGATCTCCCACGCCGCAACAATGACGCACGCCGGCATGGCGCCAGAAGCGCGTGCCGCCGCCGGTATTTCTGAGACGCTGCTTCGCATCTCGGCCGGTATTGAAGACTGTGAAGATTTAATTGCCGATCTGGAAAATGCCTTCCAGGTCGCAGCCAAGGGGTAATCATGAGTGTGATAGCGCAGGCAGGGGCGAAGGGTCGTCAACTGCATAAGTTTGGTGGTAGTAGTCTTGCTGATGTGAAGTGTTACCTGCGTGTCGTAGGGATCATGGCCGAGTATTCGATGCCGGGTGACATGATGGTTGTCTCAGCGGCGGGCAGCACTACCAACCAGTTGATTAGCTGGCTCAAGTTAAGCCAGACCGATCGCTTGTCTGCGCATCAGGTTCAACAAACGTTACGCCGCTATCAGAGCGAACTGATCGCTGGCCTGCTGCCAGCAGAAGTGGCTGATGGGCTGATTAGCGCCTTCGTTCACGATCTGGAACGTCTGGCCGGGCTGCTCGATAGCGGCATTACCGACGCCGTCTACGCTGAAGTGGTCGGGCACGGTGAAGTCTGGTCTGCACGCCTGATGGCTGCGGTTCTTGAACAGCAAGGGCTGGAAGCGGCCTGGTTGGACGCGCGTGATTTCCTTCGCGCCGAACGCGCGGCGCAGCCGCAGGTAGACGAAGGTTTATCCTGGCCGCTGCTGCAACAGCTGCTGGCTCAGCATCCTGGTAAACGCATTGTGGTGACCGGTTTCATCAGCCGCAGTAACGCGGGCGAAACCGTGCTGCTGGGCCGTAACGGGTCAGACTACTCTGCGACACAAATCGGTGCGCTGGCTGGCGTGTCTCGCGTGACCATCTGGAGCGACGTCGCTGGTGTATTCAGCGCTGACCCACGTAAAGTGAAAGATGCCTGCCTGCTACCGCTGCTGCGTCTTGATGAAGCCAGCGAGCTGGCGCGTCTGGCGGCTCCGGTTCTGCACGCCCGTACGCTGCAACCGGTATCCGGCAGCGACATCGACCTGCAATTGCGCTGCAGCTACACGCCGGACCAGGGATCGACGCGTATTGAGCGCGTATTGGCTTCCGGTACCGGTGCGCGCATTGTGACCAGCCATGACGATATCTGCCTGATTGAATTCCAGGTGCCTTCGGGGCAGGACTTCAAACTGGCATACAAAGATATCGATTTGATTCTCAAGCGTGCGCAGGTGCGTCCGCTGGCCGTTGGCGTTCATCATGACCGCCAGCTGCTGCAATTCTGCTATACCTCTGAAGTGGCCGACAGTGCACTGAAAATTCTGGACGAAGCGGGTCTGCCAGGCGAGTTGCGCCTGCGTCAGGGCCTGGCGCTGGTGGCAATGGTCGGTGCGGGTGTCACCCGTAACCCGTTGCATTGCCATCGTTTCTGGCAGCAGTTGAAAGGCCAACCGGTCGAGTTTACCTGGCAGTCGGAAGAGGGTATCAGCCTGGTTGCCGTGCTGCGTAAAGGCCCAACCGAGAGCCTGATTCAGGGGCTGCACACCACGCTGTTCCGCGCCGAAAAGCGCATTGGTCTGGTGCTGTTTGGGAAAGGCAATATCGGCTCCCGCTGGCTTGAGCTGTTCGCTCGTGAACAGACCACGCTGTCGGCGCGTACCGGTTTTGAATTTGTGCTGGCGGGCGTAGTCGATAGCCGCCGCAGCCTGCTGAATTACGACGGGCTGGACGCCAGTCGCGCGCTGGCTTTCTTTAATGACGAAGCCGTTGAGCAGGATGAAGAATCGCTATTCCTGTGGATGCGTGCGCATCCTTACGATGATTTAGTGGTGCTGGACGTGACAGCCAGTGAACAGCTTGCCGATCAATACCTGGATTTCGCCAGCCATGGCTTCCACGTGATCAGTGCGAACAAGCTGGCGGGTGCGAGCAGCACGGATAAATATCGCCAAATCCACGATGCATTCGAGAAAACCGGTCGCCACTGGTTATACAACGCCACCGTTGGCGCGGGCTTACCGGTTAACCATACCGTGCGTGACCTGATCGACAGTGGTGATAGCATCCTGGCGATTAGCGGGATTTTCTCCGGCACGCTCTCGTGGCTGTTCCTGCAGTTTGACGGCACGGTGCCCTTCACCGACCTGGTCGATCAGGCGTGGCAGCAGGGGCTGACCGAGCCTGATCCGCGCGTCGATCTCGCCGGTAAAGACGTGATGCGCAAGCTGGTGATTCTGGCGCGCGAAGCGGGCTACGATATTGAGCCTGGCCAGGTACGCGTGGAGTCTCTGGTGCCTGCTGGCTGCGAAGAAGGGTCGGTCGATCACTTCTTCGAGAATGGCGACGAGCTGAACGATCAGATGGTACAACGCCTGGAAGCGGCCCGTGAATTGGGCCTGGTCCTGCGTTACGTGGCACGTTTCGATGCTAACGGTAAAGCGCGCGTGGGCGTCGAGGCGGTTCGTCCAGAACACCCGCTGGCGGCGCTCCTGCCGTGCGATAACGTATTTGCCATCGAAAGCCGCTGGTACCGCGATAACCCGCTGGTCATTCGTGGTCCGGGTGCGGGACGTGATGTGACCGCCGGGGCGATTCAGTCCGACATCAACCGTCTGGCGCAGCTGCTGTAAACCCCTCATCCTAACCCTCTCCCCATAGGGGAGAGGGGACTGCTCGGTGCGGTCTTTCCCCCATCATGACTTCTCTTCATCTTCCCTGAGCAATCCTCACCGTTATTGTTGATGATTTCTGTTGACGCCACTGCGCTTTTCCGTCATTTTTACATCTGGACGTCTAAACGTATAGAAGTTCACAACACAACATAAAACGATAAGCGATTGATGAGGTAAGGTATGAGCTTTTTTCACGCCAACCAGCGGGAAGCCCTGAATCAGAGCCTGGCTGAAGTGCAGGGTCAGATTAACGTCTCTTTTGAATTCTTTCCGCCGCGCACCAGTGAAATGGAGCAAACCCTGTGGAGCTCTATCGATCGTTTGAGCAGCCTGAAGCCAAAATTTGTCTCTGTGACTTATGGCGCAAATTCAGGTGAACGCGACCGCACGCACAGTATTATCAAAGGCATTAAGGATCGTACCGGTCTGGAAGCTGCTCCGCATTTGACCTGCGTTGATGCAACCCGCGACGAACTGCGCACCATTGCTCAGGACTACTGGAACAACGGGATTCGCCACATTGTTGCCCTGCGTGGCGACCTGCCGCCGGGCAGCGGTAAACCGGAAATGTACGCTACCGATTTAGTCGCGTTACTGAAAGAGGTGGGTGATTTTGATATCTCCGTTGCCGCGTATCCTGAAGTGCATCCAGAAGCAAAAAGCGCGCAGGCGGATCTGCTCAACCTGAAGCGTAAAGTGGATGCGGGTGCCAACCGCGCGATCACGCAGTTCTTCTTCGATGTCGAAAGCTACCTGCGTTTTCGCGACCGCTGCGTTTCCGCTGGAATTGACCTGGAAATTATCCCGGGTATCCTGCCGGTTTCTAACTTCAAACAGGCGAAGAAATTCGCGGATATGACCAATGTGCGCATCCCACTTTGGATGTCAAAAATGTACGAAGGCCTGGACGATGACGCGGAAACGCGCAAGCTGGTGGGTGCCAACATCGCCATGGACATGGTGAAAATTTTAAGCCGCGAAGGCGTAAAGGATTTCCACTTCTATACTCTGAACCGCGCCGAAATGAGTTACGCCATCTGCCACACGCTGGGCGTAAGGCCTGGTGTGTAAAACGAATAAGCCCTCAAGTTGAGGGTTTTTTTATGGGTGTAGAAAAAACGAAAGGAATTAACTATCGAATCTGTGGATTATTTCAACTATCGCTAAACTCTAGTGGTGTATATCGTAACGGTAACACTATAAAGGGAGCATAGAGATGAGCATGTCAGACGATTCTAATAACACGTTAGCCACCGGCAAATGTCCATTTCACCACGGCGGGCCTGACCAAAGCGCGGGCGCAGGAACAAATAGCCGAGACTGGTGGCCTAAACAACTCCGTATTGACCTCTTGAATCAACATTCCAATCGTTCGAACCCCCTGGGTGAAGACTTCGACTATCGCAAAGCATTCAGCAAACTCGATTACTCTGCCCTTAAAGGCGATCTCAAAGCACTTCTGACTGATTCCCAACCCTGGTGGCCAGCCGACTGGGGCAGCTATGCGGGCCTGTTTATTCGTATGGCATGGCACGGCGCAGGCACCTACCGTTCCGTTGACGGTCGCGGTGGCGCAGGGCGTGGTCAGCAGCGTTTTGCTCCCTTAAACTCCTGGCCGGATAACGTGAGCCTGGATAAAGCGCGTCGTCTGTTGTGGCCAATCAAACAAAAGTACGGGCAGAAAATATCCTGGGCTGACCTGTTTATCCTGGCGGGTAACGTCTCTCTCGAAAACTCAGGCTTCCGCACCTTTGGTTTTGGTGCCGGGCGTGAAGACGTCTGGGAACCGGATATGGACGTGAACTGGGGTGATGAAAAAGCCTGGCTGACGCACCGCGACCCGGAAGCGCTGGCAAAACGCCCATTAGCCGCCACCGAAATGGGGCTGATTTACGTTAACCCGGAAGGGCCAAACGCCAGCGGTGAGCCGCTGTCTGCGGCGGCTGCGATTCGCGCCACTTTCGGCAACATGGGGATGAACGACGAAGAGACCGTGGCGCTGATTGCGGGCGGCCATACGCTCGGCAAAACACACGGCGCGGCAGCAGCCACGCACGTTGGTGTTGATCCAGAAGATGCCCCGATTGAATCTCAGGGTCTAGGCTGGACGAGTACTCATGGAAGCGGCGTTGGCGCAGACTCCATCACCTCGGGTCTTGAAGTTGTCTGGTCACAAACCCCAACCCAGTGGAGTAACTACTTCTTCGAAAACCTGTTCAAATATGAGTGGGTCCAAACGCGCAGCCCGGCAGGTGCGATTCAGTTTGAAGCGGTGGATGCTCCTGAAATTATTCCCGATCCGTTCGATCCGTCTAAAAAACGCAAGCCAACGATGCTGGTGACCGACCTGACGTTGCGCTTTGACCCTGAGTTCGAAAAAATTTCTCGTCGCTTCCTGAACGATCCGCAGGCCTTCAACGAAGCCTTCGCCCGTGCCTGGTACAAACTGACGCACAGAGATATGGGGCCAAAAGCACGCTACATCGGACCGGAAGTCCCGAAAGAAGATCTGATTTGGCAAGACCCGCTGCCGCAGGCGGTGTTTACTCCTTCTCCGGAAGATATCGATAGCCTGAAAGCTGAAATTGCTGCATCCGGGCTGTCCGTGAGTGAGCTGGTGTCCGTGGCGTGGGCCTCTGCCTCGACCTTCCGTGGCGGTGATAAACGCGGCGGTGCGAACGGCGCTCGCCTGGCGTTGGCTCCTCAGCGTGACTGGGACGTGAATGCCGCGGCGGTTCGCGCTCTGCCTGCTCTGGAGGCCATCCAGCGCACCACGAATAAAGCGTCACTTGCCGATATCATTGTGCTGGCAGGCGTTGTTGGCGTAGAGCAAGCAGCGAAAGCGGCTGGAGTTTACGTCAATGTACCCTTTACGCCGGGTCGAGTGGATGCTCGCCAGGACCAAACCGATATCGAAATGTTTGACCTGATGAAGCCTGTCGCGGATGGTTTCCGTAACTATCGCGCTCAGCTTGATGTTTCTACCACCGAGTCTCTGTTGATCGATAAAGCTCAGCAACTGACGCTGACCGCACCAGAACTCACCGTTCTGGTGGGTGGAATGCGTGCGTTAGGCGCTAATTTTGATGGCAGCCAGAATGGCGTCTTCTCAGAAAGCGTTGGCGTACTCAATAATGATTTCTTTGTGAATCTGTTGGATATGGGCACTCAATGGAAGGCAACCGACGCTTCCAGTGAACGATTTGAAGGCCGTGACCGTCAGAGCGGAGACGTGAAATACACGGCAACGCGAGCCGATCTGGTGTTTGGTTCAAATGCGGTTCTGCGTGCCCTGGCCGAGGTTTATGCCAGCAGCGATGCCCACGAGAAGTTCGTTAAGGACTTTGTCGCGGCATGGGTGAAGGTGATGAACCTGGATCGTTTTGATGTGCAGTAAGTGACAAGAATCCCCGCCTCGGCGGGGATTTTTTTTAGGACGCAGCCGTCACACGGCAATATTTGCTATTCCCATTCCTGCAAAAAACGCTGGCCGTATCGGTCGGCTACCAGCAGCGCTGCGTATGCCTGATCCGGCGTTACGCAGCCGGGCATGTTGTGAATCGTCTCTCCGTCTACGCAGGATGCTTCTGCCACCAGACGCATTTTGGCAGGAACGTCCTCTTTGATATCCAACTGTGCCAGCGTAATTGGCAAACCCACGCTGTGACAGAGTGCGGCGACGGTTTCAATCTCTTCCACCGGCGCATTTTCCAGCACGAGTTGAGCCAGGGTGCCGAATGCCACTTTTTCACCATGATAGAAGCGGTGCGCATCCGGGATTGCCGTCAGGCCGTTGTGAATGGCGTGAGCGGCTGCCAGCCCGCCGCTTTCAAAACCGACACCGCTAAGATAGGTGTTGGCTTCGATAATGCGTTCAAGTGCTGGCGTAACCACATGCTGTTCTGCCGCCAGCATCGCTTTTTCACCCTCTTCAACGAGTGTGTTGTAGCACAACTCGGCCAGCGCTAGCGCGGCTTGTGTGCACTTACCGCCCGCCATGGTGGTGGCGCCGCTGCGAGAGCAAGCGCGGGCTTCGAACCAGGTCGCTAGCGCATCACCAATGCCCGCTGCCAGCAAGCGTGCAGGTGCACCAGCCACCACTTTGGTGTCAACGATGACGATATTCGGGTTATGCGGCAGCATCAGGTAGCGATCGAATTCACCCTCATCGGTGTAAATTACCGAAAGTGCGCTGCATGGCGCATCGGTAGACGCAATTGTGGGCGCAATGGCGACGGGCACATCCATAAAGTGGGCAAGCGCCTTGGCGGTATCAAGCGTTTTCCCACCGCCGATCCCCAAAACGGCCATGCAGTCTGCACTATCTGCCAGTTTTCTTAATCTATCAATTTCGTTTTGTGAACATTCGCCGCCGAATGGCGCGATTTCGATATGAAGTTCTGCATTTTTGAAACTTTGGCGTAACGTCTCTTCGGCAAATCCAAGCACAAATTTATCACCGACCACCAGCCAGCGTTTTGCCAGCGGTTTTAGATAGTCGCCCAGACGAGTAAGAGCATCAGCACCCTGAATATATTTACCGGGCGATTGAATAATACGGTCCATAACGTGTCTCCTTTAGAGATTGAGGTTACCAAACGCGTTCTTCCAGTCTTGTTCAAACTTCTCTATAGCCGACTCTACCGCGGGCGTGCCGAGTATTTGTTGCGCTACATCTAACGGAAGCGTGATGGCTTCACATCCGGCGAGCAGGCAGTCGAGCGCCTGACGCGGTGTTTTAAAGCTGGCCGCCAGCACCTTGCTACCCGGCGCGTGCAGTTCCAGCAGGGATTGCAGCTCCTGCACCATACGGATACCGTCTCCGCCTTGTGCGTCCACGCGGTTAACATAGGGTGCGACGTACTTTGCGCCTGCCAGCGCGGCGAGTAAGCCTTGTGCGGCGCTATAAACGGCGGTGCCGAGCGTCGTAATGCCTTCTCTCTTCAGCACTTTGATCGCGGCAAGGCCTTCTGCGGTGACGGGGATTTTGACTACGATATCGGGCATCGCATTGTTCAAACGTTTTGCTTCCGCCACCATGCCATCGGCATCGCGGCTCATGGTTTGGGCAAATAGCGTGCCTTCAGGGCCGACCGCTTTTTGAAGGCGGGGTAACACATCCCAGATGGATTCACGGCTTGCGGCCACAATGCTTGGATTGGTGGTCACGCCCGCAATGGGGAAAATACGCGCCAGTCTTTCAACTTCTGCCACGTTGGCGGTGTCCAGGTACAGTTCCATTATTATTCCTTAAGTCAGCAAGTCTGAGTAAAGGATAAGGCGGGGCCAGTGATAGGGGATACAGGTCAATTTTGCCAAATACTGGACAAATGTAATGTCCTTAGCGAAGTGCGAGGGCGATCACAATGCTAGTTTTTAGCCGTAATTTGGCTGTGATATTGGCGGCGGTATTCGGACGGGGAGCGTTCAGTGTGTTTGCGAAATAGACGGCAGAAATAGTTACTGTCAGTAAAACCGCAGGCATGCGCGATCGCTTTGACGTTCAGGTCATATCCTTTCAGTAACTGGCGGGCATGTTCAAGGCGTGTTCGTGTCAGATATTCGTTAAATCCAACGCCGCCGGTATGTTGAAAAAGATGCGAGAGGTAATTCGGCGAGATATAAAATGCGAGGGCGACCGATTCACGCGTGAGCGCCGAAGCATAATTTTCTTCAATATGGGTCCGAATAGCGTCGAAAAGTACCTGACTACGGCTAGCCGTATGGATGTCGCTGCCAAGCAGGTCGCGACAATGGCTGAGTAAGCTCAACACCACCAGACGGGCTGTCTCCTGTGCCTCTGGCTGCATCTGCAATTCAGTCAGCGTATGAAGTAAGAACGAACCGATGCGCGGGCCGCGTCGGGCGACATGATGTTGCGTCAGACAGTGGTTTGCATGGTTGTCGATATTCTGGTGAAGCAGGGTTAATTGCTGTTTACCAAACAGAAGGGAAAGCAGGGTGACGGACGTTTTGCCAGGCCGCAATAGCTTTCCACCCGCTGGGATAAAAAGAGCGTTGTGGGCGTGTAATACACCCGCTTCGCCCTCCAGCACAATCTCAAGACGGGGAACGGGGGAGTGGTCCTCACTCACCAGGCTCCGATCGCTGGCAAAGTGAATATGATAAAGCGGCATGTCGCCGCTTATCATTTTAGTGAGGATGTCCCGAAACACGTGATTAGCCGGTATTACGCATGCCTGCCGCAACGCCTGCAATCGTCACCATCAGCGCTTGTTCAACGCGTGGGTCCGGTTCCTGACCTTCTTCTTCCGCCTTACGCGAACGGTACAGCAGTTCTGCCTGTAGAACGTTCAACGGATCGGTGTAGATGTTACGCAACTGGATAGACTCGGCAATCCACGGCAGATCGGCCATCAGGTGAGAGTCGTTGGCGATAGCCAGAACGACTTTGATGTCGCCTTCCAGCAGTTCACGCAGCTCTTTGCCTAACGTCCACAGCTCCGGCTTCACCAGACGCTGATCGTAGTATTCTGCCAGCCACAAATCGGCCTTAGAGAACACCATCTCAAGCATGCCCAGGCGAGTGGAGAAGAACGGCCAGTCGCGGCACATCGTCTCAAGCTCGCTTTGCTTACCATCTTCCACCACTTTTTGCAGCGCCGCGCCCGCGCCCAGCCAGGCTGGTAGCATCAGACGGTTTTGTGTCCAGGCGAAGATCCAGGGGATAGCGCGCAGAGATTCAACGCCACCGGTTGGACGACGTTTAGCTGGACGAGAACCCAGCGGCAGTTTGCCGAGCTCCTGCTCCGGCGTGGCCGAGCGGAAATAAGGCACGAAATCTTTGTTTTCACGCACGTAGCCGCGGTACAGATCGCATGAGATATCTGACAGCTCGTCCATGATATGACGCCAGGCATCTTTCGGTTCCGGCGGTGGCAACAGGTTCGCTTCCAGAATCGCGCTGGTGTAGAGCGACAGGCTGCTGATAGTCACTTCCGGCAGGCCGTATTTAAAGCGAATCATTTCGCCCTGTTCGGTGACGCGCAGGCCGCCCTTCAGGCTGCCAGGCGGTTGGGAGAGCAATGCTGCATGAGCAGGTGCGCCACCGCGACCAATAGAACCGCCGCGACCGTGGAACAGGGTCAGCTCGATACCGGCTTTCTCGCAGGTTTTGATCAGCGCATCCTGTGCCTGATACTGCGCCCAGGATGCCGCCATCACGCCTGCGTCTTTCGCCGAGTCTGAATAGCCAATCATGACCATCTGTTTGCCCTGGATAAAGCCGCGATACCAGTCGATATTCAACAACTGGGTCATCACGTCGTTGGCGTTGTTCAGGTCGTCGAGGGTTTCAAACAGTGGGGCAACCGGCAGCGCAAAACTGATACCGGCCTCTTTTAACAACAGGTGAACGGCCAGAACGTCGGACGGAGTCTTCGCCATGGAGATCACGTAGGCGGCGACCGATCCTTTCGGCGCGTCGACGATCGCTTTGCAGGTATTGAGCACTTCGCGCGTTTCTTCGCTTGGCTCCCAGCTGCGCGGCAGAAGCGGGCGTTTTGAATTCAGTTCGCGGATCAGGAAGGCCTGCTTGTCGGCTTCTGACCAGCTTTCATAGTCGCCAATGCCGAGATAGCGCGTCAGTTCACCCAGCGCTTCGGTGTGACGGGTACTTTCCTGGCGCACGTCGATACGCACCAGCGGTACGCCGAAACACTTCACGCGGCGCAGGGTGTCGAGCAGTTCACCGTTAGCGATGATGCCCATGCCGCACGCCTGTAGCGACTGGTAACAGGCGTATAGCGGATCCCACAGCTGTTCGTTTTGACTCAGCAAGCCCACTGGCTTCGGCAGGCGCTGGCCCTTCAGGCGGGCTTCCAGCCAGGTTTGAGTCGCCATCAGCTGGCCGCGCAGGTTTTTAAGCAGGAAGCGGTAAGGCTCGGTTGCACCGGCTTCACCAACGAGTTCAAGCAGTTCCGGTGTGGCATCGACCATCGACAGCTCGGAAATCAAAATCTGAATGTCTTTCAGGAACAGGTCGGTGGCTTTCCAGCGGCTCAGCAGCAGCACGTGGCGGGTGATGTCAGCGGTGACGTTCGGGTTACCGTCGCGGTCACCGCCCATCCAGGAGGTGAAACGCACCGGCACAAAATCGACCGGCAGGCGATAGCCGAGGTTCTCTTCCAGCTGTTCGTTCAGCTCGCGCAGATAGTTCGGCACGCCTTCCCACAGGCTGTTTTCAACGACCGCAAAGCCCCATTTGGCTTCGTCAACCGGGCTTGGGCGATACTTGCGGATTTCATCGGTGTGCCATGACTGCGCAATAAGCTGGCGCAGACGACGCATCAGCTGGTTGCGTTCGTAGTCAGCAATCTCTTTGTTATCCAACTGCTTAAGGCAGCTATTCACTTCACCCATTTTGTGGATCAGGGTGCGGCGAGTGATTTCGGTAGGGTGTGCGGTGAGTACCAGCTCCAGAGAAAGCGATTCGACCGCTTTTTTAATGGTGGCTTCGTTAAGATCGGGCTGGTCTTTCAGCTTTCTGAGCGTCTGGGCAATCACTTCCGGGTTGCTGGCACCTTCGCCTTTTGGCGAAATGCTATGGTATTGCTCAGCGGTGTTTGCCAGATTCAGGAACTGGCTGAACGCGCGAGCAACGGGCAGCAGCTCATCATTGGACAGGTTTTGCAGCGTGGTGAGCAACTCCTGGCGATTGGCTTCGTTTCCTGCTCGGGAGGATTTCGACAGCTTACGGATGGTTTCAACGCGGTCGAGAATGTTCTCTCCCAGCGCATCCTTAATGGTATCTCCCAGCACTTTGCCGAGCATACTGACATTACTACGCAACGCGGAATATTGTTCGTTCATAAAAACCCAATCACCCCATCATTTTTGTTTATGCCCAGTCGGAAATCTTTTGGACATTATTTTGTCATCTCCCTTTATAAAGCCACGTAAAACCCCCGTCGTCAATTGCTGCGAAAACGGTTCAGCAAACGAATAAATGTGGGCAATTTACGAAATTTAATTCACTTCGCGTCAGATAAGAGATGCTTATGGGAATGTGATGGGGATCATGGGATTTTGACTCCCGTCACCCTAACCCTCTGGGGTTAGGGTGACGGGAGAAACAGTTTTAATGCCAGCAGAAATGATGCACAACCTGCGTAATTAACTCGCGCGTCGGCTTAATAAAGCGGGTTTCCAGGTATTCATCCGGCTGGTGGGCCTGATTGATAGAGCCTGGACCCAGCACCAGCGTCGGGCACAGCGTCTGAATAAACGGCGCTTCGGTGCAGTAGTTCACCACGTCAGTTTTTTCGCCGAGCAGTTTTTCCACGACCTGAACGAGCTGGTGGTCAGGGGGGCATTCGTAACCTGGAATCGGTGGGTGCAGCTCGGATACCGTCAGGCGACCCGGCCAGCGTTCGCTCACGGGGGCTAGCGCTTCCGTCAGCAGGCCATCGAGATCGCTTAGCGTCATCCCCGGCAGCGGGCGGATATCCATGTGCAGCTCACAGCAGGCGCAGATGCGGTTAGACGCATCGCCACCGTGCAGGCTGCCGAGGTTTAACGTTGGGTACGGCACTGTGAATGAATCGTGGTGATAACGCTCTTTTAGCGAGTCACGTAGCTGCATGATGCGGCCAATGGCGTCGTGCATCAGTTCAATGGCATTCACGCCGCGCGCCGGATCGCTGGAGTGGCCGGACTGGCCCAGCACACGCACCGCGGTAGAGATATGGCCTTTGTGGGCGCGAATCGGTTGCAGGGACGTGGGCTCGCCGATAATGGCGCAGTCCGGGCGGATCGCCGTATTTTCAGAGAAATAGCGTGCGCCAGCCATGCTGGTCTCTTCGTCGGCGGTGGCCAGAATATAGAGCGGTTTTTTCAGCGTCTTCACGTCTACGTCACGTAGCGCGTCGAGAATAAAGGCAAAAAAGCCTTTCATGTCGGCGGTGCCCAGACCGTAAAGCTTGCCGTCGTGTTCGGTCAGGGTAAACGGATCGCGCGTCCAGCGGCCATCGTCGAACGGAACGGTATCAGTGTGACCTGCCAGTAACAGGCCGCCTGAACCCTCACCGGTACTCGCGAGCAGATTGAATTTATGACGGGTTCCTGGAACGGGTTGAACTTCCACCTTAAAGCCAAGATCGCTAAACCAGCCAGCCAGCATAGTGATTAAAGACTCATTGCTCTGATCGAGCGCTTCTTCGGTCGCGCTGATGGACGGCGTGGCAATCAGGGCGCGGTAAATCTCGATAAAGGGTGGTAAATTCATTTTCATTGTTGACATACCTTAGGTCGTGATAGTATCAATATTCATGCACTAAATGTGAATAAAAATACACTAACGTTGATCGTAAAGGAACCCGATGTTGAATACGCTGATTGTGGGCGCTAGCGGTTATGCGGGCGCAGAGCTTGTAAGCTACGTGAATCGCCATCCTCATATGACCATAACCGCTTTGACTGTGTCAGCGCAAAGCAATGATGCGGGAAAGTTAATTTCCGATTTACATCCGCAGCTTAGGGGGATCGTCGACCTTCCGCTGCAGCCAATGTCCGATATCAGCGAGTTTGCGGGCGGCGTGGATGTGGTGTTTCTGGCCACCGCGCATGAAGTGAGCCATGACCTGGCCCCGCAGTTTCTGGCAGCGGGTTGCGTGGTGTTCGATCTTTCCGGTGCGTTCCGCGTTAACGATAGTGCGTTCTATGAGAAATATTATGGTTTCACTCACCAGCATGCCGATTTGCTTGAGCAGGCGGTTTACGGTCTGGCCGAGTGGAACGACGACAAGATAAAAGAAGCCAATTTGATTGCCGTGCCGGGCTGTTATCCGACGGCGGCGCAGCTTTCGCTTAAACCGCTGATCGACGCCGACCTGCTGGATCTTAACCAATGGCCAGTGATCAACGCGACCAGCGGCGTGAGCGGTGCCGGGCGCAAGGCGGCCATTGCTAATAGCTTCTGCGAGGTGAGCCTCCAGCCTTACGGCGTGTTTAATCACCGTCATCATCCGGAAATCACCACGCATCTGGGCGCGGACGTTATTTTTACGCCGCATCTGGGCAGCTTCCCGCGCGGGATTCTGGAAACCATCACCTGCCGCCTGAAGCCGGGCGTGACAAAAGAACAGGTGGCTGACGTCTTTACACAAGCGTATGCCAATAAACCGCTGGTACGTCTGTACGACAAGGGCCTTCCGGCGCTGAAAAATGTGGTCGGTCTGCCGTTCTGCGATATCGGGTTCGCCGTTCAGGGCGAGCACCTGATCGTGGTTGCCGCAGAAGATAACTTACTTAAAGGCGCTGCGGCCCAGGCCATGCAGTGTGCAAATATTCGTTTTGGCTACGCCGAAACCCAGTCTCTTATTTAAGGTGTGATGATGAATCCATTAATTATCAAACTCGGTGGCGTACTGCTGGACAGCGAAGAAGCGCTTGAGCGTCTTTTTACCGCGCTGGTCGACTATCGTGAATCACATCAACGTCCGTTGGTGATTGTGCATGGCGGCGGCTGCGTGGTGGATGAGCTGATGAAAGGCTTAAATCTGCCGGTGAAAAAGAAAAATGGCCTGCGCGTGACGCCTGCCGATCAGATTGACATCATTACCGGCGCGCTGGCGGGAACGGCCAACAAAACGCTGCTGTCATGGGCGAAGAAGCATAATATCGCCTCCGTCGGCCTGTATCTCGGCGACGGCGATAGCGTCAGCGTGACTCAGCTCGATGAAGAACTCGGTCACGTTGGCCTGGCAAAACCGGGTTCGCCTAAACTGATTAATACGCTGCTGGAAGGCGGTTTCCTGCCGGTGGTGAGCTCTATCGGTGTGACCGAAGAAGGGCAACTGATGAACGTGAATGCCGATCAGGCCGCGACGGCGCTTGCCGCCACCCTGGGCGCAGATTTGATTCTGCTCTCGGATGTGAGCGGGATTCTGGATGGTAAAGGTCAGCGCATCGCTGAAATGACCGCCGCCAAAGCCGAGCAGCTGATCTCGCAGGGCATTATTACCGACGGCATGATCGTAAAAGTGAATGCAGCGCTGGATGCCGCACGCACGCTGGGCCGCCCGGTCGATATCGCCTCGTGGCGTCACGCAGAGCAACTGCCCGCGCTGTTTAACGGCACGCCGATCGGCACGCGTATTTTGGCGTAAAAATTTTTACCCCCTCATGAGAGGGGTAACATTAAACGAATTTAAGGAAGCATGTTATGGCACTTTGGGGTGGGCGTTTTACACAGGCAGCGGATCAGCGGTTCAAACAGTTCAATGACTCTTTGCGCTTCGACTACCGCCTGGCCGAACAGGATATCGTCGGCTCTGTGGCCTGGTCTAAAGCGCTGGTCACCGTAGGTGTACTGACCGCCGATGAGCAAGTACAGCTGGAAGAGGCGTTGAACAATTTGCTGGAAGAGGTTCGCCTGAATCCGCAGCAAATTCTTGAAAGTGATGCTGAAGATATTCATAGCTGGGTAGAAGGTAAGCTGATCGACAAAGTGGGCCAGTTGGGTAAAAAACTCCACACGGGCCGTAGTCGTAACGACCAGGTCGCGACCGATCTCAAGCTGTGGTGTAAAGACACCGTGGTGGAACTGCTGTCGGCAAACCGCCAGCTACAGAACGCACTGGTTGAAACTGCGCAGAGCAATCAGGATGCGGTGATGCCGGGTTATACCCACCTGCAACGCGCGCAGCCGGTGACGTTTGCTCACTGGTGTCTGGCCTACGTTGAAATGTTAGCCCGCGATGAAAGCCGTTTGCAGGATACCCTGAAGCGTCTGGACGTAAGCCCGCTGGGCAGCGGTGCGCTGGCCGGTACCGCATATGAAATCGATCGCGAACAGCTGGCGGGCTGGTTAGGCTTTGCCTCCGCCACCCGCAATAGCCTGGATAGCGTATCGGATCGCGATCACGTGCTGGAACTGCTGTCTAACGCCTCTATCGGGATGGTGCATTTGTCGCGCTTTGCCGAAGATTTGATTTTCTTCAACTCTGGCGAAGCCGGTTTTGTTGAGCTGTCCGACCGTGTGACGTCGGGTTCATCCCTGATGCCACAGAAGAAAAACCCGGATGCGCTGGAGCTTATCCGTGGCAAGTGTGGCCGCGTACAGGGTGCGTTGACGGGCATGATGATGACCTTGAAAGGTCTGCCGTTGGCGTACAACAAAGATATGCAGGAAGATAAAGAAGGGTTGTTCGACGCGCTCGACACCTGGCTGGATTGTCTGCATATGGGCGCACTGGTGCTGGATGGTATTCAGGTGAAACGCCCGCGTTGTCAGGAAGCCGCGCAGCAGGGCTATGCGAACTCTACCGAACTGGCCGATTATCTGGTCGCGAAGGGGATACCGTTCCGTGAAGCGCACCATATCGTGGGCGAAGCGGTGGTTGAAGCCATTCGTCAGGGCAAACCGCTGGAAGACTTGCCGCTTGCCGACCTGCAAAAATTTAGCGCGGTGATTGGCGATGACGTTTATCCGATTCTTGCACTGCAATCCTGTCTGGATAAGCGCGCAGCAAAAGGCGGCGTATCGCCGAAGCAAGTTGCGCAGGCGATTGCGGATGCGAAACAACGTTTAGTCTGAATCTTGTCGCCCCGGGTGGCACCTCGCTGACCCAACATACTGATAATGAGCCAGCCATGAGCTGGCTTTTTTACGCAAAAAAAAGCGGACCACGGGGTCCGCAAAAGTTCACGTTGGCTTTAGTTGTTCGAGTTTGAGAGAAACTCTTCTGACTCGGCAGGAACTTCAAGGGTCAAACAGAACCGCCTCGTCTATGTGGTGTATTATTCAACAGAACCCTTGATAGGGATAATCGTTCGTTGCTATGCTATCTATCGCCATGAACTATCATGGCGACGGAGGATGAATAATGAATATTCGTGATCTTGAATACCTGGTCGCACTTGCAGAACATCGTCATTTTCGCCGCGCGGCAGATTCCTGCCACGTTAGCCAACCCACGCTGAGCGGGCAGATCCGCAAGCTAGAGGATGAGCTGGGCGTGATGCTACTGGAGCGCACCAGTCGTAAAGTGCTGTTCACCCAGGCCGGTTTGCTGCTGGTGGATCAGGCGCGCACCGTGCTGCGCGAGGTCAAAGTGCTCAAGGAAATGGCAAGCCAGCAGGGGGAGGCAATGTCCGGCCCGCTGCATATCGGCCTGATCCCAACCGTTGGCCCGTATCTGTTGCCGCAAATCATTCCGATGCTGCATCAGACCTTCCCGAAACTCGAAATGTACCTGCATGAAGCCCAAACCCATCAGCTGCTGGCGCAGTTGGATAGCGGCAAACTCGACTGTGTGATTCTGGCATTGGTCAAAGAGAGTGAAGCCTTTATCGAAGTGCCGCTGTTTGATGAGCCGATGATGCTGGCGATCTATGAAGATCACCCGTGGGCCAATCGAGATCGCGTGCCGATGTCCGATCTGGCGGGTGAAAAACTGTTGATGCTCGAAGACGGGCACTGCCTGCGCGATCAGGCGATGGGTTTCTGCTTTGAAGCGGGTGCCGATGAAGATACGCACTTCCGCGCAACCAGCCTTGAAACGCTGCGTAATATGGTGGCGGCGGGAAGTGGTATTACGCTGCTGCCTGCCCTGGCGGTGCCAAATGAGCGCAAGCGTGATGGCGTCGTTTATCTGCCGTGCATCAAGCCTGAGCCGCGTCGCACTATTGGCCTGGTCTATCGCCCGGGATCACCGCTGCGCAGCCGCTATGAGCAGTTGGCAGAGGCCATCCGCAGCTCGATGGATGGCCATTTCGACAGCGCGTTAAAACAGGCGGTTTAAGCCGTTCAGCGCGGCTACCCGATAGGCTTCTGCCATGGTCGGGTAGTTAAAGGTGGTGTTAACGAAGTACTCGATAGTGTTACCGCCACCTTTTTGTTCCATGATCGCCTGGCCGATATGAATGATTTCCGCCGCGCGTTCACCGAAGCAGTGAATGCCGAGGATCTCTTTCGTCTCGCGATGGAACAAAATCTTTAGCGTGCCCACGCTCATACCCACGATTTGTGCCCGAGCCAGATGCTTAAACTGAGCACGACCCACCTCGTAAGGCACTTTCATTGACGTCAGCTGTTGCTCGGTTTTCCCGACTGAGCTGATTTCCGGAATGGTGTAAATGCCCGTCGGAATGTCTTCGATAAGATGAGTGTTCGCTTCGCCCTTCACCAGCGCCTGCGCGGCAATGCGGCCCTGATCGTAAGCGGCAGAGGCCAGACTCGGATAGCCAATCACATCGCCCACAGCGTAAATATGCGGAAGTGCCGTCTGGTACAGGCTGTTGACCTTCAACTGGCCACGGCTGTCGGTGGCTAAACCGATGTTTTCCAGCGCCAGTGAGTCGGTGTTACCGGTTCGACCGTTGGCATACAGCAGACAGTCAGCTTTTAGCTTCTTGCCGGATTTCAAGTGCATGATCACACCGTCATCGCAGCCTTCGATTTTCTCGTACTCTTCGTTGTGGCGAATGACCACGCCGCTGTTCCAGAAATGGTACGAGAGCGAATCGGACATCTCCTGATCGAGAAACGCCAGCAGGCGATCGCGGGTGTTAATCAAATCGACTTTGACTTCCATTCCACGGAAGATCGACGCGTATTCGCAACCAATGACGCCCGCGCCGTAAATCAACACATGGCGTGGCTCATGTTGCAAGCTCAGGATGGAGTCGCTGTCGTACACGCGCGGGTGCGAAAAATCGACGTCGTCTGGGTGATAAGGGCGTGAACCGCAGGCGATAACGAATTTCTCGGCGGTAATCGTCTCGACGGAGCCGTCGTGGCATTTCAGCGCCAGCGTGTGCTCGTCTACAAAGTGCGCGTCGCCCTGCAGAATTTCACAGTGGTTACGCTCGTAAAATCCCTGGCGCATCCGCGTTTGCTGATTAATGACGGTGTCAGCATGATTGAGGATGTCGGCAAAGGACGATCGAAGAAGTCGGGTATGGTCGCTGTAAAGAGGGTTCTGATTAAATTCGATAATGCGGCTAACGGCGTGGCGGAGGGCTTTTGAAGGGATGGTGCCCCAGTGGGTGCAACCGCCGCCAACATTATGGTAGCGCTCAATGACGGCTACTCGGGCTCCCTGCTTAACCAGCCCCATAGCAGCACCTTCGCCGCCGGGGCCGGAACCAATAACAATTGCGTCGTAATCGTAGGAATGTGACATGGCAAGGCTTACCTGTTCTTATACATAAAAGCAACAGAATAGTAACATCATTGGCAGGATAACCCAATTATCGTTGTGCTCTTTTCGGGCTGTGGAGCACAAACCGCGCGTAAACAATCATTCACAAAGCTCCACAAACAGATTAATTTTATTCTCTGGTATAGTGCCTTAAGGCCTTTGGAAGGATTCAACTATTGTGATGGGCGTAAGAGCACAACAAAAAGAGAAAACCCGGCGTTCGCTGGTGGAAGCGGCATTCAGTCAACTGAGCGCTGAGCGCAGTTTTGCCAGTTTGAGCCTGCGCGAAGTAGCGCGTGAGGCCGGGATTGCGCCAACGTCCTTCTATCGTCATTTTCGTGACGTCGATGAGCTGGGCCTGACCATGGTGGATGAGAGCGGCCTGATGCTACGCCAGTTGATGCGCCAGGCGCGCCAGCGTATCGCCAAAGGCGGGAGCGTGATTCGTACGTCGGTCTCGACCTTTATGGAATTTATCGGTAACAACCCCAACGCATTTCGTCTGCTGCTACGTGAACGTTCGGGAACCTCTGCCGCGTTTCGTGCCGCTGTGGTGCGCGAAATTCAACATTTTATTGCGGAACTTGCCGACTATCTCGAAATCGAAAACCATATGCCGCGTGCCTTCACGGAAGCGCAGGCCGAGGCGATGGTGACAATTGTCTTCAGTGCGGGTGCCGAAGCACTGGATGTGGGCGTTGAACAACGCAAACAACTCGAAGAGCGACTGGTATTGCAACTGAGAATGATTTCTAAAGGGGCTTACTACTGGTATCGCCGTGAACAAGAAAGGTCGGCGCATCAAATTGACGAAGGGTGAGTAATGAAACAGTCTGGTCAGGATAAAGGTACGTTGTTGCTGGCATTGATCGCTGGCTTATCAATCAATGGCACGTTTGCCGCGGTTTTTAGCTCCGTTGTGCCGTTTTCGATTTTCCCGATTATCGCCCTGGTGCTGACGGTATATTGTCTGCACCAGCGCTATCAGAACCGCACCATGCCGGTAGGTTTACCGGGTCTGGCGGCAGCGTTCTTTATTCTGGGTGTCCTGTTGTATAGCACCGTAGTGCGCGCGGAGTATCCGGATATCGGCTCAAACTTCCTGCCTGCCGTGCTCTCTGTGGCGCTGGTGTTCTGGATTGGCATTAAAATGCGTCACCGTAAGCACCAGCTTCCGGAATGATGGCGTTATTTCGCCGTTAGCAGAACCCCACACTCCATATGGTGCGTGTACGGGAATTGATCGAATAGCGCCAGACGTTCAACCTTGTGCGTCTGGCTTAATGTTTCCAGATTCTTGCATAAGGTTTCTGGGTTGCAGGAGATATACAAGATACGCGGGTACGCCTGCACCATCTTCTCGGTTTCGCTGTCCAGCCCGCTGCGCGGCGGATCGACGAAAATCGTTTCACACTGGTAGCTCTTCAAATCAATTCCCTGCAAACGGTTAAATTCGCGTTCGCCGTTCATCGCCTGGGTGAACTCTTCTGCTGCCATGCGAATAATCTGCACGTTATCAATATGGTTGGCCGCAATGTTGTATTGCGCGGAGGCCACGGATGGTTTGGCGATTTCGGTTGCCAGAACGCGTTCGAAGTTGCGTGCCAGCGCCAGTGAGAAGTTACCGTTGCCGCAGTACAGTTCGAGCAAATCGCCCGTAGATCCTTCCGTTGCTTTTAATGCCCACTCCAGCATTTGTACGTTCATAGCTGCATTCGGTTGGGTGAAGCTGTTTTCTACCTGGCGATAAACCATCTCTTTACCCGCCACCGACAGACGTTCATCAACATAATCCTGATCGAGCATGATTTTGGTTTTCGTTGCGCGACCAATCAGATGCACATTCATGTTGTTCGCACGTAGCGCATCACGCAGTTTTTCGGCTTCCTGACGCCATTCATCGCTCAGTGCTTTGTGATAAAGCAGGGAGACGATCGCCTGATTGCTTTGCGTGGTCAGGTAGTCAATCTGGAACAGCTTATGACGCAGCACAGGGTTATCGCGAACGCCCTCAATCATCAGCGTCATCAATTGATTAATTAATTCGCTAGCCGCCGGGAAAGTATTAACGCGGATGCGTGATTTGGTTTGCTGATCGAAAATGATGTGATACAGGTCGTCGCCGTCGTGCCAAATACGGAACTCAGCACGCATGCGGTAGTGGCTGACCGGTGAGCGAAACACCTCTGGAACGGGCGCCGCGAAAGGCGTCATCATACTTTGCAGGCGGACAACTTTTTCTGCCAGCTGCGCGTCGTACTGTTCTGTCGGGAGGTGTTCGGGGGTCATGATGCGTCCTGAGTGGTAAAGAATTTCGCGGGGATTGTAAGCACTGTACAGGGGATGTCCAGATTTAATGATGCATAGCTATCTGGACATCCATACGTTTCTAATTGTAGCATTCTGTTTCCGGTCTCCTTTAAGTGAAAAGGGAATCCAGTGCGAATCTGGAGCTGACGCGCAGCGGTAAAGATTGGCGGGATGAGAGTTGTAGACACTGTGAAAGCGGGAAGTCTTCATCCACACACGCCACCAAGCCCGAAGACCTGCCGGAATCACGTCGCATTTGGTTTCATCATCGCGTGCTATAGATGACGCCTGCGGCATCCTTCTTATATTGTGGATGCTTTAACAATGATTAAAAAAGTATCGCTGATGACGGCACTGTCCGTCACGGCATTTTCGGGCTGGGCGCAGGATAGCGCTGATTCGATGGTGGTGACAGCAAACCGTTTTGAGCAGCCGGCGAACACCGTCCTGGCGCCGACCTCTGTGGTCACGCGTGAAGATATCGAACGTTGGCAGGCAAAAAGCGTTGTGGAAGTGATGCAACGTCTACCGGGCGTGGATATCGCGCAAAGCGGTGGTATGGGTGCTACCTCCTCGACCTTTATTCGTGGGACTGAATCTCGCCATGTTCTGGTGCTGATTGACGGTATTCCATTGAACAACGCGGGGATCAGTAACGTCGCGGATCTCAGTCAAATCCCCGTTTCTCTTATCCAGCGTATTGAATACATCCGTGGGCCGCGTTCGGCATTGTATGGTTCTGATGCGATTGGCGGTGTCATCAACATTATTACCGGGCGCGATAAACCGGGCGCTGAAATTACTGCAGGCGTCGGCTCAAAGGGCTATCAGACTTACGATGGCTCATTCCAGCAGGTGTTCGATAAAACCAAAATCACCATGGCGGGTAACTACACTTACACGCGTGGTTTTGACATTGATGCGAAGGATGCGCCACGTCAGCCGGATCGTGATGGTTTTATGAGTAAGTCGCTTTATGGCTCGGTTGAACAGCAGATTACCGACAGCGTGAGTGGGTTCTTCCGTGGCTTTGGCTACGACAACCGTACCGCCTATGACGGCTACGATCACTATGACGCAAACTTCATGATCGATGGCAGACCGGATACCCGTCAGCTCTACAGCCAAAACTGGGATACCGGCTTGCGCTATAGCCAGGGGATTTATCAGTCCCAATTGGTGGCCGGTTACGGTCGCAGTAAAGATCAGAACTATGACCCGAAAAAAGGGCGTTACGCTGATTCCGCCACCACCGATGATGTGAAGCAGTACACCACGCAATGGCTGAACACCTTTACTGTCGGCCACGGCAGCATCGGCGCGGGGCTCGACTGGCAAAAACAGAAAACTCAGGCAGGAACGGGCTATCTGGAAAAAGGCTACGAGCAGCGCAATACGGGCGTCTTCCTTTCTGCCATGCAGCAATTTGATAGCGTGACGTTAGAAGCGGCAGCGCGTAATGATGACAACTCCAACTTTGGCAATCATGGCACCTGGCAAACCAGTGCGGCGTGGGAGTTTGTTGAAGGCTACCGCATCATAGGTTCTTACGGTACAGCGTACAAAGCGCCAACCATGAGCCAGATCCACAGTGCAACCTATGGCAACCCTGACCTCAAGCCTGAGGAAAGCAAGCAATGGGAAGGTGGCTTTGAAGGTTTGACTGGCCCAGTGACCTGGCGCGTGACGGGCTACCGTAACGATGTCGATAATCTGATCAGCAGCGACCCGCGCACCTTCCGCTATTACAATGTGGGTGAAGCGCGAATTAAAGGCGTGGAAGCGACCGCTCAGTTCGATACTGGACCGGTCGGCCATCAGATATCTTACGATTATGTTGATCCACGCAATGCGAAAACAGACGAAGTGCTCGCGCGTCGCTCTAAGCAACAGGTGAAGTATCAGCTGGACTGGCAGGTCTGGGATCTCGACTGGAACCTGGCGTACCGCTATCTCGGTACCCGTTATGATGTCGCATATGACCCAAACACGTATACCTCCCAGCGCGTGCAATTGGGCGGTGTAAGTCTGTGGGATGCCGCAGTTTCGTATCCTGTCACCTCACATCTCACAGTTCGTGGTAAAATAGCTAACCTGTTCGATAAAGATTACGAGACAGTTTATGGCTACCAAACTGCAGGACGGGAATACACCTTGTCTGGCAGCTACACCTTCTAATCCGCGTCCCACCGTGCTGGTGTTTGACTCCGGCGTCGGTGGGCTTTCGGTTTATGACGAGATTCGGCATCTCCTGCCGAATCTCCACTATATCTATGCGTTCGATAATGTGGCTTTTCCCTACGGAGAAAAGAGCGAGGACTTTATTGTCGAACGCGTCGTTGAAATCGTCACGGCTGTCCAGGCGCGCTACCCTTTAGCACTCGCGGTCATCGCCTGCAATACGGCGAGCACGGTTTCCCTTCCCGCCTTGCGCGACAAATTTCCTTTCCCGGTTGTGGGCGTCGTTCCCGCCATTAAGCCTGCTGCGCGCCTGACAGCAAATGGCATCGTTGGATTGCTCGCGACGCGTGGAACGGTAAAGCGTCCTTATACACGTGAGCTGATCGCCCGCTTCGCGAATGAATGTCAGATTGCCATGTTGGGATCTGCTGAACTGGTGGAAATGGCTGAAGCGAAACTGCATGGCGAACCCGTGCCGCTGGAAGAGCTGCGTCGTATTCTGCGCCCTTGGCTGCGTATGCCTGAACCACCGGATACGGTGGTATTAGGTTGCACCCACTTTCCTCTATTACAGGAAGAGCTGCTGGCGGTGCTGCCAGAAGGCACTCGGCTGGTGGATTCCGGCGCGGCCATCGCCCGCCGTACGGCCTGGTTACTTGAGCATGAAGCGCCAGATGCAACATCTTCTGATGCAAATATCGCTTTTTGTATGGCGCTCACGGCAGAGACTGAGCAACTTTTACCCGTTTTACAGCGTTATGGCTTTGAAACGCTCGAAAAACTCGCACTTTAGCGTGGTTTTGCGCAAAAAAGAGACGGTTGAAAGTTTTTTTTAAAAGAGGGGTTGTCAACGTCTGAGAACTCCCTATAATGCGCCTCCACTGACACGGAACAACGGCTTACAGGCCGCCGGGTTAGCGGGGTTCAGAGATGAACGCCAGCAGAGAAAAGCGAAAATAAACGCTTGACTCTGAATGAGGAAAACGTATTATACGGGACCTCGCAACGGTGAGCGAAAGCCGCGTTGCACTG
>NZ_JCBAJB010000010.1:0-131433 GCF_059766475.1 Enterobacter sp. SCRI0065 | reverse complement strand
GGATTATTAGGCCCCCTGGGCAGTCAGGTCGGCGATCTGTGGGCGACATTCAGCATTTTTGGCGTGGGTGCGGCGCTCACTTTCTTATTGATGCTGTTTTTCAGCCCGCGCAATAGCCCCTCCTTTTTCGCTCAACCTTCGTGGCAGCTTCTGGGCGGCGTACTCGGACCCGTTTATGTGATTATTTTAACGGTGACCACGCCGGTTATCGGCATAGCGCTGACGATGATTGGCATTCTTGCCGGTCAGGTATTTAAGAGCCTGATCATTGACCACTATGGTCTGCTGGGTAGCCCACGCAGAAAAATAAACGGCAAGCGCATTCTCGCGTTGATTTTCATCCTCGGCGCACTGACGCTGGTTGCACAAGGTTAAGGAAGCAATATGACCCTCCTGATGATTATTCTGGCGGTTGTTGGCGGCGCCACGCTGAGTATTCAGGCCGCAATCAACGGCCAGCTCGGCAGTCACGTCGGTGTATTTCGCAGCGCATTTTTGACTTTTTCGGTCGGGGCTCTTATTACGGCCCTGTTGATATTTTTCTTTGAACCGAAACATGCCGTCAGCCTGCTCGACGTTCCTAAATGGCAGCTGGTGGGTGCGATGTTCGGCGTACCCTATATTGTGGTGATGGTGTTGGCCGTACAGCGCATCGGAACTGCCGTGGCGACGGTTGCCGTCATTTTTGGTCAATTAACGATGAGTATGTTGATCGATAACTTTGGCTGGTTAGGCAACGCGACTATCCCGTTCTCGACGAATCGTCTTGGTGCCGTCGTTTGTCTGGCCATCGCCCTGGCCTTTATCTATTCAAGCCAGCAAACGAAAGTGGAGAATCGGACGGAGTCTGACCCCGTCCGCGAGGCAAATTAACGTAAAAAGACGGTACCCTTGAGGTACAGCGTTGCCTGACCTGCGATCAGGACACGGTCGCCCAGCAGTTCACAACGTAAGTCCCCGCCACGGGCTGAAACCTGGCGGGCTTGCATCTGCGTTTTACCGAGTTTTTCGCTCCAGTAGGGAATCAACATACTGTGAGTGGATCCGGTCACTGGATCTTCCGGTACTGACTCCCCCGGACAGAAGAAGCGGCTGACAAAGTCGTACTCATCCCCCGGCGCGGTCACGCAGACCATTTTATCCAGCGGCATCATCGCTTCGATATCCGGTATTAACGCTTCAACCTGCTGTTGATTCTCAAGCACCACCATATAATCCCGTCCGGCGCGAACCTCTTTGGCCCCTTCAATCCCCAGGGCGAAGAACAGTAACGCCGGCGGATTATCGACCGGCTCGCTCGTCCAGGCCGGGAAGTTGAGCGTAAGCCAGTCGCCGCTGCGCTTGACGGTAAGCTCCCCAACGAAGCGGGTTGAGAAGACGATTTCCGTGTGCGGATAGTCCAGATACTCGAAAATCACGTGTGATGCGGCAAGCGTGGCATGGCCGCACAGGTTGATTTCATACTGCGTGGTGAACCAGCGCAGCTCAAAGCCTTTATTGTTGCGCACAAAAAACGCAGTTTCTGACTGATTGTGCTGCTGAGCCATTTTCAGCAACGTCTCGTCCGGGAGCCACTCTTCAAGTGGGCAGACTGCGGCTGCATTTCCGGCAAAGGCCCGGTCGCTGAACGCATCCACCAGATAAAAATCAATTTGCTGCATTGTGTCACCACCTGTTTATTGTGCTTTTCTTTATATTCAATGAAAACAACCCCCTTCGCCAGCGCTATTGAAACGTAAATTATGAGATCTGCATCACATAATGATTGTCTTTTCGCCAGGTAAGGCTTTAAGATCGCGTCCTCATCTTATTCGCAACGAACCCCCTTATTCCTATGACAACGAACACGGTTTCCCGCAGGGTCGCGTGGCTACGTGTGGTCACGCTTGCCATTGCCGCCTTTATCTTCAATACCACTGAATTTGTCCCCGTTGGCCTGCTGTCCGATATTGCTCAAAGTTTCCATATGGAAACGGCGCAGGTCGGTATCATGCTCACCATTTACGCATGGGTAGTGGCGTTGATGTCGCTTCCTTTTATGCTGCTGACCAGTAAGGTGGAACGCCGTAAATTGCTGATTGGCCTATTTGTGGTGTTTATCGCAAGCCACGTGCTCTCTTTCCTGGCGTGGAATTTCACCGTGCTGATCGTCAGCAGGATTGGCATCGCATTTGCGCACGCTATTTTCTGGTCGATAACCGCCTCGTTAGCGATCCGTCTGGCACCTGCTGGTAAACGGGCCCAGGCACTGAGTCTGCTTGCCACCGGCACCGCGCTGGCGATGGTATTAGGCCTGCCGATAGGGCGTATTGTCGGGCAGTATTTCGGCTGGCGTACCACCTTCTTCGCCATCGGAATGGGCGCGCTGATCACGCTGCTGTGCCTTATCAAGCTTTTGCCAACACTCCCAAGCGAACATTCAGGCTCGCTGAAAAGCCTGCCTCTGCTGTTTCGTCGCCCGGCGCTGATGAGCATTTATCTGCTGACGGTCATCGTGGTTACCGCGCATTACACTGCGTACAGCTATATCGAGCCGTTTGTGCAAGTCGTCGCGGGCTTTAGCGCAAACTTTGCAACAGTCCTGTTATTGATTCTTGGTGGCGCAGGCATTGTCGGCAGCCTGCTGTTCGGCAAGCTGGGGAACAAACACGCCTCGCTGCTGGTGAGTAGCGCAATTGGTCTGCTGCTGGCGTGCCTGCTGCTCTTGATGCCCGCCTCGCAAAGCGAAAGCCATCTTGCAGTGCTGAGTCTGTTCTGGGGCGTAGCGATAATGATTATCGGTCTCGGGATGCAGGTCAAAGTGCTGGCGCTGGCACCGGACGCGACCGACGTGGCAATGTCACTTTTTTCCGGGATATTCAATATTGGTATTGGCGCAGGAGCCCTGCTCGGCAATCAGATCAGCCTGCATCTTTCGATGTCAGCGATTGGGTATCTGGGCGCTATCCCGGCTCTGGCAGCGTTGATTTGGTCAATTTTGATTTTTCGAAAATGGCCTGTGGCGCTCGAAGAACAGCCGCATCGCGGATAGAAAAAAGGGTGGCTGAGCCACCCTTTTTATTAATGATAGGTCTTAATAATTTCCAGTACGCCGTTGATGATGAACTGCACGCCCATACAGACCAGCAGGAAGCCCATCAGACGGGAGATCGCCTCTATACCGCCCTTGCCTACCCAGCGCATGATTGCGCCAGAGCTGCGCAGGCTGCCCCATAAGATAACGCCAATGAGGGCGAAGATGAGCGGAGGCGCAACCAGCACCACCCACGCAGAAAACGTTGATCCATCACGCACCGTTGAGGACGAGCTGATGATCATCGCAATCGTCCCCGGCCCCGCCGTACTCGGCATCGCCAGTGGCACAAACGCGATATTCGCGGAAGGTTCATCTTCCAGCTCTTCCGATTTGCTTTTGGCTTCAGGCGACTCATGCACTTTATGCGCCGGGAACAGCATCCTGAATCCGATAAAAGCAACGATCAGCCCACCGGCGATACGCAGACCCGGAATAGAAATGCCGAAGGTGTTCATCACGACCTGGCCCGCGTAATAGGCCACCATCATGATCGCGAACACGTAAACCGATGCCATCAATGACTGATGGTTACGTTCGGCGCTGTTCATATTGCCCGCCAGACCTAAAAACAGTGCCACGGTTGTTAACGGGTTCGCCAGCGGCAACAACACCACCAGCCCAAGTCCAATTGCTTTAAAAAGTTCCACCATAGCCTGTCGCCATCCTTATCCTTAATCAACGCCCTAATTATACGGTGAAACAGGGCAATTGAGCCATGAAGACGATGTAAGCACTATTTTCCACCGCGTAACTATAACTCAGCGTTATGTTTATGATTTAAAACAGACTCAAAAAAGTTCATTAATCGTTTTAGCAAAACGTGGCATCCGCGAATACATTCAGTTGACTTATACTTGCCTGAGCAATAATATCTGCCGTGACTAATCTACTTGCCAGGGCAACCATTGTGAAAAGCACCAGTGATCTCTTCAATGAAATTATTCCACTGGGTCGACTGATTCACATGGTAAACCAGAAAAAAGACCGTCTGCTCAACGACTATTTGTCCCCGATGGATATCACTGCCACGCAATTCAAAGTGCTGTGCTCCATTCGCTGCGAAGTCTGCATTACCCCTGTTGAGCTTAAAAAGGTGCTTTCTGTCGATCTTGGCGCGCTCACGCGCATGCTCGATCGTCTTGTCTGCAAAGGATGGATTGAAAGACGACCTAACCCAAATGACAAGCGTGGCGTACTGGTGCAACTCACCAGCGACGGTGCAGCCATGTGTGAAAAATGTCATGAGCTAGTAGGACTTACACTGCATCAGGAACTAACAAAAAACTTAACGGCGGATGAAGTCGTCACACTTGAGCATTTGCTTAAGAAAATCCTGCCGTAAACAGAAAGAGGTATGACGATGTCCAGACGCAATAATGACGCCATCACTATTCATAGCATTTTGGGCTGGATCGAGGATAACCTGGAATCACCCCTCTCTCTTGAGAAGGTGTCTGAACGTTCAGGTTATTCCAAATGGCACCTGCAACGGATGTTCAAAAAAGAGACCGGTCATTCATTAGGTCAATACATCCGCAGCCGTAAGCTGACCGAAATCGCTCAGAAGCTGAAAGAAAGTAATGAACCGATCCTGTATCTGGCGGAGCGTTACGGGTTTGAATCGCAACAGACCCTGACCCGCACGTTCAAAAACTATTTCGACGTGCCGCCGCATAAGTATCGAATCACCAGCATGCACGGCGAATCCCGATACTTGCTACCCCTTACACATTGCCATTGCTAATCGCCTGAATTAAGACGTAACCGAGGAAATCATGAAATTCACCGCCTCCGCCGCCCTCACCTTACTGGTGCTGGTCTCCGGCCAGACTTTTGCGGAGCAAACGCCCAATGCCGCACAGCAGAGCAATCGCAACGCGATGGTTCTGCCGACCGCAAACGAACAATCGCCTTATGATTTTAATCACATGGGTGCGGGAAGCGACAAATCCGACGAATTAGGCGTGCCGTATTACAATCAGCACGGCTTCTGATTCGTTTTGCCCCGCGTGATGCGGGGCTTTTTTCAGCCTCGAATACGTGTCGTCCTACGCACCCGCAAACCAAAAACGTTGATGTACAATCCGGCCATGACCAGTATCGCTCCCACAAGCTGTAATGCCGTCAGTTCCTCTCCCAGCAATACTGCCGCACTGGCGATACCGACCACCGGAACCAGCAGCGATAACGGCGCAACTCTCCAGGTTTCATATCTCCCCAGCAGCGATCCCCAGATACCATAGCCTACGATAGTGGCGACAAAGGCCAGATAGACCAGCGATAAGATCGTCGTCAGGTCAATCTCGACAAGGCTTTTGAGCATTATTGCCGGGCCGTCTAGCAGGAAAGAGGCAACCATAAACGGCACCACCGGAATCAGCGCACTCCAGACCACCAGCGACATCACCGCCGGGCGCGCCTCATGCTGCATAATGAGCTTGTTGAAGATATTACCGCAGGCCCAACTGAGACCTGCTGCCAGCGTCAGCATAAAGCCCAGCAACGCGACATGTTGGCCGTTCAGACTGGCCTCAACCAGCACCATCACGCCAAACACCGCCAGCGTTATCCCTGCCAGCTGTTTCCCCTGCAAGCGCTCGTGAAACACAAACGCACCGAGAATAATCGTAAAGAAGGCCTGCGCCTGAAGAACCAGCGATGCCAGGCCTGCTGGCATACCGAACTTGATCGCACAAAACAAAAAGGCGAATTGCCCAAAGCTAATCGTCAAACCGTAACCGAGCAGCAGGCGAAGCGGGATTTTCGGGCGAGCGACAAAAAACAACGCCGGAAACGCCACCAGCAAAAAACTCAGACCCGCCAACATCAGCGGAGGCATATTGTGTAACCCCACTTTGATAACCACAAAATTCAGTCCCCACACCACGACGACCAGCAACGCCAGTAGCCCGTCTTTACGCGTCATATCCTGCCCCTGATTATTAAATTTTTGTTAACGATTCAAGGTAACGAAAAAATCACGTGAGGAAAAGGTCATTCATTTTTGGCAGTCAAGCGAAGCACTTACGGATAAATTAGGTGCTATACAAGCCTCTTATAGCGTGGTAATCCTGATAAGACACAACAAAAAATCATAAGCACATGTCGGACAGGAATATGAAATCATCTCTCAGGCGCTCAACCGCAGCGCTGTTGGCATCGTCATTGTTATTAACAATTGGTCGCGGCGCGACTCTACCGTTTATGACCATTTATCTCACCCGCGTGTATAACATGAGCGTTGAGAATATTGGTTATGCCCTGACGGTGGCGTTAACCATTGGCGTCGTCTTCAGTATGGGATTTGGCATTCTGGCCGATAAGTTCGATAAAAAGCGCTACATGCTCATCTCGATTCTGGCCTTTATTGCCGGATTCATTGCGATTCCGCTGGTCGATAACGTCACGCTGGTGGTGATATTTTTTGCCCTCATCAACTGCGCATATTCGGTATTTTCAACCGTCCTGAAAGCCTGGTTTTCTGACGTTCTGACCCCTTCGGATAAAGCGCGGGTATTCTCCCTAAACTACAGTTTCCTTAACATTGGCTGGACGATTGGCCCACCGATTGGCACCCTGTTGGTGATGTACAGCCTCCAACTGCCGTTCTGGCTTGCAGCCTTCTGCGCCGCACTGCCGTTGGTCTTTATTCAGCTTTATGTGCAAAAAGGGCTGGCAGTTGACGCCGAAAATGCACCAGTACCGTGGCAACCTTCGGTGCTGCTGCGCGACAAAGCTTTATTCTGGTACACCCTTTCCGGTTTACTTGCCTCGTACGTGGGCGGCTCGTTTGCCAGCTGTATTTCTCAGTACGTGCTGGCGGCAGACTACGACAGTGATTTTGCTCAGAACGTGGTTGCCGTTGTGCTGCCCGTTAATGCTGCCGTTGTGGTTTCGCTGCAATATATGATTGGACGTAGGATTTCGACCAAAAATATCCGCCCGCTAATGGCGCTGGGAACGCTGTTCTTTTTACTGGGATTAGGAGGCTTTATGTTCTCCGGCAACAACCTCGTTTATTGGGGAGTGGCTTCGGCGGTATTTACCATCGGAGAAATCATCTACGCGCCGGGTGAATACATGCTGATTGATAACATCGCGCCCCCGGGAATGAAGGCGAGCTATTTCTCTGCCCAGGCGCTGGGCTGGCTCGGTGCCGCCGCAAACCCAATGATCACCGGTATCATCCTCACCCATCTCCCGCACTGGTCATTGTTTGCCATCATGATGGTGGCAATCGTCGTGGCCTGGCTGATGATTTTACGCGGAATGAGTGTGAAAGCGTGGCAGGATGAACCGAAAACGGCGTAACAACATGGCCGGGCGGGATCGCCCGGCAATAAAAAGCTTAGTGATGCAGCATTTCCTCAACGACCTGATCTTTGTACATCTCGTTAGGGTAATAGGTTGGCCAGTTATCCATCTCTTTCAGCAAAGCTTCATGAGACGTGTTACCCATAAAAATGTGGAAATGGGCAGACTGTTTTGGACCGATGGTGTGATCGCTAAACTGGACAAATTTGGGTGCGTGGGACGTCGCGTCTTTACACTCAAACAAATAGCGCACGCCCTTCTTCCCTGATTCATAGGTCAGAATTTTATAGCCGCTGTAGTCATAGCGGCAGCTTTCCACCGTTTTACCGGTATGGAACTCCATCACGTTATTTTCGATACCAATCGTCTCGACGTCAGTGGCATAACCTTTGCGGTAATAGGCTTTCACCTCGTCGAAGGATTTGCTTTTATCCGTTGCGGCTTTCTTCTTAAAGACCGGATCCAACGCGCCGTCGATTAAGAAAGGATAAACCGATTGCCAGACGCCGTCCCAGTCGGACAGTTTTCTGTCCTTAACGTCTTTATCTTCAAACACACCGTTCGCTGCTTTTTGCTCAGCCTCGGTCATTTGATGGCCGTGTGAATGAGCAAACAGCTGGCCGCTGACCAGCAGCGCCCCCAGAGTCATTGCAAATTGTCCAATATGTGCAGCCAAGGTAACATCCTCACTCCGTTATATGAGAATGAAGATGTTATAGTATAACATTTCAAATCGCAACGAGTCCGCGAACCCCTTCTTGCTCCATGTGCTCGCCACGTCCGCGCTGAATAATGCTCCCGCGCGACATCAACAGATAGTTATCCGCCAGCTCAGCCGCAAAATCATAAAATTGCTCCACCAGCAAAATGGCCATGTCGCCACGGTTTGCCAGGTGACGTATCACCACGCCGATCTCTTTGATCACCGAAGGCTGAATACCTTCCGTCGGCTCGTCCAGAATCAACAGCTGCGGTCGACTCGCCAGCGCACGCCCTATCGCCAGCTGTTGCTGCTGCCCGCCAGAAAGATCGCCTCCACGACGGTGCTTCATCTCTTTGAGTACCGGAAACAGCTGCCAGATATCGTCCGGCACGTTTTTGGCCTCCCTGGCCGGAAAGCGCGACAGACCCAGCAGCAGGTTTTCTTCCACGGTTAAACGCGGAAAAATCTCGCGTCCTTGTGGCACATAGGCCACACCCGATTGCACACGATGATGCGGCTTTGCATGAGTGATCTTTTTCCCTTGCCAGACGATTTCTCCGCTACGCGCGGGAATTAATCCCATCAAACATTTCAGCAGGGTCGTTTTGCCCACCCCGTTACGCCCAAGCAAACAGGTCACTTCGCCACCCGGTGCGTCAAAACTCACACCACGCAGAATATGGCTCCCGCCGTAATACTGATTCAGTTCGTTAACCTGTAGCATCTGCGCTCCTTAGCGTCCGAGATAGACTTCGATAACCTGCTCATTGGCCTGCACTTCACGTAGCGATCCTTCAGCCAGAACGCGCCCCTGATGCAGCACGGTGACATGGTCAGCGATACTTTCCACAAAGCCCATATCATGCTCGACCACCATCAGCGAGTGTTTACCCGCCAGAGTGCGAAAAAGCTCCGCTGAGTATTCTGTTTCTGCGTCCGTCATTCCTGCGGCGGGTTCATCAAGCAGCAGCAGATGCGGGTCCTGCACCAGCAGCATGCCAATCTCCAGAAACTGCTTTTGCCCGTGCGACAGCAAACCGGCAAAACGATCCTGCTCGCCGCTCAGGCGCAGCAGCGTCAGCATTTCATTAATACGATCGTTTTGGTCTGACGTCAGACGCGCGCGCAAGCTGGCCCATACGGATTTGTCGCCTTTCATCGCAAGCTCAAGGTTTTCCCATACGGTTAATGCTTCAAAGACGGTGGGTTTCTGGAACTTACGCCCAATACCCTGGCGGGCAATCGCCGCAGGATCCAGTCCGGTCAGATCGATGGACTGATCGTAAATGGCCCTTCCACTTTGGGGGCGGGTTTTACCGGTGATCACGTCCATCAGCGTCGTTTTCCCGGCACCGTTAGGACCGATAACACAGCGTAATTCGCCCACGCCGATGTTCAGTGAGAGATCGGTTAACGCCTGAAAACCATCGAAATTGACGTTTATCGCCTCAAGCTGGAGCACCGGGTCGGTTTGTTCGCGAAAGCGATCTCCGGGAAGCTGACGGGTAAACAATCCTTCTGCTGGCTGCATTATTTCTCCCCTTTACGGAACAGGCCGTAGACGCCGCGCGGTAAAAAGAGCGTGACGGCAATAAATATCATCCCTAAAAACAGCTGCCAGTATTCCGGCATCGCCACGGTAAAATAGCTTTTGGCCCCGTTCACCAACGCCGCACCGATAACCGGACCGACTAAGGTCCCGCGTCCACCCAACGCCACCCAGATTGCGGCTTCGATCGAGTTCGTCGGCGACATTTCGCCGGGGTTAATAATCCCAACCTGTGGGACATACAACGCTCCCGCCAGCCCGCACAGCACCGCTGAAAGCGTCCAGACCAGCAGCTTGAAGCCGCGCGGATCGTACCCGCAGAAGGTTAAGCGGTTTTCCGCGTCTCGCACGGCAGTCAAAATACGGCCAAACTTACTTCTGGCAAGCCAGAACCCGACGGCTAACGACGAGACCAGCAGTGCTACGGTTGCCAGAAATAGCGCAATGCGTGTACCGGTGGACGTCACTGAAAAGCCGAGCAGCGTGGTAAAACCGGTAAAACCATTATTGCCGCCAAACCCGGTCTCGTTACGAAAGAACAGCAGCATCCCGGCATAGGTCAGCGCCTGGGTCATGATCGAAAAGTAGACGCCTTTTATCTTCGAGCGAAACGCAAACCACCCGAAGACCAGCGCCAGCAGGCCCGGGATCATGACAATCAACACCAACGCCCAGGCAAAATGCTGCGTCCCCCACCAGAACCAGGGCAGTTCTTGCCAGGAAAGAAACGACATAAACGCCGGTAAGTTCTCTCCTGAAGCCTGACGCATCAGGTACATCCCCATTGCGTATCCGCCGAGCGCAAAGAAAATCCCGTGCCCCAGTGACAGCATCCCCGCATACCCCCAGACCAAATCCAGCGCCACCGCGACGATGGCATAGCACAGGATCTTGCCGACAAGCGTCAACATCCAGGTGGAGAGTGCTAAGGGATGGCTGGCAGGTAAGAGTGCCAGAAACGGGAGTACCAGCAGGATTGCCAGTATTAAGCTGCCCAGAATTTGGGTTGTACGCGGCGCTCGGCGCGCCATCGTTAAGGTCAGTGGCTGGCTCATCAGTCTGTCACCCTCCCTTTAAGCGCAAATAACCCCTGTGGACGTTTCTGAATAAACAGAATAATCGCCACCAAAATCACAATTTTGCCCAATACCGCGCCCATCTGCGGTTCAAGTATTTTATTGAAAATCCCAAGGCCAAATGCCGCTGCCACGCTGCCCGCAAGCTGTCCGACACCGCCCAGCACCACCACGAGGAAGGAGTCAATAATATAACCTTGCCCCAGCTCTGGCCCGACGTTACCCAGTTGCGACAGTGCCACACCGCCTAATCCGGCAATACCCGACCCTAAACCAAATGCCAGCATATCGACACGCCCGGTGGGTACGCCGCAGCAGGCTGCCATGCTGCGATTTTGCGTCACCGCCCGCACGTTAAGCCCCAGACGGGTTTTGTTGAGTATCAGCCAGGTAAAGAACAGCACCAGCAGCACAAAAACCAGCACCGCAATACGGTTCCACGGCAGGATAAGATTGGCGAACACCTGAACGCCTCCGGACAACCACGCCGGGTTAGCTACCTCAAGGTTTTGCGCCCCGAACGTCATGCGCACCAGCTGAATAATCATCAGGCTGATACCCCAGGTCGCCAATAGCGTTTCCAGCGGTCGGCCATACAGATGGCGGATCACGGTACGTTCCAGCACCATGCCCACGCCTGCCGTGACGAAAAACGCTACCGGCAGCGCGATAATCGGATAGAGCGCCAGCCACTGGGGCATAAACTGCGCCATCACCTGCTGGACCATCCAGGTGCAATAGGCCCCGAGCATCAGCATTTCGCCGTGTGCCATGTTAATCACACCCAGCAATCCGTAGGTGATCGCCAGACCAAGCGCCGCCAGTAGCAGTACCGATCCTAACGACAGCCCCATGAAAGCCTGTCCCAGCAGATCGCCGATCAGTAATCGATGTTGGATCGTGCTCAGGCTGTCCAGGGCCGCCGCGCGTACCCGCGCATCGGGTTCGGATTGTGCCTGGGTATAGGGCATCAGCCGAGCCTGCGTTTCAGGGTCTGAGGAGTGGCCTAATAATTCGACGGCCTGTAGACGAACCTCTGGCTGCGGGCTGGCAAGTAACAGGTTCGCCAGCGCGGCTTCCAGTAACGGGCGTACGCTGTCGTCTTTCTCCGCAACAAGGCGTTGTTGTAGCAGACTCAGCATTTCAGGGGTGGCGTCACGCTGAAGTAACGTTGCCGCCGCACGCCTTTCGGTGACACTGTCACTCATAAGCTGATGCGTCGCCAGTGCGGTAGAAGAGAGAACCCGCAGGCGGTTCGTCAATCGAACGGCTTTCGGCTCGCCCTGCGCCTGAACGTTTTCGCCAAGGGCTACCATGGTGTCATTAAGACGGGTAAACGCGTGTTTTTGCGTATCGACGAACAGGTTTTCCTTTTGCAGCGCTTTCAGCAGCGGTAAACGTTCTGGTTTGGGGCTAACGGCCCATTGCTCCAACAGCGACGCCTGCTGGCTACGACTTGCTGCGACAAAGGCATCTGCATCCGACGCCTGCGTCATCCCTGGCAGCAGACCGGCAAGCCATACCATTGCGACAATGATTCGCATCATATTCATGGCTTTTCTCCGTGACGACAAAGTCTTAGTTACCGGCGGTTTTCATCGGTTCTTCAGATTTCTTATCGTTACCCGCAATGAATGGGCTCCAGGGTTGAGCACGCACCGGCTTATCGGTTTGCCATACCACGTTGAACTGGCCGTCACCTTCGATTTCACCAATCATCACCGGTTTATGCAGATGGTGATTGGTGGCATCCATGGTCAACGTAAAGCCCGACGGCGCTTTGAAGGTTTGTCCTGCCATCGCTGCACGAACTTTGTCTACGTCGGTTGTCCCGGCTTTTTCTACCGCCTGCGCCCACATGTGAATGCCGACATAGGTGGCTTCCATCGGATCGTTGGTCACGACACTGTCTGCGTTAGGCAACTTATGCGCTTTCGCGTAGGCTTTATAGGCCGCAACAAAGGTTTCGTTAGTCGGATTATCAACCGATTCAAAGTAGTTCCACGCCGCGAGGTTACCCACCAGCGGTTTAGTATCAATACCGCGCAGCTCTTCTTCGCCCACTGAGAATGCCACGACCGGAACATCCGTCGCCTTCACGCCCTGGTTTGCCAGTTCTTTATAGAACGGTACGTTAGAATCGCCGTTGATGGTCGAGACCACCGCCGTTTTGCCCCCTGCTGAGAACTTCTTAATATTGGCGACAATGGTCTGATAATCGCTGTGGCCGAACGGGGTATAGACTTCTTCGATATCTTTATCCTGCACGCCCTTCGAGTGCAGGAAGGCACGCAGAATTTTGTTGGTCGTGCGCGGATACACGTAATCGGTACCCAGCAGGAAGAAGCGCTTCGCGCTGCCTCCGTCTTCGCCCATCAGGTATTCCACTGCCGGGATCGCCTGCTGGTTTGGCGCGGCACCGGTGTAAAAGACATTCGGCGACATCTCTTCGCCTTCATATTGCACCGGATAGAACAGCAGACCATTCAGCTCTTCAAATACCGGGAGTACCGATTTACGCGAAACGGACGTCCAGCAGCCAAAGACGACCGCCACTTTATCCTGACTCAATAGTTGGCGGGCTTTCTCGGCAAACAGCGGCCAGTTGGAGGCGGGATCGACGACCACGGGTTCAAGTTTCTTCCCCAGTACGCCGCCTTTTGCATTGATCTCATCAATCGTCATCAACGCCACATCCTTCAATGGCGTTTCAGAAATAGCCATCGTGCCGGAGAGCGAATGCATAATGCCAATTTTGATCGTATCGGCGGCCTGCACGCCAAAACTCATTCCCATAGCCACTACGGAAGCAGACAGTGCAAAGGCCTTAATTAAGGTACGACGGTGCATATTTTCACTCCTGAAAAGAAAGCTGTGCGAAGACGTCCGGTACGGCAAGGACGCAAAAAAACGTGCCAGTTTCACAAGAGCAAAAAGAGTGCCAGATTGCAGAATGGTGATAATTCAGGGGGCGAATTGAGGACTTACGAGGGAAACGACTCAAGATGGCACAGCGCTGCATTATTTGAGTGCAACGCTGTGCGCGATTTGTTACCAGACTTCTTCAGCGATTTTTGTTACCAGACGCACTTTGTCCCACTGCTGGGTTTCGCTCAGGCTATTCCCCTCCTCGGTAGAGGCAAAGCCGCACTGCGGGCTCAGGCAGATTTGGTCTTTGGCGACATACTGGGCGGCTTCTTGCAGGCGAGCTTTCACGCCCTCGGGATTTTCCAGCTCACCATTTTTGGTGGTGATCAACCCCAGAACGACCTGCTGCTTGCCCGGACGCACAAAGCGAAGCGGCGCAAAATCACCGCTGCGATCGTTATCGTATTCCAGGAAGAATGCATCGACATTGACCGTCCCGAACAGGACTTCTGCAACCGGCTCATAGCCACCTTCAGAGATCCAGGTGGAGCGGAAATTACCACGACAGACATGCAGACCGATGGTCAGATCGTCTGGCTTACCCTCCAGCGCTTTATTCAGCACGCGGGCATAAATACGCGCCAGCTCATCGGCATCGTCCCCGCGCTCGCTGATTTGGCGGCGTTGGTCATCGGAGCATAAATAAGCCCAGACCGTGTCATCCAGTTGCAGATAACGGCAACCCGCTTCGTAGAAAGCATGGATTGCATCACGCCAGGTCGTGGCCAGATCGTCAAAGTAGGCATCTAGCCTTGGATAAACGGTCGCATCGATATCTTTGCGCCCGCCACGGAAATGCAGCACGCTTGGGCTTGGAATGGTCATCTTCGGCTGTGCATCGCCACTGATGCTTTTCAGATAACGAAAATCTTCCAGCATCGGGTGGTCACCAAATCCCAGTTTGCCCGTCACGCGCACGCCGTGGGCTTTGGTTTGCACGCCATTGAACTGGATACCCTGGTTCGAGTCATAGCGCTCAACACCCTGCAAACCATCAAAGAAATCGAAATGCCACCAGGCGCGGCGAAACTCGCCGTCGGTTACAACATGCAGCCCACACGCACACTGCTGCTCAACCACATGGCGAATAGCCTCGTTTTCGACTGCCCGCAGTTGCCCGGCGTCAATTTCACCGCTGGCGAATTTGAGTCGCGCCTGTTTGATAGCATCAGGACGTAAAAAGCTACCTACCACATCGGCACGGTACGGGGCGTGTTGTCGTTGCATGACTCTCTCCTTATCTGTTGGCAGATAATTGCCAACAGTGATAATTCATTTGTTGAACAGTCAGACTTCTGGATGTCTATATGTCCAAAATATGTCATATCCACCGTATGGCGACAAACGAGAAAAATTCACAGGTGTTGAAATTTATTCATCTTGCCCGCTTAAAAGCGTAAACACGCTATTTCAATGCGGGTTTACCCGTAACCAGGCAAATTTCAGGCAAAAAAAACCGCCATATTATGGCGGTAAATGCTTGCATGGATAGATTTGTATTTTGGTATCTACGTTCGCGACATCAAATGTCACGATGCGGATCGCAATAAACCTAACATCTGCAATATCAACAAACGTTAAACGAACCGCTTACCGTTTGTCTTGTGTTCTCAGGACTGGCTTACCGTTGCGGTGGTGTTAACTTGCAAATATCGCATTAGACCCTGTTCGGCACTTTGTTTTGCGTTATCGTTAACCGCTTCAAGATAGAATGAGCGCGAAACCGCGTAGGGTGCTTTATCTGCAGGCGCGACGGTAAATTCAAAGCTCTTGCCCTTCTCCGCATTGAGGCACTGAAGCCCCCAGCGAGCATCATTGATCTTTGTACTCGTACAGGAAATGCGGCCGTAGTCACTGGTCAAATAAGATCCTACGCGCGTTTCAGCGGCCTGGAGATATTCGGGTTTATCATTGTAAGAGGCGTAACTCACACAAGCTGTCGCTGCTGCTGCGATTCCCAGAATCGCAATGGGTAATACTTTTTTCATTTACTCGACCAGGTCCATAGCCAAAAAAGACATTATATCGGAATTTTCTGTAATACCTAGACAAACCCCCTTACCAAATTTGGCAGTAATGGCTCCAGACACGCCAAATAACGTGTCCGGTTAAGGACTTGATAAAACGCTCTTTGTTACAGCTTTATATTTTCTCGCGAAAATTTAGGAAAAAACTTAGGTCACATTTCATTTCACACAGCAGAAACTGACAAACTCTTTGCGCTATTTTTAATATTTGAATAATAACCCTACGCAATTACCAGCATCATTGCTGCAAATGAATCCTGCGAGTGAATCTGATGGTAAAGAAAGGGTTGTCAGTCATCCTGCTGATCTGCGCGATGTTTTCAGGTCAGTTGATGGCAGGACATAAAGGGCATGAATTTTTGTGGGTCAAGAACGTCGACCATCAGCTTCGTCATGAAGCCGACAGCGACGAAATAAGATGTGTTGCAGAGGATTCAGCAGATGGTTTGCGCGAGCACCATTACTGGCAAAAATCGCGCAAACCCGAGACGCATTTTCTTTAGTTAAGCGCCCTTACGTTTCGGTAAGGTCTTCATCAACTCTTCCGGACTCACCGATGCCACGACGCTACCCGGCTGTGGCATTTTAAAGATATGGTTTTTCATCTTGCCGATGACATGCATTTCGCACGGTCGGCAGTCAAATTTCAGCGTCAGCACTTCATCACCATTCACCAGTTGCATCGGCGTGGCTTTCCAGCTTTTGATGCTGCCTTTAGCCTGTTTCGGGCACAGGTTGAAGGCGAAGCGCAGACAGTGCTTGGTGATCATCACCGGCACATCGCCCTTCTCTTCATGCGCTTCATACGCGGCGTCAATCAATTGCACGCCATAACGATGATAGAACTCACGCGCTTTGTGGTTGTAGACGTTTGCCAGGAACGACAGATGTGAATCCGGGTAAACCGGTGCAGGGACGGAAACCGGCTTGCGACTGCCGCGCGGGTAGTTTGTCAAACGCGCCTCATCAAGCATCTCGGCGGTTTCACGGCGGAACTGGTTCAGCAGGCTATTCGGTACAAACAGCGCATCGGGCAGGTTAACCTGAATATCGCGCGCGTAGTAAATCGTCTGCCCGAGTTTTGCGACACCGTCCTTCAGATTATTCAGGGCTTTTTCTGCGTGGTTGGCCACTTCAAACTGCCCGTCCAGCGTGTGAGTCACGCTCACACCCTCTTCACTGGTCATCGTCAGAATCAGTTGTTCTTCCCAACCGCCCAGCTCGATATCGACCGCAATACGACGCTCACTGGATGTTTTCAGCAACGCCTGCTGCCAGTTATGGTCGAGGTTACGGTTAAGCGCTGCGTTCGGGCGAGCTTTGTACAGATCGGCCGGCATTTCGTTCGGCCAGATGCGATAACGGTTCTCCGCGATTTTCTCGACGGTGTTGGCACGAAATCCTACCACTTCGCGTTTGATCATCACGTTCAGGCCATCGCCGTTAGCCAGCGTTTCGGTCACGTTGACATCCAGGTGGTCTTTATACACCTTGAGCACTTCGCCCACCGGCAACCCGATAAATTTCGGTGAATCAAACGCGCCAATATCCTCTTTACGCGCATTCACGAAATAATCCGTGCTGCCGCGGTGAAAGGTTTTGTCCGTCGACGGGATAAAGAAGTGCTCAGTCCGCCCCGCAGAAGCGCGAGCCAGATTGCCGCGATCGTCAATAATCGCATCCAGCATCTGACGGTAGTGCGCCGTGATATTTTTCACATAGCTCATGTCTTTGTAGCGCCCTTCAATTTTGAAGGAGCGTACGCCCGCGTCGATAAGCGCCGCCAGGTTTGCAGTCTGGTCGTTATCTTTCATCGACAGCAGGTGTTTTTCAAATGCCACTACGCGCCCCTGATCGTCCTTAAGGGTATACGGCAGACGGCAGGCCTGGGAGCAGTCGCCGCGGTTGGCGCTGCGCCCGGTTTGCGCGTGGGAAATATTACATTGCCCGGAATAGGCCACGCACAGCGCGCCGTGAATAAAGAACTCAATATTCGCGTCGGTGGACTGGTGAATATCACGGATCTGGTTCAGGTTCAGCTCGCGCGCCAGCACGATTTGGGTGAAGCCCACATCAGAAAGAAACTTCGCTTTCTCGACGGTACGGATATCGCACTGGGTACTGGCATGCAGTTCAATAGGGGGGATATCCAGCTCCAGAACCCCCATATCCTGCACAATGAGCGCATCCACACCCGTCTGATAAAGATCGGTAATTAAGCGCTGCGCAGGTTCCAGTTCATCATCATGAAGGATCGTGTTAAGGGTCACGAACACCTTCGCGCTAAAACGGTGAGCGAAAGGCACCAGCTCGGCGATATCGCGTAGGCTGTTGCTGGCATTGTGGCGAGCACCAAAACCAGGGCCACCGATGTAGACCGCATCCGCGCCGTGAAGAATCGCTTCACGAGCAATGGAGGCATCGCGGGCCGGGCTTAACAGTTCAAGATGATGGGATTGCAGGCGCATACGTCGTCGTTATCCGTTAGGGTCAAAATGGCGGCTATTGTAGTCAGAAGTCTACGGCAACGGAACCGTTTTGCGTACCTTTAGCCGGGATAATGTATGAGTGAATGAAAGTGTACCGGTTGGCCGCTGCTGTTGCGGTAAGCGTGACTTTTATCACCCGCGAAACGAACGCCTGAATCGGCCAAAATAGTGCGCCAGACGCCCTCTATACACATCTCCAGCTCACCGCTAATCACGACCACATGTTCAATCACGCCCGCTTCGTGCGGCGTCGATTCACTGAGCGCCCCCGGGGCCAGGGTAATCGAGAAATGATCGAATTTGAGCGTGTCATCCCACGGGAATAAGGGTTTCACAACCATAGACTGCTGTTGCGGATCGAAGATAGCCTGCGCTTGCTCCTCCGGCGTGATGAACGCCGAGAAAGGCACGTTCAGCCCGGTGGCAATTTTCCACAGCGTGGAGACCGTCGGGCTGGACTCATTGCGCTCGATTTGCCCCAGCATCGCCTTTGACACGCCCGTCTCTTCTGCCAGCTTCGACAAACTCCAGCCTCGCGCCTGACGATGCGTTTTCAGTGTTGATGCAAGATGTTGAGTGATATTCATTGATTCTCCCATGGCGTGAAGTGTACCACTTGTACGCTATAGCGCACAGTGCTACATTGCCGCGAGCGTTATAACGCACAACGGAGAAAATATGCGCATTTCAACTCAACTTTTTCCTGCGGTACTCGCCGGATTTGTGGCCGTGCTGGTGGGTTACGCCAGCTCAGCGGCCTTGATATGGCAGGCAGCCGCAGCCGCAGGAGCCAATGCGCAACAAATTGCAGGCTGGATGACCGCGCTCGGTATCGGTATGGGGGTGAGTACGCTTGCGTTGTCAGTCTGGTATAAAGCCCCTATTTTAACCGCATGGTCAACGCCCGGCGCGGCCTTGCTCGCCACCAGCTTGCAGGGCATTTCGCTGGCAGAAACCGTGGGTGTTTTTATTTTTGCTAACGCACTGATACTGCTCTGCGGCCTGACCGGTCTGTTCGCCCGTCTCATGAAAATCATCCCCCATACGCTGGCGGCAGCGATGCTGGCAGGCGTGCTGTTACGCTTTGGATTGCAGGCTTTCAGTAATCTTGAGGGGCATTTTCTGCTGTGCGGAAGCATGCTGCTGGCGTGGCTTATCACTAAAGCCTTCGCGCCGCGCTATGCCATTGTCGTTACGCTAGTAGTTGGCGGTATTGCCGCCTGGGCTGGAGGTGACGTTGTCACCGAAAATCTTCATGTTGCCGTAGTGATGCCGCAGTGGATCATGCCAACATTTAGCTTCACCACGCTTATCAGCGTCGGTCTCCCCTTCTTCCTGGTCACCATGGCATCGCAAAACGCGCCGGGATTTGCCACCATGAAGGCCTCGGGTTATCCGATTGCCGTTTCACCGTTAATGATTTTTACCGGAGCCCTGGCCCTGCTATTTTCTCCGTTTGGGGTGTACTCCATTTGCATTGCCGCCATTACCGCTGCTATTTGTCAAAGTCCGGATGCGCACCCAAACGCCGATAAAAGGTGGATTGCCGCTGCCGCAGCGGGCGTGTTTTATCTGCTCGCCGGGGTTTTTGGCGGTTCGATTACCGCGCTGATGGCATCGCTCCCCTTAAGCTGGATCCAAACGCTCGCCGGACTGGCATTACTTGGGACGATCGGAGGAAGTTTGTTTCAGGCGCTACATCATGAAACTGAGCGGGATGCCGCAGTGGTTACGTTTCTGGTCACCGCCAGCGGCGTGACGCTTGCGGGCGTGGGTTCCGCATTCTGGGGGCTTATTGCAGGCGGCATATGCTACGCCATGTTCTCACGCTTTCGCCGTGCGTAGCTGCGAGGGGGTAACACCGGTCGAGGATTTAAACCTGTTGCTGAAGTGACTGGCCGAGCTAAATCCACAGGCCAGCGCGATATCCGTCAAAGGCTCACGACCAAACTGAACCAGTGCTTTCGCCTTTTCCATGCGCTGCTGCATGACGTACTGATGCGGAGCCATATTCATCGACTGGCGGAACATGCGGGCGAAATGGTATTCGCTCAGTGAGGCTTGACCCGCCAGGTCACAAAGCGTTAACGGCTGCGACAGATTGGCGTCGATATACGCCAGAATGTTGCGCAGCACAAACGGCGATAAACCGCCCGTCACGACCGGTAACTTCCACTGTACGTTGGAATAATTCTGGACAAGATGCGTCAGAAGCAGCGTGCTGGCGGTACTTAGCGTCAGTTGATTGGCCGACTGCTGCCAGTCGCAGCCCAGCAAAAACTGGCGGTAAAGCATGGCAATTTTCGCATCGCTGGCGAAGGTTTTTTCGTCCAGGACGATGGAGGCCGGGCTTTTGTCCCAAATCTTTTCACCGATCTCGCGTAAATGTTCATCGGTGCAGTACAGATGCACAAAGGACAAATCGTCACGAATATCCCAAGTCGACTCACTTTCTTGCGGCATCAGGCAAAAACGATCCGGCCCGCCGCCATTCTTCCAGCCGTTTGACGTTTTATGGTAGCTCTCATAGCCGTCCGCCACATACAGACTCAGGGTATGGTGATTACTTTTGACCGTCACCGTGTCGTGCTTGTTGAACCACGCCGCCAGCTGAATGCCTGAATTAAGCGCGACCGTTTCCCGCAGCACGGCATTTTGTTGGCGGAGTTTTTCAAAGGTGTCGTAAGCGCGAGACATAACCGTTAAGGGATAATTAATCAGATCGTTAGTCTATGAAGAGTTGCATGCCGATACCAGCGCTGGTGAAACAAAAAAGCGCAAGATTATGCAAGTCGAGAGCAAAACGATGAAAGCGCCGCGCGCCACGTCAGGCCACACTCCTCTTCTTTGAGGTGGAATAACGAGAACAAAATGAACGCACTGTTATACGGGCTGGTGGTGGTAATTTGGGGAACGACCTGGATTGCTATTTTCCTTCAACAGGGTTCCGTTGCGGCACCCGTATCGATCTTCTGGCGTTTTGCCGTCGCCAGCGCCACCATTATGCTGGTGCTACTGGCGCTAAAACGCCTACGCAAACTGGCACTTCGCGATCATCTATTTTGTGTGGTCCAGGGCTGCTGCGTTTTTTGCTTTAACTTCTGGTGTTTTTACACTGCGGCATCCTGGATCAATACCGGCCTGGAGTCGGTGATTTTCTCGATGGCCGTGCTGTATAACGCCATTAATAGCTTCATGTTCTTCGGCCAGCGCCCGCCAACTCGCTTTTGGACAGCCGCAGGGCTGGGTCTGCTGGGTATCATCACTCTCTTCTGGGACGATCTGCTTAACAGCGGCTGGCGTCCTGAATTGTTATGGGGTATTGGCCTATCGGCGCTGGGGACTTACGGGTTTTCGCTGGGGAACATGATTAGCCTGCGCCATCAGCGTAACGGGCTTGAAACCATGACCACCAACGCCTGGGCGATGCTGTACGGCACGCTGGTGATGGGTGCCATCGCGGTGATTCGCGGCGATAACTTTATGCCTGAATGGACGGTAAGCTACATTGGCGCACTGCTCTATCTGGCGCTGTTTGGGTCTGTCATTGCCTTTGGTGCTTACTTCACCCTGGTGGGACGCATCGGCGCAGGTAAAGCGGCTTACAGCACGTTACTGTTCCCGATCGTGGCGTTATCCATTTCGACGGTTTACGAAGGTTACGTCTGGCATATGAACGCCGTGATGGGGTTACTGCTTATTCTGACGGGGAATATGGTGATGTTTGCAAAACCCGAAACCTGGTTTAAACGGCTGCGCACGGCATAAGAACGTCAAGAGCCCGGCCTGCATAATGCAGGCCGGGTGAGGATTATTTCTGCGTTTTATTCACATCAAACATGGTGGCATCTGTCGCCATGTCATCAACCACTTTCTTCAGCGTCGCCACGGTCATTGGCGAGCTTTCATTGTTAAGTTCGGAACCTTCACCTTTACGCACGACTTTGATAACAGGTTTACCCGTTGCAGCGTCGATCAACTCCCCTTCGAAATAGAGATGGGTATCCATGGTACGGTGGCCTGATGCCATCTGCGTCCCGGCGATGACCAGCGCGACAGGAACGACTTCATAGAACTGCAAACCTTCTTTTTTGGAGCTGACGCCAGTCACTGCGCCACGGAAGATCAAACTACGTGGCCCTGGGGTCGCCACAATCGGTTTTTTCTGCCCAATAGCGGCTTTCATTTTGGTGTTGGTATAAGCCAGCAGGTCATCAAGCAGCTTTTGACCAATCTGGGTGGTTGGTTTTGGTACCGGATAATAGGTAATTGGGTTGTAGACAATGCTGTCGTATTTTGCCGGGTCATATGACGGGTCAACCCAACGTAACGTCGGTTTACCCGTCGCTGAGGTGGTCTCCTGCAAGCCTGAATAATCTTTCAAAAAACCCGAGAATTGATCGGGCTGCGCCACTTTGGACGCACAGCCTGCTAAAGCCAGCAAGCCAGAGAGCACTGCAACTTTAAAAAAAGCTTGAGTACGCATGATGGTATTCCATGTTATTTGCAGATATGCACTTGAAGTTATAGCAAAAGATTTGGGGGGCTGTTGTGACAAAAAATGAGGTAGCGAGCACAAATTGCAAAAAGACTGCCCGACAGCGGGCCGGACAGTCTTTTATGGTTATTTAATATCCACTTGCCAGAATAAATGTTTACCAAACGGGTCAATTTCGTAACCAGTAACTTCTTTACGCACTGGCTCAAAAATAGTGGAGTGAGCAATCATCACCGCCGGCATTTGATCGTGCATCATTTGCTGCGCCTGTTTGTATAGCGCCGCACGTTTTTCATGATCGGTTATCGATTTCGCCTCGGCGATAAGATTATCAAAAGGCTTATAGCACCATTTTGCCGAATTCGAGCCACCGTTGGCCGACGTACAGGTAAACAGCGGGCCAAAGAAATTATCAGGATCGCCCGTTGCGGTGGTCCAGCCCATCAGAGCAGCCTGGTGTTCACCGCCCTTCACCCGCTTCAGATATTCGCCCCATTCATAGGTGACTATTTTCGTCTGTACGCCGATTTTTGCCCAATCGGCCTGAATCATCTCGGCCATTCTTTTCGCATTCGGGTTATACGGACGCTGCACCGGCATGGCCCATAGATCCACGGTTACGCCGTTGGCAAATCCCGCCTCTTTTAATAACGCCCTGGCTTTTTCAGGATCGTATTCATAGTCTTTCAGCTCGCTGTCCGCACTCCACACGCCGGGAGGCAGCAGATTTTTGGCAGCGGTTCCTGTGCCATGGAACACCGCATCAATAATGGCCGGTTTGTTGATCGCCATGGCCAGCGCCTGACGAACTTTGACGTTATCCAGCGGCGGCTTTTGCGTATTAAAGGCCAGGAAACCGGTGTTCAGCCCTGCTTTACTCATCAGGTTAATATCTTTATTCGCCTTCATGCGCGGCAGTTCAGCCGGGTTTGGGAACGGCATCACCTGACACTCATTTTTCTCGACTTTGGCGTAGCGCACAGAGGCATCTGGCGTAATGCTGAACACCAGACGATCGAGCTTAGACTTGCCCTGCCAGTATTCCGGGAACGCGGTGAACAGGATCCTCGAATCCTTTTGATACTGCGTCAGCGTAAAGGGTCCTGTGCCGATCGGGTTCATATCCACTTTTTCAGGCGTGCCTGCTTTTAGCATGGCATCGGCATATTCAGCGGACAGAATGGAGGCGAAATACCACGCCAGATCGGCGACAAACGGCGCTTCAGGATGCGCCAGCGTGAAGCGCACCGTATGGTCGTCTACTTTATCGATAGCGGTAATCAGGCTGCCAAACTCCAGGCTTTCGAAGTTGGAATAGCTGCCGTTTGACACGTTGTGATACGGATGATTGACATCCTTCTGGCGCATGAACGAGAAGACCACATCGTCAGCGTTAAAATCGCGCGTCGGTTTGTAGAACTTATTGCTCTGGAACTTAACGCCTTTTCGTAGGTGGAAGGTGTAAACCTTACCGTCTTCGCTGACGTCCCAGCTTTCCGCCAGGCTTGGCACCAGCTCGGTCGTTCCAGGTTTGAAATCGACCAGACGGTTATAAACGGGCACGGCGCTGGCATCCACGCTGGTGCCAGAGGTATACAACTGAGGATTGAAATTCTCCGGCGAACCTTCGGAACAATACACCAGCGTTTTGGCCGCCACGGCGGAACTGACCGTCAGTGCGGCAAACGCCAGGGCTAAAGTGGTAAGTTTGCTATTCATCGCGTTTTCCTGTCTTTTTAATTCGACGGCTAATTAATTCTTTTGCCAATCCATAAATAACATTAAAGTGACATTGCAAACACCTGATAATACAAATAAAGAAGGAATCACTATGGCTTCAACACTCTCCAGTCAATTAACCCAACGCTTTTTTCGCTATCTTGCAATAACCAGCCAGAGCGATCCAAAGGTCAAAACGCTGCCCTCCACGCCGGGTCAACATGAGATGGCCAAAGAGTTAGCTAACGAGCTGAAATCACTGGGTTTAAGCGACATAGTGATCGACGAATTTGCCACCGTCACCGCCGTTAAAAAAGGGAATGTGCCTGACGCTCCACGTATTGGTTTTATTACCCATATTGATACGGTGGACGTGGGATTATCACCGGATATTCATCCGCAAATACTCACCTTTACCGGAGAAGATCTCTGTCTGAATAAAGAGAAAGCGATCTGGTTACGCATTAATGAGCACCCTGAAATTCTGGCTTACCCCAACGAAGAGATTATTTTTAGCGACGGAACCAGCGTATTAGGCGCAGATAATAAATCCGCCGTCACCGTGGTGATGACGGTGCTGGAAAACTTAACGGCAGAACATCAGCATGGCGATATTGTGGTCGCGTTTGTGCCAGACGAAGAGATTGGCCTAAACGGCGCGAAAGCGCTGGATCTCAAACGTTTCGACGTTGATTTTGCCTGGACTATCGACTGCTGTGAACTGGGTGAGATTGTCTATGAGAACTTCAATGCTGCCGCAGCAGAAATCCGCTTTACCGGCGTGACCGCCCATCCGATGTCGGCAAAAGGCGTGCTGGTGAATCCGCTGCTGATGGCGGTTGATTTTATGAGCCACTTCGATCGCCAGCAAACGCCTGAGTGTACCGAAGGGCGTGAGGGCTATATCTGGTTTAACGGTATTCAGGCGGGACAAAACGACGCCGTGCTAAAAGCCAACATTCGTGATTTCGACAAAGCGAATTTTGCCGCCCGTAAACAGCAGATTGCCGATGTCGCCAGCAAAATCGCCGCCCAGCATCCAACAGCAAAAGTCGAGCACCACATTGAGGATACCTACAGCAATATCAGCAACGCTATTGGCGAAGATCGCCGCGCAATTGACCTGATGTTTGAGGCGATGGAGTCACTCGGCATCACGCCCAAACCGACGCCAATGCGCGGGGGAACAGACGGTGCAGCGTTATCGGCAAAAGGTCTGCTGACCCCGAATTTCTTCACCGGCGCTCATAACTTCCATTCGAAGTTTGAGTTTTTACCGCTGTCGTCATTCGAGGCCTCCTACAACACCGCACTGCAAATTTGCCTGCTGGCCGCCCGTTAAGCGGGTTTGCGCGCCAGCATCGTGGCGAAGCGCAGTTTGATGCGATTACCGTTGGCGTCGGTGCGGTGTAACTCGCCGACGTCCTCGTTGTATTTCAGCAGTTCCCAACCGTCATAATAGCGGCTCAGTTCGCCGCTTTTAAACGCGAACGGGAAGCCAACGGTACACGGAAAATCGTCGGTATCCATTGCCGCCACAATCAGGTTGTAACCGCCAGGCCTGGTGCAACGCTGCATATTAGCGATCAGACCCGGAATCGTTTTTGCTTCCAGGAACATCATCACCACGGTGGAGAGAATAAAATCGTACTCCCCTTCAAAGCTCAGACTGTTCAAATCTTTAATATCGGCTTTTAAATTATCAATTCCTTCAGCCGCCTTGATACGTTCGATATTCTCGATACCCGCCGGGTTTTTATCCCACGCCGTCACGTCAAAGCCGTTGGCCGCGAGATACAGGCTGTTGCGACCGTTGCCGCAGCCCAGATCCAGCGTGTTGCCTGCTTTTACGATCCCGGCGCTGTAAACCACGTCAGAATGCGTTTGCGTCAGGCCATATTTCCCGGTGAAGTAATTTTCATCAAAGACAGTCATTCTTTTTCCTCAGTGTGCATAAGCGTGGCTTTATCTGAACGAACTAATAATTTTCCCTGCATCAGCAAAATAAACGTACGCGCCAGCAGGAGCGCGATGATGCCGTTAGTCAAAATGAACAACGGGAGCGCAATAGCATGAAAGAAGCCGGATGGACTGCTTTGCCCAAGATGTAGCCCCGTCGTCGCCAGGGCGGAAACACCGAACGAGAAGCTCCAGAAAGACGCATTAAAGGGTTGTGAGAGATACCATGGCATCAGGCGCAGCATAAACAACAGTTGCAAAAGACCGTAGCCAAACAGCATTTTGGCAAAGGTATCCGCCTCCCCTCCGTTGACGCTAAACCAGGCGCTACAGGCGACCAGTGCGGGTGCAAGCTGAATCCCCAATGAGGTCCGTAACGCAGGAGCAAGCTCTCCGGCACTGCGCAAACGCTGAAGAATAACCGGCTCAAGGCTAAGCCATGAAAAGACGCCTGCGCCCAGAAACACCAGTCCGGCATCATGAAAGCCGAGCGCACCGCAGGCCATCGCACTGATAAAATTATTGGCAACCGTAGGAAGATACAAACCTGGCGTGGTAGCGGCTTCTGGATGTTTCCCCCGCCACAGCCCTGCGCTTTGCCAGGCGGCATATCCTAATTGAACCACCACGCCTACCGTGAATAACCCCAGCGAGACGGGCCTAAACCAGGGCACAAAACCAATTGCTACCAGCAGCGTGGTGGCCGGGAAAAGGCTCACAAAACTGCTCATCACCGGGTGGCGCATTTCTGCTAACACGCTGCGAGGAAAACGCACGGCGCGCGCGACCGTTGCAGTGCTTAACAAAAACCATATCAATACCGCCAGCGCGACCAACGTCTCACCAGGCCAATGGGGGACCGGCCAAATGACGCTGGCATATCGCCAGGCGAAACCCATACCAATGGTGCCGAGCACCATACCAAAGTAGCCAAAGGGTAGGTTAAGAACTTGTTGGGAATTGTTGCTTTTATGCATTGATTTTAAATTATAAATAATATTTGAAATGCTAGTTTAAGGGGTTTCGAGAACGGTTGCCAGTACTTCGAAAGTCGTAAAGTTTGCTACGGTTAGTGAAGACGCCCCTCAGGAATAGTGTGATGAAAAAATACCGGCTCAGCGATGAAACCCGTATCTGGCATTGGCAAAATGGCGAGACCAAAACCGCCGTCACGCTGCGACAAATTATCGCCACCCGCGACTTCAACGATATCAGCGCCGGAACCAAAGGCGGATGGATCGACGACGAAAACGCGCTCGCCCACGACGGTCATTGTTGGATCTACGATGAAAATAGCGTGGTTTATGCAGGCGCGCGCGTTCGCGATAACGCGCGTATCACTCAACCCTGCGTCATCGGACATGCCGCCTGCATCGGTGATAACAGCTGGGTCGATGCGTCACAGGTTAGTCATGGTGCAAAGCTTGGCGGTCACGTTACAGTGCAGCGCTCTGATGTGCGCGGGGTGTGCCATCTTTACGGCAATGCGCGCATTCTGCACGAGAGCCAAATCGTCGCTGCCACCGGCCTCACGCCGGATCACGAGCAGATCCTGAAGATCTTCGATAACGCCACCGTCAGCCAGTCTCGCATCGTGCATCAGGCGCAGATATACGGTGATGCCATTGTGAATAATGCGTTTGTTGAACATCGAGCCGAGATATTCGATAACGCGTTGATCGAAGGTAATGAACTGAACAACGTCTGGATTTGCGACTGCGCAAAAGTCTACGGTAATGCCAGGCTGATTGCGGGCCGAGAAGAAGACGCCATTCCAACCCTACGCTACAGCTCACAGGTGGCGGAAAACGCGGTGGTGGAAGGTAACTGCGTCATTAAACATCATGTCCTGATTGGCGGCCAGGCGTGGCTGCGCGGGGGGCCCATCATGATTGACGATAAAGTCGTCATTCAGGGACGCGCCCGAATCAGCGGCGATGTGCTGATCGAACACCGGGTAGAGATCACCGACGATGCGGTCATTGAAGCGTTCGCCGGAGAAAACATTCATCTGCGCGGTGAAAAGGTGATAAACGGGCAGCAGCGTATTACCCGCACGCCACTGCTGGGGGCCATTTAAAACCTCTCCCCGTGCGGGGAGAGGAAGTTGCCATCAACGCATAATGCGATCGTCAACGTATTGACGTTTATCCGGCGCAGGCGGGAAATACTGATACAGCCAGGTTTCGCTGATGGCATCGCCCTGACAGCGCAGGAACATCCGCATATCCACCGGATCGGTGGAATCATCCGTCGGATACCAGTCAAACAAAATGCGGTATCCATCGAACGGTTCAACGTAGAGGATTTCGACCTGCCGCGCTTCGCCGTTGGAGAGCGTAATCACCGGTTCAATACCTTTTGGTGCCGCGGCTTTGAGATCACCGCCCACGAAGTCGACGGCGAAGCGACGCGCCCAGGTTTTTGGGTAATTTTCGCCCGGTGCCCAGCCTTCCGGGAAACCACCCATGCCCGTGCGGGTGGCGTAAACGTTAGCCAGCGGAGAACGAACCGGCGGCTGCGCGCTCCAGTACAGGCGATATTTGAAGTCCAGCTCATCACCCGCTTTCACCGCTTTTTCCGGCTGCCAGAAGCAAACGACGTTATCCAGCGTTTCACCCGTCGTCGGGATCTCCATCAGGCCCACGCTGCCCTTGCCCCACTGGTTACGCGGTTCAACCCACAGACTTGGACGCTTGTTATACCAGCCCATGATGTCCTGGTAGTGCGAGAAATCGCGATCGAGTTGCAGCAGGCCAAATCCTTTCGGGTTTTTGTCCTGATAAGCATTGAACTGGAGCTTTTGCGGGTTATTCAGCGGACGACAAATCCATTCCCCGTTGCCCCGCCACATCGCCAGACGATCGGAGTCGTGGATTTGTGGGTGAATCGTGTCACACATGCGGCGCTCATTATTGCCACAGCTGAACATGCTGGTCATCGGGGAGATGCCGAGCTGTTTGATGTCCTTACGCGCGTACAGGTGGTTGTCCACCTCCATGATCACCTGGCTCTTCTCACAATGGATCACGAATTTGTAGGCACCAGTGATACTTGGGCTGTCGAGCAGCGTATAGACGGTAAAGGTGGTATCGCCTGGTTTAACCGTTTCGAACCAGAACGAGGTGAAATCGGGGAACTCTTCCGGCGTATCGGTAAAGGTATCAACAGCCAGGCCACGCGCGGAAAGACCGTATTGATAGGTATCATCTACCGCACGGAAATAGCTTGCTCCCAGGAAAGAGACGATATCACGGCGCGCCAGTTCAGGCGCTTTGAACGCACGGAAACCGGCAAAACCTAAATCGCTTTGCCCCTGCAACTGTTTGGTATCCACGCCGGTATCATTGTAGGTAAACAGTTCCGGGCGAAAATGGATTTCGCGCGCCTGAGAGGTGCCGGAATCCAGAGAGAACATGCGCACGCGGCGACGGAATCCCATCCCCATGTGGAAGAATTGTACGTCTAGCTGACGGTTTTCGATGTTGTTCCACAGCGACTGCTTGGCGTCATACTGAATGGCGTTGTAGGCCTGCGGCGTCATGGTTGCCAGCGTTTCTGGCAATGGACGCGGCGCACCGCCCCACGGGGTTTGCGCCAGATCGTGAGCCATGGATTGCAGTACAGAGAAGTCAAAACGACGGCTCAGGCCGTCGGCAATGTCCGAGTCAGCGGCAAACGCCGCACGGGAAAAGAGCGATGACAGTCCGGCTGTGCCGCTCAGCGCTGCCATTGCCAGCGAGCCTTGTAAAAAATGTCTGCGATTCATGCCTGAGAAAACGTCCTTATGGTCGTGTGAATGAGTTTCGCGTACGGCGAAACGACGGCAGGAAAGAACGCACAGACTAAACAAAAATGGTTAAGAATCCAATTGTTGAGCGGTGATTATATGAGCAAAGTGAGAAATATTTTCTGTCGAGGGGAATGACCCGAATTACGGGTAAAGTTACGTATAACTCACTATAAAAAAGCCCCCGATGGACATCGTCATCAGGGGCTAATAAGGCGCAATATTGTTATTTTACGCTGACATCGATACCTGGAAAGTACTTCTGAGCCAGCTTATCGATCGTTCCGTCAGCGCGGACTTTCTCAATGGCGGTATCAAGCTGTTTTTTAGTGGCCTCGTCACCTTTGCGCAGCCCAAAGCCGATCCCACTGCCGAGGATCGTGTCGTCAGACACGGGCTTGCCGATAAAGCCAAACCCTTTCCCCTGCGGTTTACTGAGGAAACCTGCCTGTCCAGCCGCCGACATCACCAGCGAGGCGTCAATACGGCCATTCAGCAAGTCTGCCCATGCCATGTTCTGATCTTTATAAGACACCACGGTGACACCGTGTTTTTCCCAGTGCTCTTTAGCATAGGTTTCCTGAATGGAGCCCTGCAAGACGCCGATAGATTTACCTTTTAAACCTTCCGGTGTCGCTTCGACACCGCTACCCGCCTTTCCCACCAGCTGCGAAGGAATGCGATAAATAGGTTGGGTAAAGTCGATACTCTGGCGACGCTGGTCAGTAATGTTCATTGCCGAGTTAATCGCATCGAATTTTTTCGCCATCAGCCCTGGGATAAGCGCATCGAATGAGGTTTCGACCCAGCTGCACTTCAGCGCAGCGGCTTGACAAATCGCCTTGCCCAGCTCGATATCAAACCCTTCCAGCTCACCAGACGCGTTGCGGCTTTCAAAGGGTGGATATTCGGCTTCAAGTCCATAACGAAGCTCGGTAGCCGCAAATGAAGAAAATGAACACAGCATTCCCAGGCCGACAACTAACGCGTTAAATTTCATAGCAAAACTCCTTAGCGTGCTTTAATCCGACACAGGGCTTGCGCGCCTGCCCGTAATGTTGCCTCATCTTTAGCGAAAGAGAGACGGATCAATTTGTTATCCGTACCGTCGGCATAAAACGCCGACAGCGGAATAGTGGCAACACCGCATTCTGTTATCAGCCGTTTGACCATTTCACCGTCGCTTTCATCGCTAAAGTGACTGTAATCGGCCAGCAGGAAGAACGACCCTGCGCTGGGTAATAACGTAAACGGTGATTCGGCCAGCAAATTTTGCAGCAGATCGCGCTTGCGTTGATAAAACGCAGCCAGCGTAAGCCAGGTTTGCGGATCGGCCATATGCTCAGCAAACGCGTACTGCATAGGAGTATCGGCAGAAAACATCAAAAACTGATGTACTTTGCAAATCTCATCCATCAGTTCGGCTGGTGCAACACAATACCCTACGCGCCAGCCGGTGACATGATAGGTTTTTCCGAATGACGACACGATCACGCTGCGCTCCGCCAGCTGCGGATGTGTGGCCATTCCATGGTGCGGCTTGCCGTCGAAAACGACATGTTCGTACACTTCGTCAGACAAAATAATGATATCGGTATGCCGCGTAATCGCCGCCAGCTGTTGCAGATCGTCTGCCGAGAAGACCTGCCCGCTCGGGTTGTGTGGCGTGTTAATGATGATCATCCGGGTGCGCGTCGATATCGCCGCGCGGACCTCATCCCAGTTAACAGCAAAATCCGGCACCGTCAGTTTAATCGCCACCGGGGTTGCGCCCTGCAACCGCACGATGGGCGCGTAGCTATCGAACGATGGCTCGAAATAGATAACTTCATCGCCGGGATGTACGAGGCCGCTAATGGCAGAATATAACCCTTCACTGGCGCTGGCGGTTATCAGCACTTCGCTGTCCACGTCATAGCGCGTTCCGTATAGCGAAGCGATTTTATCTGCAATGCGCGCCTTCAGCGGCTGCAAACCGGTCATCGCCGCATACTGATTATGGTCGGCTTCCATGGCACGCGTTACGCCCGCGATGAGCTTAGGATCGCAGGAAAAGTTAGGCGCTCCCTGAGAAAGATTGATGGCGTTATGTTGGGCAGAAAGCTGGCCAATCACCGTAAAAATAGTCGTGCCGACATCAGGCAGTTTCGAGCGAGTGTGCACCGGAGTACGCAGAGTCATCATCAATCCTTTCAGGTGGATATTGCATAACTATTCAACAAGAAGGGGTGATGAACGACAACCGAATTGTTGTCATGGGAGCTATGAGTAAAATGCATGGGCCATGAGGCGTGACTGTTCGTCAGTCACGTATTGTGAAATACAAATACGCCTCATGAATAAATTAATTATCAATTATTCATCAAGCCAATCAAGATTTCATTTAATTAATAATGAATCAATTCTTAACATTTAAAATATTTATAATATTTGCCGAAACGATCGAAAGAATATTAGGATTCATTCGACTCATGATATGTGCAAAAGTTCATTCCAAAGCATAATAAAAACCTTTTTAAGGATCGAAAAATGAAAAGAAAAGTCTTGGCAATCGTCATCCCCGCGCTGTTGGCAGCAGGCACCGCTCATGCAGCAGAAATTTATAATAAAGACGGCAACAAATTAGATCTCTACGGCAAAGTAGACGGTCTGCACTACTTCTCTGATGATTCGTCAAAAGATGGCGATCAGTCCTATGTCCGTCTTGGCTTCAAAGGCGAAACCCAGATTAACGATCAACTGACCGGTTACGGCCAGTGGGAATACAACGTTCAGGCCAACAATACCGAAGGCTCCGAAAACCAGTCCTGGACCCGTCTGGCCTTCGCCGGCCTGAAATTTGGTGACTACGGTTCATTCGATTACGGTCGTAACTACGGCGTACTGTACGACGTGGAAGGCTGGACCGATATGCTGCCAGAGTTCGGTGGCGATTCCTATTCACAATCAGACGTTTACATGACCAGCCGTGCAAACGGCGTGGCAACGTACCGTAATAACAACTTCTACGGCCTGGTAGACGGTTTGAGCTTTGCTCTTCAGTATCAGGGCAATAACGAAGATGCTGGCAACGGTAACGAAGGCACCAACAATGGTCGCGACGTGCGTCATGAAAATGGCGACGGCTTTGGTATTTCGACCACCTATGACTTTGGCATGGGCTTTAGTGCAGGCGCAGCTTATGCCTCCTCTGACCGTACCAATGCACAGCAAAATTCCACCAGCGCCTATATGGCTGACGGCGATAAAGCCGACGCCTGGACCGCTGGCCTGAAATACGACGCCAATAATATCTATCTGGCAACCATGTATTCAGAAACCCGTAATATGACTACCTACGGTAGCACGTCTAACAGCGATGTTGGCGGCGTAGCGAATAAAACGCAGAACGTTGAAGTCACTGCCCAGTATCAGTTCGATTTCGGTCTGCGCCCTGCGGTTTCTTATCTGCAATCAAAAGGCAAAGATTTAACCTATAACGCCGCGAATGCCGATAAAGACCTGGTGAAATATGTTGACGTAGGCGCGACCTATTACTTCAACAAAAATATGTCCACCTATGTGGATTATAAAATCAACCTGCTGGACGGCGACGATCAGTTCTATAAAGACGCGGGCATCTCTACCGATGACATCGTCGCTTTAGGCCTGGTGTACCAGTTCTAAGAACCTGCATGACACTAACCCGCCGCCTGGCGGGTTTTTTTTAGCTGATTGACACGTTCCATCAGGTGTTGTGTGATAGCCGACATGATAAAAACGCATGCCTGGAGTGTTTATGTCGCGTCGCTCGTTTCCACACAATGCTGTAGACGCCTTTCTGATCACCGCGCGTCATCTGAATCTCACTCACGCGGCAAAAGAACTTTGTCTGACTCAGGGTGCTGTCAGCCGTAAGATTGCCACCCTTGAGGCCTGGTTCGGCTTTCCCCTCTTTGAGCGACACGCCCGCGGCCTGCGCCTTTCATCGCAAGGCAGCGCCCTGCTTCCCGATTTACAATCCGCATTCGAACAATTATTAACGGTGGCGGAACAAGCTCGCGCGCTGCAAACCGTCGTGCGCCTGAAAGTACCAACCTGCGCCATGCGCTGGCTCATTCCTCGTCTTCTCCAGGTGGAGCGCGAACAGCCAGAGTTACAGATCTCGCTCACGGCCACGACCGATCACACCGTTAACTTCAAAACGGAATCCTATGATGCGGCGATTGTGTTTGGCACCCATATGAATGCCGGAGATTTACTCTTTGAAGAAGCGCTAACGCCGGTCGTCAGCCCAACACGACTGGGGGCAGCGCTGGATACGCTAACGTTTTTGCATCCTACGCGAGATAAAACGGACTGGTCGCTGTGGTTGACTAAACAGGCTGGCACCGCCTTTGTCATGCAAAAAAACCAGCACTTTGACACGATGGATTTGGCCATCACCGCGGCTATGCAGGGGCTTGGCGTGGCCATTGCCGACGAAACGCTGGTGGAAGAAGATATTCGCGCGGGCCGCCTGGCCCGTCCTTATGACACCAGCGTCAAAACCGGGGCCAGCTACCGACTGGTACTACGTGAATCACGCGGCAAAGCCGCCGGGCTTGCCGCGTTTCGTGCCTGTCTGCTTAATCCAGACTAACGTGATGCTTCATGACCCGTTTAAATAAGCTCATTCTGGCGCGCATAAAACGGTTTTCTAGCTTAAAACCTGCATGTTTATTCAATCCGATACGCAGTAAAACGTCTCGCCCTTTTCGACAGGCAAGCCATCTTGTCGGACCTTGCAACGCATCACAGGTCCGACTGGCATGGCGGGCAAAGTTGACCCAGTAGTCGGCCACCTGCGCTGAAAAAGCAAGATCATGTTCGTTCACATAGCGCCTTGAGGGTTCTACCGTACCCAGCGTATCAAACACGTAAGGCACCTCGTTCCCGTGCCACGCGCCGTTGGGATACGTTTCATGTTCGGCTTGAGCAACATAATCAAACCAGTAGCGCCAGCACGGCTCACCCACGCGCTGCTGGGCCTGCATCGCCACATATCCCATCGTCGTAAACGCCATATCGCGGCACACCTGACGGCCCAGCTCCTCATCCCCTTTTACGCCAGGATAAAGCAGCTTGATAATCCCTAAGCCAAAACGACGTTCACGGCGGAGCTTTTCAATTTGTCCGGCAAGATCAACTCCAAACACCGCCATCACGCTGGCCTCGTCGCTGTTCGAGCCAATCATTAGCGGAACAGGATGCTGCCGGCCCGCGAAAAAGACGTCCAGCATGGGCTCGGGTAGCACGCAGTCGCCAACAATGGGCGTCGGTGCAATGTTATAGGGAGCCGTCAACGGCCAAAAGGTTTCTGCGGGGATCGCTCGCAACTGCTCTGCGGTGGCATGCTCAATCCCTAAATGCGTTGCCAGCGCGTCGCCGTTTTGCAGCGCCTGTTCACGCGGTGTGTCCGGTAGCGTATAGCCGCTTTGCACAATCGCTTTATGAAACAAGTTTTTCGCCAGCGGCGAGGCAAGCAATGACAGCACGCTGCGGGCTCCGGCAGATTCACCAAACAGGGTGATGTTGTCCGGATCACCGCCAAAGGCGGCAATATTGTCGCGTATCCACTGTAGCGCGGCGATTTGATCGAGCAGCGCAAAATTATGCACCACGCGATCCTCTTCCCCCTCCAGCGCAGGATGGGCAAAAAAGCCCAAATGCCCGAGACGATAGTTGAGCGTCACCACCACGACATCGCGTCTCGCCAGCGCGTGGCCCTGATAAGGCGGCAAGCCACCTGCGCCAATCGTAAAACCGCCGCCGTGCAGCCACACCATCACCGGCAGTGGCGTTTGACGCGTTACGGGCGACCAGATATTGAGATAAAGGCAATCCTCAGAGAACCGACCCGGATCGCCGCCGCCCAGCGCCTGACAATATTCACTGCTCTGCCAGCTGGAAGCTGAAAACGTAGTGGCTTCGCGCACATCGTCCCAGCATGGCGACGGTTGCGGCGAACGCCAGCGCAGCGGTCCCACTGGCGGCGCAGCATAGGGAATGCCGCACCAGACATGCACGTCATCCTCGATAAAACCGATCAGCGCACCCTGGCGCGTATTCACTATTGGAGTTGAGGAGTTTTCCATCCTGACCTTCTGTTTCCATCACACCCCAGCAGAGTAACGTTTTCAGAGCAAACCGCAACGGCGTTTACTTCGTTCTTCCGCCTGCTGATAAAGCGTAAATTCGTCAAGAACCGGACAGCCTAGCGCGACCTCAAAGGCATCCCGACTGGCGTTTCCATGCGAACGTGCCTGGGTTTCATTTCCCAGATTGGACTGGAAAATGCCTGCCGCACTGACCGGGAGAAAATCTTCGTAGGTTATCGGTTGAGCAACCAGCCACCCGCGCTCAATTAACGGCTGCGGATCGTCGCCAGGGCGAAATGCCTGGCGATGCGATTCGCCCGCAGGCGTCAGCCGATAGCGGAAATAGGCCAACTCCTGACGGCGCAGGAACATCTCGCTATCGGGGAATTGCTGGAACACTTCCCGCAGGTGCAGCTGATGGGTCAGGTTATCTTTGCCCGTCCCGGCCTCTCCCAGCAGCCTGTCGTACAGTTCACGGCCTTTCGGCGTAAGCGCCACGCCGCGCTGTTCAATTTCGCCAAAGCGCGCGGTATGTGTACCTCGATGTTCACCCGCAAAAAGCACCGGTTCTTCGAGCGCTTTAAAGCTGGTCTGCCGAAGGAGAATCGGCACCTCACGGCGCGGCGGGCCCTCAATGAGAATTTTGGGTTCGATAGCATACTTAGGCATCAATTCCTGCACCCTGTCGATATCCAGCGTGCGCGGCGTAAGATGGTTGATATGGCATCCAGGGAAGCAAACAACGTCAGCGATGAGTCGATGTTCATTATGCAGCGCCTGATACGTTTCCTGATCGACAATAGCGTGGCTGTGCCAGCGGAACGTTTCCAGTGCCTCTTTAACAAACTCGCGCGCCTGACTCTCGGTGAATGTGCCTTCGGACTCATGCTGTTCGATCAATTCCAGACAGCGCGGGGTAAAGATAGTGCGCGTTGCCAGAATGTTGGCCGCCTGTTCGCGCAAGGCAACGTTGCCGATCAGTTCAAGGCGCAGCAACGAGGTAAACACGCGGAAAGGATTTCGGGATAATGCCGCGTCATCGACGGGACGAAACGCCGTCGAGTGTACCGGCACACCGGCCTGGGAGAGATCGTAATAGCTCACCGGATGCATTCCCATAATGGAAAACATCCGCCGCAAAGTTGCCAGCTCTTTTGCGCTCCCTACGCGAATGGCACCGTGGCGTTCGACGTTCAGTCGCGCCAGTTCATCTGCGTTCACCAGTTGTTCATGCAAGCGCGGGTTATTTTCCAGCACCGCCAGATTCACATCTGCAACCAGTTCCAGCAATGTGCCGTATTGCGGAACTTCCTGCTGGTACATTGCTGACATAGCCTGCGAAAAAAGTTCCCGAATATCATCAGCCGTGATGGTGTTCGCCATGATGTCATGCCTCCAGTGAATAATATCTGGAGTGTAGAGAAGGCCGTCTTCGTTGGGGGGAAGAATTTCGGATTTGTGATCCTGATGGGCGACTGCACATTCCCTGTACTTTTGTCCTTATGCCACAGGATCGTGATCATAAGGCGATTAAATCACCTTGAGTAAAAATCCTCTTGTAACTCAAATAGATCAAATGTTAATAATATTTTGCTATCAAGTTATCAAATTTAGATAACTTCACTTGTCACCCGCATGGCTCTGTTTTTAACATCGCATATGGAAAAAAATGGTCTGTTTAGTCAGCGCATACGCTTGCGCCATTTGCACACTTTTGTAGCCGTCGCTCAACAGGGAACGCTGGGGCGCGCGGCTGAAACTCTTAACCTCAGCCAGCCTGCACTTTCAAAAACGCTGAACGAACTGGAACAACTTACTGGAACGCGCCTGTTTAACCGTGGCCGCCTTGGCGCTCAGCTTACGTTGGTCGGCGAGCAGTTTCTGACGCACGCCGTCAAAGTCCTTGATGCCATCAACACCGCAGGTCAGTCGCTGAATGGCAAACACGATCACGCCGTCGATATCGTGCGAATTGGAGCTCTCCCTACGGCAGCCCTGGGGATTTTACCGTCCGTTATCGGCCAGTTTCATAAGCAACAAAAGAACACCACGCTACAGGTTGCCACCATGAATAACCCCATGATCCTGTCGGGGTTGAAATCAGGCGATTTGGATTTAGGCATCGGTCGGATGTCCGACCCGGAACTGATGGTGGGTCTAAACTACGAACTGTTATTCCTCGAATCACTAAAACTGGTCGTTCGGCCCCATCACCCTCTTTTGCGGGATACCGTTACTCTGAGTCGAGTGATGGAATGGCCGGTAGTGGTGTCACCCAAAGGGACGGCACCGCGCCATAACGCTGAAGTGATGCTTCAGATGCAGGGCTGCAAACTCCCGTCCGGCTGTATCGAAACGCTGTCGGCATCGCTGTCTCGCCAGTTAACGGTGGATTATGATTACGTCTGGTTCGTTCCATCGGGCGCCGTGAAAGAAGACTTACGCCAGGGTTGCCTGGTGGCGCTACCCGTTACCTCGCCCGGAGCAGGGGAACCTATCGGAATTTTAACGCGCGTTGATACCCCGCTTTCAACTGCCGCACAAACGCTACTCAGCGCCATTCGCAAATCCATGCCAATCTGATTCTCTGCCCATTATTTGCCAACCAGCCCGTCTCATTGACGGGTTTTTTGTTTCTTTTAATCAATTAATGCGAAATTTTTTATTAACAATTGCGCAAAACAATTTAACAGATTTATCATACTGACCAATTCACCAAATGGTTCACCAAACCATTACCCCGTGAATTTTTTTGCCTTTAAATCGGTAATAACCGTATTAATCATCATTCACCTCGAATCTATTTACCCATTTGGTACAGATGCAGCACAGCACAAACCGGAAGACGTCGAGGCATTCTAAGGAGATAGAAATGACATTTGGCAGCGCGCCGCGCGGGATAGCAAGGATCCTGCAGTGGCTCCTGATCGGACTGATGGCAATCGTCGGTCTGGCAATCGGTGGATTGGGCTTTAAGCTCGCCACCGTAGGCGGAAGTTGGTACTTCCTGATCGTTGGCGTAGTGATGGTCGTCTCCGCCTTTTTAATCTTCACGAATCGCCTCAGCGGTATCGTCCTGTATGCCATCGCGTTTATCGCCTCGATTTTTTGGGCCGTTAGCGACGCGGGCTGGGATTTCTGGCCGTTATTCTCGCGCCTGTTCACGCTGGCCGTGCTGGCATTCCTGTGCGCTATCGTCTGGCCATTCCTGCGTGCGGCAAACCACAGCGCACCGGTAAATAAGAAACCGGCGTTTGGTATTGCAGCTATCCTCGCCGTCGCCATGCTGGTGAGCTTAGGCTGGATGTTCAAACCGCAAACGCTGGTGAGCGCGAATGAATCCGTTCCGGTCAAACCAGTTGCTTCTGGCGAACAGCAGAAAAACTGGGAACACTGGGGCAATACCACCCACGGTGACCGCTTTGCGGCGCTTGATCAGATCAATAAGCAGAACGTCAATGAACTGAAAGTGGCATGGACCGCGCATACGGGCGATATTCCGCTAAGCAACGGTTCCGGTGCGGAAGATCAGAACACCCCGCTGCAAATCGGCGACACGCTGTTTGTCTGTACGCCATACAGTAAAGTGCTGGCGCTGGATGTTGATTCCGGCAAGGAGAAGTGGCGCTACGATTCCAAAGCCACGGCCCCTAACTGGCAGCGCTGTCGTGGTCTGGGTTATTTTGAAGACCATCAATCAGTGACAACGTCACAAAATGAGACCCAGCCAGCCGCCTGTCCTCGTCGTCTGTTCCTGCCGACCATCGATGCGCGCCTGATTGCCATCAATGCCGACAACGGCAAATTGTGTGAAGACTTTGGCAACCACGGTATCGTTGACCTCAGCATAGGCATGGGCGAAATCAAACCAGGTTACTACCAGCAGACATCCACACCACTGGTGGCGGGAAACGTGGTAGTTGTTGGTGGACGCGTTGCCGATAACTTCTCGACGGGTGAACCGCCGGGCGTGGTCCGAGCTTATGACGTTCGCACCGGCAAGCTGGCGTGGGCATGGGATCCGGGCAATCCAGCCCTGACCGGCGAACCGCCAGAAGGCCAGACCTACACGCGCGGTACGCCAAACGTCTGGTCTGCCATGTCTTACGACGCCAAGCTGAACCTGATTTACCTGCCAACCGGTAACGCCACGCCTGATTTCTACGCTGGCGAACGCACCGCGCTGGACGATAAATACAGCTCCTCGATTGTGGCCGTTGATGCAACCACCGGACAGGTGCGCTGGCATTATCAAACCACCCACCATGACCTGTGGGACTTTGACCTGCCTTCGCAGCCGCTGCTTTACGATCTGCCAGATGGTAAAGGCGGCACCACGCCGGTGCTGGTGCAAACCAGTAAACAGGGCATGATCTTTATGCTCAATCGTGAAACTGGCGAGCCGGTAGCGAAAGTTGAAGAACGTCCGGTCCCTGCGGGTCACATTCCGGGTGAACGCTACTCCCCAACCCAACCGTATTCCGTTGGTATGCCGATGATTGGCAACCAGACGCTGACCGAATCCGACATGTGGGGTGCGACGCCTGTCGACCTGTTGCTGTGTCGTATTCAGTTCAAAGAGATGCGCCACCAGGGCGTATTCACTCCGCCTGGACTCGATCGTTCTCTGCAGTTCCCGGGCTCGCTCGGCGGTATGAACTGGGGCAGTGTCTCAGTCGATCCTAATAACGGCCTGATGTTTGTGAATGACATGCGTCTGGGGCTGGCAAACTACATGGTGCCACGTGCCAACGTCGCCAAAGACGCCAGCGGGATTGAGATGGGGATTGTCCCAATGGACGGTACGCCATACGGTGCCATGCGCGAGCGCTTCTTGTCTCCGCTGGGCATTCCGTGCCAGAAACCACCGTTTGGTACCATGTCAGCCGTCGATCTGAAAAGCGGCAAGCTGGTGTGGCAGGTTCCGGTGGGAACCGTAGAAGACACCGGCCCGCTGGGTATTCGTATGCATCTGCCAATCCCGATCGGCATGCCGACGCTGGGCGCGTCTCTCTCGACGCAGTCAGGTTTGCTGTTCTTTGCGGGCACTCAGGACTTCTACCTGCGCGCATTTGATACCGCAACCGGGAAAGAGATCTGGAAAAGCCGTCTGCCAGTCGGCAGCCAGTCTGGCCCGATGACCTACGTGTCGCCGAAAACCGGCAAACAGTACATCATCATTAATGCGGGCGGCGCACGTCAGTCGCCGGACCGTGGTGATTACATTATTGCCTATGCGTTACCCGACAAGCAGTAATCGGGCATAACGTTTAACGGCCAGTCACTTTCATGACTGGCCGTTTTTTTAGGGTGCAGTAGGCTCAAACATGATTGGCTTGTTCATCTTAAACGTCACGACCAAATCCTTTCGTACTCCTGGCGTCCAGCAGCTGCGAGCCACCGCTTTCCAGGTTTCTGCGAAAAACGCTTTATCACCTTTAGCGCTGTAGCCCGTTGCCCGTCCATCGGATTTTACATCGAACGTCACCGCGACTTTACCTTCAAACTCCTGGGCCATCGCCTGCGCGGGATAGTTTGGCTGTACCTGGTACACTTCCCCATTACAGTCCGGCTGGGACGAATCGGTGGCGCTCTCTTTGGTCGAGGTGGAGCCGCTTATCGGGAAGGACAGGCCAGCGCCCACGCCAACGCCGTTACTTCCCCCGCCAATCCCGATGCCGCCCACGCCCACCGAACAACCGGTCAGCAGGCCTGAAAAAGCAAACAGTACGGTTAAACGTTTTGCTGAAATCATCGCGTTACCACCATTAAAAAGGGTTCATGTACAAGCATGAACCCTTTTTACACCGGTTTTAAAACCAGTCAATCAATGCTGCGCGGATCAGAACGTTTCCCAGTTCTCACCGCTGCTCGCCGCTACCGGACGCAGCGGCGCAGATGGAGTGGTTGGCACTGATACTGCGCTACGCTGTTTTGTCGCTCCTTTCAAGCGGAACGTCCCGACGGCCTCGGTCAGTCGTGCGCCCTGCTCTTCCAGAGACGCCGCCGCGGCTGAAGCTTCCTCCACCAGCGAGGCGTTCTGTTGAGTCACTTTGTCCATCTCCGAGATAGCCTGGCTTACCTGCTCAATGCCACGGCTCTGCTCATCAGACGCAGCGGCGATTTCGAGCATGATATCGGTGACACGTTTAACCGCTTCGACGATTTCATTCATCGTATTACCCGCGGCGACCACTTCGCCAGAACCCTGGTCAATCAGCGTGACAGACTCGTTAATCAGCCCTTCAATCTCTTTGGCTGCGTTGGCGCTACGGCTTGCCAGCGTACGCACTTCGCTGGCGACAACGGCAAATCCGCGGCCCTGTTCGCCCGCACGCGCGGCTTCTACAGCGGCGTTCAGCGCCAGAATATTAGTCTGGAACGCGATGCTGTTAATCACGGCGGTGATTTCAGAGATCTTTTTAGAGCTTGAAGAAATATTGCCCATGGTTTTGACCACGCCGGAGACCATCTGCCCGCCACGGCTGGCTTTACCGGAGGCATCGCCCGCCAGTTTGCTGGCGTGATGCGCGTTATCGGCGTTCTGTTTCACCGTTGCGGTCAACTGTTCCATGCTGGCCGCCGTCTGTTCAATGGCAGCTGCCTGCTGTTCGGTACGCGAAGACAGGTCGGTATTACCCGCCGAAATCTCGCTAGTTCCCCGATAGATCTGCTCCGCCCCCTCACGTACCGTACCGACAGTTTGCACCAGTGAATGCTGCATGGTTTGCAAGTCGTGGGTCAAACGGCCAATTTCACTGCGCCCTGTCAGATCATCAGCCAGCGTGAGGTCACCTTTTGCAATCAGTTCAATGCGACGTGCTGCGCGTTGTAACGGGCTAATAACGGTACGACGCAGCACCACAAAGGTTATCACCGTTAACATCAACGCCAGAGCGAGCGCGCCTACCATAAACATCAGCCCAAGCTGGGTACGTTTATGTGCATCAGCGGTCAGGGCATTGGCGCGGTCGGTGCGAATTTTAATCGCTTTTAACAGGATCTCGTTATAGGCATCGTCCAGCGGACGCGCTGACTCATTCTCATGGTTGATAATCGCTTCAAACATTCCGTTTTTAGCATATTTCAGCATCGGCTGTAGGCCTGCAACATAGGCATCAAACCGTGCTTTCAAATCGCCATCCAGCGCTTCATCCGCAGGCGTACGTACCGTGCGACCCATATAAGACGCGAAGCTTTGCTGTGATTGCTTGATGCGAGTTTCGGCTTCAGCAATGTTCTGCTTCATCGCGTCCATTTCCGCAATACGGCTGGCCGCTCCCGCATGAATCATATTGATACGCGCCGTGCGCAGATGGTTTGAACTGTTCGATAAACCCGTTCGAACCTGGATTTCAGATGTCACATCCTGCAAGTCTGAATCGGCTTTCAGCAGGAAATACCCTGCCAGCACCGAACTCAAGGCAAATAACAGAATGATGCCACCGAGAATTGAGGAAAACAGCGGAACTAGGCGGATGTGATGCAAGAAGCTCAGCTTTTGCTGGGCGCGCATCGATGTTGTGTTGTCCATGACCGTCGACTCTCTTATAGGTAGATGCGTAAAAACACGCCTGTAAAGTAGTCATCGGCACGGCAGGAAATTTGATTACGGCTAAAATCGCCAGATAGCTCACACTTTAGAGAAGATTATTCAAGAAACGCCAGCGGTAAAAACCGCTGGCAGAATAATTACTTGTCGCCGAAATGTATGACGGTACGAATGGACTTACCTTCGTGCATCAGGTCGAATGCCTCGTTGATTTGCTCGAGCGGCAGACGGTGCGTAATAAACGGATCGAGATCGATTTTTCCCGCCATCGCGTCTTCGACCATGCCCGGCAGTTGGGTACGGCCTTTTACGCCGCCAAATGCGGAACCACGCCATACACGCCCGGTCACCAGCTGGAACGGACGGGTTTTGATTTCCTGACCCGCACCCGCCACGCCGATGATGATGCTTTCGCCCCAGCCTTTGTGACAGCATTCGAGCGCGGAACGCATCACGTTCACGTTGCCGATACATTCAAAGCTGAAGTCCACGCCGCCGTCGGTCAGTTCAACAATCACGTCCTGAACGGGCTTATCGGAGTCTTTCGGGTTCACGAAATCGGTCGCGCCCATTTCGCCCGCCAGCTTAAATTTCTCCGGGTTCGTATCCACAGCGATGATGCGTCCGGCTTTCGCCTGTACCGCGCCCTGAATCACCGCCAGACCAATTCCACCCAGGCCAAAGACCGCGACCGTATCGCCTTCTTTCACTTTCGCCGTGTTGTGTACAGCACCAATACCGGTGGTGACGCCACAGCCCAGCAGGCAGACTTTATCCAGCGGTGCCTGTGGATTTACTTTCGCCAGAGAAATTTCCGCACAAACGGTGTATTCGCTGAAGGTACTGGTGCCCATGTAGTGGTAAATCGGCTCGCCGTTGTAGGAGAAACGAGTGGTACCGTCCGGCATCAGGCCTTTACCCTGGGTGGCGCGAACGGCCTGACAAAGGTTGGTTTTACCGGATTGACAGAATTTACACTCGCCGCATTCAGCGGTGTACAGCGGGATGACGTGATCGCCCGGCTTCAGGCTGGTGACGCCTTCACCGACTTCAACCACCACACCGCCGCCTTCGTGGCCCAATACTGCCGGGAACACGCCTTCAGGATCGTCACCAGACAAGGTGAACGCATCAGTGTGGCATACGCCGGTATGGGTAATTTTGATCAGCACTTCGCCTTTTTTCGGCGGCGCGACGTCAATTTCAACAATCTTTAGCGGCTGGCCTGGGCCAAATGCTACGGCTGCACGTGATTTCATATTGCTTTCCTTTATGTGATGCCAGTTATTATTTTAGATAAGAGCGTAGCAAATGGCCGACTTCCGCCATGCGAACTGCACGCTGATCGGAGGTCGTCTCCCCCGTCACTAACTCATCTTTGAGATGAATTTCGACCATCTCGCCCATCAAACCGTTCGCCGCACCGCGCACGGCGGCGATCTGTTGCAGGATAGCCAGGCATGGTTCGCCGGACTCCAGCGCACGTTCAAGGGCATCGACCTGCCCACGAATACGACGCACGCGAGTCAGAACGCGCTTTTTGTCTTCGGGTGAATGTGGCATGCGCCCTCCCAATACTGTAGGGGGGTATAGTAACTTTTTTATCATCCCTATGTAAACATTAAGTTTTTCATGGTTATCATGCATTTAGCCGAAACTGCTAAAAGACACTACAGGACATAAAGAGACTTTTACTGCCCCAAAATGGGTGTCCTGCACCTTTGCTACCTCCCTGCTGTAAAAACGGCCATGCAGAATTCAATTCACTCGCTGCATAGTCGAACCCTCCTTAGAAAAAACACATTTATAATCTAAATATCAGCCCCGTAGTGCATTCCAACGTAGCGGCCGCAGGTGAAGGACATAGCAAATCAGCGCCCTCCGTTCGGATTGAATAACATGAAGGTGCGTTCTTCGCCTTCATGTGCAGATATGTCTTTGAACGTCGTCACGTAGCAGTCGATCCAGGCGTTCGCCTTTTTCAGCGACCAGTGCCAGTTCACTCGTTCAAGCTCGTTGACAAAATCTTTTGTGGTCACGGTTCTTCGCCCACTCGATTCAAACTTAACAGCGGCGCGGAACGCCCAGTTAATTTCGTACCAACGCGGCATATATCCGCCCTCCGATAAAACTGTATGCATATACAGTGTTATCGCGCATCCTAAACATCAATCTTTAAGCATCCATTTATAGGCGCATGAAATATATCAATTTTGTATAACACGATTTACCTAACCCCATGATTAGCAGCGGGTTTATTAACGGTTCCTGAAATTAAATAAACTAATCAAAATAGAGATTTAAAAAATGGCAATTCCCGCTTATCTATGGCTTAAAGACGACGGTGGTGCAGACATAAAGGGTTCGGTAGATGTAATGGATCGTGAGGGGAGTATCGAAATCCTCTCGTTTGGCCATAGCCTTAACATCCCGACGGATAGCAATACCGGAAAGCTTACGGGCACGCGTGTTCACTCACCACTTACGATAGAAAAGGAGTTCGACAGCTCAAGTCCGTATTTTTACCGCGCAGTCGCTACCGGACAAACATTGAAATCGGCAGAAATAAAATGGTACCGGATCAATGATGCTGGTCAGGAAGTTGAATACTTCAACATGCTTCTCGAAGGCGTGAAGGTCGTTGCCGTTACTCCTGTTATGCATAATGTTAAGAATCCAGCAATGGAAAAGCATAATCACAATGAGTCTGTCGAATTGCGTTACGAAAAAATCACCTGGAAATACTGCGACGGCAACGTTCAATTCACAGATGGATGGAATATGAGGGTTACTGCGTGATTAACGCAAGGTTTACGCTTAATGGTCTACCTTCTTCAATATTAAGCGTCGCAGGGGTTGGAAATTTTCCTGCTTTTTCGGGGCAAAAATTTGGGCGTAATAATGTCACGATGGCAAGCCGGGAGAAGATTGGTCCAATACCTCCTGGACGATACTTTATAGTGGGTCGAGAAAGCGGAGGAAGGCTGGGAGCAATCAGACATTTTTATCTGAACAATATTTACGGTACTGATCGAGATTCATGGTTCGCATTGTACAAGGAGGACCTTCAGATAGATGATACGGTTTTCATAGAGGGATTAAAGCGGGGTGAATTCAGACTGCACCCAATAGGACCGGCGGGCTTAAGTGAGGGATGCATAACTTTGTGCCAGCCTTCAGATTTTGAATATTTACGGAATGCTTTGCTGGACACAACAATGATTCAAGTGCCATGCAGTAGCTTCAGAGCATACGGGACGATAACAGTAACATGATACGTAAAGTTATTGTGTTCTTATGCTGGCTGGTTGTTAGCATGTTTCTGTTGCCCAGAATTATTCCGTTTGACTTGATTGTATCTTTCGACGATTTTTTGACATCAAACGGGATAAGAATATGGGGGAGCCATGAGTTTGGTGATGAACGAATTTATGACCTCGCTGGAGACGTGTTTATCATAGGTTCATTTGTGGCCGCATTCGCTTTCACATATCTAACGTTAAAATTCATCAGGAAGTAACAAATGGTGGGGTAAACCCCACCATGTTGGCTAAGTTTTTGCTGCGTTAATAATAACCTGTAACCCAGCCAGTTCTCCCCCACTTTTTCCTGAACTGAAATTTGTAACTACATTGAACTGCTCGTATGAGAGCGTGCCTCCGTTGAACTGTGACGTGACAGCATCTTGCTTCTGGCCCTGCAGATAAATCTTCTGAGACAATTTACAGCCCTCTGCCGGCGGTTTCGTCAACCCGGTTGTCTGTACTGCAATGATGTTATTTTTATCGGTTGGGATAGCATTGTATGCAAGAGTACCCGGCGTGGATCCCATGTGAAGATAACCTCCCACGTCGAGATATGACTCGTCAACGATGCTGTTCAGGTCCGAAACTATATCAAGGCCGAGCGTGTTGTAAGCGCTGGCATTGCCGCTAAATTGTTTTACCGGGCTGGAGCCAATACGCAGATTACCGTACCAACCTGATAGGACCGTCGAACGCAGGGGTGCGAGATAACGACAACATCATATTCAGCAGCAGGGTTCTTCGTTGACCAGAACTCTCGTTGTGAGTCAGATAGTGGCTACCATACACCGTGGCCATGACCGTGACTATTTGCTCAGGGCTACCAATGCGCGTCATCGCCTGAAAAGTGGGTTTTAGCGCGCGCAAACGCCCGTCAACCAGAGCTTCAAGATGCCCGATATCGGTGATGATCATCATAAACAGGAGCCGAAGCCCCTCCCCCGTTCGGCCCCGACAGTTACAGTAACGACCGCACCAGTTGACGTCAGGGTAAACACGAAGAGATTTTTTACTGCCCCCTCCATTTTTCCCGCACTATTTTGTTTTTTATATCCACGTAATTCGATAAAATGCGCGTCATTGACGATGAACGAAATTAAAACAAAAAAATCCCCCAGGAAGATTCTCATGATCAAATGGCTCAGGAAAGTAAACAGGTCTAAAAATTATGTTCTGAAGAGAACAAAATTACGGTTAAAACTTAATCTTTTGAGCACGGCGACGGCTCTTACACGCAGCCATAAGGCCGGGCGAGCACCAGATACAAACCACTTAATCATCCCCTTTATCGGGAAAGGTATCGGCGATGCTATTGTTATAGGTGGTGTGATTGAGACTCTCGTGAAACATAATTTCCGGGTGTCTGTCATTGCCGACAAGAGAACGTACTTCTTATTCAAAGAATGGAGAAATTTAGAAAGCCTGCATTTCTATGACCCTAATAATAAAAAGCCATTGATGCGCGCGCTTAAAAAACTCAATCCTTTCGTCCTTATTGACTCACACGAGATCACTCACTCGAATGTCGATGTTTTTAATTTGATTCGGGTTGTCAAACCTCATAGAACCATTGGTTTCACACAAAAATATCGCCTGTATGATGATGTCGTTAACATCAAAAACCCTCTGGCTCATATCAGCACCAGATACATTGATTTATTAGAACACCTTGAGATCCCTGCAACAGACTACGATTACTCTGTTTTCATTCCTGATGAGGACGCGAAAACGGCAAGGGAATTCATCAAGAACACCACCAATAAAAAAATTGTGGCATTTATTCCTTACGGTAGTGTTAGCGAGCGTTTTTTCTCAGATGCGCAAATCGAAGCCGTTACCCAGCACATGGCTAAATACCACCATTTATTTCACGTCATTATTCTCGGGGAGCAGCATAAGATCAAATCCATCCCCGATTCAGAAAACGTCACAAAAAATACAACGCCATCGTTCTTTTCTGCCGCACAAATTATAAAAGAGAGTGCATTGGTCATTTCACCAGACACTTCATTTGTGCATGTATCGAGAGCATTCAAGAAGAGACTAATCTGCATCTATCCCTTTAAGTTACTCGTATCACAAGCAGACAATGCCGATATTTGGGGGCCAAACTATAAATTAGCGCGTCAGGTGAGACTAAAAGAACGTCGCGTCATGGATGCTGATGTTAGACCCATACTTGAGCTAATCGACGAAGAACTGCGAATTATCTCGGAATAATTCTCATATAAGAAGGCAAAGAGGCTGAATCAGCGAACGCCTTGTCACCTGACGCTGAGCAAATCGGCATAGCGCGTGGTATACCGTGGCGAAAGCATTTCACGTTTCATTCGCCACTGTTGCTGAATGCCCTGGCCTGCAAAATAGAGCGTTCCTTTGCCCTCTTTACTATTGAGATGATCGAGTATCGCCATCAATTCTGCGCTATTTTGGCGGGGCGCGTTATCATCAAACAGGTTTAGTTGCGCCACGCCCTGACTGAAGAAATCACCCAGCATTACGCCGGCTTTTTGGTATCGGTGCCCTTCTCTCCAGATGGCATCAAGACTGCGCGTGGCCGCATTGATAATATCCCGGCTGTCCTGAGTTGGCGTAAGCAGCTTCACCGACGCGCTGTTGCCGTAATAAGGTTCGTTTAGCGAGAACGGGCTGGTCTTGACGAATGTCGATATAAACCGACAATATTGATGCTCTCCGCGCAATTTCTCCGCAGCCCGCGAAGCATAGCTGCAAATTGCCTGGCGCATCTGCTCATATTCGGTGATGCGATCGCCAAAAGATCGTGAGCAGATAATCTCCTGCTTTGCAGGAGGAAACTCTTCCAGCCCAAGACAAGGTTCGCCACGCAGCTCCCGCACCGTACGCTCAAGCACCACGCTAAAGTGTTTACGGATCACCGCAATATGCGTATCGGCCAGCTCCAGTACCGTTTTGATACCCATCGCATCCAGCTTTTTGCTGATACGACGCCCAATCCCCCACACCTCGTCTACGGGTAATGCGGCCATCAATTTGCGCTGTCGATCAAGAGTGGATAAATCCACCACACCGTCTGTCTGGTGTTGCCATTTTTTCGCCGCGTGATTGGCCAATTTTGCCAGGGTTTTAGTCTGGGCGATACCGACACCGACCGTCAGGTGTGTACGTTGCATAACGGTTGCGCGGATGGCTTTGCCGAACTCGGTCAGATTGCAGCAGTTACTGACCCCCGTCAGATCGCAAAATGCTTCATCAATACTGTAAATTTCGACACGCGGGACCATCTCTTCCAGGGTGGTCATGACGCGATCGCTCATATCGGCATACAGTTCGTAGTTACTGCTAAAAGCAACAATCCCATGCAGACGGAATGCCTCTTTTTGTTTGAAATAAGGCTCTCCCATCGTGACCAGGTTTTTGGCTTCAGCACTGCGCGCGATCACACAGCCATCGTTATTCGATAGTACAACGACGGGACGGCCTTTCAGATCGGGTCGAAAGACGGTCTCGCAGGACGCATAGAATGAGTTAACATCGCAGAGCGCAAACATAGCTAGCTCGTTGATTTGACGATAAAAGTGACAACACCGAAGATATCTAGTGTCGCTTCACTTCCCACAATAATGGGCGAATAGGCCGTATTCATTGGGTTGAGCTGGATGGTGGGACGAAGCTGAAGTCTTTTCACCGTAAATTCCCCCTCCACGGCCGCAATCACAATGTCACCGTGACCCGGTTTCCGAGAACTGTCGACGACCAACAAATCGCCGTCACTGATCCCTCCGTCAATCATCGAGTCACCAGAGGCTTTGACGAAATACGTTGCGCTGGGGTGCTGTATCAGCAGCTCATTGAGGTCAATACGTTGTTCGACATAGTCTGCCGCCGGGGAAGGAAAACCACAGGCAACCAGATCGTTAAAGAGAGGAATAGGAACGATTTGACGAAGCTCGGCCAGGGTAAAAAACTGCATAATAATCACCACGAATAATTACTGTATTTATATACAGTAATTGTGATGAGGCGCAGGATCAAGAATATATTAGCAGGGCTAAAACATCACAATGATACGTAGGGAAATTTAGTTGCCGGGGACCTGGCGCGGTCCCGGCACGCTTAACGTCGCAGCGGTTGCCCAGCCGTCTCTTTCGCTCGCAGCACCGTCAGGAAGGTGATCAGCGCTGCGCCCATCACATAGTACGCTGGCGAAAACGGGTTACCGGTCGCGGTTAACAGATACGCCGAGAACCACGGTGTGATACCACCAAAGAAGGCCACCGCAACGTTATAGGCAATCGCCATCCCGCCATAGCGGATGCTCGTTGGGAACAGCTCAGCCATTGCTGCGCTGCATGCGCCGTCAAATGCGGCGATGAACGCACCTAACAGCAGCATCGCCAGCACCGCGGAGAGCATATCTCCGCGCGCCATAAGCATCATCGCCGGATAGGTAAAGAGAATGAATCCGGCGCAGCCCGCCAGCATCAGCGGTTTACGGCCAAATTTATCGGAAAGATAACCCATAAATGGCACCATCACGGCAATCGCAAACAGGCCAATCGTGGTGATGGCGTAGGAATCGAGTTTTGAATAGTGCAGCTCGGTGGACAGATAGCTCGGCATAAACGTTTGCAGCGTCCAGTGTCCGACCGCCTTGATCACCACAAATCCCACGCAAAAGAACAGCGCGCCCCAGGCGGTGGTTAGTGCCGTGCGCAGCGGTGTGTTCGTGGTAGCCCCGCTTTTGGCGGCCTCAAGAAACTCCGGTGAGTCCTCAAGATGAGTTCGTAGATAAAGCCCCACACAGCCAAGCGGTCCGGCGATCAGAAAAGGAATGCGCCAGCCCCAGTCGTTCATCGCCGTTTCACCCAGCGAGGCCGTCAGTAAAAACACCAGGCCCGATCCGGCAACAAAGGCCATAAAGCCGAAGTTATCTATCCAACAGGTAAAATAACCACGGCGCTCCGCAGGGGCATATTCTGCTAAAAATGTCGTTGCCCCTGCGCTCTCTCCGCCTGCGGCGAAACCTTGTATCAGACGAGTAATGACCAGCAGCACCGTAGCAACAATGCCTATCTGCGAGAATGTCGGTAACAGTCCCATGACGAACGTCGCGCCAGACGTCAGCAGTATGACGGTCGCGAGCACCTTCTGCCGTCCAATGCGATCGCCCAGCGAGCCAAAATATAAACCGCCCAGCGGACGCATAATAAACCCGGCACCAAACACGGCAAACGAGGAGAGCAGCGCCATCGAAGGCGTTTCAGCATGAAAGAACTGCATGCCAATTATCGCAGCCAGCGTGCCGTAAAGGCCAAAGTCAAACCATTCAACAAAATGGCCGATACCGGTCGCAAGCAACACTTTTCGTAATTTACGCACTACAGAGATCTCGCTGGCCGCTTTTGAACTGTCGAGTGATTGTTGAGCTGAATGATTCATTCTCTCTCCTTTGCATTATGCCAGTTAACCACGGGTATTGCGCAGACGCCGATAAGGACAATAGCGCTGAGTGTTTCTATTATAGATATACTTAATGCGCAAAATTCACTCAACCCAGATAAGAAAATGTGACGTTGCGCGGAATCACACCGCAGAAAGAGAATAGCGATCACAAAAAACCCGCTGACTGGCAGCGGGTTGAGCAGGAGCAGACGCGATATCAGGACCGCTTTTTCGGCATCATGCGCAGGAGAGTGTTGTCTTTCCAGTAGTAATGATGCAGCAGCGCCGCGAAGGCGTGTAAACCAATAACGAAGTAGCCGAGGTTTGCCAGCGTCACATGCCAGGACTTCATCATGTCCACCAGGTCAAAGTTGGCTTCAGCCGCGTGAGGCATCACCATGCCAAAGGCAAACCAGTCGTTACCCCGGTTATACATCATCACCAGACCAATCAGCGGCAGCGCGATAAACAACAGATAAACAATCAGATGTCCCAGATGCGACATACCGGTGATCATCGCTTTTGGCTTTGGCTGAATAGGCGGGGCCGGGAACTTAAGGCGCACCAGCAGACGCGCCACCATTAACACCAGGATAGAAATCCCGCAGGAGACATGAACCATGTTGATAATCGGGCGGGCAGTACGCGGAAAGAAACCGCGAAACTCCATCGCGCAGTAGGCCACGATCACCAACAGAAACACCAGCCAGTGAATGCCAATCTGCAGGCCGGTATATTTATTACGCATATCATTTCCTGGATAAATACAAACAAAGTGCAAACATAACGGGCTTTCCTTAAAAATTCATTAACTTTTCTTTAAGGTTATTCAAAAAGTTCGCCCATGCACAAAGCCCGTCCCGGTTCCCATTTTTTAACTGTGCTATAACCTCTGGTTCCCCCTGAAGGAGTCATTAAATGGACGCTTTGAGTCGCGACGCACTAGAAAAAATGATGGCCGACGCCGTTTCCCGTTCCGCTACCTTCACCGTCTGGCCCGATGGCGAAGCGCCCGGTGCCAAAAGCAGTGACGCCATTTTTACGCCCGAACCACGCCATACCGGCACATCAGAATACGATCGCTCGGTCACCGGCGTTCGCGCACCAGAGATAACCGTTTATGCGCCTGACAAACCCAACGGCGTGGGGATTTTGGTCACTCCGGGCGGCTCCTATCGCCGCGTCGTGCTGGATAAAGAAGGGAGTGCCATCGCCCCCTTTTTCAACGCTCGCGGCTACACCCTGTTTGTGATGACCTACCGAATGCCCGCCGATGGACACGAGGAAGGGGCAGATGCCCCACTCGCCGACGTGCAACGCGCGATGCGCTGTATCCGCGCCAACGCGCATGAGTGGAAGCTCGATCCCGAACGTCTCGGGGTGCTGGGTTTTTCGGCGGGAGGACACGTGGCCGCCAGCCTGGGGACGCGTCATCATGAGCAAGCTTACGCACCGATAGACGCTGCTGACGAATTTAACGCACGCCCTGCTTTTATGGCACTGGTGTATCCGGTCATTACCATGCATGCGGATATCGACCATCCGGGCTCGCGTCATGAGCTGATTGGCGATACCCCGACGCCCGCGCAAATCCGGCACTATTCGCTGGAGGATCGGGCTGATAGTCACACTCCGCCCACCTTCTTACTGCATGCGATCGACGATCCGGCGGTGAAAGTGGAAAACAGCCTGGTGCTGTTCAGCGCATTACGACGCCTGGGCGTACCGGTGGAAATGCATCTGTTTGAACGTGGCAAGCACGGGTTTGGTATTCGCGATGCGCAGGGATTGCCCGTCGCCGTCTGGCCGGAACTGATGATGAACTGGATCGCCACGAAAGTGTGAATGATTGCCCGGCGGGCGAGTGCCGCCGGGCTTTAACCTTTTAAGACTGCAAATACACCACCTGGGTTTGCAGATACTCATGTAAACCGTGTTTACCGTCCGCTCCGCCAATCCCGGATTTACGCCATCCCGCGTGGAAACCCTGCATCGCTTCGAAGTTCTCGCGGTTGATGTACGTTTCACCAAACTTCAGCCCTTTAATGGCTTTCATCGCCACGTTCAGGTTCTGGGTGTAAATCGAGGATGTCAGGCCGTATTCGCTGTCGTTTGCCATTGCCAGCGCGTCTTCCAGCGTATCAAAAACCACTACCGGCAGCACGGGGCCAAAGGTCTCTTCGTGCATGATGGACATCTCCTGACGCACGTCCAGCAGCAGCGTTGGCGGATAATAATAGCCTTTACCTTCCACCGCTTTGCCGCCCAGCACCACGCTGGCCCCTTCCTGCACCGCACGCGCCACTTTCTGCTCCACGCGCTCAAGGGCTGCGGCGTTAATCAGCGGTCCCATTGCGATATCATTGTGCTCGGACGGATTGCCAAACTGCACCGCTTTCATTGCCTCACCGAGGCGATTAACAAAGCGATCGTAAATCCCTTTCTGCACATATACGCGCTCGACGCAGTTACACACCTGCCCGGTATTAATGACGCGAGAATCGACGATCGCTTTCACCGCCAGCTCCAGATCGGCGTCATCCATCACGATGGCAGGCGCTTTACCGCCCAGCTCCAGACACACCTTCGTGATATTTTTCGCCGCCGCCGTCATGATTTTCTCACCGGCCGTGACGCTACCGGTCATGCTGACCATCGCCACTTTCGGGTTCCCCGCCAGCTCTTGCCCTACCGTTTCGCCGCGCCCTAGCACCAGATTGAATACGCCTTTTGGCAGGCCAATGTCATCGACGATTTTGGCAAAAGCAATGGCGTTGTTTGGTGTGAATTCGCTCGGTTTGATGACAATCGTGTTGCCGGTCAGCAGCGCAGGGGCGAGCTTCCGGGCAATCAGGAAGAACGGGAAGTTCCACGGCAGAATGCCGGTTGTCACGCCCAGCGCACGTTTAAAGACCAGGATATTTTCACCCGGACGATCGCTCTGGAGGATTTCACCTTCGTAGCGCCGGGCCCACTCGGCCATGTAATCGATGTAGTCAGCGGTAAAGTTAACTTCTACCTCTGCCAGTTGCTGAATTTTGCCACCTTCCGCCACAATCAGAGAACCGATCTCGCTGGCGCGCTCGCGGATCCCCGCAGATATTTTACGCAGCCAGTTGGCGCGCTCAATTGCCGGGAGAGCTTCCCAGCCAGCCTGTGCGCGCTCGGCGGCATCTATTGCCTTGCGAGCATCTTCAGCACGCCCGTCGGGGATCCGGGAAATGAGCGCTTCGGTTGCCGGGTTGATAACATCAATCCAGGCATCACCCTGCCAGGCAACGAACTGTCCATCGATATACATAGGATGCTGTACGGGTACTGTCATGACCTGCTCCTGTAATTGCATTGTTTTTAACACGTAAATTTATTGTTAAAAATTACAATCACAGGCTAACTTTCCCACTCTGTCGCGTGGTATTTGTGAGTCATCTCATAAAAGAAGCGGGTCAGCAAAACCGCGGAATTACAAAGTAGCAACATAAATTGCCCGTTTGCGAAAATACCAGCGCAAACGGGCACACTTTACAGGAGAGAACGACTGACCAGTGCGTCAGTCAGAATGGCGTCGTGATACAAGATTTGCCATGCCGCTTCGACATCGGCTGGAATATCAACGTGGGCGATAAAATCACGTCCCATCGGGCCGTAGCCCTCAACGTCGTCCCGCAGGCGCGGTAGCTCGCCAAGGACCAGCGACAAATAGCGTTCTACGGGCCAGAGCCCTTCACTGCTGCCGCTAAATACCAACCCGTCTTCACTGTTTTGCAGTCGCGCAAGCAAGCCCGGATGGCTAATCCAGCGTGGTGCACTGGCCTCATCGCGCGTCACCCGGGCAAACGTCGCCATCGTCCTGCGCTGCATGGTGGGATCCTGCACCACCAGCACACGCTCAGGTACGGGCTGATGCTGCCTGAGGATCTCCCAGCTAAAGCGCGCGTTGGCACCGCAGTGGGTTGACTGGTCTTCAATTAGCAGGCGTTCTTCTGGAATGTTCCAGAACTGTCGTGCAATAGCCGCGAGAATGGTCGCTTCAGCACGCCCCGTCGTCGGCACGGTGTTGTAACGTGGATGACGCGCGATGGCAGCATACAGGAACGTGGTCGAGTGGCCGATACCCCCACTAATCAATAGCGGGACGCCCTCTTCAGACGCTACGCGGCAGGCGGCATCAATGCTTGGGATCACTGCATTTCCGGCCAGTACGACAGCATCAACCGGTTGGGCAGGCTGGTAATCATCCTGCGCCAACCATTCGCCTACGGTATTCATTGCCACCAGCGTGGTTTCCGGCAAACACGGAAAGATTGTCATTGTCATCAGTACCTCCCTCCATCGAGTCCATTCAGAGTAACGCGTGCATCATGACAAAACAGAGGATCTCTCCGAAAGCCGATTCGCCCATTACCCGACATTCATATTTGATTTAACGACGCATTTCATATTCACTTGAATTATGAATTGCGTCAGACGTAAAATCCTTAGCCCACTAATTATTAGATTTTTCCAAGGTAACCGACGATATGCGCCTGCCCCAACGCGATCCTTATGCTCCTCGCGAGTGGCAGCCACACGAAAAACCCGCGCTGCTGGGCTCACCGTCAACGCCGCTGCATAGTACACCTAAACGTTTTGCCTACGGCATTGTCGGCTTATTAGTGTGCCTGACCGGCGCGCTCGGTAACGCGATGGTTGCCGCCAACCTGCAAAATTTGCAGGGTACCTTTGCGGTCTGGTCGACTGAAATCGCCTGGCTGCCCGCCGTTTATGTCATGACCAACGTCTCGATTAACCTGTTGCTGGTAAAGTTTCGCCAGCAGTATGGTCTGCGGGCATTTACCGAAGGTTTTCTGGTGCTTTACGTGCTGGTCACCTTTTTCCACCTGTTCGTCAACGATCTCAGCTCGGCGTTGATGGTCCGCGCCGCACACGGCATGGTGGCCGCAGCGTTAAGCTCGCTGGGCATTTACTATCAGATTCAGGCGTGGCCCGCGAAGCATCGTCTAAAAGCGCTGACCATTGGGATCACCGGTTCATCGCTGGCTATTCCCATTGCGCGTCTGTTCTCTACCGAACTGCTCCAGTTGGACGAGTGGCGGGGGCTGTACTTCTTCGAGCTTGGCCTGGCGCTGATATCACTCGGCTGCGTGATTGCGCTAAAACTCCCGCCCGGTGACAGACGAAAAGTGTTTGAAAAAAAGGATTTCATCACCTTCTTTTTACTGGCTCCGGGGATGGCGCTGCTTTGCGCAGTGTTGTCGCTCGGGCGTCTGGACTGGTGGTTTGAAGCACCGTGGATTGGCTGGTCGCTGGCATTATCACTGGTGCTGATCGTCTCGGCCATCGTCTTTGAGCATAATCGGAACAACCCGCTGCTCAACACCCGCTGGCTCTCCAGCGGCAGCATCCTGCGTCTGGGGCTGATCATGTTGCTGATCCGTATCGTGCTGGCGGAACAAAACACCGGGGTGATTGGCTGGTTACAATACGTTGGATTACAGAACGAACAGATGACACATCTGGCATGGTCAATTTTCGCCGGTATCGTCTGCGGGATTGTCGCCAGCTGTCTGACCATCAAGCCGACAAAACTGGCCTGGCCGATTGTCACCTCGCTGGTACTGATGATTGTCGCCTCGCTGCTGGACAGCCAGTCCAACAACCTCACCCGCCCTGACCAGTTGATGCTGAGCCAGTTTTTGCTCGGATTCGGTAGCGCCTTTTTCCTGGCGCCTGCCATGCTGGCGGGGATTGGTGGCGTGATCGCTGACCCGCGCAATCTGGTGAGTTTCTCGGTGCTGTTTGGTATGAGCCAGAATATTGGCGGGCTGATGGGTTCAGCTATTTTGGGTACTTTTCAGACCTGGCGGGAGAAATATCACTCCAGCATGCTGGCCGACCAGATCACTACGCTCAATCCGCTGGTGAATGAGCGGATACAGCTCTATACCCAGATGTACCGGAGTCTGATTGGCGATAGCGCACTGCTGGGTACCCAGGCCGTCACGCAGTTGCAAACGGTCACCACGCTTGAGGCCAATATTCTGGCATACAATGATACCTATCTGCTGACGGCGAGCATTGCGACCGCCACGCTGGTGTGGATTTTATGGCGTCTGTTACGGCTGAGAATCACCGCCCATTTGGCACTTAAAAAGGCCACCGGCATAAAATAATGGATATCGAAACACTAATGGTTATCGCGTTACCCCAGGAGACGTTATGAGTCAGCAGGATGCCGCCAAAGAGCAGGCCCACACCCGCAATAATTTGCGCGTGGTTTCACTATTTGCCGCCGCGGCGATTGGGATTGTCGGGGTCCTGGTGATCCTCTACGCCTGGCAGTTACCACCGTTCACTCGCCATACGCAGTTCACCGATAACGCCTACGTGCGCGGCCAGACTACGTTTATCAGCCCGCAGGTGAATGGCTATATTACCGACGTGAAAGTGCAAGATTTTGTGCAGGTGAAAAAAGGCGAGCTGCTGCTGCAAATCGACGATCGTATTTATCGCCAGCGCGTTCATCAGGCCGAAGCACAGCTGGCAATGAAAATTGCCGCGCTGAACAATAACCTACAGCAGCGTAAAAGCGCCGAAGCGGTGATAGCCCGTAACGATGCGGCGCTGAAAAACGCTCGGGCGCAAAACCTGAAAACCCAGGCCGACCTGAAACGCGTGAAGGATTTGACCACCGACGGATCGCTTTCGATTCGCGAGCGCGACGCGGCACTGGCGAGCGCCGCTCAGGGCAGCGCGGATATCGACCAGGCCAAAGCCACACTTGAGATGTCGCGCCAGGATCTGCAAACCGTGATTGTGAATCGCGGCTCGCTGGAGGCCGACGTTGAAAGCGCCAAAGCAGCACTGGAACTGGCGCAGATCGATTTGCAAAATACCCGCATCGTCGCCCCGCGCGACGGTCAACTGGGACAAATTGCCGTGCGGTTAGGCGCTTATGTTACCGCGGGCACCCATCTCACCACGCTGGTTCCGCCACAGCACTGGGTCATCGCCAATATCAAAGAGACGCAGCTCGCGAATCTGCGCGTCGGCCAGCCGGTTAAATTCACGGTGGATGCCCTGAACAACAGAGCCTTTGAAGGCCGTGTGGAGAGCATTTCTCCCGCCACTGGTGTGGAGTTCAGCGCCATTACGCCGGACAACGCCACGGGTAACTTTGTGAAAATCGCCCAGCGCATTCCGGTGCGTATCGAAGTGCTCGGCAAGCCGGAGGACGCCGCGCTGCTGCGTCCGGGCATGTCGGTTCAGGTGAATATTGATACGCGGGAGGCCAAACAATGAGGCTTTGCGCCGTAGCGGGGTTTACGATCGCGGCGCTGCTGACAGGGTGTCAGTCCGCGGATATCGCCCCGGCTAAACCGACGCTGCAAATCCCCGCGCAGTGGCGCGAAGCATCCGGCCCCATTAGCCCAACGGAGCAGGTCTGGTGGCGTAATTTTCACGACAATAACCTCAACCGCTACGTCGAGCGGGCACTGCAAAATAACAGCGACGTGCTCATCGCTCGCGAGCAAGTTAACGAATATCAGGCGCGAGTTTATGCCGCTGACGGCAGCCTTTTCCCCACGCTCGATGCCAGCGTCGGCGGTACGCGCGCGCGCTCTCAGTCGGCCGCCACCGGCCTGCCAGTCTATGGTTCACTGTACAAAGGCAGCCTGACCGCGAGTTACGATGTCGATATCTGGGGCGTCAATCGCAGCACTGCCAACGCGGCACAGGCATCGCTTGAGGCGCAAAAAGCAGCCGCCGCCGCCGCGGATTTGACCGTCGCGTCGTCGGTCGCGTCGGGCTACATCACGCTACTGTCGCTGGATGAACAGCTGCGCGTAACGCAATCGACGCTCGCCTCACGCGAAGAGGCATGGAAACTGGCAAAGCGTCAGTTTGAAACCGGATACAGCTCGCGTCTGGAACTGATGCAGTCTGATTCCGATTTGCGCGCCACCCGCGCGCAAATCCCGCTGATCCAGCACCAGATTGCCCAGCAGGAAAACGCGCTCAGCATCCTGCTGGGAGATAACCCTGGTGCCGTCGTGCGCAGTGCAAACTTTGATACGCTTACGCCGCTAAAGCTGCCGTCGCAACTGCCCTCCTCGCTGCTCAATCGACGTCCAGATATTGTGCAGGCAGAGCGTCAGCTCATTGCAACGGACGCCACACTTGCCGCCTCCCGCGCCAGCCTGTTGCCGTCGATCAACCTGACGGCCAGCGGATCGATACAGGATCGCACGCTTCCCGGCCTGCTGGATAACCCATTGCAGCTCTGGAGCGTTGGCGGCAGCATTCTTGCACCGTTGCTTAATCGCCAGGCGCTAAACGCACAGGTGGATATTTCGCAGTCACAGCGCAATCAGGCTTTGTACGGTTATGAGAAAACCGTGCGCAATGCGTTTAGAGAAGTGAACGACAGCCTGGACGCGATCACGCGCTATCAGGAGTAGTTAAACGAACTTCGGGCTCAGCAGGATGTAGCGCAGGAAACCCTGCGTATCGCGCAAAATCGCTATCGTAACGGCTATTCGTCTTATCTGGATGAGCTGGACGCTCGACGCACGCTGTACTCGGTGCAAACCAGCGTGGTTCAGGTGAAAAATAACCTGCTGCTGGCGCAGATAGATTTGTATAAAGCGCTAGGTGGCGGGTGGTCTGAAGGGTAAGCGCCGGGCGAAGTATTCTCCGCCCGGCAGGGTCGTCAGGCGGAAATCTGATCCATGGCCTGCAAGATACGTTTATCCGAAATCGGATACGGTGTACCTAACTGCTGTGCGAAGAAGCTGACGCGCAGCTCTTCAATCATCCAGCGGATCTCCTGCACGTCTTCATCGTCACGGCGCGCGGGCGGCAGCTTGTTTAGCCACTGCTGCCACGCCTGCTGGACGCTCTCGACCTTCAGCATTTGCACGCGATCGCGATGCGGATCGATAGCCAGTTTCTCGAGGCGTTTTTCAATCGCCTGCAAATAACGCAGCGTATCGCCCAGACGTTTGAAACTGTTACCGGTGACAAACCCGCGATACACCAGGCCGCCCATTTGCGCCTTCACATCCGACAGGCCCAACGCCATGGTCATATCCACGCGCCCTTTCAGGCGTTTGTTGATATTGAACACCGCGGTCAGGATCTGCTCGACCTGCTTCGCAATGACCACCACGGTGTCATTAAGCTCGGCGCGCACCTTCTCGTGCAGCTTCGCAAAGCCCTCCTCCGTCCAGACCGGACCACCCGCTTCGTCTATAAGCTTATCGACGCCGCAGGAGATGCAGTCGTCAATCAGGTCCAGCACCTTGCCGTACGGGTTGAAGTACAGCCCGAGCTTGGCTTTGTTCGGCAGCTTTTCGTGCAAATATTTGATGGGCGACGGGATATTCAGCAGCAGTAATCGGCGCAGACCGCGCCACATCGCCTGTTGCTGCTCCAACGGATTATCAAACAGCTTGATCGCCACGCTGTCGCGTTCGTCCACCAGCGCTGGCCACGCTTTCATCTTATAGTTGCCGCGCTTTTGCTCGTAGTGATCGGGCAGATTACCGAAGCTCCAGATATGCAGCCCGCTCTGTTCGATACCGTCATCTGCCACCGCCGAGAGCGTCTCTTGCACTTTGCCCTTCAGCGCGTCTTTCAGTTCGGTCAGCGAACGGCCTTCGTTCAGCTTCTTGTTTTTATCGTCCACCACCCGGAAGGTGATTTTCAGGTGATCGGGTACCTGATCCCAGTGCCAGGATTCACGGTCGATGGTGACACCCGTCATGCGGCGTAATTCACGCTCCAGCGCGTCCAGCAGCGGCATTTCCAGCGGGGTCACGCGGCCTAAGAACGCCTCGGCATAGTTCGGTGCCGGGACAAAGTTGCGACGCACCGGCTTTGGCAGCGATTTGATCAGCGCAATCACCAGCTCGCGGCGCAGGCCTGGGATTTGCCATTCAAAGCCCGCCTCTTCCACCTGGTTCAGCAGCGGCAGCGGGATATGGACGGTAACGCCATCCGCATCCGTGCCCGGCTCAAACTGATAGGTCAGACGCAGCTTAAGATTGCCCTGATGCCAGAAGTTCGGGTAGTCCAGCTTGCTGACCTGCTCCGCTCCCTCTTTGATCAGCATGCTCTTTTCAAAATTGAGCAGATCTGGCGTCTCTTTACTGGCCTGTTTCCACCAGTTATCAAAGTGACGGCCCGATACCACATCATGGCTAATGCGTTGATCGTAGAACTCGAACAGCGCCTCGTCGTCCACCAAAATGTCGCGGCGGCGAGACTTGTGCTCCAGCTCTTCGACTTCTGCCCGGAGCTTAAGATTTTCGCGGAAGAACGCATGACGCGTCTGCCAGTCGCCTTCCACCAGCGCGTGACGAATAAACAGCTCGCGAGAGAGCGCCGGGTCAATCTGGCTGTAATTGACCTTGCGCGCGGCAACAACCGGCAGGCCGTAGACGGTCACTTTTTCCGTCGCCATCACCGCACCCTGCGCGCGTTCCCAATGCGGTTCGCTGTAGGAGCGCTTAAGCAGATGCTGCGCTACCGGCTCAACCCATTCCGGATCGATCCGCGCGGCAATGCGACCCCACAGGCGGCTGGTCTCAACCAGCTCCGCCACGATGGTCCATTTGGGCGGTTTCTTGAATAAACCAGACCCTGGGAAGATCGAGAAACGGGCGTTGCGCGCGCCGGTATACTCCTGCTTATCGGCGTCTTTCATGCCGATATGGGACAGCAGCCCGGTCAGCAAGGCGACGTGGATCTCCCGGTATTCTGCCGGTTCACTGTTCACCGGAATGCCGAGTTCTTTCACCACCTGACGAAGCTGAGTGTAAATATCCTGCCATTCACGCACGCGCAGGTAATTGAGATATTCGGTGCGGCACAGTCGGCGGAAGGCATTCGAAGTCAGCGCTTTTTGCTGCTCGCCGAGGTAATTCCACAGGTTCACAAACGCCAGGAAGTCAGACTCTTTATCCTGGAAACGACGGTGCATTTCGTCCGACGCCTGCTTTTTGTCCATCGGACGCTCACGCGGATCCTGGATAGAAAGCGCCGAGGTGATAATCATCGCTTCGCGCACGCAGCCGTGTTTTTGCGCTTCCAGCACCATACGCGCCAGACGCGGATCCACCGGCAACTGGCTAAGCTGGCGGCCCTGTGGCGTCAGCTTATAGGCGGTCACCTGCTCATCGGTGGTGATCGCACCCAGCTCTTCAAGCAGGCGCACCCCGTCCTGAATGTTACGTTTATCCGGCGCTTCAACGAACGGGAACGCCGCGATATCACCCAGGCCCAGGGCGGTCATTTGCAGAATGACCGATGCCAGGTTAGTTCGCAGAATTTCTGGATCGGTAAATTCTGGACGCGACAGGAAATCGTCTTCGGAATACAGACGAATGCAGATACCTTCCGAGACACGCCCGCAGCGGCCCTTACGCTGGTTAGCCGAGGCCTGAGACACCGGCTCAATCGGCAAACGCTGGACCTTGGTACGATAGCTGTAGCGACTGATGCGCGCCGTACCCGGATCGATAACGTATTTAATGCCAGGCACGGTGAGCGAGGTTTCCGCGACGTTGGTCGCGAGAACGATGCGTCGCCCGCTATGTGACTGGAACACGCGGTTTTGCTCGCTGTTCGACAGTCGCGCATACAGAGGAAGCACCTCGGTAAGGCGTAAGTCACGCTTGTTGAGCGCATCGGCGGTGTCGCGGATCTCGCGCTCGCCGCTCATAAAGATCAGAATATCGCCTGGACTTTCGCGTCCGAGTTCATCGACCGCATCGAAAATAGCCTGCAGCTGATCGCGATCGGTATCATCTGCCTCTTCCACAATCGGGCGATAACGCACTTCGACAGGGTAAGTTCGGCCCGACACTTCAATAATCGGAGCATTGTTGAAATGGCGTGAAAAACGCTCGGGATCGATAGTTGCCGAGGTAATAATGATTTTCAGATCCGGGCGACGCGGTAGAAGTTCCCGCAGGTAACCGAGCAGGAAATCAATGTTCAGGCTGCGCTCGTGCGCTTCATCAATGATGATGGTGTCGTACTGCATCAGCAGACGATCCTGTTGGATCTCCGCCAGCAATATACCGTCGGTCATCAGCTTGACCATGGTGTTATCGCTAACGTGATCGCTGAATCGCACCTTATACCCGATACAACCACCCGGCTCGGTTTGCAATTCTTCGGCAATACGGTTGGCGACCGTTCGCGCCGCCAGACGACGCGGCTGGGTATGGCCGATCAAACCTTTGATTCCGCGCCCCAGCTCCATGCAGATTTTGGGTAACTGCGTGGTTTTACCCGAGCCAGTTTCCCCCGCCACGATCACCACCTGGTGGTCGCGTACGGCTTCCAAAATTTCCTGTTTTTTCTGACTGACGGGCAGGTTTTCCGGATAGGTAATGTCCGGACGTGCGGCTTCGCGCAGCACGACCTTACCTGCGGCCTGTTCAATCTCTTTCGCCATCTCCTGATAAATGGCCTGTTGTGATTCAGGATTTTTAACCTTCTTAATACCCTGCAGGCGGCGCGCAAAGCGTTGTTTGTCGCGCAGCATCAGCGAATCAAGCTGGCGTTGCAGCATCGGGAAGGTGAGTTTTTGTTGTTCTGTCATAGCGTTAGCGGGCAGTGCTCTGCCGGGTGAAATCTCGTTTTAATGATAGGTGTAGAGTACCACAACGGCACTTCTCCTGCCTTATTCAAAAATTTCGAACATTGGATTCGATATATTGCGCTATCCCTGCGACAGGATTGTGAATAGAGTGTCATCAAGCAACGGGGCAACCCCAATCAAATACAATTAATTAAGGAATCACCCATGAGCAAAGTATTAGTTCTCAAATCCAGTATTCTGGCAGGGTACTCTCAGTCTGGTCAGCTGTCTGATTATTTCGTTGAGCAGTGGCGTGAACAGCATTCCGCTGACGAAATCACCGTACGCGATCTGGCGGCCCAGCCTATTCCAGTACTGGATGGTGAGCTGGTGGGTGCGCTGCGTCCAAGCGATGCACCGTTGACGCCACGTCAGCAAGAAGCACTGGCGCTGTCCGATGAGCTGATTGCTGAACTGCAGGCCCACGACATTATCGTGATTAACGCCCCGATGTATAACTTCAACATCCCTACTCAGTTGAAAAACTACTTCGACCTGGTGGCGCGTGCTGGCGTAACGTTCCGTTACACCGAAAATGGTCCAGAAGGTCTGGTGAAGGGTAAACGCGCTATCGTGCTGTCAAGCCGTGGCGGTATTCACAAAGATACCCCAACCGACCTGATTGCCCCATACATGAGCCTGTTCCTGGGCTTCATTGGTATCACCGATGTGAACTTTGTCTTCGCTGAAGGTATCGCTTACGGTCCGGAAGTGGCGACCAAAGCACAGACTGACGCGAAAGCGGCAATCGACAGCCTGGTGGCTGCATAAGATTTCCCCCTCTCACCGCCCGGTGGGAGGGGTTTTCCTTTCCCCGCTCACGTCACAACTTTACGAGATTCCTCGTAAAATCTGCTACGAAACCAGCATGTCCAGAAAGAAATCCCTATGATGCCGGCGGGTGCTTGAGACTGACCAGTTTCAGGCAAACTTGCAGGAGGCTGGAAAGTGAAAAGCCCCAGGAGATATTTCTATCAACCTGGGGCTACCATCCAAAAACCTCACAAGTTGGATGTTAGCCCCTTCTGAGCAAGGAGGCAATAACATGCTGACAAAGTACGCCCTGGTGGCCATTGTAGTGCTGTGTTTTACAGTACTGGGATTCACGCTTTTAGTGCGCGAGACGCTATGCGAATTGAGCCTGAAGGAAAGGGGTATGGAGTTTAAAGCTGTTCTCGCCTACGAATCGAAGAAGTAGCTAAAACGCGGGGAGCAATCCCCGCGTATCTGGCAGAAAGGTAATGGATCTCAATGCACCTTGTTTAGCCCTCTCGCCAGAGAGGGCTAACGCTAATTGTCAACTATATGCGCCATCATCAGCTGATAGCGCATATGGTTAAGTTTTTATTCTGGTTTAAAATAATGATGTCATGATATTGGTACATCGTGGGTGGAATGTCCGCCCTTTATTTTCTGCGCATCCGCGCCCCAGAATGAAGACGTCCCGTTAATGGATAACAGGCAGTTACCCCGCTTCGAATTAACGTCATGGCCCACTCGTGAAGCCATGGTTTCCCACGGGTTGGCTATCAACCTGCCCTGGCTGGCTTTCGTCAACGTCAGCTTTGCGCTGATGATTTTGCTGCGTAACGTGCTGTTTCATAATATCGACAATATTTATCATGCGGGTTTACGCCTCACGCAGATGATTGATGCCTTGATGCTGGGCATTATTCTTTTCTCGGCGGTTTTCACGCTGATGGCGTGGAGACAAAAGCACGGTATCGGTTTCGTCCTTTTCATCACCGGCCTGCTGTGGTCGATATCCTGCTACTGGTTTATCACCGACTGGCAGTTGCCGCATGCCTGGCCGTTATGCGTCATCCTGCTGCTGTCGGCAATGGCCGCACTCTATTTCCACCCAGCGGGTCTGTTAGCCTTCGTTTTACCGCTCTGGCTCACGCTGCCGATGGCGAGTGTGGTACTGAATCAGGGCATCAATATTCGTTTCGCCGTCGTCTGGCTTGTCTTTACGCTGATCCTGATTTGCGGACGTTTCATTCTGCTGCGCTGGTTTAACGAGGCCTGGCAGCGAAACCAACAAAATCAGCTGCTGATTGCCCGTCTTGACGCGCTCGCCCACACGGATCCCATGACCGAAACTGCCAACCGTCGGGCAATGGAAAACGTGCTTGTGAGCGCGATTCAGCAGAAAAAAACCTTCACCGTCATCATGCTGGACGTCGATTTTTTCAAGCGCTACAACGACAGTTACGGCCATCAGGCGGGCGATGACTGTTTAACCCGCGTCGCGCAGGTGCTTAAACAATCGGTGCGCACGCCCGAGGATGTGGTGTCACGTTACGGCGGCGAGGAGTTCGTGGTGATCCTCTTTGATTGCCCAGAGAAATTAGCGACGCAGGTGGCGGCGCGTATTCAGGAAAGCCTGCGTACCGCAGCGATTGCGCACGAGGCCTCAACGGTAAGCGAATACGTGACGGTGAGCATGGGAATTGCCGGTTTCGCGCCGGGCATGTCCGCCAGCCAGATCATTGCCCAGGCAGATGCCGCGTTGTATCGCGCTAAAGAGACTGGGCGAAACCGATGGTTAAGTTAATGGAAGTGAGTGGCGCTCAGAAATTGTCGCGCAACCTTGTGACCGTACCGCTGGTCACTTTTTAAACCATTTGCCGTTCAGGCCTTTCACGTACTCGCCCGGCTGCGCGCGCGTGACCAGTTTTTGTCCCGCCATTTTTGCCACTTCATCCACCGGCAGATTGTTGCTGTCTGCCAGTTTTTGATAGCTTTCGCTACGCGCTGCGTTGATATCGTTAACCAGCGCCAGCGTGTCGGCATCCTGACGCAGCGGCGCAATGTAGCCGCTCAGGGTTTCCCCCACTCGCCCCTGAGTTCGCGCTTCATTTAGTGTGATCGCCTGAACCTGCGCACTGATCCCAAGCGTTAACAGCCAAATTGCAAAGAGTCGTTTCATGAGATCCTCAGAACAGGTCGCTGCGCGATTTGAGCAGTGTTTCCACGTCTTTATCCACTTTGATGTGGATCTCGTGCTCTATTTTTACGTTCATATTGATGGTGATGGGCTCTTTCGGTGCCGCCACTTCGATACGTGGCGTACAGCCTGTCAGCATCGCGGCTATGACCACACCGATTGCGCCTGCCAGGTTTTTCATCGTTATTCCTCACATTCCTTGCCTGTCGGACAGCGGGCTTGCGGTAACGCCGCGTGTTGCTCAAGCCATACCTGTAAATTATCCCCAAAGCGCAAGCTGCGCCACAGGGTGAAAAGGTTTTCTTCGTGGGTGTAGTTCAGGTTGACGGTACTACTTTTTCCATCAGCTCGGCTGATGCCCGTGATCGCCGACTGCATCGTCAGCACGCCCAGATTATCTACATTGATTTTCGTCCACGAGCGGGAAATTTCCATATAGCGAAGCCAGTTAATCGCCACGCCAGCGACCATATTGTCTTTAACGATCGCATCCGCCGTGTCTTTATCGATACGCAGCGTCATCGGGCCAGGGTTGGTTAACCAGCCGTCTTTAATGATCCACTTTTCGTTATCCAGCCAGAACGGCAACGCCCCGCTCACCGGGCCGGACATGGCGAACTGTTTCGGATTAACGGCACCGATCAGTTCGCTCGCCGAGATATTCTGCACGCGCAGCAAGGCGGGGTCGTGCTGGGGCATGCGCAATTGCTGCATCGTGATTTTGCCGCCCAAAACATCGGTGCTGACGTTGGTTAACAGCAAAGGACGGGCTTCGCTCCAGGGATATTCCCCTTTCAGATCGGCCGTAATATTTCGCGCCGTGACCAGGTTTATCACTTCCGCGATGCGCAAGGTCACAGGCCCGCGCGTGCCGAGTGACCAGGTTCCCTCACTAAAGCGGAATGGCAGAACAAAATCGACGCCGTTTATCTGGTTATCCGGCATCCAGACGCTGCCGCTTTTGACAACGCCATGACCACCAGCTTCAAAACCCTGGCCTGCGGCGGCAGAAAACGCGATCTGCGCATAAAGATCGCCCTCGCGCAGATTCATCTTCCAGTCTGACGGAACTAAAGGTTGAAACACCGTAAGCGACTGTTTAGGCCACCAGGCCTGACCGCGCAGGCGCTCACCGTCCCAGCGTCCATTGACCTGCACCGGCCCGATCTCTTCTGCATGAAGATCGCCTTTGAACTGAAACAGCGTCGGATCGACGCCGTCAACGCTGAATTTGAGCGTCGATGGGGGTAGTACGCTTCCGCCTGAAAACGCGGTTTGCCCGGCGTCCAGCGATAACGCACCGCTAAAATGCGGATGCGCTGAGTCGCGTTGCCAGCGCACCGGCTTATCCAGGATCAGTCGCGGCTTACTGACCAGCATGGTGCCGTACTGTAATTTATCAAAGCCGGTAGAGAGCGAGGTCAGTTCGATAGCGCTGTCGCGCCACTCTCCTTTTCCGGCCACATCCCAGCGGGCACTCATTGGCGTAAAATGCCCTTCACCCCAGTACCGCCACTGCCATAATCCGTTATCGGGCAAGAAGTCGTTCGCCTGACCATCCAGATGGAGAACAAAATCACCCATTTCGTTTTCATGCGCTTTCAAAATTGCCTGCAAACGCCCGTCGACGCCTTTTTGCGACAGTTTGACTCCTGCCAGCGGCCAGCGGATTTCGTCAATATTGAGTGAATCAATCAGCCGACCGCGCGAGCGTAGCAACGCGCCCGGTTCAAAGGTCAACTGGGGATCGAGAAGGCTGCCTGTCAGGCGCGCCGGGAGTATCGCGTAAAGAATCAGATCGTTTTCCTTTGCCTCACCGGTTAGCTGAAGCGGCATATCGCTTTGATCCATGCTCAGTTTCCCCGGCCCGATGGTCAGCACCGCATTACCCTTTCCGGCATCCCCTTGGGTTAACACATTCAGACGACCGGCAATGATTGCCTTTTCAGGCCCCTGCTGCCAGTTATCGATTTTCGCGCTGACGCGACCGCTCAACGGCACGCCTGACTGTTGCCAGCTCCAGCGTCCGTCGCTCACGGTCAGGCGTTCAGCGCTGATCGTCCACGGCAAATCCAGCAACGGTTCCGGATTGTCGCGCGCCATCACAACGAGTTGACCCTGGTTGTCTTGCCAGTCGAGATCGGCATCCACCAAGGACTCGATCTGTGGGACGTTCAACGTAGCCTGCGCATGGCCTTTAACAGGTGCGCCATCTAATACCAGCGGCAGCGTAAATTCGCCCACCAGTTTAATGGGCTGTGGACGATCGGGAAGTTGGATTTCAAATTCGCTGAAGGTAAGATTTTGCCCACTTAGCTTGCCGCGCACTTTTACCTGATCGCCCTGATAGGTGATGTCCTGAATCGCTGGCGTTAACGATGCGGTCAATTTGCCCTGCCATTGCTGCCACGGCGATAAGGTTAACCTGTCGATGGTCAGCCAGGTATTCGGGAGAAGAGATTGCCATTCAGCGAGGGTCTTCGGTGCTGCGCTTGATGGCTGCGTCTGCGGCAATTTGCTCAAACACGCGGTATTAAGATCCAGCGCGCCGATAGCGAAATTCCAGCGGCTCGGGTGCGACAGCGTGGCATTCTCGATTCGCGCAATTTCGCAGTCCTCGACAAGATAGCGAAGATCGGGAATCACAATCGCGTGACGTGACAGGCGCGGGCTTTTTTCGAAAGCGATTCGCGTTCCCGCGGGCAACCAAATTCCTGCGAGCGTTGGTACCCACTGGGCGAGCGTCATCAGCAGCGTCAGCGGCAACAGTATAATAAGCAGAAGTAGCGCAAGTGCGGCTTTGAATTTACCCTTCATGGGCAGTTAATATCCTGATTTAGCGAAAAAAATAAGCCTGCATTGCCCGTCATTGTGGCATGTTTAACCATTCAGTTGAAGAGAACGCCTTTTTTAAGGATAGTTGCTCTAAAATTATTCATGGAACTTATTGAATTCAATAATATTTTATAAATTGTAAGATTATTTTAATCATGCTAACGTGATTGCATCATCATTGGAGAAAGTCTTATGAAACTCGCGGTATATAGCACAAAGCAGTACGACAAAAAGTATCTGCAACATGTTAACGAGGCTTACGGATTCGAACTTGAATTTTTCGACTTTCTACTCACTGAAAGAACCGCTAAAACAGCTAACGGATGCGAAGCTGTCTGCATCTTTGTGAACGATGACGGTAGTCGTCCGGTTCTGGAAGAGCTAAAAAAACACGGCGTTAAATATATCGCGCTGCGCTGCGCGGGCTTTAATAACGTCGATCTGGATGCGGCCAAAGAACTGGGTCTGAAAGTCGTGCGCGTCCCGGCCTATTCGCCGGAGGCCGTCGCAGAACATGCGATAGGTATGATGATGTCGTTGAATCGTCGCATTCACCGCGCCTATCAACGTACGCGTGATGCAAACTTTTCGCTGGAAGGTCTGACCGGATTCACCATGTATGGCAAGACCGCTGGTGTCATTGGTACCGGTAAAATCGGGATTGCCACGCTGCGTATTCTGAAGGGCTTTGGTATGCGTCTGCTGGCATTCGATCCTTATCCAAGCGCCGCCGCGCTGGAGATGGGCGTGGAGTATGTCGATTTGCCGTCGCTGTTTTCTCAGTCCGACGTGATTTCGTTGCACTGCCCACTGACGCCAGAAAACTATCATCTGCTGAACCAGTCGGCGTTTGAACAGATGAAAGACGGCGTGATGATCATCAATACCAGTCGTGGTGCGTTGGTGGATTCACAGGCCGCAATCGAAGCGCTGAAAACGCAGAAGATTGGAGCCCTGGGAATGGATGTGTACGAGAACGAGCGCGATCTGTTCTTTGAAGATAAATCTAACGACGTTATCCAGGATGACGTTTTCCGTCGTCTGTCTGCATGCCACAACGTATTGTTTACCGGGCATCAGGCTTTCCTGACCGCAGAAGCGCTGATCAGCATTTCGGAAACCACACTGGGCAACCTGCAACAGATCGAAAAAGGCGAAGACTGCCCTAACGCCCTGGTGTAATGGTTTTACCGGGTGAAGCTGTGTTCACCCGGTAAAAAGTCGTTCAGGAGAAATCCAAATGAAAAAGATGCTCTTTGCATGGTTTGTATTAACAAATTCTTTTGCCTGCATCACATTCAGCATTAACGTGAATAAATCGCTGATGTTTGACTCCGCCATTCCGTGGGTTATTGGGGTTTCTCTTGCTTCTATTACCAATTATTTATTAGTTAAAAAGCTCAGAAAAAGTCAACTCACCATTGATTAAATCCGCCCGGTGACCCATACATCAGGATTTCAGTTTTTTGTGTTAATAACGAAGTCACGTCAGCGCCCTGCTATTTTCTGTACAGCCTCACGTACTGGAATATCGCCTGCGGTTAGCTCAATAATGACACGGCTAACCGCCGGTTGTTCAATGATTTCTGCCAGAATGGCCGCCACGTCATCGCGGGGAACATCACCATAAGGGATGGCAAGGCCTGCCCGGATAAGACCGGTGCCATTCTCGTCCCGAAGCGTACCTGGGCGCAAAATCACCCAGTCCAGTTCGCTTTGTACCAGTGCCACGTCGGCCATCTTTTTGACGCGCATATAGTTTTCAAAGGTGTCAGATACCTGCTCTCCCCGTAACGCCTCCGGGAATACAGAGACCAGCAGAAAGCGCGACACGCCAGCCTGAAGGGCAGCTGCAACGGCAGTTTTCAGGCCCTCGCCGTCTACGGCATTTGTCATTTCCGCTCCACCCTTGCCCCCTGCGCCGGCCGTGAATACCACTACATCGCTGCCTTTCATGTGCGAAGCGAGAGAGGTTGAGCCGAGTTCTGTCAGACTCCCCGATACAGGGTCCGCACCCAGCTTACGTAAAAGGTCTTCCTGCTCCGGTTTACGGTTCAGGGCACGGACAGTATGGTTTTTCCCGGACAGAATTTTGCTCAAACGTCGGCCTATCTGGCCTGCGCCACCGATAATGAAAATACGGCTCATCAACGACTCCTTCTCAAATTATGATGCCCTGGATGACATCAGCAAAAACGTACAGGCTGCGACGCAGGCTGATTAAATTATTTGACGAGGAAGCTCACTCAAGGAGCGACGTGGGTGTGATAAATTTTGCTTACCACTATCCACTGGCCGTTAACTTTCAGTAGGTTAAAGAAGTCGGTAAAGCGGAAGCCTGAAATGTCGTCCGTATCGATACGAGCGCTGGCAGCCGTGCCCACAATATCAACGTGAACGATGGCAGCTTTAGCGTCTGGAGAAGGACGGAAGGCGGTATCAATGACGTCAAAAAGTCCCTGGATTGGCCCCCCGGTGAGCTTGCCGTCTCCATCCACGCCGAAAATGGTGGCCTGATCGCTGAAGGCGGGTTTCATCAGCTCACTCTTCGCCTGTTTACCGCCTTCGTTGTACAGATTAAGTACAGCGATAATAGCGTTGTAATCCTTTACGTAAGTAGTATTTGTCATGTCTTTATCTCCGTTTAAGTAAACAGGGATCCGTTCAGGTCCCCGTTTTTTTTCGTATTAAAGCTGTTTTGGTGTGTCACAGAAAGCCACTGTTTAGATGGCGGTTCCTCTCCAGCCTCCTGACTGCATATACAAACTCAGGGATGAGAAGATCTCAGCCATTCACCCACCAATTTATGTAGTGACCACTAAATAATGATATCATTGTATAGTGATCGCTATATAAGTTGTCAAGAGAATGATTGAATGTCAGATATGAAAAGTCATGAATTAAATGCCGTTGCGGAAAAGCCGAAAGGCAGGCCGAGAAGCTTTGACCGTGACCAGGCTTTGCTGAAGGCGCTGGACCTCTTCTGGCGTAAAGGCTATGAACCCTCCTCGGTTGCCGAGCTCTGTGCGGCAATGGGAATTAATCCTCCGAGCCTGTATGCAGCATTCGGAAACAAGGCAAAACTGTTCATTGAAGCCGTAACCTACTATGAGCGTACGTACTGGAAAGCGACCTGGGAGCGACTTGAAGAAGAGCAGGATATTGCTAAGGCAATTGATGCGTTTTTCCGAGAGGCTGCGGATATACTGCTTTCTCCATCAGCCCCGTGTGGCTGTATGGTGGTACTGGCCGCCATTAATGTTTCGGCAGAATCGGCAGACGTCGTCAGGGCAGTGAGTATTCTGCGACAGGAAGGCAAAGACTTGTTTGAAAAGCGGCTTGCCAGGGCAGTAACGGAAAATCAGCTCCCTGAAGATACGAACACCGTCGGTCTGGCTACCGTTTTGAATACGCTGCTGGAGGGGATGTCGATTGAAGCAAAGGATGGCGCAGTACCGGGGAGCCTGCATATGATTGGACAACATGCAGTCAGGTTGTTGCCCCGATGATGGCTACTGTCGCACAGGTAATTACCGAAACAACTAGACGACCGGTCAGTTTTTTTGATTACAGTATATGGACTATGAAAAAGCAGACACCAGATATGCGTCAACACATTATCGATGTGGCGAGAGCATTAATCACCCATAAAGGTTACAGCGCCGTCGGAATTGCCGAGATTGTCAATGCTGCCGGCATCCCTAAGGGTTCGTTTTATTATTACTTTAAGTCCAAGGAAGAGTTCGCAGAAGCCCTGCTGGAACACTACTTCAGCCATTACCTTCAGCAGGTGGACACTCAGCTCAGTGGCAAGGAGTCTGCCCGAGAGCGTCTGAAGCGCTACTTCAGTTTCTGGAAAGAAACGCAGGGCGCTGATCTTCCGGAAAGCAAATGCCTTGTTGTGAAACTAGGTGCAGAAGTCTGCGATCAGTACGACAGCATGCGACATATTCTGGCTAACGGCACTGACAAGATCGTTCAGAAAATTGCACAGTGTATTGGCGAAGGGCAGCAGGACGGCTCTCTGCCGGCTGGAGCTGATGCAGATGAACTTGCTGAAGAGCTCTATCAGCTCTGGCTGGGGGCTTCCTTGATGGCAAAAATCCATTCCCCCGAAAAAGCGTTTGATAAAGCAATGAACGCAACCATGCGGCTACTTGCGTAGCCGTGTTTTTTTACCCATTTACTAGACGACCGGTCAACTATTCAGGAGTTATCATGACTGACAACAGTACCCGCACCGATTTATTTTCACCTGTAACAATGGGGCAACTTCAACTGGCGAACCGTATCGTAATGGCCCCTGTCACCCGCAGTCGTTACGGTGAGGATGGCATTCCTGATGAAATGCATGCCACTTATTATGCCCAGCGAGCCAGCGCAGGACTGATCATTTCAGAAGCCACCAACATTTCAGCTCAGGGTCGCGGATATGCCGCCACTCCTGGGATCTGGAGTGAGGAGCAAGTCGCCGGCTGGAAAAAAGTGACTGATGCCGTGCATGCAGCGGGCGGCAAAATTGTCTGCCAGCTATGGCATGTGGGTCGTTTTTCAAGTGTGGAGCTGCAGCCAAACGGTGAACGCCCGGTTGCACCCTCAGCGATTAAGGCTGAAGGCCAAACCTACACCGTAAACGGCTTTGTACCGGTCTCGACACCGCGTGCACTTGAAACCGAAGAAATCCCGGGAATTATTGAACAGTACAAACGAGCGGCAGAAAATGCACTGCACGCAGGCTTTGACGGCGTTGAGGTTCACTCGGCAAACAGCTACCTGCTTGATCAGTTTTTACGTGATTCCACTAACCATCGTACCGATGCTTACGGCGGCTCTATTGAAAACCGTGCCCGTCTTACGCTTGAGGTAACAGAAGCTATCGTAAATATCTGGGGTCATGACCGAGTCGGTATTCGTCTCTCCCCTGTTACTCCGGATGCGGGTAATACCCCGCCGGACAGTAACGTCATGGGGATGTACGGGTACCTCATCCAGCGATTGAATAAATTTAACCTGGCGTATCTGCATTTTGTCGAAGGGGCAACCGCCACTTCACGTGAAGTGCCTGCCGATGTGGATATGGACGCGCTGAGCGCGCAATTCGAAGGGCCATTCATTGGGAACAATAATTACGATCTTGAGATGGCTATCAGTCGCCGTAACGCGGGGATTATTGATGCCGTTGCCTTCGGCCGCCTGTTCATCTCCAATCCCGATCTTGTGAAGCGTCTGCGTTACGGTACTGAACTGACGATCGCGCCTAAAGAGGCGTATTACGGCGGTGGTGCAAAAGATTATACCGACTGGCCTGAAGGAAATTTCTGATAACTTTCGCTTGGTATTCCAGAATTCATTTTGGGGAAGAAAAAATCCGATAGAAAAAAACCGGGCATCGCGCCCGGTTCTGTTCCCAACATGAAAAAACCTTATCCGTTCAACCCGCGATTCTCCAGCATCGGTTCGATCAAAGGATCGTGTCCGCGCCACTCTCGATAAAGTTCAGCTAAATCAGTACTGTTGCCACGCGACAAAATCGCCTCACGGAATTTCTGTCCGTTCTCGCGCGTTAATCCGCCCTGCTCTTCAAACCACTGATAGCCGTCGTCGGCCAGCATTTGCGTCCACAGATAGGCGTAATAGCCTGCCGCGTACCCGCCGCCGAAAATATGGGCGAAATAGCTGCTGCGGTAGCGTGGCGGTACGGCCGGAAGATCCAACGCCTCCTTTTTCAGCGCCTCCATCTCAAAGGCATCAAGGCTACCGACATTTTGCTGGGCGCTGATACCATGCCAGTTCATATCCAACAGCGCTGCGCTGAGGAGTTCGGTCATGTCATAGCCTTTATTAAACTGCGTGGCAGTGAGCATTTTTTCGCGCAACGCTTCCGGCATCGGTTCGCCCGTTTGATAGTGGCGCGCATAATGGGCGAAAACCTGTGGATGGCTGGCCCAATGTTCGTTAATTTGCGACGGAAACTCGACAAAATCACGGGGCGTATTTGTCCCCGATAAGGTGGCGAAACGCTGGTTGGCAAACAGACCATGCAGCGTGTGGCCAAATTCATGGAACAAGGTGATGACATCATCCCAGGAGAGCAGCGCTGTCTGACCATTTGCCGGTTTTTGATAGTTGCAGACGTTGTAAATGACCGGTCGAGCGGCAAATTCGTGTGATTGTTCGATGAAGTTCCCCATCCACGCGCCGCCGCCTTTTGAATCACGCGCGAAGAAATCCCCGTAGAATAAGGCCATGCCTTCGCCGTTATGGTCAAAGATTTCCCAGACCCGGACATCCGGGTGATAAACAGGAATATCAAAGCGTTCGACAAAGCGAATACCAAACAGCTGACTGGCAGCCCAGAAAACACCGTCCACAAGCGTTGTATTGAGGGCAAAGTAAGGTTTGATTTGCGATTCATCTAGCGCGTATTTCCCCAGACGCACGCGTTCAGCGTAAAAAGACCAGTCCCAGGCTTGAACGCTAAAACCGCCCTGTTCGTCGTCGATGACTTTCTGGATATCGGCTTGCTCACGCTCCGCGCGCGCCCGGGCCGCAGGAGCAATTCCGCGCATAAAATCTAGCGCTGCGTCGGGCGTTTTCGCCATTTGGTCAGCGATACTCCAACTGGCGTAATTAGCGAAACCCAGCAATTGCGCCTGACGCGCGCGTAATACGGCCAGTCGACGCACGATCTCCTGGGTATCATTTTCGTCACCCTTTTGGGTGCGTAGCCAGGCGGCGTTAAACAGATTTTCACGGGTTTGTCGGTCGCGCAGTGCCGAGAGCGCAGGCTGCTGAGTCGTGTTAAGCAGAGGTATCAGCCAGCGATCGGTCAACCCCTTCTCAGCGGCGGCCTCTACGGCAGCGGCGATGTCATCAGGTGTCAAACCATCAAGCTGATGAGCATAATCAAGCACCAGACCACCGGCCTTATCTGCCGCCAGAAGACGCTGGTTGAACTGACTGGTTAACGATGCTGACTCTGTATTGAGAGACTTCAACTCCACTTTTTGAGCGTGGCTGAGCGTTGCACCTGCCAGGATAAAATGCTGATAGGTTTGTTCCACCAGCCGACGAGATTCATCATCCAGCGAAGAACGGGCATGCCAGACGGTCTCAACCCGGCTAAAAAACGTGTCGTTCAGCCAGATATCGTTTGCAAGCCCGGCAAGCTCGGTGGAAAACGCTTCGTCCAGCGCCTGGAGATAATCGTTAGTGTGCGCCGAGGTCATAGCGAAGAATACGCTGCTCACACGTGAAAGCAGGGCTCCGCTTTTTTCCAGCGCCAGAATAGTGTTATCAAAATCCGGCGCGGCGGAGTCAGCGATAATCGCATCCACTTCTACACGCTTCTGACGCATCGCCTCATCAAATGCCGGGCGATAATGAATATCTTCAATAAGATCGAAGCGCGGAGCCTGATAAGGCAACAGGCTGATTTCAAAAAATGGATTAGCAACCGACATCTTTCACTCCTGAGAAATGGTCATCTTCCCAGAGTAAGGCAGCCAGCGCGGGTCTGCAATCCTCAGCATCTGTTGGTGTTAATGTCATTGTCATTCGGCCCCGTTTTGTCACCCGTAACTGTGCGGGTCGCTGATGTCCCCTGTTAGCCGCTGTAACAGGGGACATCGCAATTTAGGGAAGCATACTTATTTAGACCGCATCTTCCCACCGACGAAACAGCACGCTCGCATTCACGCCGCCGAAACCAAATCCGTTAGATAACGCATACGTAATGGAAGCCTTTCGCGCCTTGAGAGCAACAAAATTAAGCCCTGCGCCTGCCTCGTCCGGGTGATGCAAATTCAAGGTGGGAGGAATGGCCTGATCACGCAAGGCTAAAACCGTGAATATAGCTTCAATGCCTCCAGCGGCACCGAGTAGATGCCCTGTAGCAGACTTCGTTGAGCTAATCGCCACGTCAGACGCATTGCCAAAGATTGCCCGAATCGCTGCCAGCTCGCCTTTATCCCCGACGTGGGTTGACGTCGCATGAGCGTTGATATGTTGAACTTCATCGGCAGATATTTGAGCCTGGCTTAACGCCAGCTCGATGGCCCTTCGGGCTCCACTTCCATCTTCCGGACCGGCCGTCAGATGCCAGGCATCGGCACTGGTGCCGTATCCCACGAGTTCTGCCAGCGGTTTTGCGCCTCGCGCAAGCGCGTGCTCAAGAGATTCTATGACCAGCAGTCCGGCACCTTCCGCCATCACGAATCCGTCACGATCGCGGTCAAATGGCCGCGATGCTTCCTCTGGTTTTTCTACACACCCTGTTGACAGCGCGCGTGCAGCGGCAAAGCACCCCAGCGTGACACGATCGATAGCAGCCTCCGTGCCACCGCAAAGCGCGATATCGGCCTCACCGCAGCGGATCAGGCGGGCCGCATCACCAATAGCCTGCACGCCAGCAGCGCAAGCGGTAATGGGCGCGCCAATGGGGCCTTTGAAGCCATGTTTAATAGAGACCTGCCCGGCTGCCATATTGGCCAGAAATGATGGCGCAGTGAAGGGTGATAAGCGTCGCGGTCCGCGTGTATCTGTCGTTCTGACCGCCTCAGCAATGGCACCGAATCCGCCTACACCGGAAGCAATAATGGTAGCAGTGCGCTGTCGGTCATTTTCATCACAGGGTTCCCAGCCTGCTTGAGCAAGCGCCTCTTGCGCCGCAATAAGCGCGAACTCGATAAAACGATCCATTTTCTTGCGCTCTTTGGCAGGGATGTAGCGCTCTGGCGCATAACCGGCCTCGGCATCCTCAGCCAGAGCAGGAACTTGCCCTGCTACGGAAACACCGGTTCCTTCCGCTATGTCTGCAGAAAGTTTCCTGATACCTGATTCGCCTTTTAGCAGCCGTTGCCAGACCGTTTCTGTCCCACATCCAAGCGGACTGACAATGCCGCAGCCGGTAACGACTATCCTTTTTTGATAGTTGAAAGTCATAGTGAACTCCTTAATTTAGGTTCGGAATGGGGTTGTGCGTCAGGACGGATCCTGAACCAGATCGCATACATCGCGGGCAGGAAGACTAGCGTGATGATAGTGCCGCCCAGCGTTCCGCCAATCAGCGTATAGGCCAGCGTCCCCCAGAACACCGAATGCGTCAGTGGAATGAACGCCAGAATTGCGGCCATTGCCGTCAATAGTACCGGTCTGGCTCGCTGCACCGTTGCTTCTACTACCGCATGGAACGGTTCGAGACCTTCCTTCTCGTTATGATGGATTTGCCCAATAAGAATCAGCGTATTACGCATAAGAATGCCTGAAAGCGCGATCAGTCCAACGAGTGCATTGATACCAAACGGTTGATTGAATATCAGTAGCGTGGGAACGACGCCAATAAGCCCCAGCGGCGCGGTAAGGAATACCATGACCATGGCCGATATTGAACGCACCTGCAGAATGATGATCAGTAGCGTCATCGCAATCATAATGGGGAACAGCGGTGCCATTGCCTGAGTCGCTTTGCCGGACTCCTCTATCGATCCCGCCATTTCAATACGATATCCTGGCGGTAGCGAATCAACGATCGGCTTTAGCTGTTTCATGATTGATGCAGAAACATCCGGTGGCTGCCTGTTTTCGGCAATATCCCCTCGTACGGTAATCGTCGGCGTGCGATCGCGACGACGTAGTACGGGCGCTTCCATCCTGACTTCAACCTCCCCGATTTGTGAAAGAGGAATGCGTTGGCCCGCATTGCCAACTAAGGTGAATCCCTCAATTTTTGCCGGATCCAGACGGATATCGCCGGCAGCGCGCCCTGTAACCTGTACCGAGCGAATATCTTCTCGTACGGACGTAATAGGAACACCCGATAACAGGAACTGAAGTTGCTGCGCAACGGCATTCGACGTTAAACCGGTTGCCTGCAGGCGGTCTTGATTCAGGGTCAAATGTAACGTTGGTACCCGCGGGCCCCAATCGGTGTTGACGGTCCTCATCATTGGATTTGCCTGCAGCACAGCCTGAACCTTATCAGCGATTTCATGCAGTTTATCGGCATCAGGCCCCATGACACGCCAGGCGACAGGGAAAGGGGAATAAGGGCCAAATACCAGTTGCGTTACGCGCACGCGCGCTTCAGATGCCAGCCCGTTAGCTGCCGCTTGACGAAGTCGGAACTTGAGCGCCTCACGTGACTCCTGGCTATCCGTTAACACAACTATCTTCGCAAACGATGGGTCGGGTAACTCGGGTGCCATCGCCAGATAAAAACGAGGTGAGCCCTGGCCGATGTAGGAGGTGACGATTTTTGCTTCTGGCTGCTTGCTCAGCCAGTTTTCTATTTTCGCGGTGGCGGCGCTGGTCTGCTCAATAGAAGTGCCGTAAGGCATCTGGACTTCCACTAACACTTCCGGGCGGTCAGACGTAGGGAAAAATTGTTTTTTCACCAGCCCCATCCCCAGAATTGCCAGAATAAAAATGGCGATGACAGAGCCTGCCACTACCCATTTCCTCGCAATAACGCGCGTCAGCACACGTCGAAAGCGGTTATAACGAGGGGTGTCATAGATGGCGGCATGACCGCCCTGCACTTTTGCAATATCCGGCAGCATTTTAACGCCCAGATAAGGCGTGAAAACAACAGCCACGACCCACGAGGCAATAAGAGCGATACCGACAATCCAGAACATATTGCTGGTGTATTCACCGGCAGTAGACTGCGCGAAACCATTGGGCATAAAGCCAACGGCAGTCACCAGCGTACCGGCCAGCATTGGCGCGGCGGTATGGCTCCAGGCATAAGCGGATGCTTTGATTCTGTCGTAGCCTTCTTCCATTTTAACCACCATCATTTCGATGGCGATAATGGCATCATCGACCAATAAGCCGAGCGCAAGAATAAGGGAGCCGAGCGTTATTCGGTCAAAGTTTTTGCCGGAGGCTTCCATCACGACAAATACCACGGCCAGCGTCAGCGGTACTGCCGCCGCAACCACCACCCCTACTCGCCACCCCATGCTGACAAAACACACCACCATGACGACAAGTAAGGCGACAAAGAATTTGATCATGAACTCATCGACCGCTGAACTGATATTCACAGACTGATCGGTGACTTTCGTCAGGGTCATGCCCAAAGGCATGTTCTCATTGATTTTTGTCGTTTCGGCATCCAACGCTTTACCCAGATCCAGGCCGTTCCAGCCTTCACGCATCACAATCCCCAGCAGAAGTGTCGGTTCTTTCTGGTGACGAATCAGCAAGGTCGGGGGATCTTCATAACCCCGCTCAACGGTTGCCACGTCGGAAAGCTTTAGCGTTTTGCCCTGGGCAATAAATGGCGTATCGCGAATCTTCTGAAGTTTGTCGAAAGCACCATCGAGGCGGATAAATATCTGTGCGCCGCGCGTCTCAATTGAACCTGCAGGTGTTAATGCGTTCTGGCTGTTAAGCGCGTTGAAAATATCTTGAGGTGAGAGCCCCATCGTCGCCAGACGGTCATGATAAAAGGAGATGAAGATCCGCTCGGCCTGCTCTCCAATAATGTTCACCTTCTTCACGCCTGGAACATGCAGGAGTTGCTGACGCAGCGCTTCGGCATCACGTGCCAATAGTCGCTGCGGTTCTCCTTTCGCTTTCAGTGCAAAGAGGGCAAAAGTCACATCAGAGAATTCATCATTAACCATCGGCCCTATTACGCCAGCGGGTAAGTTTTTGGACTCATCGCCAAGCTTTTTTCTCGCCTGGTAGAACTCTTCCTGCACCCAGGAAGGCGGCGTTTTGTCCTGTAATGAAAGCGTAATAAAAGCCATGCCCGGTCGGGTATAGGTTTCTGTACGGTCATACCATTTGAGCTCCTGGAGGCGTTTTTCCAGCGGTTCAGCAACCTGATCCTGAATTTCCTGCGCAGTCGCGCCAGGCCAGACGGTGATAATCGTCATCTGCTTCACCGTAAAGGGAGGATCTTCAGCTCGCCCGAGGCCAAAAAACGAGAAAATGCCAGCAAGGGTGATGAGGACAATAAGAAACAGCGTGATTGAGCGCTCGCGTACCGCAAGCGCTGACAGGTTGAACCGTCCCTCGCTCATGGTTTACTCCCTGCAAGGGCAGTACCAGGTTCTTCAGCCAGACGGACAGCCTCACCTTCGTGCAGAAGATGCGCGCCTAACGCGACAATTTTTTCACCCGGTTTGACACTGCCCGTCACCCTGGCGGCATCGTCACCCAGACTCAGCACCTTAACGGGCTGCCAGGAGACTTTTGCAGGCTGAGCAGAAATTCGCCAGACACCAGGTCCTTTTCCCGCATCGTAGAGAGCTGCCATAGGGACCTGCATGACCTGACTTTCGACTCTATTTGCGATATGCAGCGTGACGGTCGCACCTAGCGGCGCGTTCGCCAGCTCACCCTCAAGCACGTACCTTGCCTCAAATGTGCGGGTCGTGGCATCTGCGGAATCAGAAAGCAGACGCAACGTTGCGGCGACGGGCTGATTGTCGTTGCCATAGCGCGTCGCTTGGGCTTCGCTCTCTATGGAAGGCCGCAACGTTTCGGGCAGTTGCACCAACGCTTCGCGCTGTCCCGATCTGGCCAGCCGGATGACCACCTGCCCGGCACTAACCACCTGTCCGGGTTCGGTGAGCGTCTCCATAACCACACCATCTGCATCGGCCAGCAGTAAGGCGTAACTCGTCGCGTTAAGTGCCACGTTCGCCTGCGCCTGAGCAGCACTCAGCTCCGCTTTGGCTGTATCTGCCGCCGCGCTAATCTGATCGTACTCCGAAGCAGACACAGCCCCAGTCGCCACAAGACCACGATAACGAGTTTCATCATTGGACGCTTTTCGCGCCCGTGCCCGGGCAGCATCTACAGCTCGTTGCTGAGCCTGCGCCTGTAACGTGAGGTCGACAGGATCGAGCCGCATTAAGGGTTGGCCACGTTTAACGGACTGACCGGTATCAACAAGGCGTTCGAGGATTTTTCCCGGCACCCGGAAACCCAGATCGCTTTGCGTTCTGGCAACCACCACCCCGGTGAACGCACGAGAAGTATCGACCGCCCTCTCAACGGGCGTTGACCTGACCAGTGGCGGTCGCGTGCGCGGATCGTCATTACCAGGATTATCACCGCAAGCCACCAGGGCAAGCGGCAGGAAGCAGACGGCAATGTTGGCTGATTTAAGCCTGAGCATGTGAACCCTTATTGAATCAACAGGACGGTATTCACATTCTCAGACTAGTGACCAATAAAGTCAATGGTCACAAATTAGGGTGACAGGCTTCTTAGAATAAGAGAGGAGAGAAGAACGGCTGCTGTTGGGGCTACGTGGAGATTGTATTGCAACTGAACCGGGCTCATGAAGGGCCGCATCACCAGGTATACCGCCTGTGTTGCCTCGTCCAGAGGCGTTTTCCTCTCGAACTCTCCAGCCTTTCGGCCCTCGACAATGATGCTCTCTATCAATTGACACAGGCGAACTTCATAGCGTTCTGTCGAAGGCCACTTGTCCCGCGCGGCAACGGCTGCAATGTCGTAAAGCTTACGATCGTGGAAAAACAGCTCACTACCCGCTTCGGTGAGCGCTTTAAAGAGTCGGCGTAACTTTTCGCTTACTGATGGGGCATCAGCTATTGCTGAATTGACGACCGCCATGATCATCTCAAGGCGGTTAGCGCAAATCACTTCACCAATAGCCTGCTTGGAGTCGAAAAATTTATAGATGTAGGACTTTGAAAAACCAATGGATTTTGCGAGTTCCGATACGGTGGTTTTTTCATAGCCATAGTGCCCGAAGTGTTCTGTGGCGGCTTCGACTATCTGGTCTCGGACATTGTGATCCAGTGGACCACGTGATGCAGGTAGGTTCGTATTTTTAGTCATTTTTTTAGCTTAGCGTGATAGGCTCCGATTGACAACGAGTAACCATTTGGTAATTTAGTCACTATTTCAGATTCATTCAAGGTCGCCTGATGTTCCCTGTACGTACTCTTGCCTTCGCAGTGAGCACTGGTTTGCTTAACGGTTGAAAGGTTGAGTCGGATTATAACCGCTCTGACAACAGCGGCGAAGCGGATGTCGCCATCGTCGGTAGCACGGCGCAACTTTTCAATGACGGAGTGCTGATGAAAAGGATAGGTTTTCTGGGCGTTGATACGCTGACCGAGTCTCTTGTTAAATTGCTGTTTAAGGCCGTTCCTGATGCACAGATATTTATATCGCCCGGCTCGGGTGAACCCGCGCAAAAGCTAGCGAAAGATTATCCCTGCTGGACCCAAGACAGCCATCAGGCGGTGGTTGACGAAGCAGACATCATTTTTATCAACACCGACCGTCACGCCCTGAATCGGCTCTCATCTGGAATAAAGTTAGCCCCAGGAAAAACGCTAATATCTCTTGTTCCCGGTGTGCACATAAGAGAACTACAGGAGATGTTCAATCATGCTAACTGTGTCAGATTCTTAATCATCAACGTTAATGACTCCAGTAAAGCAGTGGTGATCCTGACGGCGGCGACTGCGCAAATCACAGATCTATTTTCTCTACTAGGTTCGGTGAGTGTGCTAAGTAGGGAGTCGGATTTCAATATGATAGAAAAGAATTTGTTATAAAATACATTTCGTTAAAACCTGGAATAAAATTCTACATCAGGCGAAGAATTGGCATTGCTGACGCCTTATCCAGGCAGCCTCTTGTCATACTTATTAGCCTGCGGGCGTGCTATGGTAGTTCAACACAAAAGCGTTGAGGAACAGTGAGATGATAATTTTAGTTACCGGGGCAACAGCGGGTTTTGGTGAATGTATCACGCGTCGCTTCGTCGCCAATGGACACAAAGTAATTGCAACCGGTCGTCGTCAGGAGCGTTTGCAGGAGCTGAAAGACGAATTAGGGGATAGCATTTTGACCGCGCAGCTTGACGTGCGTAACCGCGCTGCCATTGAAGAGATGATTGCCCACCTGCCGGAAGAATGGAAAGCCATCGACGTGCTGGTCAACAATGCCGGTCTGGCATTGGGGATGGAGCCTGCGCACAAAGCCAGCGTTGAAGACTGGGAAAACATGATCGACACCAATAACAAAGGGCTGGTCTACATGACCCGCGCCGTGCTGCCTAGCATGGTTGAACGCAATCGCGGTCATATCATCAATATCGGTTCCACCGCCGGTAGCTGGCCTTACGCGGGCGGTAATGTGTATGGCGCCACCAAAGCGTTTGTGCGTCAGTTCAGCCTGAATCTACGCACCGATCTGCACGGCACCGCCATTCGCGTCACTGACGTCGAGCCTGGTTTGGTGGGCGGCACCGAATTTTCCAACGTGCGTTTCAAAGGCGATGATGCGAAAGCAGGAAAAACCTATGAAAACACCGACGCGCTGACGCCAGAAGATGTGACCGAAACGGTCTGGTGGGTTGCGACGTTGCCAAAACACGTCAATATCAATACCGTCGAAATGATGCCAGTCAGCCAGAGTTTTGCTGGTTTAAGCGTACATCGCGGCTGATAAATCTATACCCGGCCTTTCGGTCGGGTATGGGACACCCGTGAAAAGAATGGTAGTATTCACGGGTTAACTCTTTGAGAAATCACATCGAATGGCCGTTGAATCGCAACTTAATCCTACACAGCCCGTCAACCAGCAAATTTACCGCATTTTGCGTCGTGATATCGTGCATTGCCTGATTGCACCCGGTACGCCGCTTTCCGAAAAAGAAGTGTCGGTGCGTTTTGACGTGTCCCGTCAGCCGGTGCGTGAAGCCTTCATTAAGCTTGCTGAAAACGGTTTGATTCAGATCCGCCCGCAGCGCGGCAGTTACGTCAACAAGATATCGCTGTCTCAGGTCCGGAATGGTTGTTTTGTCCGTCAGGCAATAGAGTGTGCCGTTGCCCGTCGTGCCGCCGCCCTTATTGACGATCATCAGTGCTACCTGCTTGAACAAAACCTGAATCAGCAGCACACGGCGATTGAACGCAAACAGCTGAATGATTTTTTCCTTTTAGACGATGAGTTCCATCAGAAACTTGCACAGGTTGCGGATTGTCAGCTGGCGTGGGACACCATTGAGAATATCAAGGCGACCATGGATCGCGTGCGCTACATGAGCCTTGATCATGTTTCACCACCAGAAATGCTGTTACGCCAGCATCATGATATTTTCACCGCTCTGCAAAAACGAGACGGTGATGCGGTAGAGAAAGCCATGACGGTACACCTGCAGGAAATTGGTGAATCCGTGCAGCTTATTCGCCTGGAAAATCGTGAGTGGTTTACGGAAGAGTGAGCGTGACCGCATCCCCGATACTGACTGGGATGCGGCTTCGTGATTATCGAACGACTAAAACGGGGATTTTGGCGTAGCGTAAGACGGATTCCGCGTTAGAACCCAGCAAATGAGTAGACAGCCCAGGCGTTTTTGAACCAATAACGATAACGTCGTATTCGCCCTTCGCACTCATCGCAATAATCTCATCGCGCACGTTACCAAAACTCACTTCGGTAAGGATGTTTTCTGGCGCAATATCAAATAAGCGCTTCAGCGATTTCATTTTCTTCTCTGACTCTTCGACCATAAACGCTTCGAACTTTTTGATATCCGCGTTAAAGCCGCGTAGCAGAGAACGACTGCTGCTGGGAAGGATGTTAAACAGCGTAATGGTGGCGTTATCTGCCTTCGCCAGAAACTCTGCGTGACGAACGGCTTTGTCGCTTAAATCCATTTCAAATACATCGACAGGCATCAATATCTTCTTATACATAAGCCCTTCTCCTTTCTCGGATAAACGTGTTCTTTATATGAGTTAAGGATGCCGTTGTCCGTTCAAACGAAACCTAAACGGTTTAGCCTGGAAAGGCTGAAAACGTGAAAACAATTGTCCGTTTTGTAAAGAAGAGGAAAGCTGAGAGATGCCGTCGCGAACGACGGCATTTTTGGGGAGATTAGATTTGCGCGGCGTACTGCGCCACGGTGGCTTTTGCGCCCTTTTCCAACAAGGTCAGATAGGCGTTTTTCACCGCATCAACAAAGGTGGTTTCCAGCGGCAGCTCTTTGCCGAAAATGGCCTCAATTCCGAGCAGGGCTTTGACGCGACTCTCGCCTTCGGCACTGCCATTCACAGCAGCCTGAATCACGGACAGTTGCGGATCGCTCACTTCAATTGCCTCACCCTGTTCATCCACACCACCGACATAACGCATCCAGCCTGCAACGCCCAGAGCCAGAAGCGGGAAGCTGCGCTGATGTACCAGATGCCAGCGCACAGAATCGAGCATACGTTGCGGGAGCTTCTGGCTGCCGTCCATCGCGATTTGCCAGGTACGATGACGCAGCGCCGGGTTGCTGTAACGGGCAATAAGCAGGTCGGCATAACGACCGAGATCGACGCCCTTCACTTTCAGGGTCGGTGCTTGCTCGTTAAGCATCAGCGCATGTGCGGCGCGACGATAGTTGTCATCTTCCATACAATCATTGATGTGTTGATAACCCGCCAGATAACCCAGGTACGCCAGGAAAGAGTGGCTACCGTTCAACATGCGCAGCTTCATTTCCTCAAACGGTATGACGTCTGACACCAGCTCTGCGCCTGCTTTTTCCCACTGCGGACGCCCCGCGACGAAGTTATCTTCCACTACCCACTGGCGGAACGGTTCACAAGCCACGCCCGCCGGATCGCGCACGCCGGTAATGTGTTCAATCTTATCCAGTGTATCCGCCGTTACTGCTGGCACAATACGGTCCACCATGGTGGACGGGAACGTCACGTTTGCTTCAATCCAGTCAGCCAGCTCGCCGTTGACCGCGCGCGCGTAAGCGCAGGTTACATTGCGCATCACGTGGCCGTTTTCTGGCATGTTGTCGCAGGACATCACGCTGAATGCGGGTAAGCCTGCCGCTTTACGACGAGCCAGTGCTTCGACCACCACGCCAGGTGCGGATTTAGGCTGATGCGGATTTTGCAGATCACCCACAATTAACGGGTGATCGAGCATCAATTGCCCGGTGGCCGGGGCGTGGCAATAACCTTTTTCGGTAATGGTGAGCGAAACAATCGCCACCTGCGGTTCACACATCGCCGCGAGCACTGTTTCCAGGCCATCGACCTGCGCATGCAACGCGGTTTTCACGACACCCACGACGCGCGCAGTCCAGGCATCGGCCGACATTTCTGCGACGGTGTAGAGATTGTCTTGTGCCTTAAGATCGGCGATCTGTTGCTCGCCGCCAATCAGGTTAACTTCGCAGTAACCCCAGTCGCCGCCATGCTCTGCCGCCAGGATATCGGTGTAAACCGCCTGATGCGCGCGGTGGAATGCGCCAAAGCCTAAATGCACTATCCGCGCTTTCAGGCTGTCGCGATCGTACTGAGGAAGCGTGGCTTTCGCCTTTGATAACCGGTTTTCCATGATGGTGACTCGTTTAATAAATTAGGCTGAGATTCGCTGCCGCCCTCTCTGGAGCGGCAGCGCCTGCTGACTACACTAACTAGAATGGCAGTTCAGGTAAAAAAAAAGCTGCCATTAACCATACTGATACTTTCAGCTCAGACATTGATTTACGTTAACTTTTCTCCATGTGGTGTGACATGAATGAAAAGTTGTGTGACAGATATTCCAAGTTATAAACCAGATTTATCGATGCGTATTGAGCGCCTCGTAGCTCACAGCGTTTTTGCTCGGTAACTCGGCAGCGTCTTCTGGAACACTCAGGTCGCGATCGCGAACTTCCGGCATCAGAATGGCTGACACCAGGCCAATCACGGAGTAAATCACCATCATCACCACAATTGGCCACCACGAACCGGTCATATTACAGAAGATCCCCGCCAGTACTGGACCAAAACCAACGGCCACCAGACCGCCCGCCTCTTTCGAGATGGCCATCCGCGTGAAGCGATTTCGTGAGCCAAACATCTCAGCCATCGTGATATTTTCAAGGGCAAAGAGTCCCAGTACCGCAAAATTATGAATGACGATAATGGACATCATAATGACGCCTGGGCTGTAGCTTTTATCGACGATGATCGATAGCATTGGATACGCCAGAATAATGGCGGAAATATTGAGAATAATATAAGGCAAGCGTCGACCGACCTTATCGGATAGCCAGCCCAGTAGCGGGATGGAAATAAACCCAAGAATGGAGCTGATCATTAAGGCATCGGTTGGAATGCTTTTATTAAATAGCAGCGTCTGGACCAGATAGCCTGCCAGGAAAGTCTGAATTAACCCCGAGTTACCGGCCTGACCAAAACGCAGACCGGTGGCTAACCAGAACGATTTGCTTTTGAACATCGCACCTAGAGACGTGTCCTGTGCGGCAACCGCAGGACCCGCGTCCGCATCGTTTACCTTCTCAAATACCGGGCTTTCTTTCAGATTCATTCGCAGCCAGATAGCAAAGATCATCACCACTACGCTTGCGAGGAACGGAATACGCCAGCCCCAGGCAATCAGCTCTTCACGATCTAGCGCAAAGAACATGACCGCCCAGATCGCCGTGGCACTCAGGGTACCGCAGTTCGTGCCCATCGCCACCAGCGAAGAAATAATGCCGCGTTTACCTTTCGGCGCATATTCAGCCAGCATCGTGCCCGCCCCCGAGATTTCTGCCCCGGCCCCCAGTCCCTGAATGATACGTAACGTGACCAGAAGGACCGGCGCAAAAATGCCGATTTGAGCATAGGTCGGTAACACACCGATAAGCGTGGTGCAGATCCCCATCATGGTGATGGTGATAAACAGCACCTTCTTACGGCCAATACTGTCACCCATTTTGCCAAAAATAAATGCGCCGACAATACGCGCAATATAACCCGCGCCGTAGGTCCCCATCGCGAGGATTAACGCCATCGCAGCAGATTGTTCAGGGAAAAAGATTTCATGGAAGACCAATGCGGCCCCCAGCGAATAGAGCTGGAAGTCCATGAATTCGAGTGCAGTGCCTAGCCAGCCGGAAACGGCGGCTTTCACCAGATCGGACGTCGTTCTTTGAGGTTGTGCTTGAGTCATAATGGCTATCTCTAAAAAGGTAAGATGCGTACCACTTATCCGCGTTTGTTGTTATTGCCCGAACGTGAGCAAGACTTTGCAGCACTGCCGCTGGTCCTTCTCAAACAATTCGATTGCGTCTGTTACGTGGTGATAATCAAAGGTATGGGTAACCAGTTTTTCGGGGTCGATCAGTCCTCTTTGCAACCAGTCGATAACGACCGGGAATTTATTGGCGTTCAGGCGTGAAGAAAATATCGACAACTCTTTGCCGGTAATGCCCTGTTGTATAATCTGGCTCGGTTCGCTGGAGAAGCCCATCAGGACAATCCTTGCCGCGGGTGAGGCCAGGTTAATCGCTTCCTGCAAAATAGACGGATGACAGGCCGCATCGACAATTAACGTCGGTTTGATGCCTTTTCCTTCCAGCACCGCTTGCAACGACTGTTCGGCGTTGTTAATCACCCAGTCCGCCCCACTGCGCTGCGCCATTGCCAGACGTTCTTCGATACGATCGACGACAATGACCTGCTTCACCTTATAAACGCCCTTCAGCGCCTGCACGGTCACCAGCCCCATTGGGCCTGCACCATAAATCAGCGCAACATCCTGCTCTGTGGGTTGCGCGTGTCCGGTGACGTTGGCAGCAATGGTGAAGGGTTCGACCATCACGGCATGCTTATCGGGGATAACATCAGGGATATGCCAGGCATTTTTTGCAGGCACTACCGCGTATTCACTAAACCCGCCGTCGCGATGCACACCGAGCACCACCAGCGAAGTACAGACATTCGGCTTGCCGACAGAGCATGGATAGCACTGCCCGCAGCTAATCACAGGATCAACCGATACACGCTGTCCAAGACGCGCCTTATCAACACCTTCGCCTACCGCATCAATCACGCCGAAGAATTCATGGCCAATCACACGTGGATATTTCGCAAAGGGGTTGTGCCCGCGGTAAATGTGGCTGTCGGAGCCGCAAATGCCAGCCAGTTTGATTTTGACCCGAACGTCACCGGCTTCAGGTGTCGGCACGGGACGTTCTTCAATGACCAGTTCGTTCGGTTGTTGAATAACTACGCTTTTCATCGTTCGCTCCTGTTTTACCAGTTCCACAAGGTGCCATCTTCAAGGCGGGCAACCGGCAAGTAGGCCGGATCGTACGGATATTTTGCGGCAAGCTTTTCGTCAAACTCGATGCCGAGCCCTGGTTTTTCACCTGGATGCATATAGCCATTATCGAAGGTCCAGCTATTCGGGAAGACCTCCAGCATTTGCTCGGAATAACCCATAAATTCTTGAACACCAAAATTGGGTACCCACAGGTCGAAATGCAGCGCGGCGGCATGGCAAATTGGCGAGAGATCGGACGGACCGTGTGAGCCGGTACGCACCTGATACAGCGACGCAAAATCGGCAATACGGCGCATCCCCGTGATCCCACCCGCGTGAGTAATGGTGGTGCGGATATAGTCGATGAGCTGTTCTTCAATAAGCTGTTTGCAATCCCAGATGCTGTTAAATACTTCGCCCACTGCAATTGGCGTCACGGTGTGCTGGCGAATCAGACGGAAGCACTCCTGGTTTTCCGCAGGCGTCGGGTCTTCCATCCAGAACATGCGGAATTCTTCGATGCTCTTACCAAAACGCGCCGCTTCGATTGGCGTCAGGCGGTGGTGCATGTCGTGCAGAAGATGTTCGTTGAAGCCAAATTTGCTGCGCACGGCATCGAACAGTTTTGGGGTGAAATCGAGGTATTTTTCGGTGGACCACAGCTGCTCATCAGGCCAGTCGCCTTTGGTCGCAGGCTCGTACGCCAGACCTTTGCCTTTGGACATGCCGTAGGTGGTTTTCATTCCTGGCACGCCGCACTGAACGCGAATCGCCTTAAAGCCCATCTCTTTATGTCGCGCGTAATCTTCCAGCACATCATCAATGGTGTGTCCGGTGGTGTGGCAATAAACCATCACGCCTTCGCGTGACGCGCCACCCAACAGTTGATACAGCGGCATACCTGCGGCTTTAGCTTTAATATCCCAAAGCGCCATATCTACAGCCGAAATAGCGGACATCGTGACCGGCCCGCGACGCCAGTACGCGCCCTTATAGAAGAATTGCCAAATGTCTTCGATACGGTGCGCATCGCGCCCAATCAGCTGAGGGCAAAGGTGATCTTTCAGATAAGAGGCGACGGACAGTTCACGTCCGTTTAACGTGGCATCACCCAGCCCGACAATACCGTCATCGGTGGTGATTTTGAGGGTCACAAAATTGCGCCCCGGGCAGGTGACAAATACTTCAGCCCCAACAATCTTCATAATCCATTTCCTTACATCGTTCGTTGTGATGCAAGAAATTTAACCAACTGAGCTACTACCATACAAGTATGACGATCGAAAAATCATCTATTGATCACAAAATATAGGTAGTCATGCCCGTCCCCAGCCCGCGACGATAATCAACATGCCACAAAGCGCGATCAACGCACCTGCCCAGTCGTAGACGCTGAGCTTCACACCGTCTACCACCCGTAGCCAAAGTAACGCAGTGCAAACATACACCCCGCCGTAAGCCGCGTAGACACGCCCGCTTGCCGCAGGATGTAACGTTAGCAACCACACAAATAACGCCAGGGCTACGCCTGCTGGCAGCAACAGCAATATGGAGGCTCCGCGTTTGAGCCACAGCCAGGGTAAAAAGCATCCAATGATTTCGCAAAGCGCGGTGGCGAAGAAAAGCAGCGTAGTTTTGATCATTTCTACTGTTGAGTGAGCCTGGGTTTATCCATCATACGCGATAATCAGATTTACTTTTCCATACCTGATGCACGGGTATGCCACGATTTAGGTTTGGTGTAGAATTGACTCCGGGTCAACCACTTGTCCGCGCCTAATAAAAGGAACACGCAATGACGACTTTACGCAAACGCCTCTGTCTGGCGGCCATGCTCTCCCTGACAGCCCTCGCCTTCACCGCGCCGGTTTCTGCACAGACCAGTAAACTGATTATTGAATCAGGTGATAGCGCCCAGAGCCGTCAAAATGCCGCCATGGATAAGGAACAATGGAATGACACGCGCAATCTTCGCCAGAAGGTGAACACGCGTGTAGAGAAAGAGTGGGACAAAGAAGACGTCGCGTTTGATTCACGCGATAAATGCCAGCAGAGCGCGAACGTGAACGCTTATTGGGAACAGAATACGCTACGCTGCCTGGATCGCCGTACCGGCCGCACGGTTGCACCTTAATAGCTAAATAAAAGGGATGACCATGGGCAGTACCTTAGCCATCAGGCTTAGACCACTTGAGCGCGAAGATTTGCGCTTCGTTCATCAGCTCGACAACAACGCCAGCGTCATGCGCTATTGGTTCGAAGAACCTTATGAAGCGTTTGTCGAGCTGTCCGATCTGTACGACAAACACATTCATGACCAGAGCGAACGTCGTTTCGTTGTGGAGTGTGATGGCGAAAAAGCCGGCCTGGTTGAGTTAGTCGAAATTAACCACGTTCATCGCCGGGCAGAATTCCAGATTATTATTTCTCCCGATCACCAGGGTAAAGGCCTCGCCTCCCGGGCGGCTAAACTGGCGATGGATTACGGATTTATGGTCCTGAATCTGTACAAGCTGTATCTTATTGTTGATAAAGAGAATGAAAAAGCCGTCCACATCTACCGTAAGCTCGGATTTATGGTCGAGGGCGAATTAATTCACGAATTTTTCATCAATGGCGAGTACCGTAACACCATTCGTATGTGCATCTTCCAGCAGCAATATCTGGCTGAGCATAAAGCGTCTGGCTCCAGTCTGCTGAAGCCCACCGCGCAGTAACCTGCGCGGTTTCATCCCACATAGGTATTGGGTCTTTCATTGATACCAATACGTTCTCCCATCAGCAGTTGCTCTGCCTATTGGGCCGTTTGTAATTCGGAAACCTTCTGAAACTTTCATTAGCTAACTCCTTAATTTTGGTTAAAAAATGCCTGGTCATTTTCTTAAAAAGGCCGGATTAAGGTGTAAACATGATCTCGTTTGAACTTTCATGCTGTGTTCAGGCATAGGCTTGCCTTTATCACCACATAGATTGAAAGGAAGATTATGAATTTTTCAAGCGCAGTAATGACACTAGCGCTGCGTGACGGCCAGCCCGCCGTTCTGACGTCCGAATGACTCATTGCTGATAACGAACCAATGAGGCCTGTCGCATCGTATAATTGCCAGAACCCTGTAGAGAAGATGCAGGCCATGCCTAGCATTAAGTCACACCGTAAAGACGCTGGGTGGTAAAAATGGCTTTGAATGGAACATTGATGCTTAACGATGATGATTACGCACCATTTAACCTCTACGGAGTGGGTGTGTTTATGGCCCACTCCGGGCAGGGAGCCTTCCGCAACTATGGGGATTGTGGATCGATAAAAGGCTCGCGGTTGGTTCGAGGGGATTAGCAGTGGCTATACCAACACTTGCACATAAATGGGGCATCAGGCTGCTCAAAACAGTCTTGTTCCTGTTAATTATCTTTGTGGTAGGCCGCTCACTGGGTCCTGCAGAAACATACATCAATCCTGAAATGGCGTCATCAATATGTAATTTCATCTATGGTGATGTGAACGCAGAAGCGATGTACGAGACTTATACGAATATTGATATTTTAACAGTGCTTACATTCACCACTATTATTTACCTATTAACAATGAAGTTATTCAACAAAATAAAGAACTCATAAAATGCCAATTCCTCCGTATATGTGGCTTAAAGACGATGGCGGCGCAGACATCAAAGGTTCAGTTGACGTTATGGACCGCGAAGGTAGTATCGAGATCATTGGTCTTAGCCGTGCTCTCAACCTTACGGTAGACAACGTTAATGGCAAGATCACTGGCACGCCCCAGCACTCATCATAAAGATCTCCGTGATAGTTAAGCTAAATCGCTTATTCAATTTCTACAATTACGCCTGCCAAGCAAGTCCATCCCTTCAACGATACACAGATCCGAAGCATGAAACGTTACGTAGATAGATTTCATGCTTCCACCTCAATAATAATCAATGCTGTTTTTGATGGTGAATTTATGTTCAACCGTCGGCTTAACGCTCTCATCTTTAATCAGCAAATCGCAAGCCACCGGGTTGTCATGGCGATCGTAATCACAGCTTTGTTTCACCGTTCCGATCGGTTTGTCGTTCAGTAAACTGACCGCCGAGTAGTCCAGCTTTTTACGTTTATCCTTTGACGGCGTAGAGGAAACCGAAAGATGCTGCCCGCCTGAAACCGTGGTTTTACCCAGCGGATAACCGTCGGCATCGTAGCGATAATTCACCTCCATCTCTTTACCATGCGCGCTGATGATAAACCCGTTATCGTCAGTATCCCAGGTGACGCCCGCCGCAGGCAGTTCGGCCAATTGGCATTTCCCTTGTAGCTTGATCTTTTGCTGCTGTGTCTCTGCATCCAGATAAAAGTTAGCGTCAAGTACCAAAGCAACACCCGTATTGGCGTCGAGGTCGTGCAGTTCCAGCGTGTCAAAACATCCCTGTTCTGACATCGTACCGGTGACGCGTTTGCTGACTTCACCTTTTTCGTTCAACAACGTCTGGGTGAAATCTTTTACGGGCCCACGTAGCGGGTCGAAATCAAACTCATTTGAAAAGCTGGCCATCTCCGGCGTGAAGGACAACGGTCCAGAAGCGTTGTCACAACCCACCAGCACGCTTGCCAGCGTTACCATCACTGCTAATTTCTTCACAAGACTCACCGATACGTGGAGATTAATTTCAATAATATTAGCAATATACAGATGTTTACATTCAGGTAAAACAGCAATAGTGAATTTTTATATTCCAGCGTTCTGATTTAGACGCCATCTCATCGTAAAATTTAGGCTAGAACGGCTTCAACAATAGATAAATAAGATGGCGTGTGGATAACCCGATTGAGTTTTAGCCCGGCATGCGCGAGCATATCGGCAAGTTCTTGCTCCGACCGCGCTCGTCCCCCGTCAAAACTGGTTAACAGTAATAGGTCGATCTCATATCTTCCCGGTTCGTTATTCTCCTCTTTAATGACGGGTTCCAGAATTAACAATCGAGATCCCGCTTTCATCGATCTGCGGCAGGTCTGTAATATTTGGCTGGCCTGGGCATCTGACCAATCCATGAGAATATATTTGAGTAAATAAATATCGGCGGAAGGCGTTGCTTCGAAAAAACTTCCGGCGACGGTTTCCCAGCGCGTATCGTCACCTAATAAATGCAGCCGATTGCCAGCCAGTACCTTTTGTTGATCGAATAAAATTCCCTTCAGCGACGGGTTTTTACGCAACACGGTTAACAGCAGATTGCCAAAGCCACCTGCGATATCGACAACCGTGGCCCCTTGCGGAAAATCGTAGCAATCGACAAGCACTTCGTTTTCGACACTCGACATCGAAGACATCCCAGCATGAAAGACGTTCTCCCCGGCGGCTAAGTTATCCTGCCCCCAATACTCATAAAATGACATACCAAACAGATGGTTAAACACCTGTTTCCCTGAAAGGATATCGGTTATTTCCAATGCGGGGAGCCAGAAAGTTTTATCGGTCAACATCAGTACCGCTGAGCGCAAGGAGTGTTGATGGTCAGAACATAAGAAGCGTGCCGCCGGGGTGAGGGAAAACAGGCCATCCGGGGATTCATGAAACACCCGTCGGGACGACAGTATGCGCATCACCCGCTGTAAAAAAACCCCATCGACGTTCAGTTCTTGTCCAAGCTGCTCGGCAGTTTTATCACCTTCAGTCAGCCTGTCGGCAACGCCGAGTTCAGCCGCCGCACGCAAAGAGGCCTGCCAGACAAAACCCATGCTTTGCTCCAACAAATATACGGCTTCTTCACGTTCATTTTTCGATAAATTATTTTGCGTTAACATTTCATTTCCTTATTCGATATATTAATAAAATATCAAAAACAAAACATCCGCTAGCAAGCCTAATCGTCAGTAATTAAACACGCCAAAAATAACGAACGCTTTTTTATCAGGCGATGGAAAGAAGCATCTACGCTATTCACGTTAAGCGTACAAATTAATAGCCAATTGCAGGTTTTTATTTTTCACCAAAATTTGACTATTGGTATTTGAGAAATTTTTAAGATTTTTCAGAAAGTTGCTTCATGCTGCGAAGAGTGAAACCAAGCCTGCTAAAATGAAAGCCACACACAGACAGAAGGAGTACGACATGAAACGGTTAACCTGGATTACCGCCCTGTTGTTGATTGGTGTTTCACCGGCTGTACTGGCCGCCCCTGATTCTTGTGAGCGCGTTAAGAGCGATATTCAACAGCGCATCATCAATAACGGTGTACCTGAATCGGGTTTCACTCTCAATATTGTCCCTAACGATCAGGCAGATCGTCCGGACGCTCAGGTTGTAGGGCATTGCGCCAACGACACCTTTAAAATCCTCTACACGCGCACCGGCAGCGGTAACGCCTCCGCCAGCAGTTCCGGCGCACAAGAGAGCGCACCCAACGAACCGCAATAATTTCTGGGTATATGACCCTTAGCTTGATAAGGATTAAAGTTCTATAACACTGAATAGGTAACACTCACTCCATCATTAGCCCGGTTGTAATCACGGGTGAAAATAATACGCAATTACAATGATGGAGTGAGTAATGTCCGATATCGAACATAACGGCGGGATCAGCCGTAGAACTCTGGTTAAATCCACCGCCATTGGCTCTCTGGCGCTCGCCGCTGGCGGCCTTTCCCTACCCTTTGGGCTGAAAAGTGCCGCAGCCGCGGTGCAACAAGCTATCCAGCCTGGTGCAGATAAAGTCGTTTGGGGAGCCTGCTCCGTAAACTGCGGCAGCCGTTGCGCCTTGCGTTTGCACGTGCGCGATGATGAAGTTTACTGGGTCGAAACCGACAATACCGGCGACGATATTTACGGCGATCATCAGGTTCGCGCCTGCCTGCGCGGTCGGTCTATCCGCCGTCGTATTAATCATCCGGATCGCCTCAATTATCCTATGAAGCGCGTGGGAAAACGCGGTGAAGGTAAGTTTGAGCGCATCAGCTGGGACGAAGCGTTAAACACCATTACCGCTAGCCTGAAAGGGATAGTGGAAAAGTACGGTAACGAAGCGGTCTATATCAACTACTCTTCCGGAATCGTAGGAGGGAACATTACCCGCTCCTCGCCTTATGCTTCTCTGGTCGCTCGTCTGATGAACTGCTACGGCGGATTCCTGAGCCATTACGGTACCTACAGCACCGCCCAAATCGCCTGTGCCATGCCGTATACCTATGGCACAAACGACGGTAATAGCACCTCCGATATCGAGAACACCAAACTGGTGGTGATGTTTGGTAATAACCCGGCCGAAACGCGCATGAGCGGCGGCGGGATTACCTATTTCCTTGAGCAAGCGCGCGAACGCTCAAATGCGCGCATGATCGTCATCGATCCTCGTTATACCGACACAGCCGCCGGACGCGAAGATGGATGGATTCCCATTCGGCCAGGTACCGATGCCGCGCTGGTGGCCGGTATCGCCTGGACGTTGATCGACGAGAACCTGGTCGATCAGCCGTTCCTGGATAAATATTGCGTCGGCTATGATGACAAAACGCTGCCCGAAGGTGCACCGGCTAATGGCCATTATAAAGCGTATATTCTGGGCCAGGGTGAGGATGGCATCGCTAAAACGCCAGCCTGGGCGTCGCGCATTACCGGTATTCCTGCCGATCGAATCATTAAGCTGGCTCGTGAAATAGGCAGCGCTAAACCGGCGTATATCTGTCAGGGATGGGGGCCGCAGCGTCAGGCGAACGGCGAACTCACGTCACGCGCCATTGCTATGCTGCCGATTTTAACCGGTAACGTGGGCATCAACGGCGGTAACAGCGGCGCACGTGAATCGACCTATACCATCACTATTGAGCGTATGCCCCTGCCGGATAACCCGGTCAAAACCCAAATCTCCTGTTTTAGCTGGACGGATGCTATCGCTCGTGGCCCAGAGATGACCGCCACCCGAGACGGCGTGCGCGGGAAAGACAAACTCGACGTACCGATAAAATTCATCTGGAACTACGCCGGCAACACGATCATTAATCAGCATTCTGATATCAACAAAACCCACGACATTTTGCAGGACGACAGTCAGTGCGAAACGATCGTGGTCATCGACAACTTTATGACCTCCTCGGCAAAATATGCCGATATCCTTCTGCCCGATTTAATGACCGTCGAACAGGAAGACATTATTCCTAACGACTACGCGGGTAATATGGGCTACCTCATTTTCCTCCAGCCCGTTACCGCGCCCAAGTTTGAACGCAAGCCAATCTACTGGATCATGAGTGAAGTGGCTAAGCGCCTCGGTCCGGATATCTATCAGCGGTTCACTGAAGGCCGTACTCAAGAGGAATGGCTACAGCTTCTCTACGCCAAAATGCTTGAAAAAGATCCACAGCTGCCTTCCTACGACGAACTAAAACAGATGGGGATTTATAAGCGCAAAGATCCAGCGGGTCACTTCGTAGCGTACAAAAAATTCCGCGACGACCCTCAGGCAAATCCACTTAAAACGCCCTCTGGCAAAATTGAAATTTACTCCAGTAAGTTGGCCGATATCGCCAATACCTGGGAGCTGGAGAAAGATGAAACCATCAGCCCGCTGCCCGTTTATGCATCGACTTTCGATGGCTGGGACGCCCCTGAACGCAGTCAGTTCCCGTTACAGCTGTTTGGCTTCCACTTTAAGGCACGTACTCACTCCAGTTACGGCAATATTGATGTGCTTCAGGCTGCCTGCCGTCAGGAAGTCTGGCTGAACCCGGTCGATGCCGAAAAACGCGGTATTAAAAACGGCGATATGGTGCGCGTGTTCAACGCCCGTGGCGAAGTGCGTATCGAAGCGAAAGTCACCCCGCGCATCATGCCAGGCGTTAGCGCAATGGGCCAGGGAGCGTGGCACGACGCCAATATGACCGGAGATCGCGTCGATCATGGTTCATGCATTAACACATTAACCACGCATCGTCCTTCGCCGCTGGCAAAAGGCAACCCGCAGCACACCAATCTGGTGCAGATCGAGAAGGCGTAAGGAGTAACCGATGACAACCCAATATGGATTTTTTATTGATTCAAGTCGTTGCACCGGTTGCAAAACCTGCGAACTGGCCTGTAAAGATTACAAAGACTTAACCCCGGACGTCAGCTTCCGCCGTATTTATGAATACGCAGGCGGCGACTGGCAGGAAGACAACGGCGTCTGGAATCAGAACGTGTTTGCCTATTACCTGTCGATCGCCTGTAACCACTGTGAAGATCCGGCCTGCACCAAGGTGTGTCCGAGCGGCGCGATGCACAAACGTGAAGACGGTTTTGTGGTCGTGGACGAAGACGTTTGCATTGGTTGCCGCTACTGCCATATGGCCTGCCCATACGGTGCGCCGCAGTACAACGCCGCGAAAGGTCACATGACCAAATGCGACGGTTGCCACTCGCGTGTGGCCGACGGTAAGAAACCGATTTGCGTGGAATCCTGCCCGCTTCGTGCGCTGGACTTCGGGCCGATTGACGAGCTGCGCCAGAAGCACGGTAACCTTGCGGCGGTCGCTCCGCTGCCGGGGGCGCACTTTACGAAGCCGAGTATTGTGATTAAACCTAATGCCAATAGCCGTCCGACGGGTGATACCACCGGCTATCTGGCCAATCCGAAGGAAGTGTAAAATGGGAAGTGGATGGCATGAATGGCCGCTGGTGATCTTCACCGTCTTCGGACAATGCGTGGCGGGTGCGTTAATCGTCGCGGGATTTGCCTGGTTAAAGGAGAAGGATGACGGCGTAAAAATGCGAATCGTACGCAGCATGTTCTTTTTATGGGTTGTGATGGGCATCGGCTTTATGGCCTCGGTGCTGCATCTGGGTTCACCGCTGCGAGCCTTTAACTCCTTAAATCGCATAGGTTCTTCTGCACTCAGTAATGAGATCGCAGCAGGATCGATTTTCTTTGCCGTCGGCGGCTTCTGGTGGCTGCTTTCTGCCATCGGTAAAATGCCCGCGACGCTCGGTAAAGTCTGGATGATACTGAGCATGGTACTCGGGATTGTCTTTGTCTGGGCGATGACCCGCGTCTATCAGATAGACACCGTTCCAACCTGGTATACGGGTTATACAACGCTGGCGTTCTTCCTGACGGCGCTGCTGGGCGGCCCTTTATTTGCGGTACTTCTGTTGCGTGGAGCAAAAGCTGCAAACAGTGGCGCAATGGCAGCGTCGGTGAGCGTACTGGCGCTGATAGCAACCGTCGCCGTCATCGTGCTGCAAAGTCAGCAGCTTGGTACAATTCATAGCTCCGTGCAGCAGGCCAGTGCGCTGCTGCCTGAGTATGGTTCTCTTCAGGTCTGGCGCATTCTGTTGCTGGCTGCCGGTTTGGGTTGCTGGCTGTGTCCCCTGTTACGGCGCAAGGATCCCAAATTAGTGGGTCTTGCTGCTGGTTTCGTTTTAGTGGTTCTGGGCGAGTTCATTGGCCGCGGACTGTTTTACGGTTTACATATGACCGTCGGCATGGCGATTGCCGGTTAATATCAACGCGCGGGGCGACCTGCGCGAGTAAGGAAAGTTGTCATGAATGATGCTTCACAACGCGAATCTTTCGCCTTCAGCGCCCGTGTCCTGGGCGCGTTGTTTTACTTTGCCCCAGACAGTGAGCAAGCCGCTCCGTTGGTATCAGCTTTAACGACCACCGACTGGTTTACGGACTGGCCGCTCGAGCAGGAACGGTTATTACCCATTGCACACGCGCTGCGTTCAACGGCTGACGAATCATTGCCAGATGCCTGGCAGCGGTTGTTTATTGGTCCTTGGGCATTGCCAGCACCGCCGTGGGGATCGGTCTGGCTCGACCGCGAATCCGTGCTGTTTGGCGATTCAACTCTCGCGCTGCGTCAGTGGATGCGTGATAACGGCATAACGTTCGAAATGCAGCAGAACGAACCGGAAGATCACTTTGGTACGCTGCTGCTGTTAGCGGCGTGGCTGGCCGAAAATGGGCGTACAACCGAGTGCGATCAACTGCTCGCGTGGCATCTGTTACCGTGGAGTCAACGTTTCTTATCCGTATTTATCGAGGAAGCAGGACATCCATTTTACGTCGCGTTAGCGCAACTTGCCCAGCTCACGCTGGCCAACTGGCAGTCTTCACTGCTGATCCCCGTTGCTGAAAAAACGCTATATCGTTAATCAGCTTATTCCGCACGGATGCTTCGGTACCGTGCGGTACACCCTTTAAATAGTTACGTTGTCACTTATCGAGTTTTACCTTTACGACGATTTTGGCTCCCCTCCCGGCAACCTTGGTGTGTCGGGCTTACCTTTTTCGCACGCAGAACTTTTGCTAACCCCGCATTTTCACCGCACAATATTGTATCTCCTACTTTACTGTCGCAACGCATGCAACGTCTCCACGCTTACCCGGACATTCGCGCGATGTTCCGCCGATTACTGATTGCTACCGTAACGGGCATCCTGGCGGCGTGTGCCGTCGCGCTGTTTCGTCATTCAATGTATCTGCTTGAATGGCTGTTTCTCAGTAATCAAAGCGGAAGCCTGGTCAACGCCGCCAGCACGCTTTCACCATGGCGTCGGGCCATGACTCCTGCGCTGGGCGGGCTCGCTGCCGGGCTTTTGCTCTGGGGCTGGCAACGACTAAATCAGCAACGCCCTCATGCCCCCTCCGACTACATGGAAGCCCTCGACGCCGGTGAAGGACAGTTTGACTATGGCGCGAGCCTGGTCAAATCCCTCGCATCGCTCATGGTCGTCGCCAGCGGCAGTGCGATTGGCCGCGAAGGGGCCATGATCTTACTTGCCGCACTTGCCGCCTCGTTTTTTGCACAGCGCTTTACCCCGAAAAAAGAGTGGAAGCTGTGGATCGCCTGCGGTGCAGCCGCCGGGATGGCCAGCGCCTATCATGCTCCGCTGGCGGGGAGTTTGTTTATTGCCGAAATTTTATTTGGCACGTTAATGTTGGCTTCGCTCGGCCCGGTCGTGATAGCCGCCGTGGTAGCACTGTTAACAACGCGGTTACTGAGTCCAGGCGCCAGCACGCTTTATGACGTTCACCTGAGCGGAACGCTCAGCACACTCGATTACTCGCTGATCCTCACAATGGGATTGCTGGCGGGGGTACTTGGGCCGCTTTTCATGTGGTTGATGGATTGCAGCCACAGGTTGTTTTTACGCCTGCGGCTTTCTCCGCCCTTGCAGCTCGCGCTTGGCGGGTTAATTGTCGGGTTGCTGTCGTTGCTGACGCCAAAGGTTTGGGGTAACGGTTACAGCGTGGTGCAGGCTTTTCTGCTGGCCCCGCCGTTGTTATCCGTTATAGCCGGCGTGTTTATCTGCAAAGTGTTAGCCGTGCTGGCCAGTAGCGGCTCAGGCGCGCCCGGCGGCGTGTTTACGCCGACGTTATTCGTCGGGATGGCTATGGGAATGTTATTTGCAAAGATAGGTGGCGTTTGGTTTCCGGGAACAGAGATGGCGATTTTACTCGGGCTGACCGGTATGGCGACGCTACTGGCTGCGACCACGCATGCACCGATAATGTCGGCGCTGATGGTCTGTGAAATGACCGGGCAATATTCGTTATTGCCCGGTTTGCTTATAGCCTGCGTGGTGGCATCCGTTCTGTCGCGGACGTTACGCCACAACTCTATCTATGGAGAGCATACCGCCGAGCATCGTCAGATCGATGTATCGCGCTAGGTCCCGCTGTTCAGGACGCGGCAGATAAGGCAATTCTCCCACCAGCGGTCCAGGCAGTTTTTTACTGAGCACGTCGATGATTTCGGCGTAATGGGCCAGGCCTGGATTGATGCGGTTGGCAACCCAGCCAATCAACGGCAGACCGTCATTGGCAATGGCTTGCGCCGTTAACAACGCATGGTTGATGCACCCTTCCTGAATTCCCACCACCATCAACACCGGCAGTTGCTCTTGAACCACCCATTCGGATAAGGGGCGAAGATCGTTCATCAGGCTGCGCCAGCCGCCCGTTCCCTCTACGACAACGTAATCGGCCTTCTCGCTCAGATTCGCTAAGCCATCAGACAGCAGGGCGTAATTGATTAGGCCGCTATGCGCCACGCTGCTTTCGTCTTCACTGAGCGCAATGGGATTGATCGCGTGATAAGGCAGTTCAAAACTTGAAACGCTTTGCAGCACCAGCGCATCTTTATTGCGTAGCCCTTCTGGCGTCTCTTTACTGCCTTTCGCGACCGGTTTGTACCCTGCCACACTGTTACCGCCTGCCGCCAGGGCTTGCAGCAAAGCGCGGGACACGACTGTTTTGCCGACAGAGGTATCAGTACCCGTTATAAAGAAACGCTTAAGCATCACTAACTCCACCGTTATGCTTTGAAAATATAAACCAAGTAAATAATTCAGTGGAGTGAGTCTAAGGTATGCGTTGAGGGTCCAGATTGAGATAGCGCAATTTTTCTTAAATCTGTGAAAAAGAGTTAGCCCTGTAACAAACGGATCAACAACGAACCGTTATACATCGCATCTTTCACCAGTGCAGCCCCGGCCATGGTGCCTTGATTGGAGAATTGCGTGCTCTCAACCGCAATATTTTTGCTGTACGCCGGGAGCGATTGCTGACGAATGCAGTCGGAAATTGCCGGAAACAGAATGTCTGCGGCCTGGCTAAGCGGAGAGCCAATAAGGATTTTTTGCGGATTAAACAGGTTCACCATGATGGCGAGAATACGTCCAACGTTGTTACCGACACCGGTAATAATGTCTTTTGCCAGCAGATCGCCCTGACGCGCCGCGCCGCAAAGTGACTCAACGGTCAACGGTTGGCCATGCAGCGACGAACTCATCGACTGACTTAAACGCTGCTGTGCCAACTCCATCACACTTTCAATGCTGGCAATCGTTTCCAGACAGCCGTGATTGCCGCAATAACAGCGCCTTCCGTAAGGATCGACCTGCGTATGGCCGATTTCCACCAGACTGCTGCTACCCGCGTGCAGTAAGCGGCCATCGGTGATCACGCCCGCGCCCACGTTATGATCGATAACCACCTGAATCACGTCACGTGCTCCACGCGACGCGCCAAAGAGCGCCTCGGCCATGGTCCACGCGCTGATATCATGCTGAATATAAACCGGCACACCAGTATGTTGTTTTAAAACTTCACCCAGCGGCATTTCTTTGACGTCGTCATAAAACGGCATCCGGTGCACGATTCCATTTTCCGTATCAATGATACCGGGCATAGTGATCGCGATAGATGTTAAGCGTTCCAGCTTTTGCTGATGGCGAATAAAGAACTGATCGATATGAACAACAATCCGCTCTAACAGCGTTTGTTCAGATTGGAGCGACAGCTCCAGGCGGTCTTCCACCACCATCTTGCTGCTGAGATCGCGCAGCGCGAGAAACACCTCGCCACGGCTGATACGGATCGACAAGTAGTGCCAGGCTTCGGTTTCCACCACCAGCCCTACGGCGGGACGTCCACGACTGCCCGGCTCCTGAATTTCTGTTTCCTGAACCAGATGGGCTTCCAACATCTCGCGCACAATTTTGGTAATACTGGCAGGTGCCAGTTGAGCCAGACGAGAAAGATCGATACGCGAGACCGGGCCAAGCTGATCGATCAGGCGATACACGGCGCCCGCATTGGTCTGCTTAATCTGATCAATATGCCCTGGCTGACTATCAGCAACCACCACTTACATCCTTATTTTCGCGCTTCGAAATAAACTTTGGGCTATGTTGAAGCACTTGACAGGCCGTCGTCAAATTTTTACTTAGCCATGTGATTTACCGCACATTTTAGACCGGGGTATTGGATAAAACCGACCTGTTTGCAGCAGCAATCAGCTGTTTTTTAAAACGCTGTGCCGCATTGCTCTGTTCGTGATGTTTTGGCCAGACCAACCACATTTCGGATACGGCGTCTTCTTCTGCAATCGCCACCCAGCGCATTTCGCTGAGCTGCACTCGCCGAAAAGACGCGGGAAGAATGGAAACGCCCAACCCGGCCGCCACGAGACCGATGATCGTCATCGCCTCACCCACCTCCTGAGTAATCACCGGAGCCACGCCGTAGCGTCGCATCAATCCCAGAATATCATCGTACAAACCGGTCCCTACATGAGGGTCGAAAAAGACAAACGGCTCTTTCGCCAGTTCCGCAAGCGTTACCGAGGGTTTTGAGGCCAGGTGGTGATCGCGAGGTATCATCGCCAGCAAGGGTTCCCGAAGTATCACCTGCCACGCTAGCGTATCGGGTAATTGCGTATTGCGCATCAGTCCCAGATCAAGGGAACCTTCATTGAGCGGCGCGATTTGTTCTCGAGTATTGATTTCGCGGGTCTGGATATGCACATCCGGATAGTGACGGCGAAACGATGACAGCGTGTCTGATACCGCGCTGATAAAGGGCGCAGACGAGGTAAACCCAATGCGTAACTCGCCGGTTTCTCCCAGATGCAAACGTTGCGCCCGGGCAGCGGCATCTTCGACCTGGCTCATGACCTGTCGACTGTCTGCCAGAAACTGCTTCCCCGCTGCTGTCAGGCTTACGCTACGGTTGGTTCGCGCCAGCAGTCGTGCGCCAATCTGCTGCTCAAGGATTTGAATTTGCTGACTCAGGGGCGGCTGAGAGATATTCAGTCGCGCCGCCGCCCGGCCGAAGTGAAGTTCTTCCGCGACAGCGATAAAGTAACGCAGGTGACGCAACTCGATATTCATATTTAAAAAGTATCATTTGAGATTATTAATATATTAGACAGAATATTTACAATTTCCTACCCTGATTTTGTGGTCATACCCGTTACCCGAAATCACGGGATGTTTAAGCAAGGAAATTCAGTGAGTCGTACAACTACCGTTGATATCGCCCCGGCAAGCGACATTGATGTATTACCCGTAGCGCCCCAGCCATCACCCTATATCAAACGTGGTACCTCACAGTTTATGCGTGTCACGCTGGCGCTGTTTTCCGCAGGACTCGCGACTTTCGCCCTGCTCTATTGCGTCCAGCCCATTCTCCCGGTGTTATCCCATGAGTTTGGTATTTCGCCTGCCAGCAGCAGTATCTCTCTTTCTATTTCAACCGGAATGCTAGCCGTCGGCTTATTATTTACCGGCCCGCTGTCCGATGCCATTGGACGCAAACCCGTGATGGTCACAGCGCTGCTGTTGGCCTCAATATGCACGCTGCTCTCCACCATGATGACCAGTTGGCACGGAATACTGATCGTGCGTGCGCTCATTGGGCTTTCACTGAGTGGTGTCGCGGCCGTGGGCATGACCTATCTGAGCGAAGAAATTCATCCCAGTTTCGTCGCCTTCTCGATGGGCCTCTATATTAGCGGCAACTCGATTGGGGGCATGAGTGGGCGACTCTTGAGTGGGGTCTTTACCGATCTCTTTAACTGGCGCATTGCGCTTGCCGTCATTGGCTGCTTCGCCCTGGCCTCCGCGCTCATGTTCTGGCGAATCCTGCCGGAATCACGGCATTTTCGCCCGACATCGCTGCGCCCGAAAACGCTGTTTATCAACTTCCGGCTTCACTGGCGCGATAAAGGCCTGCCGCTGCTGTTTCTGGTCGGTTTTTTACTGATGGGGTCGTTTGTCACGCTGTTTAACTATATTGGCTATCGCCTGATGTTATCTCCGTGGCATTTGAGCCAGGCGTTCGTCGGCATTCTTTCTCTTGCCTATCTCACCGGCACCTGGAGCTCGCCAAAAGCCGGCGCGATGACCGCGCGTTACGGTCGCGGCCCGGTGATGCTCACGTCCACAGGCGTGATGTTAGTCGGTCTCCTGATGACGCTGTTCTCTTCCCTGTGGCTGATATTCGCCGGAATGCTGCTGTTCTCCGCCGGTTTTTTTGCTGCCCACTCAGTCGCCAGCAGTTGGATTGGCCCCCGTGCGCGAAGAGCCAAAGGCCAGGCATCGTCATTGTATCTTTTTAGCTACTATTTGGGCTCCAGTGTTGCCGGTACGCTGGGTGGTATATTCTGGCACAACTATGGCTGGAACGGCGTCGGCGGGTTTATTGCGATAATGCTTTGCGCCGCGTTGGTTGTAGGGGTAAATTTACATAAACGACTGCATTAGTTCTGAACATATCCAATTCTGACGAGCCATCACTGTTTTCATTTTGGCCCTCGTTACAATAGGGAAATTAATTAAGGGGGCATGATGAAAAACGTCATTTTTAGTATGGTTGCGAAAATTTCAAAAATGGATGCAGAAGCAAAGCTGCTGACGGCACAGGTTGAAGCGCAGTCGCTTATGCTGAGCGCTATTTTACTGACCGTTGGTAAAAACGGTGGTGTTGATAAAATGGTCGAAAGCGTCAATAAAGCGATTAATTCTGCGATGGACGTTTCAGATGATTTGCTTCGTTCAGACGCACAGCTGCTGCTGAGTCAGTTTAACGATCTTCTGGCTATCGCTCGCCTCATTGAAAAAGCGGATTCAGAAATCGATATTGAAGCGTTACGTAACCTTCCACCTACGCCCGTTATCGATGAAAAAGAGTAAGATCATCATGACAGTTTGTGTTTAACTGACAGCGTCAGATTATAAAAAATGAATAAAATCTCTATTCAATTCAAACGCTAAACTGTCCACGAGATCTTATGAAAGACACTAATTATCAACAACTCACCCGCACGTTCCAGCGCTTATCTCGTTTCGCCCACCTTTCCTCCATCGCCAGTTGGGATATGTTTGCCATGATGCCACACGGCGGCAGCACCGCCCGCGGTGAAGCATTGGCTGAAATGAGCGTGTTGCAGCATCAGATCCTCACCGATAAAAAAGTGGGCGAATGGTTGGCAGCCGCCGAAAGCGAAGAACTGAACGACGTCGAGCAGGCTAACCTGCGCGAAATGACACGCCATTTTCAGCAGGCGTCCCTGCTGCCGGAATCTCTGGTAGAAGCCAAATCGCTGGCAGGAAGTCGATGCGAACATGCGTGGCGTACCCAGCGCCCGGCAAACGACTGGCAGGGGTTTTCCGCGAATCTTAAAGAGGTGGTTAAGCTCAGTCGCGAAGAAGCGCGTCTGCGAGCCGAAGCCAAAGGCGGTACGCCGTACGACGCCCTGCTCGATATTTTTGAACCCGACATGACCAGCGCGCGGCTCGACGTCCTGTTTGGTGACATGAAGACCTGGCTACCCGATATGCTCTCGCAGGTCGTAGACAAGCAGTCCAGGCACTCTTTTGTTCCGCCGCAAGGACCGTTCCCGACCGCCGTGCAACGCGAACTGGGTCTGGAAGCCATGAACATGCTCGGCTTTGACTTTAACGCGGGCCGTCTGGACGTGAGTGCGCATCCATTCTGTGGAGGCGTACCGGAAGATGTGCGCATCACTACCCGTTACGACGAGGATGAACTGCTCAGCGCGCTGTTTGGCGTCGTTCACGAAACGGGTCATGCACGCTACGAGCAAAACCTGCCGCGCAACTGGCTGGGTCAACCTGTCGCACTGGCGCGTTCCACGGCAATCCACGAATCACAAAGCTTGTTCTTCGAAATGCAGTTGGGTCGCAGCAATGCCTTCCTCAAACACCTTCTGCCCGCCGTTCATGCTCGTTTTGGCAGCCAGGCGGCGTTCAGTGAAGATAATTTCATCGCGTGGAATCAGCGCGTTAAGCCCGGATACATCCGCGTTGATGCCGACGAGGTGAGTTATCCGGCGCACGTTGTTCTGCGTTACGAGATTGAACGCTCGTTGATTAACGGTGAAATCGAAGTCGACGATATCCCGGCGCTATGGGATGAGAAAATGCAGTCCTGGCTCGGCTTATCCACAAAGGATAACTACCGTAACGGCTGTATGCAGGATATTCACTGGACTGACGGTGGCTTTGGCTATTTCCCATCGTATACGTTAGGAGCGATGTACGCCGCGCAGCTGTTCAGTGCTGCGAAGAAAGCGCTACCCGGTCTTGATGCATCCATCGCTGACGGTGATTTTACCTCACTGTTCGATTGGCTTCGTCAGAACATCTGGCAGCATGGCAGCCGCTTTACGACCTCGCAGCTGATCAAACAGGCCACCGGTGAAGATCTCAACATCCGCTATTTCCGCGAACATTTGACCTCACGTTATCTGTAATTCCTGATGCCGGGAGTGAATCCCGGCCTATCTTCCTGATATTTTCTTAACGCCTTGACACTGTACGTTATTACAGTGAAAATACTGTATACACATACAGCAAATAAATGGAAATCACTATGTTCGTTGAACTCGTCTACGATAAGCGCAATGTTGCGGGTTTGCCTGATGCCAGGGAAATCATCCTGAACGAACTGACCCGACGGGTGCATAACATCTTCCCAGGCGCTGAGGTCAAGGTTAAGCCGATGCAGGCCAATGGCTTAAACAGCGACGCCAGTAAAAGCGATCGTGAGAAACTCAATCGCATGTTGGAAGAGATGTTTGAAGAGGCTGATATGTGGATGGTCAACGAATAATATTACGTTGTACATTGCGTTACACGCCGAAACCAATGACTCACGGAAACCTCGGATTTACAGGGATATAGTTACTTCAACGGCCCCGCAGTGGGGTTAAATGAAAAACCAAATTCGAGGGTATGACAATGAAAAAAGTATTAGCTCTGGTTGTTGCCGCTGCTATGGGTCTGTCTTCTGCTGCATTTGCTGCTGACACCGCGACTTCCGCAATGCCTGCACCGGCTGCGACCGCTGCTGCAACGACTCATGCGGCTCCGGCTAAAACTACGCACCACAAAAAACACAAAAAAGCCGTTGAGCAGAAAGCTCAGGCAGCGAAAAAACACCACAAAAAAGCAGCAGCTAAACCTGCTGTAGAACAGAAAGCTCAAGCGGCTAAAAAGCACCACAAAAAAGCAGAAACTAAGCCAGCCGTAGAGCAGAAAGCTCAGGCAGCTAAAAAGCACCACAAAAAAGCAGTGAAGCATGAAGCGGCAAAACCAGCAGCTCAACCAGCTGCATAAGATTTACGCATAACCGTGCCCCATCTGGGCACGTTGCTAAACCGGCGCTAACCCTTTTCCGGTCGGCGCCGTTTTTTATCCGGAGGGCGTATGCTGCAACGCTATCGGTTTGAGTTCATTCTTATCATGCTTATTTTATGCGCGCTTATAGTCAGTCGATATTATCTTTCCTGAATGTAGCACGCTGATTTTACTCCCACTTTATTGCGGTCCCGTCTATAGTATTTCCATAGGGTTCACTTTTAATAATCATAATTACCCCACCAGAGTGTGATATGCGGAAAACTGTTGTGTTGTTACTGGGAACGTTCAGCCTCTTGTCCGGCTTTGCCCATGCAGATGATGGCGATGACGATGCTATCAATGCCAACGAAGTCAAAACGCTATTTTTTGGTCATGATGACCGCACGCGTGTCTCCGATCCTACCGAATCTCCCTGGGATGCTATTGGGCAACTTGAAACTGCCAGCGGTAATTTGTGCACCGCAACGTTGATTTCGCCTCATCTGGCACTTACCGCAGGACACTGTCTTCTGATACCACCGAAAGGTACACCGGACAAAGTCGTCGCGTTGCGCTTCGTGTCCAAAAAAGGTGTATGGCGTTATGACATTCACGGTGTCGAAGGACGTGTTGATCCTTCTCTGGGTAAACGTTTAAAACCTGACGGTGATGGCTGGATTGTTCCACCCGCTGCTGCTGAGTGGGACTTTGGCTTAGTGGTGTTGCGTTATCCACCAACCGGAATTACTCCGCTTCCCCTGTTTGAAGGTGATAAAGCCGCATTGACGGCGGCGCTAAAGGTAGCGGAACGCAAAGTCACGCAGTCGGGCTACCCTGTCGATCATCTGGACTCGCTCTATACGCATACCGATTGTGTCGTCACGGGTTGGGCGCAAAAAAATGTATTGTCGCATCAGTGCGACACATTGCCTGGCGATAGCGGTTCTCCGCTCATGCTGAAAACCGAGAGTGGCTGGCAAGTGATTGGCGTACAAAGCTCTGCTCCGGCGGCAAAAGATCGGTGGCGTGCTGACAACCGCGCATTGTCGGTGACGGGTTTTCGCGACAAGCTAGAAGAACTGGCACAAGAATAGCTTAGCCGTGTCGAACCTGGAGCAGGGCAATAATTGCCATCGCTTATTTCTAAGAGTCATACAAGCGCGGAATTTCGCTGCCCGCAATGGCAGGCAGCGAACGCATCAGGCTAATTTTATCATTATCATTCCAGCCAGCAGCAGTACCAGACCGACCCAACCTTTTTTGTTAAGGCGTTGACCAAACAAAATCCATCCTGCGGCCAGCGTCGCAGCAATACCAAAGCCACCCCACAGTGCATACGCCACCGAGAGATCAATACCTTTCACCGCCTGCGACAGTGCGCTAAATGCGCCCAGGACACAGGCGATAGATAGTAAGCCGTGATATTTACGACGAAAACCGTCAGAAAACTTCAAAAAGACGTTGGCGATGATTTCCAGCACAATCGCCAGTGCCAACCAGGCCGCATGAATCCATTCAAACTGCTGCATGGGTTCGCTCCTTCTGCTGCTTCATCGGTTTGCGGGTACCCGATTTAATCAGCACAATGCCGGCCACCAACGTTGCCAGGCCAGCAACTTTCATTGTCGATAGGCTTTCATCAAATAAAATCACGCTAAAAATCGTGATGATTAAAATACCAATCCCTTCCCACAACGCATACGCCACACCCAACGCGATCTTTTTAACCGCGAAAGATAAGAAAATATAAGAGAGGGAGATCATCACCAGCATTAAAATAAAGCCGGTATTGCCATCACTGATACTTGCCCATTTCATCGACAAAGTACCGGTAATTTCAGCCACGATGGCTAAGGCTAATAGGATCCAGTAAAACATGGTCTTCTCCTGCTTGAGAATATAATCCATTGCGGCTCGTCGTGAACGACAAACCCAAAAATATGAAATTAAATCAGACAGCTAAGCGCGTAGCGCTAGCTCAGGCAGAAGACGGGACTATAGCGCGTTACGCCAGTGTTGTTCACCAGATAGCAGGCAGAGGGAGATTGAGAATACGGCGATGTTTCTTGAAATGTACGTCCTGAACAGATTGTCCATAATATTACAATTATCCGCGGTGTTGCTTCTCGTCATTGCGGATGAAAATTGTCCTCGGTAGTTGAACACGCCCGATTTGTACCATAAGCTAAGATTTAACTCAAAGCCTTTTCAATTCTTTACCCAGCCTGTTTGACATTCGTTAGTTTATTGAATGTCCATTGCATTTATCATCAATAAAAAAGGATTAATCAGGAACAAACATGGCCAAACCCATTATTACCCCGAACGGGCTAAAAATTGTCATCATGCTGGGAATGCTGATGATCATTCTCTCTGGGATCCGTTTTGCTGCCGATATTATTGTCCCGTTCATTCTGGCACTCTTTATCGCGGTGATCCTCAACCCACTCGTGCAACGCCTGGTTCGACTGCGCGTCCCCCGCGTACTGGCGATCACCATGCTGATAAGCGTCATTATTATGGCCATGGTGTTGCTTATCGCCTATCTGGGGACATCGCTTAATGAACTGGCGCGTACGCTGCCACAATACCGTTCGTCGCTCGTTATCCCGTTAAAACAGCTCGAACCCTGGCTGCAACGCGCCGGGATTGAGGTTTCCGTTGAGGAACTTCTCAAGTATATCGATCCGAATGCCGCCATGAGCCTGGTGACGGGCTTATTAGCGCATCTTTCCAGCGCCATGACCTCGATTTTCCTGCTGATGCTGACGGTCGTTTTTATGCTTATCGAAGTGCCACAGCTACCCGCTAAGCTACAGCAAATGATGTCGCGACCAGCCGAAGGAATGAGCGCGATTCAACGGGCGCTGGACAGCGTCTCTCACTATCTGGTGCTGAAAACCGCCATTAGCATTATCACGGGCCTGGTGGCGTGGGGAATGCTCGCCGCTTTAGACGTACGCTTTGCCTTTGTCTGGGGACTCCTGGCGTTTGCGCTGAACTATATCCCCAATATCGGTTCCGTGCTGGCGGCTATCCCGCCTATTGCTCAGGTGCTGGTGTTTAGCGGTTTATACGATGCGCTGCTTGTGCTGGCAGGATATCTGGTGATCAATCTGGTATTCGGGAACATTATCGAACCACGCATGATGGGACGCGGGCTGGGCCTGTCGACGCTGGTGGTGTTCCTGTCGTTGATATTTTGGGGCTGGCTGCTTGGGCCAGTCGGCATGCTGCTTTCGGTTCCGCTGACCATTATCGTGAAGATCGGGCTTGAACAGACGGCGGGTGGCCAGAGCATTGCCGTGCTACTGAGCGATATGAGCCAAAAGTGAGACATTACCCGTCAGCCATAGTGCTGTTCGTAAATTGGAGAGAATACCGTGTTAAAAGTCATCGCCGAAGATTTTATTCACCCTGAAGCCTTACCCATCGTCCTCCCGCTATATCGGGAATTGGTCAAGGCCACCAAACTTGAGCCACTCTGTATTGCTTATGATTTGTATATAGATGAGAAAGACCCTGGTCATTTCATTTTTATTGAGGAGTGGCCCGATCGTTCAGCATTAGACACACATTGCGCGAGTGAGCACTTCAGACGACTGGTACCCATGATTAACCAGTATCAGCGCAAAGAAGCCACTTTTATCTTTATGGATAGTTTTGAATAAAGAGATACCCATGAACACTTTTAATAGACTTCTCACAGTGAAGGTAGAACCTTAATCCCTTGTGGATAGATGGAAAAAACATCACTACAATATCACTTATTATTCACTTAAAAAGGATTTTATCCTGTTTCAGATTAAGACTTAGATCACAATTTTGCGCAAATGTTACATCTGAGAAAATGTCTTATCACGAGATGACATGCATCAAATAGTGCTTAAATACCTTCATTTAGCATAAATATTCAGTTTTGCGCATAATTGTGTTTCCATTACAGAGACAATATGGGCGTTCTTTACGAAAGCAATTTATTGAGGAATATCACAATTTTCAATGTACGCTAAATCCCTCATTTCATTTTGAACTGTAATCGATTACTCAACATGCGTTATTAAATGACTAACCCAAGACATACACCTCACTCTATGCCGCTAAGAACATTGACTTCCATATGAAAGACCGTGCTTTTATGGTGCGTTTTTTTAACGTCTTCACAACAATATTTACCCGCCCTACCCAAAGTTGACTTGCATTCATTCCCCACGCATATTTCACAGCACGAATTAACAAGACAATCTTTTGAGGACGAATGTGATGCCAAGCCGAGATTATCCGGACAAGCGAGCAGTAAGAGGGTTAGCGAAGGACGCAGACCTGACAATGTTAAGTGCAAGGATTGAATCAACGCTCGTCGATTACATCAGAACCACTGCTTTTGAAACGCGTAAAAGCAAACAGGAGATTGTTGCGGCAGCTATCGCGCTTTATAAGAAGAGCCGCGAGGCAGAGCTCGCGGCAGAGTAAAGCGTTAAACCTTATCTCCCTTAGCCAAATTGTTTAGCTCAGCAAAAACCTCATCCGGCAGCACTAACTCGGCCGCCGCCAGGTTTTCGCGCAAATGAACGAGTGATGATGTCCCCGGGATCAGCAATATATTTGCCGAGCGCTTGAGTAACCAGGCCAGGGCAACCTGCATCGACGTTGCATTAAGGCCCTCAGCTATCGTTTGCAGTTCGGTAGACTGTAGCGGCGTAAACCCACCCAGTGGGAAGAATGGAACATAAGCAATCCCCTGCCGGGCCAGGGAATCGATAAGTGCATCATCGCTGCGGTTAACGATGTTGTACATATTCTGCACACAAACGATCGGCGCAATACTTTGCGCTTGCGCAACCTGAGCGGCGGTCACATTGCTCACGCCAATATCGCGAACAAGACCCTGCTGTTGCAGCTCCGCGAGCACGGTCAACGGCTCTCCGATCGAGCCTTCTGCCGGGCCATGCGCGCTAAACATAATGCGCAAATTGACCACATCCAGTACATCCAGCTGAAGATGACGTAAATTATCGTGAACCACCTGGGTGAGTTCCTGCGGGGAGAATGCCGGCAGCCAGGAAGCGTCATCGCCACGTCGCGCACCGATTTTGGTCACAATCGTCAAATCGTCACGATAAGGGTGCAACGCCTCACGAATAAGCTGATTAGTAATATGAGGGCCGTAAAAATCGCTGGTATCGATATGGTCGACACCCGCCTCGACCGCTTCGCGCAGCACATCCAGCGCCGCCTGTTTGTCTTTAGGCGGGCCAAAAACACCAGGGCCAGCCAACTGCATTGCACCATAGCCGAGTCGTTTGACGGTGCCTGAACCTAACGTAAAAGTGCCGCTTTTATCAATGCTGGTCATGTTTGTGTTCCTTATCGACTGCGTAGAAGAAATTTTTCGTTTCGAATACTGCCCAAAGTAACAACAGCTTACGGGCTGCGACCTTTAGTTAAGCAATGGTTAAATTAAAGTTTAGATTTGCTACGTCGATAGTAATGATGCAACTCCTGCACATTAAATGGACGTCCGTCATGCTGAAAAATCTGCACGTCATTACCGGGATCATTTTCGCTCTTACTATATTCTGCCTGCTGCAAATCGTCACGGGAGGTTTGTTCTACTCTGCCGTCAGCAACGATCGTCATAATTTTCAAAACTCAGGCACGCTAAATGCGCAACAGGAAAGTTTGAGTGACAGCGTGAATACGCTGGTCAAAACGCGCGTCACCGTCACCCGAGTGGCGATCAGATACCTTAAAAATCAGCGTGATCCTGCCTCTTTGGCCGCCATTGGCAAGCTGCTGGGTAACGCCAATGATTCCTTGACCAAAGCGGAAGCGTATTACGGCACCTGGCAAGGCATGCCATCCGTTAAAGGCCAGAGCCAGTCGTTAACCGATGAGATGCAAAAAGCCTACACCCATATGCACGATGTTATGCGCCTGTCGATTGATTATCTGCGCGCTGACAACTATCAAGCCTATGGCGATCTGGATGCTCAACAGGCGCAGGACGCAATGGAAGCCGTCTATACCCGCTGGCGCGCAGAAAATAACACGCTGCTTAAAGCCGCGGCCCTGGAAAACCAGAGCAGCTTCACCAATATGCAATGGACGCTGGGGACGATTTTGGTGGTGGTTATCGCCGTACTGATCGTTTTCTGGATGGGTTTACAACATCTGCTGTTGAAACCGCTTCGTAGCATAATGAACCATATTCGGACCATCGCCAGCGGCGATTTAACCCACGCGATCCCCCTTAACAGCCGCAATGAAATGGGCCAACTGGCCACCGGTTTGCATGAAATGCAGCAATCCCTGGTGACGACCGTCAGCGCCGTTCGCGGCAGCACCGACTCGATTTATACCGGCGCAGGAGAAATTGCAGCAGGCAGTAACGATCTTTCTGCCCGAACGGAACAACAGGCCGCTTCACTAGAAGAGACTGCCGCCAGCATGGAAGAGTTAACGGCAACCGTGAAACAGAACTCCGACAATGCACGGCAGGCGACGTTACTTGCTAAAAATGCCTCTGAAACCGCCGATCGCGGCGGGCGTGTCGTCGACAACGTTGTGCGTACGATGACCGAAATTGCCGACAGTTCTCAGCAAATTGCTCATATCACTGGCGTTATCGATAGCATTGCTTTCCAGACCAATATTCTCGCGTTAAACGCCGCTGTAGAAGCCGCGCGTGCGGGTGAGCAAGGTCGTGGATTTGCGGTAGTTGCCGGTGAAGTCCGCATTTTAGCAAGTCGAAGCGCGCAGGCCGCGAAAGAGATCAAAGCGCTGATTGAAAACTCGGTCAGCCGGGTCAATACCGGTTCCGGACAGGTCAGCGAGGCCGGCAAAACCATGCAGGAGATCGTCGCGGCGGTCACTCGCGTGACCGATATTATGGGCGAAATCGCGTCCGCCTCCGACGAACAAAGTCGCGGTATTGAGCAGGTGAGCCTCGCGGTTTCGCAAATGGACAGTGTTACCCAGCAAAACGCCGCTCTGGTGCAGGAATCCGCAACCGCCGCTGCCGCGCTGGAAGATCAGGCAGAACAATTGCGCCAGGCCGTGGCTGCATTTCGTTTGAACGCGCAGCCTCAGGTGGCAACGACCCGCCCTTCAAACGTTAAAACGCCGCAGGTTTTGCGCCCGGCACCGGCCTCTGCCGGAGAAGGCAACTGGGAAACGTTCTAAAACGATTAAATTTCCAACACCGAAACGTAAACAGGACTTAAATGAAATTTCACGGTTAATGAAATGAAAAATTTAAGTTAAAAATAAGTGAATCAGGTCACTCAGGTCACTTTATTTTTGGGAGAAAGCTGTTATAACTTAATAAACCCGCCGAATGGATAAAAAAAGCGGGACTGCGAAAGGACGCACTGCTGTGTGTACTGTAGGGTCTGTCTGATGTCGGCAGGCTCTATTTTTTTATTTGCGCTCGGTCATTAATATTCCGCGGGCATGTCTTCTGAACTGAGTTATTAAGGACGACGTTAACGGTGTCTGACGAGAATCCCGTCGCTGGATTAAATAATAGGCAGCCTTTGGTAATGTTTCCGTCACCGGGAGCATTACAAGTCGGTGTGCCAGCAGCGGGTCGCAGCCCAGTTCTTGCGGCAAAATACTCAGGAAATCGCTTTGTGCAACAAGACTGATACACGAAGAGAATGTTTCACACACCACACCAATCTGCGGTATTTGTGAGCGATATTTAAACACATCCTCTAGCTGCTTATAATAACTTCCGCGCGGTGTTGGCATCGTCCAGTTATAATGCAGCAGTTCACTGATTGATTTTGCACCAATGGCTGGATGCCCCTCCCGACAAAATATCGCAAACGGCTTCTCGAACAGTTTTTCGAAGGTAAATTCGTGATCGTAAGGCCCCTGATAATAGGTATTAATCGTAAAGTCCAGCTCTCCCTGGCGTAATTCATTAATCATTGATACCAGTTGCCCTTCCATTATTCGCACTTTGACCTGCGGATGCTGTTCATGAAAGCGCGTAATGACCGGGGGCATGAGCGTACGGGCAATACTGGCTCCCATCCCGATATTGATTTGCCCGCCAAGCAGCCCCTGACGCTGACGAATGTCGTCCTGCGCGGCACGCAGCTCCTCAAGGATCAGGTTGGCATGCTGATAAAAACTCTCGCCACATTCAGTGAGCGCCACGCCTTTACTACGGCGTACAAAAAATTGCGCCGCCATGCCCTCTTCCAGCTCTTTGATTGACTTCGTCAACGCGGGTTGCGAAAGATTCATCACACGACTGGCACCCCGAATACTCCCCTGACGCGCCACTTCGACAAACGCCCGGATTTGGTGAATTTTAACCTGAAATGACATAGCTGGACCGATAACCGTTGTTTATCAGAGTAAAGAAACTGTCATCTACTTTAATGGAAATGGATGTGCGAGGGTAATTCCTGAACGGTTAAAACTGTGAATAAACGGTTAGTGATAAGTAAAAACTATCACAGCGTGAAGCAGCTCACACATTTTGATGATGACGGGAAGAGATATGGATTCGTTGACGCATACCATCCAAACATTGATGCCAAAGTTAATCGAGTGGCGTCGCGATTTTCACCATTATGCCGAATCGGGATGGGTGGAGTTTCGTACTGCTGCAATGGTCGCAGAAGTTCTGGACACACTCGGCTTTGAACTGGCAATGGGCCGAGATGTTATCGATGCCGATAGCCGCATGGGGCTGCCGGACGATGCCACACTGGCAACGGAATTTGCCCGCGCGCGCCAGCAAGGTGCTCCACAAAAATGGGTAACGGCATTTGAAGGTGGTTTTACCGGGATTGTCGCCACGCTAAATACCGGACGACCAGGACCGACAATCGCCTTTCGCGTGGATATGGATGCGCTTGATCTTAGTGAAGCCCTTCATGACGGTCATCGCCCCCATCGCGACGGCTTTGCCTCGTGTAACCCAGGAATGATGCACGCCTGCGGTCACGACGGACACACCACCATTGGTCTGGGTCTGGCTCACATCCTCAAACACAACGAATCACAGCTTCACGGCATTATAAAACTTATCTTCCAGCCTGCCGAAGAAGGGACACGCGGCGCACGCGCTATGGTCGCGGCGGGTGCGCTTGACGGTATCGATTATTTCACGGCAATACATATCGGGACAGGCGTACCCGCCGGGACGGTTATTTGCGGTAGCGATAACTTTATGGCCACCACCAAATTTGACGTGCGCTTTACCGGCGTGGCGGCTCATGCCGGTGGCAAACCGGAAGATGGCCGTAATGCCCTGCTCGCCGCAGCCCAGGCAGCACTGGCGCTTCACAGCATCGCACCGCACAGCGAAGGGGCCTCGCGGGTGAACGTCGGCGTAATGCAGGCCGGCAGCGGGCGCAATGTGGTCCCCGCCAATGCGCTACTGAAAGTGGAGACGCGTGGGGAAAGCGACGCCATCAATCAATATGTGTTCGAGCGTGCACAATCGGTTATTCAAGGTGCCGCCGCGCTTTACGGCGTGGAATATGACATGCACCTGATGGGCGCGGCTACATCAAGTTCGCCTTCCCCTGCCTGGGTGAATTACCTGCGTGAACAGGCAAGCCAGGTTCCGGGCGTCACCCAGGCAATCGACAGAGTTAAAGCACCCGCAGGCTCGGAAGATGCCACGCTGATGATGGCTCGCGTGCAGGAAAATGGCGGTCTGGCGTCTTATATGGTCTTTGGCACTGATTTGAGCGCCGGACATCACAATGAAAAATTCGACTTTGACGAGCAGATCATGGGCGTTGCTATCGATACGCTGGCCCGTACGGCACTCAATTTTCCGTGGACGCGAGGTGTGTGATGCAGGAGATTTACCGTTTTGTTAATGACACAATCGAAACACGATGTCAGACATTCACCGATATTGCCGACGAAATATGGGATCATCCTGAAACCCGCTTTGAGGAGTTCTGGTCAGCCGAGCGTCTGGCCAACGCGCTCGAAGCCGAAGGCTTTGCACTAACACGCGAAGCAGGTGGGATCCCGAACGCTTTCATTGCCAGTTTTGGTAGCGGTAAACCCGTGGTGGCGTTATTAGGTGAATACGATGCGCTGGCCGGGTTGAGCCAGCAGGCGCACTGCGCGACACAACGCTCGGACACACCAGGCTCCAACGGCCACGGTTGCGGGCATAACTTGCTCGGCACCGCTGCACTGGCAGGCGCAGTGGCCGTAAAGAGCTGGCTTGAGCAACACGGCGGAAGCGGTACGGTTCGTTTTTACGGCTGTCCCGGTGAAGAAGGCGGATCCGGTAAAACCTTTATGGTGCGCGAAGGCTTATTTGACGATGTTGATGCCGCCGTGACATGGCATCCCGAAGCCTTTGCGGGCATGTTTAACGTCAGTACACTCGCGAATATTCAGGCCGCCTGGCGTTTTTACGGCACGGCAGCGCACGCGGCGAACTCCCCGCATCTTGGCCGTAGCGCGCTGGATGCCGTCACGCTAATGACCACCGGTACCAATTTCCTCAATGAACACATTATCGAAAAAGCACGTGTCCACTACGCTATCACCAACACGGGCGGGATCTCGCCAAATGTCGTGCAGGCTCAGGCAGAAGTGCTGTATCTAATCCGCGCGCCAGAAATGGCGGATGCACGGCAAATCTACGAACGTATAGAAAAGATTGCTCAGGGCGCTGCGCTAATGACCGAAACCCGCGTGGAGCGCCGTTTCGATAAAGCCTGTTCAAGCTACCTGCCCAACCGTACGCTTGAAACCGCCATGTACGATGCGCTAAAGCATTACGGAACGCCTGCCTGGACGAAAGAAGAGCATGATTTTGCGCGCGAGATCCGCGCAACGCTCAGCGCAAACGATCTGCAAAACAGTCTCAATAATATCGCCGCTACTGGCGGTAATGAGGGCAAAGCGTTTGCCCGACGTCACCACGACACGCTGCTGGTGACTGAAGTTGCCCCGTATGCCATCACCGATAACGTGCTGGCGGGATCGACGGACGTGGGGGATGTGAGCTGGAAAATGCCCGTAGCTCAATGCTTTAGTCCCTGTTTTACCGTTGGAACACCGCTGCACACCTGGCAATTGGTGGCTCAGGGGCGCACGTCTATCGCGCACAAAGGCATGCTGTTGGCTGGAAAAGTAATGGGTTCAACAGCACTCAACCTGCTCCAGGACGCGTCGTTGCTGAAAGCATGTCGCGACGAATTTGAACAACACATCACAGAACGACCGTACGAGTGTCCGATACCCCATAACGTGACACCGTCACCTTTAAAATAATAAAACACGCAAATACAACAACACAACAGTCTCGAGGAACGCCCATGAGTATGTCTTCCATACCTTCGCCTTCCCCATCCGGTAAGCTCTATGGCTGGGTTGAAAGGATCGGTAATAAAGTACCGCACCCTTTCCTGCTTTTCATTTATCTGATTGTTATTTTGATGATTTCCACAGCCGTCCTGTCGGCGTTTGACGTTAGCGTCCGAAGCCCGGCTGACGGCAGCATGGTGGAGGTGAAAAACCTGCTTAGCGTTGAAGGGTTGCACTGGTTTTTACCCAATGTCATTAAAAACTTCAGCGGATTTGCACCGCTAGGCGCCATTCTTGCGCTGGTGCTGGGTGCAGGTCTGGCGGAACGCGTCGGACTGCTGCCAGCGCTAATGGTAAAAATGGCATCGATCGTGAGCGCGCGTTACGCGAGCTTTATGGTGTTGTTTATTGCTTTCTTCAGCCATATTTCCTCTGATGCCGCGCTGGTGATTATGCCGCCGATGGGCGCGCTGATTTTCTTAGCCGTTGGCCGCCATCCCGTAGCGGGCTTGCTGGCCGCTATCGCAGGCGTGGGCTGTGGATTCACCGCTAATCTCCTGATTGTGACAACGGATGTCCTGCTCTCCGGTATCAGCACCGAGGCGGCAAAAACCATCGATGCCGGTATGCATGTCAGCGTTATCGACAACTGGTATTTTATGGCCTGTTCTGTGATTGTGCTGACGATTGTTGGGGGGCTCATCACAGATAAAATTATTGAGCCGCGTCTGGGCAAATGGGAGGGTAACAGCGATGAGAAGCTGGACACCCTGAGTCAAGCACAACGTTTTGGGCTGCGCGTGGCAGGGATCGTTTCGTTATGTTTTATCGCGGTGATTGCCCTGATGGTAGTTCCGGAAAATGGTATCCTTCGCGACCCTGTTAAACACACCGTCCTCCCGTCGCCCTTCATTCAGGGTATTGTCCCACTGATCATTCTGTTCTTTTTTGTCGTATCGCTGGCGTATGGCATAGCCACTGGCAAAATTCGCCGTCAGGGCGATCTGCCGCATTTAATGATTGAGCCTATGAAGGAGATGGCAGGCTTTATCGTGATGGTCTTTCCGCTCGCGCAATTTGTTGCCATGTTTAACTGGAGCAACATGGGCAAATTTATGGCGGTAGGTTTGACTGATATCCTGGAAACGGCTGGATTAAGCGGTATTCCGGCTTTCGTGGGTCTGGCGCTGTTGTCGTCATTACTTTGCATGTTTATCGCCAGCGGGTCTGCAATCTGGTCAATCCTGGCCCCCATTTTTGTGCCGATGTTTATGCTGCTCGGTTTTCATCCTGCGTTTGCACAAATCTTGTTCCGCGTCGCCGACTCGTCTGTCATACCCCTCGCCCCCGTTTCGCCGTTCGTGCCGCTGTTTTTAGGTTTCCTTCAGCGCTATAAACCCGAGGCAAAACTGGGTACCTACTATTCGCTGGTTCTCCCGTATCCGCTTATCTTTTTAGGGGTATGGCTGGTGATGTTAGTGGCGTGGTATCTTGTCGGTCTGCCAATTGGACCGGGGATTTACCCACGGCTGAATTAAGGACAAGGGATGCTGAGATTACTTGAAGATAAGATTGCCACACCGCTTGGGCCACTGTGGGTCATTGCCGACGAACAGTTCAACCTGCGCGCAGTGGAATGGGAAGAGTACAGCAACCGAATGGTTGAATTACTGGATATCAATTATCGTTCGGGCTATGAGCGCATCAGCGCCACCAACCCAGGCGGCCTGAGTGATAAGCTTGGACACTACTTCGAAGGCGATCTCAGCATTATCGATACGTTACCCACCGCTACAGCCGGTACACCTTTCCAGCGCGAGGTATGGCAGGCTCTGCGCACCATTCCTTGCGGTCAGGTCATGCATTACGGTCAGTTGGCAGAACAGCTTGGTCGCGCTGGCGCGGCCCGGGCGGTAGGTGCGGCAAACGGCTCAAATCCTGTCAGCATCGTCGTACCATGCCACCGTGTGATTGGTCGTAACGGCACCATGACGGGCTACGCGGGCGGCGTTCAGCGTAAAGAGTGGTTACTGCGCCATGAAGGCTACCTGCTGCTGTAGAAACCAAGCTTTTAGTGCTTAATTTTCTTCTATTTAGGTCATAATTCCACAACCAAGCTGTGGAATTTCAAGAAGATGGCGACACAATGTCGCCACTTGTCTTTTATGATAGTTTGCCAGGCTTACTTACTCTTAAAAAAGATGTTAAAATTGACCAATATCAATTAAGGCTTGAGCAGACCTATGATCCCGGAAAAGCGAATTATACGACGCATTCAGTCTGGCGGTTGTGCTATCCATTGCCAGGATTGCAGCATCAGCCAGCTCTGTATCCCGTTTACCCTGAATGAGCATGAACTCGATCAGCTTGATAATATCATCGAGCGCAAAAAGCCTATTCAGAAGGGGCAGACGCTGTTTAAAGCGGGAGACGAACTGAAATCGCTCTATGCTATCCGTTCTGGCACTATCAAGAGCTACACCATCACCGAACAAGGCGATGAGCAGATCACCGGCTTCCATCTTGCTGGCGATCTGGTGGGTTTTGACGCCATTGGCACCGGTAACCACCCGAGCTTCGCTCAGGCGCTGGAAACCTCAATGGTCTGCGAAATTCCATTCGAGACGCTGGATGACCTGTCAGGCAAAATGCCGAACCTGCGTCAGCAGATGATGCGTTTGATGAGCGGTGAGATCAAAGGCGATCAGGACATGATCCTCCTACTTTCTAAAAAGAATGCAGAAGAGCGCCTGGCGGCCTTTATCTATAACCTCTCGCGCCGTTTTGCAGAACGTGGATTCTCTCCGCGCGAGTTCCGTCTGACCATGACGCGTGGCGATATCGGTAACTATCTTGGCCTGACGGTGGAAACCATCAGCCGCCTGCTGGGCCGTTTCCAGAAAAGCGGCATGTTAGCGGTGAAAGGTAAATACATCACCATCGAAAACGGCGAAGCGCTGGCAGTCCTCGCAGGCCATTCTCGCAACGTTGCTTAACCCCCGATTTTCTTTTTGCCAGATCGTTAAATTTTCATGATTTATTGATCTGGCGAAGGTTATCCCTTCATTTCATCAAGTTAGATGTATATCAATCAGTTACACCATACCTGCTTAAGACAATAGTGGGTTATATCGGGTTATTTAATGCCCCTTTTCCTGCCCCTATTTGAAAATTTGCCCCCAAATCTGCCCCCAAAATCTTTGGCATCTGCTCAACACTCTTTGTCCCTGCCCTATACTTTCAGTCTGACTGACTGGAGGTTTCTATGTGTGGACGTTTTGCACAAGCCCAAACCCGTGAAGAATATCTGGCTTACCTGGCCGATGAAGCCGATCGCGACATTGCCTATGACCCGGAACCTATTGGCCGGTACAACGTCGCGCCCGGAACCAAAGTCCTGCTGCTGAGCGAACGAGACGAGCAACTGCACCTCGATCCGGTTCTGTGGTCCTACGCGCCCGGGTGGTGGGATAAGCAGCCGCTGATTAACGCGCGCGTCGAGACGGCGGCCACCAGCAGAATGTTCAAACCTCTCTGGCAGCATGGCCGGGCGATCTGCTTTGCGGATGGATGGTTCGAGTGGAAGAAGGAAGGCGACAAAAAACAGCCCTACTTCATTCATCGCGCCGACGGGCAACCAATATTTATGGCTGCGATCGGCAGCACGCCATTTGAACGTGGCGATGAAGCAGAAGGTTTTCTCATTGTCACGTCTGCTGCGGATAAAGGGCTGGTCGATATTCACGATAGACGGCCGCTTGTACTGTCACCGGAAGCTGCCCGGGAATGGATGCGACAGGACATTGGAGGGAATGAGGTTGAAAAGATAGTTGCCGACGGTACTGTACCAGCAGAGAAATTCACCTGGCACGCAGTATCTACCGCTGTTGGAAACCCGAGAAATCAGGATCCTCGGTTAATCGTGGCTATTCCATGAAGCACACAAGGAGTGGCGTAAAATAACTGAAAAGAATAAGCTCAAATGGGATTGGATATCTGCATCTCAGACATCCGCTTATTGCACGAATCGGATCCTTCCATACAAGATTTCAAATTTTGAATCGTTTACAACGTGTATTAGGTCCAATTTATCTGCGATTCCCCCTCCGGAAGCAATGTAACGAAACAAACATTACCTACTGAAAATAATGAGCTAAAATTTGTTACCCCATTACTGCCGTTAGGCTGGTTGCCAATTTTTCAGCTATATTCAAGTGATGGAAAAGACTCATTCAGTCTTTAAACCATTATCGGCATAAAACATGTACATTCATTCGAGGCGATATGAAATTTCCTGGCATACCGGAAAATGAAGAAGAGCGTTTAAAGTCCCTTTATCTAACAGACCTTCTTGATACAGGCTCCGAAGAACGTTTTGACCGTTTAACACGTCTCGCAAAGAAAATTTTTCAGGTGCCCGTTGTCCTGATTAGCCTGCTGGATCGCGAGCGCCAGTGGTTGCTCGCATGCGAAGGATTGGGTACGCGCGAAACGCCCCGTAACGTATCCTTTTGCGGCCACGCCATTTTGCAGGAAGGGCCTTTTATTGTTAACGACGCCGCTAACGATGAACGTTTTCATGATAATCCCCTGGTTACCGGCGAACCCCATATAAGATTTTACGCTGGCTATCCGGTGCATCTGCCTGATGGCGCAGTTGCGGGTACACTTTGTCTGATTCATTCCACACCGCGGGGTTTTAACGACGATGATATTGCCTTACTCAGAGACCTGGCCTTTATTGTTGAGGATGAATTTAAGATTATAGGCATGGCCAAGACCGACAGTCTCACAGGTATACCCAATCGTCGTGGCTTTTACAGCACAGGGGAAAAGAGATTCCGCGCCCTTACTCAAACGAAAGAAACATTCAGCCTACTATTTTTTGATCTCGATAAATTTAAACCTATCAACGATCTCTGGGGACATGCAGAAGGCGATGAGGTGTTAAAAGTATTCTCTACTTTGTTGTACAAACTTCTTGGACCCGGAGATGTCGCAGGGCGTATTGGTGGAGATGAATTTGCCGTTCTAATCGCTCAACAGACCAGGACTGATACATTTTTGCAGGGTTTGCGTAACAGTGTGGATAAGTACAACGAAAAATCGGGTAAACCCTATAATATTAATTATTCTTATGGAATGTTGCATAATGACCCGGTTCGGTACCCGTCACTGGGCGAGATGCTTAAACAAAGTGACGAAGTGATGTACTCGGCAAAACGCAGGAAACAAGTATAAACATATACATGTCACAACTTGTCTGAATGCGTTTGGTAGCCGGTTGAGTCGGCACAGTTAAGTAACCCATGGCAAAACTGATTTGCCCTGCGAGTCGATTTTTATGTTTAAAAGCAAACAATATAAGCTCTCTGAAACTGTCCTGGGTGAAGCGGTCTTGTTATTACTCGGAGAGCAAACGCCTATTACCGTTAAGACCCTTTACCAGAGGCTGCAGGTTCAATTACTTGACGAGTGTGATGAGTTGAGAAGGTCAGGGATAATCACTGCACTCTGGGACTTACATTCTCTCACGGAAAGTGCCCTCCTTAAGCAGGGTAACAGTCGCCAAATGCAGGATATCTCTGTTGATAGTGAAGTAATAATGCACTGACTGACAGCCAGGTGAGAAATGAGCCAGCAGGTGTCGTTAGCCTGTAGCTTAATCCTACGTGATTCAGTCATATAGCAGATTTAGGCATCAAAAAATCATCGAATCCTAAGAAGGTCTGAATACCTTGTGGTGTAGCGTGGAGATAGCATTTCACGCTTCATCTGCCACTGCTGCTGTATGCCCTGTCCGGCAAAATAAAGTGTGCCCTTTCCACTCTTCACATTGAGTTGATCGAGAATATTCATCAGCAACTCGCTATCTTTGCGCGGCGCGTTCTCATCAAAAAGATTCAACTGAGCAACGCCCTGGCTGAAGAAGTCACCCAGCATAATCCCGGCTTTTTGATAACGGTGGCCCTCTTTCCATATGGCATCCAGGCATTTTGTGGCCGCGTTAATTATATCCCTGCTGTCCTGTGTGGGAGTCAGCAACTTAATAGATGCGTTTTTACCATAATACGGTTCATTCAGTGCGAATGGCGACGTCTTCACAAACGCTGAGATGTACCGACAATACTGATGTTCGCCACGCAACTTCTCCGCGCCGCGTGCTGCGTATGAACAAATGGCCTGCCGCATCTGTTCATACTCGGTCACCCTCTCCCCAAATGACCGGCTGCAAACAATTTCCTGTTTAACCGGCGCGAATTCTTCAAGTTCCAGACATGGCTCGCCACGTAATTCCCGCACCGTTCTTTCCAGAACCACGTTAAAGTGCTTACGAATGACGGCAGTATGGGTATCAGCCAGGTCCAGAACCGTTTTTATACCCATGGCTTCAAGCTTCTTGCTGATACGCCGGCCCACTCCCCAGACTTCATCCACAGGTAGCGCTGCCATCAACTTTCGCTGTCGTTCGAGGTTTGATAAATCAACGACCCCTCCTGTCTGGCGCTGCCACTTCTTTGCTGCGTAATTCGCCAGCTTCGCAAGCGTCTTGGTCTGGGCAATACCAACTCCTACAGTGAGATGCGTGCGTTTAAGAACTGTCGCGCGGATCTCTTTACCGAAGTCAGTCAGGTCACGGCAGTTCCTTACTCCCGTCAGGTCACAAAAAGCTTCATCGATACTGTAAATTTCGACACGAGGGCTCATTTCCTCCAGTGTCGTCATTACCCGGTTCGACATATCAGCATACAGCTCGTAATTGCTGCTGAAGCAGACCACGCCAGCGCGACGGAATAGGTCCTTTTGTTTGAAGAAAGGCTCTCCCATTTTAATTCCAGCGGCTTTGGCCTCAGCTGATCTTGCGATCACGCAGCCATCGTTGTTAGAGAGAACGACAACTGGCCGCCCCCTCAAATCCGGTCTGAATACCGTCTCGCATGATGCGTAGAAGGAATTTACATCACAGAGCGCAAACATGATCAGCTCGTCGATTTAACGATGAAAGTTACGACGCCAAAAACATCCAGGGTGTCTTCACTGCCGACAATGATCGGGCTATAAGCACTGTTCATTGGATTAAGTTGAACGGTTGGTCGAAGCTGAAGGCGTTTTACTGTGAACTCTCCTTCCACTGCGGCGATCACGATATCTCCATGACCCGCAGTGATTGAGCTGTCTACCACCAGCATATCACCATCACTAATCCCCGCATCGATCATCGAGTCCCCGGCAGCCTTCAGGAAGTACGTTGAACTCGGATGCTGGACCATTAACTCATTGAGATCGATACGCTGCTCAACGTAATCCGCCGCCGGGCTGGGAAATCCACACTGCACCAAATCGCTGAAAAGTGGGATCGCAATGACTTCTCGTAACTCTGCTGGTCTGTATAACTTCATAACGCACGCCTCGATACTGTTTTTATATACAGTAGTTGAATGGAAAAATCTGATCAAGGTGCGCTTTGATGTTGACTGATTAATGCTTAAGCGGTTTGGGCGTAACCATTTCATGCATCGACAAATATGTTTTTGTAAATATTTCGGCCCACCCTACTGTTTGCCTCCAGCAAGCTTTGCTACCGGGAATTTTTTATATAGTGTGCATACCGCTACATCGTAAATTAATGCTACTTGCTTACGATCGACTCCGTTCTCGACAAGCCGCCCGGCCTGATCCCATTGCTCCGGAGTCAATTTTGGCCGGCGACCTCCAATCCTTCCCTTTTCTCTCGCTGCTGCCAGACCTGCTCGGGTCCTCTCGACGATCAGCTCTCTCTCCATTTCAGCAAGGGCAGACATGATGTGGAAAATGAAGCGCCCCATTGGGCTGGAAGTGTCGATACTGTCGGTAAGACTTTTGAAGTGAATACCGCGCTGACGCAGTTCGTCTACCAGCAGAACCAGATTACGCATGCTCCGACCCAGACGATCCAGTTTCCAGACCACCAGCGTATCTCCTGCATTAAGGGCTCGCATTAGCTTCTTTAGCGCGGGTCTGTTTGCAACCGTGCCGCTCATTTTCTCCTCGAAAATCTGTTCACATCCTGCGCGTTCCAGCGCCTGTCGCTGTAGGTCAGTATTTTGGTCATTTGTTGATACCCTGACATAGCCAATTTGCATGTTTTTCACCCAATGATTTCTGCAAAAAAAACAGGTGACATTATCGGTCAAGCCATTGAAGGGCAATCTATAAAACGTCGGTTT